>JBKBII010000026.1:0-526 GCA_046299415.1 Thioalkalivibrionaceae bacterium | reverse complement strand
CAGGCCGACGGTGACGCTGTCGACGCGGCGCTGGGCGCGGATGTCGAGCGCCGGATTGTCGAGCGCGGTATTGGCCCAGCCCAGCCGGCCGCGGACGATCTCCAGCTCGCGGCCGTAGGCGCGGTAACGGCCGCCGACGTCGAGCGCACCGCTGGCGGTGGCGGCCTGGCCGGGGCGGTCGCGCACTTGCAGCCGGCCGGCGAGGCGGCCGTCGAGGCCGAAGCCGATCAGACGCACGTTTTCGCCCAGGCTCACCACCACCTGGGTGTCCACCGCGAGCCGCTCGCCGCGCGCGGGGTCGATCGGGTCGAGCACGACCACGTCGGGCGAGGGCCGGGTGGTGGTGTCGAGGCGTTCGAGGTCGATGCGCGCGCGCGGCACGTGCACGCGGCCGCGCACGCGCAGCTGCTCGCCGGCGTACTGCAGGTCGAGTTCGGGCGAGATGGTCGCCTGCAGGTCGGGGGTGTCGGCGATGCGCAGGTCGTCGCCGCGCAGGGCGAGGTCGAGCCGTGGCCGGCCGTCGACC
>JBKBII010000025.1:0-637 GCA_046299415.1 Thioalkalivibrionaceae bacterium | reverse complement strand
GAAAGGGGCAGGCATTGTTGTGGCTCCAGGGCGATACACAACTTATACACAATCAATGGCTATCCGGTCAACGCGGCGGCCAGTTCCAGCCTGCCTGACGGAAGATTGCCCTCAATGTGCCGATCGGCAGGTCCCGCTTGGGGTGAGGCACGGTGACGAGGGTGTTCACGCCCTCTTTCACGAAAGTGTGGTGATCGCCCGTTACCCGAGCCAGCCGCCAGCCATCGCGTTCGAGGCGCTTGATGATGTCGCGAGACTTGATCGAATAGCCCATGGGCCAATCCTTCCCGTTATGATGGTGATGGCAAGGATAAACCGGCGACGGAGGGGGGGCGCGCGGCGGCGCAGACGACGCCTCTGGCCAATCATCCCGTCCCGTCATAAAAAGCGGCCAATGCGGGTGTGGCGGAACTGGTAGACGCGCTGGATTTAGGTTCCAGTGGAGCAATCCGTGGAGGTTCGAGTCCTCTCACCCGCACCAACTTCCTGGTGCTCCGCACATCAGGATAATAGCCCTAGCGGCGCATAACGCCGCACCCCCGGGAAAGCGTTTGCCTCTTGCGGTCCGGCTCCGTGAAATT
The DNA here is from genome assembly GCA_046299415.1 of Thioalkalivibrionaceae bacterium. Lineage (GTDB taxonomy): Bacteria > Pseudomonadota > Gammaproteobacteria > Ectothiorhodospirales > Ectothiorhodospiraceae > JBKBII01. The sequence goes on along the minus strand of JBKBII010000025.1, from coordinate 56 downwards.
CCTCTTGCGCAAAGGCCTGCAAATAAGGCTGATATGCGTTTTGCGGGCGGCCTTGG
>JBKBII010000024.1:0-847 GCA_046299415.1 Thioalkalivibrionaceae bacterium | reverse complement strand
CCGCATCATACGGCGTCGAGCACGATCAAGATAAAAGGTACGCCTTCGGGTCGTTAGCGCTCGCGCTGACGACCCGAAGCTTTTTTGCGCCACCGAATTCGGGACCTTCGAAACGCAGATCAACGACCCCAAAGGACGCGAACAAGCCCGCTTGCGCCCTGGCCCGCGACTCGCCATCGCAACCGCAGAGACACCGTAAAGCCGCGAAGGTCTATCAAGACCGCAACGAGCGACGATTGGATCATGCCCAACGGTTATCCGTCAGCGTGCTCGCCGGGTGCCCGATCATGAATGCGTGCGACCGCACTCGACGATCACGCAACCGAGGCTCGACGCGTCTGGATCCCCGACGCTTCTGGAACATAGGGGGTTGACTCGACACATCGAGATGCGCGCGTCAGCGCCCGATACTCACCCGCACCACTTTTCAAGCGGGTCTGCTAAAGCAGGTCCACAGACAGGCCCCACACCCTCGACAAAATTCGCTCGGCGCTGGGGGCCGCCCCCGATGCTGGCATCGGCAATTCAAGAGTCAAATGCAGTCGCCGTCAGCTCGATGAGCATGCCGTGTCGCATCGCAGGCCTGCGCACCAGATCCAAATCCAAATCGCCAATCTGCCGGGTTGTGCATGGCGCAGCGGCTGGGCACGCTCCTTGCCAGCGCTTCAACGCCCGCCAGCCACTCCTCAAAAGGCGAAGGACTCAAGCCAATAACGCCCCCCTGCAGGCCGGCGACACGACCGGACTGACTCACACGCCGGACACGCGTGCTCTGAGAAAAGGTTCTGAGCAAAAGTTGATCGCGATCAAGGAACTGAACCCAGCATCGGGCGAGGCTGATGGCCAG
>JBKBII010000023.1:0-848 GCA_046299415.1 Thioalkalivibrionaceae bacterium | reverse complement strand
CCCCAGGCCCCCCGCCCCCTGGGCGGGGGGCTTTGCTATGGTGGAGGTATGCCCTTCCGCTACCGGGGCCCAGAGCCCAAGGGGGACCAGCCCAAGGCCATCCGGGAGCTGGTGGAGGCCCTGAGGGATGGGGAAAGGTTCCTCACCCTCCTGGGGGCCACGGGCACGGGGAAGACGGTGACGGTGGCCAAGGTGATCGAGGCCCTGGGGAGGCCCACCTTGGTGCTGGCCCCCAACAAGATTCTGGCGGCCCAGCTTGCCGCGGAGTTCCGGGAGCTATTCCCGGAAAATGCCGTGGAGTACTTCATCAGCTACTACGACTACTACCAGCCCGAGGCCTACGTGCCGGGGAAGGACCTCTACATTGAGAAGGACGCCAGCATCAACCCCGAGATTGAGCGCCTGCGCCACTCCACCACCCGTAGCCTCCTCACCCGCAAGGACGTGGTGGTGGTGGCCTCGGTGTCCGCCATCTACGGCCTCGGGGACCCCCGGGAGTACCGCGAGCGGAACCTGGTGGTGGAAAGGGGGGCCCATTACCCCCGGGAGGCCCTTTTGGAGAGGCTTTTAGAGCTTGGGTACCAGCGGAACGACATAGACCTCTCCCCGGGACGCTTCCGGGCCAGGGGGGAGGTCTTGGAGATCTTCCCCGCCTATGAGACGGAGCCCATCCGGGTGGAGCTTTTCGGGGACGAGGTGGAGCGCATCCTCCAGGTGCACCCCCTCACCGGGGAGAGGCTTAGGGAGCTCCCCGGCTTTGTGCTCTTCCCCGCCACCCACTACCTCTCGCCCGAGGGGCTTGAGGAGATCCTGAAGGAAATCGAGAAGGAGCTATGGGAAAGGGTCCG
>JBKBII010000022.1:0-4944 GCA_046299415.1 Thioalkalivibrionaceae bacterium | reverse complement strand
CGCCGATATCCTCCTGTGTTGGCGACGACCACGGAGTTCTCTGCTCCAGTGGTCCCCGCTGTCTGCACAGGACGTGCCAAAAGTTAAGATATGAAATATATCAATATGATAAGGTCACTTTCCTGAGATTTTTGCCCTCGATGAGGGGTCTTTTTCCCTACTTCGCCCCGGTCATGAGGGGCAAAATGCCCAATGCTCGAGGTGGGCGCGCGCGTTGGTTAGTCAGAACCGTCGTGTCCTCATCGGAGGCGTTGCCGAAACATCGAACACGGGACCAAGCGAGCGTTTCGCCCCGCAAGCATGGCTTTTTCTTCAATTCGAGTCGCTACGCGCTGCATTCGATGTGCGTGCGACTTGAGCAAGAGCTTCGGGTCATGAGGACCTTCGGTGCGGCGGGTGAGCGCGCAGGTCAGACCGGTCGTGCTACGCAGTTGGTGGGGTTTCGCGCGTTTAGTGATTCCGCCAAGCGTCGAGTTTTCGCAGCAGGGTCTTGTAGTCGATGTTAAGTACGCGTGCGGCCTTGGCTTTGTTGTTCTCACATTCAGCCAGAACCGTCTCGATATACCGGCGCTCCATCGCAGCAAGGCTCGCATCCTGTTCACCGCGATGCTGTTCGTTTGCGAGCCATCCAGCGCCGCCGATCGCCTCGGGAAAAACGTTCAACGGCAGACGATTGAGCCCATCTGGACAGAGGATGACGGCCTGTTCAATGAAGTTTTCGAGCTCGCGAACGTTGCCAGGCCAGGAATAGCTCATCAGTGCACTGACGACATCGGGTTGGAGACGCCTGATCGCGGGACGCCGGTGGGCGCGCGCGTACCGCAGCAAAAAGGTCTCGGCGAGTTCGACGACGTCCTCGACGCGTTCACGCAAGGGCGGAATTTTGATGTGGAGCACGTTGATGCGATGGAACAAGTCGCGCCGAAATTCACCCTCGTCGACCAATCGGTCCAGTGCTTGGTTCGTTGCGGTGATGAGGCGGAAGTCAAGGCGTTGATCTTCGACGGAGCCGAGAGATCGCACACTGCGGTTTTGCAAAGTTCGTAGCAGTTTTGCTTGCAGGGGCATGGGCATGGCGTTGATTTCGTCAAGAAACAAGACGCCGCCCGCTGCCTCCTTCAGCAGTCCTGGATAGTCACGAGTGGCGCCAGTGAAAGCGCCCCGGCGATAGCCAAATAGTTCTGCCTCGGCCAGTTCGAGGGGGATCGCTGCGACGTTGATGGCAACGAACGGACCGCGGTTCCCGTGCAAGGCCTGCGCGACCAGTTCTTTCCCCGTACCGCTTTCGCCTTCGATGAGAACGCTGGCCTGTGTGTCACGCACCTTGATGATCCACTCTCGCAGGCGTTGCATCGCGCGACTCGAGCCCCGCAAGGCGCTCAGGGCGCCGTCACAGGACTGTTCTTGCCGCGCCGCTCGGTCGGCACGCAGGCGCAGATCGTGCGTTCGCCGAACCTTGGCCAACACCAGTTCGATGTTCTCGTGTTGAAAGGGTTTGGCAAGAAAATCGAAGGCGCCGGCGCGAACCGCTTGGACGGCATTCTCGATGCTTGCGTAGGCGCTGATCACGACCACAGGCAGGTCTGGGTCGTAAAGCTTGACACGACGAATGACTTCGAAGCCGTCGAGGTCCGGCATCATCAGATCGGTTAGAACCAGATCCGGTTGATCCTCCTTGAGCCATTGATCAATCTGTGAGGAATCCGTGCGAAAAGTGACGTCAAATTGTCCGCAGTCGCGAATGGCCCACGACAGCATCTTCGCGACGTCGGGTTCGTCCTCGAGAAGTAATACTTTGAGTGTCGGATGATGGCCCATGAGTCCGTCTCTGTCTGTCGCGAGGAAGTGGCGGTGCGCTATCTACACGGGATGAGTCAAGCGGCGGAAAGCGTCGCAGTATGCAGATCTCGGATACACGATACCGTTGAGTAGCGATCGGCTTGGGAGACACCACGATGCGAAGACGAACCGTAATTAAAGCGTTGTCAGCGGGCGTTCTGGGTTCCGCGACGGGCTATGCCCTGTCGCGCGGACTCGATCATGATGCGAACGGCGTGGCCATGGGGGTGCGTACCGGTTGCCTTTGCGCGCAGTCGGACAGCGATCTGCGTGTGGTTAGTCATCGAACCGACCAGCGTCTCGTCTACCAGGGAACACATTTGTTGACGCATGGTGCCTTTCGTGAACTCGCTGAGCACTATCAGCGCGATACGGGGTATTCGTTTGAGGTTTTCGGTGGCGGCTGTGACGATGGGATTGCGGCGGTGCAAAAACAAAGGGCCCACCTCGGCGGGCTGTGTTGCCCCGTCGAGGATACTCGCGCCCGTGCTTACGATCGTCTTCTCGTGGCGCGCGATATCAAGGTGGTCGTGACGCATCCAGCGGTCGGGGTCGAGAATCTCGCTTTTGACGAGCTGCAGGCGTTGGCGCGCGGGCACATTGTGAGGTGGTCGGCGTTGGGCGGTCCAGATCGTCCTGTGGCGTGGCTCTATCGAGACCACTGCCCCGACTATCGCGAGCCGGTACGCGATATCTTGCTCGACAACCGGCCGGAGTGGTCGCCGCGGGGGATCGGGATCGATACCGACGAGCGTCTGGCTCAAACGATTGCACAATTTCACATGGGGGTCGGGGTCGTCAGTTGGGTGTTCGCCGCGCCCTATGTCGAACAGGGCGCCTTGAATGTGGTGTCGGTAGACGGCGTAAGCCCGACCGCGGATGCGGTGACGCAGGGTGACTATCCGTTGCACGGTCCGCTTTACGTCATCATGGATCGGTGGTTCGAGCCTCTGATGCGGCCCTTTTTCGAGTATCTGTTCAGCGAATCGGGTCAAGCGATTGTGTCGCGTAGGCTGGTTGCCGTCTCTGCGCACGATGCGGGTTATACCAGCATGCTCAAGGTGTAGAGCCGGTCAGTCGCTGACTTTTTGGAAGCCGGATCGTCACTCGACCGCCGGGTGCTGCAGCAATCGAGATGTCACCGTTGTGGACGCGAACGACACCGAGGACGCTGGCCATTCCGAGACCGGTACCGTTCCTTTTGGTCGTGAAAAACGGTTCAAACAGGTGTTCACGCGCCTCATCCGAGAAACCGGGTCCCTGATCGACTACTGTAATTTTGACGTCCTTTTCAGCGTTTTCGACAACAATTTCAACGACTCCGCTGTTTGGCGAAGCCTCGATCGCATTGTTGATGAGGTTGTCAAGCATTTGTTCGATCAGGATCGGATCGCACTCGATCGTGCTTGCGGGGGGCTTGATCTCTGGCGTGCACCTGATAGCGAGTCGTTGTCGATCCCGGCGACGTTCAAGCAACTCGGCGACCCACGAATCGAGATCAATGGTTTGAAAACGCGGCGTCAAGGGGCGCCCATAGTTCAATAGTTCTTGAACGGTCTGTGAGCATCGCCGTGCGTGGTGCTTCATCATCGCGATGAGGTCTTGTTGCTCGACGCTGAGCTTTGATCCGCGCTCGAGAGCAGTCGCGGCGCTGTTGATGACCGTCAACGGATTGTTGATGTCGTGAGCGACTCGAGCGGCCATCCGTCCGATGGACGAAAGCTTGTCCTGGTGCTGGAGTCGCCGCTCCATGTCCCGAATGTGCGCAAGACTGGTCGACATGGCGTTAAACGCTTGAACGAGGCGCGCAAAGGCATCAGGGCCCTTGGGGACGGGGGCTTGAGCGCCGAAATGACCTTGTGCGATGCCGCCAAGGTGCTCGATCAATGCGTGGATGGGCCGCAGTTGCGCGCGTAGCAAAAACGTTAAACTGATGGCCAGTACGATCGCGGCGACGGCCAGAGCGGCGGTGAGCAATCGCTTGACTTCCGTCAGTGCGCGCGAAACCGTATCGGGCGCGGAGATCTCAAGTGCGAGGTCGGCGTTGGGCGAGTCGGTTTCGAGGCGCACGAGACGATATGCGCTGGTGGTTTGTTCCTCTCGTCTTTGCCTGATATCAGCCGAAAACGTGGCTTCAAGGGCGGGCAGGACGTCGCTCAACGGCTGCGCGATCACAAGCCAGGCGATCGTGACGCTGTTGTGCTCGAGCGGCGCTTGAGCGACCAGCCAGATCTCTTCACCGATGGATTCCACGCGCGTCGTGGTGATCGGCGATTCACTGATCCGTGGCACCAAGGGTTCGAGTGGGCTCGCATTGTTCGCTGCGATCAAATCGAGATCGCTGGCCGCCCATAGTGATATCCGGCTTAGGTCAAAAAGGCCGCTCTGACGCGCGATGGCGGTCGCTGGGTGGTGGCGCTCACCTTCGAGAAACAAGTGATAGTAGGTGCCATTGGCGAGATCGTTGTCGAGAGCGAGCAGGCCCGATAGATTCGCGAGGTAGTCCCGTTGTTGCTGGATACTACGATCCACCTGCTCGGCGATGCGATCAAGGCGCTCGTGATGGAGGGCGTCGAATTGCCCGCGAATCACTTTGTCAATGCCGAAATAGAGGGCGGCGTTAATCAACCCGGTGACCAAGACGATTCCCAGCGTCACCCGCATGAACAACTGACGTTGGGACCGCGCCGTATCCGCGAGTCTCAAACGATGGTTTTCGGCCCCCTGTTGGAGGCTCTGGGTCACGCCGACGGGCGGTCCGAGATGCGGTGAAGTTTGATGATTCATGCGGATTTAGACGGCCCCATCAACGAGAATTTTGTGGCGTTCGGGCACAATCTGCCAACAGAAGGTTGAGCTTAGTATCGAAACGACTGTCTTGAGCGCCCGGTGGCGGATTTCGATAAATGCGAGAGCGACGCTCGAGCGCTTTACTGAGCCGGCCCGTGTGGTGGTGGGCACATGGCCCAGAGATGGGTTGCGCAGCGTGTTTGCGGTAACGTCGCCACTCGGCCTTCAAGCGGATGATGGATGAATTTCTTGCAGCGAGTGATTGAGCGTTGGCGTTCGCGGCGGCTGTCGGAGCCGGAATCTTCGCCGGCGCCA
>JBKBII010000021.1:0-7917 GCA_046299415.1 Thioalkalivibrionaceae bacterium | reverse complement strand
TCTAACCTGTTGTTCCTATTGCAAGATACCCGTTTCTCGCCTTTTTTCCCTTGTCGCATTTCAATCATCACCCCACAAGCATGCCTTCAGTAGTATGGGGGCGGCACTCAACCGCGATCTTCCGCCTTACTGTCTCGCTCAGGGCAATTACGCCCGACTGTTGGGGATCAACAAGGTCGGCTTGGGCCTCAAGGGTTTTGACGAAGTGACCATCCAGCAGTTGCACCGTGTGTTCATGGATGTTGTGCGTTCACCTGCGCGCCGGGTCGAGAAAATACGTGCGTGGCAGTCTTCCGGTGAGGTTTCCGAAGCCGTACAGCGCTTGCTGAAGTTCGTTTCCGAGTCGCGTCGCGGCGTGCTGCACGCGACACGCAACGACACCTGACGGTTGTTGGTAGCGGGACCGCACATCTCCGCGTCTTGGGATCGATCGGGTTGTGGCGGATCGGGTCCGTGGGTTATCGCGACTGATATGCGATAACCGTGCGAGGCCACCATCTGGTGCGCGTGCCGGCGCGCCAACAATGAGCCCGCTGCAGTGAGCTGCGAAGGCTCTTGATCGCGGTAACTCACTTCGACCACGTGTGAAGAGAGACCCCCATGGGTCTGAAAGTGCCAACGAGTACGGTGACGGCGTTCGAGCAGAACGCAAGTCTGGTTTGGTGTACCGCCAGCGGTGAAGCGGCAATCATCGATCCGGGTGGCGATGCGGAACGAATCGGCGGCGCCGTTGCAGCCGAGGGCGTCCGAGTGCGGGCTGTGTGGCTTACGCATGGCCATCTCGATCATGAACTAGGCGCACGTGCGATTGCTGATCGCTACGCGATCCCGGTGATCGGACCGCACTGCGCGGATGGGTTCTGGCTGGAGCGTCTGCCCGAACAGTCCGTTTAGTTCGGTGATCGGCAGCGGTTGCGTTTCGGTGGTGGTCCCCGGATCGGTCATGCCTGCCTTGCCGCGTGCCGCCGAATGGTTCGTCGCCGGAGCGTCAGGATTTGGAGTCGATGATGTTGCGGCCTGCCTTGGGCTTCGCGCGGAGGTTCGCGAGCATACGTCCGACGCGCCCGGGCGCGTGCCCGTGGATTCGTCGGTAGGCTTTTCGAAAAGCCCCTTCTGTGGAATAGCCGAACTCCCCGGCGACGAGTGCCACGGTCATCCCTGGCTCGTGCAATCGACGTTCGGCCAGCAGCATTCGCCAGTGGGTCAGGTATTCGATGGGAGTCTGTCCAACCCGTTCGGCGAAGCGCTCCGCGAACGCACTGCGCGACAGCAACGCCACAGCAGCCAGACGATCGAGCGTCCAGGCGTCGCCCGGGTCGCTGTGCATCGCATCCAGGGCACGCCGCAGATGGTCATCGGCGAGGGCTGCAACCAGGCCGCGACCGAGTGGTGCGTGGGATAGATGGTGGCGCACGGCCATGACAAACAGGGTATCGGCGAGCCGATCAATGACAGGGCCGTAGCCGGTATCGCGTTGGGACACTTCCAGCAGCATTAGCTCGGCGAGTCGTTGATGCCGGTCTCCCGCGTCGGCTTCCCGAACGACGATCAGTTCCGGGAGCCCGACGATCACCGGATTGCGGCGACCGGTGGCAAACTCGAAGTGCCCACAAACGAACACCGTTGCCGGACCGGAGCCTTCCCGAACCATACGGATTTCAGAGTCGACGAGGCGGTCGACCGGCGCGAGCCGGTGCCAGGCGTCGTGCGGCATCAGAACCAGGTCACCGGCACTCAGGGGAATCGGTTCCCCCTCCCGCAGATGCAGGAAAGCGGAACCCTCGCCCAGAAGATGGAATGTTGCGTGGCCGCTGCCGGAGGTTCCGAACTGCCATCGGCCACACAGGATGGGGTTGGCGTCCACAGCGGCTCGGAGGCTGTAGGCGCGAAGAACGGAGGACAAGGTGTCGTCGGGAATCTGTCGAGGGTTCATCAGGGGCTCCTGTTCTACCGAGATGCGCAAACGGGGCCTGCGAAGTTGGAGATCTGTAGCGACCGGTATCAAACCGTCCGAGCCAGGTAACCCGGCAAAGGAGCCCAGAACACGAAGCCACCGGTTTTCGGGTTTGCCGGCGCAGCGCGCTGGAAGGTTGTGGACGATCAGACCCGAATTCCGGACGCGCGGAGCGGTCGTCAAGGTCGCCGACACCTAAACTGATCTCACATCAACAAGCCAGACCTCTGACACGCGGCAAACGATTGATATGGGGAGTAAAGCATGAAACGTATGGGGCGGGTGGTTCTCGGATGGCTCGATCGATCGCGATCGGTCGATTTCCTCGCGCCGCTAGCGCTGCGTTTGTACCTCGCGCCGGTGTTTTGGATCGCGGGTACCACCAAGCTGGACGGTTTGGCCCCCGATGCCAACACGGTCGCGTGGTTCGGTAATGCCGACTGGGGCCTCGGGTTGCCTCTGCCATGGCTGATGACGCTGCTCGCGGCTTACGCCGAAGTGCTTGGGGCGATCGCTCTGGCATTTGGCGCAGCGCTGCGATGGTTCGCCATTCCATTGATGATCACGATGCTGGTGGCTGCATTGGCCGTACATTGGAAAAATGGATGGCAACTGATTGCCGATCCGACGTTCTGTCTGTTTGCCTGCGACGATGCTCAAGCGGCAGCGACCCGTCTGGATCGTGCCAAGGAGATATTGCAGGAGCACGGCAACTACGCTTGGCTTACCGAACATGGCTCTTTTGTCGTGCTGAACAATGGCATCGAGATTGCCGCAACGTATTTCGTCATGCTGCTGGTGCTCTTCTTCTGGGGCGCCGGACGCTACGTCAGTGTCGATTTCTACGCCCGACGCTGGCTTGAATCCAAGGCGTAGTCTGCGTCGAAACTACACCGGCCAGAGAGCCATTCCCAGATTGAATCAATCTACAAAACCCAGGAGTGACCCATGAAGAACGAACTGTTTGAACGCAAGACCCTGACCGCTGCCCTTGGCACGGTTGCCATCGGCTTTGCGATGGGCGCAGCACCGGCCTTCGCTGCGGCTGATCTCGGCGCGGGTTATCAGGTCAGCGGTAGTGCGGCTCTGCAGCTTGCGGAAGGCAAGTGCGGTGAAGGTAAGTGCGGCGGCGCCGATGCCGACACCAAGAGCAGCGAAGGCAAGTGCGGTGAAGGCAAGTGCGGCGGCGCCGATGCCGACACCAAGAGCAGTGAAGGCAAGTGCGGCGAAGGCAAGTGCGGTAATTAATATGCCGATCCGCGACTCTTCATCAAACCCCGCAACGACTTCGTCGTGGGCGCAGGTGCAGGGTGCCGGATTGGGGTTGCGGCGTGCCTTGTTGCGCCCCCTGTCCGAACGCTGGAGCGTGGAGGGCGAGATGCCCTCCGGCGCTCCAGCGTCTTTTCCGGCATTTTTTGAGGTCGCGCCGGAAAACTGGATGCACCTGGCTGGTCGACTGGGACGTCAATTCCGCGAATACACCGAGCGCCATGCCTTTGTAACGCATGGACTTTCTCTTGATCTTGGAGGCCCGCGTCCACTGGATCGCGAGTTTCTGACTGATCTCAAAACATTTCTAGATCGTCATTCCATCGCTGATTACAGCGAACATCTTTCGGCCTGTGGCGATGCTGTGGGCCATTTGTACGACCTGATGCCTCTGCCTTTTACCGAAACAACCGTCCGTCACGTTGCAGGGCGGATCCGCGAAGTTCAGGAGCGCCTGGAGCGACGTATGGCCGTCGAGAATGTCTCCTACTACGCGCCACTGGGCGGCGAGTTCGACGAAGCGACCTTCCTCCGTGCGGTCGTCGAGGAGGCCGATTGCGATCTGTTGCTCGACGTCAACAACATCATCGTCAACTCGATCAATCACGCCTACCGGCCGCTCGACTTTCTCGATGCGATGCCGCTGGAGCGAGTTCGCTATCTGCATCTTGCCGGCCATGATGTCGAAGCCCCTGATCTGCGGGTCGATACGCATGGGCAGCCGGTAGACGACGATGCCTGGGCGTTGTTGGACGTCGTCTATCAGCGTCTTGGGCCGGTGCCTACGCTGCTCGAACGCGATTTCAACTTCCCGCCACTGGACGAGTTGCTCGGCGAAGTCACCCGTGTGGCGAGCATGCAGGCGTCGTACCCCGAACGCCCGCGTGTGAGCCACCAGATGAGCCAAACGAGACCGAGTGGCGCGGTGTTCAACCCCGAACGGAAACATCGCGAGACACTTTCATGACGGCTATGACCGGGGACGCGGGTCAACCGCCAGCCGCCGCATCTGGACCTGTGCGATCGAATGGCCGCCCGGCGGATCCTCAGGCTGCCTTGGCTGCGCACCTGCGTGACCCGATTCGCAACCCACCACCGGAAGGCATCGAGGATCGACGCCTTGCGATCTACCGGCGTTTATTCCGAAACAACGTCCGATCGCTGCTCGCGGGGGCATTTCCCGTAACGGAACGAGTTCTGGGAAAGTCGGCTTTCCATTCCTTGGTGGATCGTTTCTACGCGGAACACGCCGCTCACACTCCGTATTTTCACCGGATCGGAGAGGAGTTCGTGACCTGGGTTTCCGACCAGGCGCAGGCCTTGGCCGATACCGCGCCCGCGGACTCGGTCGGGGCAGGGCCGGTCACGCGGTCGGCAGCGACATCCCATGCCCCCGGCGCGAGGTGGCCCGCGTTTCTGGCAGAGTTACTGCACTACGAACGCGCGGAACTGGACGTCGCATTTGGAGAGTTTTCCAGTGTGCCGGCGCATGACCGTGAAGGCGACCCATGGCAAGGCGTGGCCGTTCTCGCACCGTCGCTGCGGCTACCGGCGTACGAGTTCCCGGTGCAGCGGATTTCTCCGACGTTTCAGCCACGGCAGGCGGACGGACCACCGACCTACCTAATGCTGTATCGCGATGGCCACGACAAGATGCACTTCGTTGACCTGAATCCATTGTCGGCGGCGTTGCTTTGGCAGCTGCAACAGGCACCAGACGCATTGGACTCGTTGCTGCGCTCGGTGTTGCGCGATCTCGGGCTGAACCCGGAGTCCTCAGAGCTGTGGGCGTCGGCGCGTGTGCTGGTTCGCCAGTGGCAGCACAGCGGGGTTATTCTCGGCACGTTGTGCGCGGACCCGGAGCCGGCGGCATGCCGATAAACCGCGCAAGGATCCCGGTTCGAGGGCTATGGCAGGCTGCTGCAATGCGCAGCGGCCCGGATGTATCTCGCCAAGCGTTAACCAAACGACCCGGACTCGGTCCCGGCAGCCTTGTCAGCTCTTGAAAGCGCGAAGCCGCCATCCATGATCCCGATGATGAGCCTTTCGGTGGCCGCCTGACCAGCGCGCTCGAAAGGACATCCATGCGTGCTGTGCCTCGCGGTTACGGCCAATGTGCCACCGCGGTGGCGCGGCGTGGGCGGCGGAGGGATGGAACGATCCGCGATCGCGATGCGGGGCATCCTGCGGCTACTCGAAAATGGTGTCCCCGGCAGGAGTCGAACCTGCGACCTGCCCCTTAGGAGGGGGCTGCTCTATCCTGCTGAGCTACGGGGACGCGGCGATCGGTATACCGGGCTGAGAGGACGAGTTCGACGCGAGACGGGTGCAGGTTCGCGTGCAGGCTCTTGGCACGCCGGTGATGGCGCAGTCGGGTCGGTTCCCGTGTGTGGATTGGATGCGCTGCATGCAGGTTGCTGGATCGGCGCAATCCGATCACCCGGTCGGATCCGGAAGCCGGAGGGGTGCGCATGGTGTCAACGGTCGCTGGGTCGGCGCTTGCACTGATGGAAGAATTGGGCCGTTTCATCGGGCTGCGGGGGACGGTCGAAGGGCGTCGCGTCGAGTGGATCGACGTTCTCGCCGATGGGCCTTCGGTGGTGTTGTAGGATCTTCGGGATCGATCGATACAGGCGAGTCAGTACGCGCGACCCCTGCACCGCCAGGCGCGGATCTTCACGGTGCCGGTCTGCAGCGGTGAACTGGGTGTGTTGCATCCGGTCTTGCGGCAGATTTTGCCTGCGGACGATCAGGCCCGGCTCGCTGGGTTGCTGCGGCAGGTTCGCGGTGATCGCTGAGAAGCCCATGGCAGACCAGAAGTTCGTGGTCGACCGGGGTAATGGGTTACTGCGTTGCACGCTTGGTCTGGTGTGGCTGCTGCTGGGCCTCGGGGCAGAGGCCTCGGCCGATGGGCGCATTGCCGGGGCGGAGGTCGATGGCCTGCCGATGTGGAGTTCCAGCAGTGACGTGACCCCGCCGGTTTCCGGCAAGCACTAATCGTCTTTTCCTGAGACGGAAATGACCTTCCCGGATGTGCGGCGACCGGGATTCGGCGATCTGGGGAATGAAACGGGGGGTGCCGGCCTGAGGTCTTCGGGGCAGGCGATGCCGCGAGTGCTGGAGGTGCCGGAAACCGACCGTCTTGGGATTCCGCTGCGGTCGAAGAGCCGCACGCTGGAAGCGCGATTTGCTTCGGAATCCATGCCGCGCGGTGAATTGGAAACGGCGACTCGATTGTTCGAGAACGGCGGACTTGACGGTGAGATTGATCTGCTTGAGGCCGCGCTCTGGTATCGCCGTTCGGCCGAGGCAGGTTCTGGTCGGGCAGCGCATCGATTGGGCTGGATGTTTCTGCGTGGCGAGACGTTTGCGGAGTCGAGCGAAGCCGCCGAACATGGGTTTCGCGAGTCGATGCGGCTGGGTCATGCGCCGGGACCGGCGGCGGGTGCCTCGTTTAGCCAGCTTCGGCTGCGGTCAGTCGCGGGGCTGCCCTTCGATCGAGCACAACGGTAATTCTGTACCGAGCGGCCCATTAGGCTTTGTCGTCGCCCGCGGTCGCTGCCAAGTGTTGTAGCCAATCGTTCCTGTGTGACCCGATCGTCGGTCTGCTCACATCGTCCGCCAGCTTGTCGCGTTGGTTGGTGGGAACGGCGATGGCCAAGCAATAGGTGAGCGGGGAGCGCTCGGCTCTGGGCTCGCGGACAACCTCTCACAGCCCGCTCGGATCGCCTTTGCATCGACGCGGAAGCGTCTTCTCATGATGGCCGGGTTGTGGGGCCACGCCGTCAATGGTCGAGGGGGGCTCGCGGGCGTCCTGCCCGATCGACTCTGTTGTGTTCGCGTCCGCGATGATCTACAGCCGCATCTGCGCTCGCTCAACCCTGGCCGAATGTTGCGATCCTCGGCGAGGTCGGGCCTGACGCTGCCCGTTGTTTCTTGGTTTGTGCTCTTCAAGGTGAGGTGTAGCGACCCCGAATGCGTGAACGATGCCGGTGCGGTTATGGTGGGGCCGGCAAGTTATCGTCGATCCAGAAGGCGGCGCCGAACGCGTGCAGCTCGGCAGTCCCCGGCGGCTGGCCACCATCTACCGTACCAATCTGCAGTCGGCCTACATGGCAGGACGGGCGCAGATTTACGCCGAGGCAGAGGGGTTTCCTTACCTCCGCTACGAGGCAGTGATGGATGCTGCCACCCGGCCAGCGCACGCCGCATTGCACGGTGAGGTGTTCCGCAAGGACGATCCGATCTGGGCATCGATCTACCCGCCGAACGGCTACAACTGCCGGTGTGATGTCCGGCCACTGAGCGATGGACAGATGCAGCGCGAGGGATTCAGCGTGAGCAGCTCCCGTGGCCGGGTGGTCGAGCGCTGGGCCGACGCTGGCATGGACAAGCGTAGCGGCGAGGTCTTTCGCGCCCGGCAGACAGGCATCCGCACTACCGGGCCGGATGGCAAGCCGATCATCATGTGGACCGATCCGGGATTCAACAGCAGCCCGTTGGCAGGACACGCGTTCGACGAACTCCTGGCGCGCAAGGCCGCCACGGCGCTGGGCGACGACGCCGCATTCGCGGCTGTCAGCAAGGCCGTCCTCTCACCGGTCCGGATGAAGGCGTGGCGCGGCTTCATTGAGAACACCACCGCGACCGGCCTGGTGCAGCAGCAGACCATGACCGTCGGCATTCTGCCGCTG
>JBKBII010000020.1:0-18184 GCA_046299415.1 Thioalkalivibrionaceae bacterium | reverse complement strand
GGCGAGCAGGGCGATGTCGGGATAGGACACCCAGAATGGCGCCGGAACGATGACTTCGTCACCGTGATTCAATAGCGCCTGGCAGAGGTTGTAGATCGTTTGTTTGCCGCCGGTGCCGACGATGATTTCGTCGAGATCGAAGTCGAGCTGATTGTCGCGGGAGAACTTGCGGCGAACAGCTTTTTTCAGCGCCGGTGTGCCGTCGACGGCGGTGTATTTGGTTTCGCCCCTCGCCAGCGCATCGATCGCGGCCTGTTTGATGTGTTCGGGGGTGTCGAAATCGGGCTCTCCAGCACCCAGTCCGACGATATCGCGGCCTTGCGCCTTGAGCTCTGCAGCGAGCGCCGAGACGGCGAGGGTGGGGGAGGGTTGGACGCGCTGGACGCGTTCGGCGAGGTCTAGGCTCATCGTGGGCTTCCGGTCCGGGATGAATGAAGCGAGCACGCGGGGGGCTGTGCGCTCGGCACATGCGTCACGTGATCGCGGAAACGACCCGCATATTAGTGTAAAGCGGGGCAGAACAAGCAGGGTTTTTCGAAGTCTGTCGAGCGTGTGGTGCGCGGGAGCTGGCGCGCACGGCTCCCGGCCATGGCGTCGGACCCGCGAGGGCCCATCGGCTGGATGGGGCTTGTGCGGTTTGGCTGCGGGTGCCTGATGTTGCGCATCATGCGGTGACGCGCTCGGGCGCGCGCGTGGCACCGTGCGGACGTCAAGCGTTTGGTCCTTGGAAGTGGTGGACACAACTGAAAAGTCCCGAAGCCATGCGCCGCTTCGAGAAGACATCGATTAGCGTATGGACGTGTCAGCCACAGTCGAGCGTCGCCGCACAATGCAGGGCGTCGCGATGGCGCGCGCATCCCAAGAGGGGCGCTCAGACTTCTGGGCGGTCGTCATCGTGGCGCAACGGGCGAGATTGACCGGGCGGTCTCGGTCGCCTCGACGGGCCCGACGTGGGGCGTGGCGGTGACCGTTTCGCGTATGACGTTGTCAAGGAATGTCGATGGAACGTTTTGAACTGGTTTCACGTTTTGAGCCGGCGGGGGATCAGCCCGCGGCGATCGAGGCATTGACGAGGAATATTGAAGATGGGTTGGCTCATCAGGTCTTGCTCGGCGTAACCGGCTCGGGCAAGACGTTCACGATTGCGAACGTGGTCCAGCACCTGCAACGTCCGACGATTGTTTTGGCGCCAAACAAGACGTTGGCCGCGCAGCTTTATGGGGAGTTCAAGCAGTTTTTTCCGCATAACGCGGTCGAGTATTTCGTTTCGTACTACGACTACTACCAGCCCGAGGCCTACGTGCCATCGAGTGACACGTACATCGAGAAAGACGCGGCGATCAACGATCACATCGAGCAGATGCGGCTGTCTGCGACGCGGGCACTGCTCGAGCGGCGCGACGCGTTGATCGTGGCATCGGTGTCGGCGATTTACGGTCTTGGCGATCCGCGTAAGTATTTGTCGATGGTGTTGCACTTGAAGCGTGGCGAGATCATCGATCAGCGGCGGATTCTGGCCCGCCTCGCTGAGCTGCAGTACACGCGTAACGAGATGGAGCTCAAGCGCGGGACGTTTCGGGTGCGTGGCGAGAGCATCGATATCCATCCGGCCGAATCGGATCACGAGGCCATTCGGCTCGAGCTTTTCGATGATGAGCTCGAACGCATCGTGCGCTTCGATCCGCTGACTGGCGAAGTTTCCGGCGAAATGCCACGCGTGACGATCTATCCGAAAACGCATTACGTCACGCCTCGCGACACGGTGCTCGCCGCTGTCGATGCGATTCGCGAGGAACTGCGCGAGCGTCTCGATGATTTGCGCTCGCGCGATCGCCTGGTCGAGGCGCAGAGGCTCGAGCAGCGGACGATGTTCGATCTGGAGATGATGCTCGAAATCGGGACCTGTAACGGCATCGAGAACTACTCCCGCTACCTGTCGGGGCGCGCGCCGGGCGATCCACCGCCGACGTTTTTCGACTATCTGCCCAAGGATGCTTTGTTGGTTATCGACGAATCACACGTTACGGTGCCGCAGCTTGGCGGCATGTATCGAGGCGACCGGTCGCGTAAGGAGACGCTCGTCGAATACGGATTTCGGCTGCCGTCGGCGTTGGATAACCGGCCGATGCGGTTCGAAGAGTTCGAGGCGATACAGCCGCAGGCAATCTACGTTTCGGCAACACCCGGGGCGTACGAGATGGCGCATCAGGGTGCAGTGGTGGAACAGGTGGTGCGCCCGACGGGATTGATCGATCCAGAGATCGAGGTCCGCCCTGCGACGACTCAGGTGGAGGATGCGCTATCGGAAATCAATGAGCGCGTTGCGCTTGGCGAGCGAGTGTTGATCACGACGCTAACCAAGCGAATGGCCGAGGATTTGACGGACTATTTGATGGAGCACGGCGTCAAGGTGCGTTATCTCCACTCGGATATCGATACGGTCGAGCGCATGGAAATCATTCGAGACCTTCGCTTGGGTGAGTTTGATGTTCTAGTCGGCATTAACCTGCTGCGAGAAGGGCTTGATATGCCCGAGGTCTCTCTGGTGGCGATCTTTGATGCCGATAAAGAAGGCTTTTTGCGCTCCGATCGATCCCTGATCCAGACGATTGGTCGCGCAGCGCGCAATGTTCGCGGTCGGGCCATTTTGTACGCCGATCGGATCACCGGCTCGATGCAACGGGCGATCGAAGAAACAGACCGTCGGCGCGCCAAACAAATCGCGTTCAATGAGGCACATGGCATTACACCCAAGGGCATCAAGAAGTCGGTCGAAGACATTCTCGAGTCGGGCCGTTCGGTGGTCGGGGCCGGCAGCGGTCGGGGTGGCAAGGGGCGCGAGCGGCGTGTGGCCGAGCCCGAGCCGGTTTATCACGACGCCAAGGACGCAGCGCGTGCGATCGCCCGAATCGAGAAGGAAATGTATGAGTGCGCGCGTAACCTCGAGTTTGAAAAGGCTGCGGCGCTGCGTGATCGCATTGATCGCATCAAGACAACGGCGCTGGTCGCTTGACACTCGCCGCACCACGCCTGGTATGGCCTCGAAGCGCGTTCGGTGGCGGTTGATTCGCGACCGCGATGGCGCGGGCCGTCACCAACGAAGCCGCCCGAATGGACATGATGGCGTGGGTGTGGGGGCCATGTGCGGTCGAGTCATGCTCAAGTCTCCGACGTGACTCGAACGCTTGAGGGCATGGCGTTGATCCGAGCCGGAACGCGATTGGCGGTGGTGTGGTGAACTGTGTCGTGACGGGCCGGGCGGTAGCCGAGGCGGCGCGACAGACAGCGTGCACGAGAGGGACTGAACGGCGTGCGGCCAGGCCCACCGAGACAGTCGCCAGCGACCGTGTTCTCGGCGGTTGAAAACCCCGCTGATCGCTCCGTCCATCAGTATGGACCGGTGAGCCCATTCGAGTGAGTCAGGCGCGGCTTTTCGCGTCGTATTGGGTGCGCAAGGACGGGGCTGAGTGGGCAGGCGTGCATCGACGGTCCAACTCGTTGCGCGTCGACGGATTGGTGACGTGATTCGTGCTGCGTCCGTCCTCGGGCTCAAGCCACTCTGACGGTTCTCCGAGACGCGTTCTTGGACGTCTCCGATTCGGTTCACGCCGTTTTCGTCGATGAGCGCCCATCGACGCCGGTTTTACGAGTGTTGAGGTGACGAGGCGACGACTCAGATGAGTGAACAGAATCACAGGCAACTCGATCTTGGCTTGCGTCCCCCGGGGCCCATCACGTGCGGAGTGGCGGGCCTGAAATTGACGGCGCGAGAGCGTGATCGCCTCGCCCATCCTGCGATCGGCGGTGTCATTCTATTCAAGCGCAACTTTGCGGATCCCGATCAGCTGCGAATGCTTGTCGAATCGATCCGTACTGCGCGTGACGGGCCGTTGGTGATCAGTGTTGATCATGAGGGCGGGCGTGTGCAGCGTTTTCGCCAGGGCTTTACCGCGGTGCCGGCGATGCGATTGCTCGGCCTCGTCTACGACGTCGATCGGGTGGCGGCCTGCGGCGTGGCGAGAGCACTGGGCACACTGATGGCGCTCGAGCTGGCCCGCTGCGGGGTCGATCACAGCTACACGCCCGTACTCGACCTCGACTACGGTGCGAGCGCAATCATCGGGGACCGCGCTTTTCATGGCGATCCGAACGCTGTGGCGGTGTTGGCTGGCGCTCTGATCGATGGGTTGCAGTCGGCTGGGATGGCAGGCTGCGGCAAGCATTTTCCCGGACATGGGGCAGTGCGCGCTGATTCTCATGAAGAACTGCCAGATGATCCGCGTCCACTCGCCGAGCTCGAACGCGATATGGCGCCGTATCGGCTGCTGGCCTCGGGGCCAGGCGCGCGTCTGGCGGCGGTGATGCCGGCGCATGTGCGTTTTAGCGCTGTCGACCAGCAGCCTGCGGGCGTCTCACCATACTGGCTCGCAGAAATTTTGCGCGGATCGCTCGGGTTCGACGGTGCGATCATCAGCGATGATCTGGCGATGGGCGCCACGGCCGCGATGGGTGGCCCGATCGCTGCGGGCGGCGCCGCACTCGACGCGGGCGCCGATGTCTTGTTGTCTTGCAATGATCCGGGAATTACAGAGGCGTTGTTGGCTATGGCGATGGATCACCCGCGAACATTCGCGCGTGAGTCCATCAATCGTCGCCTCGCTTTGTTGATGGATCAGCAGCGGTTGGCAGCAGCGATCAACGAGCGATCGGTCGCTGATCGACGAGCGGATCTGTCGGCAAGCCTTGCGCCTTGGCGATCGCTGGAGAGGGCCGCTGATGTGACCGCGCCGGCCGTGGGCGAGCCGTAAACCCGGCTCATCGATTCGTGTCGGAGTGGTCGCTCGAAGCCGCCCCCCGAGCTGATCATTGCGGGTCGCCGTATCGAGTGCGTAATGATTCGGCGGTGGTGCCGACGCGGTGGCGCTGAGACACACTCGGCCGGTGATCGCGTTGAGTCAACGAGTTACCACGTGACGACTTTGCCCGCTGAGGCGAGCGAGGGCAGCGCTTGTGACGGTGTCAGCAGCGGCAGGTTGGGATAGGCGAGGTCGGACTCGCTCATGCCGTTCAGATCGAGAGACTGCCGGCAACCCATGATCTGAACGCCGTTGTCGACCGCGTTTTTGATGAATCCGGCGAGGCTTTGTCCGCCGTCGAGCGGATACAGATTGTCTGCAACGCCAGTTTTGAGGAGTTCGGTCGCAGGGCCGGTGAAGTACATGACCACGGTCTGTTCCATCGCAGCGGCGGTAGCCGCGAGGAAGAACGCCGATGGCAGGCGTTTTTTACTCTCGGGGCCGGTGATGAGGATGATCACGAGATCGGCGTTGGGCTGTTCCATGGCAGGACTCCTGTGGTGTTTTTCGAGATCGTGAATGAGGCGAGGTTGCGGGTTGGGCCGAACCGGTCTTGGCAGATGGCAGCAACGATAAGTGACGAATCTAGAAGCCTTCCGAAAGCTGGACTCGATTGTCGTCAGCGAGACTGACGTGGGGCGGACAACATTGAGCTCATTACGTTTTTTATGTACCGAGGGCCGAACACTGAGTGGCGTCGTAAGAGCTTTGACGAGGCTGGATCAGGATCCCGTCCGAGCTCGTCCGACTATGCCCCCGTCGTGTGAAAACGCTGCGACAGTGGCGACCAGGCGCGAATGTTTTTGCGTCCACGGGTGTGAGCCGAGTGCGAAATGCGCCGACCACACGGGCCGGCGAAACATCAGGACGACGTCTGTTTGAAGCGATCGATTGCCGCGAGCGGAGAGCGAGTGGGTTCGTTGACGCGCGGCGTGGTTTTGGATTGTTTCGGCCCACGCGCTGGAGGTTGATGCGGCTAGGCTTTATAATCGCGCGCCTCGCGGCCCTGGTTGTGCTGCCCGCTGTGCCGAATGATGATGTTCGACGCGGCGGGTCGGCTACCAGCGCCGGGGTATCCGAAAGCTGGGCGCATGCGCCTGCCCTGAGAACCGCTGGAGCGACACTCGTCTTCAGCCATGCCGATGGAGTCCAAACGTGGCCGACAAGCTTCTGATTGTGATGGTGAACACCGATCCGACCAACCCTTCCGAGCTGGGTGCGCCGTTTTTCCAGGCGACCGTCGCGGCTGCGATGGAATATGACGTCGAGGTCGTCATGACGGGCCGTGCCGGCGAACTGGCGAAGAAGGGCGTTGCCGAGAACCTCTTCGTACAGGAAGGCAGCACGAAGTCGGTCTACGATTTCATGAAGGACGCGCATGAAGCGGGCGTTCACTTCAAGGTCTGCACGCCGACGCTGGATCTCTGGGGTGACGACCTGATCCCTGAAATCGAAGAAACCGTGGGCGGCGCCTACGTGATCTCGGAAGCGATGGACGACGACACCGTGACGTTTACGTACTGATCAGGTGGCGTGATCAAGCATGTTGGAAAGGCCCGTTAGCGGGCCTTTCTGCTGTCTGGAGGGCTGTCGAGGTGTAAACGTCGATGGCGTGTGCCGACCGAGCTGCGGTTCTGGTCGTTGATCGTGGCTCGAGGTCGAGGGGCGTTTGCACGTTCGTCGAGTGTGTTTTGACGCGTCGGAAGGCATCATGGCTGCGACGAGGTCGATTGGACCGCCGTTTGTTTGCCGTGAAGCGGTTGGGCGATGTCCATGAAGTGGTCGCGGCCGGCCTTAATGCGCCCGCGTCTTGTTATTCCCCATTCGGTTCGGGCGGTGTGTTTGATCGTTGCCGAAAGGTCATGATGTTGCGTTGGAGATCAATATGACGCCGGAAGAAGCCCGCGCCGCGTTGCGCGACGCCGACTGCTTGTACAGCCGCGAAATGGTCGAGGCGGCGATTGATCGCCTCGCTGAAAAGACGACACCGTTGCTGGCCGATCGCAATCCGCTGGTGGTTGGTGTGATGACGGGCTGTGTCGTGCTGCTGGGTGGCCTGTTGACACGCTGGTCGTTTCCGCTACAGGTGGATTATTTGCATGCCACCCGTTACCGCGGGGCAACGGTTGGCGGTGACCACTTGCATTGGCTTGCACGGCCGCAGACGCCGCTCAGGGGTCGCGCGGTCGTGATCGTCGACGATATCCTCGATGGCGGACAGACCTTGGCGGGTGTCGTCGATTACTGCCGCGAACAAGGGGCCGAGTCGGTCATGAGCGTGGTGCTGGTCAACAAGGCGAATCCGACGCGCGATCCCGCGGTCAAGGCTGATCACTGGGCGCTGGAGGCCCCCGATCGGTATCTGTTCGGTTACGGCATGGACGCTGAGGACTATTTGCGCAATGCACCCGGCATATTTGCGATCAAGGGGCGCTGAACGCGCTCGTTGAGCCTTGTGGTGCTTCTCGGTCTTGCGGACTGGCTCGCAGTCGGTCGGTTGCGCGATCCGGTCACGTTTCCATTTCTAGCTCGAAAATTTTGGAGTCAGGCATGATCGATTCGACCCCTTGTCTCGGCATCATCGGTGGAACAGGCCTGACGCGCTTGCCCGATCTCACGGTCACGCGGCGTGAAGTCATGCACACCCCTTGGGGCGAGCCGTCGGCGCCGCTGGTGCATGGCGAGATGTGCGGGAGACACGTCGTTTTTCTTGCGCGCCACGGGGCGCACCACACGATACCCCCGCATCAGGTCAATTATCGCGCCAACGTCTGGGCGATGAAGAACGCGGGTGTCACGGCGGTCGTGGCCGTGGCTGCGGTCGGGGCGATTCATCGCGAGATGCTGCCGGGCAGTATCGCCGTGCCGGACCAGATTATTGATTACACCTGGTCGCGGGCGAATACCTATTTCGAAGGTGATCACCTCGATGAGGTCGTTCATGTCGATATGACCGAACCCTACGATGCGCGGATGCGTGACGAGTTGATCGCGGCCGCGGGAAGAGTCGAAGCCCCGTGCGTTGATTTCGGGACGTACTGTGCAACACAGGGTCCGCGCTTGGAAACAGCGGCCGAGATCAATCGCCTCGAGCGTGACGGTGGCCACATGGTGGGCATGACGGGTATGCCCGAGGCCGTTCTAGCCCGGGAGCAAGGTTTGCGCTACGCCTGTCTGGCCGTGATGGCGAACTGGGGTGCGGGCCGATCCGATGGTCCGATCACGATGGAAGAGATCGAGCATCACCTTTTGACGGGCATGGGACATGCTCGTCGAGTGATCGCGGATCTGATCGGTCACTGGCCTCTCGAGCAGGATTAGATGGCACGAGCGGCCGAAGAGTCCAAGACCTCGCGTCTGGCGGCTTACTACGATCGCAATACGAGGGCCTTTCTGAGACTCGGGGTCGGTGGTTCGGTAGGCGTCATCCATCGCGGACTATGGCCGCCGGGAGTCAACGATGCGGCCTCGGCTGCGCGGGTCGTACATCGTCGATTGGTCGCACTGTTGGCCGAGTATGCGGCTGGTTCTGCCGTCGCGACGCATGAAAGTCGCGCGGATCGCGGCCGCGAGCGCGTGACGTCGTCGCAGAGACCGCTGCGAGTCGCGGACTTTGGTTGTGGCGTTGGCGCGACGCTGTGCGAGGTCGCGACGGCATTCCCGTCGATGCGGGGTGTCGGGATTACACTCAGCGAGACGCAGGTCGTGGCGTCCCGGGCACGTGCGGAGGCAGCGGGTCTGGCTGATCGCGTGATTTTCGAGTGCGCGGACTTTGAAGCCTTTGATGCGGCGGCGTGGCTCGCAACACGCGCCGTCGACGCTCATCGAGGCGTACGTGATTTCGATGGCGTCGGTGACACGGGCGGTCGTGATGCCGATTGTGGCGAGAGACCGGGGGTTGAATTGTCGGGTTCCGATCGCTCGGCGGAAGCCGTCAGGCGGGCGGATCGTGGCGACGGTCACGAGGCTGCCGCGATCGAGCGGCGCGACGACACGAGGCTCGACGCAATTTGGGCTATCGAAGCGTTCGCCCATGCCCCGAATCCGCAAGATTTCCTCGTCAATGCCGCACGACAGCTCAAATCGGGTGGGCTGCTGGTGGTCGTCGATGATTTTTTGGTGAAACCGGCGCAGAACCTCACGCCAGCGGGGCGTCGTCGGATTGAGCGTTTTGCTCGTGGCTGGCATCTACCGGCGTTGGATACGCCGTCTGCTTTGATCGCGCGAGCCCAGTCCGCTGCGCTGCAATTGGTGAGCGAGCAAGACTTGACGCCGTTGATTCGGCTGCGACGGCCGCGTGACCGACTCGCCCGAATAACGGCCTTCGGGGCCAGGGTTCTGGGCGGTTGGCGCTACCCGTTCTTCGCCAACGTGATCGGCGGCGACGCCTTGAATGCCGGATTGCGACACGGCGAGTTGAGCTATCGCTGGCTGGTGTTTCGTCGCGAAGGCGATAACCGGAGCGCATGAACTCCCCTTCGCAGTGATGCGGAGTTCTGGCATCAGCGCGAAGTCCGAGGTATTGCGTCGTCGTGGTGTCGAGTGCGTCGATAGCGGTCTTCGAGGCGTTCGATGTCGTCTTCGCCCACATAGTCGCCGCACTGTACCTCGATCATCACACAGTCAATCCGCCCCGGATTGGCCAGACGGTGAGTGCTGCCGGCGGGAATGTAGGTGGATTCGTTGGGTTGCAGCCAGCGCGTGGTTTCGCCGCAAACGACTTCTGCCATGCCGGAAATCACCACCCAGTGTTCGGAGCGATGGTGGTGGCGTTGCAACGAAAGCGCTTCGCCCGGATGTACGACGATGCGCTTGATCTTGTAGCGCGGGCCTTCTTCGAGCACGGTGTAACAGCCCCAGGGCCGATGAACCGTGCGGTGGACGGCCACGCTGGGATGCCGCCGGCTTTGTAGCGTGGCGACGAGTGTGCGCAGTTGGTCGGCGGCGTCGTTGCGCGCGATCAGCACGGCATCGGCGGTCTCGACGATCGTTATGTCTCGCAACCCGATTCCGGCAACAAGGCGCTGTTCGGCAACGACGGTCGTGGTGGCGCAGTCGAGAAGTTCGACATCACCGCGTTGTCGATTGCCTGCGTCATCGGCGGGGAGAAGCGCGCCGTATGCGGGCCAGCTGCCGATATCGGCCCACTCAAAATTGCTGGGAATCACGCGGATACGGCCGGTCTGTTGGATCGAAAGCGCTTCGAGCAGCGCGTGGTCGATCGAAATGTTGGGCAGGGCAGAAAAACTGTCGGTCGGTAGCTCGATCAGGCGATCGTCACCTGTCCAACTGTAGGTGGCAGCGGTCCAGCAGCGCGTGGCAGCGGCAGCGAACGACGGATCCACCGCGTCGACGGCGTCGAGCAGGGTGTCGGCGCAAAAGGCGAATAGTCCGGCGTTCCAGAGGTGGCGTCCGCTCGCAACATAGGCCGCAGCGCTCTTCGCATCGGGTTTCTCACGAAAGCGTGCGATCGGCAAGCTGCCATGAGTCATGGATTTACCGGAGTGGCCGAGTGATTGACGCCCGTTTGGCGGCTCGTCATCCGGCGAAGCTATCGTCTCGGAGTTGGGTTGGATATAGGGCGGCGCGGCTGACTCGGCCTCGAGTCTCGAATCGGGGATGGCGTCGGGCCTTGATGATGGGCTCAGCGGCTCTTCCAACTCGATGTAGCCAAAGCCCGTTTCTGGCGACGTGGCCGGCAAACCGAAAACGACGAGATGGCCCTTTATGGCTGCGGCGATCGCGCGTTCGACGGCGGCGTTCAGCTCAGCGTCGTTGGCGATGCGATGGTCGGCTGGCATCACAAACAGAACCGGCGAAGGCGATGTCGCAATGCTGTCGTGAGCCGCGGTGGCGCGAGCTGTTGTTCTGTCGCCGGTTCTAACCGGCGCGAGTCCCGGCTCGGTCGCTGACGAGGACGACTCATCCTCCGTTCTGATGTCTTCGGTTTTGACGCGGTGCGCGGCAGCGCCCGCCTTAGTCCCGCAGACGCCGGATTCGGGAGTTTCGCCGACTTCGCTGTGATTGAGCGTCGCGGCTGGGTGAGCCGCTTGGATCGCATGGGCGGCCATTACGATCGCGGGCCCCGTGTTGCGCGCTTCGGGTTCGAGGAGCCATTCCACTGGGGGCACTCGGGTCGGCGGCCTGTGTTGAGGTGGGCGTGGCTTGGCCTGGGTCTGAGCGGCTGCGGACGGCGAAGAGGCTCGTATCTCTGGCGTGTGGCCGGATGGCTCGGCGGGTGGCTTGGAATCGTGGTCGGCCGCGAGTGGACCGGCCTCACGCCGGTTGCAGGATGTTGTGTTGAACGGTGGCGAACCGGGCGAGGTCCCCCCAAAGCCTTCGTTGCGAGCGATGTCTCGAGCGAGAAAGAAAAACTCGCGTCGCGTCACGATCAGAATGCGAGTGACTGCGGGGAGCCGGGCCGCACGCTTGAGCGCGGCTCCGAAAAGCGTGGAGCCATCGGGCAGTGTCAGGAAGGGTTTGGGACGGTCCGATCGTGAAACCGGCCATAGGCGGGTGCCGTCGCCACCCGCTAGGATCACGGCGGTCACTGCGACTGATGCGGAATCGTGTCGCGCAGGCGTCGAGAACGCTGGCTCCGACAGTGCTGCGGCAAATTTTGGCACAGTGGTCTCGGCGGTCGGCGATCCCGGCGCGGGGGATGTCGAGTGCGCTGACGCTGACGACGGCATATCTGCTGGTGCCGTTTTCGAGGATTCTGCGAGCGACGATATCGACGCAGGAGCAAGCGGCGGCCAGGGATCGTTCATTCGAGACTCCGTCGACCGGATGGGGTGAAAGGGCGATGACGTTCGCCGGATCGCACGAGCGTCTGCGCGGGCGAGCGTCTTGCGCGGTCAACACAAGCGGACACATCGACCCGTAGACTCTGAACGAGGCGAAAAGATCGATGGCCATCATCGCCGGGATCATCGAAGAGCGTGAGTCGTCGTCAGATGTTTTGAGTTCGGGGTCAAAAATACGGACCCGCAGGCGGATTTACGGTGCGGTATGACCTCGCGCATCGGCCTTGTACACCGGTCTCGGACTGCGGATATCTCCGGATGGCTCAGACCGCCTAATCGCAGCCGCTTTGGCTTGTTCGGCTGGGTCGGTATTGCCTGCCCTGATGCGATTGGCGGGCTTGCGCCTGCTTATTGCCGTGAGCCGTTTCGATCGTGCCGCTTGAATCCTTGTGCCCGATCTTCGATGGGGTTATCGCGGTTTTGGGTTTTTTCCTACTCTGGTGTGCGCTGGCAAGCGACTTGTGATGGGCCGTGTTCGATAGCGGCGTCTCAGTTCGATCGACGTCATTGATCTCTTGTGGATGAGCTTTCGGGTGGTCGTGAGCTTGCGCGCCGTAGGCTGAGTGCCGATCGGGCAGAAGCAAAGTCATTCAGAATCTCGATAGATAAAAGCAATCAAATGATGCGATTGCAATCGATTGAGTGTTCGTGTTCTGCTGACGGCGTAGTTTCTGACCGAGGCGCGAGTCTCGCATACCGACAAGGAGACTGATGATGAGCAAGCTCAGTGAGCACAATGGATCGGGCGATCAGAGCGTAGCGAGTGGCGGCTGCCCGGTCATGCATGGCGGCGTGACCAAACTCGCCCAGGCGAAGGCGGATTGGTGGCCCGAGACCCTCAATCTGGATATTCTGCATCAGCACGATAGCCAGTCGAATCCCCTCGATCAGGACTTCGACTATCGTGAGTCCGTGAGAACGCTGGATTTTGCTGCGCTGCGTGAGGACTTGCTCGCGTTGATGACCGAGAGCCAGCCTTGGTGGCCGGCGGATTGGGGCCACTACGGCGGATTGATGATTCGTCTGACGTGGCACGCCGCGGGCACTTACCGCATCGCCGACGGCCGCGGTGGTGCCGGTACCGGCAATCAGCGCTTTGCACCGCTCAATTCCTGGCCCGATAATGCCAATCTCGATAAGGCCCGGCGCTTGCTCTGGCCGATCAAGAAAAAATACGGTCACAAGCTGTCATGGGCCGACCTGATCGCCTATGCCGGCACGGTGGCCTATGAGTCGATGGGCCTAAAGACCTTCGGTTTTGCGTTTGGACGCGAGGATATCTGGCATCCCGAGAAGGACATCTACTGGGGCGCCGAAAAAGAATGGTTGGCGCCCAGCGATGAGCGTTATGGCAACGTTGACGACGCCTCGACGATGGAGAATCCGCTGGCCGCAGTTCAGATGGGCTTGATCTACGTCAACCCGGAAGGCGTCAACGGCAAACCCGACCCGCTGAAAACCGCCGCCCATGTGCGCGAGACTTTCGCGCGCATGGCGATGAACGACGAGGAAACCGTCGCCTTAACTGCGGGTGGGCATACGGTGGGCAAATGCCATGGCAACGGTCGCGCCGAGAACCTCGGCCCCGCGCCAGAGGGGGCCGATGTCGAAGAGCAGGGCTTGGGCTGGATCAATCACAAAACGCGCGGTATCGGTGCCGACGCCGTGACCTCTGGGATCGAAGGCGCGTGGACGACCCACCCGACGCGGTGGGACAACGGGTACTTTCATCTGCTGCTGAACCACGAATGGGAATCGAAGAAAAGCCCTGCGGGTGCGTGGCAGTGGGAGCCCGTCGACATGCGGGAGGAGGACAAACCGGTCGATGCGGAAAACCCGGATGTGCGCCGCAACCCGATCATGACCGACGCCGATATGGCGATGAAGGTCGATCCGGCCTATCGCGAGATTTCCGAGCGCTTCTACAAGGATCCGGGACACTTCTCCGAGGTCTTCGCGCGCGCGTGGTTCAAATTGACTCACCGCGATATGGGCCCCAAGACCTGCTACGTCGGACCCTTCGTGCCTAAGGAAGACCTGATTTGGCAGGATCCTGTCCCGGCCGGGGCGACCGATTATGATGTCGGGGCTGTCAAGCGCCGTATTGCCGAGAGTGATCTTTCGGCGGCAGAGCTGGTGGCTACCGCGTGGGACAGTGCTCGCACGTTCCGTCACTCGGATCGCCGTGGTGGTGCCAACGGTGCGCGGATTCGGCTGGCCCCGCAGAAGGATTGGGTGGCCAATGAGCCGGAACGTCTGGCGCGAGTTCTCGGCGTCCTCGAGCCGATCGCCGATGAGTTTGGCGCAAGCGTGGCAGATGTCATTGTGCTGGGCGGCAACGTCGGGATTGAGGAGGCGGCGGCTCACGCGGGGTATGACGTCGAGCTGCCGTTCTCGCCGGGTCGTGGTGACGCCAGCGCAGAGCAGACCGATGCGGATTCTTTCGCACCGCTGGAACCGGTTGCCGATGGCTTTCGTAACTTCCTCAAGCAGGATTATGTCGTAAAGCCTGAGGAGCTGCTGCTCGATCGTGCTCAGTTGCTTGGCCTGACGGCGCCCGAGATGACCGTTTTGATCGGCGGCCTGCGCGTGATCGGCGCCAATCACGGCGGCAGTCGCCACGGCGTGTTGACCGATGAGCCCGGCGCGCTAACCAACGACTTCTTTGTGAATTTGACCGATATGAACTTCCGCTGGAAGCCGGTCGGGTCCAACGCCTACGAAATCATCGATCGAGAGTCCGGTGAGACGCGCTTCACCGCGACCCGTGTTGACCTGGTGTTCGGATCCAACTCGATCCTGCGTGCCTACGCGGAGCTGTACGCTCAGGACGACTCCGAGGCCAAGTTTGTGCACGACTTCGTCGACGCCTGGACCAAGGTGATGGAGGCCGATCGCTTCGACCTGAGACATTGAGTCTCGCACGCTTTGTCGTCAGATGGCTTTGGCACTGACCTTGGTCCGTGCCAACGCGTCCTCAGAACGACGGTGGATCAAGGGCGCTCCATGAGGGCCCTTTTTTTGACGCTTTTGGCGTGATAGGAGGGGCCTTTTGACGATGAGCTTCGCGACGGGCGCCTCATGAGTCAGTGGTACCCCCAAAATCGGGACCCCGATAGCGACATGCGGGCGTGGAAAACAGCAACGGATTGCGGCTGCTTCGTTGTGTTCGGTCTGACGTGCATGAGTGATCACCGACTGTTCCGCAACGACAAAAAAGGCGCACGGGGCGTGATCTGCCCGGTGCGCCTGCGCTGCAGTGGCGCATCGCCCGGAGAGGGGGGCGAATGCGTCAATCGCGTGCCTAGTCGTCGACTACGACCGTATCGATTGCGTGCACGGTCGTGGTGCCGCTGACTTCGTTGCCGACGATCAGCAGCGGGCGACCGTCGCGATCGGGGCTGTCGGAGGCCGGAACGAAGTGCAGTCCTTCGGCGCCGAGATCGGTGGTCGTCAGGGCCTCGGGCGTGTTCGGCAGCGAGAAGTCGCGGTTGATCAGGTACTGCACGAACGTCGTTTCTTCGGGTACGGTGATGTCGTAGACCATGACGCCGCCGATGCGCTCCAGCCCAAGGAAGGCGTAGGTGCGGCCGTCGATCTGGCCCAGCGCGAGACCTTCGGGCTCGGGGCCCTTGTCGTCGGAGCGCGTATCGAAGCTGTTGTTGACCGAGTTATTCGAGTTGAAATCCGTGGGGAACATCGCGGCGGTGATGTCCTCCAGCTCGGAGCCGGTATCGAAGACCTTGGTGAGGCCGTTGGGGTCGACGCGGAACAGCGACATCGAGCGGGCGCCGAAGGCGTAGATTTCGTCATAGACACATTCGGTGCGCGGATCAGCGTCCAGCACGCTCGGGTCGCAACCGTTGCTGATGCCGAGCGTCGAGGTCAAACGCAGCCGGCCGAGGTTTTCGTTCGCCTGCAGTGTCGCGGCGTCGGGAAACGCGATCGGGTCCAGCCGCATTTGTCCCACGCGGAACTCTTCCGTCCAGCCGTCGTAATCGCGTGAATCGCCTTCGTTGGCGGTCACGATAAAGCGCTGACCGTTGGTCTCGTAAAGGCGGATCGTGTCCGGCTGGTAGACGCCGAACACCGGCCAGTGGCGGATATTGATGCCGTCATCGCGGTCGCTGGCATCGAATCCGTTACCCGACCACTCTCCGGCGGCCGACCAATCCTTGAAGCCCAGCGGGAACACGTCGGTCACGCGCGCCTCGGCGACGTCGAGAACGGCGATGGCGTTGTTCTCTTGCAGCGCCACGTAGGCTGTTTTCGAGTCGGCGGTCACGACGATCCACTCGGGTTCGAAATCCTGTGCCGCGTTGGCGCCCGGCCCGAAGATGCGCACGCCGGCGGCGCGCAGCTCGTCCTCGCGGCCGATGAAGCTCTTGAAATCAGCCGTACGGACGACGGCATTCGTCATCCCGGGCTGCAGATCGACGATGGTGATCGAACCCTCGGGGTCGATCGTGTAATCGTCGTTCGGTTCACCTTCGTTGGCGACGAGGATGTACCGGCCATCCGGCGAGAAGGTGACGGCATCGGGTAGCGCACCAGCGGGGTAATCGGCGAACACGTTGCCATCGGTGTCGAGAAGCACGACGCGGCCGGGGTCGGTCTTGAGCGGGGCCTGAACAGCCGCAGCGACGCGTCCGTTCTTGACGGCGACACTGTTGACCTCAGCGCCAAAGCTGCCCAAATTGATGGTTTTCAGAAGTTGCGGGAACGCCGGGTCGGAAAGGTCCAGAACGTCGATTTCGCCGCTGGCGGCATTGACGACAAAGCTGCGTCGCGAAACCGGATCGTAGTCGACGATTTCGGCCGCGCTCTGAAGATAGACGCCACTGCGATACTGTCCGAGCACTGAGATTTCGATGCTGGTGGTGACTTCAGGCTCTGGGGCTTGCGCTGAATCGTCGTCACTGGAACTGCAGCCGACCATCAGACCCATCGAAAGTGTAGCGATCAGGGACAGGTATAGCGGATTGCGACGCATGGTCATCGAGGGTGCTCCTTGAATGGGAGCGTAGATGATTATTCCGGACTATTTCGAACGGATGACACGACCGCCGGGGCTGGCCTCGTAAGCGGTCCGTTAGTCGCGATCTCGTTCGCCATGACGCGTCCATGGTGTCGCCGGCGCACGCGATCGATGCATTGATATCGCATCGGCATGGTTTTCCTCACAGACCGGAGAGGGCTCGCCGTCGCGCCCCATGATGTGTGCACGCCACGCTGTCTCGAACGGGGATCGAACCGAGACCGCTCGGACGATGGTAAGCCCCTCCGGGTAGCGATGCGCTGGGCAATGTGCGACCGGAGCCCGTCGCGCGCTGATATCGGGTGGCCGAGCAGCTCCGCCCTCTGGTCACGCTCTTGCACTAGCCTGCGGTGAAGCCGAACGCTGGGGTGCAAGCCTCAGACGTGTCTGAACAGATGGCGGGGTAGCCGCCACAGGTAAAACACCATCCCGAACAGCTCGACCAGCGACTGAAACACGATCACCACCACGACCGTCTCTCAACCGGCCGGGAGGGCGAGGGCAAACGGAAGCACGACAAAGGCGTTGCGAGCACCGAGACTTAAGGCCAACATCCATCGGCAGTCGCAGCCATAACGCGAGGCCTCGGGCGAGCAGCGCTGCCACGAGCAAAAAGCCGACGAACACCGGCAGCACCGTCAGCAGCACAGGCCCGGCACCCAGTACCGTGCCGACCTGCGCACCGGCGATCAGGAACACCACCAGCGCCAGCAGCGGCGCCGGCCCCCAGCCCAAGCGCTCGCGCCAAACGGCGCGTTTAGGGTGTGTCTCGACCCAGCGCTCGGTGAGCGCCGCGGCAACGAGGGGCAAGCCGATCAGCGCGGCGGCGGCGGGGAGAATGGTTTCGGGGCGCAAGGCCGTGCCGAAATCGGCGGCCGGCAACATCAGCTACAGGTAGACCGGCAACAGCAGCAGTTGCAGCAGCAGGTTGAGCGGCGTGACCGCGATCGCCCGCGAGGTGTTGCCGCGCCCGAGCTGGGTGAAGGTGATGAACCAGTCGGTGCACGGCACCAGCAAAGCCAGCCGGACACCGAGGCGCAGCGCCGGATCATCGGGCAGCCACTGGACCGCCAACTAAACCAGAAAGGGACCAACGCGAAATTGCCGAGCAGGATGGCCAGCATGAAACGCCGGTCGCGGGACGCACTGCGCACGTGCAGAAGCGGAACCTGCAAAAACGTGGTGTAGAGCAGGATCGCCAGTACCGGCCACAGCAGGGCTTCAAAGCCTGGCCCGATACCGGGTGCAACGCTGCTCAGCAGGAGGCCTAGACCGATGGCGATCAGGTAAAGCCACACCTGGTGGCGTTCGAGAGTCAGGCGGTTCATCGGTTGCGCACTCTCAATAGGGGCCGCTTACCCGCCAGCATTCAGTCCGCCGCAAGGGCGAAGGCAAGAGTCGGGTCCGACTTAGCCCGCCCGCCTTAGGCGTCGCGTTCTGAAAGGTTGGATCGTTGATAAGGCATCAGCGTCAACGGGTCGCGC
>JBKBII010000019.1:0-20635 GCA_046299415.1 Thioalkalivibrionaceae bacterium | reverse complement strand
CGGGCCAGCAGTTCGGAGACTTCCTGCGGCGTGTAGAACTCGCCCCCGGACTTGCTCGCCGTGGAGGCGTACATCTGCATCAGGTATTCGTAGGCGTCGCCGAATAGGCCGATGCTGTTTTCCGCGAATCGTGCAACCCCGCCGCGATCGCGGCTGGCCAGCGGCAGGTCGCCAATGGCGTCGAACAGCTTGACCAGTTTTTCGTTGCGCTTGGCCACGGTGGGGCCGAGCTTGCTGGTATTGACATCGAGGTCGTCGAACAGGCCCTTGATGTCGTCCTCGGAATCGCTGCCGGTGGCGGAGCCTTCGATGTTCTTGAACACGCGCTCCAGCGTTTCGTTGAGGTGGGCATCATGCCGGGCGCGGGCGCGCACTTTGGCGAAGAGTTCCGAGGGCAGGATGTAGAAGCCCTTTTCTTTCACCTTCTCGGCGCGGCCGAATTCGGCATCGTTATCGGAGAGTCTGGCGTAGTCGAAATCCGGGGTGCCCGCGAGGCGCCCCTGCTCATTGAGGTAGCTGGTCAGGTTCTCGGAGATGAAGCGGTAGAACAGCATCCCGAGCACGTAGGTCTTGAAGTCCCAGCCATCGACGCTGCCGCGCAGGTCATTGGCGATGCGCCAGGTGGTTTTTTGTGCCGTTCGGCGCGTTCGCGTTCTTTGTTGTTGCTCACGATGTCAAACCACCTGCGGTTAATGCCGCTGCTGGAGAGCTGTTGTCAGCTGCAATCTCAAGATTCCAATGCGTGCACGATACGCGTAAAGAGGGTTTTTGCTGAGCAGTCAGCCGCGTGGCGTCTTTGCGGTGGCATAGCTGGTGGTCTTCCAACGTATCGGCACGGGCAACCAGCTGGGCGATGCCACCCGGCTCCTGAATACTGGTGCGGAAGAAGTCAGCGTCTTCCTCGCGGGCCATGAATCGCCAGCCGGTGGCTTTGCCGCGCGTGTTGTCCCCTTCTTCGTCGAGGACCGGGGTCACGCTTTTCACGCCTTGCGGGTAGCCTGCGGCCTCCCAGGCCGTGCGCAAGGCCTGCGGTTCCTCATCGAGCAGCGTTGGCGTTTCGATGCGGGTGACGACGAAATCCCAAAACTCGCCACTCTTGCGACAAACAACCACGAAACACCGCACACGGGCACGCCCTAAAGCCGCAACAACCGGCGCCATCGCTACCGAGATCGCCGAAGACGTTGCGATGACTTCATACACAGCGAATAAGCGTCAGATCGAATGGTCTGCGGCGCTTACGCCAGACGCCCCCTTCATTGCGAAAACGCTGTTAGAGGGCGCTCGAGGTGTCGCGTCTGCACCGATGCGCTCGACGACATCAAACCCGACGCCAATTACTGCGTGCGCGCATCAGCGGCGGCGGCGTCTCCGGTTGCACGTTGAGTGGCCACAACCGACCCCACCCGCCAGCCTCCGCTCACGGCGTCGGGATCGGCAACGCCTGTCGACCGCCCCAGAATCACGCGGCCCACAGGATTGGTGTGATCAACGCTCGCGGCTTGTTCATGCCAAGCGTAAGCGAAGAACCCGATATTCAACATCACGAGCGCCACGACGAGCGCCGCGAGCGGTGACAATCGCAACACCCCGCAGGTCGCGCGCCGATGGCGGAGGGGAGCCGCACTCCGGCGCCTATGGACCGATCGAGTCTTCATCGCCACCATCCCCTTGCAACCGTGCTGTGGCGCCATCGTATCGATCATTCGCCGCCAACACCTGTCATGACATCGCGATAGGCTTTCAACCCGTCGAGAACGAGGTCACCGCGATCAATCACCACCGCGCGACGACCCACCGGTCTCTGCGGGCACTCAAGCCTGACCTGAGGACATAATGACAGGGGTTCACCGGACGCGAACGCCGCTTCATGTCTACCGTCAGGCGCGCGTTCAGGCCCGGGAGCGATTGATGTGCGCCGCCGTTTTTGCGCAGCGCCAGTTTTCGATGCCCCGCTGTCGCCGTCTGCACTCGGGTCTTCGTTCGACGCGTCAAGCATCCGCGCAACGATCGCCGCGTCACCGCCGGTCAAAACCAAAGTCCCCGGAGATGCGCGTAACAACCGCTCAATTGCAGCGGTCACCATCAATGCCAGACCATCGTGCAGCGCCTCGACACTTCTTGCCGGGAACCTCAACCCTTGCGATCTCGAGTCGCCGCGGGATGCATCAAATCCCTCGACGGCCCTCTGTATTGTTTTTGCGCCACCGCCTGAATACCGACCGTCGCTGCAGCCGGCGGCCATGCTCGCATCGGGCACCCTCGAATCGTCATCGTCCCCACTGGCCAGGTCGGGAAGTCGTCGCGGCATCCACGGCACCAATCCGGCAACCGACGACCAGCCCGCAGCCAGTCCGGGCAAGATCCAGCCCCCGAGATGCTGCCCCGCGCGCAGACGATCGACAGTGATCGCCGTTCCTGCATCGACAATCCAGCCGTCGAAATCCAGCCCCCAGCGACTCATGGCGCCAAGCTGGGCAAGAAAGCGATCGATCCCGAGTTGATCCGGTGCATAGACCGTCGACCACGCCAGACGGTTGACCCCCGTGACACCCGAGGGCGACGGCCAAGCGCCCACGGCCGGGACTGCGACGGCGAAGACCTTACTCGTAAACGCCGATTCCATCAGGGCCAAACTCAGCTCAGAGGCCCGCGACGCGGCAATCCACCAACGCCACAGCCCACCCGCAGTCACGGGATTGATGCCACGTCTGCCCGGGTCAGGGCTCGAAGATTGAGCCGCGCCCCAACCCCTTGAAGCGCCGCCGGCCGGCAGAGAGCCTGTGGAATGTTCGCGGCTCAGACCAGAATCAGCGCCGGACGGCATCCCCGCCGCGGCGCCGCTGTGCGCTGCCACACGGCCGTGCCCCTTGATGTGTTTACAGGGCGCCGAGAGGTCTTCGTGCCAAAGCGCGAGTGCCCGCAACATGCCATCAAAATCGTCGGCAGAAACCGCCCCCGAGCCACTGGGGTACGACCGGCGACCGTCGGTGCCGCCACGCGCCGAGCCCGACACAAGGCAGCGCCACTTGAGCCGCGTATGTCCGGCATCGACCAAGACGTCGACGACGTGAGTATTGATGGTCTCGCTCTGCTCCAAAACGCGGTGGACTCCGCCGTCTCGAGAGATCGCGTTTTGCGGTCCCATCGCAGTCACCGTCCAGCATTGACCGCGGTGCCTGAACCGCGAACCGCCACGCCCTCGACGACGGCCTGAGGGTCTGTCGCGATCTCCGGATGGCTGCACGCAGCGATCCAACCCACTTGCCATCGACGATCGTCGGATCCTGCTCCTGTTAAAGGTCGTCGTCTCATTTCCGCTCCACCCGTTGCGAGACAGTACGCGTGTTTGATTCGATACGTGCCTGCGCAGTACATGACGCGGCCCGGCGCCGCGCCATGACTCAAGACTCACGACTCACGACTCACGACTCGTGCCGCTCATACCGGTCGACAACGCGTCACGTCGCCCGCGTGAATGGGGTGCAGCTCACCATCATCGTCTCGCACTTGCAGCGCGCCGCTCGCGCCATCGATACCCATGGCCACGCCCTCACGGTCCCCGCTGGGCGTCTCGACCCGGACCCTGACTCCGCGCAACACATCAAGGCGCGCCCAATGTTCGAGCCAATACCGCCGCGGCCTCTCATCATCATAAGTCCCGGACCGCGAGATCGCGGGAATGCATTCGTCCCAGGCAGACATCATCGCGATGCACAAGGCCTCCGCCCAGCGCTCGAGGACCGAGCCGTGTTGAGGTTCTGCAACTCCCGGCACGCAATCCCGCAGAGCGGTTAGCAGCGCCTCACAGCCACGATCGGCCTCCCCGCTTAAATTCGGCGCAGGCGCATGCCCGGCAGGGGCCTCGGGCGCTTGACTCAAACCCGCCGCAAATCCGCATTCCAGCTGCCCCGCCGCGAGCATCGCTGAACGCAGATCGATCGCCGGCCGACCCCCGGACGATACCGGCACATCGGGCGCGTCAAACAGATTCAACCCAAGTCCAGCCGCGGTCGCCCAGCGCCAAACGCCTCCGACTGCGATGCGGCGACGCTCGACGAGAAAACCACCAAGTTTAGTGTCTCCAATCACCAAGTCGTTCGGCCAATGCAAACCGAAACGGCGGCCAAGGGACTCCCTCGGCAGCGCTCGAGACCCGACTGCCTGATCTCGACCCGCAACATTCGACCAACATCCACCCAGAATAGCCTCGATCCGCGTGGCCACCGCCGCCCCGAGGATCAGCGGCAAAAGTGGCAGTAGCGGCGTACTGTTACTGCCCGGGGCGCCACGTCCAGATGTCGAACGGGCGGCAAAACCAGGCGCCGAGTCCACGGGATCCAGTCGCGCAACCGTCATCATCAAGGTGCCATGCGATGACATCCAGATTCGATCTCGCCGACCCCGACCCGCAGTTTGACGCCGCGCCGCAACGCAGGCCCACGCATCGCCATCACCCTCACGCGCTGCGGCATGGTCATGCAAGCATCGAAAAGCCAAATCCTGGGTCGATTCGATTTCATCACGCCATACGACTCGACCCGCCATGTCGATCTGCTCCGTTTGTGATGATTGTTTGGCGTTCACCGCCGCCCTGCCCGTCGTAATCCCCGGGCGTCGTGCGCCACGCTGTGCGATCAAATTTACGCTCAAATCCAGTAGGGTCGTTGCAGATTCACTCGATCGATGCCAAAACCCACACGTTGTCCCGATGGCGCAATCGTACCTGGCGGACGCAGATTAGATCGCAAAGATCAAATATCCTAGGCCAGCCAGCGACGACTCGACCTGCTTGCCCCGCCGCCCAAAGCTGACCTCTGCGGTATAGAGCGAACGCGAGCGCTAGCCATCGTCGCCCAACCCGATTATCCGTGCAGGACATCCAGCGGTTGCATAACCTGAGGACTGACGCCCGCCTCGCGCACGACCCATTCAACGACGAGGCTCAGCCACCCAATGGGACGCACCATAATGACCGAGTCCATCGTCACCCTGCAGACCTACGTCTGCCGCTCAAACCAACATCACCGGCCGTGCAGGCACGTGCCGAGCATCAATCGGACAAGGCCCGCAGCCCTTGCCGGGGCCGCGGCCGCCTGCGCCGGTCTCATCCTGATCATGAGCCCGCCTGCCACGGCACAGCTCTACAGTTACATCGACGACCATGGTGTGCGCGTCATCACTGACCAACGCCCGCCCGAGGGCCGCTACGACACCCGCGTGCACTCGGATTTCAAAGCCGCTACGAGCGGCAGCGGATCAGCGGCACGCGCTCCCAACCGGGCATCCTCGTGGCAAATTTTCGAGTACGCCGACGACGCCGGGCGCCGACAATTCACCAACGTGCGCAGTGACGACCCCGCGATGCGCCTGATCGCAACGCACGGGCGCCCCCCTGCCGTCGTTCAATGCCGCCACCTGCCCGAGGACATCATGCGCGCTGGCGGGAGTCCGCATGAAACCGCCATCACCAGCGCCGCGGCGCAGCAGCGCCTCGACCCCGCCCTGATTAAGTCAGTGATCTGGATCGAATCCTGCTTCGATGCCGCCGCCGTATCTCGAGTGGGTGCGGCGGGTCTGATGCAATTGATGCCGGGGACTGCTGCTGATCTCGGCGTCACTGACCGCTTCGACCCGGTGCAGAATATTCATGGCGGCAGTCGCTACCTCCGCGAAATGCTCGATCGTTTCAACGGCGACCTGACGCTGGCCCTAGCGGCGTACAACGCGGGCCCCGGCGCCGTCGAGCGCCATGGCCGCACCGTGCCACCATTCAGCGAAACCCAAGCCTATGTTCGCAAGGTCAAAACACACTTCGAACGTTACCGCGACCTTGCCGCGATTGATGGGTCGATCGACGCCTCCGCATTGACCGCCACGCCAACGTCGAGCCACACGACATCACCGGCGGCCTCACCAGCCACCGCCGCGCCACGACGCGGAACTGCCGAAATCCGACGCGCGGAATGACGTCGAGCGGCACCACGTCCCCGACACAACGCCCGACCAGCCGACGGTGATGCTCCGGAGTCGATCGGCGCGGTGCTCGGCGCGCGCGACAACCCACCTGACATTTCGAGTATGGAGATAGGGACTAGTACACGCTGGACCACCATCGTTAATATGATTGGGATCAACCGTTATCGCCCGGTGTAGCCCAGCCAGCCGTTGTCGACCAACCAGCCGGATACCGGGGCCACATTGCCCGGGTGGCGAAGGCTCGATAATCTCAAGACATGCTGGTCAACGAACTCAAAGACATCTCGCGTCCGCTGGTCACCTCGATCGGTGACGACGCCATTCATGTTTCCGGCCGGTGCTTTACGGTCAGCCTGCTGCTGCACGACGACCAGGTTCAGACTCAGGATGTCCCTGCCCGCTTCGGGGACTTGACTGCCTCGCACATTCTGGGCTTGTGGACCGACGAAGATGCCCGCCCCGAGATTGTCATCATTGGCTGCGGCCCTCGCTCTCATCTGCCCAGCCGCGAACTGCGCGTCGCGCTGCGTGACGCCGGCTTGAGCTGCGAGTTCATGCCGACCCATGCGGCGGCCCGAACCTATAACCTGATCGTTGCCGAGGGGCGCCGCGTATCGGCTTTTTTGCTTCTTGGCGACTGATCCACGGGCGCGGCCATGCGGTCGGGAACCCGAGCGATCAAGCCGCGTACGGATACGCGCCTTTCCGATCGCACAGGGGTCGTGTCGTGCCTGCCCGATCAACGACCGGTCAGCGCGACTGGATCGAGCAAGCGCTCCAACTCGGCGCGAGGTCGTCCCGTTTCCTCTGCCGCTACATCGAGCACAGAACGACCCTCCGCGTAGGCCCGTTTGGCGATCGCCGCGCCTCGTTCGTAGCCGATTTCGGCGTTGAGCGCAGTGACCAGAATCGGATTGCGGTCGAGAGCCTCGCGAACGCGGGCCTCACGCACGCGAAACCCGGCCAACGCCAATCGCGCAAGATGCTCGAGCGCGCGCGCCAGCGCCTGCGTCATCGTGACGAGGTTATCGGCGATCAGCGGCAGCATCACATTGAGCTGAAACGCCCCCGACGCCACCGCTGCCCTAACAGCCACATCCAAACCCTGGACCTGCACCGCGGCCATCGCGCAAGCCTCCGGAATCACGGGATTGACCTTGCCCGGCATGATCGAACTCCCGGGCTGCAACGCCGGCAGCTCGATTTCACCGATTCCAGCCAAAGGCCCTGAATTCATCAAGCGCAGATCATTCGAGATCTTGAGTAAGCTCCCGGCCAGACCCGCGAGCAGGCCCGAGAGCTCACCAGCCGAAT
Organism: Thioalkalivibrionaceae bacterium; assembly: GCA_046299415.1. Taxonomy (GTDB): domain Bacteria; phylum Pseudomonadota; class Gammaproteobacteria; order Ectothiorhodospirales; family Ectothiorhodospiraceae; genus JBKBII01. Next base: position 13,342 of record JBKBII010000019.1, on the reverse strand, counting down.
CGGGCAGGCTCAGCGCCGCAAACGAATTGGGATGCACAGTGATGGGCCATCCGGTCGCACGTGCAAGGCGCTCGGCCACGGCCTCGCCAAAGCCCTCCGGCGCGTTGATGCCGGTGCCCACAGCCGTCCCGCCGATCGCCAATTGTCCCAAACGCGGCAGCGCCGCAATCAGGCGCTCACGATGCGCAGCCAACGCGCTCTGCCACGCCGAGAGCTCCTGGCCGAAGGTCACCGGCATCGCATCCATTAAATGAGTCCGCCCGGTTTTCACGACATTGGCCAATTCATGACCGCGACGCACCAAAACATCATCGATTTCGACCAACGCCGGCAACAGCTGCATCACGACGCCCTCAAGCGCCGCCAGCATCATCGCCGAAGGCACGACATCGTTTGACGACTGTCCACGGTTGACGTGGTCGTTGGGATGAATCGGTTCGCCGAAAATCTCCGTCGCCAGGCTCGCGATCACCTCGTTCATGTTCATGTTGGAGCTGGTGCCGGACCCCGTCTGGTACACGTCGACCGGGAATTGATCAGCGTGAGCCCCCGCGGCAATCGTTTCCGCTGCGCGCGCAATCGCGCGATAACGCAAGGCTTCACGGCTATCGCCGTGCGCAGACGCCGACTGCGCGGTGACCCCGTGGACCTCGGCGCAGGCTGCTTTGATGCGCGCCAGCGCACGCAAAAACGCCCCGGGCATCGGGCGCCCTGCGATTGCAAAATTTTCAATCGCACGCTGAGTCTGTGCCCCCCAGCGGGCCTGCTCTGGGACCTCGATCTCACCCAGACTGTCGTGCTCTAGTCGCATTTCACTCACCGTTGACCTTCTCCCCTCGTTCCAAGATTCGTCTGTCAGGTAACGTAACCGGGGCAGAACACCCCCGTGCACTGGACGGCAGGTTGATCACCCATGGCCCTCGCCCGCAACTGTCTTTCCGGGCTGGGCCGTTATACTCGTTGGGATACTTTCAAAGCCTTCGCAGGAAACCCCAGATGATGCTCAATCCGCTCACCGCCGTATCTCCGATCGACGGCCGATATGCCCGCCACACCGAGGCCCTGCGCGGCTATTTCAGCGAACAGGGTCTGATGCACGCCCGTGTGCGGATTGAAGTGGAATGGCTCAAGACGCTCGCCGAAACTCCCGAAATTACTGAAGTTCCGCCACTTTGCGACTCAGAACACACAATTCTCGACAACCTGATCGATGGCTTCGACATCAACGCAGCACAACGCATCAAAGCGATCGAAGCGACGACCAACCACGATGTCAAGGCGATTGAATACTTCATCAAGGAATGCCTCGCTGAGACCACTCTGGCCTCACACGCCGAATTCGTACACTTTGCCTGCACATCCGAGGACATCAACAACCTGGCCTACGCCTGGATGCTGCGCGGAGCCCGCGACGACGTTCTGCTGCCAGCGCTCGACGGCGTGCGCAACGCCCTGCTCGTCCAGGCCGAAAGCCTCGCCGACGCGGCCCTACTCTCGCGCACACATGGGCAACCGGCCAGTCCTAGCACGATGGGCAAAGAACTCATCAATGTCGTCGCTCGCCTCGATCGCCAGCTCGACCAGCTGCGTCAGGCGCAGATTCTCGGCAAGATCAACGGCGCCGTCGGCAACTTCAACGCCCATTACGCCGCCTACCCGGACGTCGACTGGCCCGCTGTCAGCGCCCGCATGGTTGAACGTCTGGGCTTGACCCCCAACCGCTACACGACACAGATCGAACCACACGACTTTCTCAGCGAGATGTTTCATAACATCGTGCGCATCAACACCATTCTGATCGACGCGGCACGCGATATCTGGGGCTATATCTCGGCCGGCCACTTCAAGCAGCGTGTCGTCAGCGGCGAAGTGGGCTCATCGACGATGCCGCATAAAGTCAACCCGATTGATTTCGAAAACGCTGAAGGCAACTTCGGCCTAGCCAACGCCCTGCTCGATCACCTCGCTGCCAAGCTGCCGGTCTCCCGCTTCCAGCGTGATCTCACCGACTCGACCGTCCTGCGCAACATCGGCGTCGGCATGGGCTGGAGCCTGATCGGCTACACCGCGTTCCGCCGCGGCCTCGGCAAGCTCGAGGCCGACGTCGACCATATGGCGCGCGAGCTCGACGCCAATCTCGAGGTGCTCGGCGAAGCCATCCAGACCGTCATGCGCCGTCACGGCATCGCCAAACCCTACGAAAAACTCAAGAACCTTACGCGCGGGCAGCGCATTGATGCGCAAACGCTCGGCACCTTCATCGACAGCCTCGAACTGCCTGATGACGACAAAGCTCGCCTCAAGCAACTGACCCCAAGCCGATACATCGGGCTTGCCGCTGAACTCACGCGCGCCTACCGTCACGCGCCCGGGACCCTGTCCCGTCAGACGGCCACGACGGCTACGACGCCTCCAAGAACAGGCCAGAACAACGCCCACCCGGCCGCGCCGACGCCACCTTCATCACCATCACCAAGCGCCACGGACCTAGGCCAAAACCTCGTATGAGCGCGCCAATCGACAGCGCCGCAGACCATGCGGCGATCCTACTCGGCATGACAGCCGCGACGTTTTTGGCGCAGGTTTGGCAGCAACGCCCACTGTTCAAAGCTCAAGCCCTGCCGGGCTTCGTCAGCCCGATCACGCCAGCCGAATTGCGCGAACTCGCCGAGGACGACGCCATTCCCAGTCGCCTTGTAATCGGCGGCAAAAGCCGGGATTCACGCCGGCCGGATTGGCAGGTCGAATACGGCGGCTTCGCGCCCAGCCGCTTCAAAAAACTCCCCAAAAGCCACTGGACCTTGCTGGTATCCGAAATCGATCACGTCTGGACCGACGCCGATTCGATTCTGAGCCATTTCGACTTTCTGCCGCACTGGCGCCGTGACGATCTGATGATTTCGCTCGCCGCACCCGGCGGATCGGTCGGCCCCCACGTCGATGCCTACGACGTGTTTCTGCTTCAGGCCCACGGCACACGACACTGGTCGATCGAATGGCCCATCGCTGACCCTGCGCCGACGCAACGCCTTATGCCCGACGTGCCATTGAGAATCCTCAGCGAATTCAATCCCACAGAACACTACGATTGCACCCCCGGCGATGTCCTCTATCTGCCACCTGGCATCCCGCATCATGGCGTCGCCACATCACCCGACTGCATGACCTACTCGATTGGCTTTCGCAGTCCAAATGGCGCGCAGGCGCTCGCTGCGGCCCTACGCGAATTATCCTCAGCGATCCGTCTTCAAGACCTGCACTTCGCAGACCGACACCGACAAACCGTCGAGGCAGTGACGACCGGCCGCGGACAAACGGCCGCAACACATCAAATCGGCCCCGCGGACCGTGAGGCCCTGCGCCACTGGCTACGCGGTCTAATCGATCGACTCGACGATGATCAAATCGATCGCGCCTTTGGTCGTCTACTCTCGCGACCCCTGGTCGACCGACAGTCCACGTCCAACACCCGGACACTTGCGAACTTGCTCTCGAGTCTCGGCACAGACCAAGACGATGATCTCGACGGTGACGACCGCGACGACAACACCGATTCCGACGGCGAATATTACGACTTGATCGAAATTGTCGACGGCGACGAACGCCCGATCGCGACACACCGCGGCGCCGCACTGCGCGATAACCCCTCAACGCAGACGCGCGTTCATGGCCAACACCGATCACATTTTGCGCAGTGGCCGCGTGACCGCAGACTCGCAGTCGATCCCGCGCTCCGACGCTACTGGAGCGAAACCGAACAGCGTGCGGTGGTCTACATTGATGGCACAGCACTCGAGGCGACGGTCAGGTGCGGGCCCGCAACGCTCGAACGCCTGTGCCGTGAGAGCACTCTCAGCCCGCGCGAATGGATCGAGCGATTCCACAACGCCGACGCACTGCTCGCGCGCCTACTCGCCACAGGTCGCCTGCTCGACATTGATGATTAATCGCTGTCGTGCTTGCGATCACCGCGTCGATCGTGGCCGCGACAGCCACCAACGGACTAGGCACGATGCAATCAGCCGACAAGCTGCAGCGTTAGGCGCCGGCGGCATGAATCGTCGACGACGGAGACTCGCTTGAGCACGAACAGCGCGCACCACGGCCAATCGACGGTCCGTGCCGCCGATGCCGTAAGCCCCGAGCACTGCGACGACGCCGATTCAACGAAACCGCTCGCGTCGCAAAGGTACCGCGGCAGATGCGACCCGCAATCCCTCGCGACGGACTCCGCCGCGGCTAAGCTGAAGCGTATTGCCCGGCGCACGACCGCCCCTCTGCACGCGGTCACCTTCTTCAGGCCGGAAGCCCTTCAGGCCTCAAGCCGGCGACTTTTGGCCTTACCCCGACGACCACGACGACCACGACGACCACGACACCAGGCAGGCGCATGAACGAAATCATCTGCATCAAATGGGGCACAATGTACGGCCCCGAATACGTCAACCAGCTCTACGCTGGGCTCGCCCGGCACTGCGTCCAGCCATTTCGCCTGACCTGCTTCACCGACGACCCCACCGGCATTCGCGCCGAAGTCCGCTGCGAACCCCTGCCCAACCTCGGCTGCCCGGTGCCAAGCTCTGGACCCGGAAAATGGTCGAAGCTGCGCTTGTGGAACGCCGAACTCGCTGATCTGGCCGGACGTCCAGCGCTATTTCTCGACCTCGACGTCGTCATAACTGGGCCGATCGAGCCGTTTTTCGATTATGGCGATCCAGACGACGTCATTCTGATGCGCAACTGGGTCCGACCACTCGAACGTCTCGGACAAACTTCAGTCTTTCGCTTCCCCGTCGGCCGTCACAGCGCACTGCTCGATCGCTTTCGACTCGATCCCGAGGGCATCGCCGAGCGTTACCAGTTCGAACAGCGCTTCGTCACCCGCAACGTTCCCGGGGGCGTAAAATTTTTCCCGCGCCAATGGCTCGCCCATTTCCGCATCGACTGCCTGCCGGTGTGGCCGCTGCGAATCTTCCAAACGCCGCGGCGGCCGCGCAAGGCCGCGATCGTGATCTTTCCCGGCGATCCCAAACCCTCGGATGCCATCCTCGGTCAGTGGAATGAAGACCTACCGCACCTGCCCTACCCCGCTCACCTGCGGCGCGCGTGGCGCTTCGCCCGCGACCACAAGCGCCCGTTCTTTCGCCTGATACGACGTCACTTCAAGCCCGCGGCATGGATCGCCGAAGAACAACAGCGCGCGCACTGCAACGCCGCCCCGCGATCGCAGCCTTGGGCACGACCGCCTCACGAGTGATCGCGACCCTTCGCCGCGCACCAGCGCCAGTTCACAGACGTCGGTGACGTCGCAGCCAGCATCGACTTCATCGCCTCCACACGCTGTTCGATGTCCGCCTGCGAGCGTCGCGCCCCGCCGACCCGCCCCCAGACCGGGCCCGGCCACAGCACATCGTCAGCGCTCCGCACCACATGATGCACATGCAACTGGGCCACCACATTGCCCAGCTTGCCAACGTTGAGTCGCGCCGATGGAAAGCGGCGCCGCAGCGCACGCTGCACGCTCAGAGATTCGGTCAGCAGGATTTGCGCGGCCTCGTCGGACAAATCGCACAACTCCAACGCCGCAGGCACGCGCGGCACGAGAATCCACCACTCAACCTCAACGGCATGATGCAACCGCAACGCGCTGACCGGCCCATCGGCCACCGCGCAGGTCTCTGCGGCCAAACTCGGATCCAGGCACCAAGGCGGCAAGGTCATCGCCCGTATCCCTCCAGGGCGCTTGCGCGATCCTCGTCAGCGCCACGCTCTGGTCGGTTAACCAACATCGATTGCAAAGCCTCGCGCATCAAATCCGCTGCTGCCGCCGGTGTCCTGATCGCCGGCGCCCGTTGCGTCAAAAGACGCCGATACAAGCGCCCGCCAGGGCGGGCATGGCCGAGTCCCTGCACATGACGCGTCAGCGAATGCAAGCGCTGGCCACCCGCCACCACCCGAGCCGCGAGATCCGCCAGAGGCTCGACGAGATCCTCAAGCAGCGCGTCATCATCGATACGCTCGGCCGCGCCACATCCCGCGCCACAGCCGACGTCTCGGGCGAAATAGCACCGGTCGACGCGCGCCAGTTGCAACGGGCGCTGATACGCCGCGCGTCCCAGCATGACGCCATCGAGCGCTGGAGCCGTCACCGGCTCGCCATACCAACCCGACCCGGCACTCACGGGATCCAGCCAGGACCGGGCAGCCTCGACATCGGTCAACCCGCCGTTGAGAACCACCCGCCAGCCGGGATGACGCGCCTTCAGCCGCTGAACCCGCGCGTAATCAAGCGGCGGCACCTCACGATTGGCCTTGGGATCGAGCCCCTGCAGCCAGGCCTTGCGCGCATGCACGATAAAAGCATCACAGCCAGCAGCCGCCACCGTCGTCGTGAAGCGCTCGAGATCCTCTTCCGCGTCCTGATCATCGATCCCGATACGATGCTTGACCGTAACCGGAACCGCCACCGCCGCGCGCATGGCGGCGACACCCTCGGCAACGCGCTCGGGTTCAGCCATCAGACACGCGCCGAACGCGCCCGACTGCACGCGCTCCGATGGGCAGCCCACGTTGAGATTGATTTCGTCAAAGCCGGCGTCCTCACAGATCCTCGCCGCAGCCGCCAAAGCCGTGGGGTCTGACCCGCCAAGCTGCACCGCCAGCGGCTGCTCGGCCGCATCGAAAGCGAGCAACCGCGAGCGCTCACCGTGGATGACGGCATTCGCATGCAGCATTTCGGTGTACAGCAACGCCTCGCGTGTCAACAAGCGGTGAAAACGACGACAGGTCGAGTCGGTCCAATCCATCATCGGCGCGACTGAAAAACGCCGCGCCCGATCAAGCGCTGCACGCCGCACCGTTATCGGCGCAGAGCGCACAGCCCGCGCGCGACCCGCTGCGTTACCCGTCGCATCAGAAAAACACCCATCTCCGGATTTCATCGCATTAGGCTACCGCAGCTCACACGGCTACGGCGCGTGTTTTGACTTCAGGAATCAGCCCCGCGATGCGCTCATCTCAAGCGACCCCGCGCGCTTTGCGTCGAGCACCCAGCATATAGAGTGCGAACACCGCACCACCCGCGATCAAATACCAATAGAACGTCACAAAACGCCACGCCAACAACAACACACCCACCATCGCGGTCGGCACCATCGGCGCCAGCAAAACACTGAATGACACCTCGACCGCGCCGGCACCGCCCGGCAACGAACTAACCTGGCCGAGCCCCATCGTCACCAGCTGCACAAAAAATGCATACGAAAACGACGCGCTCAGCCCTAACGCCGCGACCAAGACGAACAACACGCCGTAGCGCAATAACCAATGCAGGGCGCACAGGCCATACAAGGCCAGCAAGCGTCCCCGCGACATGCGCAGGCCCTCAACGATCGCCAGCCTCAGCCGCAACACAAAGCGTGTCAGGCGATGCCGCCAACGCCCGCGAACCCGCAGCCGATCGAACAACATCGAACCGCCGCGCAGCGCGACGCGATGGTGGCGCAGCGCGAGGCCCGCACCCAGTAGAGCCGCGCCGAGCAAAACCGCCATCAGAACGATCTCCGCCCCCCAATGAAAGCGACCGGGAAGACCGATCAACCCAATCGTCACCAGGGGCAAGGCACTGAGGAAAAACACCAAATCGAGCATCTGATCGAGCGCGAACACGCCACCCGCGACCGCCGGCGAAATGCCTCGGCGCACATTCAGCCAGATGAACGTTGCCGGCCCGCCAGAACCAAAAGGCGTCGCAACGTAACCAAATTCAGTCGCCATCACGACGCCGACGTTGTCGCGGTGACGCGTCGCGACACCCTGCGACTTCAACAACATTCGATAACGCAACGCATTGACGTTCCAACCGAGCACGATCATGCCGAGCGTTACGGGCCACACCCACCACGGAAACAAGGCAACGACCCGCAGCGGATCCTTGCCCGAAAGCGCAACCGACGCCCCGATACCAATCGCAATTGCCAACACGACCAGTGCGAGCAAAACCTTCGGGTTTTGCTGAAAGGGCGAGTCCGACGATCGCTTTTTTGCTGGCACATCAAGCCCCACGCGCCGCCTCCCATCCATCACACGATCATCGATCGGGGCTCTGAGACGTCCGGTCAAACGTCCCCACCGATCCGCTCACATCCAAGCTAAGGCTCCACGGTCAGCACACGAATTCATACCCGGCGTTTTGGCCGCACCGTTCCCACCAATCGAGAGCCTCCGGCAACGCAATGAAACCGCTCGGGCCACAGCGTCGCCACGAACGAATCAAATCAAGTGTAGAGGGCCGATATCAGTCGCCCAATGAACCATCAGTCGACTGCACCGGCCTTGCGATCCGCGTACGCCTGCGCACTCTCGACCACCGGTGGCGACTGACTCGCAAAAGCCGAACCCAGCACCCGAGCGTACCGCGCAAGCAACCCCTCGAATACCGTATCCCACGCGTGATGCGCCAGGATTCGTTGGCGAATGGTCCAGCGCACCGCCGCATCCAGATCCGGAGCGGTTTCGAAATGCGCCGCAATCGCATCGGCGAGCGCGGGTGCAGAGACCGCCTCGGCCAGCCGACCGGTACCGTTTTCGATCCGCTCCGGCATGGCGCCGATCGGCAAGCCAATGACCGGCGTGCCGCAGGCCTGCGCCTCGATCGCGATCAGCGCAAACGTCTCCTCTGTACCGGCGTGCACGAGCGCATCGGCCGAAGCCAGCAAGCTCGCGGTCTCCTGCGGCGGCAAAAAACGATCCAGCACCGTCACATTATCGGTGGCCGCTCGCGGCATGCCCAAACCACCCAACACCAGATGCACCCGGGGCCCGAGGCGCTTAGCCGCCTCGAGCAACCACGGCACGTTTTTCTCGCGTGCGGCGCGCCCGATATACACGATCAAACGCGCATCGGCCTGCGCGCCGACACGCATGCGCCAACCGTCGACGTCACCTCGACCCGGATGAAACATCTGGCCATCGACGCCCAGCGGCTGCTCTTCGACCGTATCGACACCGAGCGCGCGCAATTTGTCTGCCATTGCACGACTCGGTGCCATCACCAACGCGTAGCGCGCGTACAGACTTTGCAGATAGCGCTCGGTCAAGTGACGCACCGCGCGACCCAGGCGACGCCCCAGCAATCCGGCGAGATCGGAGTGATAAAACGCAATCGCTGGAATGCCGAGCCGATCCGCGACCTCGGGGCCTACCCAGCCGAGGCGATACGGATCGCCCACCTCAATCAAATTGGGCGACCAATCGAGTAACGCTCGCCGCCAGACCGCACCACGCAACGGGAAACGGTACCGCTGACGCGGCGCAATGAGGAGCGCCGGGACCGTCGTCCGAGTGGGAAAATGCGCCAATCGATCGCCGGGCACATACAGACGATGATCGCAGCCGCAATGCGAGAGGAAATACCGCTGCTTCGCTTCGAGATACGTGCGCACGCCGCCCGAGTGCAAGGCATAAAACATCGTCAGATCGGCGATGCGCGGGCGTAGCGCGGGCGAGGATTCGAAAGCCGTGCTCACGCCGTCGACATCGATCGGCGGATCAGCGGATCGGCGGATCGGCGGATCGGCGGATCGGCGGACGGTCGCGGAAACGGCGCGACAGAGAACGGTGACGCGAGATTTTCCTGAGACCTACCCATGGTCCTTTATTATTCGGCCCCTTGATGGCAACACCATGACAGCGGCGCGTCATGGGACGCGTCTATCCGCCTCTCCGCCTCGGCACACACCCCCGAAACCCGCCAGCACCGCACTGGAAATCACACGCCGCTCAACTGGGCACCGATGCGTTTCAAACTGGCATCATGGGTCACCGTCGCGATGGCCCCGAGTCATCCGCCACCCACCACCATCCCGACGATCCAAGGAGCAGTCATGTCGAAGCCCTCTTCGTCCAACAACGACACGATAGGCTTTCAAGCCGGCATCGACCGAATGGTCGATCGGGCCCTCGAACACCTCGATCTGCCCCCCGGCGGAGACGCCGCACTCAAGGCCTGTGGCGCCGTCGTCCAGATCGGATTTCCCGTACGTTTCGACGACCGAATCGAAACCTTCGTCGGCTGGCGGGCGGTTCATTCCAACCACCGTCTACCGGTCAAGGGCGGGCTACGTTATGCCCCCAACATGGACCAGGAGCACGCCGAAGCCCTCGCTGCGCTGATGACGTACAAATGCGCGATCGTCGATGTGCCTTTCGGTGGATCGAAAGGCGGTCTACGCATTGATCCCAAACGCTACAGCACCGCCGAGCTCGAGCGCATCACACGCCGCTTCGCCGCCGAATTGATTCGCCATGGCATGATCAGTCCAGCGCTCAACGTGCCCGCGCCCGACATGGGCACAAGCCAGCGTGAAATGGCCTGGATCCTCGACACCTACAAGCAGATGCGGCCCGACGACATCAACCACGTCGGCTGCGTCACCGGTAAACCCGTCGAGCTCGGCGGCGTGGCTGGACGACTCGAAGCCACCGGCCGGGGCGTGCAGTACGCACTCCACGCCTTCTTTCGTTCCAAGGACGCGATCCGTGACGCCGATCTCGGCTCCGATCGACTATCCGATCAACGCATCATCATTCAGGGCCTTGGTAACGTTGGCTCACACGCCGTGCGTTTTCTTCACGCCGAAGATCACTCGCCGATCGTCGGCGTCATCGAGCGCGACGGCGGCCTGTATGATCCCGACGGCCTCGACATTCCTGCGGTACTCGACTACTTCCGCCGCACCGGGGGCCTCGAAGGCTTTCCCAGCGCCGAATTCACCCGTCGCGGCGACGAGCTCCTCGAGGCAGAATGCGACATTCTCATCCCGGCGGCGCTCGACAGCGTGATCCACGCCGAAAACGCCGAACGCATCCAGGCACGACTGATCGTCGAAGCTGCCAATGGGCCGGTCACCTACGAGGCCGACGAAATTCTCCGCGACCGCGGCATCACGATCCTCCCCGACATTTACGTCAACGCCGGCGGCGTCGTCGTCTCCTACTTCGAGTGGATTCGCAACCTCTCTCACATCCGCTTCGGCCGACTCGAACGGCGCATCGACGCGACTCGTGGCCAACACATCGTCACGGCCATCGAGATGGCCAGCGATACGTCATTGCCCGACTGGCTAACCGATTCGCTGACCCAAGGCGCTAGCGAAATCGATCTCGTTCGCTCGGGACTCGACGATGCCATGCGCGAGGCCTTCGCTCAAATCGAGGAAGTGCGCCGCGATCAAGCCAACGGTGCACCACTCGACTATCGCACCGCCGCCTACGTCATCGCCCTGCAAAAAATCGTGCGCGCCCGCTACGACCTCGCCCCTCTTTAGGCGCCTCAACCGCAAAGCCTGATCAGGCTCTGCACCGACTTCAGCGACGCGCCGTCAAGCCCACACGACATTCTCGATCTGCACGTAATCGATAGGCCCCAAACCACGATCGGTCGATCGATGTACTCTCACGATGACTCAGCGTCAACGGCTCGAATCCGCGGTATCGCTCAGGTTTACGAGCGATTCGTATAACGCCCGCAGCGCCATCGCTTCACCACCTTTTGGTCGACCGGGTCGCGCTCGCAGGTTATAGGCCATCAAATCGAAGTGCAGCCAGGGGCGGCCGCGTGGCGCGAACTCGCGCAAGAACAGCGCCGCGGCAATCGCCCCACCGGGGCCCGAAGCCGAATTCACCAGATCGGCGACATCGCTATCGAGCGCATGCCGATACCCAGCATGGAGCGGCAAGACCGCGATCGGATCGTCGACGATTTGCGCCAGATCAAGAAACTCGAACAGCGCCGCCCGCGGCCACTCATCGCTGAACAACGCCGAAATCTCCGTCCCCACCGCGACACGCGCCGCACCGGTGAGCGTGGCGAGATCGATCACACGCTCGGCGTCCAGCTCAGCCGCACGTACCAACAAGTCCGCCAAAACCAAACGCCCCTCTGCGTCGGTGTTGTCGATCTCGACCGTTTTCCCGTTGCGCGCCGTCAGCACGTCACCCGGGCGAAACGCATCCCCCGCAACGGCATTCTCAACCGCGCCGATCAACACCGTGAGTCGCAGCGGCAGGCGCGCACGCGCGACCGCGTGCATCAGCCCAAGCGCAATCGCCGCGCCGCCCATGTCTTTTTTCATCAAGCGCATCGACTCACCGGGCTTGAGATTCAAACCCCCGCTATCGAAGCACACGCCCTTGCCCACAATCACACGGTTCGGCTGATCGGCCGCACCGAGGCTCAACTCGATCACGCGCGGCGAGTGCGATGACGCCCGCCCCACGGCAGCGAGCATCGGGTAGCCCGCCTCAAGGGCGTCATCGTCACTGACCACGCGCAATCCCGCCGCGTGGCGTGCGGCCAAATCCCGAGCGACTAAGGCCAAATGCCCCGGCATCATGTCATTCGGAGGGGTGTTGATCAGGTCGCGCGCCAGCGTCACGCCCGCCACCTGTGCTCGTATCGACGCGATATTGACCCGAGCCGCCAACCGCGACGGCAGCGTCAATCGCAGCCGTGGCGCATCCGGCACGGCCTTGTAGCGCGTGTACCGATATTGCGCGAGAACGAAGGCCACCATCTGCGCACGCAACCGCGCACGCACGAGCGCGCTCGGCGACGCATCGGGGTCGGCGTATGAATCGCCGGCCGCCGCCAACAACACCGCCGCGGCGTCGGTGTCGAGCACCAACCGGGCGCGCCGCACACCGCGCGCTTGCAACGCATCGACCAACAGGGCCAACGTCCAGACCGCCGCATCGCCCCATGGCGCGGAGGCGTCCGGCACGACCCACCACAGGCGCATGACACTCGCATCCACCGCCAAAGCATTGGGCTCCGCGCGAAACGACGGATCCCACCGAGGATCGCCCGCTGACGCCGCGATAGCGGGATCGAGGCCCGCCGCGTCCCAATCCGCGCCAGCGACAAGGGTTCGCGCCGTCGCCTCCGACAGCAAAGTCAAGCGCCAGCGCGGCTCGTCCGTGCCAGCATCCAGAGCACCGCTCGCATCGGCCTCTTCGATCCGGTCGTCGTAGCGGTCTGCCTGCGCCAACGTCACCCAACGAGCCGTATCCTCTCTGCCGCCACTGGTCGCATCCGTGCCGCTGCGCGCCGTATCGTTCGCCATACACCTCTCCTCAATATCGATTCGCGGTAACCGAAACCGCAATCGGCCGACACCGCCTTCGTCCCCCATCCCAGCAGGCCCTCGATTCAGGCCCGAATTCGAGCCAATGCCCATCATGCGAACATCACCGGGCCTGTGGAGTGTGCCTGTAGAGTCGACCTGTAGCGGTATTCCGAAACCACTTGCAGGTTATCTAGATTACCGATTCAAAACGCGCG
>JBKBII010000018.1:0-22015 GCA_046299415.1 Thioalkalivibrionaceae bacterium | reverse complement strand
TGCTCTTCGTTACAGTCGCTCGAAGAGCGGCCAGACCGCGCGAATCACTCCGCGCTGCCTTCCTGCTGCTGCATCGGCATGCCGTACGGAGCGCCCATCATCGGTGCGCCGTAGCCGTATCCGGGGCCGTAGCCGTACGGGTGATGAGCGCCGTAGCCGTAGGTGTCGCCAAAACCACGACCTTGGCCGTAGCCGCGACCCTGACCGCGAGCGGACATATTGAAGTCCATGTTGCCGTCGCCGAACATGTCAGAGAACATGTCACCAAAGCCGGTGCCGCGACCAAAGCCGGGACCACCGAAGAACGGGAAGGTGTTGTAGCCAGGGCCGTAGTAGCCAGGGCCGTAGTAGCCAGGGCCGTAGCCCGGGCCGTAGTACTGAGCAGAAGCGGTGGTGCCGATGGCGGCGACGCCGAGGACGGCAGCGGCGGCAAGTGCTTTGATCTTCATGAGGAAACTCCTGTGAGTGTCGCGCCCTTCCTTGTCACAGCTCCGGGGGCCGCGAAGGACAAACAACCCCCGGCACTTCAAAAGCGCCAAGCGGGGCGTCCTCACGACGGCCTCGATACCGCGTACGTTACGAAACCTGTACAAGAGACGCAAGGCCGCGATTCTCCTTAGTTGAATTTGTTTGATGAAGTTTTGTTTCTAACTTTATGATTCAGAAAGCGTTAAGTATTTAATGAATTTTTCATTTTTTATGATGCAAGTCGAACGTGCCGCGGGCGCTTGGGCTGCTCGGCTTGAGCACCGAGACGCACTTTGCGGTCTTCCTCGTATTCTTGGAAGTTGCCATCGAAGAATGTGACCGAGCCGTCGTCTTCGAACGCCAGGATGTGCGTTGCGATGCGGTCGAGAAACCACCGATCATGTGAAATCACGACTGCTGAGCCCGGAAAGTCGAGCAGTGCTTCTTCCAGCGCGCGTAGTGTTTCAACGTCGAGATCATTGGTCGGTTCGTCGAGCAGCAATAGATTGCCACCGGACTTCAACAGTTTCGCGAGGTGTACGCGGTTGCGTTCACCGCCTGATAAATCTTTTAAACGCTTTTGCTGGTCGGTGCCCTTGAAATTGAAGCGTCCGACGTAGGCACGCGACGGCATCTGAAAGTTGCCGACTTGAATGATGTCCTGACCGTTGGAAATCTCTTCCCAGACACTCTTGTCATCCGCTAGAGCGTCTCGAGTCTGGTCGACGTAGGCAACTTGGACGGTTTCGCCTAGGGTGATTGAGCCGTCGTCGGGCTGCTCTTGGCCTGTGATCATGCGGAAAAGGGTCGTTTTGCCGACGCCATTGGGGCCGATGACGCCCACGATTCCACCGCGAGGCACGCTGAACGAGAGGCCTTTGTAGAGCACGCGGTCGCCGTAGTGCTTCGATAAATTCTCGACTTCGAGCACCTTGTCGCCGAGCCGCGGGCCGGGCGGGATGTAGAGATCTTTCGTTTCGGATCGCTTCTGATAGTCGCTGGATGCGAGTTCTTCGAAGCGTTTGAGGCGTGCCTTCGATTTGGCCGCCCGGCCCTTGGGGTTGGATCGTACCCACTCGAGTTCGGATTCCATGGCCTTGACACGAGCGGCCTCGGATTTCTCCTCTTGAGCGAGGCGGGCTTCTTTTTGTTCGAGCCACGATGAGTAGTTGCCTTCCCACGGGATGCCCTGGCCGCGGTCGAGCTCAAGGATCCAGCCGGCAACGTTATCGAGGAAGTAGCGATCGTGGGTGACGGCGACAACAGTGCCGGGGAAATCTCTTAGGAAGCGCTCGAGCCATGCGACCGATTCGGCGTCGAGGTGGTTGGTCGGCTCATCGAGAATCAGCATATCGGGGCCGGATAGCAGCAGGCGACACAGCGCCACGCGGCGACGTTCGCCACCGGACAGCTTTGTGACGTTGGCGTCCCACGGTGGCAATCTCAGTGCTTCCGCCGCAACTTCGAGTTTGTGATCGAGGTTGTGCCCATCGGCGGCCTGAAGGATTGCCTCGAGGTGGGCTTGGCGGGCGGCGAGTTTATCGAAGTCGGCATCTGGTTCAGCGTAGGCGGCATAAACCTGATCAAGCTCGGCGAGCGCCGTCTTGACGTGGCTGAGACCATCTTCGACGTTACCGCGCACGTCTTTTTTGGGGTCGAGAGCAGGTTCCTGCGGCAGAAAGCCAATACGAGTACCCGGCTGAGGCCTGGCGTCGCCGACGATATCGGTGTCGATGCCGGCCATGATGCGCAGGAGCGTCGATTTACCTGCGCCGTTGTAGCCAAGAACACCGATCTTGGCGCCAGGGAAAAAGTTGAGATAGATGTCTTTGAGGATGTATTTCTTCGGGGGGACGATTTTGCCCACACCGTTCATCGTAAAGATGTACTGCGCCATCGGGACCTCTAGAAGCTGTGTTGATAGGCTGCGGTCGAACCGTTTTGGTTGAAGAAGCGCTGAACGCGTCTGGCCATCGATACTTTTTGGTGGGCCCAAAACATGGCGGCGGCTGGTCGAATGACCGGCCGCCCGCTTTCGCTCTGAAGACTATCACGCCGAATCTGGCGCGTGGATGGGTAGGCGTTCTTTGGGGCTGATCACGACTGGGGCGCGTCATGTCAATCATTTGATCACAATGGCGCGTCCGCCTTCGATAACCGGCCTGCGGTTTTGAAAGCTGTCCGGGGCACCCTCGTTGGCGTCGACGTGGGTTGAAGTGACGCGATGATGGCTAGTTTTTGCAGGCGGAGCTTGCCGCCATGGCCGCAGGCCTTCGTTTGCTCGTGGTCAACTATCTGTTTTTGAGTCCAAAGCTCATACCCGGATGGACTGACACGACGAAGACTTTGGCAAAGAGGACCTAAGAGAGGAAGGTTCCGAACGAAGCAGCTCCAAGGGCATCCTTGGACGGGTTCGAATGCCCAGAAGGCCGTTAGACGAGCAGAGCGACACCGACTAGCGCGGCGATGGCGCCTCCGATCAAAAACAGCATTGTCTGCTGAGTGAATCGGCCGAGGACAACTTTCGCCGCCTGATCAGTGACACCACGGGATTGCTGGAAGCCGACAACAATCAAGACGACGCCGCCGATCAGAAGAATGAGCGCAATGATGGTCTGCATGTCGAATCCTCCGTTTTTGATTCAGTCGCAAGACAGTTGCCGTGCTGCCGCGCGAGTTAGAGGTCGGGGAATAAATTGATCGTGTTCCGTTGCCCTGCCGGGATGAACTGCGTGACCCGCAATCATTGTGATGATGGGGCGCTGGTTGTCTTTGCGCAGACATCCGATTGACAGTGATTCGAGGCCTGAGACCCGATGGTTCAGCGCCCGAAAAATGCGCAGGTTCCTGCAATGGGATCTGATCGATGAGTCCGTCACACGCGACGGATCAAGCGGAGGACCGCAAGCAGGACGATGGCACCGATGAGCGCAGTGATGAACGCGCCGAGTAGGCCAGAGCCGGCGAAAACGCCCAAGCTGCCGAGCAGGGCGCCGCCAATGAATGCACCAACGATCCCTACGACGATGTTGATCAGAATGCCGTGGCCCGCGCCGCGAACCAGAACGCCGGCGATCCATCCGGCGAGGCCGCCGATGACGAGCCAGACCAGCAAGCTTTCAACAGTCATGTTTTCTCCTTGAGGTGGGCGTCTCACGACTTGCGTTCGACGCAGTTGATGGACGAATCCTGTCCGTTCATCGCTAAAACGCACATCAAGACTAGGAGATTCGGCTGACAGAAACGTGAAAGAGAATGATTTTCACCGTTCTGCGTCTATCACTTGGAGGGGCACAGCGATCGTTAGCGCAAGAGCGGTCGTAACCTGAGAGGTCACCGAGTCGTACGACAGGCTGTCAGCGGGCGCATGCTGCTCGTTGTTGCCACCGCCGGCCTTATCCAGTGGTTGAGCGTGATTGAACTTTGGCTGATCGCGTTCTGTTCTGTGACACGGTGGCCAATCGGGCGTCTGCAACGCGGCATTGATCGCAGTGTCGATTCGTCGTGCCCGTCGTCACTGGCTGAGTATCGATTTTGGGAAGGTCCCGGTCTGCGCTGGAACAGCGGTTGTCCGGTTTGTCTTGGGTCGAAGCTCACGACCGGCGTTCTCGCCCAACATCAGTCGGTGCTCCTCGTTCGTGAATTTGATCGCCGATACGATTTTGACCGCCAATCAGGAGAGAACGATGCAGATGAGCGCTTCGAGCAGGAGGTTTGGGATTGGTCCTGAAAATCATCAAAGCGTTATAAAAACTCCTGCCTTGAGGGAGTCAACGACGGCGGGAGCTGCCGATCGGTGGGGGGTGCAGGTTCCGTTGGCGGCCCAACGCTCGAGCCACGATTTGTGGAGTGTGGCGGCTTTCGCTGGACTGCTGATCTGCGCCGCGACGTTTACGAGCGGTGCTGCGGCGAACGAGCTCACCCGCGAAGTCGACGGTTTGACGACGACGGCGTGGCTGGAATCGGCGGGCGACGATGCGCCGCTGGTGTTCATGTTGCATGGGACGCTCGGGCATGCCCGTATGGAAACGCTGGCAGGCATTCAAACCGCCCTGGCCGAGCGTGGCTTGTCGTCGCTATCGATCAATTTGAGTTACGGCATCGATGGCCGCAGCGGAATTTTTGAATGTGATGCACCGGTCACACATGGCCTCGCGCAACATTTCGTCGAGATCGACGCTTGGCGCGACTGGGCACGAGACGAAGGGTTCGACATCGTCGGGTGGTTCGGGCACTCGCGCGGGGGCAATCAGATCGCGCGCTGGGCTTTTGAGCGTGGGGAAGCGGCTCCGCTGCTTCTGCTAGCTCCGTCGACCAGCGATTTTGAGGCCGCGGGCGAAGCCTACGATGCGCGCTCGGAGCGCTCTCGTGACGATTGGCTCGAGAAGGCCAACACAATGATTGCTGCCGGCGAGGGTGCGGCTTTGATGGGTGAGGGGGCGTTCCTTTATTGCGATGCACTGCCGTTTTCGGCGCAGGCATTCGTGACGTACTATGGCGATGATCCGCATGCCGATACGCCGACCTTGCTGGCGGACAGCGGCTCTGAGCAGCCAGTCATCGTCTGGATTGGATCGATGGATGAAGTGGTCGCCGATTTGCCTGAGCGTCTCGCGGCGAAAAAGGCGGACGGCGCTGCACAGAACCTGACGAGCATCACGATCGATGGTGCCGACCATTTCTTTCGAGATTTCTTTGCTGAAGACGTGGCCGATTCCGCGGTCGATTTTTTGGTGCGCTGACCCGGTACGAGCTGTACCGGGTCGTTCCGAACTGAGATCAACCGGCCTGGCAGGCTCAGCCTACGCTGATTTAGGGCGAGTGTGGTCGGGTTAGGACCTGCCGGGCCACGCTCGCGTCATACGGTTAAAGCCTGAGGTTCGCTACGTCACGATCGTAAGATTGGAATCGCCCGATTTGCAATGGGCACGCCGGGATGGGTGTTTTTGGTGGGGCCGCCTCAGGCTGGTCAGGGGACGATTTCTTTTCCCTCGGAATGCGGTGATGGCGAACGCGGGGAGCCGCTTCATTGCACCCGGGGCGCTGTGCCGATCGGATGCGTTCGATCGCGCAGTGTCAGGCTGATGCCGCGTGTACCGCTTTTGCGGCGAACGCTTTCGCGCTACCAGAGGAACGTGATCAGCGCGTAACGTGTTCCCAGGGTCACCGGTTCCACAGCGTGTAACAGGCTGGCAGAAAAGACGACCGCTTCACCAGTGGTCAGAGAGAGGCCGTCGTCGTTGAATTCTGGAAAGACGAGCCGGCCCCCATGGTAACGATCGTTGAGTCCGAGTGATAGGGCAAATTGGCGATGCTGGGTGCCGGCCGCTCGGTTATCGCGGTGACGGGCGAAATGTCCGGCGGCTGGGAAAGGGACGCCTGTATCTTGCCCCTCGGTGGCCGTCAATTTAGCGGTTTGCGCCGGTGCGTCGTAGGCCACGATCTTGAAGCCTTCGTGTGAGCTGACGCGAAACGCGAAGGCCTGTTCGATGGCAGGCAGGACGCGTTCCGCGAGCCTGCGGTTGATCTTGTCGTGCAGTTCACCGGGTGAAAGTGAGTGGTCACGGCGCCACTTGAACGTGGGTAGGGTTTGCAACGAAGTGCTGCCATCCATTCGTTGTCCCGAGCGATGCCACGACGCTTCAAGCGTCTCAATCAACTGCTCGCATGTGGCGTCGTCAAGGACTTGTGGCCTCAGGAGCAGTGGCGCAGCGCGCGACGGCTGCATCGCGAGAATGCTTTGCAAAGCGTTATCACGCGCTGTTGCAGAGGCCGCCCTTGCCGAATCCTTCGTAGCCGCCGCGTGGTCGTGCCTGGCACGAAAACCGGCGCAGAACAATCCGCGTTCGTCAACCAGTAACCACAATGATTCGTTGGAGTTGGCGCCGGCGTCTGCTCGCAGTCTCGCCAATGGTTTGAGGTCGAGCGTAATTGACCGTTGATGATCTCCGTCGCCAGTTGATGCTCGCTGGCGGTCTTCTGTGCCCTTGAGGTCCTCCGGCGGTGTTCGCTCGCGACGCCTGTCCTCGTCCGTGAACGCATTGACGTAGACGATGGGGATCGGGTGTGAGGTTGCCGATAGCGGCTCTGATGGTGGAATACGAGTCAACGATGGCTCGGGGTCAACGGCGGCGACGTGTAGCCAGAAGGGCCGCCCGAGCAATGACTCGTAGAGACTCACATGGATCGTATCCGTCGACCGAGCATCGAGCAGGGGGTCTGGGCACCGTTGTCCGATCAGCGCTGCCCCGACAGGCGTTATGGATTCCTGCTGAGGATCATAAGGTGATCGAAGGCCAAGGCCGTCAGTGTCGCGCGGGTTCTTCATCTTTTCAGGATGACTTGAGCACTTGATATTTCGATGACGCGCCGCCGACGAGCTTTGGAGAAGGCCGTGTGCGATGCAGCGCTATGCGTCCCATGCGGGTGACCGCTCGGCGTCTTCCTTGGTTGGGGCTGTTTGAGAATGCGCTTGGGGCTGCGTGTGGCCGTTGACGATCATTGGGCTCGGATTCGATCGCTCGCAGTGTGGGGATGTCGAATGAGCGACTCAATGGTTAAACCGCAGTCGTGCGCTGGGCGGTTTGGTCTGATGATCGTGCAAGCGGTGATCGTCGCTGTTGCCCTTATTGATCAGGTACTGGTCTTGTTGAACGTCAGGCGCTGACCTGAAGGCGCGGCCGGGAAGGCATGCGTTTCACCATCCCATCGGTAGGCACAAGTGCCGTTGACGAAAGTCGAAAGTACGCGTGCATGCAGCCGTTCGCCTTCCATCGGACTCCAGCCGCATTTATAGAGGATGCCATCCCGTAGAACGGTGTACGGCGAGTCGAGATCGACCACTACGAGGTCGGCATGATAGCCCTCCCGAAGGTGGCCGCGATCGACGATGCCGAAGCGTTCGGCGGGAGCGTGTGCGATCTTGTGTACCACGCGCTCGAGGCTGAGGACGCCGTCGCGAACGAGCTCGAGTGCCATCGGCAGTGCATGCTGGACAAGCGGCAGACCCGCCGGCTGCTGGGCGTAGTGCTCGGCGTGTTTCTCATCCCAGGTGTGAGGAGCGTGGTCGGTGGCAATAAGGTCGATGCGGTCTTCAGCCAATGCGCTGCGAAGCGCCGCGCGGTCAGCATCGAACTTGATGGCCGGGTTGCATTTGATCAAAGCCCCTTTGCGGGGGTAGTCCGAGGCGCTGAACCATAGATGATGAACGCAGGCTTCTGCGGTCAGGCGCTTGCCGGCGAGAGGGCCGGGCGTAAACAGCGCCATTTCTTTCGCCGTGGTCAGATGTAGGATGTGCAGGTCGGTGCCATGCTTCGTGGCGAGCTCAGCCGCAAAAGACGACGATTTCCAGCAGGCTTCGACCGACCGAATCAAAGGGTGCTCCTCAATCGGTATGTTCTCGCCGAAGCGTTGGCGAGCATCGGCTTCGTTCGCGAGGATGGTCGGTGTGTCTTCGCAGTGTGTGACGACGGTCGTGCGGGCGTCTCGGAAGATACCGTCGAGGACATCGGGGTTATCGACCAGCATGTTGCCGGTCGAAGCACCCATGAAGACCTTGATGCCGCAGGTGACGTTGGGATCGAGACGCTGGATCTGGGCGAGGTTGTCGTTTGTGGCGCCAAGGTAAAAGGCGAAATTGCCATAAGCGCGGCCGTTGGCCAGTTGAAACTTGGCCTCCAATGCCTCGAGATCGACAGTGGCCGGACGCGTATTCGGCATTTCGAAAAAGCTGGTGATGCCGCCGGCGAGAGCAGCGCGTGATTCGCTGGCGATATCGCCTTTGTGGGTCAGGCCTGGCTCGCGAAAGTGCACCTGGGAATCGATCATGCCCGGGAGGACGTAGCGACCGGCGACGTCGATGACAGTTTCGCCTGGCGTTGCGGCGCAGTCGGTTGCGATCGCGTCGATTCGTTCGCCGACGATGCGCAGGTCACCTTCTTTGATCTGGCCGTCGGTAACGATACGGGCGTTCTTGAGTAGGGTCTGATTCATCGGTCGTAGTCCTCGTCTTTCCAGCGACGTAGCGCGGCGAAGGCGTCGGTTGCGTGAACGGGGCGCTGACCCGACCAGCGGTCGATTGAGTCGAGGACCGCGGGTTCGGCAAGACGCAAGAACGGGTTCGTCGCAAGCTCGTCGGCGATGGTTGAGGGTACGGTGGCCTCTCCGCGTGCCCGTGCGTCATTCACTGCGGCGATGCGTTTGTGCAGCGCAGGGTTGTCGGGTTCGACCCATGCAGCGAAACCGAGGTTGTCGGCGGTGTATTCGTGCGCGCAGTAAACCCTCGTTTCGGGCGGTAGGGCGGCGAGTTTCATCAGGGACTCGGCTTGGGCGCGGTAGTTACCCGTGAAGACACGGCCACAGCCGCCGGCAAATAATGCGTCTCCGCAGAACACCAGCGGTGGGCTTCCGGCGCGGGCTGCTGCGTAATACGCGACATGGCCTTCGGTGTGCCCGCGAACGTCGATCACTTCAAGAATCATATCAACCGAGGATAACTCGATTAGGTCGCCCTCTCGCACACGGTGGCTACGCCCGGGAATCGTCTCGTCGGCGGGACCATAGACGCGGGCCCGCGGTGACGATTCGAGGAGCGCGGGTATCCCGCCGACATGGTCGGCGTGTTTGTGTGTGACGAGGATGGTGTCGAGTGTCAGACGTTCAGCGTTCAGGATCGTTTGTACCGGTCCGGCATCGCCCGGATCGACAACGACGGCCTGGCGCTTCGCTGGGTCGACGATCAGCCAGATGTAGTTGTCTTCAAAGGCAGTGATTCGATGGATCAACGGCATGAGACTGTCCTTGAATATGGGTCTTGGGTTTGCGCCCCAGATCTACGACTCTAGGTTCGTTTTTGACGTCTGTCGTTTTGCTCGCGACTCGTGCGGGCTCCAGACGGTTCGTCGTGTTGCGCTGTGTGCTGTGAGGGACCCGCTGCGGCATGCGGTGCATGCCGCAGCGGGTCCCTCGGTTGGCTTCGAGTTGTGTATCAAAGCCCCAGACCGTGGGCTGAGACGGATAGGCCCCGGTTGGCGTTCGTTCGAGCGACGAGGAGCTTGATCAGCAGAATGAAGTGGTCGACAACGTGGGCTGCAACGATGCGACGAAGATATCACCGCCGAACCGCTCACATTCTATCGATAAGGGTGAAAGGGGCGATCTGAGGACAGTTAGATCCCGGTGCGTCGACGGTTGCGAAGTTGCCCGACCAGCACGTTGCATGAGCTTCACCTCCAGGATCGTGATCCGAGTTAGGCAACGAGCAGTGGCAGAGCAGCGAAGCACGATCGCATGCAAGATCAGCAGCTTTGGCTCGAACGCCGCGTCGAGAACAAAGGGCCGACGGGTCGGTGTCGTAAGAATGAAATGTACCTTCGATTGAATGTTGGGCTTCAAATACATCAATGTTGCGTGCAAGGTCAGGAGGGCGGGCAGTGGCGAGAATCGGAATCAATGGATTTGGCCGGATCGGGCGGCTGGCGACCCGCGTGTTGGCTGATTCGCGTGCTTTGTGCGAGGGCCGTCACGAGCTGGTACGCATCAACGAAATTGGCGGCGACGCGTTTGCTTGCGCGCAGGCTCTGGTGTTTGATTCGGTCCACCGTCGCTGGGGAGAAGATCGTGTCGCGGCACAGGATGCCGTGACCATGACGCTCCAGTTCGGCAGCAATGGATCCAGCGCCTCGCAAATCTCGTGCTCGCGCAACGCCGATATCGACACGACGGACTGGTCCGACTGTGATGTCGTTATCGAGGCGACCGGTCGGTTTCGCAAACCCGAGCAGCTCGAGGCGTATTTCGCTCATGGCGTGCGCCGGGTTGTCGTTGCTGCGCCGGTCAAGGGCGAAGGCGTACTCAACGTCGTCGTGGGCGTCAACCATGATCGTTTTGATCCGGCGACGCATCGCATCGTGACGGCTGCGTCTTGTACGACCAACTGTCTCGCACCGTTGGTCGCCGTGCTGCATCCACGCCTCGGAATCGAGCACGGGACGATCCTGACGGTGCACGATATGACCAATACTCAGGCCAACGTCGATATCGTCGATCAGAACTTTCGTCGCGCTCGAGCGGCGGGGTTGAACCTATCGCCAACGACGACGGGTTCGGCCAAGGCGATCAGCGAGATCTTTCCTGAATTGTCCGGGCGATTGAACGGTCTTGCTGTGCGGGTGCCGTTGTTGAACGCGTCGATTACGGATTTCACTTTTCAGGCGGGTCGGGAGACCTCGGTCGAGGAAGTGAACGCGGCTCTCGAGGCTGCCAGCCGCGAGGGACCGCTTGCGGGGTTGCTCGGTTTTGAAACGCGCGAGCTGGTGTCGACGGATTTTCAGACGGATCCGCGATCGTCGATCGTCGATGCGCAATCGACGATGGTCGTAGACGGTCTTATGGTCAAGGTGCTGGCGTGGTACGACAATGAGTGGGGCTACGCGAATCGCCTGGCTGAACTCGTTTTACAAGTTGTGGAGGCTTAGCTCAAGGGGTGTGAGACGCCGCGACCGTTGTTGTAGTTGTTCGCGGAAAAGCCAGCGCGAGTAATGCGTTCTGGAAGCTGTGGCGACCGTGTTGTGGCGTTTTTTACCCACTTGTGGCACCGGACCCGCTTGCACACGCTGCGCAGACGATTGGCGGCAGTGCCGGGTGGTCACTCGACTTGATGGCCAGGCTCGGGCGGCCCAGTTGCGCTTGTAAGATTCTTGGGCGCAGACGCCCATCGGCTAGATCGGATCGATGGTCGGCGGAGCGCGTGAACCATCGAAAACGTTTGCTTCAGAGTGCTTGAGGTCCGTGGTCTTGGGTAACTCCAGATGAACACTTCGAGCGACTGCGGTATCGGGATGTGCCCTTGGGTTCCAACGACTCGATGCGGTGTGAGGGTTCAGTCGAGTGACGTGAATACTCTTGCAGATCGGCGTGATGTGAGAGTCTGGGGTGGTATCACAGGCCCCCGCAGGCGTCGGATCGTGACGCATGACAGCGATTGCTTCGAGTAGGGGCCTGAGCCGCCGGACTTGAGCACATTGAGTGGGCGATTTCCCACCGAAGATCAGGCGGAGCGGTCTTGGTTAGCGTTCTCAGGGACAGCGCAGCGCCAGGAGGCTCAGATCATCACGTGGGGGCTCGTCGCCTCGCCATTCGTCAAACACGGAAGCCAGGGAGGCTGGGGCTTCAGTGGGTGAAAGATTTAAAAGTGTCTTCAACGTTGCCAGAAGGCGCTGGCGGCTGAAAGACTGGCGTCGCTCACCGCCGCCGATCTGATCGATGAGCCCGTCGGTGGTGAGCACAAACCAGTCGCCAGGTGACAACGTTTCCTCTTGCCGAGTCCAGCAGGCATCGTCAGGCGTACTGGCGTAGCCGACGCTCAGGCGATCACCCTTACGCGTGAGGGTTTCGAAACGATTGGCTTCATCGTCGTCGGGGCGAGGTGGATTGGATGACGCCGAAGTGTCGGGGCGAAAGATGAACAAAGGTCGTTCGGCACTCGCCCAGACGATTCGTCGATCAGACGCGTGCCAGCGCAGAATGATGCCATCGAGTCCGTCGTTGGAGCGGTTGGCGAGGGCGGTGTCGTGTTCGTTATCGGTGCGTTGAGCGAGGACCCGCTGAATATGCCGGTGAACGGAGGCCATCAGGATTGCGGGATCATTGGGGCCAAACTGGTCGAGCGCGGCTTCAAGGCCGGCAATCGCGATCAAGGTCATGAAGGCACCGGGGACGCCGTGACCGGTGCAGTCGAACACGGCGATCAGGATGCCATCGTCGGCTTCCGATACGTAGTAGATGTCGCCGCCTACAATGTCTCGTGGGCGCCACAGCAGCCAGTAATGGCCGGGGAATCGCGCGTCGAGCCGGTTGCGTGATGGCGCGAGAACCGATTGCTGAATACGGGCCGCGTACTCGATCGACTCGGTGACGAGGTGATTTTGCTCGGTTTGCAAATCCAGGAGGCTCGAGATCAGGTTGAGCGTTTGGCCGGTGCCGCGATAGAGGCCGTTTTCGGTGAGAATGAAACCTTCAGCCATGGCCTGTTCGCCGCCGCCGACGATGCGTGCAGTGACCTCGGCGACGGGTGATGACATTTCGATCACGATCGGCGAGGGGTTCATGAAACTCGTGCAGGGTTTGCGTGCAAAAAGCTCGGGAAAATACGGTTTTGCCATGAGGTTGTGAAACTGCACGCGGTTGACCAGGCCAATCGGACGCCCGTCACGCACGACGGGCAGATTTTGCGCCGACGGGTGTTCAGCAAAGCGCTGGCGGATCTGTTCGTTGGTCTCGTCGGGGGTGACGCAGGGCGTGGGGATCAGAAGGTCGGCCGCTGTTCGCACCCGTCGCCGGATGGAACGCTCGCGCGCGCTTGCTTCGGTATTGGCCACGGGGTGTTGTGGGTGATCGGTTGGCTGTACGAAGCTGGGACGTGCGTCCATCTAGACCTCTCCATGATGGCAATGGCTGGTGATCGGTGACTTGTAGACGCTAGGGGTCTGGACCGCGTTCGCTCGCGCCATCTCCTTTGCTGGTGAGGCACTTGGACATGCCACGGCTGTTTTCGAGGCCGAAA
The DNA here is from genome assembly GCA_046299415.1 of Thioalkalivibrionaceae bacterium. Taxonomy (GTDB): domain Bacteria; phylum Pseudomonadota; class Gammaproteobacteria; order Ectothiorhodospirales; family Ectothiorhodospiraceae; genus JBKBII01. The sequence continues at coordinate 8,985 of JBKBII010000018.1, read as the reverse complement.
TATGCCGTTGATCGTTCCGTTCGGCGTCGTGAGTTTGCGAACAGTTATCGGCGGCCCTTGAGTAGATAGCAAATCGATGACGTTAATGTTTTTTTTTAATGAATTTGTTGGCGACGTAAGAAATGTCACGCGGTTGAAAGTTAAAAATATCGCCGCGTGATGCATTCATGCGAGCTGACTTTAGAAGGCCGCGAAGGGAGGGTTGAGCCTTTGTGTGGCTCTTCAGTTTGTTTGGCGCAGCAGGAGCAAGCGCTGTTTAGCACTTGCGTGCCGCGGTTTTCTTACGGATTCGGTATGAGTGACGATACCGGACCGCTTCAGGCAAGCGTTCAGGCCGGGATTGGTGTTATCCGAAACCGAAGCGCTTGGGTTTTGAAACCGAGGGCTTACGGTTCGCGGTGGCGATGACGACATCGATTTGGAAGATGCGAGTGGCCGTGCGCCTTTACGTTGCGCAGCGAGTGAGACCATGACGACAGGGACTTTGGGGCTGGCGGCGTACGCACGCATCACAGCCAACTATTGGGCGTTTACCATCACCGATGGCGCGATACGTATGTTGGTGGTGTTGTATTTCCACCAACTGGGTTACAGCGCGTTTCAAATCGCGATGTTGTTTTTGTTTTACGAGTTTTTCGGCATTGTCACGAACCTGGTGGGGGGGTGGCTGGCCGCACGCCTGGGCTTGGTCACGACGCTCGTTGCGGGGACGTTGTTGCAGGTTTTTGCCCTGCTGATGCTGACCGTTCCAGAAGCGTGGTTGGCCGTGTGGTACGTGATGCTTGCACAGGCGTTATCCGGGATCGCCAAAGATTTAAACAAGATGAGCGCGAAGTCGGGTGTGAAGCTCGTCGCCGGTGATGTCGAGGGTCGCCTGCTACGTTGGGTCGGTTGGTTGACGGGATCGAAGAACGCTCTGAAGGGCCTGGGGTTTTTTATCGGCGCGTTGTTGTTGTGGGCCGTTGGGTTTCAGGCGGCCCTGTGGATTTTGGCTGTCGGCTTGGCGATGACGCTTGCGTTTGCGGCCAGCGGTTTGCCACGCGATCTTGGGCGAGTTGCGGCAAAGCCGAAGTTCTTGCAGATGTTTTCGAATAGCGGGCCGATCAACGTGCTGTCGGCTGCACGGTTCTTTTTATTCGGCGCCCGGGACGTTTGGTTTGTCGTCGCGTTGCCGGTGTTTCTGGTGGCTTCTTTGGGTTGGAATTCGTTGGGTGTCGGCGCTTTCATGGCGGCCTGGGTCATTGGTTACGGACTGACTCAGGCGGCGACGCCGTCGGTTCTCGAGCGTTTTGGGGTCGTCACGACCGGTCGTACGGCACGAATATGGGCCTTCGTTCTCGCGATCGTGCCGCTGGTGATGGTGGTTGCGCTGGAAGCTGGTGTGCGAGCTGATGTGGTGGTCATCGTCGGTCTGGCGCTGTTCGGTATCGTATTTGCGCTGAATTCCGTGATTCATTCGTTCTTGATTCTTGACTACGCAGCGTCCGATCAGGTGGCAATGAAGGTCGGTTTTTACTACATGGCGAATGCCGGGGGGCGGCTGCTCGGTACGGTGTTATCCGGTTGGTTGTACGTTCAGGGTGAGTTGATTGCGGCGCTGGTGGCTTCGACGGCTCTTGTACTCGCTGCTTGGTTTGTTTCGATGTTTTTGCCCGCGACGACGTGTGGTCAGGCCGGGCACGACGGGTCTCGACCTCCGGCAGGTTCGTCGGATTGAGTGCAGATCGATGGCGGCGTGGCCAAGCGAAGGGCGGTCACGCGACGTTGTCGTGCCCAGTGTTTGGCCTTTTGTGCTGTCACCATCGCGGTTGACGGCGGCCGGGGGGGGGGCAGAGGACGGGCGGAAGAGCAATACGCTCTGGTTGCCGTGACCTGCTGTGCAGGAATAAACAGGTGCGCAGGCCGGCTGTCTGTGAACCGGTAATCAGAAAGCCCGCTATGCGCGCTCCTCGTCTCGATTGTCAGGCTGTCGGAACGGGGTCGAGTCGTGGGATCGAGCGTGGTCGTCTGGGGCCACGAGTTCGAATCGATGGCGGTGCGCGCGAACATTGAAGAAAGCCGCGAGTGGGATGCAGCGTTTGACGCCCGGAGCGAGCACCACGCTAAGCGCTGGCAGCTGTGCTGACATCAGGTCGGCGTTTCCCTTAAAGTTGCGGTATTTCGAGGATCACCGAGCAGCGGTTTGTGCTTGAGAAGTGCCCAAAAGGCAAGTGGAAATTCAGAGCCGTTTCGGTGGAAAAATGGCGTTTCGCAGAACGGCGAGTCGATCGCGGGTATCGAGCCGGGGGCGCTCGAAAGGGTGAGCACGATTTTTCAGCCGCCAAGCGATTCTCGCGCCGCCGGCGACAATGGCGCGGATTTCGAGGCCAAACCGTCCCTTGAGACGATGTCCCAGCGGCGCGCCTGCGCGCAGCAGGCGATCGGCGCGATCGATGGAATGATTGAGAAGCTGGCGTATCGCCAGTGTGTCGAGTCGCCGTTCGAGCATCGATTCGGTGACGCCGAATCGCGTCATTTCGTCAGCGGGTAGATAGATGCGGTCGTTTTCTGCGAGGTCTTGGCCGAGATCCTGATAAAAGTTGAGGAGCTGTAAGGCTGAGCAAATGGCGTCGGAGTAAGCGAGATTTTTAGGTGACGCCGAACCATGAAGATGTAACAGGAGTCGCCCGATCGGGTTGGCGGATCGACGACAGTAGTTCATGACGTCGCCAAAGCTTGCGTAGCGCTGACGATCGAGGTCTTGCTCGAAGGCGGATAAGAGGTCAAGAAAGGGCTCGAGCGGCAGATCATGGTGCTTGATGGTGTCGCCTAGCGCGATCCACAGGGGGTCGTCATCCGACGTGGTGCCCCCGACGCCGTTGGAATCGCTGGCGGTGTCGTCGCGCGCACGATGCAGCGCTGTGATTCGATCGCGCATCGCTTGAAGTGCGGCTCGGCGTCGTTCTCGCAGCGAGGCGATTGCTTGTCTCGAATGTGTACCGGGTTCGGTGCCGACTTTGGCGGCGGCAGAGTTCGAGTGGCCCGGGCATTCTGTTGGGCGTGCCGTCTCGGCAGCTGACGCTGCCCCGCGGCTTGTGGGTTCAACCCTTTTCTTTGGTGTATTCGCCGAGCTTCGGTAGGCCTCAAACCCTTCGTCGGCGAGATCGTCAGCGCGCCGCGCAAAAACATAGATCGCTGCGATGGGTCGGCGCATTCGTGCAGGCAGGAGCCACGAGGCGACCGGAAAATTTTCGTAATGCGCCCGTGCGATTTGGCGGCATTCCTCGTAGGCGCGACGGGTTGCATCGTTCATGAATAAGAAATGACAGGTAGAAGTTTCATTGTTTTTTCCTATCGGGTGGATTGTCTAAACGCGTTTCATTATTACATCTGAGAACGCTAATATTGCCTCTGTCGAAGGCGCAAGCGGGTCCGCGATCAGTTTGCAGGGTGGTTCGCGTTGCGCCGATTCGATTTGACTCAAACTGACGAGAGGTATGCCATGACTTGCATTCGCTTGGGCGACACCGCTCCAAATTTCCAGATTGATACCACCAAGGGCAAGATTGACTTCCACGAGTGGATCGGAGACTCCTGGTGTTTCTTCTTCAGCCATCCGGCTGATTTCACGCCGGTGTGCACGACTGAGATGGGCCGTACTGCTCAGCTCGCGGCCGAGTTCGACAAGCGCAACGTAAAGCCACTGGGCCTTTCGACCGATAGCGTCGACGAGCACAACAAGTGGATCAACGACGTCAACGAGACACAAAACACCACGTTGGAGTTTCCGATTGTCGCAGACGCCGATAAGACGGTCTCGGAGCTTTATGGGATGATCCATCCCGGTGAGTCGGAAACGGCGGCCGTGCGTTCGGTGTTCATCATCGACCCGAAGAAAAAGGTTCGCTTGACGTTGACCTACCCGATGTCGGTCGGCCGTAACTTCGACGAAATCCTGCGTGTCATCGACGCGCTGCAGACAGGCGACAGGCATCGCATTGCGACGCCGGCCGACTGGCGCCCGGGTGACAAGGTCATCATCCCGCCGACGATCAAGGGCGAGGAAGCCAAGCAGCTGTTCCCGCAGGGCTGGGATGAGGTGAAGTCGTACCTGCGGTATACCAAGGTCGAGTGAAATCGCTTGACCTCGAGCGGACTGTGCGGTCGCGACGGTCGCTGCACTCGCGATCGGCTCATATCGTAGGACGTGGGCACCCCGTGTCGGCCCCAGCGCGATCCGCTCTTTGTTGAAAGTTGGTTGCCTGAACCAGCGCCGAGTCCGCGTAAGTGGGTTCGGCGTTTTTTGTTGCGGCGTGATTGCTGAGCTGTGCGATCTTCGAATCAGGTGCCGTGAGGACTTGCAGCAAGTATGTTTCGCTGCACTGCAGGGCTGACCCGGTAATGGCCCGGTTCCGACTGCATCCGATCGTTTGCTAGGGCTTGATTGACGAAATGCTCGGTAGATGAGAGGTGTTCCGGATTGAGCGCGTCGCCGAGCGACGTCGAGACCAGCCGTGGCCCGCGGCGTTCGATTAGATCAGCGGTGGGTCAGAACAGGTCTTGTTCAGCTTCCAGCAGTGCGAGCGATGCGTAGCGACCAAAGTTGGATGCCCAGCCACGAGTCTCGGGGATTTTGTCGGCCACCCGCGGATCGATCAGGAGGCGTTCTTCGAGTTCTTCGGCGGTGCCGAAAGATTCAGCAACGACTTTTGCGTTTTCGTGAAAGGCTTCGAACAGCTCAAGGTTCCAGCGCAGCACGGTTGCTGACGGTGTTCCGTGCCCAGGGATCCAGAGTTCGGATTGGGTTTCGTCGGCGACTGCCCGCAGTGTCTTGATGGATCCGGCAAAGCTGCCGTCGTTCATGTTAGCGATGCGACGATCCATGGCGACGTCGCCGAGATGTGTGACGCGATCTTCGACAATCTCGAAGCAGCAATCACCGGGCGTGTGAGCGATGCCGTGATGGTGTACGCGTAACGTGACATCACCGAAGCGAAATTCATCGCCGTGTTGGCAGCTCCGATTGGGCGCAAAGATGCGGGTGCCAAGGGTGGCGCCCTCGGTCCAGCGTTCCATCAATGACGCCCATTGCCGGCCTTGTACGCCTTCGATGGCCTCGCGAGCGTAGGGGTGCGCATAGATTGGGAGATCTTCGCCAAAGGCTTCGACGAAGGCGTGGTTGCCCAACCAGTGATCACCGTGGTGGTGGGTGACGAAAATCGCGATGACTGGGTGAGCAGTGATGCGGCGGAGCATGCGGATCGCCATTTCTCCGATCTGTACCGAAGAGCCAGAATCAATGACAACGACACCGTCGTCGGTCAAAACAAAGGTGACGTTGACCATCATGCCGCGATTGCGAGCATTCACGAATACATCGGGTGATTCGATGATGTGGACGTGTTCGGTCAGTTGGCGCGTTTCGATGTCGTCGACTGCAGGGCCGCGCACGAAGGCATCGACGTCGCTGGCGAAACTGCGTACGCCGGGATGCAAGGCCAGGCCACTGGCGCCAGCGGCTGCGAGCCAGATCAGCGTGCGTCTGCGTGCAGGCTGAAAGGCCATGCGTTGCCCTGTTTTTGCATTTAAGGACGTAACCGTTGACGAGTCGATCGTGGTGAGTCGACTGCGATGCGATGATCGCGTAGATCGTTCCTTGGGCGACATATTCGAGTCCCTGGCGGTGATGGATGGACGTAGGCTTGATCGGCAAGCTCTCGAGTGATGAAGGAATCGGGCAGCGGTGGTGACATTGACATTGCGCAACCGATTGATATTGGTTCGCGGGTGCTGGAGGTTGTCCTGTTGGATGAATTGACGCGTGCCGGTATTCGCTATTCCCTGGCCCGCGTCGCAAGGATCAATGTATTGATACGATCCGGTAGCGACCATACCCCGGCCCGATCCACTGTTCCCATTCGCCAAACGAGCCGACAACGTGTGCCGGTCAACGCGGATGACCTTGTTGATCGCTCGCTTTTGTAGATGATCCCGATCGGGAATCGCGAGAGCCGTGCGAGTGCGCGATTGCCACGGCGTGATCTCGATTCATTGCGATGAAATGTGGGTCAATCGGGGCCGGTTGGTTCGACTCAATCGTCCTTGAGTGCGCCCGGGGCCGAAGACGAGATCGGAGCCGAGTTGTGGGGGGCATGACCCTTGAACGCGTCACCCGATGGTGGATGCGGCGAGTCGACGACCTGCTCAGGTGTTTGATGGGGCTTGCGTGAGCGGATGCCGAGTTCACCGAGGCGTTTGGATCCACGGACGAGGTCGCGATCAAAACGACTCGTCAGACGGTTGTATTGTTTGACACTGTGCGAGAGGTACTGGCCGAGTCCCGTCAGATCGTCCCCCAGCTGTCCAACGCGTTCGGTCAGTTCGAGCGCAAAGTCTCGAATCTGGTAGGCGTGTTCGGTGAGCTGTGCCTGCTGCCAGCCGGCTTCGACTGCGCGCAACAAGGCGATCAGCGTGCTGGGTGTCGCAAGGTGAATTCGGCGTTCGAGCGCTAGATCGAAGAGCTCGGGCCGACGTTCGAGCGCTGCGGAGAGGATGCGCTCGCCCGGGATGAACAGGACGGTGAATTCAGGTGTCGTCGTGAGCGCTGCGAAGTAGCGTTTTTGCGCGAGTTCGAGGATGCGCGCGCGCAGTTGTTCGGCGTGACGATCGAGTGCAGCGGCACTGGCCGCGGGTTCGTTTTGGCTGATGGCATCGAGGTAGGCGTCGAGCGGTGTTTTGGCATCGACGATGATGACGCGATCGCCGGGTAGTTTGATGAGGAGGTCGGGTCGCAGCCGATGGCCGTTTTCGCTAGTGAGTTCCGCCTGTTCTGCAAAGTCGCAGTGGGCGCTCATGCCGGCGAGCTCAACTGACCGTTTGAGGGTCAGCTCGCCCCAGCGCCCGCGAACTCCCGGTTTTGATAGGGCGCGGGTGAGCGCAGTGGTCTCCTGCGCAAGGCGACGGTGGTCTTCGGATATGCGAGCGAGCCGTTCTTCGAGCGTTGCGAAGGCCTGGGTTCGGTTGTGTTCGATTTCGCGCAGTTCGCCTTCGGTGCGCGCAAGCAGGTCACGAATGGGACGGACGAGGCCTTCGATGGCGTGTTCCCGTGCGGCGACGCGCTGCTCACCCTGAGCGAGTGATCGGTCAAGGGTGCGATGGGCGAGGTTCAAAAACGCATCTTGGTTGAGTTGCAAAGCCTCATGGGCCAGTCGTCGAAAGTGAACGTCGAGTTGATCGGAGGCACGGTCAAACGCCGCTTCGAGGTCTTCGTGGCGGGCGATCAGGTGATCGCGCTCGGCCTCGGCGCGAATCAAGGCTTGCTCGAACACAGCCCGTTCGCTGCGCGTTCTCAGCAGGATGACCAGAGCGACCAAGACACCGGACAGCAAGCCGCCGATGATGAGGCCGAAAGCAAAGGCGTGCAGGCGTTCGTCGGTGATCAGGGAACTGGCGACGATGGCTTCGTTCATGCCGGCGGTGGTGTCCGCGGTGGTAACTTGGGTCGTGTCAGCAGAGGTTCCGAGGCCGGATGTGGTTGCTCTGCGGGCTCGGACGTTGACGCGCGGGTGGCTGGATCGACCAGCCAGGCCAATGCGTCTCTCGGTGTCACGAGATGATGGGTTGCGCCCCATTGATGAGGTCGATCGTCGGCGCTGAGGTAACCCCAGTGTGCGACGGCGCTGGCGATGCCTGCAGCGCGTGCGGCTTGGATATCGCGCTCGGCGTCACCGATTGCGATGCAGTTCTCGGCCAGTACGCCGAGCGCTTTGGCGGCGTGAACCATCGGCGCTGGGTGAGGTTTGGCGTGGGCGAGCGTATCGCCGCAGACGACGACGCTTGCACGTTGGTCGAGGCCCAATCGCTCGAGAAGGGGCGTGGTGAAGCGTCTCGGCTTATTGGTGACGATGCCCCATGGACATCCGCGTTGCTCCAGTGCTTCGAGCAGCTCGTCGATGCCATCGAAGGGTCGACTGGCTTCGCCAACACAGGCGGCGTAGTCGTCAAGAAAGGGGTCTCGAAGCGCGAGACGTTCGGCGGCGTCGAGATCGGGAAAAGCGTAGGCGAGCATCGCATCGGCACCATGCGAGACCGTGGCTCGGGCTCCGGGGAGAATTTGGCGATCGCGTCCGGTATGGTTGAGCAGACGCCCCAGTGCAGCGAGCAGATCAGGCGCGCTGTCGATCAGCGTCCCGTCGAGATCGAAGATCCAGCCAGCGAAGGATACGAATGGGGCTGTCGCGGCCGCGGTCTGAGTGCAGGATTGTGGCTCGTGCTGTTCGGTCATCGTGCCGGTTTTTGAGTGTTTCATCGCGGAGCGCGAGCCGCGACGAGGTAGTTGACTTCAACGTCGTCGTTGAGCGAGTAGCGCCGCGTTATGGGGTTGTAAGCCAATCCCTTGACGGCAGAAGCGCTCAGGCGATGAGCGCGCAGTTCTCGGGCGAGTTCTGATGGTTTTATGAAGCGGCCGTACTCGTGGGTGCCCGTGGGCACGAGCCGCAGAATGTATTCCGCTGCGATGATCGCGTGGACGAATGCTTTCGGTGTGCGCGAGATCGTCGATAGGAGCACCGTCCCGCCGGGGGCGACGAGCTGTGCAAGCGCTGCGATCACGCTCGCCGGATCGGGGACGTGCTCGAGCATTTCCATGCAGGTGACGACTTCGAAGCGCTCGCAGCGGCCGCGGGCGACGTCGTCTGCGAGCGCTTCGGCAGTGGTGACACGGTAGTCGATTCGCAGTCCCTGTTCGTCAGCGTGCGCGCGTGCGATGTCGATGAGCCGATGACCGGCGTCGATGCCGGTGACGTCTGCGCCACGAATCGCTAGCGCCTCGGCTAGGATGCCAGCGCCACAACCGACGTCAAGCACACGTTTGCCAGTGACGGCTGCCTGTTCGTCGATCCAGTCGACGCGCAAGGGGTTGATATCGTGAAGGGTCCTCAGGGGGCCGCTGGGGTCCCACCACTGCGCGGCGGCATCGTCGAATTTGCCAATTTCTGCTGCATCGAC
>JBKBII010000017.1:14328-28040 GCA_046299415.1 Thioalkalivibrionaceae bacterium | reverse complement strand
CATCAGGCGCAATAGAACGAAGCTCGATGGGAAAACGCTCGATTTCACTCGGCCGATAGGTTGCACAGCCAGACAACCCCGCAGTGAACGCCACAACCACCCCAATGATGATCACGATCATCGCCATTGCTGGGCGATGCCACCTCAACAGCCCGACACGCACAACTGTCAGTGCAGGCTGCCGCCAAAGCGCTCTCAGGCGGTCCGCCCGGGTCCGGATCATCTCTTCAAGCCTCTGAGCAAGCGCAAACCAGAACCGTTTAACCGGACTGCGCGCATGCTGGCCGCGGGTGACAAAAAATCGGCTCTATCCAATTCGAGCACCATCGACCTGGCATTCATCTAGTTATATAAGACTAGTCTGATGAACTTTTTAGCATCCCGACGCTCTCCATGTCGCGCGGTTTACAACGGTGCGAGCGGTCGGAAGATGACCTATGAACCACTCATCATCAGGCCGTCACGCGTCGTCTGTCGTCTTGTTACCACCTTAGTGCGTCTTTCGGATGTTCACTACTAGACGGGTATGCAAAGTGTCGGAGAGGGAGGGCAATGACGGGCCAACGGTGGATGCATCTCTCTCGCAGACATCCACAATCTGACTGCCGAGGAGTGCCGCGCACCAAGACCCAGGTTATCCACCCGACACCCCCTCCGATCGCAGTCAGCCGTGTCACCAACACCCAGTCTTCACCCAAGCCTTTCAGTTCAGTCTTCACCCAAGCCTTTCAGTTACTGATGTCAAATCCACAGCCACGGAGTCTTGAAGATGAAAAAGCTCGCACTCGTTACAGCGATGGCCGCCGTCATCGGGTTTACAGTCCCGGCCCAAGCCAATGACCTGACCTTTGGCGAACTGCAAACCATCCGCATTCTCGCAGGCCAGGCAGTCGGCAGCGCGCTACCAGGCGCCCTCGATGCCCAGCGCGTTGGCATTCTGTCCAATCGTTCTGTCATTTGCTCGAGCCTGACCGGCGGTCTCGGTGCCGGCATGCTCGGTGCGAATGGTGACCTCGACATCGTCTTCGAAAGCCTTGCCAGCCCTGACGATGCGGCAGCAGCAGTTGCCCGCGTCGCAGACGCCGATGCTGTCTATCTCGCTTTCGGTGGCAACATGGATCGCACCGACAACGTCGCACAGCTGCATCAGGTTCTGCGCACGATGGCGGACGCTGAATGGGCTGGTACCATCGTCATCCATCTCACCACGTGGGGACAGAATCAGGTCCGGGATATCGTTGCCGAAGATGAAGTCGTCGCCAGCTACCTCGAAGGCAAGGACAACGTCTTCACCGCGACCCTTGACCTTGCCAACAGCGAAGCCGCGCTGCAGAACGTTTCGTTCAACGGTACTGAATTTGAATTGGCCGAAGTGGGCCGAGTGCCGCTGCGTGACGATCTCGTCCAGTTGTTCCGTCGCATGCTCGGCCAGGCCTGATCGCGCCACCGCCCCAAGTCATCGATCACGCGTGGAGGCCGAAGCGACCCCTCGCCACGTCCCGTGATCGAAGGTTAAAAACATACCCCATCGACGGATCGGCTGAACGATCTGTCGATCTCTTCGCCCGAGTCATCAGACTCGGGCGTCTCGTTTTTGGACTTTTCCGAAAACCAGGCCGCTCAGGTGGCCCACTCTAACGCGTCCGAAGGCAACACCACCGAACGACAGGCCGACACGACACTTCACCCGAAACCGACGCGCCGATGCTCAAGCTCAAAAAAAGGCTGCTTCAACCGTCGACCGTGTCTACCCCAGCGTTGCGACCGAGCCCGCACGTCCTTCAAGTGTTGACGCCGACAAGTCGCAGATACGACATCACGCGGCCCCAACTCCACGCCCATCGCGATCAAAACGCTTAAGCTAACATGAGGCCTACACCGGTCAAAGGTCCTGCGCGTCCAGCGCAGAGCACGATCGAATTGCGAACGCCATAATGCAAGCCACCGGCCTGTCAGAATCGCTGTTCATTTTATGAGGACACTTCATGGAACTCGACGCCGCAACGATTGCAGCCAAACTTCGCCCCGCGTTCGATGACGGCGATCGCATTGAGGTCGAAGGCGGCGGCGGTAAGTTCGTCGCCCGCATCGTTTCGAAGCGTTTTGAAGGTCTATCGAGGGTGCGTCGGCACCAAGTCGTCTACGCTGCCGTTCGCGAAGATATCGACTCCGGGACCTTGCACGCGCTCAGTATCGATGCACGGACGCCAGCCGAAAATGCTGCCTGACTGATACCGACACACGCTTGAGCCGAAAGCGAGGTCGACGTTCTCTCGGGACTAGATCACGCGGGCAACCACGTCAACACCCCCCCGATCCACCCGTGACCGGATTGTTCAGGTCCCGGCAACCAAACAGCGATGCCAAGACGACTCGTGTCGCGCCTCTCGCTCCGACAGCCGAAGCCACCGTGCATGACGCCTACGCTATCTGCCAAAGGACGCGCTGAACTCAAAAGCCTGCTCGCCGCCGATTGGATCAGCGACTGGCCATCAGCCGAACAAGCGATCCGCGCCACCCTCCGTCTGCTCGGGCAAACGCGACCCGACGTGCTTGAACTCTATTTCCAACCTGATTTTTTATCTGCACTCCGATCCCAGAATGCTCGAACGCAGTTAAACACAATGGCCTGCGCCTTACGCATCGCAGTTATCGAGCTCTCTGGCTGGCCGCCGGTGACCAACATCGAGCAAGCACGCTTTTACTTACGCTCAATGGACACGCGAGCCATCACCGCCGTTCAACAGTGGCGAGACAAGAACCCCAAAAGGCTCCTGACAGATTCGCCGATCAAACCGGCATCAGCCGGCTGAGAACACACGACGGCCACAATCGACGACCGATCAACACTTAGCGAACAACGCGACCCCTGCCAACCCGTTGGCCAGGGCTCGATAGCGCCGCTGCCTGCAGCGACCGATACGCGCGAAGAATGGCGAAGACTCTACGCCTGGGACTTGACACTGACCCATACGTACGCGTCGCAATCGGTTTTGACTGTCGCCCACCCAAGCGCCAGCAATCAGGAAGTTCTGCGTCACGATGCTCACTGATCCTCGACTTCAAGCACCTTCGCGCCGACGATCAACACGGCTTCACCCAACAACTGAGAAAAAGATCGCCCCACAACATGATTCTTTGCGACAACCACCGAATTGCCGACCTGAGACAACTCCTCGCTCCAGCGGGTATCCTGATCAAAGTTCACCCCTCGCGATCGACCGCAAAGCCCCCTAGGCAACCCCGTGGCTCTGCGCACCCCATCAACAAAGGACCGGTCCGACAAGCTGCGGATGCCGAGTCCCGCGCTACAGATCAAAAGATCCCGGACCTCTTCGTGGCGCACAACCATCGCGCACGGCTGCGCGATGCTCAATCGGACGCGCCGTCGCCTCACGTCGTGGACTGGACCCATGACGCCCTGACAACCCCGTTTCGAATGACCCTGACACTGAAATCCGAAGCACACGAGGATGAAGATCCACAATCACCGTCTGTCGAAAACTACGACACAAGTCAGGCGGAAACGGACAGTCTTAAAGCGCCGGCGAACATCATTCCGGGTAGTTTCTGGGGCGACCCCGAGGCAGGGCTTACAACGCAAAACGGACGTGTCGTGCTACACATCCAACACGAGACCCCACTGCACTCTGCCCTGCACGAGGCCGCACACGCCGTATGCATGGACCCCGAACGACGCGCCATCCTCGATACCGACGCCGGCGGGACCGATATCGAAGAATGCGGCGTGTGCTATCTACAAATTCTCTGGGCCGCATCGTTGCCGGGCATCAGCCTTGATCGAGCGTGGCGCGACCTCGACGACTGGGGCTACAGCTTTCGCCTAGGTTCAGCGAGAGCCTGGTTTGAACGCGACGCCGCCGATGCGCGCGCATGGCTGGTCGACCATCACATTTTGATCAGCGAAACGCCGCTCAAATGGGCGCCCCGTAGTCTCAGCCCGCACCCTCGGTGACCTTGAATCGGCGCTGTGACGACCGCCACGCTTGCAGGGTCTTGAGATCGAAGTTTTGAACATTTCCCTCAACGACCGCATTATTCTAGGGCGCCGCGACACGCCGCGCGCCCAGCTCGTCACCCCGCGGGAGCTCACACGCGAATGGACCTCGAAGATATCGAACAAACGCTCGCCACATGGGAGCGAACCGCCGATCTCAACCCAGAGGCGCGCAACGCGATTGCTCACGAGCTTCGACCAAAAAATGTGCCAAAGGGCCGCCGTGTGCGCCCCGATCACCTGAACGATCGGTTATGGCTTTTGGTAGAAGGTTCGATCGTGCGCGTTCGCGATGGGCATCCGGAGCGCCTGCAGGCCCACATTGGCCTCGGTGACGCCATTGAGGTTTTCGACCTCGGGGAGTCCAATGAGCATTTCGTGATCACTGAAAGCGACTGCCAAACCCTGCTGATTTCGCGTGAGATCCTGCAACGCTCGCAAACGGCTCAACTCGAAACCAACACGGTTGCGCTCGATGAGGACGATGCCGCACTCTTCGCCGAGCTTTACGACCTGATCACATCGGAGCGCCTCAAACTCCCCACGATGCCGGAAGTCGCGATGCGAGTGCAGCGGCTCAGTGACGACCCCGAAGCTACAGCCGGTGACCTCACCGAAACCATACAACGCGATGGCGCCATCGCCGGCGCTCTCATTCAGGCCGTCAACAGCCCATTGTTCCGTGCAGCAGAACCGATACAGACCGTACGCGACGCAGTCGTCAGGCTCGGGTTCAAAAACACCTCGATGCTAGCCCTCAACATGTCGCTGCGTTCGGTATTCAAAGCTAAGTCACCAGCCAGCAAAACGGTCATGCACGATGTCTGGGTCGAAAGCGTGCTGCTCTCGACCTTTGCCTTCGGCCTTGCAGCCGAACTCGGTCGTGGTTTGTTACGTGAGCGCGCACTACTCGCTGGATTGGTTGCCCGCATCGGGGCCATTCCCGTTATTCAGTTTCTCGAGATGCGCAGTATCAAGCTTGACGAGCGCCAGCTACGCACGCAGGTCGAGCGTTTTCAAAACATCACTGGAGCTCTGGTCACCAATTACTGGCGGCTCGGAGAAGATCTGGTTGAAGTTTGCGAAGCCTACGACGACTGGACACACGTACCCGAGGGTGAGGCGATCGACTACGCCTCGATCGTTGTTCTGGCGCGCTACGAAATGCTTGTCCATCTCGGCCAACCCACGCCCGACCCAGCGGAGATTCCGGCGTTTGGCGCCCTGGGAATCACGCCGCCAGAGGCAGGCGAATCGATCCCCTTGTTGCAGTCGCGAGCTGCTGAACTGGCTGCCATGCGTAGCGTGCTCGGAGGCTGAACATGAACACAGCCCAACTCATCGCCACACTCGAGCCCTTCGAGAATCTGTCGACCGATATACACGAAAAAATCGCTCGACAAGCAAGCTTCCGCTCGGTCCAAAAGGGCGAACGCCTCGCCAGCGAGGCCCATTCAAACGATCAGATATTCCTCGTCAAGGGTCGCGTCGCGTTGATGCCGCAGCGACCACCGCGCATTGTGACCGCTCATGCTCTCGAAGCACGCAAAGCCTTGTTCAGCGGTCGTGAACATGATCTCGAGATGATCGCGCTCGAAGATAGCGAATTACTAATTGTTGACCGGCGGTATACGCAGTCCATTACAGCCCCGAAATACGTCGAAGGCGACGTTGAACAAATCGCCCTCGACGATCGCGAAGCCGCCCTGTTGTTCGAGCTGTACGACAAGACCATCAAACGCGAGCTCGAGCTCCCGCAACTGCCCGAAGCGGCCCTCGCTGTGCGCAAGGCTCTGACCAGTCCAGATGTATCAATCTCTGACGTCGCGGCGGTGATCGCACGCGACGTGTCCACCACCACGCGTCTCCTGGCTCTAGTGAACTCAGCCGCTTTCGTTGGCGCCGCCCCGGTCACGCGAGTCCAGGACGCAATCACGCGACTCGGTCTGGCCAAGACGCTTCAATTCGTCACCGCCGTCTCAGCGCAGGCCCTGTTCATCAAGCGCAACCACCCCTATCGCGCCACCATGGAGCGCCTGTGGCGCACCTCAGCCCGGGTCTCGGCAATCGCCGCAACAATGGTCCGTATCAAGATCGGTGGGCACCAACTCGACGTCGACAGCGCCGTCCTTGCAGGTCTGCTCCATCGAGTCGGAGCACTCCCCATCCTCGGCTCGCTCGCCAAACAATTGGATAACGGATCGAGCCCTGTGCGGGCGATCGATCACGAGGAATTGGCTGAAACGATTCTCGACAAGCTCGAGGGTGATGTCGCCGAAATGATCCTCCAACATTGGGCAATCAGTTCCACTGTTACCCACGGCGCCCTCGCTGCGTTGAGCCCTACCCAACCCTCCAATGATGCGCTCAACCAAATCTTGCAAGTCGCACGAGTCGCGGGCGGCGAATGCCGGCAATGCCCACCTCTCGCAGCATTACCGGCGTCACAAGCCCTCGGGCTAACGATCAAGGACGAGCGGATCGTCGAACTCGACCCTTACCAAGACGAGCTCAAGGTACTCGAAGCCGCACTGACCTGAATTCAGGGAAACGTGCCAGACGACACAGCCACTCAAGAAAATACCTGCGGGACAGGCGCGCTGCCGACGCTGGATTCGTCCAGCAAAGCCATGCCGCGGCGACGATGACCCATGCGCGCACATCAGCGTAGTCCTGAGTGCCGCTATGCGTCACTAACGCCGCGTGAGATTGAAGCCCACATTTCATAATGAGTCGATCTCGCGATAAAGACGGGGCTAAATTGAGGTGAAACCTGTACCGAGTGCGGACCGGTCCACGTCCGACTTCGCCACAACCGCATCATCATCAAATCCGTACGCAAGCCCAGGCGACACCTCGCACAGCCGATCACATCCTGAATTGCACTGCAAATGGTCAGACTCTGCGCTCGCAGTCATCATGAGCGACGAGAAAACCATGCGACGCAGGCCACAGCGCCAACCAGGACAATTGGCACCGACGAAAGGCCACAGCGCCCCGTCGCCTGCAAAATGCCGAGTTCGATGGAGCCAATCAACGACGATGCCGATCAACCCTCCGCAACAATCTGCAGCCGACGCCCGGCCTGAAGCCTCAACCGCCTCGATCGATCAGCAAGGCGGCCGTAACCCCGAGATCAACGGAGTCAATCTCAAGACACCTGACGCCATAAGCCGTCAAAAACCCAACCCGGGCCGAGTTGAAGCCGGCGTTAAGCTGCGTGCTGCCGACAAGGTCGCCCGGATACCCATCAAGATTCAACCTACCGAGGTCATGCCCCGCAAACCTCGCTGGATCCGCGCGCAATCACAGGGACGGCCCGAAGTTCAACACCTCAAGGGGCTGCTTCGAGAGCTCGACCTGGTTACGGTCTGCGAGGAAGCCACCTGTCCGAATCTAGGCGAATGCTTCGCTCACGGCA
Source organism: Thioalkalivibrionaceae bacterium (assembly GCA_046299415.1). Lineage (GTDB taxonomy): Bacteria > Pseudomonadota > Gammaproteobacteria > Ectothiorhodospirales > Ectothiorhodospiraceae > JBKBII01. Next base: position 20,601 of record JBKBII010000017.1, on the reverse strand, counting down.
CGGCCACGTTCATGGTGCTTGGCGACATCTGCACGCGTCGCTGTCCCTTCTGCGATGTCGCGCACGGTCGTCCCTTGTCACCCGAGGTGGACGAACCCGAACGCCTCGCGAAAGCCATCGGCCGCCTCGCTCTACGCTACGTGGTCATCACTTCGGTCGATCGCGACGATCTGCGCGATGGCGGCGCATCACACTTCGCGTCCTGTGTCGAAGCCGTTCGCCGCCACAGCCCAACGACTCGCATCGAAATTCTGGTGCCGGACTTCCGCGGTCGTATGGAGACCGCCCTCGCGGCCTTCATCGAAAATCCTCCAGACGTTTTCAATCACAATCTCGAAACCGTACCCAGTCTTTACCGACAAGTTCGTCCCGGCGCCGATTACGCCTGGAGTCTCGACCTGCTCAAACGCTTTCGGACGCAACACCCGCGGATTCCTACCAAATCTGGCTTGATGCTCGGCTTGGGAGAAACGCGTACCGAACTCATTGCCACGCTCGACGATCTGCGCGAGCACGATTGCACGATGCTCACGCTCGGCCAATATCTCCAACCCAGCCGGCACCACCTTCCGGTGACACGCTTTCTCCCACCAGAAGAATTCGACGAAATCGGCGAGATCGCGCGCTCGATGGGCTTCGAGCAGGTGGCAAGCGGCCCCATGGTGCGCTCTTCCTACCACGCGGATCTTCAAGCAGCCGGTGCTCAGGTGCGCTGAATTGAAAAAGCCGTTTGTCGTAGCACGCCTGCTACTTCAAAACAGAGGGACGCAACGATCGGCTCACGCGTCACACTGCGATCGAGTCAATTCGAATCCCAGCACAGTAAAGCACCTCTCGCTTGCGATCGTTCCAGCGACCGACCGCCTTCTATGCCGCTCTCTCATCCGACTGTTGGCGTATGCCACATGCCCACGACACCCAAGCCCATCGATCAAGATAACGACGCTACAAACGACCCACGGATCGCGCGGACCGCGTAACGCTCGCAGACCGGCCAGGAGGCAGAGCCAGCGAACGGTGGAGTGACCCTGGCAGGCCAGCCTGCGACCGCAACTGAAGCCCGAGGGAGTGACTCAAGTGCCTGAGCAATGCGCATCGAACGGCCTCGCGCGACGGCACACCTCCGCACCCGCGCAGTTCGGCAACGAGCGACGTGTTAGAGGTGTCAGACAACCCACAGGGGCGCATTCGACTCATGGCTGTCAAGCTCGGATCAACATTCAGCGCCAGCCCATGCAGGCAACGACCCCGCGTGACACGCAAGCCCAATGCACCGATCTTCGCAGAACCGACGTAAATGCCCGGTGCTCCATCTCTACGAACGGCATGCACCCCAAAGTCAGCGAGCGTCGACAACATCGCCTCCTCGATACGCGTGACCAGTTCTCGCACACCGAGGCCCAACGCAGCGAGGTCAAGCAACAAATACACGATAATCTGCCCCGGCAGATGCATCGTGACTTGCCCACCGCGATCGATCCGCACAACTGGCGTCGCACCTGGATCGAATAAATGCTCCCGGGATGCATTTCGCCCCAAGGTGAAAGTCGGCGGATGCTCGACACTCCACGCCTGATGGCAAGCCTTGGCGGGCTCGACCGCAGATATCGAAGGATCCTGCTGTCCGTACCTCAACCCGGCCTCGGCTGCCGACGACTGGGCTGGTGCCCATTTGATACCAGCTGCATCGCCCGCTGCGTTGGCCAGACGCCGCGCCGATGTTTCGTCAGTACTGCGCGGATCGGAATCACTTATCAACCCTGACCACGCGGCGTTCACTGGATTGACGTGGCACGCCGGCTCCGCAAAGGAAGTGCCCTCAGGCTCATCTGCCGATCTGCAACGCTCAACCTGCGTCGAGCGAGACCGGGCCAACAGCTGCTCGGTCTCGCGTTGCATTGCGAGCCAGACCGGCACGTAGGGTTGTACGCCAAGTCGCCAGACCTGCAGCACCGGTTGAGGTTCGGACACCCATCGGAATTCGGTCACAGCACCATCTTGACGTGGCGGCATGCCCCCAGCGCCACATAGAGTCCATCAAGTTGTTCTTGAGACCCGACGAAAACAGTGAGCGTCACACCAACGTAGCGACCATTGCGCGACGGACGAGTGTCGACAGCAAGATGCGCGCTATCCAAAACCGCCTCTCGCGCGATTCCTGCAACAACCTCGACCGCCTCGGGGTGCGCATCACAAATCACCTTGATCGGAAAATCAAGTGGGAACTCGATCAAGGTCTCGCGCGCCTCGGTACTCTGATCTGAGATGGCGTTTCTGTTCCTGCTCGCAGCCTCGTCACTCATGACCTGACTCCCCGATGTCTGACGATCCTCCCGCAAGCGCGATGCTGCACGCGGGATTGTCCAGATCCAGACGGTAAGCCGTCGATACCTGCGTAAAGATCGGACCTGGAACACCTGCTCCCACCGGACCATCGTTCAGAGCCACGACAGGCAGAATCTCCTTAGTCGAACTCGTCAACCAAATTTCATCGGCGACCGATACGTCGTCGATCGATACCGGAGCCTCGGCCCACCTCAAGCCAAGATCAGCCACGACCTTCAGCACCCAGTTTCGGGTCACCCCTGGCAACAAATCTGGCGCGAGTGGTGGCGTCACCACCCGACCATCGAGTACGACAAACGCGTTGCTCGCTGCGCCCTCGCGGAGCTGATCTTTGCGGAACAGCAAAGCCTCAGCCGCGCCCGTTCGACGAGCCTCCTCCCGCGCCATAACATTTGGCAGCAGCGACACAGATTTGATATCGCAACGATTCCAGCGTTTGTCCTCGATGCTGATCGCCGCCACACCCTGCGCCTGCAAAGGTGCAGGATCAGCCATGCGCGTAATCTGAGCAAAGGCTGTAGGCATGGCGTCCAGCGGATACGCATGATCACGTGGAGCGACACCGCGCGAGAGTTGCAGGTAAATCGAGTACCGGCCGAGATCGCGACCCGCAGCCCGATCAAAATCTTCTACGGCACGCAACAGCCGACCCAACTCGGAACGCCACTCCGTCTCGGTCAACGGGTTGGGTAGATCAATCGCCGCCAACGAACGCTCGAGTCGCTGGTAATGCTCCGACCACGCAAAGGCCCGACCCTGATAAACAGGGATGACCTCATAGACTCCGTCAGCGAACAAAAAACCCCGATCAAGCGGAGAGAGTGCAGCCTCAGCCAAAGGCACCACGCAACCGTTCAACCACACGGGCCGCGCAAGATCGACGCCTTGCACTGCGACCCGCCAACGCGCGGCAATCGGCGCTAACCCACTTTGCGCCCGCGACGGCGACGAGCCTGCATCATCGATCGACGTTCTCATGATCCGATCCGACACCGAATTCACCACCCTATCGTTACGCGATAACCCATCATCGACGACCACTCAACTGCCAAATACGAGCGTACAGAGCGCTCCCGAGGTCAAAGAGATCAGGACACGAAGGCAAAGGTTGAAGGCGTTCGCCGCGATCCGCACCGACGATGGGCTCATCACTACATTGCGGCTCTGACCCGACGGCGACACCTAGAATATGAGTGCCCAGAGCCGCAACGAACCCCGTTGACCCGCCCGAAGCCACCCTCAGGGCCAAACCGGGGCTTTTACCAGGGTCGCCAACTCCGTAGTGTCAGCCTCAAGGCATCCCATTGGCGCCCCAGCCAGCCGCCGAGTTCGACGGATTCAAGCGCGACAACCGGCACGCGTGCGATCGTGTCGCTTCCAAGCAAGACGCGAAGCTCTCCAACGGTGTCACCAATCGCGAGTGGTGCCTCGATCGGACCCGGCAAGTCGAGCTCAGCCCGAAGTCGATCCCCCTCTCCCGGCGGAACCGCAACCCACACCGGCGACAGAACTCCCGCCGACACCGAGCCGACGTCACCGCGGTAAACCCGTGGCGTCTCCAATACAGTGCCTGCTTCAAACACCCTGCGCGGCTCGGTAAATCGGAAGCCCCATTGAATCAGGGCCTGGCTTTCATTCGCACGGATCGTCCCGCCAGCTTGATGGTTGGGCGCATCGATTCCCATCACAACGGCAATCAAGCGCCGCCCATCGCGCTCGGCCGAGGATACGAGGTTGTACCCCGCAGCCGATGTCCATCCGGTTTTCAACCCGTCGAAACCGCCCTCGCGCCACAACAGCAAGTTCCGATTTTGCTGACTGATGCCCGCAAACTGAAAAGAACGTTCCGAATAGATCTGGTACAGATCGGGATAATCTCGGATCAGTGCACGCGCCAGCAACGCCATATCAAGAGGCGTCGTGAACTGGAGATCCTCGCTCGGCAGACCATGCGAATTGGCGAATATCGTCTGGTGCATACCGAGATCTCGCGCCGTGCGGTTCATCAACTCGACGAACGCGGACTCCGAGCCCGCGATTCGCTCAGCCAATGCCGTCGACGCATCGTTACCAGACTGCACGATCATGCCGCGAAGCAAATCGCTGACGGATACAGTCTGGCCCACCTCGATAAACATACGAGACGCTCCAGTCATACCCGTGCGCCACGCCCTTTCGCTGATCAGAACACCCTCATCAAGACTCAAGCGACCCGATGCAATCTCACCAAACACTACATACGCGGTCATGATCTTGGTCAGACTGGCCGGCTCGCGCTCAATTTGAGGATCTCGTTCGGCCAACGTCAGGCCACTTGCGTAATCCATCAAAATATAGCTTTTCGCGGTCAGATCAGCGGGCGGCGCGACCCTTACGCCATCAGCGCCCGATCGACCGGCACTAGAGAGACTTGGTCGTACGGGCGTATCAACCTGCGCCAGTTGCACGGCTGAACCCATCTCATCGGCTGTAAGCCCGCCAACGACACGCCCATCAGCCTGCACAGCGACGCCAACAGCGGCCGCGGCGCTCGCAACACCAAGGCCGGCCGTCAACACCGCCCCGACCAATGCAGCCCGACTGTTCACCAGAGTCTTCATGACAAATCACCCATCGAATGGCGCTGACGCGCCCGAAAGTCATAACCCAAAAATCATCACCGCAAGGTCTGCGATCCAATCTTCGGATCAGCGCAGCCTCGAGCCGTTCATCGACAAACTTGCAGCCACGGTGACAAAAGCCAGCTTCTCGAGAAGAATCGCCAGCTCACCCAAACTCCGGCGCCAGAATCCAAAGCCGTCAGCGAATTCAATCAGGTCATCAGCCACCAAGCATCAGCCTATTTTGCGCCTTCGTTCACGACTTCCATTCATCGATCTGCCGCAACGGAGCAATCAAAATCTCGCGCGATCGGACCGCGCCGAATCACAAAGCATCGGGCACGAATTAACGCACCGCATCAATCGCCTGCTACGGCCGTCGAGCGGTCCGAACAACACGCCCAAGGGTTAGCGGCAGTCAGTCGAGTCAGCGGCTCAGCTCGAACACCGTCAAATCCGTCACGACGCACAACAGTCCCGTCGCTTCACCTCAAAACCAAGCACCGGCCGCTGTCGCTCCACCGTCCCTAGTCCAGTACCACCCGAAAATCCCGATGCGCAAAAGCGACGAGACGCGATTCGACATCGTGCTGCATTGCTGCGTTTTGCAGTGGACCGATCCGAACGCGGTACACGCGACCCGCCTGTGTGCCCGCCGGTTCGACCCGCACCGGACTAAAACCCTCACGATCTAATCGACGCTTCAGGTCGTCCGCATTTTCACGCATCGCGAAGGCACCGACCTGAACGAAACGCAAGCCCCCTCTGTCAACCACGCGCCCGCCCGGTGATGGTGCTGACACCGACGCCACCGGAGGCACTGTCGCGCCGCGGTCCGCCCAGGCCATACGCACTTCGGGTCCCACCGCACGAACCTGTACCCGCGCCAGGCCCGCCCCCGCCATACCCAAGCGATGAGCCGCAGCATAGGAAAGATCGATCACACGGCCGTCGACGAATGGCCCACGATCATTGACACGTACGACGATCCGCCTTCGATTCTCGAGATTCGTCACCTCGACATACGACGGCACCGGAAGCGTCTTGTGCGCCGCCGTCATCGCGAACATATCGTAAGGTTCGCCACTTGAAGTCCGCTGGCCGTGAAACTGCGTTCCGTACCACGAAGCAATACCGACTTCTTCAAAACCGGCATTGGTCGGCAACGTGCGATATCGCCGACCAAACACCACGTACTCACGCGGATTGCCGTACCGCGAGGGCGCCTCGGCGCGCGGCACTGCATCCGGCGTCTGTGCAACATCCGCAGGAGCACGACTGGGCGCGCCATCACGAGCCGGACGCCCGGAGCAACCGGTCATCCCGC
>JBKBII010000017.1:0-14233 GCA_046299415.1 Thioalkalivibrionaceae bacterium | reverse complement strand
CAGCTCACCACAACAATCACTGCCAAACCGACTGCAATGACCCGCAGCAACGCCGGAAGCGGCGACGCCGGCGCCATTGCCCGCTCCGAACCATCCCGAAGCGCCGAGTAGTGCTCCGCCTGTCTCCATATTTTCGGCGCATTGCTCATGCAACGAGACCCCGCTCAGATTCCGACGCCTACGCAGTCGAACTGACCCGTTGAAAGCGTGACTCCCGATCCAAAGCTCATCGGCAAGTGCATCACGCAGACCGCTCAAGGTCGCTCTGCCCCATCGCGAGCCTGTCCCGGCCACGAACCACCACCGTGACCCCCCGAATTTTAAACCGCGATATCAAACCCCGAGACCCAACCTAAATCTCGAATCAATGTCGAGCCGGTACCGAACACCTAATCAAACACCTCAAAGAACGAAGTTGACGCGATCGTTCTAAAAAACGTTTTGAGGGCCAATCGCCGTCCGGCATCGCAAATCCCGATCGGACAAGCGCCGCGTTGCGATCAACCATCACAACGCCGAGACCAATACGGATCGCGCAAGTCGCCATCGCGCCGCACTCAAACGCACGCATCGAAACACGACTCGACACAGGCTCACGACACCCCGAAAATGGTGTCACGGCGTTATGCAGTGAGCGCTCCTCACCTCACGACTCGCAATATCTCGATCGCCGCGCCGTGTACTCGGTCACAGCTTTCTTCAGCGCTCGCGTTATCGGAGGTATCCCAGCGCCGCGGCAATCTCGGCTACGACCATCGCGTACAGCGGACTACGGTTGTACCGGGTGATGACGTAAAAATTCGGGTAGCCCAGGACGAATCGTTCGCCATCCTGCTCCTCGAGCCGCACCAATGAGTAGCGCCCGGTCGGATCGACAGGCTCTGCCGGCGTAACACCGGCCGTAGCCAGTTCCTCGAGCGAGTAGCGTGCCTCGAAAGCGCGCCCCTGCGTCCCACCCAAAACGTCACGATAACCATCGCCCTCGACGGTCGCGGCTGCAACGATCGGCCGCCCGGTCTCCCAACGATGCGCGCGGAAATAGTTAGCGATCGAGCCAATCGCATCACCCCAGCTCCCTATGAGATCACGCTGACCGGAACCATCAAAATCGACGGCGTACGCGCGATAGCTCGAAGAAATGAACTGGCCGCGGCCCATTGCGCCCGCGTAGGAGCCACGAATCTCGAGAGGATCGAGCTGCTCTTCCGCGATCAGATCAAAAAAATGGCCGAGCTCGGAGCTAAAAAACGCGGCGCGCGGCGGATAGTCGAAGCCAAGAGTGACTAACGCGTCCAACACCCGGAAACTACCCTGGTTCCGCCCGAAATTCGTCTCAACCGCGACAATCGCCGTCACGACTTCGCGTTCGACGCCAAACTGCTCCTCTGCTTTCGCCAGCCACTCGGCCTGAGCCTCGAGAAAAGCCCGACCATCGTCAATGCGCGTCTCGGTGACAAAAATTGGACGATATGTGTGCCAAGGGCGCGCCTCAGCCGGCCGCGAAATCAACTCCAGAATTCGCTGTTGTGGCTCAGCCGCTGCAATCAGCGCCTCGATCCGCTCACGCTCATGCCCCGCGGCCACACGCTCATCAATGAAGGCCTGAACGCTCTCGCGCTCGAGATACGGCGGCGAGCCGGCCGAAAACTCTGAGCGAAAATCGGAGGCCAGAACCGGCGCGCCGCCAACCAGCATCGCGACGCCACCCACCGCCAAGCCCAACGTCATCGCGCGCAAAGCCATCCAACTCGAGTCGGCGTCAAACACTCGCCTTGCAGCGCCCTGTGAGGGCTTAACCCGTGGGCGTTCAATCGATCGCAGCCATGGCCACGGCGTAGCGTCAGAACCTAGGCCACTGCGAGACTGCGATCGATCGGCTGCTGTAACAACGCCAGACGACACGGCACGGAGAGTTCGTTTCATCGGTCATCTCACTTATGAGCGCCTGGGCGCGATCAGAATCGGGGTCGAAGCGTGGAAACGACGTGCACTGGCGCCTGGACGCTGACTGCTTGAATGCACCGCCATGAGCATACCGAAGCCGATCAACAGCGTCACGAGCGAAGTCCCGCCGTACGACACCAACGGCAAAGGCACACCTACGACCGGGAAAAGACCGCTTACCATACCCATGTTGACCAACGCGTACACCGCAAACGTCAGGCTCAAGCTGCCCGCCAGCAGCTGTCCAAAACGATCATGGCAAGCCAGCGCAATCGCAAGACCACGCCAGACGATCCAGCCATACAGGACGACGAAAACCATGACGCCCATAAAGCCAAACTCTTCCGCCAAGACGGCAAAGATGAAATCAGTCGATCGTTCAGGAAGAAACTCGAGCTGCGACTGCGTGCCGTTCAACCAACCCTTACCGAATGGCCCACCCGAACCGATCGCAATTTTGGACTGGATGATGTGATAGCCCGAACCGAGCGGGTCCGACTCCGGGTCAAACAACGTCAACACTCGCCGTCGCTGGTAATCAAGCATCATCGACCAGACCAGCGGCAGGGCTGCCGCGAGCGCGATGACCCCGCCAAGAATCCAGCGCCACGACAACCCCGCGAGAAACACGACGAAAAGTCCTGACGCCATCACCAACAGCGCCGTCCCCAGATCGGGCTGGCGAAAGATCATCCACGCCGGAAACACCAGCAACGCAGCCGCCACGATCAAATCCAACACGCGCGGAGCGCCGCCACGCCAAGCAAACCACGCCGCCAGCATCATCGGCATCGCCAACTTCATGATCTCGGAAGGCTGAAACCGAATTACACCCAGATCGAGCCATCGCTGAGCGCCCTTACCGATCTCGCCGATCAAGGTCACGGCGCCCAAGAGCACCAGCCCGCCAAAAAAAATCAAAGGCGCGGCCAAGCGCAACCAAGCCAGCGGCAAGCGCGCAACCAGCAGCATCAACACCACACCGATACCGATCCGTACCAGCTGACGTTCGAGCGTCTGAAAATCCTCACCTGAAGCGCTGTACAACACGACCAAGCCAGCACTGATCAACAGCGCCAACAGGCCAAAAAGCATCGGATCAACCCGCAACTGCCACCAAAACCACCGCCACCAACCGATTTCGTGGCCGCTGATCGAGTCGTTGATCAACGCCACGACACGTGCTCTCCTCTCACCGCGGCCGACTCACCATCGGGAGAAAAGGGGCGCAACCGCGACTCATACACAGCCGAATCCTCATCTACCGGCGCATCGGCTGGCGCGTAAAACGCATCAACGATGCGTTGGGCCAGAGGCGCCGCAACTCGCCCCCCCGAACCACCGTGCTCAACCACGACAACGACCGCGATTTCGGGGTCATCTGCAGGTGCGTACCCGATAAACAAAGCGTGATCCCATAACCGCCGATCGAGTCGCGTTTCATCGTACTTCTCGTCTTCACCGAGACCAAACACCTGCGCCGTCCCCGTCTTGCCCGCCATACGCACTGCCGGCGTCGTGCGACCGACCGATCCGTGCGCCGTACCGTGACGAGCGTGCACCGCATCATCCAATGCCTGATGAATGACGCGCCATGCCGCGGCCGGATAGTCGACCGGCGGTGGATCCACCCGGATCGGAACTGGGTCGCCATAGGTTTCGCCGCGCAATTCTCTCAGCAGATGAAGGCGCTTGCGATCGCCCCGATTGGCCAGCGTCACCGTCACATCGGCGAGCTGGACCGGCGTCGTCAGCATGTAGCCCTGACCGATCACGGTGATCAGCGTTTCTCCGGGAAACCAGGCCTGATTCATCGTTGCACGCTTCCACTCGCGCGACGGCAGAATCCCGCGGCGCTCACCGGGTAAGTCGATAAGAGTCGGCGCACCGAGCCCCCAGTCCATGAGCCCCTTCGATAGCGTGTCGATACCCATCCGGTAGGCAAGCTCGTAAAAGTACACATCGGACGACACAGCAATCGCTCGCGACAGATCGACCCAACCGTGCCCGCTGCGTCGCCAGTCGCGGTAACGCCGTTCATGCCCTGGGATCTGAAAATACCCGGTCGCGAACATGCGCCGCTCAGCCGTCGTATGACCCGAGTCCAGCGCGATCAGCCCCATCACGGGCTTGAGCGTCGATCCCGGTGGGTACTGTCCTGATAGCAGGCGGTTAAAAAGCGGACGTGCAGGGTCATTTTGGAGTTGGGCATAGCGCGCGTGGCTGATGCCATTGACGAACCAGTTCGGATCAAAGCCCGGCTTCGACACCATCGCCAAAACCTCACCGGACCGAACATCGGCGACCACAGCCGCGCCGTTGTAACCCTCGAACAGCTCGCGCACTTTGCGCTGGAGGTGCGAATCGATCGTCAAGACCAGATCTTGGCCGCGCTCGGGCGGACGTGCGGCAAGCTCACGAATCACCCGACCCTGTGCATTGACCTCGACCTGGCGATGGCCGACGCGCCCGTGCAAACGGTCCTCATAAAAACGTTCGATACCGGTTTTCCCGGTGTGCGTCGACGCGGCGTAGTTGCTGCGATCGATGCGGGTCAGATCGCTCTCGCTGATGCGTCCCACGTAGCCAACGACGTGCGCCAGGTCGGCGCCCATCGGATAGTGTCGGGTCGGCCTCGCCACCACGTCGACACCCGGCATTTCATGACGCCGCACCGCCACCCGAGCGACTGCGACATCATCGAGACCTGACTTCAGCAAGATTGGCTGGAACGGGCGGCGACCGCGCAAACTCGCTCGGAAACGATCCCGATCGGTGGCCGTCAAATCGATCAGCGGCGCGAGTGTATCGAACAACGCGTCAAGGTCCCGAACCTGTTCGACAGTCACCTCAACCTGATACGAGGGACGGTTCTCAGCGAGCAACACACCATTGCGGTCGTAAATCAGGCCACGGGTGGGCGCAATCGGCTCGACCCTCAGTCGATTGTTTTCGGACAGGGTTCGGAAATGTTCATAGCCCTCAACTTGCAGGCCGTGCACCCGCCAGCCAATCACCGCAAACGCCAGAAACACCACACCAACGGCAAACAGGCCCCGCCGCATAAAGCGCCGCTGTTCGAGATCGCGTTCGACTTCTCGGGAAAACTGCACGCGCTACCACCGTCGTCAAGACACGCCATCGACCGCCGCGTCGATTCAAAACGCTAGTGCCGACACAGATCATAATGATGATCTCAACCCAGTTCGGGCCGATCAATAAAGGCTCAGAATACTGCGACCCACTGACTGACGCTTTATCCGGACCTTCGCCGCGGCGATCACCGGGCTAAAAGTCGACGAGGTCCCGAGCGGAGACGGCAGCATTAGCACGTCGCTCGCATCGAGACATGGGATCCACCTCGAGTCGCGCGCGACCACATCAAAAAACGGCCCGGGTCCGCACGAGTCGCTCAGTCCGCACGAGTCGACCCTTGCAGTCAGCCGCGCGACCCGATTCACGACCACCGGCCATGAACCTACCCACACACGCTTCGCTCGCATGTTCCAAAACGACCCGAAGCCAACCGATCCCCCAATGAACACACGCCAGTCGCGAACCGATCCCGCAGAACCAGAGCCAGCATCACGGTATCCCCGGCGATCTACTCATCAAGCCCGCTGCTGACGAACCGCCGACCGATGCCCCGAGACCGACCGCGGTCAGCACGTTGCACCGCAGAACGCCTGCTCCACCCACCCGTTTATTGAGCGTGGGACCGGTGGATGGCTCGTCATCGATGCAAAAGGCTCGTCAGACCGCAGAATAGGTCGCGCCGAAATTTTCGGCGCGACGACTCGTGATGTTTTCTGACCTGCGCGAACGACAACCCGTCAGACGCGAGACTTCTGATACCGCTTTTGCGAAGCGATGATTTCTTCGCAAGCAGCCTCTTTAGAAGCCCAATCCTCGACCTTCACCCACTTGCCTTTTTCCAGCTCCTTGTAGCGCTCGAAAAAATGTTTGATGGCGTTCAACAACGTCGGCGAGACATCGTCCGGACCCTGGATGTGATCGTAGCCCGGGTAGAGCTTTGACACTGGGACCGCCAACACCTTGGCATCTGGCCCCGACTCGTCGTTCATCTTCAATACCCCGACCGGACGACAGCGCACCACCGACCCCGGAATCAACGGCACCGGCGTAATCACCAGTACATCGACCGGATCGTCGTCCTCCGCCAGCGTATGTGGCACAAAACCGTAGTTACAGGGATAGAACATCGCGACCGTCATGAAGCGATCGACGATCAAAGCACCCGAATCCTTGTCGATTTCGTACTTGACCGGCTGTCCGTTCGCCGGAATCTCGATCACAACATTGATATCGTTCGGCAAATCATGACCGGCCGGAATCTGGTCGAGGTTCATACCACTCTCCATTCAAAGGGTTCAGCTGCCACAAGGTTAAGGCAATCAGAAGACGAAAAACGGGATACGCGAAACGCACGCCTCACAGGCCAAGAACACCAGGCCGTTCAACTCCCGCCGCCAAAGTAAAGCCAGGGCGCGAGAGTATAGCCGGGGCAGACAGGAATCCACGGGTCAAGACGCTTGGGCTCGTATCGCAGCTCCGCAACACAAGGCCACCGCCGCTGCCAAAAACGCGATCACGGCCACGCCGCGCAGAGGGCACGGAACCAGCAATTTCAGTACCATTGGGACCCGGTTCCGAGTCATCGGCGCCTCCGCCTTTTCCGCACCGATAACGCCGCAGCGTTGATCCGAGCACGACGCGGTGACGAGGCGTGACGCAGACGCTTAGAATCCGCAATGCACGCCCAGTGTCGGGGTTCACGCGACTCGTACCCTGTGATGATCTCGCGTGCAGGGGTCTTCAAGCGTCCCGCCCACTCAAAACGTTTCGCGGGTCACCGATCCCCTCGTCAACATTCCCGCGGGCACAGCAAACGACAGCGACAACTTTCAGGTTCCGGCGTCGCGGTCACATCGTGTACGGCTCAGCGATATTGGCTAAGCGAAGCCTCAATACGCAGGCCGAGATTTTTGTTTCAGGCCAAGAAAAGGATGTTGCAATGCGAGTGATTTTTATGGGCGCACCGGGTTCGGGTAAGGGCACACAAGCGCAGCGTCTGGTCGACGAACTGCACATTCCGCAAATCTCCACCGGAGATTTATTGCGCGCAGCGGTTCGCGCAGGCACCGAACTTGGGCAACGCGCCAAAGCCGCCATGGATGCCGGCGAACTCGTACCCGACGAACTCGTTCTTGGCTTGATTCGCAATCGGCTGGCCGAAGACGATGCCGCCAATGGCTTCATTCTCGACGGCTTTCCGCGCAACGTGGCCCAAGCTCAGGCACTCGAACAAATGCTCGCCGAAATCGGCTGCCCAATCGATCGCGTCATTCAAATCGACGTTGACTTCGACACATTGCGCAAGCGGTTGACCGGCCGCGAAACCTGCGTCTCGTGTGGCGCTGTATTCAACCGCTTCACTCAATCAAGCGCCCAACCCGGTATCTGCGACCTCTGTGGTGGCGAACTGGTCCATCGCGCGGACGACAACGACGAAACCGTCACGCAAAGGCTGAAAGTCTACGAAGACCAGACTGCGCCGCTGATCGACTTTTACCGCAGCGCGGGTCTTTTGACGCGCATCGAAGGCGACCGTCCTGTCGATGCGATCACCGCCGACTTGCGTGATCGACTCGCGCAAGGTTGATGCCCGCTCATGCCCACCCGACCGCTTGTTGACGTGAAGCGCCCGTCATCGACCGAAGCGACGCAGCCCCCGTGTCCGATGGCCGTGGGGTCGATGGGTTTGAACCCGATGGGGGGCGGTCCGATGGTCAACGCGAGGGACTGGGGGACATGCATACACGAGCTGATCCGAGCCGTTGAGCAACGTCGGCACGAATATCCGAGACATACTCCAGCACGTGACGACGACTGGTCTACCGACTTCACCCTGCTCATTCAACTTCAAGCGTCGTCCTCGCAACGCCACGCAACACCCGCACCCCGTTCCGCTCCAAAATGGCCATCGGCGCGCATTCACGAGGCAGGACTCGTTCCGCGTTACCGGTCGGGTTTTCAGCAGCCTTTCCGGTCGTATTCGCGGACAACGTGTTTGACCCAATCAAGCCAAATCAGCAGACCGCGGCCCGATACCAGTCTCCGCAACGATTCATATCCTGACGCGGATCCTTTCGACAACCCACGTGCTTTCAATGCCGAATCCCTAAATCACCACAGCCCGTCATCCCAACAATCATCCCAAAAACAAGTCCAAAACAAGGATCGGCCAACACGTTCTCGGCCGCTCTACCTCACCTCCGTCTGCCTTGCCGTGCTTGTCACGTTTTTGTTTTCAGCAAAAACGGTTACCGCCAACGCCATGAGTGTTGCAGACGATCCCACCACCGAAGCATCGGCACCTGTACCAATTCAATCCTCGCGCACAACGCCGCACCCAGCGCAGACGGCGACATCAGAGGCGCCCACCGAAACCCGCGAAGCGCGACAGCCAGAAACCGTAGACCCAGCACCCGCGAATTCCGTAGATGAAGGCGTAGAGACCACAAACTCTCGAACTTCGGCCAACCGGCAGACCGCTTCCTGCGTGGCAGTGGCACCCGAGTTTTTGTCTGCGCCTTCGACCAACGACGGTCGCCGCGACGCCGAAGCCGATCGCATCGAACGGACTGCAGACGGTCGTTACAGTGCTGAAGGTTCAGCAAGACTGACCGGCGCAGACCAGATCCTGAGCGGCGAACGTATCGTTTATGACCCGGTCGCCGACCGCGTCACTGCCGACTCTGGCATCGAACTGCGTACGCCCGAACTCGTTGCTCGGGGTAGCCGCCTCGACTACCGCATCGGCATCAATGTCGGCGAAGTCACCAACGCCCAATACTGGCTGCGCGCCGCGAATACCCAGTCGGGCGTCGGACGCGGACGGGCCAGCCTCCTCAGTCGAGTCGGTCCCGACCGCTACCGCGCCGAGCGACTCGATTACACCACCTGTCCCGACGGTAACAGCGACTGGGTACTCGCCACCCGTCAGCTCGACGTCGATCAGGACAAAGGCTTCGCCACAGCACGCGACGCCCTCCTGAGATTCAAGGGGGTGCCGGTCCTGTACGCGCCGTGGTTCCGCTTCCCGGTCGATGATCGTCGACATACCGGATTACTCGCACCCACTCTGCAGCGCAGCGACCGCCGCGGCACCGAGCTCATCACACCGTTCTATTGGAACATCGCACCGAATCGGGATGCCACGTTGACGCCGCGCCTGATGAGCCGTCGTGGTCTGCTCATCGAGAGTGAATGGCGAGTGTGGGAGCGCTGGGGACGAGCCGAGCTCGACGCCAACCTGCTACCCAACGATCGCGTAAACCACCAATCCCGTCACCTGCTGCGCCTCCAGAGCGACGCGACCCTTGCGCTGCCCGGTGGTGACTGGCGCTGGACGATCGATGCCACTGACCTCTCCGACCCCGCCTATGTGAGGGATTTTGGTCAACGTGATCTTGGCGACAATCTCAACTTTGTCGAGCGGCGGACGCAACTCGATCGCGGCGTGGGCCGTGGCCGCCTCTCGATACTGCTGCAAAGCTTTCAAATCGCGAATCCGCTCATCGCCGTCGAACCCTACCAGCGCCTTCCACAGATCAGGCTGACCCAGCAGTTTGGCGACGTTACCGGCTTGTACGGCGCGATCACGGCCGACCATACCCATTTTGACCGCTCTGAGGGTGTGATCGGACAACGTTCCGACATCGAGCTCCGCGCGGGCTTGCGAATTCAACGCGGATTCTGGTTCGCCGAACCTCGCCTTGGCTTACGTGCCACTCACTACAATCTCTCGCGTACACCCGCAGACATCGACGATCGAGCCTCACGTTTCGTGCCCGACATCGGATTCGAAGTCGGTGCAGATTTCGAACGACCCACTCAGACCGGCGTGCAAACGCTCGAGCCACGACTTTTTTACGGCTACGTTCCGTATCGCGATCAATCGCGCCTGCCCAACTTTGATACCTCGGCGATCAGTTTCGATCTCGACCGACTCTTCACTAACGAGCGCTTCGTCGGTGGCGACCGGGTCGGCGACATTCACCAGCTATCGGCGCTGGTCACGACTCGTTTCCTCGACTTCGCTCGCGGCCTCGACCGTCTGGCACTGACCCTTGGAGCCCGACAGCTGATCGACTCCCCTCGCGTCACGGGTCCCGGAACGGGTCGCGGATTCGATCCCAAACAGGCCGTACTCGCTCGCGTCGAGTACGCCTTCAATCCGCGTCTGTCGCTCGATGCACAAACCGCCTACGACATCGAACGCGAACGGGTTGATTTCGGCGACGTTGCTTTACGGTATCGTAGCCGGGGCGAGCGACTGGTCTCGCTAAACTATCGATACCAGGCTTCGGGCGAGACACAACTCGACAACGCCGGCGTCAAACTGATCGACGTCGCCTCGCTGTGGCCTGTCACACCCCGCACCCAGCTGATCGGCGCGCTCTCCCGAGATCTCGATCAGGGCCGAACAGTCGACATCATTGCCGGCGTCACCTACCGCAGCTGTTGCTGGGGCCTGCGTGTTCTGGCGCGACGTAATTTTGCTGAAGATCTCGGCCGATTCGAAAACGGTTTCCTCATTCAATTTACGCTGGACGGCCTATCTCGCTACGATACAGGGGTCGAACGCACCCTCAGGGAGAGTATTCCGGGCTATGAAAGGACTCGCTAGAGCACCGCAGGCCATTGGGCTGATCGCTGGCGCGATTTTCGCGCTGCACGGCACCGTTTGGGCGCAATCCCCGGCAACAGGCTCGCTACCGCCAGCCTCCAACGGCGTCACGACCGAGACCTCTCCCGCCGCCGACATCGCTCCGATCGAAGGTCTGACCGATCGCATCGTCGCAGTTGTCGGGACTGACGTCATCACCGAGCGAGAACTCGTCGATCGCATGAACCTCACGGCGAATCAACTGCGACTCGAAGATCAATCAGTACCCGATACCACAACGCTCGCGCGCAACGTCCTTGATGAAATGATCGACCTGCGCATCCAGCTCAACGAAGCACGCCGCGTCGGTATCGCCATCGACGACGCGACGCTCAACCGCACGCTCGAACGCATCGCAGCCGACAACGGCCTCGACCTATTCAGCTTCCGAGACGCACTCGCCTCCGAAGGAATCGATTTCGCTGCTTTTCGGCGCCAGATTCGCGACGAAATGACGATCACCCAGCTGCGCAATCGACAAATCGATGAACGCATACGCATCTCGGAGGCCGAGATTGAAGACCTGATCGCGACCGAAGCGCGTAGCATTGATCAAGACACCCGCTATCGCCTCGACGAAATTTTCTTCCCGGTCACACGCGACGCCACCAGCGCCGAGCTACGCCGAGCGCGTGAAGACGCTGAAGCAGCCGCTCGCCGCCTGCGCGCCGGCGAGACCTTCGCCGATGTCGCCACAAGCGCACCACGCAGCCTGCCCGACGACTGGATTCCAGCCTCCACTCTGCCCAGTGCGTTGGCACGCACGGTGATCCTGCTCGACAAAGGGCGCATCAGCGACATCGTTCGCAGCGAACGCGGCTTTCACATCATCCGCGTCGCCGATCGTGCGGGCGCCAGCGCATCGGTCGAACAAATCCGTGCTCGTCACGTTTTGATCGCGCCAAATGAACTCGTCTCGATCAGTGAAGCCCAGACACGCGCGCAAGACATCTTACGACGCGTAAGAGCTGGGGAAGACTTTGCCCAATTGGCGGGCAGTTTTTCCGATGACCCGGGCTCAGCCACTCGCGGCGGTGAACTCGGCTGGCTCGCACCCGGAGACACCGTGCCCGAATTCGAGCAAGCCATCGCACGTATGTCTCCAGGTGACCCCGCTGTTCTGATCCGAAGCGAATTCGGCTTCCATGTGATCGAAGTCTCCGAGCGCCGAGAGATCGACGACACTCGCAACCGCTTGCGCGAACAAGCTGTTCAGATTTTGCGAGAGCGCAAACGCGCAGACGAAGCCGACCTCTGGCTCGATCAGCTGCGATCTGAATCTTTCGTCGATATACGCGTCCCGGCGCTCGCGCCTTGACGACGATGACAGCGCCGCGCCATCTGATCGAGAAACGCATCGTCAACCGCCGCGGCCTGAGTCACGCCCCGCGCCATGCCCGCTGCCGGCCATGACGCTGAACATCGCTCTCAGTGCGGGTGAACCGGCCGGCATCGGGCCAGAGCTTCTGGTTCAACTGGCCCAACTGCCGCCGCTGTGGCCATGGCAAAGCTCGGTTTCGGCGGCATCTGAAACCTGGCAACAGTCGCAGGCTCGGACTCGACGCGACGACGACGAACAAACGCGGCAGGAACCCGTCACCTCGGATACCCAGGACATAGGCCACACAATCATCCACGAGGACCTTCAACGCGTTCGCCGCGTAGCGCTCGCTGATCGTCGCCTGCTCCAGCAACGTGCACACTCGCTGGGCCTCGCGCTCGATCTGATAGACTTCGAGCCACACGCGGAGCCGCCGCCTTTTGCGCCAGGTCGACTCGA
Source organism: Thioalkalivibrionaceae bacterium (assembly GCA_046299415.1). GTDB lineage: Bacteria > Pseudomonadota > Gammaproteobacteria > Ectothiorhodospirales > Ectothiorhodospiraceae > JBKBII01. The sequence goes on along the minus strand of JBKBII010000017.1, from coordinate 1,757 downwards.
GATCATCGATCATCCGCTGGCCGTTGACTCACACCCCGGCAGGCTTGATCCGCGCAATGCGACTCACGTAATCGCGATGTTGCAAACCGCCGTGGACGGCTGCCTCGGCGGCCGCTTCAGCGCCATCGTCACCGGGCCGCTGCAAAAATCGACGATCCTCGATGCCGCTATTCCCGGAATGGCCGATTTTCGCGGGCATACCGAGTGGCTCGCCACGGCCGCCGAGCAGTACTTCGCAGATCGTGGGCTAAATATCGCGCCGCTCACCCCAGTCATGCTGTTGACTCGCGAGCCCCAAGAACCGCACCAAACAGCCCTGCGCGTTGCGCTTGCCACCACGCATCTACCGCTTCGCGCCGTACCGGATGCGATCACATCGTGTGGACTCGAAACCGTGCTTCGCGTTCTCGATGATGGATTGCGCGTACGCTTCGGCCTCGCTGCGCCGCGTATTGCCGTCTGTGGACTCAATCCTCACGCCGGCGAAGACGGGCGCCTTGGCGATGAGGAGCGCCTGATCATCGCGCCGACAATCGACCGTCTACGCGCCCAGGGTCTGAACCTATACGGCCCCTTACCCGCCGACACAGCCTTCGCGCAAGAGCAACTCACTCGCTTCGATGCCTATCTCGCGATGTATCACGACCAAGGCCTGCCGGTGCTCAAGCACGCCGGCTTCGGTCGTTCAGTCAACGTCACGCTCGGACTTCCGTTCGTTAGAACTTCCGTCGACCACGGAACCGCTCTTGACTTAGCCGGCAGCGGGCGCGCCGACGTCGGTAGCCTGCGAGCCGCCGAGCAACTGGCCATCCGTCTCGCGGCTACGATCGGATCGACAGGTCAATCGTCCGACCTGATCCAATCGGCGAGACGATCCAGCCACGGCGACCCACAATAATGATCGACCTAGAACAACGATCAACCCCGCATCGACCACGCAAACGCTTCGGTCAACATTTTTTGCACGACAAGGGCGTACTCGACCGCATCGTTCGCGCCATTCATCCGCAACGTGGCGATGCACTGGTCGAGATCGGCCCCGGGGAAGGTGCGCTGACCAACGTCTTGTTACGCGAATGGCTGTCGTTCGAGGTCGACCAACCCCGTCCGCTCCCTGCGATGGTCATCGCCCCAGCGCCGTCAGTCTCTCACGACAACGCATCAGCCACGATAGACAACCCAGCGACCAGCGCGCGGAGTTCTGCTGTCCTTTCCAACGATCCCAAATTGAGCGATCAAGTCGTCCTTCACGATCGACTTGACATCATCGAAATCGACCGCGATCTCGTGGCCCGGCTGCGCCAACATCCGGCGGCGACCACGGACCACATGCGCGTACACGAATGTGATGCGCTTGACTTCGATTTCGAAGCGCTCGCGGCTCGCCGTGGAAAACGTCTGAGAGTGGTCGGCAACCTGCCCTACAACATTTCGACGCCATTGATCGCTCATCTGCTCGACCAGTCCTCAGCGTGGACGGACGCGCATTTTCTGCTCCAACGGGAAGTCGTCGATCGCCTCACGGCGACGCCCGGTGGCGGCCATTACGGCCGCCTGGCCGTGCTCGTCGCGTTGCACGGCAAGGCGACGCGCCTGTTCGATATCGGCCCTTCGGCTTTTCGCCCGCCTCCCAAGGTCGAATCGGCCGTCGTTCGTATCCAACTCGACGATCAACCCAAGTTGGCCGCCAGCCAACGCGAGCGGCTACTCGATATCGCCAAGGATGCCTTTGGGCAGCGGCGCAAAACCATATCGCG
>JBKBII010000016.1:0-28163 GCA_046299415.1 Thioalkalivibrionaceae bacterium | reverse complement strand
CGGCACGACGTCCAGCCGAATCATTCCGCCTTCCAAGACGCTGATCCGGGCGATTCAAAAGCGACCAAAGACGCGCAGACCAACGCGGCGGAATTCGTGACATCGCAGCTTGATCTATCGAAAACCTCTGCTTGACGCCTCTGAAAACCGCCCAAAGACGTCATCTCGAAACGTCGACCTCGATCACCGAAGCTTCGATTCCGTCTGTCCCGCGTTACAATGTTGCCGCAGTGGCCATCGGCGGTCAGTGCGCCTTCTGCTGACGCCAACGGACATCGACACGCTTTGGCGATCGACCTGAAACGTTGTGTTGATCGCTTTGGAATACCCGGCCGGATAACGCCGATTCTGACAAAGACTCATGGGCACCGACGTACTTCGAAAAGCCCTCACCACAGATCCCTCTGAAAAGGCTCAACATGTCGCACTCCCGACGCCCTTCGACACGCCCGACGATCAGCGGCACACTCGCCATCGACCCAGCTGCTTTCGCACGCGACCGCATGAGTTTCTCGTCATCCTTCCGGGGCGCGCGCCATGCCATCACCGCCGGGCATGATCGACTGATCGCTCGCGCACCGGACACCCCGCTCGAAGATCCCGCCTGCGTGGTGTGTGCGCCCGCAACACTCGCACTCGCCGAACAGCTGTTCGCGCGCTGGAACGACGCCCTCAAGAGCCTCGACCCCGACCGCGTCACAGCCTGCTACGCCGAAGACGCAGTGTTACTGCCGACCGTCTCGAATATTCCCCGGACCAACCCACAAGAGATCCGCGATTATTTCGAGCATTTTCTCGCCAAGCGCCCGGTCGGCACAATCGAACAACGCAACGTCAAGCTCGGATGCAACAAGCTAACCGATGCCGGCCTGTACCGCTTTCGCCTTGACGATCATGGCAAGATCCTCGAAGTCCCGGCGCGCTACACCTTCGTCTATGAACACCGTGACGGCGACTGGAGAATCGTTCACCATCACTCGTCGATGATGCCGCAGGCTTGATATGCGGCTGCGGTCATGACCCGCTACGACCTATCGAAGGCGCGCGTGAGGAGACCTCGGGGCCGATCACCGGCAAGGACATAGCGGATCAAATGACCGGCACGAGAAAGTGAGCGACGCCAGCGATCACACCACCCCTTTCGGAATGGCGTACGCGTGAGGCCGGAAATCTTCAAGAAGACTCTAATATAGAGTTCACAACTGCTTGATTTAACCAAGTGCTGACTTGCTGAAATCGTTTCAATGTGGCACAAAGAAGACCCGTGTGACTCAGGTTTGACCCATGCCGGTTTTCTCGTCAGCTGACACGCCAACGGCCCACCGCACTGCCTTAAAGCGCGCGCCTCTCGAGCCGGAGCCAACCGAGGCTCAAAAACACGCTATTGCCGCAGCTTCATCCTCGGTCACTGCCCCATTGAACAAGCGCGCTCGAGACCTGTGCGATGTCGCTCGGAGCGAATGGCCGAAAAAGGCATACAACCCACGACGCTCGACGCGATCCGTAAAGCCAGCTTCGATGAAAACTCGACCCATCTCAGCGGCTGGATCACCCCTCACCGCCATCACCCTGCTGCTGGTTGGTCTCGCGCTAACCGGGTGTGCAACGCCTCCGGAACAACGCGGTCAAGCCTTCGAACCTCCAACAATCCCGACATCACCAGCGAGGATTGCGGAGAGTTGGCGGTCCGAGGTGATTCTCAGCGCTCTTGCACATCTCGACACGCCATATCGGTACGGCGGCACAAGCGCCAGCGGCCTTGATTGCTCAGCGCTGGTGCAACGCGCCTATTCTTCGGCCGGTGTCCAACTTCCACGTACGAGTGTTGAACAAAGCCGCAGCGTCCAGCGGCGTGCGGACAATCCAGTGCCCGGCGACATCGTCTTCTTCGCCATTCGCGCACCGCAAGGCAACAAACGTATCGACCACGTTGGCGTCTATCTGGGCGACGGCCGCTTCGTCCACGCGCCTCGGCCTGGCGCCAAAGTGCGGATCGAATCGCTCAACAACCGCTACTGGGCACCACGACTGCAATTCGCGGGCTACGTGCCGCCTGCGCCAGACCGTTCGCCTGCCATGCCGCCGCGTGCGCCCGCCGACCCGATCGGAGAGTTCCTTGCCGCATCAGGACACGCGCCGGCTCCTGGCGCACGACCCATTCATGACTGAACACGTTCAAGCGTGGCTTCATCGGTGCGCGATGCAAGCCAGCCGCCGGCTGAACGAGCGAGTGTCATGGGCTCGAAAACCAGTCTGATACAGTTTACTCCGACTGGCCCTCGCGCCAACGCCTCAACGCGGCGGTGCTGGCAGGTTAAACCTTGCATCGCGTCACGCCCAATCGCCAACAGTCCCTGTGCTGAACGTCCCTTCCGAGCCCTTTTCGATGCTGTCACGGCAGCGCAGGGCCTCACTGCCATAGGGGCCAGGCCGTGAAAATTCAGACCCGCGCATTCAGTCAACCACCGGCTAAACCGCTCCCGACTCCAAGCGCCGACTCAATCTACCGATCGGTTGGGTCACTGGCTTCAAACCCGACGACGCAAAAGGCCCCCGATCGCGATGCGATACCCGATGCGCTGTCGACTGCGCGGTCGCAGCGATCTAATGCTTCCCTGATGGTCTCCGGCCACGCCCTGACGGCCATCGCACATTAGCATCATCAAGCGTCGACGCTGCAACCGCGATGCCGAAACCTTGCGTTAAGGACGACACGGGCGCATGACTAAGCTACTTGATGCTCGCGCTCTCGCACTAACGACTTAACATACACCGCGACGTGCGCGCCGGACGCGTTGGTCTGCGGCCCGCTCGCGACTCGCTTCAGCCCGTCCCCTGACTCCGATCTTGGATGAACACGACGCTCTTGTTCGTCAACAAGACAGGCAAGAGGCGTAAACCTTTTTTACCGTAGCCCTCTCCCCCTCAAGCCTATTTTCTTCGGGTCTTGACCGACCGGGATCGGAAAAATTCGGGAACGAACTCGCAGCGACTCCACACCAAGGTTTGCATCTCGCTAGCCCGAGAGCATGCTGATCGCTCTTCGTCGTTCTGATGGATCGCTGACGACGCGGACAGCGTGCATGGGCGAACCGCTGCAATTTTGTTTGTTCAAAGCGATGAAGGCCCAACTGTTGCCACGACCCACCGCTACGAATCCATAGAGGGACCCGCCACATGCAAGCGTCAAATCCAGGATCGATGATGGGCACTCCAATCCAGACATCAATCAAACTTCGTCCGCCCCGGTGCCACACGATGGGAAGCCGCCTCGGTGCCCTCATCGTGTCCCTCGTTATCGCCGCTGCTTTTGCGCCCGCCGTCGCTCAGGCGCAGACCATGGTTCTTGATACCGATGACCGACGCATCTATTCAATTGAGGGAGAATGGTCGCTGTATCGCGAACTTGTCGAAGACGCGATCACGCAACAAGGCATGGTCATCAACACTGTCGGGCACATCGCGTCGATGCTCGAACGCACCGGCGCAGCCGTCGGTGGCGAGCCCATCTATCGGCATGGCGAAGCGCTTGAATTTTGCTCTGCCGTCTACTCACGGCGAATGATGGAAGCCGATCCCCACGCTATCGTTTTCTGTCCCTACGTAATCGCCGTCTACGAGCTGCAATCAGAACCCGGCACGGTCTACATCGGCTATCAGAAAACACCCGTCGTGGGCGACGAAGCTACGCAATCCGCCCTGAACGAGGTCAACGCATTGATTGAACGCGTCGTTCAAGGCGCGATCGCGTTCTGACCGAACGACGCCACGGCGCCGGCCTGAGCCATCGCACCGACGGCGATGATCAACCGCCAGCGAACAGCGAAAAGGCCCCATCGTCGCTAAGCGAATTGACGAGCCTTCGCACCATAGGCCGTTACGCCACCGATCGCTGTGGCGGCGCCGCTGAGACCATGTTGGGCTGGCGTGATGGCGCGAACCCGGCGTCACCGCACACCGCAACGCAGCGGAAACGTCGCTGCGTTTTGACGGACATCTTCGCAGGGGACCCCGTCGACGCGCGGCCTCTTAAAAGCTCGTATGGCTCACAGTTGCCATCGAGCGACGGCACGAGCCCACAACCGAAGCCCGAATGAATCAAGCCAAGAGCCTCGACGCCGGGTGTTCGCGGCCACTGACGAAATGATGCGCCTGAAGCGTACGCCATCGAACTTGAGCAAGCCCGCGTTACAGGCGAATCTGTATTGCACTCACGGGCGCTTGGTCGGGCGATGCGGCCTACAACCAAGCGACACCAGCGCCGACGGCGCCCCCCCGAAAGCCACACGATGACCACGGCGCCCATGAGGACATTGGAGCGGCGAACACAGAAGAGCGCCTCGCGAGACTTGTCAGACCGGGCCTCTTGAAGGCGCCTGCCGGCACTGGTGCATTCTGTGTCGCCAAACGCGTCAAATCACGCGTGTATTCAAGCGTTTCTCGATCGTCGAAATCGCGCCATCGGTCGAGCGAAAAACGTTCTCGTCTCCACCGAGGCGCTCGTACAAACCGGTTTTCTGCATGACGTCAAGAACCTGCGCCTTAACGCCAGCGAACACCAGAGTCACCCCGCGCTGTTTCAGACGCCGGGCCAAGTTGGCCACGGCTTCTTCGCCCGACGCATCCATTTCGTTGATGCCCTTGGTCACAATGATGATGTATTCGGCATCGGGATGACGCGCAGCAAGATTCAGTACGGCGTCTTCGAAGTACGAAACGTTGGCGAAAAACAGTGGACCATCGAAACGCAGAAGTCCGACCTTTTCGTTGCACTTCAATCCGTAGCGCTTCGCCTCTCGCAGCGTGCCGTCCTCAAACCGCGCCAGCTCGGCGACCCGCGGCCGCATGCTGCGATACAAAAATAGAACGATCGCAAGCCCCGCCCCGATCAGCACGCCAATTTCCAGGTTCGGTGCCACCGCCAACGTCGCGATGAAAGTTACGACCGAGGCAGCGCCATCGTGGCGACTCGCGATCCACGCGTGCTTCATCGCGCCGAAATTGATCAGGCTGAACACCGCCATCATGATGATGGCGGCCAAAACCGCTTGTGGAAGGTGATACAGCAGAGGCGTTAAAAACAGCAGCACAATGACCACGATCAACGCAGTAAAGACCGACGAAAGGCCACTGACGGCGCCGGAAGCAAGATTGACTGCTGAACGCGAAAATGACCCGGATACCGGATAGCCCTGACTGAACGACGCACTGAGGTTGGCGAGGCCTTGGCCGATCAGCTCCTGGTTCGGGTCGAGACGCTGTCCGGTCTTGGCCGCCATAGCCTTGGCGATCGCGATCGCCTCGGTAAATCCGACCAACGCGATGATCAATGCAGCCGTCGCGATTGACAGCCAGGTCCGGTAGTCAAAGCTCGGCATCGACAGCGACGGCAGACCACGCGGGATCGTTCCGACCACGGAACCGCCGCCATTCAAGCGAACCGTCTCACCGTCGTAACTACTGAAACGCCAGACAACGCCATCGTGAGCGTCGTCCTCGGCCACCTCTCGCGGCCGGAAGACGGCCGATTCACCATCACCAATGCGCCGCAGTTGAACGGCACGAGCCGCGCGTTTCTGCTCAGACAGCGCCGCTCGAGCCCGATCGAGGTCAAGCGCGACCAAATCAGCCTGGAAGGACAAATCAGCCGCCTCTGCCCCCGATGCGTCCAGCGCTCGCGCTTCCAAACGACGCTGCATCTCCTCGAGTTCCTCGACTTCGAGCGTGAGAAGGTTGATTCGCTCGAAGACGCGCGCAATCTCTCCCGAATCGATCTGATTGAGCGAGGCCTCGGCTTTTTTCTCGAACCCGACGGCCCAGGAAATCAGAGTCGCAAGGACAACGGCAATCAAGACACCCGGAATCTTGGGAACGAATTTTTTCAGGACAACCATCAGTGCGATGGCACCGACTCCAAAAATCACCGTCGGCAAATGCGCCTGCCCAATGTCCCCAAGCATCCGCATGACACCGACCAAAAAATGGCCGCTGGTATCGATCGACAGCCCAAGAATCTTATTCAGCTGCGACAAGCCAATGATGATTGCGGCAGCCGATGAAAAACCGACGATCACCGGATGAGAAATGAAGCTCACGATCGCGCCAAGACGAAAGACGCCGAGTGACAACTGAAACGCACCGACGATAAACGCCAGAATCAACGCGAGTGCGACGAACTCCTCGGACTCCAACGCTGCGTAAGGCATCAAAGCCGCCGCCGTCAGCAGTGATACAACCGCAACAGGCCCCGTCGCCAGCTGATTGGACGACCCCCAGAGCGCTGCAATGATTACCGGCAACAACGACGCATACAGACCCACCACAGGGGGCAGTCCCGCGAGCTGCGCATACGCCATCGACTGAGGCACCAAAATCAGTGCAACCGACACACCGGCGATCAAATCAGCTCGGATGCTCGGTCCTGTCGGGCGTGGCCAATGCAAGAAAGGGAAGATCATCTGCAGGAGTCGTCGCATCGCAAAAATTCCGGTGGATGAGGGGCGCGCCGAGTGCCGCGCACTCAATCAAAACGTGAAAACGGACATGCTGACTTCGCACAAGGCCCGCGGATCATATCGACAAGCCGATAGAACCTCCACCTTCACGACCACGAACTGCCCTCGAAAAAGCGAGTACGGCCGTCTCGAGATCACAGCCCGCCCGTACGTCTGATAAAGGCCAGCCATGTGACCCACGCGTAGGCGCAATACGCCGCTGCATCGGGGAGGCGCACGCCGTCAAAGCATCGAGATCACGCTCACGGTTGAGGCCCTTCGATTTAATTTTGCTCAACCTGACAGCATCCGTTTTCGAACGAGCCCAGAGCTCAAGCCCTCCGGGGCCGCCAGAAACCATGTGCCAAAAAAACGCGCTGACGATTGAATCGGTCCGCCACATTGCACTCGCACCAATCGGAAGGACACATTGCTTGGAAGAGTTTTTCCATTCCGAGGGACTAGGACTTCCAGGCCTCGATTCCGATTTTGGATATAAATAAGAAATGAATCGCGAGCCTCCCGAAACCAACGCGCCGAAGTTCGACGAGCGGTGCCATGATTCGACGCCGAAGACCGGCGTCGATCCAACCGACGGCCATCGATCAACGCACTCAGAGGCATCCATCGGTCGCGACAAAATTAGGCGATTCTTGGCACAGCACCCGCCTTTCGATCAGATCGAAACCGACGTCCTCGACGATTTGATCAACGACCTCGAGTGCCGCGCTTACCCTGCAGGTGCCTGCCTCACGACGCCGGATTCAGGTCCCGCGCAGCGCTTCCACATCATCCAGCGTGGTCGTGTTCACGGCGAAACACCGAGTGAAGATGAGCGCATCACAGGCGATGCCTGGGCCCTGATCGAAGGTGAGTGCTTTCCCATCGGCGCCTTGATCGGCCGCCGCCCGGTTCGCACCACGCATCGCGCCGTCGTCGACACTCGTTGTCTTGAACTCGATCGCGACGCTTTCGATCGCCTACGAACGCGCTCGCCGATCTTCGCGGATTTCTGTAGCAGGCGTATCGCGAGCCTTCTCGACCGCCTCCAGGGGCCGAGCGCGATACCGCGGGTGCGGGTCGCAACCACCGCCACTTCGAGTGAAGATCGCGCAACACCCAATCACACGACGCCGGATACCCTGCAGCCAGCCGCCTCCGGCGGCACCGGTGACGACGATGTTCGAGCCACGCAGCCCGACCCAACGCGCGCGCTCTCGCCCGAGACGCGCGTCGTCGATCAGGACCGCTGTTGGTCAGACCCGGTCGGCAGCAACGCTCTCGAGACTCCTCTGGGTGTTCTCGTCAACCGTGAACCGATCACCTGCTCCCCCGCGACCTCGATTCGCGACGCACTGACCCGCATGCGGCAGGCGGACGTCGGCTCGATCGTCGTCACCGAAAACCGCCGCCCGCTGGGGCTGTTCACACTGAAAGACTTGTTGCGCGAAACGGCCGCCGACCAACTCGATCTCAGTGCTCCGATACGCCGGGTCATGACCCAGCCTGCGATCACCTGTCATCACGGCGCGCGCGGCATCGATGCCCTCGAAACTTTTGCTGAATACGGCATCAAGCACGCGGTCATTATCGACGACGACGGTCACATTCTTGGCGTTCTGAGCGAGCGCGAACTACTGCGACGAACCCCGCAGACCGTCGATCGACTGGTCAGTGAATTGCGCCAGGCGTCGTCACTCGATGATTTACATCGAGCCCTTGCCGGGCGTATCGGACTCGCTGCGATGCTGTACGAACGGGGCGTCTCGGCCGACGAAATTCTGCGCGTCATCAGTCACATCCACGAGCATGCCACCCGTAGGACGCTAGTCCTGATCGGACAGAATCACGATCTCGCCGGACTCGACTGGCAATGGCTTTCATTCGGTTCCGCCGCACGCTTCGAGCAGGCGCTGATCACCGATCAGGACAATGGGATCATTTTCGATGACGCTGACTGCGACCGTACGGAACGAGACTCTCGGCGCCAGCGTTTGTTGAGCTTTGCCAGTGCCGTCAACGACGCGCTGGCAACTCTGGGCTTTGAGCACTGCCCCGGCGGCATCATGGCGGGCCGCCCTGACTGCTGTCTCAGCATCGAAGAATGGCGTCAGAACTTCGTCCGCTGGGTCGATCAAGGGACCCCCGAACACCTGCTCAAAGCCTCGATCTTTTTCGACTGGCGCGTCACCGTTGATGCCGGTCACGCCGACGCCCGTTCTCGATTCGAAGAGGCGCCCGAGGCCTTCCGTCAACCGGCGCAACGCAACACCCGATTCAGACGCCAGCTGGCCGCCGTCGCGCTCGAAAACCGCCCGCCACTGACATGGCTCGGCCGCCTGCAAGGTGACAGCCACGGCGTCGACATCAAACGAGGAGGACTGACGCCGATGGTCGACGCCGCTAGAATCCTCGCGCTCGAAGTTGGCGGTCGGGCGACCTCCACCCTACAACGACTGCATGACAGCGCGGCCGCCGAAGCACTGAAGACAGATGAGGCGCGCGATTACATCGCCGCGACCCGCTTCTTTCAGCGCCTTAGACTCGAAGCGCAGCTGCGTAGCATCAACCACGGTGAGACGACACGAGCGACGGCGAACCTTCTCAAAACGAGCGTCCTCGATCACCTCGAACAACGGCTACTGAAAGAATCATTCCGCCTCGTGCGCAGACTGCAACAAACACTGAGCATTCGCTATCAACTCTGAACAGACCGGTTTGATCGCCGAGATCACCACGGGCGTCGTCGCGACGCAAAGAATGAAACCGTGCTGTAAAACGTCCTCAACGCGGCTTCGACTATCGCGCGCGGGCACCGACTCCAGCTCCGAACGCGTGCTCGGGCCGCAAAGCCATGCGGCTAAAGCTCAAATCCCCTATCGCTCTCGTTCGTTCATTGAAGGAGAAGTACTCATGACACAACAGGCAGGACGCAACGCCTACTGGGCAGCGAACCTCCGGCTGCTCGTGATTTGTTTGAGCATCTGGTTTTTCGTCGCCTTCGTCCTCGGCATTCTCGCCGCACCGATGCTCAACAGCATCATGCTCTGGGGCTATCCGCTTGGCTTCTGGTTCGCGCAGCAAGGGTCGATCTATACGTTCATCGTGCTGATCTTTTTCTACGCCTGGCGAATGAACCGACTCGATCGCGAATTCGACGTCCACGAAGACTGAGGAAGCCCACACCATGGATCTTAAAACAATGAGTTACCTGGTGGTCGGAGCCACCTTCGTGCTGTACATCGGGATCGCCATCTGGGCGCGCGCGGGTACCACGAGCGAATTTTATGTCGCCGGCAAAGGCATCAACCCGGTCGCCAACGGCATGGCCACCGCCGCAGACTGGATGTCAGCCGCGTCCTTCATCTCGATGGCCGGTCTGATTGCGTTTCTCGGCTTCTCTGGCGGCGCCTACCTAATGGGCTGGACGGGTGGATACGTCCTCATGGCACTCCTGCTCGCGCCCTATCTGCGAAAATTCGGTAAGTTTACGGTGCCCGAATTCATCGGCGATCGCTTCTACTCACGCACCGCCAGAATCGTTGCGGTCATCTGCCTGCTGGTGATCTCAATCACCTACGTCATTGGTCAGATGCGCGGGGTCGGCGTCGCTTTTTCGCGCTTTCTTGAAGTCGAGGTCGCAACCGGCTTGATTGTCGGGATGGCGGTCGTGTTCGCTTACGCAGTGTTTGGCGGCATGAAGGGGATCACCTACACCCAGATCGCCCAATACGTGATCATGATTTTTGCTTATACGGTCCCCGCTGTGTTCATCGCAATTCAGCTCACTGGCAACCCCATCCCCCAGCTCGCGCTGGGCTCGACGTTGGCCGGAGAGGACCGTTATCTGCTCGACGCGCTCAATGGCACCCTAGCTGACCTCGGCTTCGCGGCCTACACCAGCCTGACCACGATGAGCATGCTGAACATGTTCCTCCTCACGATGGCACTGATGATCGGTACCGCGGGCCTGCCGCACGTCATCATTCGATTCTTTACCGTCCCGCGCGTCCGTGATGCGCGCAAATCGGCGGGTTGGGCGCTGGTCTTCATTGCCCTGCTGTACACCACGGCGCCCGCCGTTGGTGCGATGGCCATCTACAACCTCATCAACACCGTCCAGCCCGGAGAGATTGGCGATCCTCAAGGCTCGCTTTTGATTGAAGATAGACCCGACTGGATGCAGCGCTGGGAAACCACCGGCCTCCTCGGCATCGACGACAAAAATGACGATGGCCGCATTCAGTACTACAACGACCGCAACCCGGAGTTTGCCGCGATGGCAGAAGCCGAATACGGCTGGACGGGATCGGAGCTGCGCGTCGACCGTGACATCATGGTGCTCGCCAACCCCGAGATCGCGGGCCTCCCGAACTGGGTGATCGCACTCGTCGCTGCCGGCGGTATTGCGGCCGCATTGTCAACCGCCGCGGGCCTATTGCTCGCCATTTCATCGTCGATCTCGCACGACCTGCTCAAAGGCGTCTTCATGCCGAGGATCTCGGAACGGGCCGAGCTGATGGCCGGACGCGTGGCTATGGCGGGCGCGATCCTGCTGGCCGGCTACCTCGGCCTGAATCCTCCGGGCTTTGCCGCTGAAGTCGTCGCACTGGCGTTCGGGCTGGCCGCAGCCTCGTTGTTCCCGGCGCTGATGATGGGCATCTTCTTCAAACGCATGAACCGTGAGGGCGCGATCGCCGGAATGCTCGTCGGCCTGGTGACGACTCTGGTCTACATCTTCTTGTTCAAGGGCTGGTTTTTCGTTCCAGGCACCAATGTCCTGCCGGACAATGCAACAGGCTGGATCTTGGGTATCAATCCGACGGGCTTCGGCACCATCGGCGCCATCCTCAACGTCATCACGGCACTGATCGTGATGAAACTGACCGCACCGCCGCCGAGCCATATCCAGGACCTCGTCGAGAACGTCCGCGTTCCGCGTTGAACGGGGGCGACGGCGGGGTCGGCTGATCCCGCCGCCGCACGTCATCTCCGGTTCTTTGTTTCAAACTCGGCCCCACACATCGCTGTATCAAGGACCGCGGACCTATCGGCTTGGGGATCGCGGTCTTTTTTTCTTTTGATTGTTCGGACACCTTTGCAGAACGTACCGCGATTCAACTCGACATAGGGTTGTCGGCGCGTTCGAATCGATCGAGCGTCGCGGTGACCAACGTCGCGGCGCTTACTGACGCATTCCCAGTGAATCCACACCCACCGCCTGCAACGGGCTGAGGCCAAAACATGACATCAGGGCGCTATTCGAGCCTTGACGACATTTGCGAATGGTTACAAGCGACGCCGTGGCTTCACGGAGCCTCCCGTACATTACAGCGATCGCTGGCGGCCGGAATCCGCGAATGCTACGTCCGTCGTGGACAGCCCCTCGTTCCACCGTCCGACTGGAGCGGACATGCGGTTGTTTGGATCCTGCGCACCGGCCGCCTACGCGTCGACCATCCCCATGTATCTCGAATCTGGACCACGGGTGATGCCGTCCTTATCTCGCCAACAACAAGGAAAAACCGCCGTGCTTCCCCCGTTAAAACCACGAACGGCGACGACATATGGGCCATCCACATTGAAGCCGATGCCCTGTTACTGGCTCTGAAATGGCCAGCAAGCCCCGACGGGCCCATGCCAACAGACGCCAAAATCTCGTCGTTGATTCACCTCGGCGTTGACAAACACGTCGTCTTCCACGCCTACGAAGAAGTCATTGCACCATGGCGACTTCGCCCTCAACACGAGGGCGATCGCATGGAGCGCCTTGAAGCCTCCAACACCGTCGACGACCCATTCAGTCGTGTTCGCCGTGTTTCGCCGCAGCACACCGATGCAACCTCGATCAGCATCTCCGACGACGAATCCGGGACAACTTCGATCGAGCACGAGCTTCATCGATCGAGATCCGCGCTCGACGACGCCGCAATGGTCGCACTCGCGGTGCAGCTCGCCGAGCATGACACCCTCACGAGCAACGCCAATCAACAACGGGCGCCAGATTACAACGACCGACCTGGTCGGAACACCGATGAGGCGACGAGCGCAACTCACGATCGCGCCAGTCGCGCGGACCCTTCCGCCCACAGGCAGCAGACCCATGCGCCCCTGGCGGCTGACCAGCCAACGACTCCTGCCCGGTGGCCGCCTCGAGCCTTGGACGCCGACGCGCGTGACTCAGCACCCGCAGACTTTGGGCTCCTCGCGCCCGCCGCCACTGAGGAAACGATTTCGCCACTGATTCAGCCATTCCCGCTCGGCAGTATCACTCAGTCTCTGCGCGACATTGCGACCGTCATGCAGCACCACCGTAGCGGTGCAGTGTTACTGATCGATCCCGCCCACCCGCTAGCCCCTCGACTCACGCCGTTAATTTTCAGCACCAGCCATCGTCCACATGCCGATCGCGCCCCGGGGCAGCCAGCATCAGTCCTCGACGAGCCGCCACACCCCATGACGCTATGCGCCGATCGGCACCATCCGGTGGCCTGGGCCTGTGTTCGCGGCATCATGACCGATCGTGACCTCAGACGTGCCATCGCCGAGGGTCGGGCGCCGTCGTCCTCCGTCACCGAAATGATGTCGACGGCGCTGCGTATCACCGCACCCACCGTCGATCGCATGACGGCTCAGTTGCATATGCTCGAATACGGCGTCCATCACATGCCTGTCGTTCTTGAACCGGGCAGGTCTCCCGCATACGACATCGAGACCCCGGGGATACCCCAAGACAGCCCCTCGCCGAGTGCTTCGCCCATCGCCAAAACCGCCCCAACATCGACGGCTGCAGTGGCGACGATTCAATCCATACAGCCGAATCGCGCATCAGGCGAATCGACCCGACCACCGATAGCCGTGCACCCGCAACGCCCTTCGGGCCGCGGTCAAGCCGCCGCGGCAGACAACGCCATGGTCATCGGTCTGGTGACCGCGCTGGCGCTGAGTCAGACGCAGGCAACTGAAGCGCTTACGCTCGAACGCGAGATCGCAACAGCGCCCGACCTCGAACGGCTGCAGCGGCTCAGACCACGCCTGTACGACCTCTACATCGCCCTGCACCGACGCAATCGACCGCAAAATGAAATCGACGCCTTACTGGCATTGATCGTCCGGCGCTTCTGTGAGCAACTCGTTGCACATCTCGAACCCGGTCAGGAGGCCGCACGTCGCGCCCTCGAGCAACTCGATCTCACCGATCTCATTCCCGGTGCCGCACCGCTCTGGCCGCGATCCACAACGCAATGCAAGGTCGCGCAGTGGCTACAGGCTCACTTCGGAGATGGCGACCTCAACCTGCTCCCTGTACCTCCGGATTCGCCTCGGATCCAATCGACGGCCAAAACAGAGTTCAACGCCACGATCATGAGCACGATCACGGTGAGCGCGTGGATTTCAATGGACCGACTCGACCCCTCGCAGGGACGCCATGCTCCGACGCCGAAGGCATGGCGCCAACGCAAGATGCGCGAGCATCCGGCGATCAACGTAATCGACCATATTCTCCGACCGATCGCCGACCTCGCTCGCCAGCACGCAGAACCCATCACGCTAAAAAAACTTGAGACGAGCCTGCGCGAGAGAGGGACAGAGGCCCGCCTGAGGGCATTGTTGCGCAACCTCTCTTCGCACAACAGGCATGGCGTGGAGCAACACCCTTCGCAGGCCGCAACAGCCGGCTTCCAACCCGATCCAATAACCGCGACCGAATGGAGCGGATTGCTCGAAGCGTGGCTGCGCACCCATCGCCTGCTCGGTCGGCGTGCCGTTGCCGGACTACCACCGCCAACGCCGTGGCCCGCGAAGGCCTGCCAACCTGACATTCGCGGCCTGTGGAACTTCGCGCTCGCAATCCTCGCCCATCATCGGTGATCGGCATCCACTCGTGTCGGATTGACCGATGTACACAGCCGACCGACCTGAGCCCAACCCAGACGCAGAACGCGAGCGCCCAAATTTTGCCTCAATGGACAGACCCGAGCGTTGATCAGACCCGGCGGCGCGTCTGTGCCATCGATCGGCGGCGCCTACACACCGACTGTTGAACGCTAACCCGCTGCGACAGCGGCCGACCGGAGCCGAACTTTCGAGCCTCGCAGCCGCGTCGAGAATCCGTAACTGACGCCAACCATCGACTCAACAGTCGTCGCCACGCTTGATCCCCGTGACCACCGACACCCGTCACGCCTCGCGACTTCCCCAACCACACCGACTTGCGGCCACCGCCGATGAGCATGCCGATTAAAAAGCCCCCCGTCATCCCCATCCCATGCCGTTCAACGCACTCATGGCTGACGTGGCGACGATGGGCGCTCGATACGATCCGCCGATGCACTTTTGCGCAACTCGAATCATCGTTGCAGCAAGAGTGCTCCGATTCACCGACGGGAACGACTTCGCAACGCGCGCAACTCATTCGTGCGTGGCGCGCCCTTCACGCCCCAATGCTGGCCCGTCAGGCACCGCACGAGGGCGAGGGCTTTCGTACACCAAAATCATGCGCCGGGGTGGTCGACACGCGGTCATCGCAAGTCGACAA
Source organism: Thioalkalivibrionaceae bacterium (assembly GCA_046299415.1). Taxonomy (GTDB): domain Bacteria; phylum Pseudomonadota; class Gammaproteobacteria; order Ectothiorhodospirales; family Ectothiorhodospiraceae; genus JBKBII01. The sequence goes on along the minus strand of JBKBII010000016.1, from coordinate 13,130 downwards.
GGACCCGACCGTCCTGGCCGATCCATCGGCGCACTCCGCGTACATCGCCGTCGACTTTGAGACCACTGGTCTCGATCCCGCCCGCGACCATCTCCTCTCGATTGCCTGGATTCCGATCGACGGCCACTGGATTCGCACCGACCTCGCGCGCGAAATTCACGTCCACTCGACACGCCCAGCCGTCGCTGAAAACGCTGCAATTCACGGGATTCTCGACGACGCCCGCGCGCACGGCGAACCGCTCCCGAGCGCGCTCGAGGTTTTGATGCAGGCCGCAGCCGGACGCGTCTGGGTCATGCATTTCGCCACCCTCGAACGGCGCTTTCTCGATCACATTGCCCATCGCAATCATCTACCGCCGGCGCGCTTCGCCTGGATCGATACCCTTGAGCTCGCACTGTCGGCCGATCAACGTCGTGGCCATGTCGCGCGCAACGACGCCTACCGCCTACCCGACCTGCGCCAACGTCTGGGTCTCCCGCCGATGCCCACGCACCGCGCCCTGAGCGATGCACTCGCGACCGCTGAAGTCTGGCTTGCATTGCAACCCACCGCGCCGTCGAGCATTGATGTTCGACACCGCCCCTCCGCCATGACACCTTGGCATGGACCCAGCGCCTCGACCCTGGTTTTGGATCTCATTCGCTGCGCCGTCTCACACCGACGTTGATCTTGGATGAGGGGCTCAAAACTCGTCTGCCCGCCCATTGAACCTCTCGAGACCCGGTCTCGCGATGACCCGGCGAAGAGGCCATCGGCACTCGCGGATGACATCCTCTTCATGGTGATCACGACCACCTCGATCATCGCGCTCGACACCGAGCCGGCGCGCATGCTCGTGCACCGGACACCGTCGCGTGATCCACAATTGGCGCCACAGCATTGGCGTCATCGCCACCGCAGGCGTCACGACTCGCCGACGAAATCCGCAACACACCATGAAAAAGCGCTAGCATCGCCAAGGCGCACGTCGGGAAAAAGCCCAAAAGCGCCAAACCCATCGACGACAAACCAACGAACACGCCATGGGTCGAGCGCGACCCCGGCCACCGTCACGGCGGCCGCTCGCCACATCCCGCGGAGTCAGACGGTAGCTCCACCGCGGAACATAGAGGATTGGCGAGCGCCTCTGGCGCGATCTCGCGGCCGTGCACGATGTAGCGACGTACCAACGACGAAACGGAGATTGCTTGATGTCCGACACGATCGAATCCACTCTGACCGAAACCCGTCATTTTCCGCCACCAGCCAATTTCATCACGAAGGCGAACATTCAACCGGCCGATGACGCTGCGCTGCGCACACGTGCGGAAACGGACTACGAGGGGTTCTGGTGCGATCTGGCGCGGGAGCACATCACTTGGGAGACACCATTCAGCGAGGGCCTCGACGACTCGCAGGCACCGCACTACCGCTGGTTTGCGGATGGGCGTCTCAATGTGTCGGTCAACTGCATCGATCGCCACCTCGAGGCGCGCGCGAATCAGGTCGCAATCATCAGTGAAGGCGAAAACGGCGACGTGCGCCGCCTGACCTATCGAGATCTGTACGAAGACGTCGGGCGCCTTGGCAACGCCTTGCGTCGCCTTGGGGTCGGTCGCGGCGACAGGGTCGTGATCTACATGCCGATGATCGCAGAAGCTGTCATCGCAATGCAGGCTTGCGCTCGCATCGGGGCGACGCATTCGGTGGTGTTTGGTGGATTCTCGGCCGATGCGCTAAAAGATCGTATCGTCGATTGTGGCGCCAAACTCGTGATCACCGCCGACGGCGGCACCCGTGGCGGCCGCATCGTAGAGCTCAAAGCCGCGGTGGACAAAGCGCTCGCCAGTGGCGCGACCGCTGTCGAGCACGTCATTGTCTGTCGCCGCGCAGGCAACACTATCGACATGCAGCCGGGTCGAGACTGCTGGTGGCACGATGAAACAGAGGACGAAGACGTCGACTGTGCTCCGGAGTGGGTTGATGCTGAACATCCTCTATTCCTGCTCTACACATCGGGCTCAACCGGCAAACCGAAGGGCATTCAACACTCGAGCGCCGGCTTTCTGCTCGGAGCCATCCTCACCAACCGCTGGGTGTTCGATCTCAAAGACGGCGATGTGTACTGGTGCACCGCCGATGTGGGTTGGATCACCGGCCATACGTACGTCGCCTACGGCCCGCTGGCTGTTGGCGCGACCCAGGTCGTCTACGAAGGCGTGCCGACGATTCCCGACGCGGGGCGCTGGTGGAAAATGTGCGCCGATCACAACGTCACCGTTTTTTACACGGCACCGACCGCCATTCGGGCCTTGATGAAGGCGGGCGACGCGATCCCAAAACTGTACGATCTAAGCCGATTGAGGTTGCTTGGAACCGTCGGCGAACCGATCAACCCAGAAGCCTGGATCTGGTACCACCGCGTCATCGGTAACGAGCGCTGCCCGATCGTGGATACCTGGTGGCAAACCGAAACCGGCGCCAACATGATCGCGCCGCTGCCCGGCGTCACCACCACCACGCCGGGATCCTGCACGCATCCACTCCCCGGCATCATGGCCGACGTTGTCGGCGAAGACGGGCAAAGCCTGCCCCCGAATCAAGGCGGCTATCTCGTCATCAAAAAGCCGTGGCCCCATATGCTTCGCACCGTCTGGGGCGACGATCAACGCTATCGTGAAACCTACTGGCCCAAATTTGGCGGACGGTTTTACCTCGCTGGAGACTCGGCGCGACGCGACGACGACGGCAATGTCTGGATCATGGGGCGTATCGACGATGTCTTGAACGTCTCGGGCCATCGTCTCGGCACCATGGAAATCGAGTCTGCGCTGGTTGCGCACGAAGCCGTTGCCGAAGCCGCCGTGGTCGGCCGTCCGCATGACGTGAAAGGCGAAGCCATCGTCGCATTCGTGACCCTTAAGGGTGAACGACCCACCGGCGAAGACGCCGAGCGGATGATCGCTACCCTGCGGGCGTGGGTCGGCGAGCAAATCGGCCCAATTGCCCGCCCAGATGACATTCGTTTTGCCGAGGGCCTGCCGAAGACACGCTCGGGCAAGATCATGCGGCGACTGCTACGCTCGATTGCGAGAGGTGAGGACATCACGTCGGACACTTCGACGCTGGAAAACGAATCCGTCGTGGCCCAACTTCAGGGCAAAGCCTGAAACCCACCGCAACGACTCGCCGAAAGTGCGCCGGCCACCCCATCTCAGGAGACCCGACATGAAACCGACCCCTTCACCGCTGACCGCCTCGTCATCGCCCCACCATCCGCGATCGTTATGCCACAACGCAGCGCGCGTTTTCGTGGCATCGGCAATCCTGATCCTGACGACCGGCAACGCTCACGCCATGGAGGTCAAGATCACCCCCTCACTCGAATCGATCGACGTGATCCACGACGGTGAAACGGTCACGATTCAACGCGATCAGGACACCTTCGCCACGATTGACCCTGGTTTCTCGCTAACGTCTCGTGAGTGTCCGCCGTTCTGCGTTCAACCCATGAGCCTCGGTAACGGTATCGAAACCCTCGGTGAACTCGAATTTCTCGACTGGCTTGAGCGTGCCGGTCAAGATGATGACGTTTTGGTCATTGATTCACGAACCCCACCCGAATTCGCGCGTGGCACCGTTCCATCGGCAGAAAACCTACCTTGGAACCGTCTACACTTCGCGTCCGGCGCCGATCCGTTGGACGTGCAAAGCATCCTCATGGACTTCGGCGTCCTTTTCGACGGCGACTTCTACGATTTCTCGAATGCGAAAACCCTCGTACTGTTCTGCAATGGCCCATGGTGCGGACAGAGTCCGACAAACATCCGCACTCTAATCAACCTCGGCTATCCCGCACACAAGCTCAAGTGGTACCGCGGCGGGATGCAGGACTGGCATGCGCTTGGCTTCACGGTGGTGCCGGGCAAGGTTCAGTAAGACGGCGAGGTTAGTTGCTCCGGATAGGGGTACAAAACAACACTAAAACCATTTTCTGAGCACAATTTTCTTGACGCCGATGAGCACCGTGAAGAGCGCAACCCACCACTTCATGGTGCCGATTCGTTCTCGAAGGCCGAACTTCAGGACCGCCGAGCTCGCAGGCCGACACAATTTGAGACTCGATTTGATTTGTGGCGTCAAGCCCCACAAGCGCAGCAGGCGCCCCGAGACCACGGCTCCCGCTCCACATCCGCTGACGCAGCTGCGCCGCCCCCATTGACTCCCCGGGCGTTCCTGGCCAACAACTTCGAGTCATGTCTCGAGATTGGTGAGCGCCTCGAGGCCTCGATGAAAAAATCCCAAACGCTACGCATTCACTAAATCTCCTACTCCTCGCGGGAAAGTCCTGTGTCCCCGCGGGCGAACATGAACGGGCTGCGACTCACGCGGGGCAGCACGAACCGAGACCATCGAGCGAAGGCCGCCGGACTTGAACTGATCCTGCTCGAGGCCAATCGGGACTGGCCCTTCTGACTTCGGCCGCGCTGCCTGGACTCCGACAGACTAAAAGCCCCAGACATCACTCGGCCTTGGACGATGCCGAGAGCAGTCGAGACCAACGGACCGGCGACCCGACTTTTTGATGCAACCGATCGATGCGACTCGCGCCCGTGTTGCCGCGAGGCAAAATCTGGACACGATCAAAACTCATCGCTAGGATCATGGGAATTACGCGAACGGAACCTCTCGCATGATCGATTTCTCAATCACCCGCACCCTGGGCCTGCTTCGTCGAACCCTGCCTTTCATTCTCCTGCGCCTTGTGATCTTTTTTTCGATCACGCTGGCCTACATCATCGCCACAGGCGGCGGCGCAGGGATCGGCTACTTGCTCGATCGCTCATCAGAAAATCCAGCCGGATGGACATTCTGGGGCGGCCTGACCGGCTTCGGCCTCGTTTCGGGCGTGATTTATTTCCTGCGCGAGTATCTTCTTTATCTGGTCAAGGCCGGACACATCGCCGTATTGGTACACCTGATGAACGATCGCCCAATCCCTGATGGGCGCGGTCAGATCAGCTACGCCACGACCGAGGTCAAAAACCGCTTTGTCGAATCATCTGTACTGTTCGCAATCGATCAACTCATCAAGGGCGTCCTGAAAGTCATCAACGGCCTGTTGATGGGCATCGCCACCCTCCTTCCTGTCCCAGCACTTCAGGCCATCATGAAGTTTGTAACGACGGTCATCAATCTATCGCTGACTTACGTCGATGAAGTAATCCTCGCGCACAACATTCACACCCAGTCGACCAATCCCTGGCACTCATCGCGCGAGGCACTGGTTTTGTACGCCCAGAACTACAAAACAATGCTGAAAAATGCACTCTTTTTAGCGTTCATCGTTTGGGGCCTCACGGCCGTCATCTTCCTCGTTGTAATGTTGCCCGCGATCGGTGCTCTGGGTCTCTTCCCCGGCAGCGCAAGCGTCTGGGCGTTCGTGATCTCGCTAGTGGCCGCCATTGCACTCAAAGCAGCGCTCGTCGATCCCTTTGCCATGGCCGCCTTGATTCAGGTCTACTTCAAAGTCACAGAAGGTCAGACGCCTAACCCTCAGTGGACGGCACGACTCGATGGCGCCAGCCAGCAGTTTCGCAAGATGGGCGAAAAAGCTGTCGGCTTTGTCGCGCCGCAGACGACGACCCCGACTGAGCCACACACCGCGGCTGCAGGAGTGAACAACACCTCGCTCACAGAACCGATCTCAATCGATCACCCGCGATCGCCTGATGGCAACGGCGCGCGTGAAGCAACGACTGAACACAATCAGGGCACTCCGCCTCCGCAGCGGTGAGAATTCATTCAGTTGCATATTCAGCCAAATCGATACACGCCGTCATCGGCCCGCAGCATCATGTTTTCGAATCACACATCGAGGTTCAGATGAGCAACCCACGTATCCGAGCAAGCGTCAGCTCATGTCACAACCGCTCCCGCAGACCGCGCAGGCTGGCGATGAGCCTTCTGCTCGTCATGAGTGGTGTCGCGCTGGGTCAACACAACGTCGCGGCCGACATCACGGCCGAGTACCGCGACATCAACTCCGGCGAGACCATGACCATCCGGTTCCAAAGCGAAAAGCGCATGCGCTTTGAGGGCCAGTTCGACGGTCAAAGTGGAGCGCTCCTTTTTCGCGACGACAATATCTATGCGATCGAAGGCGATGAATACATCGATCTCGGCGCAATGAAGGGAATGATGCAAAGCGTCATGGCGGCTTTCATTGACGACGAAGATGCTTTTGACCCGGCGCGCCTTGGCGTGACCCGGACTCAACAACGCGAAAGGATCGCGGGATTCGAAGGCACCGTCTACGAAATTTCCTACGACGACCAAAATCAGACTGCGGTCTTGACGAACGACGCAAGACTCGACGAACTGCAGAGGGCCTTTGTCGAAATTTCGCGCCGATTCTCGGACATCGCGCCAGCGGCGGGAGACGCTGTGCTTGCCGGCCTATCTGACGAACGCTTCGAGGAGCGAACGCCTCTACGCCTGAACACCGACGAAGGCATCTTTGAATTGACAAGCGTCGATCATTCTGAGATCAACGCAGCCCATTTTTCCTTGGACGGCTTACGTCAGGGTTCATTGATGCCGGAGGGTATGGGCGATATCAACATGCAAGACGCGATGAAGATGTTGATGGACACGATGAACTCACCCGAAGCCCAGGAAGCATTAAAAGGCATGTTCGGCGGCGGCCGCTAACCCGTCATCCGCTTATGTCTACTTAAAAAAGCCGGTCACCACAGTTTTCCCCGCGTCAAACGCATTACGGTGTCCGCACCCAGCAGGCACCGCTCGAGCCACAGAGGGACGAGCGGACGCCAACGCAAAACTTCACTCAACCCTTGGATTTGATCGCAAAACGTTGAATCAGCGAACGAATTCCGTCTGACTGACGCGTCAATTGATCGGCAAGCTGACCTGAGCGACCTGCAATATCGAGCGTTTCCGTCGCAGCGTCTCGAATTCGCGTGACATTGCGATTAATCTCTTCGGACACGGCGCTTTGCTCTTCAACTGCGGTCGCGATCTGAGTGTTCATATCGCTGATTTGCGAGACCGCCTCCGCGATCCGGGACAACGAGTCACCCGCTCTTCCTGCCTGCTCGACGCCAGTCTCTGCTCGCTTCTGAGAGCCCTGCATCGCATCAACGGCCGTTGCAGCTCGCCGCTGCAGGCGCTCAATCATCGTGCGAATCGTCACAGTGGATTCTTCGGTGCGCTGTGAAAGCGTGCGAACTTCATCTGCAACCACGGCAAAGCCGCGTCCGTGCTCGCCGGCCCGTGCAGCTTCGATCGCCGCGTTCAGCGCCAGTAAATTGGTCTGCTCTGCGATTCCACGAATTACGCCAAGAATTTTGTCGATTTCATCAGTGTCCTGCCGCAACTCAGCGAGTGCCCGAGCGGTTGACTCGACCTCGCGCGCCATCGCGTCGATGGCATCAATCGTGGACTGAACCACTTGTCGCCCAGAACGCGTTTCATCATCTGCACGGTTGGCGGCGTCGGCTGCAAGCGTCGAATTGCTTGCCATCTCATGAATCGTCGCGGTCATTTCATTCATGGCCGCTGCGACCTGATCGATTTCGCCCTGCTGCCGCTCTACGGCCTTGACCGTATTGTGGACGCCTTCTGCATTGACCGCTGCTGTCTCTGCGACGTCACCGGATTGACCGCCTACTCGATCAAGAATCGCGTTAACTCGTGTTTCAAGGAAACGCAACGCCACCTCGACTTCTGCGGCCTCACCCCACGCGTTGGCGTAACTTTTCTGAATAAGAGGATTATCGATGACGGCCCGAGCGCGCTCCGAAATGCGTTGCAAAGGAGCGGTCAGCGCCGTTGCGCCCACAGCTGCTAGCGCGATGATCAGCAAGAAACCGATCAATGAGGCCGTCAGCGTCTGCGGACCAAACAGCCCCCACGAGACTGCGATGATGAGTGAACCCATCGTCAACGCCGGCCACCGAATCGCAAGTGGCTCAAACCATCGTCGGCCCGCCCGTGCGCCCGAGCTAACCCGTCGGTAAAGCCTCTCCGCGCGAGAGATGTCCTCGCGAGTCGGCGGAAACCGAACCGACTCGTAGCCAACCTTCTCACCCTTTTCGAACGCCGGCGTAACGAAGGCATGCACCCAATAGTGATCGCCGTTTTTGCGTCGGTTTTTAACCAACCCCATCCAAGCCCGATCGTTTTTCAGGTTCTCCCACATATCGAGGAATGCCGCTTCGGGCATATCGGGATGGCGAACGATGTTGTGCGCCGACCCCAGCAGCTCGGATTCATCGAAACCACTGACCTCGACAAATGCACTATTCGCCGCCTGAATTCTGCCTTTCAAATCCGTGGACGAAATGAGGCTGCGATCCTCAGGAATCCGATATTCTTGCTGAGTGATTGGCAGATTCTTGCGCATTTACAACCTCCGAGGCAGTGACGCGAACGCGGGGCCATTCGTCCAGAGTTCCCTTGGAGATGATACGGCTGCCGACACACGATCTTGACCATTAGTTTGCTTAAATCCGACCGGGTCATAGCGACAGAGCACGAGAGCTAGCGCGCGCGACGGTGAAGAGGACGGGATTTTTCATTAAGCAAACAACGCGGCATCCTCGTTCGACAGAATCGAACATGCCTTGCATCACCAAAGTGAGGCGCCGAGGAAAGAGTGCCAGATCTACTCGGAATCAATCCATCGACCTTTACTCAACACTCGGCCCCGTGTGCGCGTGACCCATGCTCGCGCGGCGACGCCGCTCACAAACCCGACACCGGTCAACTGCGAGCGTCCAGAGCCTGCTCACTTCACTCTAGGAGCACAGATGACGCCACAGCCGTTTCAGCTTCAGAGCTCGACTCGCGTGAAGCACGCACATAGGCCCCGTATCAGTCGCCCGAAAGCGACGCTGACAGCCAAAACCGTTGTACTTTGGGGGCGTTTGAAAAATGCCAGGGCGGATCACGTTTGCGGCGCGCACCTGAATCCGAACGGCCGCATGGCGGCGACGTCATACGGAGCCCCGTTCGAAGGGCCGCACAATGCTCAAAACGATCATCGAGACGCAGCGGTCGCCGTCGGCCAGCGTGCCTGATACCGGTCCTATGCGAGACCGTTTTTTTGTCGACTTGACTGCAGGTCTGGGCCGTGACCAAGGTGCTCTCGTTTCAGGGCCGCCGTTACCTCGAGCCATTCAAGCGTCGCAGTCGGGGTAGCCCGAGAGTCCCTGCGCGCAGGCGACAGCGATCAACGCAGGGGGTGCGTGTCCACAGTGTGGGCTTCACCGAGGAACCAATGGTCCACGCCGACAAAAGACCCGACCGCACCCAACGCGCGCCCGTCTTGCGCGATTGAGCCGGCTAGAGCGGCAGCCGCAATGACGAGCATTGATCCAACCATCTTGCGCGGCAGGATCGTGCACCCTTTAGGAAGGCAATCCTCACAACGTGCCGTAGCTGCGTCAATGTTTTCGAATGTACTGACTGACATGGCAATCTCCCTTTCAAGCCGATTGAATCCGTCTTGGTGGGGCCGCCTGCTGCCACCGAGCGCGGTAGGTCCCGCGGCAGAACAGGGGTCGGCCGGCGTCGATCCCGACGGCGAACGGACCACTTTAAAAAACGCTACAGAGCGCCTCTCGCATGGGGATGATGCGAGTATCGACGGATCTGGTGATGACCTCGCGGTGACCGCCATGACCTGTCGTATTTACGGAACACTGTCTCGCGAATCTTTATCTCTAATACAACGCCTAGTGTATATCAGAGTTCCAACACATACTGAACGAGAAGACTTTCTCGATACGTCTAGGCGAAAAAAGATACTCAAGAAGAGCGTGGTACGTAACGAGAATCGGCCAGCAGGCCGGCATGACCGAGGAATATCGTTCGATATATCCGTGAATTCAAAAGCTGAACCGAGGTACTTTCAGTGGTTGCGATCTCGAAAGGCACCCGGCCTCTCGGGCCAAAAATCGTTTGGCCTGGCGTCGTCACAATGGTGCCGCAAAACCGCCGACAAACTTCCAGGTTTCGTTGTGCCGCTGCACTCGGCGAAATACGCCGTCATCGTGTGAAATGAATTTACGAGACCACCAAGCATGCCCCATTTTTCAAAAGACCTGCCTCGCCAACTATCGCGTCTTTGAACCTGGGTTCGGGTTGATAAATCTGTCCGGTATGTGGGCGACAGGCATCGCCATTCAATGGGCCTGATCTCGACCCTCTTGGCAGACACCGATCACAGTCCGATACGTCAATCCGCACCATTCAAACCGTTCTTTGCTAGCCTTCAAAATGAATGTAGCTTTCAACCAGCTCCAACGACGACTTAAGGAGTCAGCTTTGACCAACGCGTCCGCCGTGCAAGATCGAGTCAACGAACTCAACGACCGCTTCGGAAATGATCACGTCAAATTCTCAAGTCGGGACGCGCTCGTGATGATCGATCTACGGAACCATCATGGTGAAGCAAGCCTTACGACATTCGGCGGGACGTTGCTCAGCTACAAGCCACGAATCAACGGTCGGCTAAGCGATGACCTCATCTGGGTCAGCGAAACGGCGCTTTACGATGGTCAAAAACCAGTGAGGGGCGGCGTTCCAGTATGCTGGCCCTGGTTCGGTTCCTACGACGCCACAGCACTTGGAGAAGACGCGAGCGACGCCAGTAAAAAGGGTCACGGCATCGCGCGGTACTTTGATTGGTCCGTGGTAACAGCAGAGCACGCAACAAACGAAGCCACAAAGATCACCCTCGCTCTAAGCTCATCCGAACACATCCGGAAGGCTTGGCCCCACGACTTCCATCTCGAACTTGACGTGACGCTCGGCGATTGCCTCGAATTGAAGCTCACAGGCGAAAACCGCAGCGATCGTGAATGGATTGTGTCGGAAGCCTTTCACACGTACTTCGCCGTCGATGATGCCGCTCGCGTGATTGCACGCGGATACTCAAGCGCAACCGTCATCGACAAGCTCTCGTTAAGCTCGTGCTCGAGCCAGTCTGGTGATGTCCAGGTCACGACTCCAATGGAGACGATCTATCTGGGCACAACCGCGACGCAATCGCTGAATGACGGCCGGCGCACGATTCTTATCGAACGGGAAGGTGCTGCGAGCAGTGTGTTGTGGAATCCAGGTCCGGAGGGCGTGAAAGCTTTCGCCGACATGCCTGATGATCAATACCGTCACACCCTGTGTGCCGAGGTCGCCAACGTCCTTGAGGACGCCTATCCACTCGGCCCAGGTGACCGTCACTGCATGACGATGCGCTTGAGTCTTGACGCACAAGAGTCCTGATCATTCACTCCAGCACGCCAAAAAAGACTATTCGATTGGTCGCCGCTCACGCATCTCGCCTTGACTTGTACCGTCCATGCGTCCGTTCGGGTTCAAAATACGACGTGACTCATCATGGGTGGCTTTCGGTCACAATGACGATAGTCGGCGGGAATCGCCCGTGCAGGCAAGAGCCCGATGCGCCAAGTCCACGTCTGCTAGAGTGAATCAAGTGCTCGCCAACGACTAATGCCACCTAGCGCTCAAGACCCAAGACACATAGGACTTTCACACGGGAGCGGGCTGTGGACGTAGTGTTGACCGTTCTGTTCGTTATGCTGGTTGCGAGTCTACTTGCGTTCGCTTTTGGCCTTTTCCCCTACCCAATAGGAAGCTTTCTTCTGACCCTCGGCGTCGTCAGCCGGTGGCTTTTCTTACGATCACGGCGCCCGTGAAAGCCACGAGCACTTAGCCTCGCACGCCTAGGCATTCATCTGCAGCGCAGACTCCGCGCCTGGGTCACTACGAACCCAAAACAGCCACCCTTTCGCGACCTCACTCGCCGAGTCCCAGAATCAAAACCAACTTCCGAAAATGCGATTCGACCTCGACTGCTGCGACACACGAATTCGTCACTCCCGCCGACGGTCCTCATTTTTCACATCGCTGCATCAATTGCTGAACAGCGCCAGCACTGCACGCCCGAGTCTAAATCGGAACCCCTTCTTTTAGAAAAACGAACGCCGCAGTGCTCTCACGCTGAAAAAAATCGCGCACAACGACGTGAAATGAGGCATCATAGGCCCCGCATCTTGCTTTTCGTACCGAAGTTCAGTCGCGTAAATCGCCGGTATCGCTGTTTTCAGGACACCCTTTTTCCGTCTGATCACGCTGGTCGAACCCGATGCATGTCGCATAGGTTCTTGTTTCAAAAATGGAAAGAGGTTTTTAAAAAATGGCAACTGGTACCGTGAAGTGGTTTAACGACGAGAAAGGTTTCGGCTTCATCACCCCGACCGACGGCTCGAAAGACGTGTTTGTTCATCACAGCGCCATCCAGGCATCTGGCTTCAAATCGTTGGCCGAAGGTCAGTCAGTCACGTTTGACATCGAACAGGGCCCCAAAGGTCCTAGCGCCGCCAACGTTGTCGCTAACTAAGCCTGACTAAACGCGCGTCTTTGGTTTTACGTGACGGCTTTTAAGGCCAACGTACCATCCTGAGATCACCGCGCGGCAGCATAAAAAAAGCCCGAGGCCTTGAAAGCCTCGGGCTTTTTTCGTTCAAACCCACTAGCAATTTTATCCCCTCAACCGACCGCAGAGCGACCGCCCCTATCACAGGTTACCGTAGGCGCTTATGCGGTAAGCGTACTTTACTAGCAGCAGCAAGCGAAATTGGAATTGGATCACCGCAAGCCAGACAGGTCCTTGCGATCACTGGTCCGAAAAGCCCATCGATTAACCGTCCTTGCTGGAAGCGAGCGCTAGCTGACCAGAGAACGCCGAGTAGCGCACAAAAAAAGGCCTCGCAGATACCTGCGAGGCCTTACTGAACCCACCACGATCCATGTGGCTGCGGCCTTTCGCTCACGCTACAGGCGAGGAAACGTCCCTGTTTCCCTTCAGCGAGTACAGGTTAACCCGACAAAAACCATTTTTCAAGCAATGGGATAAAACCCTGCCTAACGCATCACTGCTGAAAAACTCAGCGCGAAGCCTCAACCGACAGGCGCGAGACGATCTAGCGAATTCTTACTCAGCCTGCGAGGCGAGCCACGACCCATTGATTTGGCTCAAGCGAGCTGCAGGGAAATCAAGCGCCGACGGGACCCATTCTGTGCAATCTGCTCAAACGACG
>JBKBII010000015.1:0-32187 GCA_046299415.1 Thioalkalivibrionaceae bacterium | reverse complement strand
ACTGGCGTCGCGACGGCTCGCGGCGCTCTGGGTGGCGACGCTCTCCTCCCTCGCGACGGGGATCTTGCTGCTGGGTCTGGCATGGCTGATGGCCGGGCCGTTGACGCCATCCGCGTTTGTGTGGGGGCTTGCGACAGGTGCGGCGTTGGCCGTCGGTTTGCTCGCGTACTACGTCGGTTTTGCCCGCGGAAGCTTCGGGCTCGTGTCCGCGATCACTGGCGTGTGGTCAGCAATCGTGCCCGTGGTGGTCGGGCTCGGCTTCGGTGAGCGACCGGCGTGGTTGGCGTTGGTTGGTGTGGCGCTTTTGATCGCAGCGATTGCGCTCGTCTCTGGGGGGCAGCAAGGTGGCGCGGTGACGGTGCATGGCGTGGCGCGTGATCCCGGTTTGCCGCCACCGGCTTGGTGGCGGCGGATGCCGTCGGGCTTCTTCGAGGCGACGGTCGCGGGATTGGGTTTTGGGCTGGTGTTTGTGTTTCTCGGTCAGGCGCAGGCAGGGCATCCGCTGTGGCCGGTGGTCGTCTCGATTTTGATGGCCGGCGGCATACTCTGCGGCGTCGCGTTGTGGCGGCGTCCGCCACTGCGCGTCGATCGCGGATTGTGGGGGCTGTTGCTTTTGGCTGGGCTGTTACAGGCCGGTGCTACGGTCGCGTTTGTATTGGCCGTGCGCGGGGGCTTTCTTTCGATCGTAGCGGTGGCCGGCGCGATGAGCCCGATTCCGACGGCTGCCGCCGCCTGGCTGTTTTTGCGCGAGCGCCTGTCCGGCTTGCAACGCCTCGGGTTTGTCGCGGCGATGCTCGGCATTCTCGCGATCGCGCTCGGGTGAGGCCCGGGCGCGGAGGCCAGTCGAGCGACGACGGCGCGACGGTTGTCGCCCGACGCCCCCGACCGATCAACGGAATCGAGTGGAGTCATGACGGCTGAGTTCGCCATCGATGCCTATCGCACCAAAGTACTGGCGGCGTTACATCCGGGGGCCTCGGTCGTTCTTTCAGCGACGCCTGGCGCCGGCAAAACGACTCGTGTCCCGTTATGGCTGATCGAAGGCTCGGCAGAGTCTTCGTTGCAGTCGTCTTTTGTGCCCGCTCGATCAGGTCCGGCGCAGATCTGTCGATGGTGGTTGACCGTGCCGCGACGAATGGCCGCGCGGGCCGCGGCTGAACGTCTGGCGTCGTCCCTTGGTGAGCCTGTGGGGCAGCGTATCGCCTTGCACACGCGCGACGAACATCAGGAATCACCACAGTCGCGAATCATCGTGATGACCGAGGGGGTGGCGTTGCGTCGGCTCGTCAGTGACCCGGCGCTTGAGGGGGTGGCGGGCGTTGCACTTGACGAATTTCACGAGCGCTCGGCGACGATCGATCTGCTGCTGGCCTTGTTGCGGCATGCGCGTGGACTGTGGCGGGAGGATCTGCGTGTGCTGTTGATGTCGGCGAGCGTCGAACTCGACGACCTGAGCCAGCAATGGGATGCATCCGGTGCGCAGCGAGCCTTGGTGGCCGAGAGCGCGCTGACGTCGATCGACATTCCCGGTCGGGTGTATCCGCTGCGCGTCAGTCATGTCGGGGCCCATTTCGGTGGGCAGAACGCGGGCGCGGCATCCGATCGCCTGCTGCTCGATCGGCGCGGCCTCGAGCGTGTGGTCGATATCGTGACGACCGCGCTCGCCGGGCAGTTGAGTGATGACCGCGGTCAGTCGGTGACCCTCGATCACGACGGGGCGGTTGGTGGCGGCGACGTTTTGATCTTCTTGCCCGGTGTGCAGGAGATCCGGCGTCTGGCCGAGCTTTTGCGGCCGCGCTTGCCGACCCGGGATGTCGTCATCGAGCTGCACGGGGGCACGTCGCCGCGTCACCAGCGCGCCGCGTTGTGTCGGGGTGCCGGGCTTCTGGGTCGTCGCTGGATTCTTGCGACCGACGTCGCCGAGACGAGTGTGACGATCGAGGGCGTGCGCAATGTCATCGATTGCGGTCTGCATCGGCGGCCGCGATTCGACGCCAACGTCGGCTTGACCCGTTTGGAGACGCGGTGGATCACGAAGGCCAACGCCGTGCAACGGGCCGGCCGCGCAGGCCGAACGGCGCCCGGCAACGTGTTGCGACTGTATCCCGAGGCGCGGTTTGCTGCCTGGCCGCGAGCCTTGCGGCCTTCGCTTCTGGATAGCGATTTGGCCGAGACTATTCTGGCGATTGCGGCTTATGGCGCGACGAGCGAGGAGCTGGCCTGGTTGGTTGTGCCCCCTGCGGGGGCTTGTGAGCAGGCCAGTGATTTGTTGCGCCGGTTCGACGCGCTCGATGACGACGCGCGAATCACTCCGCAGGGCCGCCGTCTGTGGCAATCCGGAACAAGCCCTCGCTTGGCGCGGCTCTTGTTGTCGATGGTCGATCAAACGGCCGCTGCCGCGGCCTTTGAGCGTGATCGAGCGCTCACGACCGCAGCGCATCTGGCGGCGTTGCTCGAGGCTGCTCCGAGCCCGACCGCAGCAGTGGATCTGCGTGAATCCCTCGATGCCTTGCTCAGGGTGTCGCTTGATCGGCAGAGCAATCGCAGGGCAGGTCGCGGTTTTGCGGTCGATGGTCTGGCACCCCAGACGCTGGCGAATATCATCGCGCGCGCAACACGCCTGCGAGACCGAGCAGCGATGAGCGCGGCGCGTGGTGTCGCCTCGGGTGCCATGGCTCCCGAGGCGACGTCTGATTCCAGTCGTGAACGCGCCTCGAGCGATCGCCGCGATCATACGGTTCGCGATGACACGCGACGCTCGATGCATGACGGTTGGTCTGTGCGAACCGATCCTGCGTTGATAAATGAGTTGAGCCATGCGCTGATGCGCGCTTTTCCTGATCGAATCGCAAGGCTGGAGGATGGTCGCCTCCGGCTGGTCAATGGGCGTTGGGCACGAGTGGGTGCGTACGGTTCGGTGGGCGAATCGCATCGCGCCGTTTTGCGTGATGCCGCTGGAGCCGTTGCCGTCGAGGTGAATGCTGGCGCCCACGCCGGTGACGACGTGTTGGCGCGCCGGGTTTGGCCGCTGGCCGAGCGTGCATGGAGCAACGCACCGGGTCGACGTGAGTCTCGTGGCCTGATATGGCATGCCGATGCGGGTCGGGTCGAGGCTTGGCGCGAGCAACGGATCGGTGCGTTGGTGCTTGAGCGCTGCCGCGTGCCACTGGAGCGCGACGATGCACCAGCGGCGAGTGCTGCGCTCGTCGAGGGCCTGTGCGCGGAATGGAGGACGCTGGAGCATTTCGATGATCCGCCACGGGGTTCCAGCGCCGCCGCTGCTTTGGCGGCGCGAATCGAGTTCTTGCATCGCGTTTTTTCTGCGCCGGATACTGATTCTGCTGGGGTCACGGATGGCTTGGTCTGGCCGTCTGTCACGCCAGCTGTCGTTCTCTCGAGCGTCGAACAGTGGCTCGTGCCATTGGTGGCCGGCTTGAGCCGCCGCGATGAGATCGCCGCTCTTGATCCTTTGGGGGCGTGGCCGGTCGGCGCCTGGCTGATGGCGCAAGATCCGCGTTTGCTGCGCGCTCTGGCGCAATTGGCGCCCACGCATTGGGTCTTGCCGAGCGGCCGGCGTGCTGCGATCGAATACCGACCGTTGGCCGATCCGCCCGCGGCCTACGTCGCCGCGCGGGTGCAGGAATGGTTTGGACTTTCAGTGACGCCGCGGATCGCGGCGGGCCGCGTGCCGCTCACGATTGAGCTGTGTTCACCTGCGGGTCGCCCGGCGGCAGTGACGCAAGATCTTGCGGGATTTTGGGCTCGTGGCTATGCCGCCGTGCGACGCGATTTACGTGGCCGATATCCTCGGCATCCTTGGCCTGATGATCCACTTACCGCGAGCGCAACCCAGCGCGCCAAGCCTAGAGGCGAATGATGCGGCTCGAGGGTGGCGGCGCGATCCTCATGCGGTTGGCCCGGGCGCTCATGAGAGACGAAGGCGACGTGAGGGCCGACTCCGAATATGACACTGCCGGATCGTGTCGTGTAGGAATCGGGACACGCGGCGGCTTCGATCGACATGTGCTCGGTTTCGATTCGTTCGCGGTAATCGGTTTGTGCGGACTTGCGAGACTTGAAGACACTCGCGACCTCCACGGCTATTGTTGATTCGGACGCTTGGCGATCACCCATACTCGGGTGTGATGGCGTCGAAATTCGATGCTCACGCGTTGCGGTTGCGGTGTAACGGTCTCTCGAGTGTTCACGCCGGCGCAGCACTTGGCGCTCCGCGATGTCGAGCGGTGCTGCATTCACACTTGATGACTCGTTACATCGCGTGGCGCGCTATTGAGGCGCGTTGCGTTAAATTTCGTTCGCGTCTTATGCTGCTTTCTCTGAAGCGTTTTGAATGCGCAGTCTGTTGATCCGCGCCGCGGATGACGAGTGATTGAGTTCGTTGCGATTGATTTTGACACCGTCATCGCGTCTCGCTGTCGAGTTCAGGTGTATGGCGCATGCTCTCCAGCAATGTTTCGAGTTGGGGCAGCAGATCGGTCTCGGTTTCACGGCCGCCTCGCGATGCCTGTCTTTCGGCGTTATCTCATCTTTTGATGAAGGAGTGTTGGATGGATCGTCGTGCCGATGTGCTGTCGTGTGACAAGAACCTTGAAACCCTGTGCCGGGCTTCTCGTGGTCCCTCGAGGGGGATAGTGGTCGCAGGGTTGGCCGCTGTGATGCTGGCCGCTTGCGGTGGTGATGCGCCAGAATCGGCACCCGCCCCCCCGCGGGTTGCTGAATTGAGTGGCGACGATCAGGGGGTGGCAGCCGATATTGAAGCCGTCGTGGACACCGCGGGCGCGGAAGTCGCCGAGCCCATTCAGCCGAGTTCCCGTGTCACGTTTCGATGTGGCGACTTGCTCGTCGAGGCGAGTTTTTCGGCCAATCATGTGGTGCTGGAAAACGGAGAGGGGCAGCGGTTGTTACCACAGGTCGTCGCGGCTTCCGGCGCGCGGTACGCCGACGACGAAGGCCACGAATTCTGGAATCGGGGTGAGACGGCGTTGTGGACTCAGGCTCCGATGTCGTCAGGTCGGTCGTCCGATGCGCTCGATTGCGCTGTCTCCGAGGGCGAACGATCGCCGTGGGCTGAGGGACGAGAACGCGGTTTGGCGTTACGTGCGGTGGGGCAAGAGCCAGGTTGGTTGCTCGAGGTCCACGGACAGGGCGGCGATTCGCTTGGACGCGCTGTGCTGCTCGAACAGTCGGGCGCGATGGCGGTATACGAGGGTGTCGCTTGGGCTGACGATGGCGGGGCTCTGAGCCTCGACGATGGCAGATATTCGCTGCGCTTCGCCTCCGCGGATACCGTTTGCGTGGATTCTATGAGTGGCGAGCGCATCGAAAGGGCAGTGACGCTTATGACGCCTGCGGGCGAGTTATCCGGGTGTGCTCGAGATTATCGCGACGAGGGCACACCGACGGAACGTTCCGGCGGTCAGTGAGCCTCGCGACGTGACGATGAGTCTGTTACGGCGGCAAGTGACGGTTTGGGTCGTCGGGGCAATATCCTGGGTGGCATTGGCCGGTTCGCGCCCGGCGATTGCAGGCGGTGATCATGCCGGCATCGCTTCTGATGCGATGTCCAGAAAATCGTCCGCGGAGCATGTCTCGGGCGCGACCCGGATCGACGCCGCAACCGCTTGGACGATGTTTCGCGATGGGGTGCCGTTCGTTGATGTGCGGGTGCGCGGTGATTATGAGCAGTCGCGGATTCCGGGTGCCGTCAATCTGCCGATCATGAGTCGCGCTGATCACCCCGACAATCGTTTTACCGAGGCAAATCTCAGCGCGGTCGTTGGTGAAAAGGACAGGCCGGTCGTCTTGTACTGCAATGCCGCCCTGTGCTGGAGAACCGAGGCGGCAACACGTCTCGCAGTCGCCTGGGGGTGGACTCATGTCGCCTATTTTCGCGACGGCTTTCCGGCGTGGCGACGCGCTGGCTTGCCTGTGGAATGAAGCATGCAACCGATACGACGGCACGATGGCATGGTGGGGCCAAGAGATTGTTCCCGCCTCGTTGGCGCGATGGTCGTCGAATGAGCGCGGCGTCGACAGCATTGGACCGCGATCATTCCAGGGCCATGACGCTGCGGCGTGTGCTGTTGATCCTGGTGGCCGTCGTATTCGGTCTTGCCACGTTAGTGTTTTTGGTGACGTTGCTGGTGGTCGTCGATCGCACCAATCGACTGGCGGACACAGCGCAGGCCGAAGCGCATCGGATCATCTGGCAGGCGCAAATCGTTCGGCATCACGAATCACTGGAGCTGCTGCATCGCCACTTCACCCGCAACGCCGGTCTTAGGCGCGCGCTGCTGGACGGTGACGATCCTGTCATCGCGCTCGATCCGATTTTCAATCAGCTGTCGGGTATGGGTGCAATTTCCCGTCTGGTGGTACGAGTCCCCGTCCTGGGTGTCATCTACGACAGCAAACCGGGTGCGCCACAGGTCGAAGCGCTACAGTCGACACTCGTTGATGGCCGACCCAAGCGGTCGCTGGCGTGGCGCGACGGGCGTCTCGAAGCGGTCGTCACACTGTCGCTGTTCGAGCGCGGTCGAATTCTGGCCGTGGTCGCGATTTCGACGGCCGTCGACGTCGCTGCGCTGGAGAGGAATGATTCCGACCGCGAGACCCGCGTTCGGGTCGTCAGGTCGGCGGGTGATGAGGGGCGGGCGACGATCGAGCGTGAAAGAGACGGTGAGCGGTTCTATCGCATTGATCGGTTCCCCGTCGCGGCCGAAATTCTGGAAGCGCCACCGTTGTCTTCGTCTGCGGAGCTTGGCGATGGGGCCACGGCTGAGGTGGCGCGGGCAGCGTCGACCGATCGGGTCTGGCTCGAGTTCAAGCAGGACGTCACCGATTCAAGTCAGGCCCAGCGTGGTCTCGTCACTGGCACGTTGGCGGCGCTCGCGGTGGTGGGCTCATTGAATTTTGCGTTGCTGGTTTTTTCCGGTCGCCAGATCTTCGATTCGCTCAATCGGGCCATCGAGCAGCTCGAGGCATCGGCCAGCGGTCGTTCGATGACGCTCGCGCCAGCACGTTTTCGCGTGGCCGAAATCGAGCGTCTCGAGCGAGCTGCGGCGAATATGGCCGAGAGTGTTCGCCAGCGCGCAACCGCCGAAGCCCAGCTCGATCTGGCCTATCAGGATCCGGTCACTGGCTTGCCAAACCGTCGAGCATTGAAACGAACGCTCGCCGCCCATGCTGCGGAGGCTGGCCACTCCCCCGGTGATGGGTCTGTGTCAGCGGCTCCATTAATTCTGGTCCTCCTGGATATCGATCATTTCAAGGTCATCAACGATCTCCAGGGCCATACATTCGGTGACGAGCTATTGCGAACTCTGGGCACCCGTTTGATCGAGGTACTTGAGCAGCTCCAGTTGACTGTCGATCACGAGCGGAAACCGTCGCGCTCGCGGATCTTTCACCTGGGTAGCGATGAGATCGTCGTCGCTATCGAGGGATTCGTGATCCGCGATGGTCTCGTCGTCAATCGTGAGGGTCGATTGGTGACGGCCTGCGTGCAGGATTTGCTTGACGCCCTAAACACGCAGCCCATCGAGGTGATGGGTGTCCAGTTTCGCGTGTCGCTGACCGCGGGCGCGACGGTACAGCCCGATCCGCTCGAGACCGAGCTCTCAGCTTTGCAGCGTCTCGATCTGGCGTTGGCGCGGGCGAAACGCGAGGCCCGTAGGCGGGCGAGCTTTTATCGGCCACGCCTGCGGGCGGAATTGGTTGAACGTGACGCGATCGAACGGATGCTGCGAGCGGCACTGGAAAAGCACGAGATCGAAATGTACATCCAGGGGCAGGTTGATGCTTCGGGGCGCTGGGTGGGCGGGGAGATTTTGACGCGGCTGCCCAATGGGGCGGGCGGCTATGTTTCACCGGGGCGCTTCATTCCGGTTGCCGAGCAGACGGGTCTGATCCAGCCGCTTTCGCTTCAGGTGCTTGATCGCGCCTGCGAAATACTCGCGCTTTGGCAGACGCAGCCCGAGCGACGCGAGTGGACGCTTTCGGTTAACTTGTCAGCGTTGGTGTTGCCGACCGAGGCGTTTGTCGAGCGACTCAAGCTCGGGCTCGAGCGTCATGCGGTTCCGCCGGGTCGCCTGATTCTGGAGGTGACCGAGGCGGTGGTCGTGCAGTTGTCGGATCAGATCCTCAGGCAGATGCAGACGTGCTGCGCACTCGGTGCGGGTTGGTCGATCGACGATTTTGGCACCGGATATTCTTCTTTGGCCTATCTGCGTCGAATGCCCTTGTCTGAACTGAAAATCGATCGTGCATTCATCGAGGATCTGGGCCGTGATTCCAACGACAAAGCGATCGTTCGTGCCACGATTTCGCTCGCGCATGATCTTGGATTGACGGTGGTGGCCGAGGGCATCGAAAACGCCGAGCAGCTGGCGGCTTTGCAGGCCGAGGGCTGCGATCGTTTTCAGGGTAACTTATTTGCGCGACCGATGCCGATGGCCTCTTTTGAGGCGCATGTCGCCGATGGCAGGGTCGCGGATTGGCCTGTCTCGAGCTCTTGACACCTTAGTCCTGACCCTCCAATCGCCCAGACCAAGGGCCTGAGGCTTGGCGACACAACCCCTTTGTCGATCACAGTCGCAGCCGTTCGGTGATCGCCCCGCGTTGAACGATATGAGTGTCGCCATCCGCCTTTTGTCAGATGGCCGCCGCCGCGAATCCGGTTTATGGTATAGGTCCTTCGAACGTAGGGCTTTTTGCTCGTCTGGCGCTGGGCCTGGCGAGTTTCCGTTTCGGGAGACGCTAGATGTCCATCGACCCACAACCTTCGACCCACGAACTTCCTCTCGTCGACATTATTGAGCCGCTGTTCCGCGCCAAGTTCTGGATGAAGTTGATCGGCGTTTTGCTGATCCTTTCAGGCATTCTCGTGGCGTTGACGATCGTCGGCTTGCTGTTTGCGTGGATTCCCATCTGGGCGGGTGTCATGTTGATGCAGGCGGCGGGCGCGGCGCAACGCGCTTACGAGACACATGACTCACGCGAAGCGCGTCAATCCTTGGTGAAGCTCAAGACCTACTTCACGATTTTCGGCGTCGTGATGTTGATCCAGATTTTTTTCGTGCTGATCGGATTCCTTATGGGTGGATTGACGTTCCTTGGGATGGGTGGCGTCTCGACCCCGTGATGCGAGGGAGCAGTGGGATCGGTCGTCGCGGGTGAGCGCGTAGCGTTTTCTCGCTCCCGCGGTCAGTGGGTAGAGGCGGCTGCGTTGATTCTGCGACGACGGGCATTGGATGGCAGGTGACGTCGGAAACGGTCGCGTGCCGCTGGGTCGCGCCCCGCATCGCTCGAGTCGTCGGAGTTCGATGGTGTGTCCGGGTTTGCGACGTCCGGCTGGTGAGTCGGCAAAATAGAAGCCTGTTGCAATCAGGAGCAGGCTAAATGGCGTTTGACGTCACGATTCAACCCAGTGGACATCGCTTCGAAGTCGATGATGATGAGCGGATTCTCGAAGCGGCGCTGCGGCAAGGTTTCGCGTTCCCTTACGGCTGCCGCAATGGCGCTTGCGGGTCGTGTAAGGGTCGCGTTTTGTCAGGTGAAGTCGATCATGGCCCGCGTAAGCCACCGGGCATCACCGAAGCCGAAATTACCGACGGCTATGCGTTGTTCTGTCAAGCGGTCGCGCTCGATGATCTCGAGATCGAAATTCGTGAGATCGGCGCTGCGAAAAACATCGTCGTCAAAACGCTGCCGTGCCGCGTTGCGTCCCTCGAGAAGGTTGCACCGGACGTCATGATCGTCCGCCTACAGCTGCCCGCTACCGAAAAGCTGGCGTTTCTTCCGGGCCAATACCTCGACATTCTGTTGCGCGATGGCAGCCGTAGAAGCTATTCGATCGCGAGTACCGCAGACGATGCGTTAATCGAGATCCACGTGCGCCATCTACCCGGCGGCGCATTTTCAGAGCGCGTTTTCTCAGCGCTGAAAGAAAAGGATTTACTGCGCTTTGAGGGGCCGTTGGGCCGCTTTTTCATCGATGAGGAATCGGTCCGTCCGCGGATCTTTGTCGCAGGGGGAACTGGCTTCGGCCCGATCCAGGGCATGATCGACGCGCTTGCTGATAAGGGCGCGCTGGCGAGTGACACGCTGGTGTGGGGCGCGCGCGACGAGGTCGGGTTCTACCGTAAGGCGTGGCTCGAACAGCGTGTCGCAGACGGTTTGCGGTTCATTCCAGTGGTCAGCGATGCGCCTGCAACCTTCGAGTTGGTTGGTGTCCCGGCTACTGCAGGCTACCCCGCCGACGCGTTGTTGGCGCAGCAGCCTAATCTTGAGGCGTTTGATGTTTACATGGCAGGGCCGCCGCCGATGATCGAATCCTGTCGCAAGGCTTTTCTCGCCGCTGGCCTGCCCGATGATCGCTTGTTCTACGACAGCTTTGCTCCCGCCGCTGACTAGAGGACGAGATCGCCCGGCGGCGAGTCGGCACGGATGCCGACTGAGCGCTTCTTTCAGCAGGTGGTCAGGCGCGCTTCATCATGTCGAAGAAATCGGCGTTTGACTTACTCGACTGCATGCGGCCGAGCAAGAAGTCCATTGCTTCAGCTTCGTCCATGCCATGCAAGAACTTGCGGAGAATCCAGAGTTTTTGCAGCTCTTCGGCCGATGTCAGCAGCTCTTCCCGACGTGTTCCCGAGCGGTTGACGTTAATCGCAGGGTAAGTGCGTCGTTCGGCGATGCGGCGGTCGAGATGCACTTCCATGTTACCGGTGCCTTTGAATTCCTCGAAGATCACTTCGTCCATCTTGGATCCAGTGTCGACGAGAGCCGTCGCGATGATCGTGAGGCTGCCGCCTTCTTCGATGTTGCGCGCGGCGCCAAAAAATCGTTTTGGCCGATGCAGGGCGTTGGCGTCGACACCGCCAGTAAGCACTTTGCCCGAGCTCGGAACGACGGTGTTGTAGGCGCGGGCGAGTCGGGTGATCGAGTCGAGCAGGATGATGACGTCGCGTTTGTGCTCGACCAGCCGCTTGGCCTTTTCGATGACCATTTCGGCAACCTGTACGTGACGGGAGGCGGGTTCGTCGAAGGTTGAGCTGACGACTTCGCCACGCACCATCCGCGACATTTCCGTGACTTCTTCCGGCCGTTCGTCGATC
This sequence comes from Thioalkalivibrionaceae bacterium, assembly GCA_046299415.1. Classification (GTDB taxonomy): domain Bacteria; phylum Pseudomonadota; class Gammaproteobacteria; order Ectothiorhodospirales; family Ectothiorhodospiraceae; genus JBKBII01. Next base: position 21,052 of record JBKBII010000015.1, on the reverse strand, counting down.
AGAAGCACGATAAGATACGCGGTGGGGTGATTATGCGCGATCGATTGCGCGATGTTTTGCAGCATCATCGTCTTCCCGGCTTTGGGCGGGGAAACCAGCAGGCCGCGCTGGCCGTGGCCGATGGGGGCGACGATGTCGATGACGCGTGCGGTAATGTCCTCGGAGGAGCCGTTGCCACGCTCGAGACGCATGCGCTTGTTTGGGTGCAAGGGCGTGAGATTTTCGAACAGGACTTTATTACGCGCGGCGTCCGGGTGTTCGAAGTTGATTTCCTTGACTTTCAGTAGAGCAAAGTAGCGTTCGTTGTCTTTCGGTGGGCGAATGGACCCGGCGATCGTATCGCCGGTGCGCAAACCGAAGCGACGAATTTGGGTTGGACTGACATAGATGTCGTCTGGCCCCGCTTGATAAGAGCTTTCGGCACCGCGGAGAAAGCCATATCCGTCGGAGAGGATTTCCAGAACTCCGTCGCCGTAGATTTGCTCACCGCTTTTTGAATGCTCTTTGAGAAGGGTGAAGATGACATCTTGCTTGCGTAGGCGGGAGAGGTTTTCGAGCCCGGATTTTTCTGCAAGCGTGATGATCTCGGCAGCGGATTTCCGCTTGAGTTCAGTCAGATTCATGAAGTCCTGGATATGAGCGTGTGCCCTTAAGGAGCGCGCGGTCGGCGCGCTCGAGGCGCAAGACGGCGTCTGCAACAGGGAATTGGAAGGGCAGCGTAGAAAGAGGAACTGCAGGAGGGACATTGCAAATACGAACCGCAAGCTCGGCAGCGCGAGCGCAAGCGGAGTGTATTGAAGTTCAGAGGGCAGCGCAAGCCGCATCGCGACCGCAGGGCTAACCCAGCGAGCCCGTGTCGTGCGCGGCATGGTCCGGCATGACACGGGTGTGGCGCTAACGATCGTCTAGCAAGAGGGCGCGGTCCGCTGGAGGGTTGACTCGTTCGAAGCCAAAGCCCGGGACCCCAGGATCGCAAGTCCTCAAGTCGGTTGTCGCGGAATGCGACCGGCGCTTTTCGGTGATTTGAAAGTGCCCTTGTTCGTCGCCATGTTAGGTTCAGACGAATTCGTTGAGGAATGCCGACAGCTGACTTTTGCTAAGCGCGCCGACCTTTGAGGATTCGACTTCGCCTTTTTTGAACAACATCAGCGTGGGGATGCCGCGGACGCCGTAGGTCGGTGCCGTTTTCGGATTCGCATCGATGTTCATCTTCGCGATGATGACTCGACCGGCGTATTCCTCGGCCAGTTCTTCGAGGATCGGCGCGATCATTTTGCAAGGACCACACCACTCAGCCCAGTAGTCGACTAGAACGGGGGTGTCGGATTTCAGAACAACAGTTTCGAAGTCGGCGTCGCTGACTTCAATGATGTGATCGCTCACGGAGCCTCCAGTCGCTGGCGGCGATATGCCGCGTGGCAATGAGTAACAACACCATACTATGGTCGATAAGCTGCGTCGCTTTCAAGCAGGGCCGGTCATGACTACGCTGATTGGGTGTGTTTTTTCATCGCCGCGACGGCCGTTGACATGCACGACAGGGTCAGTTACACCGCGTGAACCCGATCTAGGCGCGATCTCTGGCGGGTTTGTGGTAGGTATTCGGCGAGCAGAAAACTGCCCCAGCCCGGCAACGCGGAATCACGCGCGAGATCAGGCATTTCAAGGGGTTTCGTTGGCCCGGCCGCGCAGAGCGATTCATCGCCATTCGTACGCGGTCCTCCGAACGAGACACTTGATCGAGGTTGCGGGGTCTGACCGACGTCATTGATACGCTCGCCGTGAAGGCTTTCGTTTCTTCGCGCCCGAATCGCCGATGAGCGCGAGTTCTGACTCAGCGCGGCCGCCAAAAAATCGCGTGGTCGCTCTGTTCGAGCAGCACCGGGCGGCGTTCTCGTGCGGGCGTCGATCTGTCCCCCCGAAATGAGCTCGCTCGATCAGATACGAAAAAGGCCACCCGAAGGTGGCCTCGTCGATCGCTTGATCAAGCACCGGTTACTGGCCTCGGCCGATCCGACCGTCCGCATAAGTGCTGCGGAGGGGCTAGCCCGGTGAGGGCCGTCAAAGCGAGTAGTACAGATCGAACTCGACCGGATGAGTGGTCATCCGCAAACGGGTGACTTCTTCCATCTTCAGGGCGACATAAGCGTCGATCATGTCGTCAGTGAACACACCACCGGCGGTGAGGAATCCGCGATCGTTGTCGAGAGCGCGCAGCGCCTGATCGAGCGCATGGCAAACCTGGGGAATGTTCTTTTCTTCTTCTGGCGGCAGGTCGTAGAGGTTCTTGTCCATCGCCTCGCCCGGATGGATCTTGTTCAGGATGCCGTCGAGGCCGGCCATCATCAGCGCCGAGAACGCGAGGTAGGGGTTGGCGGTCGAGTCCGGGAAGCGCACTTCGATGCGACGGCCCTTTGGGTTCATCACGAACGGAATGCGGATCGACGCCGAGCGGTTGCGGGCGGAGTACGCGAGCATCACGGGCGCTTCGAAGCCGGGAACCAGGCGCTTGTAGCTGTTGGTCGAGGCGTTGGTGAACGCGTTCAGCGCGTGGGCGTGCTTGATCACGCCGCCGATGTAGAACAGGGCGGTTTCGGAGAGGCCGCCGTAGAGATCGCCCGCGAAGAGGTTTTTCCCGTCTTTGCCGAGCGACATGTGGATGTGCATGCCCGATCCGTTGTCACCGACGATAGGCTTCGGCATGAAGGTGGCGGTTTTGCCGTGCATGTGGGCGACGTTCTGCACGATGTACTTGAGGATCTGAACTTCGTCAGCCTTGCGCGTCAGCGTCGCGGCGCCGACCCCGATTTCGCACTGTCCTGCAGTCGCCACCTCGTGGTGGTGAACTTCGGCGACCATGCCCATTTCTTCGATGATCTGGCACATGTGCGCGCGAATATCGTGCAGCGCGTCGACCGGCGGGACAGGGAAGTAGCCTCCCTTGACCCCGGGGCGGTGTCCCATGTTGCCGCCTTCAAAAACGGTCTCGCTGTTCCACGCCGCTTCGGACGAATCGACTTTGCAGTACGAGCCGGAGATGCTGGAGCCCCACTTGACGTCGTCGAAAACGAAGAATTCGTTTTCCGGCCCGAACAGCGCGGTGTCGGCGACTCCCGTTGACTGCAGGTAGGCCTCGGCGCGTTGTGCAATGGAGCGCGGATCGCGGTCGTAACCCTGCATTGTCGCGGGTTCGATGATGTTGCAGCGAATGTTTACGGTCGGATCTTCGAAGAAGGGGTCGATGACGGCCGAGTCGGCGTCGGGCATTAGGATCATGTCGGATTCATTGATGCCCTTCCAGCCGGCGATCGACGAGCCGTCGAACATCTTGCCGTCCTCAAACGTGCCTTCATCGACCTGACGCGCAGGAACAGAGACGTGTTGTTCCTTGCCGCGAGTGTCGGTAAAGCGGAAATCGACGAACTCGATTTCCTTTTCCTTGATCATGTTGAGGATGTCGGCTGCAGACATGTTTCGTTACTCCTGCTGGTCTCGTTGAAGTGTCGTGGTTCTAAATTCGGTGCTGAAAGTTGTCGGTGTTGCGTGGAGAGTGTAGGGCTTTGTGTCCGACCCAGGTAGGTCGATCCTTCTGCCGATACCGAGCCTTCCGGCCGCTGCCGCTGCGTATGCGACGCGCGAAGGCTGTTTTTGAGCGATTGTGCGGGGGTGTCGGCGACCGTTAGCGGTCATCCGCTCGAGAGGCGACATCCGATTGTTGCGCCGTTATCGGGCGCTAGGATTGGAGATCCGGCAAACAGGCAAGCAGACAACGTGCCAGATCGTTGCGCTCGAGTCGTGTCGCCTGTGCTCCGAAAGCGTTTTAGGTACAACTTATCAAAGCGACGGCGACGGGCACGGGTTTAGAGGCGCAAGTGTCTTGACTCGCTGATGATGGGCGATGAACGAACTTTTTGCTTGAACGATGGCTGCGCGGCACATTGATCGTGCGCTCAGTGCGCCGGGGGATTGCTTTTTGCACGACGTTGGTGCGATTTGATCAGAAATTGTTTTTTATAGTGCAGGAATGCGCGAGTGTGCACCGCTGTAGTGCGACGCGCCTCGCAATCGTCAGGCGTGAGGAGCGGGTTGAATTGGATCAGTCGACGATCGTGGGTCGGCTCAATCGCAGGCAGGTCGACCAGCGCACAGGCAGGTCTTCTGCAGCGAAGTCACGGTTGAGTGCCGTCACCAACGCGGTGTCGAGAGCCTGGAGCTCCGGCAACGTAACGCCGATGCCTTCATGCGTGTCCAGCGCGAGGGTGGCGATCGCCGCAATGTGATCTCCGGCGTCATGCAGCGTCAAGTCAACCAGTTGCAAACGCGGCGTGTGCGCGCGAAGACGGGTTTCGACGGCCGTGAGCAGGCGTGCTCGATTCATGTTCGGTGGAGTCACGCGTTCGATGCCCTCGACTGCAGGATCAATGTGTACGGTGACGTCGTCGAGCGGTTCGCTGGTCGCGCGCACAGCACTTGCGACGGCTTCGCCGATCGCATGACCTTCGCTAACCGAGAGGGTCGATGCCACTTCGATGTGGACGTCGCATGCCGCGCTCGATCCTAACCAACGGGTTCGCAGATCATGAACGCCGACCACGCCTGGAACGGCAGCCGCTGCTTGACGAATGCGATCGACTTCGGCTTCCGGCAGTGCAGCGTCAACGAGCTTGTTGGCTTCGTTCCAGAGCAGGCGAATGGCAAGCCAGGCAATGAACGCGGCGACCGCAAGCGCGGCGATGGCGTCCATCGCCGGGATGCCGACAACGGCGACCCCGAGGCCGATGAAAACCACCAGCGACGATGCGGCATCCGAGCGATGATGCCAGGCGTTCGCTTCGAGCATGGGTGAGCGGACACGACGAGCAGCGCGAGCAGTCAGTCGGTAGAGCGTTTCTTTGGCGATCAAGGTGATCGCTGCGAACACCAGAACCCACGGCGATAGGTCGGCTAGATCGGCGGGGTTGCGTAGGCGACCGATGGCGTCGCTGCCAATCGCAATGGCGGCGCCCAACAACAGGAGAGCGACGACGGTCGTCGCCAGATTTTCGAGACGACCGTGTCCGTAGGGATGGCCGGTATCGGGCGCTTCACGAGCACCAATCGCTGCGATCAGGACGACGGCATCACTCGCCAGATCGGAAAGCGTGTGCACGCCATCTGCGATCAGTGCAGCGGACCCGTACCAAACTCCGGCACCGATTTGCATGACGGCAAGCAAAGCGTTGGTCGCCGCGCCGATCAGTGTGATCCGCCGAGTGACCTTGTAGCGCTGCTCACGTCGTTGCGGTTCGAGTGGGTCGTTGGCGTGTCCGCCGTCACCGTAGGCTTTTTGCGGCGTCGCCCGATGCGTTGTTCCTAGGTGTCCGAACTGAAGACGACCAAGGCGATGCCCGGGACGCTGCTCGGGCTGATGACCCGAGTCACAAACGTGACAAGAATCCGGAGCGCCTCGCCGCATATCGGGGTACTCAGTTGTAAGGCCGGGGCGCTCTGTGCGAGCTGTCATCGGGTGCGGGGTGGGCTCAGGAAGCATTCGAGAGGCTCGTATTTACGACGGTGTCGTTTCGGGGTGATTGGTTGACCGAGCGTGCGCCCGTAAGGAGAGGCCCACTGACAATGACTCCACTCTACTCTTGCGATGTGCACGTCTTGTGATGTGCACGCATGACCAGCGCAACGCCGTGTTACCTGCGTATTCTCGTATCGAATGGCGCGATGATGCCGGCCGTGTCCTCTCAGGCCCTTGGATTGATACCGACTGACGAGGTTTTTGACCGACCTTAGCGGTGCTACAGCGGACATCCGCGGGCCGGACTCTGCGAGAGACAACCCCCGGGCCCGTATACTCAGTGCTGGACGATAACGGTTTTGGGGTCGATTTTGGTGAGGCGGTCGTGCTGAACTTGAGGATGGGGCCTGTGGCGACGCCGGAGCGCGTTGCCGGTTGAATGATGCGTCACCCTGAGTAAGGCGATATGCATGCCGCCGTCTGATGTCCGAATGTGCGGTCTCAAGGCCGATGATGACGCCCGTGGCGTCTCGTGCGGAGCTTGAATATCGTGCTGGCGGCGCTGCGCGTGGCGGTCAGCCCGGCGATACTGCGAATTCGAATATTTTGTGAGGTTTGATCCGTGAAGACGTTTCAACAGCTGATTCTGGCGCTATCGCAGTACTGGGCCGATCGCGGTTGTGTGCTGTTACAGCCCTACGACATGGAAATGGGCGCGGGGACGTTTCACCCGGCGACGTTCCTGCGCGCGATTGGCCCGGAGCCTTGGCGAGCGGCTTATGTGCAGCCCAGCCGCCGTCCGACCGACGGCCGCTATGGCGAAAATCCCAATCGCCTCCAGCATTATTACCAGTTTCAGGTCATTCTGAAGCCATCGCCGCCGAATATTCAGGAGCTCTATCTTGGGTCGCTCGCGGCGCTGGGTTTTGATCTTCTCGAGCACGATATCCGGTTTGTCGAGGACAACTGGGAGAGCCCGACGCTCGGTGCCTGGGGGCTCGGCTGGGAGGTGTGGCTGAACGGTATGGAAGTGACCCAGTTCACTTATTTTCAGCAGGTCGGTGGGCTGGATTGTCGCCCGGTCGCAGGTGAGATCACCTATGGTCTGGAACGTCTGGCGATGTACGTGCAGGGCGTCGAAAGCGTGTACGACCTGATCTGGAGCGAATCACCCGATGGCGACATCGTGACTTACGGCGACGTTTATCATCAGAATGAAGTCGAGCAGTCGCGGTACAACTTTGAGACGTCGAATCGCGACGCGCTGTTCGTGGCGTTTGACCATCACGCCGCCGAGGCCGAACGACTGGTCGCCGAAAGTCTGCCGTTGCCGGCGTATGAGCACGTGTTGCGGGCGTCGCATAGTTTCAACCTGCTCGATGCGCGGGGCGCGATTTCGGTCACCGAACGGGCGCGCTACATCCTGCGTGTTCGCGAATTGGCGCGCGCGGTGGCGCAGGCTTATTTCGACGCGCGCGAGGCACTCGGATTCCCGATGCTTGCGCGAACTCGCGACGCGGCCTGAGCCAGCAGGCGCACGCCGTTGTATAGGAGCAGGAGCCGCCCGCGCGGCCCTTGTGCGAGCGGCGTTCTGCGCAGGGCGATGCTCGCTGAGCGGTTGTTTTTTTTAATGTTTCGGTCGACAGCGAGGACGAAACGCAAGCGGTTCCGCTTCCACCACACTCGATGGCTCGCTGACTTTCTCCCCGACTTGTGAAGGGTTTATCCGACTCGATGGTGTCCATGCAAACGTCCAGCCCCTCGCCTCTATCGTCCGCTCTGTCGTCCCCTGCGTCGACCCTGGGCGCCGCTCCAGCGAACGCCGGCCCGGCTGCGCAGGCGGATTTTCTTTTCGAACTCGGCACCGAAGAGTTGCCACCGAAGGCGCTCCCGGCGCTCGAGCATGCGTTCCGCGAGGCTCTGATTGCGGGACTCGAATCCGCCGGTTTTGCGCACGGCACGGTGCGTGGCTATGCGGCGCCGCGGCGCATTGCGATCGCGATCGAAAGCCTGGCAGGACGGGCTGCCGATCGATCCTTCGAACGACGCGGCCCGGCGATTCAGGCCGCTTTCGATGCAACTGGTGCACCCACGCGCGCGGCGCTTGGGTTTGCCAAGTCTTGCGGCGTCGAAGTCGAGTCACTCGAACGTCTTGAAAACGATCAAGGCACTTGGTTGGTGCATCGCGGTGTCGAGCCGGGTGGTGGCCTTGTGCAGGCTCTGCCGGAGTTGATCGCACAGGCGCTGGCCGCCATGCCGATTCCGAAACGAATGCGCTGGGGGGCGTCGGAGCATGCGTTCGTGCGGCCGCCGCACTGGATCGTATGCTTGCATGGCAAGACCGTCTTGCCGATCGAGGTGTTGGGTCTTCCAGCTGGGCGCTCGACGCATGGGCATCGCTTTCATGCCGGTGACGCGATCGAGTTGCAGACGGCTTCGGAGTACGCAACACGGTTGATCGAGCAGGGTCACGTCGTGGCGGATTTCTCCGAGCGCCGCGAGCGCGTGCGTGCCGGCGTCAAGGCGCGGGCGGCGGAAGCCGGTGCACAGGCGGTCATCGCTGAAGATTTGCTCGATGAGGTCACGGCGCTGACCGAGTGGCCCGTGGCGCTTTTGGGGCGCTTTGATGAGCGCTATCTGGCCGTGCCGCAAGAAGCGTTGATCTCGACCATGCAGGACAATCAGAAATATTTTCCGTTGGTCGATGATGCTGGTCGCATGCAATCAACGTTTGTCGTCGTAGCCAACCTTGCATCAAAACGTCCGGAATCGGTCATCGAGGGCAATGAGCGCGTACTGCGCCCGCGATTTGCCGACGCAGAGTTTTTCTGGAAGCAGGATCGTCGTCAGCCCTTGAGTGAGCGTGTTGCAGCGCTCGATGACATCGTGTTCGAGCGCCGTCTGGGGACGCTGGGCGACAAGCGTCGACGGATTGAGGTCCTGGCGGCTTCGCTCGCGGATGTGCTCGGAGCCGATGCCGCGGCCGCGCGTCGCGCTGCGCATCTCTGTAAAGCCGATCTGGTCACACAGATGGTTTACGAGTTCCCGGAATTGCAGGGCACGATGGGGCGTTACTACGCATCCGCCGATGGTGAGCCTGACGTTGTCGCGACAGCCATTGAGCAGCATTACTGGCCCAAGGGGGCAGGCGCCGCGGTGCCGGTCGACCCCGTGGCGCAGGCGGTTGCTCTGGCTGATCGGTTCGACACCTTGGTCGGTATTTTTGCGATCGGCAAGCAGCCGAGCGGTAGCAAGGACCCGTTCGCGTTGCGCCGCGCGGCGATCGGCGTGCTGCGCATCGTGCTGGAAATTGGTGAGCGTGAAGGCGCTCCGCCGGTGGCCTTGGCGCCCTGGCTCGATCAGGCTGCAGCCTTGCTGATCGATCATGTGGCTGACGCGCCGCACGTGGTGCCGGCCGTGCGCGAGTTTTTGCACGAGCGACTCAAGGGGTTGATGCTCGAGCAGGGTATCGCCCCAGAAGTGTTCGAGGCCGTCGCGGCTACCGGCATCGACGCACCGGCCGATGCGGCGGCGAGAATGGCGGCACTGAGTGATTTTCGCGCGCGTCCTGAAGCGGTGCGACTCGCGGCGGCCAACAAACGGATTCAGAACTTGCTGCGTCGTGCCACGGAGGAGGGCTTGGTCGTCGAGCCGCTCACGGCGGCAACGTTCGATCATCAAACGGTGGACACCGCAGAGGCCGAGTTGTTCGACGCCTTGCAGGCGGCACGGGGCGACATCGAAGGCTTGGTGGCGGCGCGCGCCTACAGCAAGGCGCTGGATCGTATGACAAGCCATGCCGCGCCGGTCGATCGTTTTTTTGATGAGGTGATGGTGCTGGCGGAAGAACCACAGGTGCGCGCCCGCAGACTGGGCTTGTTGGCGGCACTCAAGCGCGACTTCGAAGCCGTTGCGGATCTGTCGCGATTGGCGACCGGGTGATTGGTGATGGGCGACGCGCACAAGCGGTCTTTCGAGCCTGCGCGCGAGGGTGATGAGCAGCGGTGCGCGAGGGACGGTGGTTTCTTCGCTGACGGAATCACCGAGGACATAGGCGAGACAGCGCAAGGCTCGCCAACAGTCGTGGATCATCAGGCGGGCCCTCGCGTTGAAGCAGAGTCGGCAACAGCAGGCACCTTGGAGGCGCAGGGCGTCGATATCGAGCCGGTGACGGCTGGCGAACGTTTTCGCGGCGGCCTGTTCTCGCTCGGGTTTTGGGTTTCGACGATCATTTTCGGCCTGTTTGCGCCCCTGGTGCTTTGGCCCCTTGGCTGGCACGGCCGCTATCGCGTGTTGTCGCAATGGACGCGCTTCAATGTGTGGTGGCTGGGTTTGACTTGTGGGCTGCGCTATCGCGTCCACGGGCGGGAGCACTTGTCGACGCCGGGAGGCGTCGTTGCCATGGTCAAGCATCAGTCGGCCTGGGAGACGATCGCGTTGCAGCAGATCGTGCCGCCACAGGTCTGGGTGTTGAAACGCGAATTGATGCGCATCCCGTTTTTCGGCTGGACCATCCGCATGGTCGATCCGATCCCCTTGGATCGGTCGGCAGGGCGCGCGGCGATGAGTCGGTTGCTGGATGAGGGCCGCGATCGTCTGGCCCGCGGTCTGTGGGTCATGATTTTTCCGGAGGGCACGCGCACGCCACCGGGAGAGCGTGCCAAGTATCGCGCGGGCGGGGCGATCCTGGCTGTCGAGACGGGGGCGCCCATCGTGCCGATCGCGCATGTTTCGGGGCGCCATTGGTTACGGGGAACGGTGGCCAAACGCGCTGGCGTCATCGATGTGGTGATTGGGCCACCGATCCCGACTCAGGGACGACGTCCCAATGATGTGATGCTTGAGGTCGAGACATGGATCGAGTCCCGAGTCGCGGAGCTCGACGCCGTCCATGTGGCGGGCTGCGGGGCGGCCCACCGCAACGATCGCGCGGCCTCGCGAGACTAGCGGGTACGCGCGCGGGCGCTCGTTTGATCGACGCTCGTCAATCGCTGGCTGGATTGGGGTGGTGAGCGTGATTCGCGACTCGCGGGCGGATGCGACCGACGACGCGTCGCCGGTCGCTGCTGCCGACGCGCTCATTACGCCACCAAAGCCGACCGGGGTGCCGATGACACAACCAGGGAAAACCAAGATGCCGACCGTCGAAACCGCGGGTGAAACCGATTCGTTTTGGGTTGAGATGCTGTCGTTGCGTGATCGGTCCGTGTGGCGATTGGGCGATGCGCATCGGATGACCGCGGGCCCGGAGGTTTGGCTGTTGGCGGATGCCGAATTGGGTGGTGTCTTGGTCAACGCGCCCGTTTGGAGTCCCGCTCTGGTGCAAGCCACGTCGCGGATCGCACCGTTACGCTATGTGTTTTTGCCGTCGCATCGCGGTGCGCGAGATCTGGACCGCTGGCGTGCAGCCGGCTGTGAGGTACTGGCGTTCGAGGCCGAGGCACCGGCGATCCGTGCCGAGCAGGGTGCCGACGCGGTCGACATCGCGTTCAATCGCAAGCAGCGTCTTTCGCGCACGATCGATTTTTTGCCGATGGCGGGTGTCACCGCCGGGACCTGCGCGTTGCGATGTAAGAATCTTCCGGGTGTCGTGTTTTTTGGACCGGCTTTGGCGCCGGGTGAGGACGGCTGGCCGACGGTTCGTCCGGCACCGGAGGATCACTCGGCTGAGGCGCGATTGTTCGGCTGTCTGGGCGTGAAGGATCTCAAATTCGAATGGGCGTTCTGCGACGCCTTCGATCCCGAGACGACGCGAGTCGGACCGGAGGCTGATCGAGCCATTTGCGCTGCAATCGGCCGATTCCTCGACGACTGACCGCGCCGAAAGATGTGAGACAGGCCGGTTCTGGAGCGGGGATGGCGTTTTGCCGCTGAGGGTCTTTGATGGCCCGCCCATCAGCGGTGCGCGATTGGCCTGTATGCGCCGAGATGCGGTTTGAAAGCGCTGCGTGGGTCGAGAGCTGTATCGACTTGTGGCCTCGGGTGGCGCTGAAAGAAGCGCGAGCGGGATGAATCGCCAGCCGACCGGAGCGCAGCGACCGAGACTCGGTCGTCAGGTGAGGGAACGAGCGCCGTGCAACGCAGTGATGCACCCACGTAGCCATTGAATCAGCGTTTAGTCAGGCGTCGCGCCTCAGCGATGAGGCGTCAGCGGTCGGCGCCGTCCGATTGAGGATGTGGCGAATGGCTTCGCCCGCGAGGGTCAGACCGAAGATCGCCGGCAGATAACTGATCGTGCCATTGATCGAACGCGGCCGCCCCGGTTGATTGCCACCGACAGGTCGGTGTTCGGTGCCTTTTTTCGGTTGTTCCAGTGAGTACACGACGGGGACGGCCTCGAGCGCGACGCCGTGGCGCCGCAACTGTTTGCGCATTTCGCGAGCGAGCGGACAAGTTCGGGTTTCGGACAGTTTTGCGACGCGGACCGCTGTGGGGTCGATCCGCCCGCCGGCGCCCATACTCGAAAACACTTGGCGTTGGGTCTCGACGGCGAATGCGACGAGCGCGGCTTTTGCGGCGATCGAGTCGATGCAGTCAAGAACGATATCGGCGGAGTTGGGGACGACTGCCGCAGGATCGGCCGCGTTCATGAACGTTTGCAGGATCGTGACTTCTGCGTCGGGTGCGATGTCGGCGATGCGTGCACGCATGACTTCTGCCTTCGCCTGGCCAAGCGTTGAGCGCAGCGCGACCAATTGACGATTGAGATTGCTCTCGGCAACTGTGTCGTGATCGAGCAGAGTGAGTTGACCCACTCCGGCGCGCGCTAGCGCTTCAGCGGCGTACGAGCCTACGCCACCGAGCCCGGCAACGAATACGTGCGCGTGTCCGAGTTTCTCAATGCCTTCGGCACCGAGAAGGAGTTCTGTTCGTTCATGAAATAGATGCTCCATAGCGACTACCTGAACCTCGGCTTCTGCGCTGATACCGACGACGAAGTGTAACGGAGCGCGGCCGACGCTTTGATTCTGATCATCGTGGTCAAAGGCGTTCCGCGTCGGCCGATCCGATGACCTCTCGCGGAGAAAAAGGCTCGAAGCGTGTCCTCAGGCTAACGCTAAAGAAATTTTTTCAGCTTTTCCGTTTGGAATTCATGCGTGAATTCTGGTGCGCCGGTGACCGGCCCGTCGAAGTCGGCGTCGGCCTTGATGTCGGCAACCCTGCGCCATTCGAATCACTCTTCGACCTGTTCTCGTTCATCTTTGAAAGAGCCCTGGCCGTCTTTGGTCCGTGTCGACCTGGTAATCGCGACTCGGGCCGCTCGCACCCCGTCGCCCGACGATCTCGGTCTAGACCCAGCGGCACTGCGCCGCGGAGCGTGTTGACTCCGAAGGGATCCGAGACTTCAACGCCGAGAAAAGTCCGATGAACGCCGTGAGTGGGATGCAGCGTAAAGCGTCGAGAGCGTGAGCGGTGAGGCCGAGCAAGTCATCACGCTGAGGAGCGGGAGCAAGCACTGGGCGGCGATACGCCCGCGCAGCCATTTGCGTCGCGTTTCGGTATCGTTGTGGTCCGGATCTGGCGGTGGTTTTTGTGTCTACCGCTGCGTAGCGATGACTTTTGGCCATTCGCGCAGTTGTCGCGATGAGCGCTGGTTCAGGCGCGCGTCTGGCGGTGGTGGCGGCCGTCACCCAATGCGGCAAGGTTCAGGCGTTGTGCCGTCATTAGTGACGCCTCGGGTTCGTCTCGCAGCGCGGCGACAACAGCCGCCACCTTCGCGACCTGTGCGGGCACGTTGCGTTGACCCTGGTGTCCGCGCAACGGCTGGTCGGGCGCATCGGTTTCAAGTAGCAGGCGATCGGCCGGGACGCGTGCGACCTGGCGACGCAGGCGGGCCGCGCGCGGGTAGGTCACTGGTCCACCGACACCGATCGAGAAGCCCAGATCGAGCAGCCGATCAAGTTGGACATCTGAACCTGAAAAAGCGTGCACCACTCCGCCGACTCCACCTGCGCGGACATGTTCGCGCAGGTGGAGCAGAACGGTTTCCAGCGCTCGATGCGCGTGGAGGATGACGGGCAGGCCGTATTGTCGGGCGATCGCCAGTTGCGCAGTCAGTCGCTTGGCCTGTTCGGCCTGATCGGGGCGTGCCCCGTCAAGACCAATCTCGCCGACGGCAATCGCCTCGGGGTGATCATCGAGCCACGCCTCAAGGGCTTCGACGTCGCTTGGGTGGTGATGTTGGCCAAAGCAGGGATGCAGCCCGTAGGCCGGATGCCACCCGAATCGTGATGACAGCGAGGCAAGACGACTCCAGCGCTCGCGAGTCACGGCTGGAACGATGAAGTCTTCGACTCCGGCTGCTATCGCTGCAGAAACGACGGCTTCGCGGTCATCGTCAAAAGCGGGAAAGTCGAGGTGAATGTGAAAGTCGATCCACCCGCGACCGACTTGTCCGCCGACGCATGCGGCCATGTGTCGCTGGCCCCCGGAGCGGTGCGGATCAGACATAGGCACAACCGGCTTCACGCGGTGTCGGTTTGTTCTTCAGCGTATGGCTGTTCGTCTTCAAAACGCAGGATGTTCAGCTCGATCGCGAAAAAACACAGGATCCACAGGGCCGCGTCGTAAAAATCAAGCAGCGCGCCGGCTTCGTCCGAAAAGCCCCACAGCGCCGCGATCACGATCAAACCCGCGTAGAGCGCGATCTTGATGCCATTGCGCAGCGCCCACTCGAGGCGTGAGAACAGGCCGGGCACGCGCACGTCGTATTCGATTGCCAACACAACGCCCAGCCACAGGATTGAGTTGAACTGATCGAGACGCCCGTATTCATTGATGTATTCGGGCTGTGAGTAGGACCACGCGGCCCAAGCGATGATCAAAAATGCGGCACTACGCAAGCCGTGCACGATCCACCGTTCGGCTCGCGAGGGCACCCGCTGCCCCAGTGCGCGTGTTTCCCATTCGAGGAGGAACAGGAGCGTCAGCCAAGCGAGGGAATCGATGGCTTCAGTGACGGTTTGATCTTCGGAGGTGAGGAACAAAAATGCGTTAATCGCGAGCAGTGTGTAAACGAGTGCTTTGAACCATGGAAAAACGCGGTCGACCCAACCGCCTCGGGCAAACGTGAGCACCATGGTGAATCCCCCGAGCTGAGCCGCGTTAGTGAAGACGCACGATATCGCAAAAGTAACAGCGCCATCATCCGAGAAACAGCCGGAGTCAGGCAACTTCGGGAGCGGCAGAACAGCATGTTGCGCTCGCACTCGCAGCCGAAGATCGGGTTATGTCACGTGTTTTGCGCTCGGAGCCTTCGCGCTGCACCCTGTCTGTGGCTTGTTTTGGCCTTTCCCCGATCGGTGTTGTCTTTGGCGGTACGGCGCCCGCTATCTGCATCGAATAGGCCAGCCGATCGCTGAAACGGGTATTCGATTATCGTCCGGCACGCTGATCCGCTTGAGTGAGCCTGCGCGGCGTCGCAGGGGCGCCAAGACGCAGGGTCGCTGTTCTGAGCGAATTCTTCAGTCGTGTCGAACGTTGGTGGGCGTGGCTCCCGCGCGAGGGGCGAGGGGCGAGATCGAGGCCGAAGCAAGACAGTAGATGAAGGACAAGGGCCTCGCGGCGTCAGGGCGCCGGGTCGGGGTAGCGCTGATGAATGGCTTCGATGGCCGTGAGCAGGTCATCGTCTAACTGAACATCAATCGATCCGATGTTTTCGCGCAGCTGTGCCATGTTCGTCGCGCCGATCAAATTTGAGGTCACGAACGGCTGGCGATTGACGAACGCGAGTGCCATCTGCGCAGGGCTCAGGCCCGCGTCATCGGCGAGCTGGCAGTACGCGTCGGTTGCGGCGACGGCCTGTTCGTTCGAGTAACGTGAAAAGCGCTCAAACAACGTGAGGCGCGCGCCGGCGGGCTTGGCGCCGTGGCGGTATTTTCCGGCGAGCATGCCGAAGGCGAGCGGTGAATAGGCCAATAAACCGCAATCCTCGCGGATCGCCATTTCCGCGAGGCCGACTTCGAAGCTTCGATTGAGGAGGTTGTAGGGGTTCTGGATCGACACGATGCGTGGCGCCAATTCTGTCTTGGCGATGCGCAGCCATTCGCCAAGGCCCCAGGGTGTCTCGTTGGAGATGCCGATTGTGCGCACCTTGCCCGCCTGCACCAGGGCAGCGAGCGCGGCTGCGGTCTCGGCGATCGCTGTCGCGGTGTCCTCTCGATGCTGGTAGCCGCGCTGACCGAAAAAATTGGTGGGTCGCGCGGGCCAGTGCACCTGATAAAGATCGATGACGTCGGTTTGCAGGCGCTTCAGGCTGGCCTCGCAGGCCCGCCGGATATGGTTGGCGTCTAGCCGCGGGCCACCGCGAATCCACGGCAGCCAGTCGGCAGGACCGGCGACTTTGGTCGCGAGTACGATACGTTCGCGCGCGCCGGGACGTGCCGCTAGCCATTGGCCGATGATCGTCTCGGTTGCGCCTTGGGTTTCGGCCCGCGGCGGTACGGGATACATCTCCGCGACGTCGATCAAGTTGATGCCAGCGTCGAGAGCGTAATCGAGCTGCTCGAACGCCTCGCTCGGTGTGTTCTGTTCACCGAAGGTCATGGTGCCGAGTCCGATCAGGCTGACTTTGACGTCGCTGCGACCGAGGGTGCGCATCTGCATGAAGATTCTCCGGGTAGTCTTTCGGTGGCCGATGATTCTGCGGTGGAGACCTTGGCATTGTCAGTGAGGTGATTTCGCCGTCGACGGTTGTTGGCCGGTCGCGCTGGGTTGAGGCGCGGTCTGCCCGTGCTTCAGTGGATGTTTGTTTCGCCGTACAGGACACAATTTTTGCGCCTAAGCGGTCTCAAGCATGCGGCGCTGAAACGGCACTCGATACGACGCCACGACGCAGGGTTTCGGCTGTCAGGATCTAGAAGTCGCACTGTCCACGCGGTCACCGCAGGATCATGTGTTTCGCGGTGCGCACACCCTCCATCGACGACTTGTTCCGCCTCGTGATCTGGACGCTTTGTGTTGCAGCTCACTCGCGACCGTGGCTTACGCTTATCCTTGATCCGTCTGCGTGGCTCGGGCTGTGCGTTCGAGCCAGCACGCGCCTCAGAGCGCTGCCGGTTGGCGAGTCATGTTGGTTGTCTGGCGCTACAGCGCGTCGAACATCGATTTCGGTTCGTTGTCGGCGACGTCGATACAACCGGCAGCTTCGCGGCGAAAACCATCGCCCTCCCAGGCGAGACGGGCATGATGGCGAGTATCGAGCTCCTCAAGAAACCAGCCGATTTCGGAAGGATGAACGGCGTGATCGTTCCGCATCAGGTGGCGAATCAGAATGTGGTGCTCATCAATTCGGATGAGCAACGGGTGCGGCAGATCAAGCGGCTGGACGTGCGTCTGCACCATCCACTCGATTGGAGCCGGTCGCGCAGTCGGTAGCCGCCGGGCGTCGAGCCGAAAATGACCGCCGCCGCCGGGCTGTTTGAGAAGTTCGGAAAACCAGTCGTCAGGAAATCCACGGTGCACGATGATCGTGCGATGCATGAACCGTTCGCGCAGTCGTTCGAGCGGGTTGGGTCGTTTCCAGAACGCAAGCATTCCGACTCCGTAGTGAATCAATGGGCGACGTTGATTGAGTGATGTTTGCTGTCGACCGGTATGGGCCGAATGTCCTCTCAGACGCGTATCAGGGGCTGAGGTTCGCAGGTCGATCGTTGCTGACCGTGGTAGCGCTTGATGAGTCGAGCGCTGTGCTCACCCAAAATGGTGTCAACAACCGTGCCCCTCATGCGTGTGCCGTGCCATCGAATTGCGAGCGTAAACACCGACGCCCGGGAGGTGGCCCCGGGCGTCGGTTAGGGCATTCGCTTCGACGTCCGACTCGTTATCGGCCTGAGCCGCATTTATCTGAGCGCTGATGACCTGGGCCCTGAATTGACCGAGTTGGACCACTCGATTCGATCGGCCCGGCATCGGCTCACGCTCGAGCGCTGCGTGCCCCAGTCAACGGGACGCGAGCCATCAGGCCTGCTGAGACGTCAAGCTTTGCGCGCGAGCATCTCGTGGATGATCGGGCCCAAGATGACTTCCATCGCAAAGCTCATCTTGCCGCCCGGAACAACGATCGTTTTCGGGTCGGACATGAATGAGTCGTGGATCATGTTCAAAAGACAGGGAAAGTCGATGTCGAACTTCTTCGGATCCTTGAAGCTGATGACGACGAACGACTCGTCAGGCGTCGGTACGGCACGCGCGATAAATGGATTTGAGGTGTCGACGGTCGGCACGCGCTGGAAGTTGATGTCGGTGTAGCCGAACTGCGGTGTGATGTAGTTCACGTAGTCGGGCATGCGCCGCAGGATGGTGTCGACGATCGCTTCGGCCGAATAACCCCGCTCAGCGTTGTCGCGGAAGATTTTCTGGATCCATTCGAGGTTGACGATCGGCACAACCCCAACACCGAGGTCGACGTGCTGGGCGACGTTGACATCAGGCGTCACAACCAGGCCATGCAGACCCTCGTAAAACATCAGATCGGTGCCAGCCTCGATGTCTTCCCACGGGGTGAATTCGCCCGGACCAGCGCTGACGGCGAGGCGCTCGTTGTGGAAGTCGGCTTCTTCCTGCGAGTGTAGGTAGTAGCGTTTTTGGCCTTGACCCGTTTCCCCGTAGGTCTGAAATAGCTCCTCGATGCGTTCAAACAGGTTGGCTTCGGGACCGAAATGAGAAAAGTGATTGTTGCCATCGGCCGCGGCTTTGGCCATCGCCTCTTTCATCGATTTGCGGTCGTAGCGATGAAAGCTATCGCCTTCGATAATGACGGGATGGATGCCTTCGCGTTCGAAAATCGCTTCGAAGCTGCGCTTGACTGTCGAAGTGCCGGCGCCAGAAGAGCCGGTGACGGCAATGATCGGGTGTTTGTCGGACATATAAACTCCTTGACTGAAAGGGCTCGATCGCGAGCCAAGAATCGAGGAAAACGAGCTTTGCCATTATGCCGGGTCAGAGCGTTCGAACTCCGACGAGCCTTTTGGCGGGCATTCGGCACGCCACATTCCGGAAAGCCTTCGGTTCGACGGCCCTCGTTCACGGATCAATCAGACGCGTTCTGAATCCAGACGCGTTTTGAATCGTTCTGATCGCCTGATGACGTAAAGCGAAAACCACGAGTTTAGGCGTTGGCTGAAGCTCGGACTTGGCCTGTGGGCGGCGGGCCATCACCCCCGAGCTCCGAATGCCCGATACGCCGGGTCCGGGCTGGACGATGTGCGAGCCTACCGAACAGGCCGAGGATACCGCGAGCGTCGGTCCCTACGGGCCAAAGAGTCCAACCGTGATCGCGCTTGATGAATCAGATCGATAGGGCTTCGCACGGGCGTTGAGACAATACGTGTGTGGTGTCGAGGTCAAAACGCATGGCCCCGTGATCAGAAGACGATGTTCAGCATGACCAAGGCAACGACCATGAAAAGGACGGTCATGATACCGCCAGCCTTCATGAAGTCCTTCACCCGATAGCCGCCCGGGCCCATGATCAGCGCATTGACCTGATGCGTTGGGATCAAGAACGAGTTCGACGTCGCGATCGCCACCGTCAACGCAAAGACTCTGGGATCGGCGTCCATGCCAAGCCCCTGCGCGGCAACGGCGAAACTGATCGCAAGAGGCACCAGCAGCACGGTCGCGCCGACGTTCGACATGACCAGCGTGAAGAACGTCGCCAATGCAAAAATTACCGCCTGCAAGACCCACGGGCTAACAACGCCGAGCATGTCGAGCGTGTTGGTCGCGATCCACGCTGCGGCGCCGGTATTTTCCACCGCCATGCCGAGCGGGATCAGGCTGGCGAGCAAAAATACCGTCTTCCAGCTGACTGCGCGGTAGGCGTCGTCGATGTCGATGACGCCGGTCAGGATCATGCCGAGCGCGCCGGTCAACAGTGCGACCGACAGTTGGAGATCGGTGAACAGGATCAGAGCCAGGGACAATGCCAGGAAGAACAACGCAAACGGCACCTTGGACGAGCGAATGTCCTCATGCGGGAAGTCGGTCGTGACCAAAACGAAGTCGCTGTTCTTTTGCAATTTGGCCAGCGATGTCCACGAGGTATGCGCAACGAGGGTATCGCCCGGTTGCAGCGGCACATCGCGTAGGCCCTCACCGATCGTTTCAGTCCCGCGCTGAATGCGCAACACCGACAGGCCGTAGGTCTGGCGCATGTTGAGTTCGGTCACGGTTTTGCCAACGATGCTTGCCCCCGGGGCGATGACGATTTCGGCGATGCCCGAGCGCGCGGATGACAGCGCGTCGACAAAGGTGTCGAGCTGATTCCGCGGCCGCAGGCCGGTGTGCTCGCAAAATCTCTTGATCGCTGTATCAGAGCTGAGCACGGCGATCACGGTGGGGCCAGTGAACTCATAGCCGCGCCATGGCCCGATGCGCAGCTCATTGTTGCCGAACACCCCAATGATCGAGACACCAAATTCCTGCTCCACCGAGGCAACGTTGCGCCCGATCAGCGGGCTGTCGGCGGTGATGCGGATTTCCCGGATCTCGAAGTCGAGATTGTAGACGCGCTTGAAGTACGCCTGAACTGACTCTGCACCGCTACCCGAGAGCTTGACGCTCGGCAAAACGAAGCGCCCAAAAATGACGAAGTAAGTGATGGCTGTCGCCAGCAATGCAAGTCCGATCGGCGTCACATCGAAAAGCTGAAACTTCTCCATATCGCGAGGTAGAAGGTCATTCAGCAGGATCAGCGGGCTGGAACCCACCATCGTGATCGTGCCGCCGACGATCGCCGCAAAGCCCATCGGCATCAACAGGCGCGATAGCGGGATGCCCAGACGATTGGAAATTCGGCTCATTACGGGCAGGAACAACGCCGCCGCGCCGACGTTCTGCATGAAGCTCGAAATCACGCCGACCGTGCCCGACACCGTCGGGATGATCCGCTGCTCTGTGGTGCCGCCGACCCGCAGAATGAAGTTCGCCACCTTGTGCATGACGCCCGTTTTATCGAGTCCGGCGCCGATGATCATCACCGCGATGATCGAAATGACAGCGTTCGACGCAAAGCCGGAGAAAAGATCGTCGGTCTCGATCAGGAAACCCAGCCCGGGCGCCAGCGTCATCAATCCGAGCAGGATCATCACTGAGATCGCCGCAATGTCGATGCGCACGACCTCCGTGACGAACAGAAAAATCGCGAGCCCGAGCAGGCCGAAAACCACCAGCATCTCGGTCGTTAGGGTCAGCTCCTGCATGTCGCATTCCTGTCGGGTTCAGCCAGATGCGGTCACGACGACCCGACGATGCCCCGTGTTCGCGTTCGCGAAGCGGGCCAGACAGGCTTTCGTGATGCGACGCTGGTGTGGCGTGTTGTCGCGCGGCCGGAGTTTGAATCTTCGTTCGGACGCTCGAGGACGACTAATAACGAAGGTCAACGGCCGGATGGCCGACCGGACTCTAGCGGATTCAAAGCGGTATTTCGTCAATTCTCGCAAATTGCGCCAAGCGACACAAAGTTAAAAAGTGACGCGTGTATCGCGCTCGCTGGTCGAGCGGCAAATCGGCGATCAGTTTCGATTCAAATGGGCGCAAGCAGGC
>JBKBII010000014.1:0-42151 GCA_046299415.1 Thioalkalivibrionaceae bacterium | reverse complement strand
TCTAACCTGTTGTTCCTATTGCAAGATACCCGTTTCTTGCCTTTTTTCCCTTGTCGCATTTCAATCATCACCCCACAGGGCTGGCAGTGGTGTTGCTGCTGACTCTGACAGGCTGCAACTCAAATAGCGATACCGAGCGTCAGGCCGCGACCGCCGTAGCCGAGGCGCGGGCCTTGCGCGACGCGTCTGATGAGAAAGTGGTGGGAGGCCAGAGGCTTTACGCGGTTCACTGTGCGGCCTGTCATGGTGATGACCGAGGGGGCGCGCCAGAATGGTGGGTACGCGATACCGATGGACGATTCGGGCCACCGGCGCTCAATGGTAGTGCGCATAGCTGGCATCACCCGCCATGGCAGTTACGCGACATGATTCGGCACGGCTCGGCAGTTGGTCTGGTCGGAACCGAATCGTTACGTTCCGCGATGCCGGCGTTCGGCGTAGAACATGGCGGGCCACTGACCGATAGCGATGTCGATGCACTGATTGCATACATCGTCGATGGCTGGCCGGAGGCCGTTTTTGACGCTTGGCTCGATGATGTCCGACGCGATCCGACCGAATCGGCGTGGAGCGAACGCACGGGTCAGCATTGGTTGATTTCAGCCGAACTCCTCGAGCGTAATGGTGTGGCGAGCGTAATGGCCGACTGACGCGCCTCGCACGCCTCTGGACCAACCTAGGGCGTATTTGAGAGGTCCAGTTCTAAGTGATCAACGCCTGCCGTCGAAATGATGATGGCGGTGGTTTTCGTCATCGCCGACAAATCGGTCAGCTGCGTTGCCCGAGCGGGTCGGCAGGGTCGATTTCGTCGCGGAAGGGTCGCCGGCGATCGAGATTGGTGATCTGGTAGACGTTGCCGATCCAGTTGTTCATGACCGCCAAGGCCGAGTCGTGCCAGGTGTTGTCGAGGGCCTCGAGCAACAATGGCTCGGGAAATTGGGGCAGCTCCCGGCCGCGTGAGTGCGCGTGGTGAGCCCGGTCGGCGTACTCGTCGAGGATCGCCATCGATCGACGGCTGAAGTAGTGATCGGGGAACGGTGGGTATTCGCCGCGTTGGCCGGCGAAAAACCGCCCAACCTCACGCTTGTACTCTTTCAGCAGCGAGATGATGTCGTACTCGGGGTGACCTTGAAAAAAGACGAGGCGGAACCCGTCTGGAGATACGGCGAGGTGAACATCGTCGCTGGCGGTTTTGGCTAGGACTTCGAGTTCGTGGCGCTCGAATTGTTCGGCGCTGATGTCGTTGTAGCGAGAATGTGGCACATCGAAGCGCGTGTTCATGCCCGCCACCAACGGGTGAGCGCGGTTGGTGAGACGGTGGCTGAAGACTCCCCAGAGCTTCTCTTGGCCGGGTTCAAGGTCGGAGAATCGCACCACCCGTGGCACCCGTTTTTCGCCGAATCGCGCTTGCATGACCGCGTGGGTCGCGAGACAGGAGCATAGCGTCGATGTGACGTTCTCGAAGGCCCAGTCGACGACGCGTTTGAGAGGATCCCAGAAAGGTTCGAGCGCGAGATCGGGTTGATTGACATTCGCGCCGGTGATGATCAGGGCATCGAGCCCTTGTTCTGCGATGGTATCGAAGCGTTCGTAATAACGCTCAACATGTTCGCGTCCAGTCGGTCCGCGGGGCAGTTCGTCCAATGTGAACGGGTGAACGTAGAACTGCGCGATTTGGTTCGATTCTCCAATCAGGCGAAAAAACTGCCGCTCGGTCGCTTGCAAGGCGGCGTCCGGCATCATATTGAGCAGGCCGATGTGTAGACCGCGAATGTCTTGGCGTTCGGCGAATTCGGTCGGGAGCACTGTCGCGCCCTCGGCGCGCAGACGCTCGAAAGTGGGGAGATTGGACGCAGCAACCAGTGGCATCAGCGGCCCTCGCGCTCGGCTCGTGACAGGGTTTCGACTAGGAGGTCGTCAAAATCGGTGGCATCGCGCAGATCGAGCACGTCGGCCGCGGCGACCCTGTAGCCGTACTGGCGTGCGATAGCGTCGTAGCGCGGAATGCGAGCGTGAAACAGTCGCGGAAAAATCCACCGCACGAAGTCGTCGGGATCGATTTCGGCGACGTACTGCAACGCCTGCAGCTCGAGGTAGTCGCTCAGATGTTCGTCGAGAAAATCTTCTCTGTAAAACAACGGCTTGGGTGATTTTTTTGCACGTTCGATCAGTGTTCGCTCGGTAGTTTCGTCAGCACGCAGGTACAGAATGATCGTGTGTTCAGCCAGCAGAGGCAGAACGTCGGGTGCGTCAATTTCGCAGACGGATCCACCCGCATCGTTGATGAAGTGTCGGTGACCGAACAGCCGGTGAGCCTTGTCGATGAACTTCGGCACATCACGCATGGCCTCGATCTCTGCTTCTTCGTGGAGACGCTGGCGCCGCTTGAACTCCTTCAGGGGTAGGCCACCGAGCTCCGGATTGCCGAGTTTTCCGAGAAAGCTCGATACAGGCGCCAAGTTATCGACAGAGAGGTGATTGACGATCTGGATCGAGTCTGAGCGCAGCAGCTCGCGCAGGAATGGAACCTGTACCGCTTGGAGCTTGATGTTGTCGAGGATTTCTTCGTCGAGATAGCGCGTGCCGATGCGGTAGTCACCGGAGTAGTGAAACCAGTCGGCAAGACGCAGACGGCTCGACAGATGGGTCTTGCCGACACCTGACATGCCGAGCAGGGTAATCGCGCGACGGTCGCATCGGCGGTATTGGTCTGCAGTCAAAAACATGGCTGGCTCGATCTCGAGACTGAGAAGTTTTGCACTGATTATGTTTGCGTAGAAGACTCAAGCGTCGCTGTGGTGGCGTCACAAGGACGGTGCCGCGGTCTCATGGCGCGACAATGATAATGCTGGGCGCGTCGCGGTGAATCTCTAGCGAGCTGCCACGTGAACCGCTCGCGAGAGCCGTGCCGCGAAAAAAACTGCCCTGAAGCGTTCTGTACAGCGAGCAGGTGTCACTTTGCGCCGTTGAAATGCGGCCGAAAAATGTCGAAGTCGCGGTGCCCCTGGGACCTGAACCACCCCTGTCCCCGCACAGATGCTCCGATCGGCTCGCTCGAACCTTTACACGCAGGCCACGATTCGTCGACCACGCGAGACCTCGAGAAATGAGCTTTGGTCAGGGCGGGCGTCGTCGAGATCGGGCTGGTCGTAGGAGCTCAGCGGATGAGAGCGCTGACGGTTTTGAACGCGGGATGTGCAGAGTCACGCATCCACTCGAACAGGATCGACTCGTGATTGGCGACGATGACCAGCTCGGTACGCAAACGCTGAAGCGCATCTTCGCAGTGCTGCGGATCACGCGACGCGACCGCGTCGGAAACGACGATCACTCGCCGCTCCGGAGCCAGTCGCGCCCGCAGTTCGAGCGCAGTCTGCAGCACACAGATGTGGGCCTCGATGCCGCAGATTACGATATCGCCCGTGCCATTGGCTTGATTCGACGATGCGCCGGGCGCGACCGGTTGCGCTTCGGCTTGACTCGTTGATGTGTCGTCGATCAGGGTTCGGGGCGCTTCATCACTCGATACGCCGACCCTTGTGTTCGGCTCCGAATCCGATTGCGCGGCGAGCCCCAGTCGAGTCGCTAGTGCTGAGTCTGCGCAACACGAGAACGCCGTCTTGACGAATATGTTCTCGGTCGAAGGCGGGCTGGCGTCCTTGGGCGTGGCCGCGCCGGCTTCGACAGATTCGGATCGCGTGGTGCTGTCAGCCGAATCCGGTTCGCGCTGTCCGTCTAGTACGGCCATGAGCGTTGGCGAGAGCGGTCCTAGGCCTTGCGGGTACTGCAGGCTGACCGCTACCGGTATCGAGAGGGTCCGTGCGCCGAGGATCAGTCGTCCGATGTTGCGCTCGATGCGCTCGGCTGCGTCCGTTGGTATCGCCGCAAGCAGGCGCGTTTGCACGTCGACGATGAGCAGCTGGGCGCCGTCGCGACGGGCAAGCCGAGGGCCGAGACTATTCTTCGGCTGACTCATCGACGGCTTTCGGCGTCAGTGGATACGCACAGGCCATGGTGCGTGTGCGCGTGCTTTCGGTGAGCGTCCGTCATGCTCGGCACGGCGTCTATCGAGCGCTACCGTCCCGTGCTCTCGCACCCAAGGCCTCGAGGCGCGTCGCACGCGAGTCGCTGGCGACCAACAGCGCGTTGATGGTCTCCAACTGGCTGCGATCGAGGGCTCCGACCGCGGCTTGAAGGCGCAATCGGTCGAACAGGTAACGGTAGCGCACTTCGGCGTAGTCGCGTTCGGCGCGGAACACTTCGCGAAGCGCGAGTAAGACGTCGACCTGGGTACGCGTGCCGACTTCAAAACCGGCGGCCGCAGCATCGAATGCGGCGCGGGTCGAGACAAGCGCTTGTTCGAGCGCGCGTACGCGTGAGGCGTTCGAGACGACCGTGAGGTAGGCGCTGCGAGTGTCCTGAATCGTGCGTCGCTGCGCGCGTTCAAGGCCCTCGGTTGCCGCCGTGAAGTTCTCCCGTGATTGTCGCGTGATCGCGGGAACACGGCCGCCGGTGTAGAGCGGAATATTGACGCCAATTCCGATTTGGGCGTCGGTCGAGTCGATGCGCCCACCGCCGCCCGCTCCACCCCCGTTGTTTACACTGCCGAAGCCGGATTCGGTGATCGAGGCGTTAAGGCCCACACGCGGGAGTCGCTCTGCGCGGGCGAGGGCGATGTCTTCGCGACGGGCTTCCGTTTCGAGACGCTGTGCAGCAAGTAGACGGTTGTTTTCGAGAGCGGCGTCGACCCAGGCTTGAGCGTCCGTCGGGTCGGGCAGGACGGGGTCGAGCGATTCCCCGAGACCGTTCAATTCGTCGTAGAACTCGTCGGTGATCGCTGCGAGTGATTCCCGCGCGAGATCGAGCGCGTTGCGCGCAGCAACGGCTTCAGCACGTGCGATGTCAGCCTGGGCCTCGGCTTCGCGGACGTCCGTGATCGCAATCAGGCCCACTTCGAAGCGGCGTTGCGTTTGGTCGAGTTGGCGTTCGATGGCTTCGACTTCGGCGTCGCGGAATGCGAGGGTCTCCTGCGCAACAAGGATGTCGAAGTAGGCCTCCGCGACGCGCAGAATCAGATCTTCGCGAGCGCCTTCGAGTTGGGCCCCGGCGGCCGCGATGGCCAGTTCGGTTTGGCCGCGTTCGATGTTCCGTCGGCGATCGAAGATCAGCTGATTGAGCGTCAGGCCCAGCCGCCAGCTTGAGCCGTCTTGCGATGGCAGTCCGTCAGGATCGCTGTAGAACAGCCCGACATTGCCCTCGGCGTCGATCTGCGGGAGAAAGGCGCTACCGACGATCGCACGATTTTCCAGGGTGGCGCGAAATTCAGCCTCGGCACGACGTAAATCGGGATCGACTTCCTGGGCGCGGTCGTAAACCGTGATGAGGTCAGCCGCTGGGGCGAGGGCTGGCCACATCAGAGCCAGCACGGCAGCGCCGACTAGCTGTCGCAGCGAGACATGGCGACGGCGATCGGGGGCGCTGTCGGGTGCGGAACGATCCGCAGGCATGAGCGAGGTCATGGTCGGGCTCCTGATATCGATACGGAGGATCGATGCGGATTGCGGGCGTCGCATAGACCGGGTGTTTTTCGGGCGGCTGGCTGACCGACGTCGGTCGCTTGGAAAGGTCGGACGACGAGGCGCGTTCGGCCGGCGCATTGTAGCAAGCGCCGGGGCCGAGCGAGACATCAGAGCGCGCAAAACATGCACAGATGCCATTCCGACACGGCTCGGCTTAAAAGGTATCGAGTAGGGCCTGATGACGCAGTGCGCCGCGTGGGTGCGTTGTGCGACATTACGCCCGCTGATTTGCCGTTGATGAATTGGGGCCGCGCCGATGCTGCACGCGCCGACTCTGCGTTTAGTCGAGGTCTTGAGTGCGGCGTCTAGAACTCGAATACAGGCGCTGCGGCAAAACCCGCGAGCGGGTCGAGGCAGGTTTCGAACAGTGTTTCCCGCTTGAAGGCATCGATCGAGAGGCGCGTGATGCGTTGCACCTGCATCGCCGGAGCTTCGCCGACGGTGACGATCAGTCGTCCGCCGACGGCCAGCATGCGTTCGAGAAATGCGGTGTTCTCCGCAATCGCGCCCGTAACGATGATGGCATCGTAGCGCTCACGCGGTGCGGTCCACTCGCGTGTGACGGTTTGTGTCCGCAACGATGTGTTGTCGTAGCCGAGGGCGTCGAGGGTGGCACGGGCGCGGAGCTTGAGTACCTCGTGTCGTTCGACGGAATCGACGTGTGCCACGAGGCCCGCGAGGACGGCGGTCAGGTAGCCTGATCCGGTGCCGATTTCGAGCACGGTGTCTGTGGTGTCGAGACGCGCGCCCTGGGCGAAGCGCCCA
This sequence comes from Thioalkalivibrionaceae bacterium, assembly GCA_046299415.1. GTDB lineage: Bacteria > Pseudomonadota > Gammaproteobacteria > Ectothiorhodospirales > Ectothiorhodospiraceae > JBKBII01. Next base: position 35,807 of record JBKBII010000014.1, on the reverse strand, counting down.
ACGATCTTGGGTGCCAGCGCCTTGGCGAGATTCGCGCCCGACTCAGGATCGCGCAGCGGCAGTTCGAGATCAGCGTAAGCGAGGCCGGCGAGTTCCGGTGGGAAGAATCGCTCGCGCGGAAGTTCTTCAAGGCGATCGAGTACGCGTGGGTCGAGCACATCCCAGGGGCGCACCTGCTGCTCGACCATGGTGCGACGCACTTCAGAGTAGGCGTCGGTCTTGGCGGCATCGAACGTGTTGTCGGTTTCGCTCATCGGTTTGCTTGTCCGTTAGGTTCGTGGGTAGGTCCCAGATGGTGCATGAGGCGCGCCCGGCTGGCGATTAAGAGGTCAGCGAGACTACTTTCGCTGCAGGCTTGGTTGCAACTTGTGCGCGGAGCCCGTGCGATCGCCGTTTTGGGTTCTCTGTTTTGAATTGCGTCCGATCCAGGGCCGCGGGTCAGCCGATCTCGGCTGCGATTGCGTGGATGCGGCGTTCGCGCAATGCTCCGCCAATCGCGGCGCCGCTGTGATTGGCGAGCAGCTCGGCATCCGCGCGAATGCCGAGGTAGCAACTGGCAAGCTCGCGAGCAAGATCGGCCTGGGGATAGGGACGATTCTCGAAACCGGTGCGGCCTCGGAAGTCCGCTTCGACAGCGAGCAGGAACGGCTCGAGTCGCTCGGGTTTACGCTGCAGATCAAGCGCATCGAACAGCTCGACGATCGTGTCGGGCGCGAGGTCAAAAATGCGGTGTATGTGTCCGTGATGGGCGGCGACCAGAAGAGCGAGATCGCGATAGGCCGCCGGCACGCGCAGACGTGTACACAAGGCCGAGATTCGTTTGACACCTGCCTGCTCGTGGCCGGGATGAGAGGGCAGGCATTCGGCAGGCGTGTCGGCTTTGCCTAGATCGTGGGTCAAGGCGGCGAACCTGACCATCGGATCCGTCGTGATAGCGGTGGCGGCGGCGAGAACCAGCGCCGTGTGTACACCGGTATCGATCTCCGGATGGTAGCGCGGTGGCTGCGGAACGCCGAACAGGGCATCGACTTCGGGCAGAATCACCGACAAGGCCTCGGTCGCTTGCAGAACTGCGATAAATCGAACCGGGTCGGTCGCCTTGAGGGCCTTTTCCAATTCGGCCCAGACGCGCTCGGGGACGAGGTGGTCGAGCTCGCCGGCGGCAACCATTCGCCGTGCAAGGTCGAGTGTTTCGGGCGCGACGGTAAAGCCGTGCTGGTTGACGCCTGTGCGAGATTCGCTGTTGCCGGTCTGCGGGTCCATGTGCGTGTCGATTCGATCGACATTGTGCGTGTCGATTCGATCGACATGAGTATCGGCGCCTGGATCATCAGGCGCGAGCACAGAGCCGATCGCGAGGCTGTAAAGCGCGCGTCGCCCGGCGCCGGCCGTAGTCGGTCGTGTGACTCGTGCCCGATCAGGGGCGTCGAGGTAGTCGATGCGAGTCGGTGTGTTGGCGAGCTGCGCGGCGAAGCGCGCGAGACGCAAAAGACGCACCGGATCTTCGACAAAGGCCTTCGATACGTGGCGCAGACGCTTTGCCTTGAGGTCAGCAATGCCGTCGAATGGATCAATCGTTGGGGCGTCCCAGGCGACCTCTGGTGCGGCGTGCAATGGATCGTTGGCGACGGGTTGTGCGAGGGCGTTGATCGTCAGATCACGTCGCTGTAAGTCGTCTTCGAGTGTCGTGCTCGGCGCAGCATGAACGGTGAAGCCGCGGTAGCCCCGGCCTTGTTTTCGCTCGGTGCGTGCCAGCGCGCATTCTTCGCCGGTAATTGGATGAAGAAACACAGGAAAGTCTCGGCCCACGGCGTGAAACCCGGCACGTTCCAGCATTTCGGGGGTTGCACCGACGACGACAAAATCGCGATCCGTTACGGCGCGTCCGAGCCATCGATCACGTACAGCGCCGCCGACGCAAAACCATTGCAGACGTTGTTGTGGCGCGTCCGTCATTTCGTGTCGTGTGAGCGATTGATGTAGCGTTCGCGGAGCGCCTGCAATTCGGTCTCGTGTCGGCCGGGGCGGAGGCAGATAGGGCCGAGCACCGATAGCGGGCTGGTGCATGTGGGTGTATCGCCCGAGCAAACCGAATCGAGACCAAGCGAGGCGAAATTGTCGCGAGACATCGGTTGGCCGGGTGCAAACTCGAGTATGCGCGCCTGGAGCTTCCCGAGCCCGTCAGGCAGCCCGATGACTTTGGTTCGCCGCCCGGTCCAACGAGCGGACGCCTCGATGATTTCAGCGAGCGTCCACTCCTCCGGACCGCAAAGGTCGTAGGCTTGTCCGATGGTTGAGCGATCGTCCAGAGCCTCGGCAAAGCGGGCGACGACATCGCCGACGTAGACCGGGGCGAAGCGGGCCGAGGCGCGCGCCACCGGAAAAATCGGCGCGAATCTGACAAGACTGGCGAATTGATTGATAAAGTTGTCGTCGGCGCCGAAGATGACCGATGGACGGAAGATCGTCAGATCGAGGTCGGCCTGCCGCAGCGCCTCCTCCGCGGCCTTTTTCGATTTGAGATAGAAGCTGGGCGGGTCGGCGTGATCTGCGCGCAACGCGCTCATCTGCACGAATCGCCGGACCCCGCAGGCTTTGGCTGATTCGGCAAGATTGCGTGCGAGGTCGGTGTGAGCGCGCCTGAACCCGCTGCCATCGTGGCGAGATTCGTTGAGGATTCCGACGAGATTGATGATGGCGTCAGCATCGCGAAGGAGTTCACGCTGTTTGCCCGTGTCGTGAATGTCGGCCTCGAGGACGTCGACGCGGGGCAGGACACTAAGATCACGATGACGACTCGGATGCCGCGAAGGCACCGTGACCAGCCAATGATCCTGCACCAGCTTTGCAACGAGATGGCGCCCGACGAAGCCGCTGCCGCCGAAAACGACAACGCGTCCGCGTGGTGTTCGACGATCGCGATGGGGTCGATTTACGCTCATATCGCTTCCTCAATATCGTATTGTGGCCGGACAAGGATGATGGTGAACGGGTTCGATGCTGAAACGCGACAACGGATCCGGGCGGCGGCACGAGGGTTCGATGCTTTCAGTGGGCCAAGCGATTCATCTGGCGCGTCGAACGTTTCGCGTCGGTTGGAATGCGCGCCGAGGTTGCCAGCCAAGTTGAACCGCGGCCGTTTGTTTTCGGCGTTGGCCCAACGCGGTCTAGGGTGTTACTTCTGACGCCAACGTCGTCGACCCTTTGTGGGCTCGTCGCCGATCGTTATCGGATCGAGAGTCTGCCAGTTTACGGCAGCGCATGGTGAGATTGTGCTGTAGTCCTCGACGGTGATCCATTGGGGGTGAGATCGGCAGGGCATTCGATGTTGTCGCAACGCATCGTGTGAGCACAGTTCGTGAGCCAAAACTGATGACGAGTCGCGATTGCCGTTCGTCGCTCATGGTGGCCCGGATCGAGCTGTCTCGACCGATCTCAATCCGTTTCAATCCGGGCCAGATCCGGCGAGGCGACCTCGGGCACGATCACCAACAACGTTCAGACCCGGGGTTCGCGTTAGTCGGTAAGCGACCGGATCTGGCATGGCGAGATCGCGGCGGAGCACGCGGTGCGTGTTGTAAGGTTGCTTTGGCGAGGCTTGGTTTCAGATGCGGGTGCCGCCTGCAATCGCGATATTTAGGGAGCTGTCATGACCGAGGCAAGGGGACAAGATTGTGAGGCTCGTTCGCGCTTGGTGAGCCGCGATCCAGCGACCGGTGCCGTCGAGAGCGTTATCGCTCGATTCGATGATGAGGCGCTGGAACGCGCATTGCAGCGAGGTGTCGCGGCGCAAAGCGAGTGGTCTCGGCGACCGATTGCCGAGCGCGCGCATGCGCTGCGTCAGGTTGCCCAGGCGTTCGAAGATCGGCGGGAGGAGCTGGCCGCGCTAGCGACCCGCGAAATGGGTAAGCGCCTTGTTGAGGCGCGCGCTGAGATCGATAAATGTGTGGCCGCATTGCGATACTACGGCGAACATGGTGAGTCAATTCTCGCCGATCGGACGGTACCAACCGGCGCGCGGTCGGCACGCATCGTGATGCAGCCCCTGGGCCTGATTTTGCTGGTGATGCCGTGGAACTTCCCTTTCTGGCAGGTCGTGCGCCAGGCGATGGTCGTGACTCTGGCGGGCAACGCGGCGCTTTTGAAACATGCGTCGAATGTGCCCGGCTGTGGCGTGGCGCTCGAGTCGCTGTTCGCCGCAGGATTGCCGCCGGATGTGTTCCAGTTTTTGCCGGTGGGCGCTGATGCCGTCGAGACGATCATCAAGGATGAGCGCGTGCACGGGGTGAGTCTGACGGGTTCAGAGGGCGCTGGTGCGGCCGTCGGGCGCGCGGCCGGCAGTGCACTCAAGCCGGTGGTTCTTGAGCTGGGTGGATCCGACCCTTTCATCGTGCTGGACGATGCGGATCTCGACGCGGTTGTTGCTAAAGCAGTCAAGGCGCGCATCCAAAATAACGGCGAGACATGTATTGCGGCCAAGCGCTTTTTGATCCAGCGCAGTTTGTATGAGCCGTTCGTCGAGCGGCTAGCCGCGGCGTTCGCGGCCCTCAAGGTGGGGTTGCCGCTGGAGGCTGAAACCGAACTTGGGCCGCTGGCTCGAGCCGATTTGGTGGACGAGTTACTCGATCAGATCGAGCGCAGCGTGCTGGCCGGCGCCCGCCTCGTGACGGGAGGGCGGCGTCTTGAGGGGCACGCGACACCCTGTTTCATGAGCCCAGCCGTTCTGTCTAACGTACGTCCGGGTATGGCCGTGTTTGACGAAGAGACGTTTGGTCCCTGTGCTGCGGTGACCGCATTCGACGACGACGATGAGGCGGCCGAGCTCGCGAATGCTTCGCGCTACGGCTTGGGTGGCAGTGTGTGGTCGGCTGATCTTGCGCGCGCAGAGGCGGTCGCTCGTCGCCTCGAATGCGGTAGCGCGTTTGTCAACGCCATTGTCGCGTCTGATCCGCGTTATCCGTTTGGGGGCGTCAAGGCTTCGGGTCACGGACGCGAGTTGGGCGAGTGGGGGCCGTTGGCGTTCGTCAACGTGAAGTCACTCGTCGTTGAGAGCGCGGGTTGATTGCGGCTGGTGCGGTCGGTTCGGCGGACGTCGCAGCGATATGCTGATGGCGGCGAAAGCAGCGCTCGGCGGCGGGGTTAATCGAGGAGTGGCGCGGCAGGTGCGCCAAAGTCGACGGTGGATGATCGACGGGGTGTGTGGGCCATCGAAGTATTCGATGCTGGACAGAGATTACGTCGCTGTGTGTCGCGCGCGCGACCAGAAGCCGTCGATCGGCCTCAGGGAACGTCCGTGGGGGGGGCGGTCGAGGGTTCGCCTCGAGGTGCCCCGACAGTCGGCTGATCGACCTTGCCGAGATGTTCGTCGCGAAACTTGATTCGTCGGCGCCTTGCGTTGGGGGCGGGTTGACGATGCGTCCGCCTCGCTGCCAGCGCGTTCCTCGACGGGCGACGACATCAGGGCCGGCCGCTCGGTAATCGTTACGCAGCCGTTTGGTTGCCGAGGTTGGATCAGGCCAACGTGCGGCGCAATGCGGGTATCGGTGACATGTTGAGAGTGTTGGGAATCGAGACGTCTTGCGATGAGACGGGAGTCGCGCTGGTCGAGGCGCCCGCGAGCCCGGTTGCGGGGGGCGCGACGCGGGTCGTTGCCGAGGCGCTTTTTTCGCAGATTGATCTACACGCTGCGTACGGCGGCGTCGTGCCTGAGCTGGCGTCTCGAGATCACGTGCGCCGCTTGCTGCCGATGGTGCGAAAGGTGATGGCAGAAGCGGATTGGTCGCCACAAACGCTCGATGCCATCGCATACACCGCGGGCCCGGGTCTGATCGGAGCCCTCATGGTGGGCGCTGCGACAGCCGAGGCTCTGAGTCTGGGTTGGAATGTTCCGACGATCCCGGTTCATCATCTCGAAGGGCATTTGATCGCGGCGCGCCTTGATGCGCCAGAGCTCGAGTTTCCGTTTCTCGTATTGTTGGTGTCGGGCGGGCACACGCAGTTTCTCGATGCGCGGGCTCTCGGTGACTATCGTTTACTGGGCGAAAGCATCGACGATGCTGCGGGGGAGTCGTTCGATAAGACGGCGCAATTGCTCGATCTGGGCTACCCCGGTGGGCCGGCAGTGTCGCGGTTGGCGGAGTTCGGCGATGACGGCGCGGTCAATCTGCCGCGTCCAATGTGCGATCGCGCGGGGCTGGATATGAGTTTTTCAGGTCTAAAGACGGCGGTGCGTCTGGCGATTGAGTCGGGGCGCCATCGGATCGAAGATGTGGCGGCGAGCTTTGAGCGTGCGGTCGTCGATGTGTTGAGCCACAAACTCGAGCAGGCGCTGGCACAGACAGGCCGTCGTGAGTTGGTCGTCGCCGGCGGCGTTGCCGCCAACCGTCGTTTACGGGCTCGTTTTGAGACGATCGCGGCGGCGCGCGGAGTTAGGTTGCGATTCCCGCGGCTGGAATGGTGCACCGATAATGGTGCGATGATTGCTGCCGCAGGTATCGAACGATTGCGCGCTGCCGCATGTGAGCGTTCGGGTGATCGCGCTCGGCATGTGGGCGTTTCACCAACGGGTGGCGATGACGCTGTAGGTGAGCCGGCTTCGTCACCGCGAGCCGATGAGCTCGTGGCCGATTGCAACGCCATCGTTGTGCGGCCGCGCTGGCCGTTAACCGAGCCATGGCTCCGACCCTGACTCGCGCCAGGCCGATCGGCGCACCGATCATCTTGCATCGCGGATGCTGTGCTTAGGTGGGGGATTCCGGTGTTCAAGCGGTTGGCGTCGGGCCGATCGAATTCGGGTCTGTTTTGAGCTCATTGATTCCGGCGTTCGCCGATGCGCGGTTCTTCGTGGCGCAGTAGGCGCCGAATGTTGGCGTCATGACGCCAGTAAAGGAGCAGGGCCACGGTGGCCATCAGAGTGAGCAGCCAGCCCTCGGCGTGTAACGTAAAGTTGCTGGAAAAGCTGTAGTACACCGGCGCGAGAGTGGCCGCAGTGAGTGCTGCCAACGAGGAGTAGCGGGTGGTGGCCGCGATCAGCAACCATGTCACGAGCGTGAGGCCCGCGGTAATCGGGTCGATGGCCAATACGATTCCGAAAGCGGTCGCCACGCCTTTGCCGCCACGTAGCCCATGCCAGATCGGGAACAAATGCCCCAGGAATGCCGCAAGGCCGATCAACGCGACCATCCATAACGGCATCGGTCCGACCGCCGTGTGTTCGAGCTGAAGTGCGATGTAGACCGGTAGCCAGCCCTTCGCGGCATCGCCGATGAGTGTTGCAGCAGCGAGGCCTTTCCGGCCGGTCCGCAGAATATTGGTTGCGCCCGGGTTGCCTGAGCCGATGTTACGAGGATCGGGCAGGCCGAATAGCCGAGAGAGTACGATCGCGCTCGATACTGATCCGAGCGCGTACGCCAGAACAAGGCCCAAGATGAAGCTCGCGGTCAACATTCATTTTTCTCCTGGCCGTGATCGAGACCCTGTCAGTCAGTTCCGCTCGTATGGCCTCGGCGGGTACTTTTGTGGTTCGCCGGTTTTGGATCGTCACCGCGCGATTTGCTGTCGCTCGATGGCTTTCGTCGGTGAGGCGTTGTCATCTCGTTTCCGATGCGTCGCACGAGACGCGGCATTTTCTGTCCGCCGTTATCGGCCTGTGACCGTTGTAGGTGTGATCGTTGCAGGATTGTGGCAATGCCTGGTGCGTACGCAGGCCTTTGGTTTGCCGCGCTTGCGCCGTTGCGACCGTCGCCTTCACGATGACATCGAAGCGTGTTTTCAATCGACCCCGATTCGAGGGCTGCGGGCACCCGATTCGTTTACCGATCCTGGCGGGCCGCGGCGCGTCAGTGACGGCAGTAACTTGCGGACCGACGCATGATGCCAGAGTCGATAGCCGGAGAGTGTTCAACGAAAGCTCGATTGTTGCGAGGTTCGAGCTTGACGGCCGCGGTGTCATCGCGAGGTGATGCCAATCCAAGTGCTTGTCGCGAATCTCGAGACGTCTGTGATCACCGCTCGGGCGGGCGGCCTGTTGCTTCGAGCTCGCGGCGTCGTGGCCGATGTCGTCCAAACACTGCGCCTGTCACACTGTGGATTGCTGGCTGGGGATTCGAGGGCGAGGTATGGCGCGCGACACTGGAGCGTTTGCCGTGGCGCTGGCGTCGGGGTGCGTTGGCCATCGCGGCGCCGCTTCCACGTGGTCTCGCGGCCTGGGGGCTGGGTGGCTGTGATCATGACTCACCGAGAAGACGGCGGCTACGTGCACTTTGGTTGCAGCACTGGTTGCAGCACTGGTCTCGGGGCTGGCTGCGGGGCGGGTGCAGGCGATCGTGTGGGCTTGGCAGCCCGCGCGGGACTCGTGTTGCGGAGTCTTGGGGCCCTTCGATGTTGCCGCGGCCGGCGCCATCAGCGCCGTTGACGGCGGTCGTCGGCTGGTCGCTGGGCGGAGTCATCGCGACGCAACTTGCGATGACACTCGATCGCACAGTCTGGCGCGAGAGACGGTGGCCCTCGTCGAGGAGAAACATTGCTCGCTCGGCGGCACGGCGATGCGCGGTTCGTTCTGGGCGCGACGGGCTTGGTTGGCTTCGATCCGCGCGCCGCCCTGCTGTGCTTGCGATCGCCACCGGGAGAGAGTTTCTGAGATCGCATGGGGGATGGGTCGAAACGAGTGATTGGGCTCGTTTTCGGCGTGCGGTTACTATGCCCGAACGGCTCGCGGGAGCCTTTGCTCGATTGGCCTGCACCCCGAGCGCCACCTCAGTTTTGGGTGAGCGCGGCCGGCGTCGTTTTTGTGCCGAAAATGCGGCCGGGCTAACGGTCGACACGGCTCTCGAACCGGCTTGCGATGACGTTCTGATCGACGCGATGCAGCGGTGGTTGAGTCGTTTTGGGGTTTCGCCCAGTACCAGTCGCCGCGTGGCTGTACGTCGTTTGAGGATCGGGCTCGATATTCTTGCTGGCGTCACGGCTTCGCCGGTCGATGCGCATTTGCGGGCTGCTGGCGACCGGCTGGTCGGGACGCAAGTCTCGACTGGTGATGACAGTGTTGTGATCACGATCATCGATGGGGCGCATGACTTGCCTCTGGCCGTCCCGGGCGTGGTTGCTGGGTGGGTCGCCGATCAACTGGCTCGGCGATGAGCGAAATCATGCCGTATCGATAGGGGTCAGTCGCTTGGGTGTGAGGCGCGCGGCACTGAAACTGCGAGCTTCGCGCCGCGCAACGCGTCTAGAGCGCGCCGCGCGGAGTAATGTATTCAGCATGTCTACACGCCCGGTCGCCCGAGGCCTCATAGGGCTGAAACGCGGCTGCGGTCTTGCGTGTGAGGCTGCAGGTCTGAAGGAATAGGATGACCATGCCGGCTATCGAAGCACCGCACATCGATCGAAAACGTCTGCGTCTCGCATTCGATCGCGCCGCTGATCGCTATGAGGATCATGATGCGCTGCAGCGTCGCGTCGCGGATTCGCTGTTTGAGCGCCTTGAATGGATGAAGATCACGCCGCGGCGCGTTCTCGATCTTGGCTGTGGGCCGGGCGGGCTGATCACGAAATTGCTCAAGCGCTATCGCGATGCCGAGGTTATCGGTTGTGATCTGGCACCGGCGATGGCCAAGCGCGCCGCGCGCCGGCGTTATTGGCTGCGGCGCGCGCGTGGGGTGTGTGCTGATGCCGAGACCTTGCCTTTCGCCGATGGATCAGCGGACCTGATTGTGTCGTCGTTGATGCTGCAGTGGGTCGAAACGCCAGACCAAGTATTCGCCGAGGTCAGGCGAGTGCTCGCGCCGGGTGGCCTGTTTCTGTTTGCGACCCTCGGTCCCGATACACTCAAGGAATTGCGTACCGTCGTTGAACCCGTGACGGGTGGTCCTTCGGTCAATCGCTTTCTCGATTTGCACGACGTTGGCGACGCGTTGCTGCGCGCGCGTTTTGCGGATCCGGTCATGGATCGTGAGGATTGGACCGTCACACATGCCGACCTCACGTCTTTGATCAGGGATTTGCGTGGCGTGGGCGTGCGCAACGTGATGCAAGGCCGTTCGGGCGGCTTGTTGACGCCTCGCCGATGGGCATCGGTCGAGGCGGCTTATCGCGAGCGATACGGGGTGCCCGGATGCGAAACGGACTCAGTGCGTCGCTTGCCGGCGAGTTGGGAGGTGGTGCACGGGCATGCCTGGGCGCCGAGCCTTCGTGCTTCAGCGCCTGCAACGCCCCGAAGTTCGGGCGGCCAAATTCCCGGTCGCCCGCTTGAAATTCCGGTGGTGGCTGGTATCCCGTCGAAGAAAACTCCGACATCTTGAGGAACTTGGCGTGCGCTGCTTACCGCTTGTGCGGGGTCGTCTGCGCCGGGCTGCCCGGACGCTTTGTGCATCGCTCGGGTCATGGGGTCACTGTTGCGTGTGGGGCGCTCGCCTTGCTGACTAGATGGTCTACGCTCGCCTTGCACGTAAAAAGCAGAGAACGCCGGTGGCTCTCGGCGTGTTCTGTCGCCTTTACAGCGGCCGGTCGCCGGAATTGCTGCATCGGTCGCGTGTCATTCGAGCCGGTTTCTTGGCGGCGATCTCGATCGCTGGCGGCTTGCGTCGGTGTGTTTTCAACGGCCGATTCGTTTTTGAGGTCTGCGGCGTTGAATCGGAATAATTTCGTTCAGGTCGTTGGGGCAAGGACATCCGGCCGCTAGTCCCGTTTTTCTGAATGGTTCGATGGTCGACATCCTTGTCGATCGAGATCGCCAAATCGCGCAATCCCGACGAAATTCTTAAGGATTGGTTTTCACTAATGTTGGTTTCAGCTACAGTCCGTAGCCCCAAGAGGGCTTGTTCAGCACAGACACAGGCGGGTCAATCATGAGTCAGTCGATTGGATTGACGGCGGCAGCGCCAGCGCGCGGTACCGTTGTGACCGAGCAGTACAACTACGACATCGTCAAGAAGTTCGCGATCGCGGCGGTGGTGTGGGGCGTCTTGGGAATGGCGGCAGGTGTGTGGATTGCCTCACAGCTCGCCTGGCCGTTCCTGAACTTTGATATCGCGCAGATCACGTTCGGGCGGTTCCGCCCGGTCCACACGACGTTGGTGATCTTCGGCTTCGGCGGCAACGCGCTGTTTGCGACGTCGTACTACATCGTTCAACGGACTTGTCAGACCCGCTTGTACAGCGACAGCCTGGCGACGTTTACGTTCTACGGCTGGAACCTCGCATTGATCCTCGGGGTATTCACCTACACGGCGGGCATCACTCAGGGCCGCGAGTACGCGGAGTTCAACTGGCAGATCGATATCCTGATCGCGGTTGTTTGGGTCGTCTATTTCTGGGTCTTCCTGCAGACATTGATGCGTCGCAGCCAGCCGCATATCTACGTGGCGAACTGGTTCTTCATGGCCTTCATCTTGGCAACAGCCCTGCTTCACATCTTCAATAACCTGCAGGTTCCGGTCGGCTTATTCAGCCCATACTCGTACTCGCTGTTCTCCGGCGTGCAGGACGCGATGACGCAGTGGTGGTATGGCCACAATGCGGTCGGCTTCTTCCTGACGGCCGCGTTCCTAGGGATGATGTATTACTTCGTGCCCAAGCAGGCCGGTCGCCCGATCTATTCCTACAAGCTTTCGATCATCCACTTCTGGGCACTGGTGTTCCTGTACATGTGGGTGGGCGCCCACCACTTGCACTGGACGGCCCTCCCGGACTGGACGTCGACACTGGCCGCGACTTTCTCCATCCTGTTGTTGCTGCCATCGTGGGGTGGCATGATCAACGGCATCATGACGTTGTCGGGTGCCTGGGAAAAGCTGCGCTCCGACCCGATCATGTTGTTCCTGATCACGGCTCTGTCGTTCTATGGCATGTCGACCTTCGAGGGTCCGATGATGTCGCTGAAGAGCGTCAACGCACTGTCCCATTACACCGACTGGACTGTGGGCCACGTTCACTCTGGTGCGTTGGGCTGGGTGGCGATGATCACCTTCGGGTCGCTCTATCACCTGATTCCCAAGCTTTGGAACGTTCGGCTGTATTCGCTGCGTCTCGTATACGTGCACTTCTTCCTTGCGACCATCGGAATCGTGTTGTACATCGTTGCGATGTGGGTTGCCGGGATCGGGCAGGGGCTGATGCTCAGAGCCTTCGATGAATACGGCAACTTGGCTTATACGTTCACCGAGTCGGTCGTCTTCCTGCACAAGCCCTACGTGGTGCGTGCGATCGGTGGAGCCTTCTTCTTGACCGGGATGTTGATCATGGCATTCAACGTGTTCATGACCGTCCGTGAAGGGATGCGCCAACGCGCTGTCGAGCTCGAGGAATCGCGCAAGACTGCAGCGCAGACCGCTTGATCAATAACGGTGCGTCTGGTCAACACCCGGCGCACCATTCGATCGTCATTTGATTCGCAGGGCTCCGCATGAAACACGAAAGCATCGAAACCAATGCCGGGTTGCTGATCGTTCTCACCATGGGTGCGATCAGCGTCGGTGGTCTGGTTGAAATCGTCCCGCTGTTCTACATCAACGACACCATTGAAGAAGTCGATGGGGTTAGACCTTATACGCCTCTTGAGCAACGCGGCCGGGACATTTACGTCCGCGAGGGCTGCTACACCTGTCACTCGCAGATGGTGCGCCCCTTCCGTGACGAAATGCTGCGTTACGGACATTACTCACTGGCGGCGGAGTCGCAGTTTGATCACCCGTTCCAGTGGGGCTCGAAACGGACTGGGCCTGACCTCGCTCGTGTCGGCGGCAAGTATTCGAACGAATGGCACGTGCAGCATCTGATCGCACCGAAGTCCCTCGTGCCTGAGTCGATCATGCCGGGCTACCCCTGGCTGGCCGAAACGCCCCTGCAGTATTCGGACATCGAGGCCAGGATGCGCGCGCTGCGTCGTGTCGGGGTGCCTTACTCCATGAACGAGGAAGAGTTCGAGGCCAACGTCGAGCGCTTCGGTGCTGACGTCGCACCTCTGCTGGACATCAATCGCGCGGAAGACAACCTGATCGCGCAGGCGCAAGCCGGTAATTTCGACGGCGATCCGTCTTTCATTTCTGAGATGGATGCCATCGTCGCCTACTTGCAGGTTCTTGGAACGATGGTTGACTTTACCCAGTACTCGGAAGGGCATTTCGCAGATTTCCGCTGAGTTTCTTGCGAAATAGGCGGCGCGCCGGGTGTACTCGGGTCGTTTGATGCGAACCGCGGTTGGCGAACAGGAGGGTACATGGCGATGATTTGGGCATGGATCACGGACCTTGGTAACAGCAAGATGGTCGCCTTGGTGCTGTTCATGACGACGTTCATCGCCATATTGCTCTACATTTTCGGTAGCCCGAAACGCTCTCGTCAGTACGAAGACTATCGCTACATCCCCTTGAACGATGATGAGGATCCACGTGATCCCTATCACTCGCACGAACGGCGCGAGTTCAAGACGGAGCATTCACCACAGGAGCTCGGCCGGCGCGGCGAAGGTCACGACAATCGCCATCTACGGCCGCAGGGACAACGGAAATCATGACGACGAATCACAATACCCAACCAAAGTCCCGTCACGAAGGGAAGACCATGGTCAGTGACGCACAGCGTAAGCCCGGCACCCCTCATGAGGGCAAGGGTGTCGAGACGACCGGCCATGTCTGGGATGGCGATTTGCAGGAATACAACAACCCGTTGCCGACGTGGTGGGTTTGGGCGTTTTACGCAACGGTGGTATTCGCTGTCGTGTACTGGTTGCTTTTTCCTGCTTGGCCCGTTGGTGCGTCATTCACGAAGGGTATCAACTCGGTTTCCTTCGAGCGCGGCGGCGAGGAAGTGACGACCCATTGGAATACGCGTTCGTTGCTCGCACAGGACATGCAGACGGGTACGGCGTCGGTGCGGCAGCGCGAGATGCTGACAAAGGTCGCTGCGATGGATTACGGCGACATTCTAACCGACGCCGAGGCGATGAGCTTTGTTAATGCTTACGCCCGCGGTTCTTTCGGAACGTGGTGTGCAGCCTGTCATCAAGTGGGGGGCGGTGGCGTCATCGGTCAGTACCCTAACCTTCGCGATGACCATTGGAAGTGGGGTGGCACGGTCGAAAAAATCGAACAGACGCTGGTTCTGGGTCGGTTGGGATACATGCCCGGTTATCGCGACACGCTTTCCGGCGAACAGCTGTCGCAGGTGTCCGCGTACGTTTTGTCGATGAACGGCTTTGAGATGGACGCGGCTGAGATCGAAGCCGGTGAGCGGATCTTTACCGGATCGGACGGTGGTTGCTTCCAGTGCCATGGCATGGACGGCAAGGGTTTGGTCTCTCAGGGTGCCCCCAACCTCACAAATAACATCTGGGGTTTGGTCGACGTGAATGGTGCCGAGACCGATCAGGCTCGCCAAAACCTGGTGGCTGGTTTTATTCGTAACGGCGCACAGCGCTTGATGCCGGCTTTCTCTGATCGGCTGTCCGACGAGGAGATCAAAATGCTGACGGTCTATGTCCACCAGCTAGGTGGTGGCCAGTAGCCGTCTGTAAACGTCCGGGGTCGGCGGAACGTCTCTGTAACGCTCCTCCCGGCGTGCAGCGTTTCGTTTGACCACGCGCGTCGACACGTTTTGAGGTTTAGCCGACAGCGGCGCTGGAGAAAAGTCTAGCGCCGCCTTTTTTGCAGTAGATGACCGCTACATGATCACTCGACGGCTGCGCCCGATGGATAAGGTGAGGCCGAAGGTTGTTTGGGTCGACGCTCGCCTCGGTGTAATCGGATTGGCGTCCAAGTCAAACCCCCCGAACGTGGAAAAGACGGGCGGTCACTCGTGGTGTAAGCGCACAAAGGTTCCTCTTCAATCACGGCCTTGCCGTGGCGTGAACATCGGCGGTGAATTCGGGCCGGCTCAGACCAAGGGAAATGCTGAAGGGTCTCAAAAGGTGCGGTGCGAAGCTTGAGGTCCTGTCTGTTGAAGCCGAGGCATCAGGGGTCGACGCATCGCTGATTGGTTCCGGGGGGGCTGTCTCGTGATCGAACTGTAGCCTCCGACGTTTAGGGGCCGAACGTGAGGCGCCACTGCGACCGCTCTCATAGCCGCGTGACTCGGTCGTCTGGTGGACGTCGATTTGAGGCTGTCCGGTTTTTTTTCGGCCAACGGGCGGGCGAAAAGCAAGAGGTGGCGATGACGCGATCAGTCTCCGACAGACCCGTGGAAGTGCGGATTCCGATTCATCCGCGATCGGTGCGCGGGCGTTTTCGCAATCTGAAGACAGGCATCCTGGTTCTCGCTTACGGCGTGTACTTTTTGTTGCCTTGGTTGCGTTGGACGCGAGAATACGGGCCGAATCAGGCGATTTTGTTCGATCTGCCCAATCGCAGGTTCTACATTTTTGATCTGATCGTGTACCCGCAGGATATTTTCTGGCTTGCGGGTTTTTTGATCATCGCGGCGATGCTGCTGTTTTTCGTCACTGGGATCGCCGGGCGAGTGTTCTGTGGGTACTTCTGTTTTCAGACGCTGTGGACCGACGTGTTCATGCGAATCGAGCGCTGGATTCAGGGAGAACGCCCCGCTCGGCTGCGCCTCGCGGCCGCTCCTTGGAACCGCGAAAAGCTGCTCAAGATGATTGCCACGTGGTCCAGTTGGCTGGGCGTATCATTTCTGACAGCGTTCGCTTTCATTTTGTACTGGGGTAATGCGCCGGATATCGTGATTTGGTTTTTCACCGGCGAGGCGCCTCCAGCGGCCTACATCACGACGTTCATTCTGACCGCGACGACGTTTCTATTCGCTGGCGTTCTGCGCGAACAGACCTGCACGCTGCTGTGTCCCTATGCACGTTTCCAATCGGTAATGTTCGATCGTGACACTTTGATGGTCTCCTACGATGAGCGCCGTGGAGAAGGGGAACTCGGTCGTGCGAAACCGCTGCGGGAGCGCAAGACCCGCGAAGAGCGGATCGCCGCCGGATATGGTGACTGCATCGATTGCGGCTACTGCGTTCAGGTGTGCCCGACCGGAATCGATATTCGGGATGGGCTTCAGGTTTCGTGCATCCATTGCGCGTTGTGTATCGATGCCTGCGATTCGATCATGGACAAGCAAGGGTGGCCGCGGGGGTTGATCGGGTATACCTCTGAGCGGGCACAGCAAGGCGCACCGACTCGACTCATCAAGGGCAAGACGATCGGTTATGGGCTGTCGATTGTGATCGTCGTTGGCCTTTTGGCGGTCAGCATTTTGAGCCGGGGCGATCTCGATGCCAGCCTTTCGCAGGTGCGCCAACCGCTGTACGTCCAGATGTCGGACGGGCGAGTACAAAACAGTTACGACCTAAAGCTCAATTCGAAGGTCCAGGAGTACTTGCCGCTCGAATTCGAGCTCGAGGGTTTGCCAGCACCCGAACTGGACTTTGGTTTGCTTGAGCAGGTGGTTCTCGAGCCGGACCAGCGATTGACGGTGGCGTTGCGCATTCGGCATTCCGCGACTGGGCTCACGGACTCGCCGACCCCATTCCGTTTGGTTATTCGTCACGCGATCGACGGTCGCGAATTAGGCTCAGTCCAGTCGCAATTCAGTCATCGCTAGGGTGCCGCGAGCTCGGCTGCCGAGCGCAGGAGTCTAAATGGATTCGTTGGTCATCAGTCTGGGTCTTGGTACGGCGTTAATCGTCGTGTTGTTTTTGCTGATTTACCGCTTTACGTCATTGAAGGGATACTCAACAGCGGCGTTGGTCGTTGGCCTCACCATGCTCTGGTTCATCCCGTGGTCCGTGCTGACGTGGGACGGTGCCGATGTGCTCGCGATTCACCTCGCCTTGTACATCATTGCGCCCTACGGGCTGGGGATCATTACGTCGCAACTTGAGGCGCGGACCCGCGCCGGCAAGCCACGAATCGGCCGCCTGCATTGGTTTCCGTTGACGCTGATTGCCTTTTTCGGCGTGATCGCGACCGTCAATGCCGCGATGATCACGTTCGCCAACAATGGCCTGCCCCAGGGCTTGGTTGGTGTTTTGATTCCGGCTCCGGAGAGCGGTGCCCGCGAAGTGCATTCAGCCTTCCCCGGGACTGTGGCACGTATCACCGAGCGCAAAGAGGCGCTCGCTCGCACCTACATCGGGCGTCTTGAGCTTCAGGAGACCTTTGGTTGGGATGTTCGGACGGGCTGGGTCAGCCGACCGAGCGTCGGCACGCCTGGCCGCTTTCAGGTGACCCTCAACTCGGTTGAGGACGGTCTGATCAGCAACGCAACGGTGCGTGGACATTTCATGTACATCGCGAGCGAGTCGCAGGATCAGTACTTTGAAATGCAGCCCCGCGGCAATGGCGTTTATGTCGCTGATCTCGCACTCGATGCAGCGGGACGCTGGGATCTTTTGCTGCAAGTTGAGCACGATGGGCGTCTGTATGAGCGCGAGGGCTTCACGATCGTGGGCGACCCGACGCGTTGAGTAAACCGTGCTTTCACTGCGGTCTGCCGACGCCGGCAGACGATGCCTGGCCCGTGTCATTCGCGGATGAACGACACCCGACGTGCTGTCCCGGATGTCAGGCGGTTGCACAGACGATCATCGACGCGGGCCATGGCGACTACTATCGACACCGCGATCGCTACGCGACGCCTGGTGCAGGAGAGTTGCCCGCAATCCTCCATGACCTCGAGCTGTTCGATCGGCCGCAGATTCAGCGAGAGTTCGTGCAGGCGCGCGGTGCCGACCGTCGCGAAGCGGCGTTGATGCTCGAAGGTATCACCTGCGCCGCTTGCGTGTGGCTGAATGAGCGCCACGTTCGCGCTCTCGACGGTGTTCTCGAGTTTCACGTCAACTACTCGACGCATCGTGCACGACTGGTCTGGGCGCCGAGTCGTATTGCGCTGTCGAGCGTGCTCGCGGCGATCGAAGCGATCGGTTATCGCGCGCATCCTTATGATCCAGAGCGGGAAGACCGCGCCCAGCGCGCCGAACGCAACGCCGCGCTGCGACGCCTTGCGGTGGGTGGTCTCGCCACCATGCAGGTCATGATGCTGGCGCTCGGACTGTGGCTTGCGGAAGCTGACGGTGCGACCGATCAGCACTTCATGCAATTTTTGCGTTACATGGCGGCGTTGTTCGCGCTGCCCGTGGTGACTTATGTCGCTTGGCCGTTTTATCGAGGCGCATGGCGTGATTTGCGCACTCGTCGACTCGGAATGGATGTGCCAATCGCTATCGCGACGTTGACGACGTACCTCGCGAGCCTGTACGGCACATGGTTGGGGACTGGTGAGCACGTCTACTTTGAGTCGGCTGCGATGTTTGTATTTTTTTTGACTGCGAGTCGCTACCTCGAAATGCTCGCACGCCAACGAGCGGCACGCGCGAACCAGAGACTCGACCGACTTTTGCCAGCGATAGCGACCCTCGTAGAAAACGACGGCGCGCTGCGGGAAGTTTCACGCGCGGAGCTTGAACTGGGGCATACCGTGCGAATTCCTCCCGGCGCAGCGGTACCGGGTGACGGAATACTCGTCCGTGGCACCAGCGAGTTGGATTGTGCCCTGTTGACCGGCGAGTCGGAGCCGCAACCTGTGGCAGTGGGCGATCGCGTCATTGCCGGCACCATCAACCGTGGCCAGTCGATCGACGTGCGCATCGAGCGTCTGGGCGCGCAGACCGAATTGGCAGAGATTCAGCGTCTGGTCGAGCGCGCGCAGGCGACGAAACCGCGTATCACGCTGATGGCTGAGCGCGGTACCGGTGCGTTCATTACTGCGGTGCTGCTTCTGACCCTCGTTGTCGGCGCGGTCTGGTGGATATACGTTGCGCCGGATCGCGCGCTTTGGGTGATGGTCGCGATGCTGGTTGCGACTTGCCCTTGCGCGTTGGCATTGGCGACGCCTGCCGCGCAGACAATCACCGCAGGTCAGCTTGCGCGGCTCGGAATCGTCCTAATGAAGCCGGACCGCTTCCCGTTGGCGGCGAAACTCACTGATGTCGTCTTCGACAAAACCGGGACCTTGACGATCGGGAGGCCCAGCGTCGTGGCGTCGGAGTGGAGCGACGACGTTACGCCCGATCAGTCGAAACGAGCGGCGATTCTTGCGCTACTCGCTCGAGCCGAATCACACGCCGATCACGTTCTGGCGCGCGCCGTGCGCGCTTTTGCCATCGACTCTTCACGTCGTGGACGAGAATCCGAGGCACTGGATACGGGTGAGATCCAATCGCTTGGCGTTGGCGTAGCGCCTATCAACGAGCAGAATTCCGATCCTCGTCGGACCCCGGTCTTGACGGGCCTCGACGTCTCGAACGTTGAAACGATCGTTGGCGAAGGTTTGGAGTTCACCGTTCGGCAAAACGCCTCGCATGCGATCGACGACGCGTTGGACGATGCGAGGCGTGAAGGGATTCAGGGGAGCGGAAGCCGTGGAATGGCGGCGGAGCCTCATGCGGAGCTCGCCGGAACTTGGCGGATTGGTCGCCGAGGTTTTGCTCTCACGACGCCGAATGCCGCCACTGTCGATGGTCTTCGGGATGACTTCGCGCAGCAGGATTTACCGCGGCACGAACGTGCCCATTCCGAAGTTTGGGTGTCTCGCAATGGGCGTGCGGTTTTGAAACTCAAGCTGGACGATCCACTGCGTTCAGAAGCGATTGTTGCGGTGGCGAAGTTTCTTGATGCGGGTGTGAATGTCCACCTGCTGTCGGGAGATCGTCCTGGCGTGGTCGCCCACACACTCGAAAAGCTGGAAGGGCATCAACTTGCCGAACCCCGGGAGTCGACGCTGTTCGACCGCGTGACGGACCGTCGGTCACCGACCCAAGGATCACCCGGGCGGCCTGTCGATGGTGCGAAAAGCCCGATGATGGGAGGTCGTGGTCGGCTCGTGGGTCATGGGGATTTGCGCCCAGGGGACAAATTGGAGCGCCTGCGGGCAATTCGCGAAGCCCGGCTCGATCGCGATACCTCGGAGCTGTTCCTGACGCGATCGTCCCCGGCCGGAGACGATCCTGAACGACTCGCGCCGCCGGATTCGAGAGCGAGTGATCACGCGGTGGTGATGGCGGTCGGCGATGGCGTCAACGATACCCCGCTTCTGGCAGCAGCAGACCTCTCGGTTGCGATGGGGAGTGGAACCCGAATCGCTCAGGCCGAGGCGGATATCGTGCTGCTGAACGATCGCGTGGACCGACTCGCACAGCTACCGGCCCATGCACGTAGAACCGATGTGATCATCCGCCAAAATATCGCCTGGGCGATCGGCTATAACTTGTTGGCGCTGCCTCTTGCGGCGACGGGCGTGCTTGAGCCGTGGATGGCTGCCTTAGGGATGTCGGTGAGTTCTTTGATCGTGGTCGTCAATGCTTTGCGGTTGCACGAGGATCTCGATGGCCATGGGCTATCTTCGCGTAACCTGCTCGGAACAGGATCGGTTCGCGCCGTACCTTCACGCCAGACCTGAACAAGCCATCCGAAGCGCTCGCTCGGGGACGATTCGGAGGCGGTCATGACATCAGCTTTGGCGCTGATTTGAGGCCTTGATCGAGCCGGCGTCAGTGGCGGTGATGGACCGCAGATTTTCGATTTGAGCCGTTTGGGCTTGAGGCCGAGCGATTTACGATCGCGGTAGGAGATTTGCGATGCAAGCGTTGTACTTGTTGATACCGATGGCGGTGTTGTTCGTGCTGGTCGCGGGTATTGCCTTTTTTTTAACGATCCGCAGTGGCCAATATGACGACATGGATGGTGTGTCGCATCGCATACTGATGGACGATGACGACCCCCGCATCCCGCATAATCAGCCGGTTCAATCGAAAGACGGACGCGCCGGCGATCCCTTATGCAGATCAGGCGGCGCAAAGCAAAACGAAAAAAACGAACCCTGAAACGTCGCCTCCCGCTGCAACATCGACGTCCGCGGAACACAAGGCACTGTGGATTGATGGGTCGAGTCGGAGTGAATCTTGGCTCGCACAGTTAGGCTCTGTAGTTCAGGAGCGCCCTTGATCCTGGCGTCTGCCTCGGACGGATCTACGCCGCGACGGCGTGTTTGGTGATGGGGCTGTCGCGAGCCCGGAGCCAACCGAATCCTGAGCAAACTACGGGGTTCGCTTGATCGCTCGTTTGTTGATGATCACAATGTAGTCACGAAACGTTCAAGGAGATGGTTCGATGCGTGATTGGTTTACGTTTTATAACTTTCCGCTGACCTTCATCGCGGGCTTGATCATCTTCTCTTGGTTGAGCTTCTTCTCGGTCATCCTATTCGGCTGATCGGTGGCGTAAAACGGCGAAGACAAACAACCTCGCGCTCCGGTCAAGACGCTGTTGCTTCGATGAGCGCTCAGTGCGCCGGGATCGTGTACACGAGCGAGGGCAGGAGGTAACCAGAACCCGCCTGACAAGTGACGCTGGGTCCGTCTGTCGGTGGTCTCGCTGTGTGGCACTCCGAGGTACTTTGGCGCGTCGAGGCCAAGGGATCAGCCACCCCGAATCGCATCGCCTTACCGTCGTCAGGCCTGCTCCGCTTTCGGGCTGTTCGCAGTTTGTCGGGGTATCGATTTATGTGTCGCGCCCCCGGGCTCTGCGAGCGGCAGCGTGGCGCGGTCAGCGGCCGGTCCGAGTGGTGTCGCGAAATCCAAAACGCGTGTCGCGCACGATCAGACGTCAGTCGTCGAGATTTGGCGGCCTTGCTAATGACCACCATAGTGTGGTCGCGATCGTCAGTGTTGCGGTCATCGTTATGCACACAAGCCGGAGACGCTCAATAAGGACCGCTCCGGCTTGTGTGTTTTCGAGTGACGACTTAAAACGCTGATCGCGCGACTGTTGGACCGGCGACGATTCAGGGCCGCCCCGCGCCCGCACCGCCAACAGGCTGATGTGACGAGCGTCCTGTGATCTCAACGCATTCGCGCAAGCGCCTGAGTGCGATTCGACGCGGCGTCGCTGATCGAATCAGTCAGCGAGCGCTGTTCCGCGCTTCTGTTCAAAGCTCATCGGCAGACAATCGCGGTTAGACCTCCAGCGATTCGCGCAGCTTGAGAATGGCTTTGCGCTCAATCTGACGGATGCGTTCCGCTGAAATACCGTATTCGTCCGCGAGCTCTTGAAGCGTTGCCTTGGGTTCTCCGAGGTAACGACGGGTGAGGATGTCTCGTGCGCGCGGATCGAGTGCGTCGAGCGTTTCACCCAAAGTCTGGCTGTAGTGTCGGTCCCAGTCGTCCTGTTCAGCGAGGACCGCAGGGTCGTCGGCGTGCTGATCGGCCAAAAAAACGAGCGGCGACGACGAGTCGTCGTCTGGCATGGGGTCTAGAGCCACATCGCCGTTGCCGAGGCGGCGTTCCATCTCGATCACGTCTCGCTCGCTGACGCCGAGATCATCGGCGATCGCGCTGGCTTCTTCGCGATTGAGCCAACCAAGGTGGCGTTTCGACGAGCGCAAGTTGAAGAAGAGTTTGCGCTGGGCCTTGGTCGTTGCGATTTTGACGATTCGCCAATTGCGAAGGATGAACTCGTGGATCTCAGCACGAATCCAGTGCACGGCGAACGTGACGAGGCGTACGCCTTGATTGGGGTCAAAGCGCCGCACGGCCTTCATAAGCCCGACATTGCCTTCTTGCACAAGGTCGGCGAGCGGCAGGCCGTATCCCTTGTAGCCGCGAGCGATGTGCACGACAAAACGTAGGTTGTGGAGGATCAGCTGACGCGCTGCGTCGAGGTCCTGGTGCTCGTGTAGGCGTCTGGCCAGGGTCTGCTCTTCGTCGACGTCGAGAACGCGATATTGACTGATCGCCTGCAAATACTGCCGCAGATCGCCCACCGGCGCCGGCAACACAGAAGTTGAAGCGGGCCCTGCGAGCGCCTTTTGAGTGGCGGGTTTCGTCACCGCTCGATGATTCGGCAGGGTGATATGTGAAGCGATTGAAATATCGGGATCGACGTTCTGAGATTCAACGTCGTCAAGATCAAGGGTTGGAATCAGCATGCTCATAAGTGTCTTCTCCTAAGCGCGGGGTTTATGTTCAAGTGCGCCGAGGTCTTGCGCATGTCATGGCCTGTACGTGTTCATGCGCCGTTGACGGCGGCTCGCTATGGCGCTCGCGGTGTAAGCCAGATGGCACCTGTCGACCGACGTCGGAGGCCAGAGCTCGTCTAGCCAAGCCACCGGGTCTTGCAGGCTGCGATCTGTCGCTCTACACGGCGCTGGCCCTTGCGTAAGAAAGGATGCTCTCGAGTCAGTATATCGTGTTAGCAGTCGGCCATCGAGAGTGCTAATCGAACAAAAAAGTTCCTCGAGTTGCGGGTTTTCAAACCCCTCGACAATAGGTTTATCGAAAAAGTGAGCAGGAGATGTCGACGACGCCCCGTGTCGCGTCGGCCGCCCGGGACGCGCGCGACCCGCAGACTTTCACGACTGCGCAAGATCGGACAAACCGACAGGTGGGCGATCAATGCCCGCTCAGGCGGTGTCCCGGCCGAGCAGGGCACGAACGAATTCGCGTGCGACGAATGGTTGCAGGTCGTCGGCTTTCTCGCCGACGCCGATGAAGCGAATCGGCAGCTTCATACGCTCCGCTAACGCAAACAACACGCCGCCTTTGGCGGTTCCGTCGAGTTTGGTGATCACCAGTCCAGTGAGATCGAGTGCTTCGTCAAAGGCTCGTGCCTGAGTAAGAGCGTTCTGGCCCGTCCCGCCGTCGAGGACCAAGAGCGTCTCATGCGGCGTGCTGCTGTCGAAGCGTGCCA
The DNA here is from genome assembly GCA_046299415.1 of Thioalkalivibrionaceae bacterium. Classification (GTDB taxonomy): domain Bacteria; phylum Pseudomonadota; class Gammaproteobacteria; order Ectothiorhodospirales; family Ectothiorhodospiraceae; genus JBKBII01. The sequence goes on along the minus strand of JBKBII010000014.1, from coordinate 12,114 downwards.
TGACGCGTTTGACCTTTCGGATCTCGTCCATCAGGTTGTTTTGGGTGTGCAGGCGACCGGCCGTATCGGCGATGACCACATCGGCGCGGCGCGCTTTGGCGGCTTGGAGTGCGTCGAAAATCACTGCGGCGCTGTCGGCGCCGGGCCCCTGTGCGATCACGGGCACGTCGAGGCGCGCTCCCCAGGTCTGGAGTTGCTCGACGGCGGCAGCTCGGAAGGTATCGCCCGCCGCGAGAACGACTGAGCGGCCTTCGCCGCGAAATCGATGCGCGAGCTTTCCGATCGTTGTGGTTTTACCCGCGCCGTTGATGCCCACGACCAGAATGGCAAACGGCACCCGTGCCTCCGCCGGCGCGCTCGTGGTGGAGTCGAGATCCGTGCTGGATGCTGCGGCCACTGGAGCCGTGCCAGCGTCGGTCAACGTTGGCATGAGAGGAACGGCGACCGGCTCTAGAACAGCCACCATCGCGTCCTCGAGTGCATCGAGCAGAGCATCGGCCGACTGTAAGTCTTTGCGCCGCACGGCTTCGGTCACCATCGCGAGGATACGGGTGGTCGCTTCGACCCCCACGTCGGCGAGCAGCAGCCGCTCCTCGAGTTCTTCGAAAAGGGCATCGTCGATTTTGCGCGAGAACAGCTCGGTGATGTCGGTGTTGAGGATCTGGCCGGTTTTTTTGAGACCCTCACGCAGGCGCCCAAACCAGCCTTTGGATGGCGTCGGCGCGACTGTGCGCGGTCCGGGTGGGGCCGAGCTGTCGAGCCTTGGCTCCGCCCGATCGTCCGTTTCGCGCGTATCGGTCGGTGGTTTTTTTCCGAAACCAAACATCGTTGCTCCGGTCGTAGTCGTCGTCTGTTAAGGGATGATTGATGCGCTTGACGGTCGATTCGTCACCGCTGAGTCGGCATCAGCGCCATTCAGTGTGCGAGTTGGTGCTTTCGATTATCGCGCCGTCGAGCCGGTCTGTAAGCTCGAATCCTGTCTCGGACAGTTCTAACATTCGAGCGCTGATGCGATGCGGGAGGCGCTGCAGGTGGTGTCGACGTGAAGAGTGAGGTCACGCGTCATTGGCCGAGCGGGTGGCTGTGGCCCGACACCCAGTGTGTCGCAATCGTGGCGCAGCGGTCTGCAGCGCGGGCGGTCAGTCATCGCTGGCTCGACACGGCGCGCGGGTGGCCGATTTGACGCAAGCGACTCGTTGAGTTTGACGATTTGAGCCTAACATGCCGGTGGCGAGGCTCGACGAAAGGCCGAATTTGACGGCTGAAGGGAGAGCAAGAGATGCACGCGCAACCCCACTGCACCGAACTCGGTGATGCCGAGCAAGGGTCGAAACACCAGCGCGCGACGCGCCGACCGACGCAACCACACGATGTTGGGCCGATGTCTCGTATGTGGGCGGGTGTCCTGCGTGTGACGGGCGCATGCTCGCTCGCGGCGGCGCTGTTGATAGCCTCAGGCCCAGCCTTTGCCGCAGCGCACGGCGGGGCGGCCCATGACGACATCGACGCCGGACAGGTGTTCAGCAAGACGCTCGACAACGGCCTACGCGTCTTCGTACAGGTCGACCGTCGTGCGCCGGTGGTGACTCATCAAGTCTGGTACGCGGTAGGTTCGGCCGACGAACCCAGCGGCTTGACCGGTATCTCGCACATGCTCGAACACATGATGTTCAAGAGCACCGAAGCATTCGAGGCCGGTGAATTCTCTCGCATCATTGGTCGTCTCGGTGGGCGGGAAAACGCGTTCACAGGGCGCGATTACACGGGCTATTTTCAGGTCATCGGGGCCCAGCATTGGCCCCGTATGATGGAGTTGGAAGCCGAGCGTATGCACCGTTTGCGGCTCGTCGACGAAGAGTTTCAGCCTGAGCGTGATGTGGTCATCGAGGAGCGGCGGCTGGTCATCGAGGACAGTCCGACCCGGCGTTTGAGCGAACGCCTGATGGCGACGGTATTCGACGTCAACGCCTATGGGCAGCCAATTATTGGCTGGATGCAGGATATCGAGCGGTACACGATCGAGGATTTGCAGGCGTGGTACGAGCGGTTTTATATGCCCAACAACGCGATCGTCGTGGTGGTGGGGGACGTCGATCCCGAGGCGGTATTCGCTGACGCACAGCGACATTTCGGCGTGATTCCAGCGCGGACTGTCGAACGCCCCAGGCCGCGCATCGAACCGCCTCAGGAAGGCGAGCGGCGCGTCGATCTCAAAATCCGCGCCGAAGTCCCTCATTTGATGATGGCCTGGCGGGCGCCGAATTTTTCTGAGCGTGCCGAGGACCCAACGGACGTTTACGCACTCACGGTGCTCGCGGGCGTGTTGTCTTCGGGCGGGGCGTCGCGCTTTCCTCGCGAGTTGGTGCGTGGTCAGGAGGTCGCCAACTCGGCCTCGGCTTCGTACTCCCCCTTTTCGCGTGATCCGTCTGTCTTTTCGATCAGCGCCGCACCGACGTCCGATCACTCGCTCGACGACCTCGAGACCGCTTTGCAACAACAGATCGAGCGCTTGCGATCCGAACTCGTCAGCGACTCGGAGCTTGAACGCGTCAAGGCGCAGGTCGTGGCCGCAGAGATTTTTGAACAGGATTCAATTCAATCCAAGGCGCAGACCATTGGCGTTCTGGAAACGATTGGTGTGGGGTGGGAAGAGGGTGCGCGCTACGTCGAACGCATTCGTGCGGTCACCGCCGACGATGTTCGACGCGTGGCACAAGAGATTCTGCGTCCCGAGACGCTGACCGTTGCGCGACTGATTCCGCTGCAGCAGGAGGAAGCGGCGTCGGCATCGGCGTCCAGTGCCGTTACAACGGAGGCTTTGCGATGAACCTTCAAATGATCTCGACGTGGTGCAGAAGCGCTCTGTTGGTTGCCAGGCCTGTGCCACAAGGCAAGGCCCGCTGCGTTTGGGCTTATCGTCGCGAGTCTTGCGCGGATCGTCGCTATGGGCGAAGGATGTCGCTTCTCTTGAGTGGTTTCGGTGCGGTGATTCTGGCGCTCGTGGGGCCCGTGCAGGCGGCAGAGTTCGAGCGCTTCACGACCGACGATGGCTTGCGCGTGCTGTTTATGAGCGCACCGGAGCCGGCGATGGTCGACATTCAACTGACTTTTGCTGCGGGCGCCGCACGCGATGGTGAACTCGAGGGCCTCGCCGCGCTAACCGCTCGCGCGCTGGCGCACGGGGCTGGCGAGCTCGACGCGGACGCGTTGGCCGAAGCCTTTGAAGGCGTCGGCGCGCAGTTCTCCGCTGATGCCGGTCGAGATATGGGTGTCGTCTCGTTGCGCAGCCTGACCGAGCCAGATTGGTTGGAGCGGGCGCTGCAGACATTGACCACAGTGCTGGCTGAGCCGCGCTTTCCGGCGGCCGATTTCGAACGATCGCGGCGGCAAACGTTGCGGGCGATTCAACGCGAGGGTCAGGAACCGGGTTCGGTCGCGCGTCGTGCCTTGTGGCGCAGCCTCTATCCCGATCACCCCTACGGCGCGATGCCCGTGGGTCGCGCCGAGACGGTCGAAGCTTTGACGAACGAGGATGCGCGTGAATTCTTCGAGCGTTACTACGTGCGCGAGAACGCCATACTGACGTTGGTGGGTGCAGTGGACCGTGAGCAGGCCGAAGCCATCGCAGAGCGTCTCTCGGGTGCCTTGCGGGCGGGCGAGCGTGCTCCGGCACTCCCAGAGCCGACGGTCAAGGCGGAGACGCAACGCATTGCATTTCCCTCGACACAGGCGCATCTCTTCGTCGGCATGCCGCTGATCCGGCGGGACGACCCGGACTATTTCGAGTTGCTCGTGGCCAACCATATTCTCGGCGGCCAAAGCTTCAACTCACGCCTGTTCCAGGATCTGCGTACGCGCCAAGGCTTGGCGTACTCGGTTTTCAGTGTGTTGCAGCCGCTTGCTGTCGACGGCCCCTTCGTCGCCGGCATGCAGACCGCCGCTGCGCAGGCGGATCACGCTGAGCGTGAGCTGCTCGCCGCGATCGACGACTGGTTGGAAAACGGCGTGACCGAGGACGAGTTTGCCGCGGCTGTCGATAACCTCGTCAACGGTTTTCCGTTGACGATTGCGTCGAACAGCGCCATGGTCGGTCAGCTGGCTGCAATCGGCTTTTACGGTCTGCCTGACGACTGGCTCGATACCTGGGTCGAACGGGTGAGGGCGGTCGAGCGCGAGGCGATGATGGAACGCCTGCGCGAACGCTTTCGACCCGATGCGTTATCGCTAATCGTCGTCGGCGCTACAGATGGAGGCCTGTCCGAGTGATGGATCTGCAGTGCAGGTCACAGACTGCGCCAAGAATTCCTTTGCGTCTTGGGCGGTCGTTTCGACGCTTATCCAGCGTTACGCGATGAGCGAGCGTCGACGGGCGCCGAGCCGTCACGGTGGACACGTTCGAATCATTGGTGGGCGTTGGCGCAGTCGACGACTCACAGTGATCGATGGCCCGGGGCTTCGCCCCACGCCTGATGCTTTGCGTGAGACGCTGTTCAACTGGCTGGCCGGGGCACTCGATCGCCCGATTTTGGATGCATTCGCGGGCACCGGCGCCCTAGGGCTCGAAGCCGTGTCGCGAGGAGCGCCGTCGGCTCTTTTGATCGAGCGAGATCCTGCGGCCTGTGCAGCGCTCAGGCGCAACGTCGAAACGCTATGGCCTTCGCCAGCGCAAAACCCAACGTCCGGCCTCGCGGCGCCCCGCCGACGTTCCGCGACAGAACCGGCTGATGGGAGCGGTGCCCGTTCTGGTGAGGCGATGACCGGCGACGCGGGGCAGCAGCGAGATCAGTGTTCTCCGATCGAGACGGTGTGCGGTGATGCTTTGCGCTGGCGCGCTGCACCCATCAGTGACGCTTTAGCCGGCATCGTGCGCCAGTACGGCCCGATCGGTGGTGTGCTACTGGATCCACCGTTCCATCAAGGATTGGTGAGCCGATGGCTCGCTGGCTGGGCGGACGCGGAGAATGATGGTTTATTGGCTGCGGACTGCTGGTGCTACATCGAGCATGAGGCTCAAGGCGGTGAGCTCTTGATGGGCCCACCGGGTTTCGTCTGCATGCGCGAACGGCGCTTTGGCGAAACGTTGGGCACATTGTGGCGACGCGAGGGCGCCTGATCGCATTCGATGGTGTGGGGCCTTGTGACCAGCGCAGGCTTGCGGACGATGGCGCGTTGTTCACCTGTGCGAGATCAAGGGCCACGCGCGCCATCGCGAGAGGCGCGGCGTGCCGTAAATACAAGCCCGGGGTCCTAGACTGCTCCAGATCGGTTGCTTTTCGGTGTCGCGAGCAACGCCAGACTCGGGAGCAAGAACACGCGCCGACGATGTTCTCGTCGTCGTGCTCGATGATCGGCCTCGATTCGGAAAGTTTCGGTTCGATGACTTTAAGTCGGGCGTCGCTTGACTAACCCGTCTCGAGTCGGTTTAATGCGCAGCCTTATGGCCGGGTAGCTCAGTTGGTAGAGCAGGGGATTGAAAATCCCCGTGTCGGCGGTTCGATTCCGTCCCCGGCCACCAGACTTCCACGCCCAACATCCTTCGGTTGGGCGTTTTCATTTCCGGGTTCCGCGACACCACGCGGGGTGCGGCGCCGATCTGCATGTGCCACGCTTTGGCGGCCCGGCGTCCTGAAGTCGCCCGGTTCGACTCTCTTCTGCTCTTAGTTCTCTCAAAACCTGCGCCAACTTCTTCGCCGGAGCACACGCAGGCGGCCTTTCGTGGCCATGACTTGCGCGTGCGTCACTGCCATCGGTTGTCCATCGCGCTTGGATGACCACGGCATCATGCCGGAACGAGGCCTGCCGCCGCCGCGCAGGGCATCGAGTACAGCCCCTGGCGCCGCCGTGTGACCACGAGGGTCCGGTAGGCGGCCAGCGGGCCTTCGGCTTCTGGCTTGCCCTTGTCGTGCGCCTTCACCTTGAACAGGTCGATCAGCTTGTCGCTGTCGAGGCCAGCCCGATCCATGATGCGCTCTGCCGTCATGGGCTCGCCCGTGAACGACCAGAGCGACCTGAAGACCGCCGCCTGCCCTTCGCTACAACGGATACGACCGTCAGGCCAGTCGCGCAGCGTCACCCACTTGAAGTCGGCCGAGAACGGCCCGTGGACCGGCCTCGTCGGGTCGACCGCCTGCACCGGGCTCCGTTCACCAGGCGCGCCGATGAACGAGATGCCGCCGCCGTAGAAGGCGAAGCGATCCTCCAGCGCCAGCCATTCCACGCCCGCCCCGAAGGGCGCGCCACGCGTTTCGCGGGGCTTCGGCGTGATCACCCGGATGTTGACACCGGCCACGCGCACCCGGTCCAGCAGCGCCGGCTCGCGCCACAGACGAACGATGTCGCGCGCGAGCAGCACCGGCGAGCGCCGTGAGTCACCCAGCCGCCACACGCCAGCGCCGAGATCGTCGACGCCATCACGGCTCTCGATCTCCAGCGCGAGGCGCAGCTTCTGGCGCCGCCAGTCCTCGTCGAGCACCAGCGCGGCCACGTCGTCAGCCGCGACCGACACCGGACCGCACTCAGGGCAATGGCAGGTGCGCCCGCCGCGACCGTCACCCCAAACCTGCGATCGGTGCTGCTGGCAGTACGGGCAGAGCACGAATCACTGGTCCAGTGCAGCCGGCCGCACTGCGCGCCCGAGGACGGGCAAGACGTCGATCTCCCCGGGCGACAGTGCTGCGCGCAGGACCGGTGTGCCGCCAGCGAACAAACGGCACACCAAAGCCCAAGCGTCGTGCGCCGACACCGATCAGTCCTCGTACACCGGCTGCTGGTTCACCATGCCGGCCTCCGGCGGCGCCTCCTGGGCGCTGATGCAGGATGCCCAAGTCGACGAGGTGGCCCTCCAGCTTAGCCTGCAGCGCCACGACGAATTTGTGCAGGTTCAGGCGGCCGCGACGCGTCACCCCCCACCGTGATCACCTTCGAGCGCGATTTGCCGGGTTCGGGCGGGTCGTAAAGGTTGATGCGTGCCGCCGTAACCAGCCTGCCGCTCGAGCTCGTCGAGGTCTGACCCACAGCTGATTCACCCCTGAGGCCCGCCCAGTTGCACAAGCACTGAGCGGGCTTTGCTTTTGGCTCCGCCGCAACTTCGTTCACCTGGAGGAAACGATGACCGATCCCATCCCGACCGATCCGCCCGCGCTGGTGGAGAACATGCTGCTTCTGAGACGCGAGGACTTCGACGACTTGCTCGACCGCGCCACCGAGCGGCGCGCCGAGCGTGCCCTGGCCCACCTGGGGCTGGAGAACGGCAGCGCAGCGAAGGACATCCACGAACTGGGCGACCTGCTGGAAGCCTGGCGCGATGCACGGCGCACCGCCCGGCAGACCGTCATCAAGGTCATCACGACCGGCATCCTGGCGGCGCTCCTGGTGGGCGCTGCCATCAAGCTCAAGCTGATGGGAGGCGGCCAATGATCGAGACGTTGCTCGGTGGCCTCCTCGGCGGAGCCTTTCGTCTGGCACCCGAGGTCCTGAAGTGGTTGGACCGCAAGGGCGAGCGCGGTCATGAGCTGGCCACGCAGGACAAGGCGCTGGAGTTCGAGAAGCTGCGCGGCGCCCAGCGCATGTCGGAGATCGGCGCAGGGGCCGATGCCGCGTGGAACGTTGGCGCCATCGAAACGCTGCGCGAGGCGGTCGCGGCCCAGAGCCAGCGATCCCGAGTGCGCTGGCCTCACGCCTTTGCGCGTCGAGGTCGCCCATGTAGACGTGCGTGAACGGGGTGCCACCCTCGCAGCTCTTCTTCCAGGCAGCTACCGCGCCCCCGTCAATGCATTCGCCTGTATCACGAACTTTCGAGCGCCCTGGACCACAATACGGATCGATGAATGTGGCACCAGCTTTGCCTGGCGCTGTCCATCCAGAACGGACCGCCCGCGAGATATCGATGTAGCGACAGAGGTACTGGTGCTTCTCCTTCGCTCAGACACCAAGGTCCTCAGCGGGCAAGCCGTCATCCCCATTAATCAGTCGTCCCATGGTGGCGGCTTCCTCGGTTGCTGTGACCCAGTCGAAGTGGTTGACCCTACCGGACTTCCCGTTGAGCGGGAACGGAGCACAGCTTGCAGGTCGCCGAAACAAGATCGAGCTCTGCGCTGTCACCACCTGACCACGTCGTGTCGAAGCGCTCGAGCTTCGCGCCACTCTGCCAGTGTGAACCGCTTCAGTTCGACCCCTTGTCGAGTACGTCGGCCGTTTCGGACGCGCCGCACTGCGGGCACGTGAGGCGGTGGGTGGTCTTGTCGATGATGCCCACAGCAGATCTCCTTACTCGCCCGACTCGAACTCAGCGATCTTGAACTTCAGCACGTTGCAGTTCTCCTTCACGGCGCGCTGCAGCCCGTCGTCGAAGCCAGTGGCCGATTCGGCCTGGATCTCGATGGCGATCTTGACCTTCACGCCGGTGCGCATGGTGAAGTGCTGGACGACGTCGTCGACCAGGTGGGCGAACTTCTTCTTCGCCAGGATCGGGTCGAGTTCGATGCTGCCGTAGAACTGCTTCTTCAAGGCCTGGCCGCCGGCGCCCGTGCCTGACCGGTCTCCGCCCTTGCCCGAGTTTTCGCCGCCGGGTGTGTCGTCACCACCGCCGGTGGTCACGGTCGTGGTGGATGCGCCCCCGCCGGTGTCAGCGGGTCCTGCCTGCGAGCCTCCCTCTGTCACAGTCTGCGGCTCCATGTAGGCCGCCGCCGCGAACGGCTCGATCAGCAGCAACGACGAGTCCATGATCAGCGACGTGCGCTTGCCGTAGCTGAACCCGACGTAGTGACCATCGTCCTTGCCCTGCGCGAAGCCGAAGAAGTCGCGGCTTTCGGCGCCTGCGGCCATCGTCAGCCGGAAGACCGTGTCGTCCTTCAGGCGGGGCAGGTAGAGCTGCTGGCAGCTCTGCTGCCAGACATTCAAGGCGCTGGTCTCCTTGGCGTCGTCCTTCCAGAACCAGTCCTTCAGCACCTTGGCCAGGTGGATCGGTGCCCATTCGGTGATGAGCAGCTCGTTTTCCTTCAGCACGCGCTCGACCTCTTGCGCCCAGTTCTGCGCGCCGGGGTTGACCTGGAAGTGCTCCCACCGCAGCTCAGACAGACCCTTGCCAGGCCGGGCCTCCTGCATCGGCGCCACGATCCACTTGTAGGTCTCGCGGATCATGCGGCGCATGGTCTCCTCGGCCTGCTCCAGGCTGGCATTTGCCTGCTTGGCCATCAGGTTGTCGAGGACGATGCGGTTGTCCTTGTAGTCGGCAACGATGCTGCGCCATGCGAGGAACGAGCGCACATGGTCCTTCAGGCGGCTGACGCTGTCGTAGTCGGCCGCCAGGAAGATCAAGCGGTTCTGTTTGAAGCGGGGCTGTTCGCCGCGCTTCTTGAGGATCTCGCCCGCGCGGTCGATAGCCAGGCTCTGACCGCTCTTGCTGAAGGCCGCGTCGGGGGGCAGCACCACCAGGCGCAGGGCCCAATCGTCGGGCACATCGCCGCTGTCGGTGAAGACGTGGATGCCACCAAACACGCCGCTGGCAAAGCCGCGCTGCACGCGCTCGCGGACGGTCGGGAACACGTCCTCCTTGTCCTGGAATCGGCGCTTGCGCTCTTCCATCTCGCGCCGCAAGTTGGGCCGCGTGTCGAGCCAGAAGCGATTGTTGGCGTGGTTGAGGTAGTGCAGCCGGTCACCGAGCCGGCGCAGTGCGTCCTTGAACAGCCCGATCTGCTGACCGGGCTGAACGATGCCGAGCATCACGCGTTCGAGCTCCAGACCGCGTACCAGCTGGTTCGTGGTGCTGGGCGCGCTGCCCAGGAACACCGCTCGCGCCGCACGGCGGCAGGCCTGCACGCTGCCGAAGCGGGTGTCCTTGTTCTCGATCTCGGTGGTCTCGGCGCGCTCACCGTCTACGTCGCGTTCGATCACCGGGTCCCAGCCTTGCGGCAGGTAGTAGATGACCTCGTTGCGGACATCGGCGTCGTACAGCGGCAGGCTGCCGGGCATGATGAGCGGGTCGTTGTTGCCGTCCTTCCACAGGCGGTGGATCACCTTGGCCATCATCTTCAGCACGCCGCGGGTGCGCTGGAAATTGTCCAGCGTCGACCAGTCGTCGTAGAGCCGGTCGAACACCTCAGGGTGGATGGGGTAGGCGTGGACCAGGCGCTCGAAGTAGCGGCTCTCCTGCGTCTCCTGCGGAAAGTCGTCGCGGTTGGCGGTGTAGAAGTCCGCGAAGGCGCGGCACACCGACTCCATCGCCAGCTTGTCGTTGATCGACGCGAATAAGCGCCGCCGCACGATCTCGAAGGCCTCCTCGGTTGCCACCGGCTTCCACAGTGCCTGCACGCGGCCGAAGTAGTGCGCCAGCGCCTCCAGCGCCTTCACGCCGCGCTGGCTGCCGGCTTCCTTGTTCGACTCCGGTAGCGACGCCAGCAGTACCGCCGTCGGCACGGCCTTCAACGCCTCGGTCAGCGCCTGCACGAACGACAGGTTGGAATCGAAGGTCCCGCCGGTGAGGGCCTTGCCTTCTTCGAACTGGCGCACATAGGCCACCAGCTCGTCGATGAGGATGACGCACGGCGCACACCGCGCCAGCAGCGTCTCCAGCACCGCCTTGCCCGGCGATGTGCCCGACGTGTCGGCGTCGGCCACGAGCGCATAACCTTCTGCACCGCCCAGCTGCCACGCCAGGTCGCCCCACAGCGTGCGCACCACCTGCCCCTCGCGCTTGATGGGTTGGTTGGGTGACGACTTGATGCCGTCGAGCACCGCGACGCGAGCGCGGGGCAGTTCGGTGATCTGCGCCGCGTCCAGGATAGCCGCCACGCCTTGCAGGTCGCTGGCTGGTACCTCACCTTTGGCCAGGTGATAGACCGCCAGCATCGTGTGCGTCTTGCCGCCGCCGAAGGCCGTCTGCAGCTGGATGACCGGGTCGCCGCCCTTGCCCGAGAGGCGCTTCACCACTGAGTCGAGAAGCAACCGCATGCCCTCGGTGATGAAGGTGCGCTGGAAGAACAGAACCGGGTTCTGGTACTCGCCCGTGGCCGTGCCCACGTGCACTCGCGACAAGTCAGCCGCAAACTCAGCCTGCTGAAACGTGCCCTTGAGTACGTCTTCGTGCGGTACAGCGACTTCGCGCCAGGGTTTCAAAGCCATGGTTATTCCCCGATCAGATGTCAAGTTGCGCCTGCGAGCCGACGATGCCCGCATCCGCAGATGCTTGTTCAATTCCAGACCAAGCGGCGACCAACTCGTTGTAGGCACGCGCTTCTTCGGCCCAGCCCTTGCGCTCGCACAGCGTGTAGAGGCGGTAGGCGAGCGCGCGGACCGGCTCGGCATGTTGCGGCATGCCGGCGAGTAGCGCCCCGGCGACCGCTTCGCCGTCCTGGTTGAGCGCGCGGATCAGCTGATGCAGCGCCTCCCATATCGGGGTGCGCGTATCACGCTCGGGCGACCAGTCGGCCGGGTATTCCTGCCACTTCAGGAGCCGCACGCTGCCCTTGCGGGCGTCGACGACACCGGCAGCCAGCAGCGCATCGACCGCCGTGCCCTTGGCGCGGGCGAGCACGTCGGCTTCGCCATACTTGCCGGTAGCCCAACCCTGGCCCTCGAACCAGTGCAGGCAGAACTGGGTGTCGGCGTCGAAATCGTCCTCGGCGAGAAAGCGGTTGATGAGGCGCAGGGCGGTTTTCACCGTCATCGGCGTGCCGTCGGCTTCCAGCACCGCGGCGTACTGGCTGAAGATCGCCATGCCCGGGCCGATGATGGCTTGCGATAAATCCACCGGTGCCACCGGCGAATTGACCCCGCCGCGGGTCATCGCCTCGAGCGCCTCGGGTAAGCTTGCATTCAATTCGCGCAGAAACTCGCGGCGGCTCGCCACCGGCGCCTCCGCCGCGCGCTTGCGGCAGACCAGCACGATGCTGGAGGCGAGCGCGTTGGTGCCAATGCCAATCGAACGTGCGCCCCTTTCCGTGCGCATCGGCCAGGTGCCGGTGATGGCAAAGCCGGCGCGGATCACGGCGTCGAGAAAGGTCTCCCAGCCGGTGCTCGCGGTGCCAGCGTCGTTCTCGGTCTCCGACTGCTTGAAGGCGTAGTAGATGGTGACCGGGAAGGCCGGGTGCGCCTGCTCCGCGAGCCGGTGCATCGCCC
>JBKBII010000013.1:0-47199 GCA_046299415.1 Thioalkalivibrionaceae bacterium | reverse complement strand
AGTACCGATTCAACACGCGCGCTAGGCGATCCCACGCGCGCAACGGCAGAGCCACGCACGACAACCCGCTCTCTCGATACACCCCTGATCACCCACACGCCTGCGGTCGCGCATTCGCGTGTGACGCCCCCTCGACAATGACGCCACCCCGAGTAAAGCCTCATACGTCAAAGGTTGAACCCCGAGTATCATTGGCCCGCTAGTTTTTTACGGCGTGCTCCAGCGTCCAGGGGTCACGGCGTCGACCCGGCCCGCAATGACAATCACCGTTAGGCCCGCGGCCGTCGCGCTCAAAATACCAACACGAATGCCTCCCCCGACCCGAGCCTCGACGACGTCTGTGCAGCCACCACAAACTCTCGCCGAGTCGCTGAAAACACCGGACGCCGTCGCTTCTATGCCCTAATCGACCTCGGCCCCAGGGCAACACGCCGCGTTACACCGACGTCGATCTCGCGTCATTGATCGTATGGCCTCTGCCGATCAAGCGATTTGCGTTCTGTGGTCGCGAGTCGGCTGTTGTTAACCGCCTTCACGCCTTAAATGGACGAGCCTCGGGCTGCACCGCGATGGTGAGCCGATGAGACACAGTCTGTGGCCCGCTGGCACGGCGATACATCACTATAAATTGAGGCTCGCACAACTTTGAAAGCCAAGTCGAGGTCAACGAGACCACCCGGCTACGCCCCGTCACCGATCGTAGGCCGGCCGACGTGTCATCGAAAAAGCCATTGACGGCGCAACAGGAGCTTTAAAACTCACCATGTCGACGGACTCAAATGCCCAAGCCCGCGCGCTCGATATTCGCGGGCTCTGCAAGACTTACGCCGATGGCTTTCGCGCGCTCGATGGCGTCGACCTTGCCATGGAAGACGGCAGTTTCTTCGCTCTCCTCGGACCCAACGGCGCCGGCAAATCCACCACAATCGGCATCCTCACCGGGCTGATCCGAAAAACGGCAGGCACGGTCCGAGTGTTCGGTCACGACCTCGATACGGATCCTCGCGGGGTGCGCAGGCTGCTGGGAGTCGTACCGCAGGAATTCAACTTTAACCAGTTCGAGCCCGTCGGCGAAATCGTCGTCAACCAGGCCGGCTACTACGGGATCACCCGTCACGAGGCCTGGCGCCGCGCCGAACGCCTTCTCGGCGCGCTCGGACTGTGGGACAAACGGCGCGCTCAAGCCCGCGAACTCTCCGGTGGCATGAAGCGCCGACTAATGATTGCACGGGCACTCGTTCACGACCCCAAGTTATTGATACTCGACGAACCCACCGCCGGCGTCGATATCGAGTTACGCCGCTCGATGTGGGATTTTCTCGCCGAAACCAATCGCCGCGGACGCTCGATCATTCTGACCACGCACTACCTCGAAGAGGCCGAACAACTCTGCCGCGACGTCGCCATCATCGACGACGGACGCATCATCGAACACCTACCGATGAATGACCTCCTCAGCCGTCTGGACACCGAGACGCTGGTCCTCGATCTCGCGACAGCGATGTTAATCGAGAATCTTCCTGCCCTATCTGTACCGGTTCGCCTGCGCGACCCGCGACGCATCGAGATCGATCTTGTGCGTGGCGCCAGTCTCAATCAGGTCATTGGCGAGCTCGACCGCGCCGGGATCGAGGTCGCGTCGGCACGAGCCAAATCCAATCGGCTGGAAGAATTGTTCCTGCGACTGACGAGCAAGGAGGCAGCGTGAGGCCCGTAGACTCTCGACCATCCGATCAATCGACTGACCCGTCCGACAAATTCGAACACACGAACCTTGCCACCGTATCGAGCAACGATGGGGCCGAAACCAGTGAGGGTCGGAGCTCGGATCGCACGCCCTCAGTCCCACCCCCACTACGAGCCGACTGGATCGCCTTTCGCACCATCGTGACCAAGGAATACCTACGCTTCGTCCGCATCTGGGTGCAAACCGTCCTGCCACCAATGGTGACGACGTCATTGTACTTCATCATTTTTGGCGGTTTGATTGGCAGCCGAATCGGCGACATGGACGGCCTGCGCTACATCGACTTCATCGTTCCCGGCCTCATCCTCCTGGCCGTCATCACCAACAGCTACTCCAATGTCGTCTCGTCATTCTTTTCAGCCAAATTCCAACGCCACATCGAAGAAATACTCGTCTCGCCGACATCGAGCCATGCCGTCGTTCTGGGGTTCATTGGCGGAGGCGTCGCGCGAGGACTGCTGGTCGGGGGTGGTGTTTTCGCGATCGCATTGCTGTTTGCCGAGCCTCGCATTGAGCACCCCGCGCTCGCCGTTCTGTTGCTTCTACTGACATCGACGCTATTTTCGATCGCAGGTCTGATCAATGGCGTATTCGCGCGCACCTTCGACGACATCTCCATCGTCCCAACGTTCGTGCTGACACCCCTGACATACCTCAGCGGCGTGTTCTACACCATTCAACTCCTGCCGCCGTTCTGGCAAACGGTTTCGCTCGTGAATCCCATTCTCTACATGGTCGACGGCTTTCGCTTCTCTCTATACGGACAATCAGACATTCATATCGCCTCGTCACTCGGGGTGTTAATCCTGTTCAACACCCTCGCTTACCTCCTCGCATGGCAGTTGATCGAACGCGGAATCGGCACACGAAAATGACCCGCAGGCGACGTGGACGCCGAAGCAGCCGTCCACGGTCATCGCCGCAGAGCGCAACGTCTCGCGAGACCCCGCCCGGCCAATCCTTTGTTTGAGCAGGGCGGACGGACAATGAGCCGAGACGTATCACCCCAGCGAATGGGCTCGAAATCGCGGGCGCGGATCATCGGGAGTATCGATACATTCCCTTCAAAAGATGGTTGGCTTTCCGCTCGGATCCCGTTATAACGACGGTTAGATCCGTGAGGAGCTTTTATGGCTGGACGAAGAAAACCAATCGCCTCGGCGATCGCTGCGGCGATCGCCTTACTCGCTACGACAACCGGTCTCACTTGGGTTGCGTCAAGCGAAAGCGTCACGGTGGTCGCCCAGCCCATTGAAATCGAACAGCAATCCAGACCCGTTATCGACGTACGCAGCGCAAACTCCGCTGCTCACGCCATTGATGCGCGCTCGACAGACACGCGAGCCAAGACCACAGACCGTCCCTCAACGGCCACCACATCATCCAACGGCACGCGCAGCCTCGATCTCAATGAGGCGCGACCCGTCGTCAATGTGCCGACAACAGGGCCGTCAATAGCAAATACGACGGCGCCATCGCCGGCACGACAGGTCGCTTTACCGCCAGAGTCGTCGCCTATTGGCACCGCCGGCGAGCCGACTGTGGACAAAACATCAACTGCAGTTGCCGATCGACTGGTCAGTCGTCCAGACCCAGCCCAATCCACGCCTGTCGGGGCCGCTTCTCTCGACTCGGTTCCTCTCGACTCAGCGACAACAACCGCTACCGCAACAGAACATACAGCCGCTACGAACACGCTGGGCGGCGCCTTGGCCGCAGCAGCGAACCAACTGGTGGCCAATACGTCAACCACCATTTCCGAAGCGCCCTCAGCACCCGCCACCCAACATCACCCCGAACCCGCCGAACAATCGAGCTCCATCGCCGCAGACGTCAACGCACTCGAACTCATCACGCTCGATAACCCCAACACACCTCCTGACCCGGTCACTCTCACCGCTCCGAATCTCGCCTTCAACGAGCCGCCCCTCGAGCATGCTTCCAATCTCAACGTGTCGCGCCCCGCATCGCCCGCCCCCGTTTCTGATCGGTTGCGAGCTATGACGCGTACGGCGATCTCGTTGCCCGAAACCGACGGCGACATCGATTTCTTGTTTGAAGCGTTCGACGAAACCACGGACACCCAAAGTCGCCAGCCCCTGCGGCTGGCTTCACTGGCGCTTCCCGCCGATCCGCTCGATCGCGCGACAACGCGTAGCCGCAGCAGCGATAGTGAAGACGACTATGCGACATCATTCGAAGACTTCGATCTCGACCCTGATCGCGAACCGCCAGAGTGGAACGAATATGTCTTCGCGCGAGGTGACAATGTTTCTGACCTTTGGGTTTCCCAGTGGAGTCTGCCCAACGCGACGCTCTATCGCCTCCTCGGCGACCGCGAAAACGCCACGATCCTCAGCCGTCTGCGGCCTGGGCAAAAAATCGAATGGAAAGTGGATGACGACGGCTATCTGACCGACCTGCGTGTTTGGGGCCTCCGCGGTAGCGGTCACGAATGGACTCGTATTGAGGACAGCTGGGATTTCGAGCGCGTCGAAGTCCACACCGAGCGCGACACCCACCACCGCGTGATTCATGTCGAACTCGACGGCAGCATCAGCCATACCCTTGCTCGCGTCTCCGGACTATCCGCGAGCGCAGCGTCAGCGATCACCGCGTTGATGGACCGTCACATTCCAGCCGTACAGTCGAATGCTAGGACCGGAGACCAGATCTCGTTGCTGGTCGAATACGAAACGCTGCCCGGCAGCCAAACCACACTCGAAACGAGACTGCTAGCCTTCCGCTACAAAGGTGCTCGCATTAATCTCGAGGCCGCACGTCACCTCGACAACCGCTTCTATCAGCCCAACGGCGAGGGGCTACTACCGCCTTTCGATCGCCGCCCATTCGCTGGTAATCATCGCCTTTCGTCGCATTTCAATCCGCGCCGTCGCCATCCCGTGACCGGTCGCGTCACGCCGCACAATGGCACCGACTGGGCCATGCCCGTCGGCACCCCCATCGTCGCGCCCGCCAACGGCCGAGTCACTCGTGTCGAAAACCATCCGTACGCCGGACGATGGATCGAAATTGAACACGGCCAAGGCTACTCAACTCGCTACCTTCATCTCTCGCGCCCCCTCGTTCGCGTCGGCCAAAGTGTCAATCGAGGCGAACGCATCGCTCTTTCCGGCAACACCGGGCGCTCCACCGGCCCACACCTACATTACGAACTTCATGTCAACAACCGTCCCGTCGATCCGGTGCGCGCTGAACTGCCCACGACCGACCAACTTGCCAAAAGCGAACTGCCGCTGTTCCAGTCCATTCACAAAGAGCTGATGGCGCAAATCGACGCGACCCCAACGAACAGTACGATCGCGATGCGTCCCTTCGCGAGTTTCGCGGACTAGCCAGCGAACGGGCACCGATACCGACCCAGCCTCTACGCGGACGTTTCTCCGCATGGACGCCTCCTGCCGCGGATCTCAGCACGGACTGCCAGCTTTGGCGTTTCAGCTCGGCCCTCAGGCAAGAGACTCGTCCGTTCTCGCGACCGACGGCCAACCGCGCACCATAGCGAAAACCTTGCAGAACGCGGCGGGCTCCCATCTTCTCGGATGCCGTCCAAACCGCTCTTCGCTGGTCCTCTGACGGATAAGGATCCCCTCAAACGCTCCCGTCATCATCTTCGTCCACGAAACACCGCAGAGGACTACGTGAGCGACGCACTCGCCCACGTCTCGTGCCGATTGACCATGAAACTCCTTGAACCGCTCAAAACCGCGACCATCGAGTGGCGCGACGACGGTCCGTGGTCTCTTGACTACGGCGACCGTTACGCGGCGCCCGACGCGATGGCCGAGGCCCAGTATGTATTCGTTGAAGGCAATCACCTTGATCATCGTTTCGCCAATCTCGCATCGTCACGATTCAGCGGCGATGCGACTTTGGATCACACGAGCGAGCAATCCACACGTCCACCCGAATCCCTGACGCGTCCACCCCCGCCGTTCGCATCCACGCGAGCCGGCGACGATTCATCCGACGCACAGCGCTCACACTGTTGGGATACGAAGCACTCATCAAGCCTGCGAATCGGCGAAATCGGCTTTGGTTTTGGCATCAACTTCACTGCGATACGACGCGCCTGGCTTCGCCATCGACGCCCCGGCCAAACGTTGCACTACCTCGGGTGCGAGCAAACGCCACCTTCGCCCGACGATCTACGCCGCCGTTTCTCCGAGATGGTCATCGCTGATGAGGCGGAGCGCCTCATCAGCGCCTGGCCGCCAGCCCTGACTGGCTTCTGGCGGATCAGCTGGCCCGAAGACGGCGTCTTCCTGACCCTGGCCTGGGGCAATGCCGCTAAATCACTCTCAACCCACTCTCGCTCGTTGGCCATCGACGCCTGGGTCCTTGATGGATTCACGCCCCGAATCAACGCCGATGCTTTCACGTCCGAAGATCTGCTCAACGAGATCAGCCGCCACAGCGCCAACGATGCAACGCTTGCCACGTACACCGCGGCCGGCGCGGTGCGCCGCGCCCTGATCGCGCATGGCTGGCGATGCTCACGCCGACCTGGCTTCGGCCACAAGCGCGAGCACCTGACCGCTCAGCGCGCATCGTCAACCGACCTGTCGAAACCGCCTGACACGGCCACGACCACCAATGCGCTCACGGCATCCTCGGTCGCGATCATTGGCGGCGGGCTGGCGGGCCGGCTGACAGCCGTCGCCATGGCCGAACGTGGCGTCGACGTCATATTGATCGACGACGATCGGCCTCGTGCATCGGACAGTCCAGCGGCGATTGCCCACCCCGGCCTCAGACATCACGCCAACGAACTCGAAGCGGCGAGCTTCCAGGGCCTGGCCGCCCTTCACGCGCGCCTCGCCACACTTTCTCTTGCACAGCAGGTTCGGGCCATTCACGCCACACCTCTACGCGGTGTCGACCATGACGTCCGCAAGCCGGCGATGTTGCGACGCGTCTCGCGTATTTTGGCGCCTGCCGACGCGCGTGATCGCGCCTACGCACAACGCTTGCAGGCATGCCGCTGGGTCACCACTGACCGCAGCGACACCACGAACGAGTCCAGACGATCGCGCCACACACTGCTGCACTACCCACAGGGCTTGGCACTCGATCTCCGCGCCCTGTGCTCAGCCCTCGTCTCGTCTGATGATGGGTCTCAGAGCAACGCAGGTGACACCGCGTCACCGGCAAGTTGCGCATCAACGCGCGCGACGTTTAGCACGGTTGTCTCACGCGCAACCCAAATCGAGCAGCAGATTCGGTCGACGGGCGCGGCGAGGTCCAGTATTGCGCCGCCACTCGTCGATCAGTTCAACATCACAGCGTCCCAAAATGAGCCCGAGACTTCTTGGCGCGTCGTACTCGAAAATGGCCACGAGCTCACGGTCGATGCCGTCGTGCTGGCAACGGGTGCCGATCGCTCCGGCCTCCAGAATCTACTGGATGGTCTGCCCAATACCGCTGCCCCAACACCACCGTCTGATCGGACCCAAGCTCAGGATCAGGCCCAAGACTTTCGCCGAAAAAAAGTTTTCGTCCCAACACCTGGGCAACGTCGATTGAACGATCGCATCGATGTCTCTCGTTTGCGCATCGCCGAAGGTCAGATCGATCGCTTCGCGTACCGTGATTTCGAAGTTGCTGAGGACGCGCGCGCAGCTGCTGCGACTGGCGAAGACATATCGTCCAGCACCGACTACCGTCATGAGACATCGCGAAGTATTCGGCGTTGCTTGGTTGGCGACGGCTTCATTGTCCCGGTCGCGGAAGCGACGAGGGTCGAGTCGAACGCTGGCGAATCGGGCGCTGTCCCCAATGAAACTCCGGGCGAGACTTCAGATGCAGCGCCTAGCGAGGTCCCTGACAACGTCCCGATACGGATACTAGGAGCGTGGGTCGGCGCGTCCTACCGTCACGACGATGGTGAATCCGAACGTGCTTCCACTCGACCTTGCGCGATTCGCGCCGAAGACACGCGTCAGAATCAGGCGCGACTCAAAGCCGTCATTACCGAACGCGTCAACGGCCTCGAATTCATTGAATCCGACCACCCGCCTGGCGCCAACTTGGCGCAGACCACGACCAATCAATGCGACAACGGGGAAACCACAACGCAACGTGACCTCCAAAATCCACAGCCGCGATCAGCTTGGGCAGGACGTCGATGCGTGACTCCCGATCGCCTGCCGTGGATCGGCGAGATCAAGCCCGGAGTGTGGCTCGCCGTTGGTTTCGGCTCCCACGGCGCAACACTCGCTCCCTTTGCCGCTGACGTCATCGCCGATCATTTCACCGGGGGTATCCCCGCTTGGACCAATTCTCAACGGCAGTTGTTCGACCCCAAGCGCCACACAAAACCCGGATTCAAAATCCGTGACGGGATCGACTCCAACAACCAGATCAACCCTCGGAGTTCTGTGAAGGGCAGGACATCATCCGACCCTTGACCGAATCCAAAGAAACGCTCAAGACGGCCACGAACGCGATAAACGCAAGGCACCCAGAGTGCAGCGACCGCACCCACCGTTTGGAGAAAGCACGCAACGCGACACTACGCTCACGCGGCGATTCATTCGGCGTCTTTCACGATTGATGATCGATAACCCGTTATGTCGGCGAACTCAAGCGCTTAGACACCAATACGAACAATGCCGCATCCGGTGCGTTCACGCGGCCCCAAGAAGGAGATCGCGCTCACGGCCCGAAAGATCCGTCCTCACCGATAACGCGTGATCAGGCCTCACCGTCGATCGCGGGACTCACCAGCCTCGATCAAGGGCACCACGTCGACAATCGAGCGGGCAACCGCGCCAACGCGGACGCCCGCAATGGCCTCAGCAATCGCTCCCACTCCGATCGTTTTTCCTGACTTGGTTGCAGCCGCACCAATCAGTCTTGGCCGAACGCCCGACTCTCGAGTCGCGTCGACGACACCGCGTCGTAACCGGTCATTTCGAGAAACCCGCGTCCGATCGGCGAACGATGCGCATCAAACACCATCACTGAGCCCTCGAAGTACGGAATATTGGTCGTCATTTCCTGCTCGTCGAACCGCGCGACGACACGCCAGGGCAAAAGCCCAGGCCACACCGACTCTCCGCCACGCTCACGTTCGGAGTCGACCACCTCGGTCGCCAGATCAATCAGCCACTCGACCGGATACGATCGCCCCGACGACTGTCGTGCCACACGCAACGGTGTCAAAACGAAATCATCCGCCCGTAACAAGCGCCCCAACTCCGGATGACGGTCGCCCTCGGGAGTCGTCCACGCCGCCAGCACCGCCGCCACGTCCGATGACGCCATCGCGTTATCCGGCGTGACCTCCGACATTGCACCGACCACTGCCCCCGGCACCGCATCCCGGATTACCTCCCGCGACTCAGCCGCTCCCGGCGCGATCCACCGCCCTTTGGACCGTGGATCAGAGCGACCATCGGAGCGGCGCATCTGATACAGCATCAAATCGGCGCCATTGGATAATTGCAGCGAGAACCAATCCCAGCCGACCTGGCCCTCATCGAGCGCCGAGCTGCTCCACTCACGATCGAGCCATGCTGTTCCGCCGACCCGTTCAACGCCACGACCACGATCGATTTCTCCCTCGATCCCAAAGCGCGGAACCGAGTAGTACAACGACGCATTGCTTGGATCTTCACCCTTACGGCTATAGCCCGCCTCACCCTGTAACACAGGCAACCGCTCCGGCGTAAGACGCAGCGTCAACGCAACCGGTGCCGAATCGCCTGCGTCACCTTCGATGCCGAAGCGCAGCACGACGGGCGGCGCGTCAAGCGATTCGATCGACCAATCCTCGATCCACACGCGACGACCGTCACGCTCAGCCCCCGCCAAGCCCACCGCACCGCGCACATATCGCTCCTCGGCACGATGCGTACCCGATGAAAAGTCGATCCACGCGGCATGACCCATCCAAACCTCGGGTGTCGCCCAGCGCCGCAAAAAACCCTGCCCCTCGACGTCCCAACGCCGATGAAAATCGACGAGCGGCTCGAGCTCGGCTCTAAACAGTGTCAGATGAAAAGCACCGATCGCACGATTGAGCGGATCACCATCACGCCCGGCCGCCAACCGTTCATGTCGTTCGGGACTGATCACCGCGCCTTCGACAGGCTCATCGAGATGACCGGTGAAATACCACCACTCATTGCGAAATCCACGATGCGGTCCGTGAGCCTCTGGAAACCGAAATACGCGAGGTCCCGTCACCCGATCGAATCCCGGCGCGACCGCCTGACCCATCACCTCCGTCACGGCCGAACGGACATCGCCATCGATCATCCGCCGAGCCTCATCATCAGACGCTGAGCCACAGCCGCCAACGATGAATGTCATCACGCCAACTACGACCATACCCAAAATGCCACGCAAGGCGACAAACACTCCAACTCGACGACTCGGTGGTCCCGCAGATTTCATCCTTGGCCCTCCTTGAGTGCAAACAGCAACCCCTCGCGATCTCGTCGCGCATCGCGAAGGCGCCCAAGCGCAAGCACAGCCGCTGCGCCCAGCGCCGCCGCCAGCGCCCAAAGCAACGTGGTCGACGCAGCAACCCACGGCCACTCTATAGCCATGCTCCAGCCAAATGACAGACGATTGACCACCACGATTAAAGCAGCCCCGAGCGCGAAACCCAGCGGAACCGCCAACACGCCGGCGCCCAGCCCAAGCCAGGCACCGCGTGCGAGCGTGAATCCCGCGACACCCGCAGGCGTCAATCCCAAAACACGCAACAGCGCCCGATTCGGACGTTGCTCCAGCTCGATCGCTGCAAGCGCAGAGATCAGCGCTAAAACCGCAACAAAAACCGCGATCGCCCGCAACGAATGCGTCACCGCAAACGTACGCTCGAACTGTTCCAGAGACGCTTCGCGAACCGTCGAAGGATCGATAACTTGTGGAGAGAGCGGCAACGACGCCAGTGCCGCGCCCAAGCTCTCCCAATCCTCAGCCCGGCCGCGCTCGGTCTCATCGGCTGCCAAACGCAAGCCGAAAGCATCGGCACGACCGGCGTCGAGCCCAAACGTCTCGGCCCAGTCCACCGCCAGCCAAACACGCCCCTCGGGACTGGCGTAATCTCGAATCACCGACAGCACGATCGCGGGCTGAGGCCAAACAACTCCCGGCCCACGCAAGGCAATCTCATCCCCGGGTCTCAAACCCGTGCGCATCGCCAACGTCTCGGTCAACACGACGCCGGGCATCAAAACCTGCTCGCGGTCGTTATCCCAGACGCTCATTCCACGCTGCCACAACGCAGCCAGTCGCTGCGGATCACGCTCAATCGGCGCCATGACATGATCGACTCGCGAGAAAGCGTCGTCATGCGTCTGTACGACCAGGATTTGCGCCTCGCCAAGCGCCTCGTGCTCGCGTCCAACCCCATCACCGCCGAGTTCCGGTCGAACCTGTGACGCCACCCGGGCCCCTTGTTGGGCCTCGACCTTCGTTTCCGCAGCGATCGCGGCCATCGTTTCAATCATCATTCCAACGTCCGCCCCGCGATACATCTGCGCACGCTGAGTCGATGAACGACTGATCGACACGACGCCATCCACCGCCTCAAGGCGCTGCAGCACTCGCGCGGCCTCGCGCCCCGACCACCCGGAGCGCTCATCGCTCGTCGCCACTACGTAGACATCCGACGACAATGCATCATCAAGCCATTGCTCGACCGCGATCCGAAAGCTCGACACCAGCACGCTGACGCCGAGCGCCCCAGCCAACGCCAGACTCAATCCCATCACGGCGGGCTGACCCCGACGGGGCGCACGCCGCCAATCCTCGAGTGCCAAACGAAATAGCCAGCGCACCGCAGCCCACGGTCCGACGGCCACACGATCGATAACCCCACCACCGCGCCGCACCATCAACGCCGCCAGAGCCCACAACAACTGCGTACCAACCAGCAAGCCACCGATCGCCAGCGCAAACAACCCAACAAAACCGAGCAACAGACTGGCGCCGCCCAAAGCCCTGAGGTCGACGTCGAACACCGTCTCAATCATCATGGTCGCCACAGCGAAAATGGCGCCGTGGGTGAATGTGCTGCCGTTCGTATCCGTGTCCGTATCGAGTACGACCCACGCAGCCGACTTATTCGCATCCGCAACGTTGATCGAGGTCGCCGAGGCCAGAGTCACCAGCAACAACGCACCCACGCTCAAGGCCAGCGCACCGATCAGCGTCGGCCACAACACGCGCCGCGTCGCTGATTGTGATTCCTGCGCGTACAGGGTTCCGGCACGAACACCACGCACGGCTGCGGCTTCACGAGCTGCCGGCTCCGCCAGCAAAACCAACGCCAGCAATAACAGAGGTGCAGCCCACAACCACGCGGCGAACACCGCCGCCAACGCGCCGCGACGCAAACCCTCCGGGCCACCGCTACCGGTCGTCACGCCAAACTGCGTCGCCAACGTCGTCTCGAGAGGTCCGACCAGCGTCAGCACCAAACCCAAGGCCAACGCTGCACCGAAAACGATACCGACGATCCCAATGCCCAACGCCTCGATCCGCACCAACCAGCGCACCGATCTTGGCGTTACACCAACGAGCCGCAGGTCTGCGATCTCGCGCCGTCGGCGCAACACCGCAAAGCCCTGTTGATGAATCACCAAAAAGCCCGCAATCAATATGGCAAGCAGCCCCATGGCCAACAGATTGGTGCGAAACGCCCGCGCGAGTGCCTGCGCGGGCAAGGTCTCGGCACCAACGGCTTCGAGACGGAAGCCGGCGTGATCCGTCGCCTCCGCCTGCTCGGCGAGCCACCTCGTAAGGCGTTGTGTCGTCCAATCGCCGGGGTTGGGGGCATCGTTGTGAAGCAACGCGACATCAATGCGTGACAACACGCCCGGCTTACCGAGTATCGACTGCACCGTTGCGACATCGCTCCACCACAGCCCAGCCAACGCACGTTCGACCTCGGGCGACTCTGCACCCCGAGAGCCGCTGGCCGTCGGCAATCGCTGCACCGTCAACATCCAGCGCGTGTTCGGCTCCGTCATCGCTTCCGGCGCAGCTTCCGGTGCTGCGACCCCAGTGACATCTGGCGCCACTCGCTCAGGACGCTCGAGCGTGGCCTCCGTCGGTGCTTCAAAACGCGAATTCTCCCGCTCGCTGCCCGCGGATTGCGACCCCTCCCGAGGACTTTCGGAACCTCGACGAGACGGAGACGATCCCGTCGCTGCAACGACCCAACGACGCGTCTCTTCATCACCCTCCGGCGCCAACGCATCGGCCGCCGGCACCAGCACGTACCCCGGTCGCAGGAAGAGCCGCTGCACCGCCTCAGCACCAATCGCGGCCGCGGGCAAGCGCAAACCAGCCTCCGCGAAGGGATCAATCCCGAGTATCCGCCGTACTGGCGCGCTTCCGATCTCGAGTTCGCCTGTTGCAGGCGTAGTCAACGTCTCGCGCATCGAATCGACGTCGAATTCGTCGGTCGACTCAGCAACCGATCGAGCGACCGTTTCGGCCAACCGAGTGTGCGCAGGACTCGGCGCAGAACCCAAAGACTCGGCTTCGATCCTGATAAACGCCTCCGCCACTGGCGCAGCACTGCGCATCCCTGCGAGGCGCAACGCCACGTACAACGATTCGGGCAAATCAGCACCTTCAACCGCCACGATTCGATGCGTCGCTGCCCCAGTCGTCGCCGCGAGGCTCCGTTCGAACTCTTGCCACGCCACACGCGTCACAACATCGATCGCAACGATCGTCGCCAAGGCCACCGCGATCGCGCCCGCCGACAACGCGGATTGCGCGGGATGACGCCAGATGCCACGCCACCAAAATCGCATCGGTGCAAAGAAAGTCGACACCGCGTACATCGACGCCCGGACAACCCCGCGCGTCATTGCACCTTCCCGCACATCTGCCCTTGGTGTACAGCATCCGTCGATCCGACCCAGCGCCCATCCTGCAAATGGAGAATGCGCCCGCGTGGAGCACCCAGGCTGACGGGTTCGGTCAGCTTCGTCGCAATCGCCGCATCGTGTGTCACGACCAGCAAGGCAGCGCCCGACTCGACAACGCCGGCCGACAGATCGTCCAGCACACGCTCACCATTGGCACGATCCAGTCGGCCCGTCGGTTCATCGGCGAGCACGAGTCGCGGTTCATGAGCCAAGGCGCGTGCGATCGCGACGCGTTGACGCTCACCGCCGGATAGCGTCTCGGGCGCCGCTGCCACCTGACGCGCGCCCAACCCCATCGACGTCAGCAGTCGCATCGCCCGATCGCGGCGATCACGCCCCGACCATTCGGGGCGCGCAAGAGCCAAGGCCAGCTCAACATTCTCAAGCGCCGACAGAGCCGCAAGCAGATGAAAATCCTGAAACACCACGCCGGTAAACCGTCGCCGCAAACGGGTTCGCCGTGGCTCGCGCAGCCCGGTCACCGTCTCACCGGCCCACAGAACATGACCGCCAAGTGCCGGTTCCAAACCCGCTGCGATGTGCAGAAGCGTCGACTTGCCGGAACCACTCGGCCCCATCACTGCACAACGTTCGCCCGCTGCGAGATCAAGATCAACATGATCGAGCACCAACGCCTCTTGCCGAATCACGGCCTCGGCATCAATCACGCGATTGATCCGCTCCGCGCGACGCGTCGCACGTGTCGATGCACCAATGGCCGCGCCATCGCCCGCATAGCGATGACAGATTCCCCGCATTTTGAGGATAAGCCCGTCGGCTGGCCCGCCCGCTGACGCCGCAAGAGACGCGCTCATCGGCTGGCGCGAAGTCTGCGGCGTCCCTGCTCCTTCACGCTCTAATGACGCTGTCATGGCCGCTCCCCACGCCAAAAAACGCCGGCAACCTCCCGTTCATCGACCCACCGAGCCGTAGCTCGCGCACCGGGACCTGTCATCCTTTGGTCACAACGCCTCGCTATCGTCTCGAATTCGTGTGCCCGCATCAGACTTCTCAGAGCCCACGCTCCTCCTGTGGGCCACTTCAACCGCCGGCCGACGGGAGACTCCCGCCGATGCATATCCTGATGATCAGCGACGTCTACTTCCCTCGAATCAACGGGGTTTCGACTTCGCTTGCAGTGTTTCGCCACGAACTGATGACGCGCGGCCACCGTGTGACGCTTGTCGCGCCCGCATATCCAGAACCATGGGACGACGACGACAACCTGGTGCGGATTCCATCGCACTACCTGGTCTTCGACCCGGAAGACCGCATCCTGCGCCCGGGCGCCCTTCGCGCCTGCCTCGCCGAACACGACATCGACCCACCCGATCTGGTGCATATCCACACCCCGTTTATCGCCCATTACGCCGGGCTGGGACTCGCCCGCGAATGGGGGGTTCCGACGATCGAGACTTATCACACTTTTTTCGAAGACTATCTGCACCACTATCTGCCCTTCGTGCCACGCGGGCTGCTACGACGCTTCGCCCGCAGCATTTCTCGCAATCAGTGCAATGCCGTCGATCACGTCATTGCACCCTCTCACGCACTGATCGACGTTCTCGAGCGTTACGGCGTCGAAAAACCCATCACCCGTCTTCCTACCGGCATCGATTTGTCCGAGCTCGCTCCCGGCGACGGCGCGGCTTTTCGGGCTCGGTACGGCCTTCACCCCGACCAACCCATCCTTCTGCACGTTGCGCGCGTCGCATTTGAAAAAAACATCAAATTTCTGCTCGAGGCCCATGCGCGCGTGCGTGAAAGCCGGCCTGACACAATTTTGGTGATCGCAGGCGATGGCCCCGCGCGGCGCTCGCTCGAGCGCCACGCCAAGCGCCTGAAGATCGCCGACTCGGTGTGCTGGACGGGCTACCTCGACCGTACCAGCACCTTGCTCGACGCCTACGCCGCAGCAACGATCTTCGTCTTCGCATCGAAAACCGAAACCCAGGGACTCGTGCTGCTCGAAGCCATGGCCAAAAAACTACCGGTCGTGTCCCTGGCACATCTCGGTACCCGCGACATCCTCGTCACGGAATCTGACGCCATCGTTCCGCCCGACAACGCGCCCCAATTCGCCCAGGAACTGATTGCCTTGCTCGATGACCCCGCGAGGCGCCAGCGCATGGGCGATGCTCACCGGCGCTGGGCCCAGCAATGGAGTATCGCGCGCAAGACCAACAATCTCGAACAGCTCTACGCCAACGTACGTGACGCTCACCGCCGCGACGACGTGGCCATTTCCTCCTAAAGAACGAGTGCCTGATGAGTCGCTGCGCTTCGCGTGTCTCTTGGCGTCGCAACGAGTTCTCGTCGTTGAAACAACCCAGCACCTCCCCCCACATCGAGTCGCTCCGAACTCAATCAAGTCTCGATACGGCAGAGCGCGCTCCCAGATCGACAGGATCGCCAAACTGAAATGACCCGGCCGCAGAGGACTTGACCGGCGCCCAACGAACGACAACGAATGAACTCGCCCGGACCGCTTAACAGCCACTTTCTGACCGAACACCGAGACGTCGCCTCCGCTGCAGACATCAGCACGCGACACGCATGCACGAATGCGTCAACACGCCAAAGTCTTGCTCAAAATCGACACGACAAGAATCGACCGGACGTGGCCATCACAGCGACGCGCGCCAGCGCTGAATTCACCGCATCGCAATGCCGCTCCGGTATACTCTGCGCCCATCTAAAGACACCGAGCACAACCTTGATCGCACGATATTTCAGTCGCTACCGAACCATCACTTCCCGCGATTGAGCCGCCCGCCGTGGCGCCTCTCCGCGGGGAGTGCGCCGGGCGGCAAAGCCCCCGGTCGACGTTCGTATCACTACGAATCCGACGACTGGCAAGACCGGCTTGGAACGATCTCCAAACACGGTTTTAGCCATTCATCGATCACGACATTTCTGGGGGACCCATGGAGCACAACCTCGACGCCTACCTGCTCGAAATCCGCGAGCTGATCGACGCCGACGACATCGATGGCGCCGTCGAAACGCTATCGACGATGCGAGTGCCCGACGTTGCCTGGATCCTCATGGAGCTTGACGTCGCCGCGCAGCTCACACTGATGCAGCGCTTCGTGCCCGGTCGACGCGCCGACGTGTTCTCCTACCTCGACCCCAACTATCAACTGCCTCTTCTCGAGCGACTCGCGCCCGAAGAGGCACGGTATCTGCTGGGCGAACTCGATTCCGACGACCTCACCGCCCTGCTCGAAACCCTTGACGAGGAGCAGACACGGCGCTTCCTCGGGCTTCTGCCTTTCGGCGCGATCCGACGCGCCCTGAAACAACTCAAATACCCCGAAGAATCAGTCGGGCGTCGTATGTCGTCCGACGTCGTCGCTGTGAGCCCCGAGTGGTCGCTGGTGCGCGCGCTCGCTCACATCCGCCGCACCGGAGACGAACACTCGAACAACGTCATCTTTGTCGTCGACGACGAGCGGCGGTTGAAAGCTGTTTTGCCGATTGCGGCTTTCCTGCGCGGCCACCCCGACAGCAAGGTCGGCGCGCTGATCGACGACGAAAGCCCGGTCACGATCCGCGTCGACGACACGCCCGGTGAAGCTGCGCGCCGCTTGCAGCACTATGACTTACCCGCTCTGCCAGTCATCGATGAACGCGGCGTGTTGCTTGGGATCGTCACCTTCGATGACGTCATGGACTATCTCGAAGCCGAATCGACCGAAGACTTCCACAAGCTCGGATCGGTCGAACGGCTCGACGTTTCGATCGGCGATGCGAGCCCTTGGCTTTTGTACCGCAAAAGGGTGTTCTGGCTCATCGGGCTCGTCGCCCTGAACACGGTCGGAGGCTTCCTGATCTCAGGCTACGAAGACGCCATCTCGGCCATGGTCGTCCTCATTTTCTTCCTGCCATTGATCATCGCATCGGGCGGTAATGCTGGCGCTCAAAGCGCCACGTTGATGGTCCGTGCGATCGCAACCGGCGACGTCGGTGCCGGCGACTGGACCCGACTCTGGGCGCGCGAAGTGTTCGTCGCCGCAAGTCTCGGAGCGACGATGGGTGTCATCGTCTCGCTGCTCGGACTGTGGCGCGGCGGGCCGGATATCGCCCTGCTCGTTGCCCTCGCCATGGTCATCATCGTCGTCGTCTCGAGTCTGATCGGCATGACGCTACCGATCCTGCTCAATCGATTGAAACTCGACCCAGCGACCGCCTCGGTACCCGTCATGACATCGATCGCCGACATCGGCGGCATCCTCGTGTACTTCTCTCTCGCGCTTCTGATCGTTCAGTTCCCAACCGAGGTGCTCGCATGAGTCCAAGCTATGCCGAGGTCGATACCCATCCTCGACTCATGGCTGCAGAGGTGGCCGTGGCCTGCGATCGCCTGCGCGACGGTGACGACAGGCCCCTGACCGAGCTTGTCGCCACCGTTGAACCGCAGGACATCGCAAGAGCACTCACCGAACTCGAGACGTCTCGCTGGCTCCCCGCACTGGCTCGCCTCCCCCGCGAAGAAGCCGCCGAAATCTATTCGCATCTACCGCTCGAGCTGCAGGCCGAAGCGCTCGAAGCCCTGCAACCCCAGACCGCCGTCGAACTGGTCTCAGAGCTGTCATATGACGACGCTGCGGCCGTGCTCAATGAAGTCGACGACGCCCGCAGCGACGCGATTCTGGACGCATTGCCAGACGATGACAGCCAGGTTCTGGAAAATCTCCTCGCCTATCAGGAGGACACGGCCGGTCGCATCATGACGCCCGAGTTTGTCGCCGTGCAGAAGGACTGGAGCGTGCCAGACGCACTCGATCATTTACGCGCCCAGTGCGAGCTCGCCGAAACGATCAACACCGTTTTCGTCACCACGCCGGACGGCGTTCTGACGGGTTGGCTGCGGCTAAAAGACCTCTTGCTCGCGCGACCGCGCCAGATCGTCGCCGACCTGATGCGCAGCGACACGATCAGCGTAAACGCCGCGGAAGATCGTGAAGAAGCGATACGACTAATTACCCACTACGATCTCGACGTCCTCCCCGTCATCGATGACGCTGGGCGCATCCTCGGCATTCTCACGGTCGACGACATGATCGATGTCGCCCAAGCCGAAACCACTGAGGACTTCCAGCGACTCGGTGCCGTCGGCACCATGACCAGCTCTCTGCGCGATGCGACCGTCGGTCTGCTGTACCGCAAGCGCATCGGTTGGCTCGCGATCCTGGTCGTCGTCAATGTGCTTTCCGGCGCTGCCATCGCCCACTTCGAAGACGCGATCGAGACGGTTGTCGCCCTAGTGTTCTTTATTCCCATGGTCGTCGCCACCGGAGGTAACGCCGGGACTCAAGCATCGACACTCGTGATTCGCGCCCTGGCCACCGGCGACATCCACCTGCGCGATCTCGGCAAACTCGGCGGCAAAGAACTCCTCGTCGCCACCGCTCTCGGACTCTCGATGGCCGCCGCGATCTGGGTCTCCGGCAACCTCCTTGCCGACATGCAAGTGGCCAACGCCATCGCCATCGCCATGGCCATCGTCGTGATCTGGGGATCGCTGTTCGGACTCGCGCTACCGTTCGGCTTGACCGCACTCAAGATCGACCCGGCCGTCGCGTCAGCACCGCTGGTCACTTCGGTCATCGACATCACGGGGATCTTGATCTACTTCAGCGTCGCGGTACTGATCCTTGGCATTCAGCCGTAGCGACGGTCGCAGCGGCGTCGGCGGGCCGGCGCCGCACCCACTTGATCGCCTTGACAGACGCAAGGTCGCACCACAAAAGCCCTAGCGACCGGTCAGAAGCCGCGGATCATTCGTACCCGGCCGTCAAGCCGTTGCCCGATTAACCGAATGGCGTCGACGCTGGCCGCATGCTCGTGGCTCCGACCCCGCGCCGGGCTCGACGCTCGCGAAAAAAATCCCGCAGTAGCGCCCCAGACTCATCGGCCATCAGCCCCCCGCGCACCTTGAGCCGATGATTATGTGAAGGATCAGCAGGCAGGTCGAGCGCAGAGCCACAGGCACCCGTGCGCGGATCATTTGCAGCAAACACCACCTCCGCCACACGAGCGTGCACCATCGCACCGACACACATCGGACACGGCTCAAGCGTCACAAACAGCCGGGTCCCCGGCAAACGATAATTACCCACCTCAGCCGCCGCCGCCCTCAACACACGGATCTCCGCGTGCGCCGTTGGGTCATTCGTCGTAATCGGTCGATTATGATCGGCCGCCAATACCTGTCCATCAGCATCCAACAACACAGCACCGACCGGCACCTCACCGAGCGCCGCAGCCAACGCAGCCTGCAACATCGCCGCCTGCATCGCAGCTGATTCAGCATCAGTCCAATCCACGGACACGCTCTCCAAAACAGGATCTGACGACTTCGCTGCCGCCAGCCCACATCGCCCTCGTCATTGCTTCACTCGATGCACCCAGCACATCCACCGAGCTACCCGACTGCTATCGACGATCGGCGCTCAAGCACTGGGGCTCTGAGATTTCACCGCTCAGTAGATCCCGGCGGTTCGGCACCCAGGGCGGCCTCAATCGCTGGCGCGAGCCGTTCCGGCTTTGTCATCGGCGCAAACCGCGCGATCACTCGCCCATCACGCCCAATCAAAAACTTGGTGAAATTCCATTTCAATCGGCGAGAACCCAAAACACCGGCCTTTTCACGCTTAAGCCACTGAAACAACGGATGCGCGTCCGGCCCGTTCACCGCGACCTTATCGAACAACGGAAAACTCACATCAAACCGGTCACGCGCCAATGCAGAAATATCGCAGGCATCGCCGGGCTCTTGCCGTCCAAACTGATTACACGGAAACGCTAAAACGCAAAAGCCGCGCGACCGAAAACGCTGATACAACTGTTCGAGACCCGCATAATGAGGCGTGAAACCACACTGACTCGCAGTATTCACGACCAGCACCACCTGCCCACGGTAGCGCGCGAATGACACGCGCTCTCCGTCGATGGCGGTTGCAGTCAAATCATAAAACTGACTCACTACGCGAATCTCCCGCACGGCTTCTTGTCGTTTCGATCAACTGACCGCAGCGCCACCCAGCCGTAATCACATGCCACGCCATAGGTAGCAATCCGCCGACACACGATCGCCTCATTGGGCTTAAACGCAGTCGCGCAACCTCAAAAGTTCTCGGCGGCGAGCTCGACGACTCGCAAAGCACGCTCAAAAGCCGTCGACAACGCCGCAGTCACGCGCTCGGCATCACGCTGCGCCAACGACTCGCGTTCGCGAACCTCGATCAATCGACCCGCAGAATCGATCGGCTGACCATTCGCGTCGAGCGGACGCAACAACACTCGCAGACCCACGATGGCTGCATCCTCGCCAGGTCGCTCGAGCGCCGCATACAAATCGGTCACCATCACGTCAGCCCGCACGCGAGGCACACCCAAACGCGGGTGCCAACGTTCACCGAGCAAGGCCTGAACCTGTTCCTGCGGTGGCAGAAACCACTCGTTGTAAAAATCTCGGTCCACCCGGTGCGCGCCCAAGCGGTACACCAAACCCTGTCCCGCGTAAGCGGGCGCGACGCGCACCGAACCCAATGCTATGGCCGAAGGCTGTGGCTCGACCGTCTGTTCGGCCACACCCGCCGCGTCAAGCCCCGCAGGCGCCGGCAAGGTCAGCAAAAACCACTCACGATTAATGGACTCTCGTTCCGGAAGGACCGAACAGCCAACAGCCGAAACCAGCACGACGAAGCCACCGAGCGCCGCCACAACGGCGCGTCGCAGCGTGACACCGATCGACCGGGACCGAACATCACCAACAGTGGACGCACGAGCGCGGGTCTGAAGAGTCGTCGAAGTCAGTGCTCCGACTTTACGACCACCGTCATGAGCGGCACAAAAAAACCAACGACGCCTGCCAGCCCACCGCATCGAAAGACCCAGAAAATCCGATAGATCAGACATCATTCAAACCTCAAAAAATTACGCTGGCAGACGCCGGTAGCGCTTTGACAACCGTTCTAACATCAAACAATCGGAACCCCAATTCGGCTGCTGGCTCGAGGTTTGGTTGAGATCTCGCCTAAGGCTCAGCAAGAAGTCGGCTTCACCCACAAGACGCGTCATCCAAACGGTCGATCAGGCACTCGACCTACTCGAATCGCCAAGCTGAAACACGATACCGCCCCGCTCGAGTGACGATCCGACCTCGAAACGAACCTGAAACGCCGAGCCAGACAGCATGCTCGCAGTGACCACAGTCACGCACCGACCGAGCAATCGAAAACGGGCCCGCCTGCATTCGCCCGAACGACACAGGATCCGACGATCCGGGGTTCAGTCATATCGGGCCCGCGAACGTCGATCACCCATCAAAGCGCCGCGGCCCAATCGACGAACCACAGCATCACCGCCACCGGCCGCGCTGCTGCGCAATTGAACTGAAACGATCATTGCGCCGTTGGGTCATCCAGAAGGCTACGTCCCGGCTGCGGCGCTCGGAACACTCGCGACGGATCACGACGCAAATCCTCGGTCAATCCGCGCACCGCCGCCGAAGCCCCGCGAACCTCCGACAAGATCGCCTCGAGCTGCGTTTCACTGGCATTGATACTGCGATTCGCATTACCCACCAAGGCCTCGAGCTGCTCGGTCAATCCATCGAGATCGAGTCCTTCAAGCATGCGACGCGTGCTCGCCAGTGTCGCTCGTGCCTCTTCAGGCAGAGCGCGCAATGCCGGATCGTTCACGATCCGGGTCAAACCGGCAGTCGCTTGCTCGACCCCTTCGAGCGTTCGAGTCAGTTCGGTCAATGTCGCATTCAGGTTCTGATTGAGCTCAGTGGTGTCCAAACCCTGGATCGACTTGTCGAGTGAGGCCAGCACCGACGACAACCCGTTCACGACGCCCTCGATATCAAGTGAATCGACGCGACGCAACACATTTTCGGCATACTCAAGAAACTGCACGGCAATCGACGGTGCCGAAGGAATGTAGAGCGAATTCGGCGTCCAATCGACCGCCACCGTCGGCGGATCTTCGGACATAAAGTCGATTTCAAGATAGTTGATACCCGTAATGCCCTGTGCCGCCATGCGCACACGCAAGCCACTCTGAACCAGGCGTTCGATGGTTTCCTGATGAATCAGCGTCTCACGACCCGGCGTCACGAACCGATCGGGACGAATCCGCGCCTCGACCATGACATAACGCCGCCGCTCGGTCGGCGGTGCATCAAGCTGATAGACGCTCGAAGTAAAGCCAATGTGCGTCACGTCCCCGATCGTCACACCACGAAACTTGACCGGCGCGCCGACCTCGAGCCCCTGCACCGACGCATCGATATACGTCTCCATCTGGAGAGCGGGACGAAACAGAGTCCCGACGCCCATCAACACCAACAACGCAACCAGAGAGACGATCGCGCCAAGAACAAACAAACCGAGACGAAAGTGCCGCGTATCACTCATGACTGCCTCTGCGTGGATAGATCCAAACTGACCAAGCTTCAGTGGCCCCCCTGCTGACACAGCACCCGGCTCGCACCGAAGCCGGAGCCGGAGCCGATCAAACTATCCGACCGGCATTGAGCTGACTCAAACCAGGCCCGAGAAGACGCTTGCACGACCGCAAGAGCAGCCATCCGTCTCGCCAACGACAATACCCGGCGCCGAAAACCGCTGTACCGTACGAGATCTGCGAGACCCGGTCGCGAGCGCGTCGCGATCACACGACGACGGGCGTCTCCTCACCCTCACCATCGCGCGCGAGAAACCGCCGCACCCACGGATCGGTCGCGGTATCCCTTAGCGCCGCTGGATCGCCTTCCGCGGCGATTCCTTTGATTCGCGCGTCAAGCATGATTACGCGATCCGCAATTGTGAAAATACTTGGCAACTCATGCGTGACCACAACAAAGGTCATGCCCAGGTCCCGCTGTAGCGCCCGAATCAAACGATCGAGCTCCGCAGATGTAATGGGATCGAGACCCGCCGAGGGCTCATCAAGAAACAATATTTTCGGATCCAGCGCCATCGCCCGCGCGATCGCCGCGCGCTTCTGCATCCCGCCCGAAATTTCCGACGGCAAATAATCGGCGAAACGACCCAGACCGACCTGCTCCAGTTTCGCCGCTGCGATACGGCGGCGCGCCGATGCCGGCAAACGGGTGTGAACCTCGAGTGGCAGCGAAACGTTCTCAAGCAGCGTCATCGACCCAAACAATGCGCCGAGCTGATACATCACGCCGATCCTGCGCAGGATCTCCTCGCGGGTCTCATCGTCCGAGCCTGTCATCTTCAAACCTGCGATCTCGATCGAGCCAGCCATCGGCTGGTACAAACCGATCAGATGCTTCAGCAGCGTCGACTTGCCCGAACCCGATCCGCCGAGAATGACGAAGGTCTCGCCCGCGTTGACGTCGAAGTCGAGCGATTTCATCAGAATGTTGCGGCCAAACCCCATTGTAAGTCCGCGCACACGGATCACCGGTGCCGCGACCGCTGGCGCTCCGCGAGACGGATCAGAGGCTCGTGGCGCCGCACGCCCTTCCGGACGCACGTCGGCCCGCGACTGGGAATCGCTCATATTGCGCTTCACTGTGCCATGCCTTGTGATGCCGCAAACATTGTCATCCGCCCCCTCATTACCGATTGGCCGTCTCCGGCTTTCTTGTCGCCAATCGTCTCACGTCACCAACCGAGCAAATAGAACAGCACCGCAAACAAACCGTCGACGATGACAATCGCGATGATCGACAGCACTACAGCGCGAGTCGTCGACTCACCGACCGCCGCGGCGCCTGCACGTGTTTCGAGTCCGCGCCAGGTCCCGATCAGTGCAATCAAAAAGCCAAACACCACGGCTTTGAACAAACCCGTATTGAGATCCGTCAGCGACACCGCGCCCGCAGCCTGATTGAAAAAGGTGACGAACGGAATGCCAAAGCCCTGCATCACCACAGCCGCCCCGATCAGTCCCACGATATTCGCGTAGATCGCCAACAGCGGCGCGACGATGATCGTCGCCAACAGACGCGGTACAACAAGGAAACGAACTGGATCGAGTGCCATCGTCGTAAGCGCGCTGACTTCTTCATTGACACGCATCGTGCCAATCTCAGCCGCGAATGCCGCGCCCGTGCGTCCAGCCAAGAGAATCGCCATCATCAAAGGACCCAGCTCGCGCAACAGCGACAACGCCACGAGATTCGCGACAAAAATCTGCGCCCCGAACTGCTGCATCGAGACCGCGCCCTGAAACGCAAGGATCACGCCGAGCAAAAACGCGATCAACGAAACGATCGGCAAAGCCCGAAAACCCGCCTGCTCGGCCGTCGTCATGAAATCGCGCCACCGCAACCGCGCCGGGTGACGCAGAACCGTTGCCAATGCCGCAACTGTCGCGCCAAGGAAATCAATGAATCCAGCCGTTTCGGCACCCGTTTTTTGGATGACCGCCTTGACCCGCTTCCACGGTGAATTCTGCACAGCGGGCGCCGCCGTACGATCGCGTTCGGCCGCAACCTCAGCCAGGCGCTCGAAGGGCGACAACTGCGTGTCGATTGCGCTCGATCGACCCGTCCACACCGGCGCCGACCCGGCCAGCTCGGTCGCTCGCTCATGCAGACGCGACAACCACGCCGCGCCAGCGCTGTCGCAATAATCGACCGCAGAGACATCGATCTCGCGAATCGCCTGATCCGGCTTCCAGCGCTCGAGGGCCATCCAGTTCGCAAGGGCCGCATCACGATCGAGCCGCCCGCGCAACTGAACCTTCGCCTGTTGTGTCGTCCAAATAAGTCCGTCACTCATGATGGCTTCGACTTTCCGCTGCAAAGATGCCGCACACCGAATGATGCCTCGTTCATAGCTTCTGCCTCAAAAACCATGGTGCCTCGCATCTTCGTTGCCATCCAATCGCAATCAAACCTACGTAATGCCGGGAAACCCGCGCGATAGGCTCGCATTAAACCCACTCGGGCACCTGCCTCAGGCCTTGGCCCACCCGCGTCGCACGCGCTCGAAAAACCGATCGATCGCGGCTGTTGCACAACATATGGCGGTCGGCTCATCGTGATCTGCACACTAAACACGCCCGCAAGGCGCTGCGAAGCCACCGCGTTATTATCCTTCACTGATCGTAACGCGGTTCAGCGCAAGCCTTCAGAACCGCGGTAGCGGCTTTTTCGAAATTGGATATCCCCAATGACCGACCTCTCCAAACGTCCTGAGCCCCCGGATGCCGCCGCCGAGGCAGCAGTCGCCGACAACGCCAGCCCGCGGCCCTCGCGGCGAGACAGTACCGCTCCTAACGGCGATGCCCCCAAGGCGTCGCCGTTCGCTATGCGATCCGAAGAGACCCATCGAGCGGACAACATCGACGATGGGATGAACAGCGCTCAGGCCGTGGCGCGGACTTTCGGCCCAGAATCGACCGCCCCGCCTCGACACACCGACCACAGAGAGGCGCACACAGGCGTCGACGGTGGCACCGGATCGCCCCCCGGCGATCACCACGACGGAGCCCTCGACTCGTTGTCCGTGGGACGCACGCAATCACCAACGGCGGCTAACGGACACCCCACCCATCCGATCGATCCGGCCACACTGCGAACGAGCATCCAAAACATTCTCATCGCACTGGACGCGACGCTGCTTGGCAAGCCAGAAGTCGTCCGACTAGCGCTCGCTGGTTTGCTCGCCGGCGGGCATCTGTTGATCGAAGACGTCCCGGGCGTCGGCAAGACCACTCTCGCTCACGGACTCGCACAAGCGCTCGGACTGGCCTTCAACCGCGTCCAATTCACCAACGACCTCCTGCCATCCGACATTCTCGGCGTATCGATTTTCGATCGCGAGTCCAGTCGCTTCGAATTCCACGCCGGCCCGATATTCGCGCAAGTGCTGCTGGCTGACGAAATCAATCGGGCCACCGCCAAGACGCAGTCCGCACTCCTCGAAGCGATGGAAGAACACCAAGTGACCGTCGATGGGCAAACGCGGTCGCTACCGGAGCCCTTTTTCGTCATCGCGACTCAAAATCCACTGGAGCAGATCGGCACGCATCCACTCCCGGAGTCCCAGCTCGACCGTTTTTTGTTCTCTTTCGAAATTGGCTATCCGGACGCCCGTGCCGAACGCGATCTACTCAGTCGCGCCATAGGTCGCCAGAGCGCAGCCCCAGCGACCGCCGAACCGGCTGCTCGAACAAATCCCTCGCAAGCTCCGCAGATCCCCGCGATCGACTTCCCAAGTCTCAAAGCTGCCGTCGACACCGTCTACGTTGATGACGCCATCGTCCACCATATTCAACACCTGCTCGACGCCAGTCGTCGACGCGAACACTTTCGGCAAGGGCTCTCGCCCCGCGCCGGTCTCGGGCTGCTGCGCGCTGCGCGTTCACACGCCTTTCTCAATTCGCGAGACTATGTCGGTGCCAGTGACGTCGAAGCCGTCCTCGGCGCTGTCGTTCGACATCGGCTGCATGCTGCTGAAGGTCGCTCGACTCCGGCGATGCTCGTCTCGCGACTGCTCGAGCTGGTGCCAACCCCGTGAACACGAACCCCACAACGGGTCGAGTACCAGCCGCGCCACACAGCGAGCGCAGAGAACGCGAGAAAAGGCCGGGCACACAGACGAAATACCAACGCGCAGACCCCGCCAAGGCTCCGAGCTCACGTCAGACCAACCGCCTCACAGAGCGAATCGTGCGCTGGATCACCCGACGCCACGCCGCCGATGGACTGCGCGCCAGACTGACGCGTGATCGGCTCTATATTCTCCCGACGACTGCCGGCGGACTCTTCGCACTGCTGATCATCGCGCTGCTCGCGGGATCAATTAACTACGCGAATAATCTCGCTTTTCTCCTTACTTTCCTTGTCTTTGGCGTCGCGCACAACGCGCTTTGGTACACCCATCGTAACCTCGCCCACCTTGTCGTCGAAGCGCCGCCGAAAATTCGGGGGTTCGCTGGAGAGCCGATCACGGGCCTCTGGACCCTGATCGAGCCTGATGGTCGACCGCGCGATGGGCTCATCCTCCGATCGGTCCATCCAACCAATCGCAAGTCGCACTATCACGCACCCTTGACACCGTCGATGCGTCACACGTGCCGTCTTACCGCTCACGGTCGCTGTCGTGCGGTCGCCAGCCTGGCGCCCCTCAGTCGCGGGCTACACAAGTTGCCTCGTCTCGCCATCGAAACCCGTCATCCGCTCGGGCTGCTGCGTTGCTGGAGCTGGCTGCACTTCGACACCGAATTGATTGTCTCGCCACATCCTCGCCCCCCACTCGAGCATGAACCGCCACCGTTGGCGCGCACGGATGATGACGCCACGCATGCCGGGCGCACCAACGCCGACGAATCGGGTGAAGCCGACGAAGTGCGCGACTACCGCGCCGGCGACCCCATCGCCCGCATCGCTTGGAAACCCTCGGCGCGGCTCGATCGCTGGCTATTGCGCGACACAACGCCACAAGTGGCCAACAGCGTCTGGCTCGCCCTAGCGCAACAACCGGGGTCAGGTCTCGAAGAACGCCTTGAGCGCCTTGCCGGCTGGGTCGAGCACTGGGGCGCAGAGGGACGGCGCTTCGGCTTGCTTCTGCCTGATGCCCGTATCGAGCCAGGTCACGGTCCTGAACACCTCGACGCCTGCCGCGATGCCCTCGCCGCCTGCGGCCAAAAGGCCATGACATGACAACGCGACCCACATCACGAAGCGCTGGCCCGTGGCGCCGTTTGGCGGCCAAGAGCGCCGTCAAACGCCCATCACGCACCGTCCCGAATGCAGCGCCGTGGCAAGCCTTCGGCGACGGTGCCCGCCGTTATCTGCCGCTGATCGTCGCATTGCTCGTGTTCGCGCCGCATGTCTCATTTCAGCCAGCGGTGATCTTCATCGCCGTCTTGTTTGCACTGGCGTGGAGCGGCTTGGTGATCGCCGGCCAATGGCGTCATCCATCGAGACTCCTCATGATCACGCTCGCGCTGCTCGCATCGGGACTCGTGGTGCAGCAGTACGGTCGCATCTGGGGCCAGGAAGCCGGCACCGCACTCTTGTTGCTGATGGCTGCGCTTAAACTGATGGAAGCTCGCAATACCCGCGACTTCGAGGTGTTCCTATTTCTCGCCTATTTCGTCGTCGCAACTCAGTATTTTTTTGATCAGGCCGTCTGGATCGCCGCACAGTCGATTCTGGCCGTCCTCGTTATTACGACCACGCTGAATGCACTGCACAGCTCACCAGACGTTTCGCTCGCGAACCTGCTGCGGCGCGCCGGCCTCATGCTCGTCCATGCCCTGCCAATTATGCTGCTTCTGTTCATCGTATTTCCACGCATTCAAGGCGCGGCAATTTCGTTACCGACGCCAAATTCCGGCATGACAGGCCTGTCGGAGAGCATGCAACCGGGTGAAATTAGCGAGCTGATCCAACGCGAAGGGGTGGTCGCGCGAGTGCGGTTTGACGAGTTCGTACCAGGGCCGGCAGACCAATACTGGCGCGCGATCGTCCTGTCGCACTACGACGGTCGTCGCTGGACGCGGGGCGCGACGCCCGGCAACGCCCTGCCGCCCGGCGACGGTGACGCCGCTGCGATCCACTCCGATCGAGAGGCCGTCCGCTACACCGTGAATCTCGAACCAACGCGTCCAGCTTTCATTCCTCTGCTCGAAACGCCCGCGGTCCAGCCCACCCATACGGCCGCAGGCGAGTGGAACTGGGGCGGCGACGGAACGCTCCGATCGAGCCATGCCCTCGACCAGCGCATCCGCTACGAGGGCGCCGCCTGGATCGGCTCCGCCTCACCCGTCATACAGCTTTCACTCGATGACCGCACCCGCAGCGCATTGACAGCGCTGCCCGCCTCTACAGCGCCCGAGGCACGCCGACTGATCGCCACATGGAAACTCGAACTCGGCATCGAGGACGCGACCGCCGTGGGGGACCAAGCCTGGGCACTGATCGCTCGCGCACTCGAACACTTCGGAAGAGATCCGTTCCGCTACACCCTGCGGCCACCGCGCGCACTCGGTGATGCCACCGACGCCTTCCTGTTCGAGACACGCGCCGGATTTTGTGAAGATTACGCCTCCGCGTTTGCCGTGCTCATGCGCGCTGCGGGCATACCCACCCGCATCGTGACGGGCTATCAAGGCGGCCGCTTTACCGATCGCGGCGGATACCTTTCCCTACGTTACGCCGATGCCCACGCTTGGAACGAGGTTTGGATCGACGGACGCGGGTGGGTCCGCGTCGACCCGACCGCGTCGATCGCGCCAAACCGAATCGAAGGATCAATCGATGAATTTCTCGCTGCCGAGGACGACGTTCCGGCTTTTCTCCGCGGACGCCAAAGCGGACTCGGAATCTGGACCCGTGCACACCTTGAGTGGATGGACTGGCGCGATTGGGTGGAATTTCAGTGGACCTCGTGGGTGCTCGCATTCGACCCCGAGCGCCAACGCGATCTGTTCGCCCGACTCGGGCTCGACTTCAACGACTGGCGCCACATCCTGGCCGCCCTACTAGGCCTGATCGTTGCTGGCTTCTCAGCCGCAGCGGTCTACTTAGGTGTGCAGAAATGGCGGCACCGTCCCGACGTCTTGATTCGACGCTCAAGCCGCTTAGCTCGTACCCTCCGGCGCGAATGGGGACGATCCTTGCGCGAGTCTTCGATACATCGCAACCCTCGTGGCGTGAATACCGAACCGCTGTCCGGTCCAGCGCCGAAGACCTGGTCAAATCCAACCCTCGGAGCGTCACACGAAATATCGACGCCCGCGCCGCCCGATGATCTTGCGTCACTTCATCGCTGGCTCCACTGGGCAAAGCCCTGGCTCGCGGACCACGCCCCAAAAGCCCTCGAATGCATCACGCCGCTCAACGATGCCTTCGAGCGCGCACGCTTCGGCCCGCCTGACCACCGGGCGCGCGCAAAAGCAGACTTTATGACGAACGCCAAACGATTCGAGATGGAGCTTCAATCCGCGCGGCAACTCCGTCACAGCAAAGCCACGGCGCCCCTCGAACAGCGCCACTGAGGTTGAACCACCAACAGTGCAGTCCCGAACCGACAGAACACATCAACGCATCGTTATCGAAGTCGGCCCCAGTACCAGGCGAGTATCGGGCGTTAGTGCGGGAACCCCATGTAACGGCCATAAAACGCACACAGACCCAAGGCCGGTCGTGCCGTCCGTGATGCGCCGTTTACCGCTGATTAGCGCCGCCTCAACATGCATAAGCCAGCTCGATTTCGACAAACATTCGAAGACGAGCACGTTTTCGCATACCGTCACCTGAGTCAGGCGAGCGAGGTGGGCTACAGACTTAATGCGTCGCCCGCAGCTAAAAACCATCGGCGACGCAGCCGTGATAGCGAAGACCATTGTGCGGAAGCTCGAGGCCCAAGGTTCGAACCAAAGCAGTTATAGGCCGATACAACGGCACCTATCGACGACCGTTTTCACCAACGATGCGCATCTGGGTCAGTGGCGTCCGGCTTGAACACCGGTAATTATCTGGGGTCGCTCTAATAGACCCAATCGGTAACCACCGAATGCGACGTCGGATCCTCTTTGACAGTCTGAACATGAAAGTTCGTCAAATCCGCAGCAGTCGAGACCTAGGGATCGGCATCCAGACGCATTTGCGTAATATCGTTCGACATAAATTTATATATTAGTATTATTATATCTAATAATACAACTATACACTCAAAATACCAAAAACTGCGCCATGAGTACCAAAAACTGTGCCATGAGCTGACACCGACTCCTAGAAAACCCCGAAAGCTATAACCACAAATAAAATCCTCTGGACTTTTTCTTTCTTTCCCTGACCAAATCAGTACAATCAGCTTAAGGTCAGGTTAACCTGGCCGTCCAAGCTCAAGCACCATCGAAAACCCCAGAACCAGGCACCACCTGACCGTCTTCTTAACTTCCAATCGCGTCGGAGAAGAAATCATGACAAGCAATAAAGTATATTCTTTCATTGCTGCCCTGCTCATCTGCTGGCTCCCGATGATGGTTACGGCTGAATATTCATCGCCCGAAACCGTCGCGGGCACCACCTACGCCGGGCCGACTGAAGCCAAGGCTCTTTTCGATCGCGGCGTACCGTTGGTTGACGTTCGTGTCCCGTCCGACTTTGACGCCGGACGTATTCCTGGAGCCGAAAACCTGACCGTCGAACGCGATCAGTCGCAAAGCGTCATTACCGAAGCGTCCTTGCTCGAACTCATCGGCTCAAAAGATGCTGAAGTCG
This sequence comes from Thioalkalivibrionaceae bacterium, assembly GCA_046299415.1. Taxonomy (GTDB): domain Bacteria; phylum Pseudomonadota; class Gammaproteobacteria; order Ectothiorhodospirales; family Ectothiorhodospiraceae; genus JBKBII01. The sequence continues at coordinate 15,296 of JBKBII010000013.1, read as the reverse complement.
TTTTCTACTGCAACAGCACGGGCTGCTGGCGCACCGCCGTTGCAGCAGAGCGAGCTGTGGACTGGGGTTTCACCAACGTTCACTATTTCCGCCTCGGCTACCCCGCCTGGCGCGACGCCGGTTACCCCGTCGAGTAAAAATGGCCGGATTCCAGGCTATCGCAAAGCCGGGAACAGCTAAACCAGCGCGCAGAGGTTGTTGGCCCCCGGCCCAGCCCTGCGCGCTTTTATTTTGCTTCTCCGATTTGTTTTTACACTCATTTTCAAAACGTCTCTCAGATGATCATTCAAGTTCCATCGCCTGCCGCCGACAACGTCACCTGAAGCGTATCGATCTAAGACTCCGGGCCAGGTTGGGCCTGAAACCAATTCAGATCTGCCGAGCAGGAAAATCAAAATGTCTCTGAAAATACGGCTCACTCTGATGGCGCTTGGCGCTCTGTTGATCGCATCTTTCGTCATCATCGGCACAGCTCGTATGGCACAGAACGAGTCCGAGGCCCGTTTTGAATCTCTGATACTCAGTGGCAAATCCCAGCTCTGGGATCGAATCATAGCCACGGAAATAGAACGCATGGAGACCGGCGTTCAAGGTTTGACGAGAGATCGAACCATCGTTGACGCCGTGGCCACGCGCAACAGCGAGACACTGGCTGAAGCTGCACGCCCAACCTACAACCGGCTAAGCGCATCCGAGACGATTTCCCGACTCCAGATCACGGATATCGAAGGCCGATTCCTGTTTTCGACGCCTGTCGAGGCCACCGGCCAGTCCCGGAAACCACTCGTTCGCCGCGCGCTCGATGAGCGCACAGTCGAAAGGGGCCTACAGCGAGACGAAGATGGTCAGCTGGTGTCTGTGCTCACATTCCCGCTCTACCAACGCGGCCAACTGGCGGGAGCCGGAATCTTTTCGCGAACACTCGACACCGCGCTTGATGATCTGACCCGCGCCGATGGGTCACGGAACTTCGTGTTCAACGCCGATAACACGGTGGTCTACAGCACTGACGAGAATTTTCGCGAAAAACTTCGCTTGGACCTCCCACCGCTAGGCGAACAAAAAGTCAAAAGATTGAAAGCTGATGGCCAATGGTTCTCGGTCGTAATCACTCCAATTACGACGCCTACCGGTGAACCGCTCGCCGATCTCGTGAGTGTCGATGACTTCTCGGCAAGTTTCGCGCAACAGGCTCGCATCAACCAGTTGGGCATTTTTGTCACCATCATCGTTCTCATTTCGCTCGCAATATTGATTTACTGGTACACCAAACGCGTCTTCACACCACTACTGGGCGCCGTCAACACTCTCGATGCAATCGCTCAAGGCGATTTCAGCCATGATCTGCCCGAAGTCAGCCAACACGACGAAACCGGTCGTCTACTTGGCGCCATGCGCACGATGCTTTCTCGTCTGCGCGCGATGCTCCACGAAGTCAACGCCGCCACATCACAGGTCGCAGCCGCAGCCGAACAAATGTCAGCCACAACTCGCGAAACCAGCGACGGCGTCCAGCGTCAACAAGGCGAAATCACGATGTTGGCGGCGGCCATGACGGAAATGAGTCACACGACGCAAGATGTCGCACGAAACGCTCAAGAGGCCGCAACATCGGCCAATAGTGCCAAACAGGAAACGATGGCCGGTCAGCAAGTCGTCAACAATACCGTCTCAGCCATCGAAGGGCTCGCGGCCTCTGTCGAAGAAACCGCAGACGCGATCGCGCGCCTCGAGGGTGATGCCAACAATATCCGCGTGGTACTGGATGTCATTCGAGGCATCGCTGAGCAAACCAACCTCTTAGCGTTGAACGCCGCGATAGAAGCCGCACGCGCAGGCGGACAAGGCCGAGGCTTCGCCGTCGTCGCTGACGAAGTCAGAACACTGGCGACCCGGACACAGGACTCAACCCAAGAAATTCAGCGTATGATTGAACAGCTTCAGCAGGGCGCAAGCTCGGCCGTAGGTTCAATGGAGACAGGTCGAGTACGAGCACGGAATACAGTTGAAGAAGCATCGCGTACGGGTACCTCGCTGATGCGCATCAAAGACGCCGTCGATCGCATCACCGACATGAACCATCAGATTGCCAGTGCCGCCGAAGAACAGAGCGTAGTCGCTGAAAACATGAGCGAGAACGTCGCCACGATTGGCCGAGTCGCAGAAGAGACGACCGTCGGCTCACAGCAGACCGCAGCGGCCTCGAATGAGTTGGCCCAGTTGGCGCAACGTCTACAGCAATTGACAGCGCAGTTCAGAACCTGAGCGATTTCTGCTGGGCGTGGGACCATGTCCAGGCAGCGAAAATCGGTCATCACGATCTAACGGACTCACCCTGGCTCAAGGCGACGTCGCTCTCATCGCTGTAGCGTCGGACCCAAAAGGATACTTGGTGGAGTTCGGGTAAACGGCATTCGAATCGTTCGACCTAAAACGCCATTCAATGAAGAAACAGCGGCGCAACCCGAGTACGTGCCGCACAGACTGTCCGGTTGTCCGGACGCAAAAATTTCTCAGTAGAATCAACCATCGCCGTTCATCTGATCGCTCAAGAAGAAACTTGAAGTAATACCCGTAACAAACACATAAGCCAACAGACCACGTCCGCCTAAGGCGGCGGCCGTGGTTCGAGGTGTTGCAAATGGATCGTCTTACGTAAAATGAGTACCACGACATTCCAACGCCGATTCGTCGCTGGAATAGCCCGTCCTACAAAAATGATGTCTTTTTGGAAGATTTGGTTTGAGACATCCAAAACGGGGCTGTTCTGGCTTCTCAAAGCATTATTCAACCTCAATCGCATTGTGGACGTCATTGACACCGCTGACGTCTCGCGCTGCCCCCTCTGCCAGCGCTTTTTCGGCGTCGCTTTCAACCGTCCCCGACAAGGTCACAACGCCGTTTGAAGTCTCGACTGCAATCGCCAAACCGGAAAGATGTGAGTGCACGACAAAGGCAGTGTTCACACGCGCCGTGATCGAGGCATCTTCAAGATATCGACCGGCATCGCTGGCGACTGCACCAATGGCCTCTATCGTCTCACTGGTTTCAGTTGTGATCTGATCGTCGGTTTCCGCATGCACAGCAGGAACCATCAAAAATGCAGCGGCTACAATTGCGGCAAGGTGTGGGGCGTTCTTCATCGTCATCGCGACCTCCTTGGATGTCCAGTCTTAACTTGAATCCCCAGTCTTAACTTGAATCCCCAGTCTTAAAAAGACTCAGAGAACGCCAAAGGCTTACGCCTCGGTGTTAAATTGACTCAAAACACTGCCGACGCGAGCCGTCTTTCAACCAAATTCTCAAGCCGTCCAACTTCACAGAACCGGAGGACAAGTAACCAAGTGCGAGATCGTCGGGCATAAGCCAACAAGATAGCCAACGTCTCCAACACGCTTCGAGACAGACACCTCATCTCCCATTGGTCGAACGAGTTCCATCGGTCAAATGAGCGCAACGGGCTCTCTCACCACGCCGGCATGGGGATTCAAGTGCCGTGTAACAACACCGCATCTTCAAAGACGTTGGATAAAAAACACAGTTCGTTCGAGATTGTCTCGGGTGCCCTTGAACATCGCTTGAATTGAATGCGTCACCTGTATGGTGTTGTTGGGTGACCTCTCACGATCGCACACAAGCACAAGTGACTGGTCTTCACGACCGGGCATTCGTGTGTTGAACCACCAGCCGGGGGACGAGGGCGAAGACCAGCCCGACGCGAATTTCGTGACGTCGAAATCGCTTCGACTAGCATTTTGCGGTCCCAGATCTCACCTCGAAGACGACAACCGGGCATCGTCCACGACACCAAAAAAAGTCGTCATCGACCTGCGACAACAAAAAGGGCGCGGACTGGATGCGCCGCGCCTTCCGTTCGACTCCAACGACTAAAGAATGCCAGACACATCCTAATGACGCGGAACGCGTTCCGCGCCTACAAAAGCCCGGCGACCGAAAAGGGGCTTGGGGCTCGGGCTTTTGCCGCCTTCCAACAAATGATATCGCTAGGTTTTCTTGCGAGACTGTCCGACGGCTCACGCGGCCAGCCAAATACCGAGCCGAGGCGAGTCACTCAAGCGGCATCATGACGGAAGATGAAGTGATGACGCGGGCTGCGCTCCTCACCTCGTCGAGCGACACGCTGCACCTCCGGCCGGTTCGAGAAATCGGCGAGAGTCAAACCGTCGAGGTAGCTGTAAAGCTGCTGACTCAAGTCATTCCACAGCTCGTGCGTCAAGCACCGTTCCCCATCCTGGCAATCTTCGTGACCCTTGCAACGCGTCACATCGACTGATTCATCGACGGCCGTGATGATTGAAGCAATTGAGATCTGATCAGGACGACGAGCCAAACGGTATCCGCCACCGGGGCCACGAACGCCCTCGACGAGTCCCGAACGGCGTAGCTTCGCAAAAAGCTGTTCGAGATACGACAGCGAAATACCCTGACACTGAGAAATATCAGACAACGTAACGGGCCCGACACGATCATGGATCGCGAGGTCCAGCATTGCAGTGACCGCGTAGCGGCCCTTGGTCGAAAGCTTCATGTCATCGCCTCCAGGTTCGACGATTCCGATCCATGTAAGAGATGCGCTGATTCTCGCCACTGGCGCCGACACGTTGTCAGGCCGGGGTCGGTTGATCAGTCCGCACTGAGCATCCATTCTATTTTGTTGACCGCAGTGCTCAAGAATAATTCCCGACCCACTGCACTTTTATGTGCCCACTGTGACAGCGATACACCTCGATGACTTTGGGATCAGGCTGAGAGTGAAAGCGACGCACCGAAAAAAGCGCCACAACTCGAGTCGCTGCGCCTGCCGTGTCATTCTTTTGTCACAAGCGAAACTTTAGTAGGTTCTTATAAATTTGTCCAGCAAAAACGAGGGGTATTTCAGACAGCATCCAGATGAGCCGGTCCATCGGCGCAGCTTCGCCACGACCCGGGCTGAGCCGAGAGTGCTGTTTCCATCCATCACACGCCGCGCGTCACACCCTGTCCGGCTTCCAGCTCGCCATCCTTCGCGACGGCACTCGTCATCTCACCCGATCCTCTCAGAAGTCCGGGCGCACTCGAAACGGTACCCAGTCGATGTCTCACGCTCAATCGAGCCATTGATGTGCGATTGATGCTCGACCATCGCAAAGATCAACAACCGAGCATGACCCACGCGCAGAACGAATAGGGCAAGTAACGCGACCGCTCAACCGCCCGAGAAAAAAGCTGCCGCCGTCGCCAAACCCACAATGATGATGCCGATACGCAGCCACGTGGGCGGTATTCGACGTCCGAGCCAAGCCCCAAAAAAACCACCGGCGGTCGCAGCGACCGCCATCGGCACGACATACGTTGGGTCGACCAGGCCTCCGATCAGGAAGATAGCTACCGCCATCGTCGTCAAAACCGCAGACAGCAGAGCCTTGATCCCGTTCGCGGCCTGAAGATTTTCAACGCCCAACACGCGCAATACCGCGAGCATCACGATCCCCATACCGCCGGCGAAGTAGCCCCCGTAAGCCGTCATCAGCACGACCGCGATACGCCCACTGATCGTTCCCGGATCAATTTTTAGGGCGAGCCGCGCGATCAGACGCTGTAACGCCGCGCCGAAAGCAAACAGCATTGTCGCGAAGAGCAGCAGCCAAGGTACCAGGGCTCGGAAAGCCTCATGAGTCGTCACCAAAAGCGCTATTGCGCCAATTGCGCCACCCAATAGACCGAGCAAAACAAAACCGGTCAGACCAAGCCCGCCGACGCCACGCATCCCGTCACGATAGGCCCACGCCGTCGCGAGATAACCGGGCAAAAGCGCCGTCGTTGATGACGCATTGGCCGTCAATGGCGGAACCCCTAAGAACACCAACGTCGGAAAAGTTACAAAAGTCCCGCCGCCGGCCAATGCATTGACGATTCCGGCGACAAACGCCGCCAACACGACCAGAACGAGCTCAATCAACCACGGTCTCCCAGTCCCTCGCAGCGCAGGGGCAAGTAGATTTCAAGGCTCAAAAGTCCGCAGAGCCGAGGACGGGACAGTAGCGGAAGCGTTGTCTCGCATTCGCAATGAACAGGGCGTCAACCACGTCAGGCGGACAGGACACGCGGCGAGACTTCGGCACGATAAAACCACTCGTTTCCCGGCACAGCGTTCGGATTCGGGAACACCACAAAACCATCAGCTGGCGCACATACCGACGTTCCATCCGCGCGGCGACCGATCTCCTCGCCCTTCGTGAGCCGATCGAAGCTTGCCCACTCGCGCACAAACGTATCCTCGGCGTCGTCGCGATCGACCACCTCGACCAGTCGAATCAACTCATACTCATCCACCGGCGTGACCTCCGGAGCATCAATCAATCTGAAATGAGCCAAGGTATTGCAGATCGCCGCATAGGCCACATCAGGCGCGCGAGGATCATCGTGTTGGCCACATTCGACCGTCAGCGCAATCGCACCACGCGCTCTGGCGTACTCGGTCGTCCCAATGCCATAGCTCGGGTCGGTCGACAGCATCTGCGCCCGACGCTCGGCGCGAGGATTCGCCATACGGCGGCGCACCCCCTCTGCGTAGGTTGCAAGCCAACCCTCGACCAGCCGCTTGGCCCCTACCCTCAGTGCCCACGCCGACTCCTGCTCAGCACGCGAAAACGGCTCGAGCACACCCGCATTGTTCTCCGGCCCGAGCATGATGAACGGCTGCCCGCCGGTATGAAACGAATGCAGATCGAGCAGCACGTCATGCTCGCGTAACACCGGTGCCAAGACATTGACAATGCGATCCTCGTAGTCTTCAGGCACGTCCGTCTCGCGAAAATTCCGGTTCAGATTGCGCTCACCGATGCGGGTTCGCTGCCGATACGCCAAAGGGTTGGTCACCGGTGCCATTGTCAGACGCCCGCGCGCGAGAGCCAGCGCACCCGACTCCAGTTCAGCCTGAACTCGCCGAATCGCCTGCGTACCGCAGGTCTCGTTTCCATGCACGGCCCCCAACACCAAAACTGACGGCGCGGATGTCGCCAGCGCTCGCCGCCCATAGAACTCCAGAGAACCGATATCGATCATTTTCCCATCAATCCTTGGCTCACTTGATGGAGCCATTTCAGTCGACATCGCGGATTCTCCACCCCACATGAAACGATCCTGCTACCGGCAACTTTGCCCTGCACGGCGGTCATCGTACTCGCGTCCTGCGCGGTCACGGGACGCGAACATCAACCCGCAACGCAACCGCTGGCTTGCGGTTTTCGGCGATATCCGCCAGCAGGTGTCTTGAGCAGCCATCCTAGATCCGCACCCAGCACCGCAAGTTCCTCGGCCAACGCCGACCGCACTCAGCGAGCCATAAAACGCCGCGCGGGTCGAGTTCACTGGAGCCGCCGGGTGCGCTCGATCGTTGGCAAAGGTACCACCACGACTCCTGCACTGGCAGACTGCCGCGTCCAAGACAGCGCGCAATGCTCCGACCCACAGGATTGATATCGGAACTGATCGACCAACGGATTTCTCCACCACCAATCGACGACCTCGCCCGCCAAACGCTCAGCCGGAACGCCAATGAACGAATCCAAAAAGCTTCGCCGACGCCTGCTCGCCGCACAACTTGCGCAGGCTCAAGTGGGTGACCGAGGCATCGCCGTCGTCCTCTCGGGACACACCGCAACCGTCACCCAAACACTACTGCATCGACTCGATCACTGGCTGGAGAACCGCGCCACCGAAGTTCATGCCCTCGAGGACGAAGCATGTGACCATCAATATCCACCCATGTGGCGTTTTTGGCGACGCGTCCCCGCGCTGGGACGTGTCGGAGTATTCATCCACGGCTGGTACCAGGACCTACTATTCAGCCACGTCGAACACCGCATCGGTGACGGGGCTTTCAACGATCGCCTTGGCGAGATTGCGCGCTTCGAGGCCAGCCTGAGCGCCGAGAATGTCTCAATCCTCAAGATTTGGATCGATTCCGATCAAGAGCGCGAGCTTACCCGCATGAAGCAACTCGCCAGCGACCCTGCAACCGCCTGGCAATGCACTCCTGAGCGCTGGATCCGCGTACAACAACACACCGCGATCCGCGAAACCGGACGCCGTATTCGCGACTTCGCCACTGATGGTCACATCCTGCCGTGGCAGGTCATCGACGACACCGCCCTCGCCGACGCACTACCCAACGCACTGCTCGCGATGCTGGAAGCGCCACAGACCCGTTCGCGCCCACCGTCACTCGACGCCATCACCGCGCTGATGCCCCGCGCGGTGTCTGCATCCGAGAAACCGCCGCACCTCGGTGCGCACGCCGAGCCACTCGATCGCGAGGATTACGAAACCCGACTCGCCACGGCCCAAGGTCGCCTCGGTCGCCTCTTGCGCCGGGTCCGCGCCGCCGATCGCTCGTTGGTCTTGGTTTTTGAAGGCGCAGACGCTGCAGGAAAAGGCGGTACCCTGCATCGCATGACCGGGGCGATGGATCCGCGCCACATGCGTGTTCACTCAATTTCAGCCCCCAGTGACGACGAACGCGCCCACCCCTGGCTGTGGCGCTTTTGGACGCGCCTACCACGACGCGGACGCATTGCCTTGTTTGACCGGTCATGGTACGGACGCGTACTGGTCGAGCGCGTCGAAGGCTTGGCCGCGCCCGAGGTTTGGCAGCGAGCCTACGGAGAAATCCGCGAATTCGAACGCCAAATCGTTACAGATGGCGCCATCCTTGCGAAATTCTTGCTCGATATCGACGCCGACACCCAGTTGCAACGCTTCATCGCCCGCCGCGACACACCGCACAAACGCCACAAACTGACTGACGAAGACTGGCGCAACCGCGAACGCTGGAACGACTATCAGGAAGCCTTCACCGACCTGTTGCGCGAGACGCACGCGCCAGCGGCGCCGTGGTACGTCATACCAGCTCAATGCAAACGCCGCGCGCGAATCGACGCGATTGAGCGACTCTGTACCCAACTCGAAGCCACACTTGGCAACTGAAGTACCGTTTAAGCACGCCGCGCTTACCCAAGAGCTGGCACAGATGCCCACCGATTAAGAGCCCGTTGTTCTGGTTCAGGCATAAAACACCCTACCGTCCGAATGGACCTCACCCAGTCCATCTCGATTCCCGCGACTCAGCGCTTCAGGCACACTCGATCGGCGCTCGTCGCCCGGGCTCAGTCGGGCGCCTGAAGCGACCCCCATCGTCATCAAGCAGACACTTCGGGAAAAGCGCCCAAGGCCAGCCGACGCAACGTCAACTTCGCCCATTGATCTAACACGCGCCGCAGATCACTGATCGCATCGAGCCACTCGACCATTCGTGCCGCCGGAACCGCCCGCGCCGACGCAGCCAGAATCAGACTTTGTTTCAAACGCTGATACTCGTTCTCGAGTCTCTCGCGTTCCTCCTGAACAGTGCCGGCCTCCAACGCCGCTCCCGCACTCCAAGCCGTCATCGTCGCAAGCACCGCATCCCGCCAACGCAACATCGCCGACATCGGATCGTTGGCGGGACGCGCCTCGACCCCGAAAGCGCCACGACGCAGACCGTCCAATCGCTCGAGCACATCCTGCAGATACTGACCGGCGTACAACAGCGCCATGCGCTGCTCGAGCGTCTCATCGCGCTCATCGTCTGACGAAATCGCCGCAACCCACTCGGAAAACTCGATCACCTCACCACTCGCCTGCCGCCTCCCTGCAAGCAATCGCTCCTCGTCAATCGAGCCTTGCAGACTTTGTTGCACGAGAACTAAAACATCCGCCTGCATCCGTGCCAGCTCCCGCTTGGACGCCTCGATCGCCAGAGCAGGCGTGCGTAATACGTGCTCATCGAGAAACGCCATGCGAACCGTCTTCATGACGCGACTCTCACTAGCGTGAGCACCACCTCCCAAAGTCCTCGATGTATCCCCGGCGACCGAACTCGGTCCCAGCTGCGCGCTAGCAGACGATGCGCCATCGCCCGACTCACGACCCAGCGCATCAGCCGCAACGACCGACACCGGCTCAGCCGATTGAAAACGGCCTTCCAACCAAGTCGCCAGACGATCAGCCATCGGCAACACAATCACCAAACCCAGCACCTTGGTATACGTATGAAACATCGCCAACAACACCGCGATGTGTAAACCGCCGGCTCGTGCTTCGATCCACGACAGCGCGATTTGCGCAGCCGGAAACGTCGCCAGCGCTGCGACAGCGACAATCAGCGCAAACAGCACATGCGCCGCCGCAGCTCGCTTTGCCGGCGCAGTCGCACCAATCACGGCAAACGCCGCGGTCGACGTCGTGCCGACATTGGCACCAATCACCATCGCCATCGCCGCCGGCAAATCGATCCAACCTGCGGCTGCGCCAGTCAAAACCACTGCCAAGGCCGCCGACGAAGATTGCATCAAGACAGTCAACGCAATCCCGAGCACAACCATCGCGAACACTTGGAAAACCACGGGCCATGACGCAAGCACCGAGAAATCGATCGCTCCAGCGAGATCATCAAAGCCCCCCTTGAGCAAATCCAGGCCCAGAAAAAACAAGCCGAGCCCAACCAACGCAAGGCCAAAGGCACCGCTCGGATAGCGCCCACGCAATACGCGCAGGCCCATCCCAACGATCAACAAAGGCAACGCCAACGCCTGAAGATCTAGACGAAACCCTGCTAGCGCCACCAACCAACTCGTCGCGGTGGTGCCAATGTTCGCGCCCAAGATCACGCCGAACGCTTGGGCCAGCGTCATTAGGCCCGCATTAACGAAGCCCACAAGCGCAAAGATCACCGCAGATGATGACTGCACCGACGCCGTCACCATCATCCCCGCGCCGATCGCCCGAGCACGCGATCGCGTCGCCTGGGCAAGCACCGCACGCAGGCCATCGCCGGCTGCGTTCTTCAGCCCCTCGGTCATCAGCTGCATACCGAGCAAAAACAACGCAATACCGCCAGCAAAAGCGATCCAGGACGAGAAATTCATAGCGCTTGACCACCCCCTTGAACAACCTGCGCGCTGCAAGCGCGCGTCCCGAGTCACACGTCGCGAAGCCTCATTCACCGTTGCACTTCACGAATCATCGTGGGCCGGTATGCTGCACCTGTTTCTAAACCGATCGAGAGTGACCATGCGACCCAAGTTCGCCGACCACCGCGCGCGAAGCCTACGCGATCGCCGCGCCACCCGATCATGCGCCGAGCACGCCACTGATGCCGCGCTGCCACGCCATGTCCTCCGCCAAAAATCATCGATTGATCAGCGACCTCCTCGGCAGGCGTCGAACTCTGTGTACCGCACCGAAAACGAACACCGACAAGAGCACCCGCCCGTTCGGTGTATCGAGTACAGGATGGACCACCGGGGTTTCGATCGAGCGCAACCCGTCGTCAGCCACCGAATCCTGCGCTGGTTCATGCACGGGCCCCGCCGCACCTTCGCGTCAGGCATCTCATCGGCCTACTCATCAGTGCTGGCGGCATTTCTCGTCCTGCTCACGTCAGCCGCCCTGCTCGCGACACCGGCCGTAGCCGACGTCAGCCCAAGCGGATCAAACTCACAGCCACCGACGACCCAAGCCTCCGGATGCTCGCGCCCGCCCACCGACCTCGCCACGCTCGCGCAGCCGTCGCGCATCGGCGAACGCGTCGACGTGGTTGCAGCCGTTTCCGCCGTATTTCAGGAACCCGGCCAGCTCGGCGGCTTTTTCATCCAGAGCGGCGAAGGAACCGCTACCCGCGGCCTTTTCGTCTATGCGCCCCGCAGCGCGGTCGACGCCGGAACTCGCGTAGCCTTTTCGGCAACGATCGATCGCTACCGAGACCGCATTCAGTTGCAACGACCGAGCCGCGTCACGGTATGCGGCAAAGTCGAGCTACAACCACTCGAATTGCGCGCCTCCGAAGACGGCGAGTCGTTCACGTGGCAAACCCACGGCACATCAAGCCAGTCCGCCGACCGCGTCGCGTCAAGGCCGAAACCACTTGATCAAGTCCCACTCGACGTCCTCGTTCGCATCGTCGATCCCGTGGTCACCGACGTCTATGAGCTCGGGCGCTACGGCAGCCTCCGTGTCGCGCCCCAGCGCTTAATGGCGGCGACCCAAACGGCTGCGCCGAATCGACGCGCAGCCGAGACCCTGACGAATGGTCTCGTGATCGATGACGGCTCATACCGTGCCGACCCCCGCCCCATCCCACATCTGGATATCGACACCCAGACCCGACGGGTCGGCGACCAACTCAAAGACATTACCGGCATCCTCACCGAAGCCTTTGATGAGCGCCGGGTTCATCCCACGAGTCCGCTGGACACGCACACGCACAATCCGCGCCCCGAAGGCCTTGCTCGTAGCCCCGATACGCTGCGTATCGCGGCCTTCAACCTGGAAAACTGGTTCACCACGAGAGGCAGCCGGGGCGCCGCCAACGCGGCCGAGATCGAACGACAGCTCGACAAACTAAGCGCCGCGATCATCGCCCTCGATGCCGATATTCTCGGCCTGATCGAACTCGAAAATCGTCCTGGCGCGGCCGCACGCTTGATCGACCGCATAAACGCCGACCTCGCGCGCCGCGACGGCACAAACCGGCGCGCCTACGCGCTCGTCCCGCACCCCGCGCCGGGCACCGATGCAATTGCTGTCGGCCTGATCTATCGGCCCACCATCGTCGAAATGTTCGACAGCCGTGCACTGACGCACCGCAGTCATCTGCGCACACCGCTCCTCGTGCGTTTTCGCGACGGCGACTTCGAGTTCGATGTCACGGTCGTGCATAACCGCTCGCGCAGTCGTTGCCCCGATTCACGCTCACGCAACGCCGACATCGACCGCGGTGCCGGATGCTGGAACGAGCAACGACGAACGCAAACTGATGCCGCGTTACGAGCTCAGGCACCAGGGCACGCCGCGCTGATCATCGGTGACTTCAATGCCCACGCCTTCGAACCCCCGCTCACTCTTGCGGCTCAGAAAGGCTTTCAAGACCTTCGCCAGGAGCCGGTCGAAACGCGCTCGACCTATGTATTCCGCGGCCGCTCGGCGCAGCTCGACTACACCCTCGGCAATGCAGCCATCGAACAGCGCCGCAGCGCCGCCGGCGCTTTCGCCATCAATGCCGATGAACCCCCTTTCGGCTCGTACAATGGCGCCATGCCTTTTGAAAACTCAGCCGCCCCCTACCGCAGCTCCGATCACGACCCGGTCTGGATCGACCTCCGGCGCTAACTGCCCGCATCACACGCGAGCATCACTGCAGCAAGCCAAGCAGCGAATGGCATTCTCCGCGATGATGTCGTGCGACCCAAAAACAATCCCGCGCCGTACACCGACCCCCACGCTCGGCGAGCCAGAGTCACACCAGAACGACGCAGGTCTTGCTGAAGCGTGGGTCAAAGTAGACGCACAGGTCGTCCGCTGGGCACAACCAAGAACGGCCCCGCGTCACTGCGATCATCCGCGCTACCCCCATAAACTCGCGAGGATTTCATGACCACTGTCGTCCATGCCCGCTGGATCTTGCCGATGACGATCGACGGCGAACGCCTCGAGCACGCCGCCATCGCCTTCGATCAACACATCCTCGACGTCCTGCCCAGTGATCTCGCACGCGATCGCTTCCCCAGAGCGCGCCACATCACACTCGATCACCACGTACTTCTTCCTGGTTTTGTCAACGCACACACCCACGCCGCGATGAGCCTACTGCGCGGCGCCGGGTCCGATTGCGCGCTGCAAACCTGGCTCGAACAACACATCTGGCCGCTCGAAGGCCGCTTGCTTTCCGAGGCCTTCGTTCGGGATGGCACCCAGCTCGCCATCGCCGAAATGCTGCGCTCGGGCACCACCACGTTCGCTGACATGTATCTGTTTCCAGAGGCCGCCGCCGACGCCATCGAGGCCGCCGGCATACGCGCCGTTCTGACCGCGCCGGTGATCGATTTTCCGACACCCTACGCTCGCTCACTCACGGACTATCTCGCCCGCGCTCGTGCTCTTGCCGAGCGCCTGTGCGATCACCCAATGCTGACCGCCGGCCTCGGGCCGCACGCACCCTATACCGTCGGCGACGCAAGCCTCGCCGCAGTGCTCGAGCTGGCCAGCGATGCCGATCTCGCAATCCAGATGCACGTACACGAAACTCAAGCCGAAATCGACCGGGCACTCGCCGAGACTGGCGAACGTCCGATCACACGGCTCGCACGTCTCGGCGCCTTCACTCGTCCATTTCAGGCGGTCCACATGACCGCACTCGATCAAGACGACATCGTCCGAGTCGTCGAACACGGCGTGCGTGTCGTTCACTGTGTCGAGTCCAACCTGAAACTGGCCTCCGGATTCTGTCCCGTCGCCAAGCTGACACGAGCCGGCGTCGCCGTCGCGCTCGGCACAGATGGCGCCGCCTCGAATAACGATCTTGATCTGCTTGGCGAGGCGCGCACTGCGGCGTTGGTGGCCAAAGCCGTTGCCGGCGACGCCACCGTCCTGTCGGCCTACGACACTCTCGCACTCATGACCCGCGAAGGTGCGCGCGTGCTCGGCCTCGACGAAACCGTTGGTACGTTGGAGGCGGGCATGCAGGCTGATCTCATCGCAATCGATCTCGACTGCATCGAAACCTGGCCCGAACACGACCCCGCAGCAGCGATTCTCTACGCTTCGAATCGCAACCAAATCAAGCATGTCTGGGTCGCTGGGCGTCACCTGCTCGAAGACCGCCTTCTCACATCGATCGACGAAGACGCTCTCCGCGCCACTGCGCAACGCTGGGCCGAGACGCGCGCCTGAATCCATCGCGCACCACGCCGGCCAATCGACCGATGAATGCATGGTGCTTGGTGCTTGGTGCTTGGTGCTTGGTGCTTGGTGCTTGGTGCTTGGTGCTTGGTGCTTCAAGATGATTCGACGGCCAAGGAGACTCTGATTGGGTTCACGCCTTCCCGGGCACGGGCGTCTACAGCCAGGGAATGGGCCGCTGCCGTCCTACGGCGATCAGTCGTCAAAGACAACACCGTGCGGTACGGCCTCCCGAGTCTTGATTGACTTCATTCACAAGCCCAAATTAGCGTCTCGGACCCTTCTCAATTACGCCATCGACCGCCTGCGCCGATTACCATCCGTCACGGTATTCATCGAGCTTGGCTGCGTTTGCACACACTCGCGCGACTACAGTCGAAAGCACATCAGAGCCCGGCGACTTCAACCAGCAGCACAGGAGACCCGCGATGTCTGCTGAAACCGTATCTTCAGAAAGTCAAAGACCCGAGCCGCATCGCGGCACGAATACCCTTGAGGCGACAGCCGCGAATCGAACG
>JBKBII010000012.1:0-58317 GCA_046299415.1 Thioalkalivibrionaceae bacterium | reverse complement strand
TGGCCGGCGGGCAGGATGCGGGCAAGGACGTCAGCTAGGGCGAAGGTCACACGGTGGGCGGTTTCTGGGTCAAGGCGGAACAGCCCGGGCCTGAGCAGCCGGTAGAGGTCGAGGGGGCGATGCTCGGGCCAGGTGTCGCTGGCCTCGCGATGGCACGGGTCAGCGTGCGGCTGGTGCTCGGCTCGACTGGGGTTTGGCGGCTTGTGCATGCGTGGGTCTGGGCTCCGGGTGATGCGCCGAGCGCGCGGGGGGGCTTGGTACCCGCCGGTGGCGGTGTTCGGAGTGTAATGCGTCGGACGTTGTCGATGGGGCGCGCAGGTCTTGCAGGTGGTGCCCGATTTGGTGGTGGATGGCGGCGGCTGCGGGTTGCTGGCGGGCTGGGACTGGGGTCGTTAGAGCGGAATGCGCCCGGTCTGGTGCTTGCGGGCCGATGCTTTGAGGCCGGCGCTTTCGGTTTCGCGCTTGCGGGCTGGCGCTCGGGCCGGAGCTTGCGATTCGCGATTCGCGATTCGCGATTCGCGGTTCGGGGTGCAGGGCTTGTCTGGACCGGGGCGGCGGGTGGTTGTTGGGCCGTGCGTGATGCGCTCGGGTAGAGTGTTGGCGAATGTGGGGGTCGAAATGGTTCAGCCGGTCGCTGGGGTTTGCACTGGCGGTCCGACGCCGTGGTGTGAGCCGTGTCGTGCGTCCGCGATGGATGAGGTGATCGATTTGATGGTCTTGATTGAATGTGGGGTGGTCTGATGGCGGGCGATCACGAGGCGGCCTTGGTGTCGTTTATGGACTCGTACGACGGTCGTCTGCGCGGGGCGTTGCAGTGGGCGGATTTTGATCGCCTGTGGCAGCGCTTGGCCGAGCGGGCCGACGACGGTTGGTATGTGTATGCGGTGGGCGAGCCGGTGCCGGTGGCGCCGGTGGCGAGAGCGGATTGGCTGAGGGCTTTGGACGCAGTGGCGGCGCTTTTGCGTAAGGATCACGACGAGTCGTATTGCGGCATCGTGTTTGCGGATTCGCTCGATGCGCCGACCTTTGTCAAGGTGTTTGATCCGAACAATCTCGGCGCGAGTTGTGGGTCTTCGGGGGTGCGCGTGTTACCGGGGTGGGTATTCTCGCGCGTGCCGCCGGTCCATTTGCAGCCGCCGGTGGCGCTGACGGCGAGCCGGCGCCGTTGGTGGCGGGCGTTGCTCGGCGGTTGATGGCGTCGCTGTGCGCGATGGTGGGAATGGGACGAACGCGCCAAAAGCGATTCGGCAAGTGCGACGGGGCGAAGATGAGTGAAGGTTGCGCGGGTGGGAGGTGTCGAGCCGGGTGGTGGCGGTCGGTTTTAGCCTTCGGGGCGGCGGTGTGGCTTTGGATGAAGGCGGCGCTGCAGGGACCGCTGATGGCGCATCCGGCGGCCTGGGGGCCTTTGGGGTCGACCGGGGGTCGGCTGGCCGTCATGTGGCATTGGCGATCGCTGCGTCCTTTGTTGTTGGCGGTGCTAATCGGCCCGCCAGTGGGATTGGCGGCAGAGCAGGTACAGGCGCAGTCGCCGCAGCGGGGGGCGACATCGCTGAGCACTGGGTCGCCGGCGGTCGATATTCAGGTGCATGCGTTGTTTGGCGGCATGGCGGTGTTGGCGATCAATGGCGAGCGCGTGCGGTTGCGCGATGGTGAGTTGGGGCCTGGGGGCGCGCGTTTGCTGGCGGCGACGACGTCCGGCGCGCGGATCGAGGTGGACGGGCGCGTGCGCACGTTGACGTTGCAGGATGCGCGCTTTGGGGGTGAGTTTTCGGCTCCCGCGGGGCGGCGTGAGCGGGTACATCCAGATTCTCGCGGTTCGTACACGGCGAGCGGTGCGATCAATGGGCGGGCGGTGACGTTCTTGGTCGATACGGGGGCGTCGCTGGTGGCGATCAATGAGGAGGATGCTCGGGCGCTGGGGTTGTCGTCGACGCGGGGTACGCAGCCGCTGACATTGGAGACGGCGCAGGGCATCGTGGTGGGCCGGGCGTTGACGCTGGATTCGGTGCGCCTGGGTGGGATCGAGCTGCGCCGTGTCGAGGCGGTAATCCTGCCGGGGCGGTTTCCGCGTGAGCCGCTGCTGGGAATGAGCTTTTTGTCGCAGTTGGATTGGCGCTCCGAGGCGGGTGTACTGGTGCTTGAGACGCGTAACCGCTAGGTTCGCCGCGCCATGAGCTCGTGGGGCGGCGCGGGCGGTCACGTGGCGTGGCCACGTGGCGCGATGCTCGTTTTGTGCTGCGGTGACCGCGGCTGGCGTGTCCAGCGGGGGCTTGTCTTTGCCGTTTTGTTGGGTCACAGGCCCACGCCGCAGATGAGCAAAGACGATCAGGGGTGGGTGGAGACGTCGGACGGATGGCGCGCGTGCGGGCCGGGGGACCGGCGATTGCGTGGCTGGAATGCCGATCCGGTGCCGGGCAGTGACCGGCAGCGGATGGTGAGTGCGTGCGGGTTGCCATGGGCGGGTCGCGAGGCGTTGATCTCGCGTGATCAGGAGTGATGATGATCGAGTATTTGTGGTTTTTGGCGAAGCTCGCGACGGTGGTCGTGTTGGTGGCGATTGTGGTGATGCTGGTGCTGCGCTCGACAATGGGATTTGCCGCTGCGGCGCCGCAGACAAGTGCCTGGCGTTTGCGCGCGTTGCATGAGGAACGACGGGATCTGCATGCGGCGCTGCAGCGTTCGGCGGAGTCGTCGTGTGAGCGCTGGGCTGCGGATGGCGGTGCCTTTGGGGCCGGGCGAAAAGGGTTTATGGCGCGCTTGCGGCGCACGCTGCGGCGAGCCGGTTTGCCGACGGACCACGAGGATGATCGTGACGGCGCGCCGACAAAGGATCGCGCGGGCGACAAAGGTGCGCAAAGAGCGGCGGCTGGGTTGGTTGCTGCCGGTTCGCCCGCGTCGATAGGTGTGGCTGAGGGGGCTGTTGAAGGGCCGGCTGGAGGGCCGGGATCGTCGCGGCAGGCGTCGGATGCTCAGGCGCATGGGGCGAGTGGTTCGTCGAGCGACGGATCGGGTGTCGTGGCGGCGGCGAACGCAGCGCAGGGCGAAGATTCGGACACCGCGGACACCGCGGACACGGCGGCATCGGCCGGGGTCGTGGGTGAGGGCATCGGTGAAGTCGACACGATAGGTTCAGCTGTGTCGGCGAAACGGGTGCCGAGGCGCTTCGTGATCGATTTTCATGGTGATGTGCAGGCGTCGGCGGTTGGGCGCCTGGCGCGCGAGGTCTCGACCTTGCTGGCGTTGGCCGAGCCTGGCGATGAGGTGTTGGTGCGCCTGGAGAGCGCCGGTGGCGTGGTGCATGGTTATGGCCTGGGTGCGGCCGAGCTTTTGCGCTTGCGTAAGGCGGGTCTGCGGGTGGTGGTGGCGGTGGATCGCGTCGCGGCGTCGGGTGGCTACATGATGGCCTGTGTGGCCGATGAGATCGTGGCGAGTCCGTTTGCGATCGTGGGGTCGATCGGGGTGGTGGCGCAGCTGCCGAATTTTCACCGCTGGCTTGATGCGAGGGATGTCGATTTTGAGTTGCTGACGGCGGGCGAGCATAAGCGGACTTTGACGATCTTTGGCGAGAATACGCCTGAGGGACGGGCGAAGATGCAGGCGGATCTGGACGATACGCATTCGTTGTTCAAGACGTTTGTCAAGCGTTCGCGGCCATCTTTGGACGTCGAGCGTGTGGCCGATGGGGCGTATTGGTATGGCGAGCGGGCGTTGGCGCTGGGCTTGGTCGATCGCTTGATCACGAGCGAGGCGCTGTTGCATGACTGGGTGGCGGCGGGGCCGGTGTTTCATCTGCAGCGCCGCTCGCGTAAGGCGCTGGCGGAACGCTTGCAGGACGCGTTCGGAACGGCGCTACGGGCGTGGCGGGGGGCAACGGCGGAGGCGGTGACGCCGCCTGCAGGGAGCGATCGCTGGCTGCGTTGAGTGAACAGGCCGTGCTGGCCTGACCCCCGATGGCCGGTGCAATGCGGATGATGAGATCGTCAATGGAAGATCAGTCCAGGCTCGGAGCCGGTCGGCGCATCGCCGATCCCAATCGCCCGATGGTGCCGGCGGCGTGGCGCCGCGATCAGACGTGGTCGCAGGTGCCGGCCGCGGTGTGGCTGGCTGAGGCCGTGGCTTTGCTCGAGCATCCGTCGGCGCGGGAGGGCGCTGCGGAGCATGAGCGATTGGATGCGATTTCGCCGCCGCTGCGGTTGCTGGCGGCGCTGTTCGATTGGCTGCGTGCCGGAGCCCAAGGGGTGGCGAAGGGGCGCGCGGGGCCGCGTGCTGCTGGTGGTTCGTCGTCGAGGTCTGCGCGCGCAGGACGGGCACGCTCCGAGATGCGCGTGGCCGACGGCCCGGAGGGCAGCATTTCGGTTGTGCGGCGTCGGCTCGAGGAGATGCGTCTGACGCTGGAGTCAAGCCCGATGGCAGCGCGCCGGGTGGCGGCGGCTTTGCGCGAGGCGTTGGGGCAGTTGCATTGGTTGCGGCTGCTGGCGACCGCGGGGTTGAATGAGCGGCGTGGTTTGTGGGCTGATCTGGCGGCGCGTTCTTATGACCGTTTTTCACCGGCGCCGATCGATGAGGCCGACGCGTTTTCGTTGCTGCGGTTGTGGTTGATGGGGCGGGAGGATCTGGCCTGGATGACGCGGCTTTCGGATGACGAGTGGCTGCGGTTCTTCTCGACGTTGTTGCGTTTGGATGATCCCGATCCGGAGGAGCGAGCGTCGGTGGCGCGTTTTTATCGTGAATTGCGCTCCGAGGCGCTGTACGCGCTGGAAATGGTCGGTGTGTGGCTGGCGGCGGAGGAGTTGGATCCGGCGCTGTTGCGCGTGGATCCGGCGATGCGCGAACGCGATTCGGCGTTTGTGGCGTTGGCACGCGAGACGGCGGTGACGGCCGAACGGTTGCGTGCGGGCGAGACGTTGCGGGAGGAGGATCGGCGCCATCGCGAGGTGTTGCTGGAGCAGGCAGGGCGGCAGATCGAGCGTTTGAAAAAACGTTCGGTGAATGCGGGGTCAACGCTGAATCTCAAGCATTTGCTCGATCGGCTGGGCCAAACGCTAGCGCGGACGCAGGTGTTGTTCGAGCTGGTCGATCCGCCGGATTACGAGGCGCAGCGCCGGGCCTTGGGGACGCTGATGCGCGATATTCTGCGCGCGCATGCCGAGCGCAACAGCCTGCGTGCGCCGTTTGCACGCAATTTGACGCTGTTGGCGCGCTCGGTTACCGAAAATGCCTCTGATCACGGCGAGCATTACGTGGCACGGGACGTTGCCGGCCATTTCGCGATGTTTCGGGCTGCAGCCGGCGCGGGGGCGGTGATTGCGCTGATGGCGCTGAACAAAATTTATTTTGAGTCGCTCGGCCTCGGTGAGGGCGTGACGACCGTGTTGGCGTCGCTGAATTATGGGCTGGGCTTTGTGCTGATCCACATTTTGCATTGGACGGTGGCGACGAAGCAGCCGGCGATGACGGCGGCGTATATCGCTGAGGTGGCGGAACAGCGCGATGCCCGCGGGCGCATCGATTGCGACGCGATCGTGCGTCTGATAATTGATGTGGTGCGGACGCAGATGGCGGCGATTGCGGGCAACGTGGTACTGGCGGTGAGCGTCGCGTTGGCGCTGTCGGCGGCGGTGTTGACGGTGTTCGGTGGGCCTTTGATTGATGCTGCCACCGGTGAGTATCTGCTTGATGCGTTGCGGCCGATTGCGGGCGGGGCGCTGTTTTATGCGGCGATCGCCGGTGTGTGGCTGTTTGTCGCGGGGTTGATCGCCGGGTATTTCGATAATCGGGCGCGGTTGATCGATCTGGAGGGGCGGGTGCGTGTGCATCCGTGGCTGACGGGTTGGATGCCGGCCGATCGGCGCGCACGGTTGGGCCATTATCTCGGTGAGAACTATGGCGCATTGGCGGGGAATTTCTTTTTTGGTGTGTTGCTCGGCGTGACGGGTTATGTCGGCTACCTGTTGGGTGTGCCGCTGGATATCCGCCATGTGGCGTTTGCATCGGCGAACGTCGGTTATGCGGTGCTGCCGGTGGGCTTGGCGCCGGTCGAGTTTGCGATGTTTGTTGGTTTTGCACTGATGATCGGCTTGGTGAATTTGACGGTAAGTTTTTTGCTGGCGCTGTCGGTGGCGCTTCGCGCGCGTGGCGTGCGGCTCGGCTCGCCGCTGCGTCTGATCGCGGCGTTGGCGCGGGCGATCGTGCGGCGGCCGCTGGCGCTGTTGTGGCCGCCGGGTTCTACAGATAGCCGTCGAGGCGCAGATAGCCGATGACGAAGAGCACCGCCAGGATGGCGGCGGCGATGTAGAGCAGGTTGGAAAGACGGCGGTTGTTGGGGCGCGCGAAGTAGGCGCCCCAGAGTGCGAGCAAAATCAAGACGAAAAAGAAAAAAAGGAATCGCATGCGGGTTTTCCTGTCGCGGTTGCCTGTCGCCAATCGGGTCTCTGGTTATGGAGGCTGTGATCGAGGTTTGAAGTTCAGTGCGTCTTGAAGTTTTGTGCGGTGTCGCTGTTGGCGTGAGTGTGCCGCTTTTTTTATGCACAGGGGTGGCGGCAGGGCTGTTGTGCGGGGCTCTGGGGCCGCTACGGCCATTGCCTGCTGCGCCGCCTGTTGCGCTGCCCAGTCGGGGGGTAGGGCGAGCCGCGGGTTGGGGGACCGGCTTGTTGAGGGTGCCGGTCGAGCGTTCTGGCTTGGTGCGGCGTTACAGCAGGGCTTGTCGTGACGCCCGCACACGTGGGGAGACGCCGGAGAATGAGGCGCTTGATCAAGCTGCGAGCCGGATTCATCGCGACGCGTTTGGCTCGCACCACCGTGACAGCGTGGGTTTTGGGATACGGGAGCGCGCGACGCTGCGACGCTCCCTTTGACGGTTGATTGGTTGATTGGATGTTTTGCTAGGCGGTTTCGGGGAGCGCATAGGGCATGACGATGCGTGTCAGCCGCGGGCCGTTGGCGTCGCCGAGGGCGAGTTCGTCGTCGGCGTGTGCCAGTTG
Organism: Thioalkalivibrionaceae bacterium; assembly: GCA_046299415.1. Classification (GTDB taxonomy): domain Bacteria; phylum Pseudomonadota; class Gammaproteobacteria; order Ectothiorhodospirales; family Ectothiorhodospiraceae; genus JBKBII01. The sequence continues at coordinate 51,337 of JBKBII010000012.1, read as the reverse complement.
CATGACGGCGAGCAGGGCCATACGTTCGTCGGGGTGCAGGCTGGCGGCGACGATTTCGCCGACGACCGTGGTGTTATCGCTGGTAGATGTATTTGAGGCGACTGATGCAGCGCTGGCCGTGTCCGGATCGGCGTCTGCTCCGGTTTGGTTGCCGGCGCGCAGGCTGACGATCGGGGTGCCGGGAGCGGGTGGCTCTTCGCAGGTGGCGGCGTAACGCAACATGGCGCGCTTGAGTTTGCCAAGGTAGTGCATCCGGGCGACGACTTCCTGTCCGGGATAGCAGCCTTTTGCGAAGCTGATGCCGCCGAGGACACCAAGATTTAGCATTTGTGGGACGAAGTGTTCGCGGGTTTCGGGGGTGACGAGGGGCAGGCCTGCGAGGATGTCGCCGAGCGTCCAGGCATCGCGACCGATTGGGGCCATGCGGACGTTGAATTGTTCCCATAGGGCGCGGGCGCGATCAAAGTTGTCGACCAAGACGATGAAGCGGGGCTGTGGGGCCGGGATCCGTAGCGCTTGCACGCCGTTGTGGCTGATAAGCGCGTAGGGTTCGGCGTGCTGTTGCGTGATGCCAATGGCTTCGGCGAGCTCGCGCGGGCTGTTGGGGCCGGAGAGGCCGATGCGAACGCGGGCGTCGTTGGCGGACTCGATCTGAACTTTGGCGCGAAGGACGAACATGCGTAGGCGCTGGATCAGGGCTTCTGCGACGCCTCCGGGCACGATGAGGAAGTAGCCCGCCGGCGCTGGGACGACGTAAAACACGGCGTAGGCACGGCCTTTGGGCGAGGCGTAAAAGGACAGTTGTCCTCGTTCGGCGCTGACTTGGCGGATGTCATTGCCGAATTGGCCTTGCAGAAAGTCGGTGGCGTCGTCGCCGGTGACTTCAATAAGATCGAAATGCGAGAGATCGGCCATCACGTCGCCAGTGGAGGCCATACGTCTCTCGCGTTCGGGGTTGCCGAAGTGCGCGAGGCGCTCGCCTGTCCACTCGGCGCCGTGGTCTTCGAGAACGGTGTTCCAGCGTTCGATCATTGGGCTCTCCTGACTGGGGTATGGGTCAGTGCGGATCGTTCTTTGCGCGCAAAAAGTCATGGCGCATGGCGCGATGATGCCATTGTCGGTGGAGTTTTGAGGCGAGTGGTGTTGGGTCGAGGTTGATGAGTCGCGGTTTCGGTCTTTGGGATGCGCGGTTACAGGGTCTGATGCGCTTGATTGGGCTCGGACGGGCCATTCCAGTCCGGTTTGGTCGGCAGTCTTGGATCAGCGGGTGGGATCGAGTGCGCCCTGTTGCATGTTGATCGAGTGGGTTTCGGTGGCGTCGATTGCGGCCGTACGCAGTGGCGCGGGCCTTGGGCGTGGTGCGGCGATCCGGGTTTGCGAGGTGGGCCCGACCGAGGCGCTGCGGGACGGCTTGCGGTCCGGCGAGGTGGACCGGTGAGGTGGACTGGCTTGGCAGAGCCGCGCGCGAAATGGCCTTGTGCGGTCGCGCTGTCGAGCGATTTACGTGGCGCGTCGTTTTATTGTGAGGGGAACCGTGGCGGTGGGTTGGCAGTCGGCTATTGTAGAAATGAGCTTGGCGGTTGCGCGCGGTGACTGCGAGATCAGGAGTTTGGATTATGGCGATGCAGCCGGGTTCGATGAAGTCGGGGACTGGGAAGGCGGAGGTTGCGAAAACGCGGGCGATGGGGTCGGGTGACGGTCGGGCCTACCCTTCGAGCCGACGCGTCAGGTATCCGGTTTATTTGAATTTGCTTGAAATCCGCTTGCCGCCGAATGCATTGGTGTCGATCCTGCACAGGGTGACAGGGGTCTTGATGATCCTCGGCCTGGGCTTGTTGGTGGGGTTGTGGCAGTGGTCGCTGACGGCAGAAGGGTTTGCGGCGTTGGGCGCCGGGTTGACGTCGTTCTGGGGTCGATTGGCGGTGTTTTTGGTGCTGTGGTTGTTGCTGCACCATTTGTTTGCGGGCTTACGTTATTTCGCGTTGGAGTTTGGCTTGGGCGAGTCGCGAGAGGCGTCCGTTTTGACCGCCTGGGCGGTCATCGTTGCCGGTGCGGTGGCGGCTCTGGCGGCCACGGCATGGCTGCTGTGAACCATCACCTAACGCCTGAGACCGCGCGCGCGGGGCCGCGGACGCCGATCGGAGCGGGGTGGATCACAATGGGGTCGCCAACGTGCCGTGCGCAGCGGAGCCTTGTGCTGCTGGAGGCTTTGCGGGCGAATTTCACGCTGTTGAATGGTAGGCCGTCGATTTGAGTGCGATTGATTCGGTTGCGAGCAGGGGAACGCGCATGTTGAGTGGCTCGAAAGCTTGGCTTTGGCAGCGACTGAGTGCCGTGTATCTGACCGGCTTTACGTTGTGGCTGATCGCTGTGATTGGTTTTCGTCCGCCGGCGGATGTGGCCGATTGGGCGGCGTTTTGGGGGCATGGCGGAGTGGCGTTGGCGACTGTGCTGGCGACCGCCGCGCTGTTGATGCATGCGTGGATCGGGCTGCGCGACGTGATCATGGATTACGTCCATCCGTTGGGTCTTCGGATTACGTTGTTCACGATCGCGGCGTTCGGTTTTGTCGTGATTGGGGCGTGGGTGGTGGCGATTCTGCTCGATATGCGGCATCTCGCGGGAGTATTGTGATGGTGAAGACGGCAGTCGAGCGGGGTGTGGCGCGTCGGCGCTTCGATGCGCTGATCATCGGTGCGGGCGGCGGCGGCTTGCGCGCGGCGTTGCAGTTGGCGCGGGCCGATCTGGCGGTGGCTGCAGTGTCGAAGGTGTTTCCTACCCGTTCGCACACAGTCGCGGCGCAGGGCGGTGTGAACGCAGCGTTGGCCAATGTGCTGGCGGATTCATGGCACTGGCATATGTATGACACGATCAAGGGCTCGGATTGGCTTGGCGATCAGGATGCGATCGAGTACATGTGTCGGGCAGCACCGAAGGTCGTGTATGAGCTGGAGCATTTCGGCGTGCCGTTTTCACGCCTCGACGATGGCAAGATTTATCAACGGGCGTTTGGCGGTCAGAGTCAGCGGTTTGGCGAGTCTCAGGCGGCGCGAACCTGCGCGGCCGCGGATCGCACCGGGCATGCGATCCTGCATACGCTGTATCAGCAGGCGTTGCATGCGGGGACGCATTTTTTTGACGAGTACTTCGCTCTCGATTTGCTGACCAACGAGCAGGGCACTGTGCTCGGAGTCCTGGCGTTTTCGATTGCGACGGGTGAGCTGGTGGCGATCGAGGCGAAGGCGACGTTGATCGCGACGGGCGGCAATGGACAGTTGTTCCGGACGACGTCGAATGCGCTGATCAATACCGGTGATGGCATGGCGATGGCGGCGCGCGCGGGCGTGCCGTTGCAGGATATGGAGTTCGTGCAGTTTCATCCGACCGGGGTGGCGGGTCGGGGGATGTTGATTACCGAGGGTGCGCGCGGCGAGGGCGGCTTTTTGATCAATGCCAGCGGCGAGCGCTTCATGGAGCGCTATGCGCCGCAAGTGAAGGATTTGGCGTCACGCGATGTCGTGTCGCGGGCGATCGCGTCCGAGGTGCGAGAGGGACGTGGCTGCGGTAAGCACGGTGATCACGTCGAGCTGGATCTGCGTCACTTGGGTGCTGAGGCGATTTTGAAGAAGCTGCCGGGTATCCGCGAGACCTGTTTGACGTTTTTGGGGCTCGATCCGATCGATCGGCCGATTCCTGTGTTTCCGACGAACCACTACGTGATGGGTGGGATCCCGACCAATCGTTTTGGGCAGGTGGTGCGGCCGGAGAAGGATGCGCCAGAGGCGGTGGTGCAGGGGTTGTATGCCGCGGGCGAGGCGGCTTGTGTGTCGGTGCACGGGGCCAATCGCCTGGGTGGGAATTCTTTGTTGGATATTCTCGTTTTTGGACGGGCGGCGGCCAATCACATTGTCGAGACGCTGGCTGAGCAGCGCTACCACGAGCCGTTGCCGGATGAGGCGATCGATCGGTTGTTGCCGGCGTTCTTGCGCTGGACCGAGCCGCGGCGGGCGAGCGAGAGCACCGAGCCGGTCGAGCCGTTGCGCCGCGAGTTACGCAAGGTGATGGAGGACCACTGCGGCGTCTATCGTGAACAGGCGGTGATGGACGAAGGCGTCGCGAAGGTGCGCGAGTTGCGTGAGCGCTATGCCTCGGCGTTCATCGGTCATCACGGCGAGCACTTCAATACGGCGCGGGTCGAGGCGCTTGAGTTGGGCAATCTGCTCGATAACGCGATTGCGACGATTTGCTCAGCGGCGGCGCGGACCGAGAGCCGCGGCGCGCATTCACGAATCGATTGTCCTGAACGCGATGACGAAGGCTGGCTGAAGCATTCGTTGTACTCGTTGGTCGATGATGCGATGGACTACAAGCCGGTGCGGATGCGGCCGTTGACGGTGGAGAGTTTTCCGCCGACGCGCCGTGTCTACTGACGCGCCGTGACGACCGCGATGAATAAATCGAGTCGAGCGTCGGGTGTTGAGCCAGATCAGTCGGTTTTTGTCGTGGAGTTGTGTGATTGGGGCTGAGCGATCAGGCGAGACGGACCGAGGTGTTGGGTCGCGTTGAACGAATCGGTTGAGCGGAATTGATGCGGGCGTCGGTATCGAGACATGTGACCGAGGTGAGTGACGGGGGTGCTCGGTCGAGGTGTAGGCGAGTGTCGCGCTGTAGCTGGCGACCGGTCGATGGATGAATTCGGTGGGCCAGTATGGGGCAGGGATGACGAACGGGTCTGAGAGCGAGGCTGTGAGTGCGGCGACGTTGCGTGGCTGGATCAAGGCCCGTATCGCGGAGCGTTGCGGTGCGCAGGATCGTGATGCGACGGCTGTGGTCGAACTGGATCAGACGCGAACCGGTCGTTTGTCGCGTATCGACGCCTTGCAAGGGCAGGCCATGGCGCAAGCTGCGGCGGGCCGGCGCGACCGTGAGTGCGCGCGCTTGCGTGCGGCCTTGGTGCGGCTGTCCGATCCGGAACAGTCGATGGACGCAGGCCGCTGTGTCGAATGTGATGCCACGATTGCACCGGCACGGTTACGGATCGATCCGGCGGCGACATTGTGTGTTGCGTGCGCTGAAGCTGCTGAAGGCAGGCGTGGCATCGGTGGTGGACGTTGATCGTGCAGCACGGGCGAGGTTTTGGTCTGCTGACGACGTGGCAATGATGGCGTTGAGTGAGCGAGGGCGCAGAGGACTTGGTCGGTTGCGCCCGCTCACTTGGGCTGAGACTCAATCGAGGCTTGCGCCGACATCGTACCGCCGTGAGCGGAGGGTTCGGGGTTTGCGGCGATGGACTGAACAGCATCGGATCGGTCGCCAGGCTCTCGCAGACCGAGGGGTTTGACTGCTCGCGATGAGGGTCACCGGATTGGGGTCTGCCGGGCGATTGCCAGCAGCTCGCTGATTGAGTTGACCTTGTGGCGGAGTTCGGTGGCCGTGAGGGTATTGCGATGGCTTGGGTTGTTGCATCGCTATGCGGTTACCGCTTGTGGGGCGTTGGCGTCATCAGGAGGGTGTCATGGAATTTTTGATTCATCGCTACGATCCGGAGCGCGATCCTGAACCCCATTTGCAGCGTTTTTCGCTCTCGGATGACGAGATCGAGCCGGGCATGATGGTGCTCGATGCGCTTTTGAAGCTACATGAGCAGGACGATACGTTGTCGTTTCGGCGCTCCTGCCAGCATGGTGTTTGTGGCTCGGATGGCATGAACATCAATGGGAGCAACGGGCTGGCCTGCATCACGCCGTTGGCGGGGTTGAAATCGCCGGTGACGTTGCGGCCGTTGCCGGGCATGCCGGTGATGCGTGACCTGATCGTCGATATGGATAACTTCTTCAAGCAGTATCGAGCGGCTGAGCCGTGGCTCGTCAATGATGAGCCGGAGCCGGAAATCGAGCGCTTGCAATCGCCGGAGGATCGCGACCGGCTTGATGGCTTGTATGAGTGCATTTTGTGCGGCTGCTGTTCGGCAGCTTGCCCGTCGTATTGGTGGAATCCTGATCGTTTTTTGGGGCCGGCGGCGCTGTTGCAGGCCGCTCGGTTTATCGAGGATTCACGCGATCAGGTGACCCACCAGCGCTTGAACCAGTTGGACGACGCCTGGAAGCTTTACCGGTGTCATTCGATCATGAACTGCGTACAGGTGTGCCCTAAAGGGCTGAATCCGACGCGGGCGATCGGCAAGATCCGTCACGCGATGTTGAAGAAGTCACTGTGATGGCGGTTCCCGGAGCGCTGCAGTGGCGGACGCGGCGCGGTTTGCTGGAGTGTGATTTGGCCCTTGCAGCGTTTTTGTCGGATCCCTACGGTTACGCTGCGTTGGCGAGTGTTGAGTTGACGGCATTTGAGCGGCTGCTTGAGCGTGAGGATGCCGATTTGCTGCGGCTGTTTTTGGGGCAGGCCGAGGCGGCCGATCCACTCGAGCGCTCGGTGGTTAAGCGGATTCGACAGTGTGCGGCGGTTCTCGACGACTGAGAAGCGTGTCGATTTGGCGCTGATTCTGGTTTGGACCTCGGCCTGGCGCGGTACGCATGCTGCCGGGTGCGTAGGCCTCGCCTTGCCCGGGGAAACAGGCTGTGATCGGGAGAGTGCTCGGGCTTTTGCGCGACCTTGGATCGCGAGCGGTGCGGTTCAACGTCCGAATGGCTACGCCGTCAAGTAGCCGTTTGGGCATGGGTCGGCCGTGGTCTGGTCGACTTTGACCTTTGCCGAAACGTCGACCCTCGACAGGAGGCGCTATGGATGGCGTGAGTCGACGCGCGTCCCGCGGCGGCGAGGGGCCGCTGCCTCGCAGTGTTGCACGACCGCCGCCGGGGACGTGGCCTTTGAGCCCGACTCGACCGGGAGCGACTCGCTGGCTTGAGCAGGCGTCGTCTGACTCTGACCGACCCCCTGTTGTGCCCGCGTGGAAGGTGCCGGCGTGGGGTGGCCGACGGGGGGGTGGCGAGACAGATCGGTGGTGGCCGGCGTGTGGCGTGTCCTTTTTGATGCGGTTTGCGCGTGCCGCACCGTGGTTGTTTGGGGCTGTCTATGCGCTGTTGTTTGTGGCGTGGCCCTTGGCCGCCGCGCTGATCGTTGTGGGAGCAGCCGTTGGTGCGTTGGCGTGGAGGGCCGGGCCTACGTGCGATGCCGTGTACCGTTGGCGTTGGATTGGACAAGATGCTGACGGCGAGTTTTGGCTGAGTGCGGCAGCGTTGCCGAGGCCTAATTCTCGTGTTGCTGTGGCGGTCGATGATTCGACGCGCGATAGTCGCTTTGGGTTGTGGCTCGTTTTGCGACAGGTGAATGCTGATGCGCTGTATCGCGATGGCGGGCCTGATCTGGTGCGGCTTTGGCTGCCTGCGGCGCGTGCTGCGGATGACAGGGAGTCGAGTTTGGCCGCGCGGCGCGATGTCGAGAATGAGACGCTGCGCGCATTGCGAGTGCGGCTGCGCTGGGCGCGGCCCGAGGCGCAAACGGACGCGCGGCCCGTCAAACGGGCTTTGGATTGGACACGGCGTGTGATGGCGCGGACGTCGGCGCGTATTCGACACTCGATGGCTGAGCGCAAGGTGCGCGGCTCGGAGTTGACCGGCAAATCCGGCGGTCGCCGTGAGGGGGGGTGTCCGATGAAGGGTCAGGATGACGCTGCTTCGGCGATACCCGCCGTTAAACTGTGGCCAAGGGGTCGGCAGGCCGACTTAATCACCGACGCGCACAGTGATGGTGTGGGTGCGGGTCATTCAACCGATGAATTCGCGCTGAACGCTATGCGCGATGCGGACCGAGGTGCTGATGTGAATGATTTTCCGACGGGTGGGGCTGATGATCGGGATCCGCGTGTGTTGAGCCCGGAGCTGGCGGCACTGTTGTCGGATGATCCAGATCATATTTACGACGACGATGAGCTGGATGCGATCGAGGCGATCGACGCCGAGCTGGCCCTACGGCTGGATCGCGCGCAGACCTTTGCACGACGCGCTGAGGGGAACGTGCACGCAGATGGGCCGATCGATGAGGCTGAAATCCGCGCAGCGATTGATGAGGCGCGGCGAATCTTGGCGCAGGATGGCGGTGATATCGAGTTTGTTCGTTTGGAGGGCCGAGTTGCGATGGTGCGTCTCAAGGGTGCTTGTGTGGGCTGTCCGCGCTCGACTCTGGATTTGAAGAATGTCGTAGAGCGTCTGGTACGCGCGCGAGTGCCGGGTGTCGAGCGGGTTGCGAATGTGTTTTGATCGTTCTCGGGTTTCGTGATCTGCGCGATCTATGCTTGTGGGTCGGTTGCGTTGCGTGCGCGATCAAGGGCTCGGTCTTGGGGCTTCTTGATCGCATGACCGCACCGACGCGTCGCTGCCAGTGCGGTGCTCGTGCCCTCGCCAGATGGCTTTTTTTGTTCGCGGCGTTCCGAGGTCATGACTCGCGGTTTTCTTCAGCGACCTCTATGGCGTTGACTCGGGATGCCGTCTTGCAGTGCTCGATATGGTTCCGATGACAGGGGCAAGAAAAAACTTCTAAAGATTGCTTCGGGTTGGTCGTCATTCCAATCAAGACGGAGGCGTCATTGGCGCTGAGCGTCGACCTCTGATCATTTCTTGACATCGATCGGTCGGACTTTCGACTGGTTGACGACCGCGAGACAGGAGCAAACCATGGCGCAGATCATCAATACCAACGTGCTGTCGTTGAATGCACAGCGCAACCTCAACAACAACACGGGACAATTGGGGCAGGCGCTTGAGCGGCTGTCCTCCGGCTTGCGGATCAACTCGGCCAAGGACGATGCCGCGGGCCTGGCGATCTCCGAGCGCTTCAGCAGCCAGATTCGAGGGATCAATCAGGCGATTCGTAACGCGAACGATGGCGTGTCCTTTGCACAGACCGCTGAAGGTGCGCTTTCGACGATTGGCGAAAACTTGCAGCGTGCCCGCGACCTGGCCGTGCAGGCGGCCAACGACACGAACTCGCCGTCCGACCGTCAGTCGTTGCAGAACGAAATCAATCAGCTGGTTGCTGAAGCGGGACGCATCGCGACCAACACCCAGTTCAATGGCAACAACATCCTTGACGGGTCGTTGGCGACGCAGTTCTTCCAGATCGGTGCGAACCAGGGCCAAAGCATTGGTGTGGGCGGTGTCGATTCGCGCAACGATCGCTTGGGTCGTTCGGTGGCGACCTCGGATAATGCGGTGCCGTTCAATCTCCGAAATGAACCCATCTCATCAATCGCCGACGTCACGATTAGCCTTAACGAACTGGCATCGGTGGTCGACAGCGCCGGCGATCCTTTGACGTTGAATATCGACATCGCCGTCGATATGACTGACGTCACGACGTTGCAGGACGGTGTCCGTGCGATCAACCAGGCGATTCAGAATGAGATTGCCGGCAACGGCAATCTCGATCCAGCAGATCCTGACGATGCCATTGCGATTTCGCGGCTGGCGCAGGCCAACCTGTCGGCGGCTTTGGTGACCAACAATGATGGCTCTCAGGGTATCGTGATCCGTGGGGCGTTCGAGGCGAGCTTTGAAGTCGATGGCGGCGAGGTTGAGTTCGTTGACAACACCCTGACCAATGTGGAGCTGTTCAACGGGACTGCGTCGGAACAGTTGAACCTGACTGACGTCAAGGTGACTACGCGGTTCGATGCGACCCAGGCGCTCGACGTCATTGATGGCGCGCTCAATCAGGTCAACGAGTTGCGCGCTGAGCTGGGGGCCATCCAGGTTCGCTTCGAGAATACGATCCTGAACCTGGGTGTGAACTCCGAGAACCTTTCGGCGGCTCGCTCGCGAATTCGGGATGCGGATTTTGCAGCGGAAACCGCGGCCTTGACTCGGGCGCAGATCCTTCAGCAGGCGGGTACTGCTGTTCTGGCTCAGGCGAATGCTAGTTCTCAGAATGTTCTGGCGCTGCTGTAAGGCCAAGGGCGGTGGTTGGCTCAGTCTGACGCGGTTGGCATCAGGCTGGGCCCGCTGCACGAGGCACAGATCATGAGACTGGATACAGCCTGATCTGGGGCGGCAGAGCGTTTCTCTGTCGCCCTTTTGGTGTTGGATGATCGATCAGGCAGATGATGTCGGTATCGAACTGTGGAGTCGGATCAGGACAGATACCGCCGGAGGTTCGAGAGATGAATGAACTCACTGTTTTGGGTGCTCGCGCGCTAGCCGGTGCGGCCCCCGCAGCAACGGTCGGATCTTCGGCCGCGTCAGGGGCAGGATCCCTCGGTTCATCGGCTGGGGTGGTGGCGGCGAATCGCGGAGAGGTTGCGCCAGTTTCGTTTGGCGGCGCAGGGCGGGCGGCGATTCGTGATGAGGCGGAGGTGCGGCAACAGGCGATCGAGCCGACGTCGGTCGTGCCGGAATCCTCCGAGACGGCCGATCTCCGTTCGACGCTTGCCGATGAGCCGTTGTCGCTGGAGATTGAAAAGGTGGTCGAGTCGATCAATTCGTTTTTGCAATCGAGTCGGCGGTCGTTGGAGTTTTCAGTCGATGAAAACTCGGGGCGAACAGTCATCACGGTTTTTGATTCCGAGCGCAAGACCGTGATCCGCCAGATCCCGCCGGAGACGGCGATCAACATTATGCAGCGTATCCAGTCCGAGGGTCGTGCAGACGACACGGGATTCAGCGAGCGCGCTTGATGCCCTTCTTGAGGGTGCCATTGTGAGTGTCGCCGGCAGAAACGCGGTGTTTGGGGTTTCACTTGGGTGGCTATCAGGCTGAACGCGTTATCGCTGGTTCGTGTGTGGGTTTGCGCGGATGATTCAACGCGAGGGCGCGAATGCTGAGCGATTCGCTCAGGGTATCGAGCGGGCCGCCGTCGTACGTCGTGAGTGATTCTTGAGGGCTAAATCCGAGGACTGAACTCACGAGAGATCTGCGAGAGGGGTGGTGATATGGCGATCGGGACGATCGGAATCGGTTCGGGTCTAGACTTGTCGAGTCTGGTCAAAGGGCTTGTCGACTCCGAACGAGCGCCTGCCGTACAGCGTTTGGACCGCAAAGAGTTGCGTGCTCAGGCGCAAATCTCGGCTTTCGGGAACCTGCGTTCGAACGTGTCGGGAATCTCGACGGCGTTGTCGAATCTCGCGAATTTGTCCTTCCGACAATCGGCGACGTCAAGTGATGCGGCCTTGGTGCGGGCTACAGTCAATGGGACACCGAGCAACGGTACGTTTCAGATCGAGGTTCAGCAGTTGGCGCGCGCGCAGAGCTTGGCGACGGCCGCTTTTTCTGATCCGGATGATTCGGTGGGTTCTGGGAGTCTGACGATCGAGCGCGGCTCTGAGTCGGTGACATTCGATTTGTCCGGTGGCGGGAGCCTGCGGGAGATTCGTGATCGGATCAATAGCGAGAGCCGCAACGGGTCGTTGGGTGTCAATGCATCCTTGATCAATGACGGAACGGGTACACGGTTGGTGCTGACCAGCGCTGAGACCGGCTCCGCCAATACGATCACTGTGTCGGTCAGCGATGCTGATGGTGATGATCTGGATAATGCTGGACTGTCTCGCCTTGCGGCGCCCAACCTGACCGAGACGCGCTCGGCACAAGATGCCGTTGCGGTGATCAATGGTCTTACGGTGACGAGCGCTTCAAACAATCTTGCGGGGACGATCGAGGGGTTGTCGCTCGAATTGCGCGGCGTCACGACCAATCCGGTCAATGTTTCGGTCACTGAGGATCGGAGCACTTTGCGTCAGCGCGTGACGGAGTTCATTACGGCGTTCAATGCGTTCAATGATCAGGCCCGTGAATTTTCGAAATTCGATGCGGAAAAACGTGAAGGGTCTTTACTGACCGGCGACTCGACCCTGAGAATTTTGCGCTCGCAGATCAATGTTGCGTTACGAGCGACGGCGACTCCGGAGGATCAGGCTGCGACGGGGTTGTCGCTATCAGCGTTGGGGATCGTGCCCCAAGCCAATGGCAACCTTCGCCTCGATGAAAGTCGCTTCAATGCGGTGGTGGATCAGGTGGGTGCTGATGCCGTTGTCGGCGCGTTGCGAGAAATTGGCGCGAGTGCCCGAGAGCAGGTCTCGAGTTTGACGGCGTCGGGTGGCCTTTTAGATACGCGTACCGCCTCATTGAATGAGTCGATTCGCAGAGTTGCTGATCAACGAAGCCGTCTTGATCAGCGCATCCAGATTTTCGAGCAGCGTCTGGTGAAGCAGTTCACGGCGCTGGATTCCCTCGTCGGAGATCTACAGCAGACGTCAAACTTTCTGACATCCCAACTCGCGAACCTACCGGGTGCGCGACAGAGGCGCTGACGTTGGCTTCCCGGCTGGCCTCCGCTATCCGGGGCGTGAGGTTTGGCTTGAGGTGGGACCGTCGCGTGAGGTCTGCGCAAAACGGTTTATGCGAGTTTTTTCTGCCAGGTATCCGCCTTGGATGAAGGGCTGACAAGCGGCTTCTGACTCTTGACCCTTCTGACCGACGAAGTGAGCACGGAGGACCGCAGGAAACGTCATGGCCTTCATTCGGCGTGCCGTTGCCGCGTTATCGGGTTCTTGGAAGCGCCCTTTGGTGTCATCCTTCACCCGGTCAGCCGCATCGATCAAGTCGATTGCTACGGGGCTTTAGATTTTTCAGCCATTGATCACGTGAACGCGGGTCCAGATGGGTTTGAAGTTTGGTTTGACTGTTGCGAACGCGTCATCTGTGACGAGCGCATTTTGTTGAATGAAATCATTCTGCTTGAGCCCACGTTTCTTTCGGACCAGTCATTGTTCTAATTATTTGGTTGGCAGTGGTCGGAAAGTGGAGTAGACGTCGATCCCGTAGTGGGTAAGCTGAATGCGCACTGATTGTGTGCGACATTTTTAAAGGGTGAAAGACGATGGGTTTACTGGATGGCTTGCTGGGTACGGTTTTGGGTTCGGTGACGGGGCTGCTCGATGGCCTCCTCGGTGGTCTTCTCGGCGGTTTGCTGGGTGGCCTTTGATTCGATCGTTTGGGTCGTCGAAGAGTCTCAACGAAAAACTGCGTCCTTGATGGACGCAGTTTTTTTATGTGTGCGGTAATTTTTTGTGTTGTGAGCGATGATTCGCCGACGAATTGATCACGCTGGATTCGATCGCCGCCCGTTCTTTTGGCGGGACTCTGAACTCTACAATGTTTTTTTCGGTGTTTATTTCTCGACAGCCTGTTTTCTCTGTGAATGCAGGGATTGAGATGATGCGATTAAAAAAAATCCCCGCTGACCAGGAGCGGGGATTGAAGGTTTTGGATGGGTGTTTCAGGCTTCGCTACGGCCACCTTCATCTTCATGGTGAATGAAGATGGCCGATCTTACGAGCGCTCAGAGGCTGCCAAAGAGGCCGGTCAGTAGACCATTCAAAAGAGCTGCGAGGGCGCCAAGAGCGGGCAGGGATGCGTCAAGAAAAATTGACCCGAGGGCACCGAGATTGACAGTGACATCGGCGCCGCCCTTGATGTCTTGTGCTTCGACGGATTTGATTTCGTGGATCATGAGACGCTCCAGTAGCGGAAGGAAAGAATGTCGGGCTTTCCGACAGCTGCAGTGTCGTTCGTCCGATGGGCGTCTTAAAGATTCATATCGTATTATGATGACTGAAATAGTGCCTTTGTTGTGACTGGCGTTTTTGCAATCTTGGATATTATTAAATAGCGATGTGATTGGTGTTCTGTCTCCCGAGGCTCGGTCTCTCGGTGCTTGTATGGTTGGTTGATATCATAAGATTATTCGGACATTCTGAATGCACCCGACCCATCAATTTACCGCCTGTGCCGGTGTTGGGAATGATGACGGTTTTATTGTCGATTTCGTAAAGATGATGAAGCCCGAAATCTCGCGACTTCGGGCTTCCTTTTGTCCGCTATCCATTGATGATGGCGGATCCTTCGCTAGCGTTGGCCTCTGGCGTTGTTGGTCTGATCCAGCGACTTATCCCTAGCGAATCGCAGCTCTTACAGGCTACCGAACAAGCCGGTGAGCAGGCTATTGGTCAGTGCAGCCAGTGCGCCGAGTGCCGGCAGCGATGCATCCAGAAAGATGGAACCCAGCGCGCCAAAGTTACCGGTGATGTCGGCGCCGCCTTTGATTTCAGAAGCTGCGGTAACGTTGATCTCACGAATCATGTTTGACTCCTCGAAATTCGATCGTTGTGTGACTGACCCTCACGGGCCAGGCCGGTCTTGATGCCGACGAACGGACGGTATCGAAGTGGATGACTATTTGGATAGTGTTTAAATAATACTAGTGTTTTGGTGTGAGGGGCTTTGTTGTTCGGTTGCAATACTAAATAAATAGATATAACGAGGAGTATCGAAAAGAGTTAGCTTGAGTATTTTGTCAGCGTAAAGATTCTGATTGATGGTTGACGTCAGGGGCGACACGACACGGATCGCCTTAAAAAGAAATGGAAGATGTTAATCTGCTTATATAAGGAGCTGGCGTTGAAGCGATCGCAACGATGGGTTGGGCGTCTCGCGGGTGTGATGCTGGTCGGTTGGCTGGGGTTATCTTCGGCGGCTGTGGGCGCCGATGACCAGGCGATGCCGATGACGCTTGATCTGCGTCAGGCCCTGGCTTTGGCAGCTTCACAGAATCCGGCGGTGCTGGCGGCGGAATTCGAGGCGCAGGGCGCTATCGCGCGAGTCGATCAAGCGCGGGCCCCGTTCTGGCCGACGCTGGCGGTGACCGGAGCGGTGGATCGCACGACGCTCAACGTGGTGACGCCCGCGGCGGCGTCGCCAGTTTTGGAGTTCCCGGATCCCATCGGCTCGATCGTAGTCGGCAATCCCGACCGCGATCTCGACGGGTTTACCCGCTACTCAGCGGGTATTGCACTCGAGTACGTGTTGCTTGATTTCGGGCAACGTAGCGAGACGTTGGCGGGTGCGCGTCGTGAGCGTGACGCTTTTGCGTCGCGACGGGCGACGGCAGCGAATGAACAGGTCCGCGAGGCGGGAATCATGTATTTCGAGGTGTTACGCCTCGAGGGACTGGTCGGTGTCAGGCGGGAAGCCGTCGCGCGCAAGACGGAGGCCGTCGATTTGGCGCAGCGCTTGGAGCGCGCGGGACAGGTAACGGTGGGGGATCAGGCGCGGGCCGAGGCTGATTTGGCGCGTGCGCGAGTCGAGTTGTTGCGTGTCGAGAACGATCTTGAGAATCATCGACTGTGGTTGCGTAAGGCTCTGGGCTTTGACAATGGGCCCGTCGACTTTCAGCTCGATCCATCGTCGCGGGTGCAGACACCCGCCCAGTGGCTGAATGGTCTCGAGGATCAGTCTGCACTGCTTGATCATCCGTCGGCCACCGCCCAAGAAGCCTTGACTGAATCGCGTGAGGCGTTGGTGCGTGCACGTTTGGCCGAGCGTTTTCCGACATTGGCTCTAGTGGCGAACTACACGGTGCAGCGCTTCGCGTCCGGGGGCGGGTCGGCGCCGAATTATTCGGTGGGCTTGCAGCTGCGTTGGGATTTGGCCGATGGAGGGGCGCGACGGGCGCAGACCGCAGAAGCGCGTGCGTTGGCTGCCGCAGAGCGCGAGAGATTGAGAGAAACGCGTCAAACCTTGTTGACGCGTTTGAACGAGGCGCAGCTGGCTGTGCGGGAGACAACGGCGCGTATCGAGCTCGCGGAACAGGCGTTGACGGCTGCTGCGACGGACCTGCGTCTGGCGCAGGGTGGCTACCGTGAGGGTCTGCGCACGTTTTATGACTTGTCATTGGCGGAAACTTCGTTCCAGGAAATGGCGGAGCAGTTGGTCAGTGCCGAGTTCGAGCGCCAACAGGCCTTATTGACGCTGTACTGGGCTGTCGGACGGCTCGACGCGGATATTGCGGTACGCGGTTGATCGGCGCGTGCGGGGTACAGGGGTACATATGAATCAATTCGAGTCGTCATCCAATCGAGCGGTCGATAGCAAACGCTTCCGGCGGCGCGCTTTGTTAGCGGGGCTCGTGCTTGGCGGTTTGGGTTTGGTGGTGCTCAACGTCGAGCCTGCACAACGGTTGCCCGATGGCGTGCAGGCGGTGCCGGTGGATTTTCGTGAAATCGTCGTTGAGGTTCGGGCTCAGGGGGTGCTGCGCGCGCAGGGTCAGCAGTCGGTGTATCCGGAGGGCACCGGGGTGGTTGTGCGGTTGTCGCCGGAGGCGCTTGAGGGCGGGCGTGTCGAGGCTGGAGACTGGGTCTTTCGACTTGATGCGACGGAGGCTCAGGCGGCTCTGGATGAGGCCGAGGCAGCTCTACTGGCTGCGGAGGCGGAACGGAGTGCGTTGCGCGTGCGCCATGCGCGCGCTGCCCAGGAGCGGGATCGAGCCGCGCGTTTGTATCGCGAGCAGCTGATTCCTCGGGATGAGCGCGATCAGGCGCGGGTTGCGTTCGATGAGCTCGAGGCGCAGTTGCGCGTGGTCGACGCGCAGATCGAGCAGGCGAGAGTGCGCCGTGATCGTGCGGCCGACGGTCTTGACCAAACCTGGATTCGTGCGCCGGTGTCTGGGGAGCTTTTGAATGTCTTCGCGACTCCGGGGCAGCCTGTGGTGCGGGGTTCGAGTGAGCCGCTGTTCACGATTGCGCCGGATCTCGGGCGGCTCGAGTTGGTGCTCGACGTCAGCGAGATCGACATCGGTCGGTTGTCACGCGGGCAAAGGGTGCGTTTTCAGGTCGATGCCCATCCGGGGCGGACATTCGAGGGGACAGTAACGCGGGTTCATGCGGGCGGTCAGCGCCGCAGTGGAGCCACGAATTATGAGGTGATCGTCGGAGTCGAGCCGACGGCTGCGGTGCTATTGCCGGGCATGTCAGTGCAGGCCCGTGTGGATACCGGGGCTTTGCCGGAAACACGGGTTATTCCTTTGCGGGCGCTGTTGTATCGACCGAGTGAGGACATTCAGCGACGTGAGCAACTGGTGCTCGATCGTCTGCGCGCGGAGGGTCGCGCCGTGGTCTGGGTACGCATGCCCGATCGCAGCATTCAGCCCGTCGGCGTCAACCTCGGCGAGCAGGATGATGAGTTCGTCGCGCTTGATTCAACGTGGCCGTTCGATGACGACGTGCGGGTATTGATGCGTGAGTGATGTCCAGCGCGAACGTAAATCGGAACTTGGGCGTGAGGTTGCCGCGCTTGAGCTGATCGACATTTACAAGGGTTTCACGGTCGGCGGCCACCGTATCGAGCCGTTGCGTGGTGCCTGTGTGAGCGTTCGTCGAGGCGCGTATCTGTCGATCGTGGGTCCGTCGGGTTCGGGAAAGTCGACTTTGCTGCATATTCTCGGCTGTCTCGAGCGCCCGGATCGTGGACGTGTGATCGTTGATGGTACGGACATCCATGATCTCGATGATTCGGCGTTGGCTCGGTTTCGTGGTCGCACGCTGGGTTTTGTGTTTCAGCGTTTTCATTTGCTCGATCGTATGAGCGCTTTGCGTAACGTCGAACTGCCGTTGACCTATCGCGAAGATTTGACGCCCGCACAGTGTCGCGATCGCGCGATTCAGGCATTGAAGCAGGTGGGCCTCGAGCAGCATGCGGATCATCGACCACGGCAGCTCTCCGGTGGACAGCAGCAGCGCGTGGCAATCGCCCGTGCATTGGCCGCGCAGCCGCGAATCCTGTTGCTCGATGAGCCGACCGGGAACCTTGATCCGGAGACGGGCCGTGAGGTGATGCACTTGATCCATCAGTTGCGCCGCCGCAATTCCGATACGGCAGTGATTCTGGTCACGCATGATCACAACCTTGCCCGCGAGGCGCCAGAGCGTTTTGTGTTGGGTGACGGTGTATTGACGCCGATTTCACCAACTGCGCGGCCTTGTTTGGAGTCGGCGGTTAACGAGGAGACGGGGCCTCGCACGTGTGGATCGCTGGCGGTCGAGTCGGTTGCGGCGCCGCTGCGTGACTTGCATCGCGGCGCCGAGGCTTTAAGTGTGGATCGCCCCGTCGCCGTGCGATCGTCTGGCGACGGCATGGGATCGTCGCAGTCGTCATTTGAGGCCATCGGTGCAGCGCGTGTATTGAGTTTGTCCGGGTGGGGGTCGTCGTGAATCCGCTGCGAGTGGTCGTCGATGCGTTGGATTTACTGCGTGAGCACAAGGCGCGCTCGGTCCTGACCGTTCTGGGTATCGCGGTCGGGATCTGGGCCGTGGTCACGCTGCTTGCGATCGGCTTTGGTGCAAAGGGCTATATCGAGGGGCAGGTTTCGGTATTGGGCGCCGATCTGCTGATCGTGACACCCGGAAATACCCAGGATCCGACGACGTTCCTGAATCCTTTGATTACTGAAAGTTTGTCGGTTCGGGATGCTGAACGTATCCGCGCAGAAGTGCCGGGCGTCGCGCGTGTGGCGCCCGTGGTGCAGATGCGTGGAGAGGCCCGCGCAGGCGATCGTTCGGCGGTCGCCAGCGCGGTCGGGACCGATCCCGATTATTTCGCGATTCGCGGTCTCGAGTTGCGCGAAGGGCGATTGTTCAACGCTGCGGATCTGCGCTCGGGTGTGCCGGTGGCGGTCCTTGGCGCTGAATTGGCCGAGCGGGTGTTTGCGAACCGACCGGCGGTGGGACGGAGCTTGCGCTTTGATGGACGTTCGGTCGAGGTGATCGGCGTGCTGACGCGGCAGGAAGATGCGGCGTTGGGACAGGGGCACGACAACGATCTGTTCGCTCCGGTGACGTTTGTTCAGCGCGATCTCGCCGGCATTTCGCACGTGCAGTTTGTGTTTGTCGATCCGGTGTCCAGTGAGCAGAAGAGTGCCGTCCGCCAGGGGCTGGAGTTGTATTTGCTGACGCGTAACGCGGCGCTGGCGCACCGCGGGCCGCAGTACACGGTGACCGATCTGGGGCAGATTGCGGGTTTGGCGGGTCGGGTTGTTGACGCGTTGACGTGGACGCTGGTCGCGATTGCGGGGGTTTCGTTGGTGGTCGGTGGTATTGGTGTGATGAACGTGATGCTGGCGTCGGTTTCGGAGCGCATCGGTGAAATCGGAATTCGTCGCGCAGTGGGTGCGAATGCGTTACAGATTCGTCGCCAGTTCATTTCGGAGGCCGCAATGATCACGTTGATTGGCGCGGTGGTGGGCATCGTTGTGGCTGCGGTGAGTGTGTCTTTGATGAATTTGGTGTTGCCGTGGACGAGTGCGGTCCGGGTCGACACGATCGCGGGAACGTTGCTGTTTGCGGCTTTGATTGGTGGTTTTTTCGGCTATTACCCAGCACATAAGGCGGCGTCTTTGTCGCCGATGGAGGCGCTACGTTATGACTGATCCTGTGCACGATGGCTACGGCGATGGCGATGGCGATGGCGATGGCGATGGTGGCGCGGCGGCTGCAAGAGCGGTGTCATCGCAGGTTGCGGCGTCGTCGAATGGGAGGCGCGAGGGTGAACGAACCGAAGGCGATGCGGATCAGCGCGTGGGGGATGCGATCGATGAATCGTTGGGCGGTGTGATGCGCGGTTGGGCGATGGCGCCCTTGAGGACGTTGCGAGCCGTTCGGCCGAGTCCGGCGATGATGTTGAGCGCGGTAATGGCGTTCGTCTCGATCGTCGCTGTGAACAGCATCGTGCATGTGTGGGTGACCGATGAGGCGTTTTGGGCTCGGTTGATCGAGACATCGACGACGTTGCTGGTTTTGGTCGTGGTTTTGGCGGCGGCCATGTGGGCGGGTGCACGGGGTCTTTGTGGTGCAGACATCGATTGGGGTTCGATGCAAATCGGGACCGTGATCGTGATGTTGCCGTTTGCGTTTGGATCAGTTCCGGGATTGGCGATTCCGGCAACGCTTGCGAGTCTGGTGGGTTTGGGGGTGTTGCTGCGTGTACGGGTTGGCTTGGCGTTGGGTCGGACGGCTGTGGTGGTGGCATTCGCGCTGGTGGCGTTGTTGCTCGTTGGCGCGATGTTTCAGCGGTTGTTCGGCTACGGCGCGTGAGCTTTGGCTTTAGAGGCGCTTGTCGGAGCGTTGATCGGTAATGGAACAGGGTTCATCGAGGCGTGGCGGTCGAGTGCGTGGCTTGGTGACGACTCACTCCGGAGCCCGTAGCCTGGTGCCTGTGCCCCATTGCCGGGCGTTTCAGGAGTTGCGGCCTCGTGCGAAAGTCTGAGTGTCAGATGATTATCTGAGGTCAAGAAGAGAGACGCGGTGATGGGTGCACGTGAGGCTGGTGGTGGGGATGTCGTTGATACGGATGAAGGTTTCTGGGCGACGTTCAGGCGCAGTATTCGATGGAATGTGTTGCGTCGGACGGATGGTTGGGTCGAGCAGACGGGGCCGGTGTCGTGTGGCGCCGCGGCCTTGACCATGCTTTTGCGGGCGATCGATGGCGGTGATCGTCCCGCAGCACCGTTGCTCGCGGATATTTTGGCGGCGACCGGGGAGGATCAGGAAGCGAGCTTGGCGGATCTTCAGGCCTGTGCCGTGGCTCGGGGTTATCTTGCTCACGCGTATGCGTTGAGTATCGATGACTTGTTTATGGTTGATCGCCCGGCTGTCGTGCATTGGCGTTCTCGTGGTCGTGGGCCGTCGTCCGGGCACTTTGTCGTGTTGCGCGGTTGGGGCTCGGGTCATGTATTGGTGGTGGATCCCGCGCGAGGCAACCGCTTCTGGCCGGTGGGTCGTTTCCGCAAGTTTTTTTGTGATGCATCGGGCGAAGGCCGGGTACTTTATGTGGCCCCCTCGGGGGCCGATTGGTTGCCGCTGGATGAGGCGACCCTGATGGTCCGGGCGGTGTCCTCCGCGTCGCCGCTGTCACACCATTGGCATCGATATTTTTAGTTCGGTGAATGTTGCTTGGAGCCAACAAACAGGGATCAGCGGGCGGTGATCTTTGGGGCTCGTTTTGCTCGGCCGGCGGGTGGCCAAACGAGCAGGTGCAGCCGAAGGGGATCGTTCGCGCGCGCTGAATCCGCGGTTTCATGCTACGACGTCTGGGTGATGGCTTTTGCTTTCCTGGGTGGCTTCGGAGTGCGTTGAGAGCGATCTGGCCATGATGCGCGATGCGCGATGCGCGATGCGCGTGGGTGGGTCGCTGGATGCGCGTTCGATTACTCTGGAAGGCGGGAGAGTTGTTTGTATTCGGTACGGACGAGAATGCTGTGGGTTGATCGGCGCCGTCTCGTGATGGCGCGCGGAGGTGTCGTCTCGGGAGCACGCGGTTCGGGGCTCCAAAAATTGGATTCGTTTTCGGATTGGTGAGAGGTGGCTCGGAGTCCTGGATGAGCACGGAAGATGTTTGTTCGAAGGTGCTTGATCAGGCCACGCAGCAATTGCTGCGGGGTTTGCGCTCGGGTCACGACGGCTTGGCGGACCGGTTGACTGCGATCATCGAGGCAGCGGGATTGTCTTTGGGTGCGCGTGCTTTGATTCATGCGGAAGGTCGGGTTGCGACTCGGGCGGAGTCGGCGGGGATCCTGCGTGATGCCGAGGTCGTTTCGGCCTTGACCTGGCGTTCGCGGGCGGTGTGGTCGTCCGTATCGCCCGCTTTGCAGGCGTTGATGGATGAGCGGGCGCCGTGGTCGATGGACTCTTCAGCGCTCGAGCACATGCCACGCGAGTGTCTGGTGTTGTGGCGTCCGATCGTAACGCCGGGCACCAATGAGGTCGCTGATGGATCGGTTGATTGCTCGGAGCACGATGATCTTCGGGCGCTGCGCGATTTGGGGGAGCCGTTCTCCGGAGCAAATTCAGGCGTGAGCGAGTGGCGCGACGTCGATGATGACCGCGCCGCGGATCGTGGTCAGGGCGGTTGGGCTGAACAGGCTGTCTCAGAGCCGGTGCATTCGGGTGGTGCGAACCTATCGGCACCTGACGGTGATTTAGCAAGAGTCTTGCGCCTTCGGCGGTGTTCGGGCGCCATCGCGTATCAGGTTCCGATGGATGGGGACTCTGCGCCGGGCGGGACGGGTGATTTTGGTGTTGGAGGAATGTCTGCACATTCAGGCGCTGACTCGGCCGTCGCTGATGATGATCGCTTGCCGATGCTGAATGTGCTGATTTGGGAATTTGCAGAAGTCGCGCCGATCGTGGCGTTGTGGCGGGAAGCACGGGCGGCGTTGAAGCGATTCAACGAAACGTTGGTTGCGACGTTGCGAGTGATGCGGTTTGAGTCGTTGCATAGGCGGCTATCGCGTGAGCTGGGTACGGCAATGTCGTTGAGCGGTGTGTCGCGTTGGGCGTGGGAGCCGGGGCGGAATGTGTTTCGTTTCGAGGGTCCATTTTTTTTCGCGGCTGGTCTTGGATATGCAGGCGAGCGCGTCGGGTTGGGTGACTTTCTCGCTGCGTTTGCTCCGCAGGTCCGACCCGAGCTGCAGCGTCGGTTGATGCGCCCGGCCCTACGTGCATTGACGCGCTCGGGACCTCTCGAGCGTGCCTTGCCTTGGCTTGGAGCCGAGGGTGGTGAGCACGGGCGAACGCGTGGCTGGGTGTTGTTGCGAATGCAGGACAAGATCGCCGACAACGCCGGTCGGGGTGAGGAGGTCATCGGAACGCTGGTCGACATCACCGCAGTCAAGGAGCGGGAGCGTGTCGCTCGACTCGAGCGTAAGCAGCTCGATCAGATCGTGGGCCAGGCTCCGATCGCGTTGTTCAGTCAATCGCTCGACGGCGATGTGGTGCGCTATCACTACATCAGTGCGAGTGGCGAGCGGTTGTTTGGAATGGCTGCGACATCGATGTCGTGCGCGGGCGTGTTCCATGAACGTGTGCATCCGGCGGACTGGCCTGTGTTGAGGGCACGATCGCATTCGCTCCGGAAGCGGGGGATTTTTTCCGCAGAGTATCGGGTTCGCGTGCCGGCACGCGGTTGGTGCTGGGTGCAGGAAGAGTCCAGTTGTCTTGAGCGTCGCGACGACTCCGGCGCGATGGAGGTGGTCGGCGTGTGGCTGGATATTTCGGATCGCAAGGAAGCCGAAATGCGACAGCGGGCGACCGAGGATCTTTATCGGGACGTCGTGGAGAACGCGCCGGCGATGATCGCGGTGTTGTACGCCGACTTTTCACTGAGATTCTTCAATAGCATGTTTTCAAGCTATTTTTCGGGCGCTCTCGAGAGTCTTGGAGCGCGCCGATTCTTGGATTTTTTATGCGACTCGGACCGCGAAAAGTTTCGACGTGAAGCCGAAAGCTGTTCGATGGATGAACCGTGCCGATCGCTGGAGGTGCGGCTGTTGTCGCCCGGAAAGGAGATACGGTGGGTCCATTGGTCGATTCGAGCGTTTCGTGATGTCCATGGGCGTGTCGAGGAGTATCAGATCGTCGGGCGCGACAATACGGAGCTTCGAGACGCGCAGAATCAGCTTTTCCATGCGGCGCGCTTGAGCGAAATCGGAGAGTTGGCAGTCGGCATTGGGCACGAAATCAATCAACCGCTGAATGTCATCAGGTTGGCGACGACAAACGCTCTTGCGACGTTGCGCGCTGCGATGCCTGTCGATCAAGGACGGATCCAAGGCAAGTTCGAGCGGATTGCCGATCAGGTCGACCGAATATCGAAAATCATCGAACTGCTGCGCAGCTACGGGCGGCGGTCCGAACGCTCCGATCAAACATTTGCGCCGGCGGTGGCGATCGAGGGAGCGCTGCTTTTGGTGGGTGAGCGCTTGCGGCAGGCTGCTGTTCGGATCGAACGACAGATCGAGGCTGGTGATGTTCGAATTCGGGGGTCCGTCGTTCAGCTTGAACAGGTTTTGGTGAATTTGTTGACCAATGCGATCGATGCGATCGAGACGTGTCGGAGTAAATCGGGTGATTTGCCGCGCGAAGCTGTCATCACGTTACGGTCGCAGGTGACGCCTACCGGCGCTTGGGTGCTCGAGGTCGTCGATCAGGGTGGCGGTGTGCCCGCATGGGTCTTGCCGCGTATCTTTGAAGCCTTTTTTACGACTAAGGAAAGCGGTCAGGGGACGGGGCTCGGGTTGTCCGTGTCGCGGGATCTGGTTCTGCGGATGCGGGGAGAATTGACCGTTCGTAATGAGGGTGATGGGGCCTGTTTCACGGTGACGTTGCCGATGGCGAGTGACGACACATCGGCTGACAGCGACGGGGCCTCTGACGGCGGTGAGCGGGATGCAGGCGACAGGTCAGTACGGCTCGCGATGCATGCGTCTGTGAGCGCGGCGTTGCCTTTGATGGAATGACCCTCGACGGCAAGGTGGGCCGAATCGTCGTTGATGTTCGTGAGGATCGCTGCGAACCTGAAATGCCGGCCGTTCTGGAGGATGCGCAAGTCTGTGGGGGCATCTGTCGGTTTGTGGGGCTTGTGCCGAAACCCGTTCGAAGACCGCAACGGGTCGAGACGTCGAGGTGGATGCCGCGAAGTATCTTTTAATCTCAGACGCGGATGATGGAAACAGTTGGTTTGCGTATCTGATTCCGGTCGAGGTCATTCGGTAATGGGTCACGGAGGGGTGAGCGGGCAGCGGTTTTGCCGCGGCGATGACGTCGAGGCGGTGTTTCGTGGCGAAGCGCTCATTCAACTTAGACTAGAGAGGGAGATCAATCGACATGAGCCATTGCACGTTTGGCACTGATCCGGGGGATTCGGACGGCGGTAGGACGACAAAATCGGCGGGAATTGCGCCGACGATGGCCTCGGCTGAAACATCGTTGCCGATGTTGCATCGCAAATCGAGGCAGGTTGCGTCTTCAGACGGTGATTCGATGCCGCATCCGCAGGTTGTGAATGTGCCGGTAGGGGGTTCGATGATGTCATCAAAGGCGACGCAGGGGGCGGTCCTCTCTGGGGAGACGTCGGCTCGTTTTCGCGTGTTGATCGTCGATGACGAGCCAGAGATCGTTGAGGAGCTGGGTGAGTATCTCGGCACACAGGGTTTCGATTGGGTCGGGGCTCTGGATGCTCGGTCTGCGCGCGAGCGTTTCTCGGCGGATCAGGATATCGCCTTGGTTGTGACGGACCTGGCGATGCCTGGTGAGAGCGGACTTGCATTGGTCGACTCACTGGAGCGGTTATTCGGTGAGCAGCGGGTCTTTGCGTCGATCGTCGTGACAGCACATCACAATGAGGAGACGATGCTGGGGTCGTTGCAGCGCGGCGTGCGGGATTTCATCGGTAAGCCGGTTGACCCCGATCGTTTGCTGGAGTCGGTGAGTGGATTGGCTGATTGGGTCGAGAGGCGGCGAACCGCGACGCGCTCGATGGGTCGTTTGGGCAGTCAGCTAGAAGCCGTCGAGGCGCGCATCTCACAGCTGTCCGATGAGTTGCGGGCGATACGCGGGACCGGTGAAGCGCCTCGCGTGGGGGACCATGGCGACGATTCCGAGTTACCGGCGGATTGGCGCGAAAAACTCACCAATCGTCAGCAGGAGGTCGTGCGCTATGTCGCACGAGGCATGAGCAATTATCAAATCGGATATGAGATGGGCATTTCGGAGAACACCGTCAAGCTCTACGTGTCCCAGATCCTGAAAACGACGCGCTGCCGTAATCGCACCCAACTGGCGCTGGTGGCGCACGGTGGGCAAGAGGACTAGGTCAGAGGGCAAGCAAGCGTCGACTCGGAGGTGACGGGCCTCTAGCGTTGCGAATGGCCCGCGGACGCAACGCCTCAAGGGCGCCGTTACGCGGGGGGTCAGACGCTGGATGTTGACGCTGCTGGCTGGCCGGACAAGCGTGTGATCGCGTCAATCGCGGCTTGTGCCGCGACTTCGATGTCGCCATCGCGACCCGCGAGGGTTAGGCGGCCAAAGGCCCCCACTGCATGGGCCTCGACGAGTGTGATGTTTGAGGCTTTCTCGGCTTCGTTCGCGGCGAGGATGATGTAGCCGGCGGGCTCGACCTCAAGGATGAACATGCACTGGCCCGGCAGGATCATTGAGCCTTTGCGGTTCTGGCGGTTGATGAGCACCGCGTGGTCGGCGCTGACGCCGCGAATGATTTCTTGCCAGGTGACACGACATTTTTGCCGATCTTCGATACGCGCGCCGATTTTGTTGAGCACGATATCGGCGGATTGCAGAACGTTGCTCTGCTCGCGGTGGTGGATCACCATAGAACCGAAGGCGCGTTCAACGACCATCTGACCGAGATGCACCTGCGTCGCCTTGAGCGCGATGTCGGTCAGACGATGGATCGCCATACCCGGCGCGACTTCGAGCCACAGACAGCTGTCGCCGGGTTTCGGCAGAAAACCCTGCGCAGCTGTTGCGACGTAGGACGCGAGCTGCGGTTGCAGCGCGTCCAAGTACACGTAGGTGCGCAGCGTGAGCGGCGCGTTCTGCATCTGAGTTGTGGGCTGTGGCAGGCCGGTCAGCACGTCATGGGGTCGCCGTAAGGGCGGCGCCGCTCAATTTCGGATGGCGCCGTAGTGTTTGGATCATGTAAGGATACCATGCTGCATCCGGCGGTCTGGTGTTCGTCGGTGCTCGGTCGAGAGTTGCGTAACGCCGTACGGGGCCGAGACGAAAAGACGCGCTCGGTGTCGATGGGCGTGCGGTTTGTCCATCAAGCGCGATCGGCAGGATGTTTCGATCTGGGCGGGTGTGTGCGCCGAACGGTGACACAGGTTACGACGATGGTCGCGACGATCGGCGCGACCCGTGGTGCTGGCTGGAGGATTCAGGCGTTTGAGAGCCTGCTGTCGAGGTGCTAGGCGTGATGGGCGAAATGCAGGGCGACGATTGTGGGAGAGCAGAATGATTCAAGATGGCCG
The DNA here is from genome assembly GCA_046299415.1 of Thioalkalivibrionaceae bacterium. Taxonomy (GTDB): domain Bacteria; phylum Pseudomonadota; class Gammaproteobacteria; order Ectothiorhodospirales; family Ectothiorhodospiraceae; genus JBKBII01. Next base: position 24,733 of record JBKBII010000012.1, on the reverse strand, counting down.
AACGCGGCTCGTAGGCGTGTGGGATTGGCCGGTACGATTTTCGCACTGGGCCATCGTTTTATTGCTGCCGGCAGCGTGGTACACGGCAGGCGACATCACGCTGTTTCGCTGGCATCAGGCGATCGGTATCACGCTGATCGGTGTGTTGATCTTTCGCGTCGGCTGGGGAATTTTTGGTTCCGAAACGGCACGGTTCAGTCGTTTCGTCCGCGGTCCGGTCACGGTCTGGGCTTATCTTTGTGGTCGTGTGTCCGCCGGTCCGGGGCATAGTCCGCTCGCGGCGTTGTCGGTTTTGGCATTGTTCGGCGTTTTGATGTTGCAAGCCGTCAGCGGATTGTTTTCGAGCGACGATATTTTCAATTCTGGGCCGTTGGCGGGGGAGGTGAGCCGCGAGGCGCGACGTTGGTGGACGCGACTGCATCACGGCAACTTTGATGTGTTGCTGGGACTGATTGCGCTCCACCTCGCGGCGGTGGCGTTTTATGAGTTTGTGCGAAGGCGGCGGTTGGTGGGCCCGATGTTGCACGGAAAAAAGACCGCGCAAGCGCTCGAGTTGGACGCCGGGTCGCAGGTTCCGCCCCGTCTACGCCGGCCTTGGTGGGGCGCTGTTTGGGCCCTGATCGTTGCAGTTCCGACTGTTTGGATCGTCGTCGAGCTTTCGTTCTGACTCGCTTGCTGTGCGTGGATTCCGTGGAGCAAAGCCGAAGGCCAAGCGTGCTGATCGAGCGCTCAGTCGCGACGTATGAGCGCCCACGGTGATTGAGTGCGCTCGGCAGCCCGGGCGGTTTTAGCATGAGTTTTCACCATTCGATGGTGTCGAGATTGCTGTCGTCTTCGAGGTCGTCACGGAGACGTCGGGCAAGCGCGCGTCGCTCGAGAAGGGTTTCGAGCGTTCGACGGGCGGCCATCGGGGCTTGAGCTGATTTTGGCACGTTGACGTTGACGTCTTCGTTGCTGTCGGTGATGTCGGAGAGGTCGTCGTCGAGTTGCATCGTTGTCCTTGTGGGTGTGGCGTTCGTGAATGTGCCTGAGGGCTAGAGCAATCTGTGCGGGCTTCTTTTTTGCGCGTTGGTCGTCGTGCGGTTGAGGTCGAGCGTGCGATGCCGCAGGCATCACGCGATCATTGGATTTGTCTCTGTCTGTAATGATCTTTTGGATCGTTTGCTCTTGGTCGAAGGGGTGGCCGTTTTGTCACGCGGGCGTTTGACGTGAATACTCAATCAGCGAATCCGTCGACGTCGCGGGCCGGGTCATTGAGGCATTCAGAGCATGCAATCGCGAGAGAGTGATTCAGGCGTTGGGCATCGGGCGAATCCGAGTTCGGGCGTTCCATTTGCGGTTGGCGGTTGTCAAGATTTTTAGTGGTTTTTTCGCCTTATAAGCAAATGCTGAATCTTCGCAACAAAATTTTATTTATGAGTCGATGAGTTGTTTTATCAATGCTTTTGGCGCGCGGCGTTCTGACGAACTTCTTCTCATCGTGGAGTCGTTTGGACCGTGGTGTTCGAGTCGTGCGGTTACGAAGGCCGTTTGCCTGACCAGGACGCTGTATCGATGTCGCGACGCCGTGTCGCGGCACGGGGCGACCGTGGCTGTCGGGATTTGTTGATCGAGCCTCAATGTTCGCGACTCGACGCTGAAACTGTGGCGCTCGAATACTGGCATGCAAGTTCTGGGGGGCTGTTTTTTGGGCGGGGATGTCTTCAGGCAGCGCAGGAATGGCGTGCCATGAACGGCCCACTAGAAGCGGCGATCGATCTGGGTGCCCGGACCGTTTTTGCTCGGGGCAGCGATGACTGGGGCTTCAATTTTGTCGTCGAGGCCCTCGGTCTGGCGTCCGGCTCTCGGGCGGAGTGTCGGTGTCTGTTTCGTCGAGTCCGTCAGTGGTGGTCATGCCTGTTCGGGTAGCGGGCTTCTCGCTCATGGAATACCAACGATCCCGCGCTTGAGATGGTGACTGCGTTGCGGTTTTCTTGGGCGTCGCCTCTCGGGCTGATAACCTAGCGTCGCAGTCAACAATTTTTGGGTGATCGAGCGTCGTTCGGCACCGGAATGAGGGCGTTTTGCTTTTGAGTGGAGCGTTTGAATCTTCGGCATTGGAGCCGGGATGGCCAACGATGGTGAACACCGGGTCAGAACTGAAAAAGCGAGTGCGGGAGGCTGAAGAACGATGGCTTATCAACCGACTACGGTGACTTGGGCGCACCCTTGGGCACCAAAGCTATTTTCGTTTCGCGTGACGCGACCCGAGGGTTTCAACTTTCGCAATGGCGAGTTCGTGACGCTGGGGTTGCGCGGCGATGGTGGGCCTTTCACGCCGCGTGCTTATTCGATCGTGTCGACGAACGACGAGCCAGAGCTTGAATTCCTGAGCATCCATGTACCGGATGGGCCGCTGACGTCGCGTTTGGTGAACATCAAGCCGGGCGATACGGTGCACGTGAATACCAAGGCAACGGGTTCGTTGACCGCGTCACATGTGACAGGTGACCGGACGTGTTACTTGCTCGCGACTGGAACGGGCTTGGCGCCGTTTATGTCGTTGGCGCGGGCGGACGATCTTTATCAACGTTTTGAGCACGTGGTTTTGGTGCACAGTGTTCGGCATGTCGACGAGCTGGCGTATCGCGAGTCGCTCGAGGCGCTGCAGTCCTTGCGGCCGTTTACGTATGTGCCGACGGTCACGCGCGAGCCGTTTGTATCCAATCGCCGTGGCGCCGAGTGGTTCTTGTCGGGGGCGTTGAACGAAGAACGCGGCTGGCCGCAGCCCGATGCGTCACGCGACGCGGTGTTGATCTGTGGCAATCCCGAAATGACAGATCAAACCCGCGATGCATTACTGGCTCGCGGTTGGCATATGACGAATCACGCCGGCGTCGGCGCTTTCAGTGTTGAGATCGCCTTCGTGCTGCACCACCGCGATGCCGCCTGATGTGTCGCGGTAGTCGCCGTTCGCCGGTCCTGACTGCGAAGACGTGCGGCGCGGGGTACGACAAGGGTGCGATGCGGCACTCGCTTGCACCGCCTGATTGCTCGTGATGACTTGGGTCGCAGCGCTCCGGTTGTGTCCCTGGCGCTGCAGTCCACTCCTGATTCGTTCAGCGTTTCTTCGCGTTTCCCTACGGGGCGACGCGAACAGGCGGATCGATCAGGTTGAAGGTGCCGCTGACCGACAGCCGAATTTCGCTATCACCGCGGTCAAAGCGCGGTGCACCGACCTCAGGTGCCATCGCGACCGATGCGACGTCTGCGCGCATTGCTTGGGCGTAACCGCCGAAATCTTCGTGGACCTGGACGCGCTGCGCGCGAATGCCGGTGGCGCCGAGCGCAGCGGCGGTGGCTTTTGCCTGGTTTTCGAGGGCTTGGATGGCGCGAGGCAGTAGCCGGACTCGCGCTTCGTCCTGGGCCGTGCGCGAGACGTCGAAACTCACGCCAGTCAGGGCGATATCCTGCGTCTGAAATTCGCCGATCAGAGCGCTCAGCTCGGCAAAGGCGGGCTCGAAGGCGCTTGGCTCTGGGTTCGATTCGTTGATCGCCTCGGACTCGTGTTGCATCAGAGTGACGGTGTAGATGATCTCCCAGTGTGGATTCGTATGGTCGGGTGGGTTCTTGTCGCTGCGGCGCGCGTTGGAGGGCTCTAGCCAGACGCTTTGGTAACGCTGATTCTCTACTGTGATGTTCGGTGTTTCTCGCAGTCGATCGGCGAGAGCGCTGATCCTGGCGTTGGCCGCTTCACTGGCTTTGGCAAGCTCGTTGGCGCGTTCGCGGATCTCGAGGTGAGCCCGCATGGTGTCGTTCGAAAGGCGCTCGGTGACGTGGGTGCTGAGGTGGACCTCGGGTCGGGTACCGGTTTCAGTGTCGTGTGCGAGTGCCGGATGGGTCAGGAGCATCGCTGTGCCGATGGTGATCAGGCGAAGGCCGCTCGACCGCAGGGCTGGGCGGATGCTCGTGGTTTTCGATGTGATTCGTGCGGTCATGGCGGAGTGAGCTTTTGATGTCATCGAAGACGATCTCCTGTGGGTGACACGACGATTGTCCACCTCGGTATCACCGATCGTAGGTGGTATCGATAGGATGGCCTGAGCGTACTGATGACCTCATGAACGGTCCGATGAACGGTTTCGAGAAACGGCTACTGGGGGACGACGCCATTGGGGTGTCGGACGGGGCGGTCATGTCTGCTGCGTATGGACTCTAGGGTGTCGAGCCTTGTGGTGAAACCTTGTGGTTGGAGGCCGAGTAACCGGTTTGGGCATGACGGTCGTGTGATCATCGAATGCCCTTGTCGTTCGCGGCAAAGCATGCGAGCGGGCACCGCATGCTAAAGGTAGACGCGCGAGCCGTTAGTGGCTCGGTCGCGGCTGCGTGTCACTCATGCGTCACCAAGCCGTCACGAATGTCTCGTAATACTGTCACCTGATGGACGAGCATCAGCGCGTGCTCGGTCGTGCGATTCTCGGGGCGGCGGGTGAGCTACGCTGGCGCCGTGGGCTTCTGGATGCGCTTTCGAAGGCTGATTTGGCGTGAGTGGACCTGGGGCGCTGGCGCAGGGTGTTCGTTGGGCGTGGACGAAAGCCGCCGACACCCAGCATCCGGGTGCATTCGGGTTGCGTGTCGTACAGGACCTCAGGGGCTGCGAGGACGCTGAAGAAGTCGCTGAGGCCAATGATGCGTGTTATTTGGGGACAGTCCCGATGCTGTTTCTCGACGTCGGAATTTTTGTGTTGATGAGTTCGGAGAGTGAGCATGGCACTCGATGTGATGACAAGCCGCAAGAGCGAGACCGCGGCACGGCGCTCGATTTTGATCGTTGAAGATGAACCGGCGATTCGCGAAATGGTCGCGTTCGCGCTGGGGCGACAGGGCTTTGAGCTGGTCGAGGCCGAAGATGCGCAGGAGGCTCAGGAGCGGCTGGCGGAGCGCCTGCCCGATCTGCTCCTGATCGACTGGATGCTACCGGGCATGAGCGGCGTCGATTTGGCGTGTCGCCTCAAGCGTGATGAGTACACGCGTGATTTGCCGATCATCATGTTGACGGCGCGCGGTGAGGAAGATGATAAGGTCGCGGGCCTTGAATCCGGTGTCGACGATTACGTCACCAAGCCATTCTCGCCGCGAGAGCTGATCGCGCGCGTCAAGGCGGTGCTGCGGCGTACGAGTTCGAACGAAAAAGATCCCGTCATCGACGTCGACGGTCTCGAGTTGGATGCACTGAGTCATCGCGTCAGTGTGCATGGCAAGGCGATCGAGATGGGGCCGACCGAGTTCAAGCTGCTGCATTTTTTCATGACCCACCCCGAGCGCGTGTACTCGCGCGGTCAGTTGCTTGATCGAGTGTGGGGCCGGAATACCTACGTCGAGGAACGGACCGTCGATGTACACATTCTGCGCTTGCGCAAGGTGTTGGCACCGTCGGGTCATGATCGCTTCGTGCAAACAGTGCGCGGCGCGGGCTATCGTTTTTCCGAGCGTGTTTGACACGTGATCGACCGTGTTGGTCCGTGTCTCCGCGCGGTGATCGGTTGGGTGGCTCAGCCGTGCGCTCGCGCGGGTCGTTGTCCGGGTGCGCAGTGTGGCGTCGTTGGAAGGAAAAACCTGATGGCATCGCCGCCATCGCGCCGAGCGTCATCGCGCGAAACGTGGGGGCATGAGACGTGGTCGTAGTCTCTGAAAGAGTGGCGCCGTGATTCGTTTGATGCAACCCATCTCGCTTCGCCAGCTCGCCGTGTCGGAGGCGTTGCGGGCGGCGTTCGTGGTGCTGCCCGCGCTGGTTTTTGCGAAGTGGTTGCCGGGTGCCGCGGTGACGATTGGGGCGCTGTTGCTCTTCATTTCATGGCATGCGTTGGAATTCATCAGCATGCTGCGCTGGAGTCGCTCGGAACCGAGCGTTCCACCGAACCACCTTCTCGGTGTCTGGTATTGGCTGGCGCATCTGCAATATCTGTTGCACGAGGGTTATCGGCGGCGCAAGGCGCGAATTGCGCGGTTGCTGGCGCGGTTTCAGGAGTCGACGGCGGCGATGCCGGATCCGATGGTCGTGCTTGGCGCTCGTTATGAGGTCGAGTGGTTCAACGAGGCCGCATCCCGCTTGCTGGACTTGCAGAGCCCGCTGGATTTGCGCCGGCCTGTGGTTCAGTTGATCCGTGATCCCGCTTTTGTGAATTATCTGACGCGTGGCGATTTCGACTCGCCGATCGAGTTCGCCCTGCGTGGCGAGCTGCAGATGTCGGCGCGCATCGTGCCCTATGGTTCGGGTCGTTATCTGTTGGCGTTGCGTGACGTGTCGAGCTTGCACAGGCTCGATCGCATGCGTCGAGATTTTGTCGCCAATGTGTCTCATGAGCTTCGCACGCCGCTGACGGTGGTTGCGGGGTACCTCGAAACGTTGCTCGACGACGAGGCGTTGCCCGATGACTATCGCCCGTCGCTCGCGTCGATGCAGGCGCAGGCGCAGCGGATGCAGCGAATTGTCGAGGATCTTCTGACATTGGCCCGACTTGAAGGTCAAGAGCATCCACAGGCGTCGCTCGAGCCGGTCGATGTGGTGGCGATGGTGGCCGAATTGCAGCGTGATGCCGAGATCATGGCGGCAGCGAAATCCCAAACCGTGCGCTTGGTGATCGAGTCCGATTGCGGTTTGCGCGGGTCGTCGGCCGAGTTGCATTCGGCGTTCGCCAATTTGCTGTCGAATGCGGTGCGCTATACCCCCGCTGAGCGCGACATCGAGATGCGTTGGACCCGGCGAGCGGACGGGCGTTTGGTGTTTGCGGTTCACGACGAAGGCATTGGTGTCGCGCCTGAGCACATTCCGCGGTTGACGGAGCGGTTTTATCGTGCGGAGCGCGATCGATCGCGGCATTCCGGCGGCACGGGACTCGGGCTTGCGATCGTCAAGCACGTACTCCAGCGTCATTCGGCTCAGCTTGAGATCGAAAGCGAGTTGGGCGTGGGTTCGGTGTTTCGTTGTGTGTTTCCGCCACATCGCGCGGCGTGTGAGCGTTTCCAGCGACGCCAGCCGAATTGAGCGGCCGGGTGGTTTGAGTTCCGAATTCGGGTCACGCGTCGTTTGGCCGAGGATCGCGAGTCGAAGTGGTCTGGCTGACGAGGTGTCGTCGTTGTCGCCCTTGCCCGGCCCATCGTCACCCTTTCGTCATCGCGAATCAACACAATCTGAAGCGGGGCTATTCCTTGAGTCGAATCTGCGGTTTCGGCGCCTTGGGGCGTCTTAGCCATCGAGCGGGTTTTGGGTGTCGGCCTGGGGTCGATCAAAGCGCTCGACACAAGGTGAGTTCGGTTTTTTGCGTTTTCGGCCCGATTCGTATGGGTGGGGGAGCGGGCCCGATGTTGCGTGAATCTGGGTTTGGACATGCTCTGGTCTTTCATGGCCCGGACTTGGAGCCCGCTTGAATTTGGTCCGATTGAATTTGGGGTGTGTATCCGGGCTTCAATTCAGACACCAGCAGCGTTCGGTTCTTCTGACTTGACGGTTAACTTTGTTCGACTCATGGGTACTTTGGGCTGACCATGAACAACGGTGATCACTTGGGTTCTGATCGTTTGCTCGTGGTGTTGGTGCGCCACGCAGAGGCCGGTACGCCTGAGGCGTTTTCGCGTCATCGCCCACAGCGGCCGGATCATGAGCGTCCGTTGACGGCAGGCGGACGCGAACAGGCGCAGCTGTTGGCGGAGGTGCTGGCGGCGATCGGCCCGCGTCCGACGCGAGTTTTTTCGAGCACCTATCGTAGGGCGCTACAGACCGCCGAGCCGCTGGCGCGTTCGGCAGGGCTGCCGCTTGAGTCGATGATTGATGATCGGACGATATTTGATCCGCCGTTGAGTCCCGAGCGATTGCGTGCCGCTTTGTTCGACGCTGCGGCGACGACGATGCGGGCTCGTAGTGATCCCGCGAGTTCGTTACGCCTGCGGAGTGGTTTTTTCGTTTTCGGTCATGAGCCTGATCTGTCACGAGTTCTCGAGACGTGGTTGTGCGAAGGGCGGCGCGAGGCGCGCGGTGTTTTACCTTTCGACAAGGCGACGGCGGCCATCGTCGATCTCCCCCGTGAGCCTTCGCGTAGCCGAGGCCAAGTGAATGCTCGGTTGCACGCGATCTTGCCTTTGGGTTTGCTGGAATCTCTCGTCGAGCGCATCGGCACCTGAGTTCTGATGGCCTGAATTCTGACGGTACTTGAGTCGTGCCGACCCTAGGGTTCATCGCGAGCGCCGCTGCTCGGTGTGGCCGGTCAGGCGTCGTTGTCGTTTGTCGATCAATCGCGCGTTCGATTGCCGCGGTTGGCGTGGTTCCGATAGTGAACGTGAGATGATGCGAGAGTTCGTTGTCATCGTTGTGGAGAAGTCATGCCTGTTGTCGAATCGCCTATGTCGGAGCGTGAGCGTGTCACCGCGGTGTCGGGGTTGGTGAAAGCCCACCCGGAGTCTTTCGATGAAGGTGATCGCGCGGAAGATGATCGTCGGGAAGTCGCGGCCGTTGACCTTGGTTCGAACAGCTTTCATATGATCGTGGTGCGTGAGAGCAATGGCGAATTGCACAAGATCGATCGTTTGAAGGAGACGGTGCGGCTGGCTGGGGGGCTCGATAGCGAGGGATTTTTGAGCGATGAGGCTTACGGTCGAGCTCTTGAATGTCTGCGACGGTTTGGCCAGCGCGTTCGCCATCTGCCACGCGGCGCGGTACGTGCTGTGGGTACGAATACCCTGCGGCGGGCGCAGAACTCACGCGATTTGCTCGAAGCGTTTGAGCGTGCGCTGGGGCATCCAGTTGAGATCATTTCGGGTCGCGAGGAGGCGCGCCTGATTTACCTTGGCGTTTCGCACGATCTCGCAGAGTCGGGTGAGCGTCGTTTGGTGATCGATATCGGTGGCGGATCGACCGAGTTCATCATCGGTGAAGCCGGTGATGCGGTTGAGGCCGAGAGTCTTGAGATGGGTTGCGTCACTTACTCGCAGCGCTTTTTTCCGGACGGTCGATGGAGCGCCAGTCGTTTTCGTGATGCGGTGCGTCACGCGGCTCTGGAGCTGCAGCCGATTGCTGAAAGCTACCGTGCGCGTGGATGGGATCGCGTTCTGGGTAGCTCGGGGACATTGTTGGCGCTGGACCGGGCCGTGCATTCGATGGGACTAGAAAACGCGCCGGGCACTTCGGCTGCGGCGTTGACGACTTTGCGTACGCGCATGATCGAGGCTGGCGGGGCGGATGGCTGCGAGCTGTCTGGCATCGGTGAGGACCGTCGCCCCGTGATTGCTGGGGGGCTCTCGATCATTTTGGCGGCGTTCGAGGTGTTGGGGATTGAACGTTACTTCCCCGCTGAGACGGCGCTGCGCGAAGGCGTGGTCGTCGATTTGTTGGGCCGCGATACAGCGGCGGATACTCGGCCGGCGACCATTGCGCAGTTGCAACATCGTTTTGCCGTCGCAACGGCCCATGCCGAACGGGTGGCCGAAGCCGCCGACCGACTGTTTCCAGCCGTTGCAGTGGGCCACGGGTTGCGCTTTGCTGATCGGCAGCGGCTGTTGTGGGCTGCGGCAGTGCACGAGATCGGGCTTGTGCTGTCTCATGATCGCTATCACAAACACGGTGAGTATTTGCTCGCGAATGCCGATCTGCCCGGTTTTTCACAAACCGAGCAGCAGGAAATTGCGCTGTTGGTGCGTCTGCATCGACGGCGGGTGACGCCCAAACTTTTTGATGTTTGGGCGGAGGCACGTCGGCCCGGTCTGATCGCGTTGACCGTCGCACTCAGGCTTGCGGTCTTGTTGCAGCGTTCGCGCAGCAGGCAGTCGACGCCGTTTGCTGCACGCAGCGACGAGCCACGGCAGTTGCATTTGGATTTCCCGCGGGGCTGGCTTGATCAACATCCGTTGACCGCCGCCGAGCTTGACGAGGAGGCAGTGGAGTTACAGCGTCTCGGCTGGACGTTGACTTACGGCTCGGAGTCGTCCGCCTGAACGATTTGCCTGAAAGATTGGCCTGGCGAGCGAACCGAGGTCTGCTGCTTTTTAATCTTTTCAATAAAAGGAAAGCCGCGCGGTTTCAGTGCTTCGTAGGCGGCGCGATATCCGGCTGCTAGGGTCTAGGCCCTCGGGCGTCGTCTGATCTTGGATCGATCGCGAGCCGTTAAACAAAGTCTGCATGCGAGCAGATTGTCTATTTTTGTCGCCTTGTCGTGTGGGGACACGCTGCAGAAAGCCGTGGGTGGGAGGCCGTGCAAGGCTGACCGAAGCGCAGCGGTCGAGACGGCACGAGCGATTCAGCGAGGGGCGGCCACCGCGCAGCGCGGCGGCGCGCCTTCGCAGAGGGTGATGCGGTATTTCCTGAGCGAGAGTGCCTCAAGGCGCTCAAGATAACCTTCCTGAGGACTCAAGAGCGATGTGCGAGCGTCCAGCGATTTCGCATGGAGTCCCACAAGTCATCACCCGGAAACACCCCGGATGGTTTGCACTTTGCTCAGGCGGTCGAGTGGCGGAGTTGAGCGTGATGCGTGCGGGTCTCGCGCAGTTGCGTGATGCGCCGCAAGTTTTGGCGCTCGCTGCGGCACCACTCGATCGTCCGTAGGTGATCGAGTGGTCTCTCCGGCGGTATCAGTTGCTTCCGTGAATCAGGTGCGCGAGCAGGTGATTCTGGATCGTAAAGGGCGCTTCGCCGTTTTCGGGATGGATGCGCCGATAACTGCCATCTTTCTGTAGAACCCAAGCGTGAGTGTTGTCGCGCAGATAGCCGGTTAGACATTCCTCGACGACACGATCGCGCATTTTGGGGTCGTGAATCGGGAACGCGACTTCAACTCGCCGGAAGAAGTTACGCGGCATCCAGTCGGCACTGGAGAGATAGAGTTCGGAGCCACCATCGTTGGCAAACCAGAACACGCGCGAATGTTCGAGGAATCGTCCGAGAATCGATCGGACGTGGATGTTTTCCGAAACCCCAGGAATCCCGGGGCGCAGGCAGCAGATGCCGCGCACGATGAGATCGATCCGCACGCCTGCTTGAGACGCTTTGTAGAGTGCGGCGATGGTTTCGGGTTCGATCAGCGAGTTCATCCGGGCCATGATGTGCGCGGGCTTTCCTGCACGGGCGTTTTCGGCCTCACGATGAATCTTATCGATGATGGCTTGGTGCAAAGTGAAAGGCGCTTGCAGTAGTTGTTTGAGCTTGGAGACTTTGCCGAGCCCGGTGAGCTGTTGAAAGACCTTGTGGACGTCTTCGGTGATGATGGGGTCGGCGGTGAGCAGGCCGTAATCGGTATAGGCCTTGGCGGTGCCTGCGTGGTAGTTGCCGGTACCGAGGTGGGCGTAGCGCCGGATATGGTCGCCTTCGCGGCGGACCACGAGGGCCAGTTTGGCGTGGGTCTTGTAACCGACTACACCGTAGGTGACGTGGACGCCTGCGTCTTGCATGCGGTTGGCGAGTTCGATGTTGTTTTCTTCGTCGAAACGCGCGCGCAGTTCGATCACGACGGAGACTTCTTTGCCAGCCTGCGCGGCGTCGATCAGCCATTCGACGAGCTGCGATTTGGTGCCGGTGCGATACAGCGTCTGCTTGATTGCGAGCACTTCGGGATCGGTGGCGGCTTGCCGGATGAACTCGATCACGGGCAGGAAGGATTCGTAGGGGTGGTGTAGTAGTACGGATCGTTCGCGAATCGATTCAAACAGGGCGGCGGTTTGCAGGTGTTTGGGTTGAGCGCTGGTGAACCCCGGAAACTTGAGTTCGGGCCGGTCGACGAGATCGTGGATCGCCATCAAGCGGTTGACGTTGACCAGTCCGTTGACCTGGTAGAGATCATCGGCATCGAGCTGGAATTGCTTGAGCAGGAAGGAAGAGACGTCGGCGGGACAGTTGTCGGCGACTTCGAGGCGAACACCGGCGCCGTAGTTGCGGGTGGGGAGCTCGCCCTCGAGGGCATTGAGCAGATCATCGATTTCTTCTTCTTGGACGAAGAGATCCGAGTTGCGCGTCAGCCGGAACTGATAACAGCCGTTGATTTTCATGCCCTGAAAAAGGTTTTCGACGTGGGCGTGCAGGATCGACGACAGCAGTACAAAGTCGTAGGGCCCTTCGGCGACGTCGGCAGGCATGCGGATGACACGGGGCAGGGAGCGGGGCGCTTGGACGATCGCGCGGCGCGACTCACGGCCAAAGGCATCCTTGCCGGACAGGGTAACGATAAAATTGAGGGATTTATTTAGGATTCGCGGAAACGGATGCGCTGGATCGAGGCCGACGGGCGTGAGTACCGGCAGTAGCTGGTCTTCGAAGAATTCCCGTACCCAGGCTTGTTGCTCGCGATTCCAGTGAGTGCGCCGAACGATGCGGATGCCTTCCTCCGTCAGCGCAGGAATCAGGACGTCGTTCAATGTTTGGTATTGGTCTTCGACGAGGGCGTGGGCTTCGCGACTGATGCGCTCGATCTGTTCGTGTGGGGTGAGTCCATCAGGGCCAATCGTGGCGACATTGAGATCAATCTGTTGATAAAGCGAGCCGACGCGAACCTCGAAGAATTCGTCGAGATTGGTTGACGAGATGCACAGGTAACGCAGACGCTCGAGCAGCGGCATCGATTCATCGAGCGCCAGCTCGAGGACTCGACGGTTGAATTGCAGCAGCGATAACTCACGGTTGAGGTACAGCTCGGGGTTGGTGACGTCGATCGCTGTGTCGTTCATGCTCAGCCCGTGGGTCGATTGAGTTCGTTCTAGACTAGATTGATGATGTGACGGAATGGTTGCATGCTTATGCTCGTGTCAAGATTCATCCGCATCACCCCGTTTGACGGCGGATTGACGGCGGATTCGACCGAGCCCGCACCGGATCATGTTCTGCGGAGTTGAAGGCCGTTCGGAATCGGACCAGGCCTAGGCGACATGAGACTGACGGCCGTGCTCGCCGTAGGCTCCGCGCGCGCGAATCAGAGAGTCGTACGCGGATGCGAGCGACCGAGTCTTTAATGCTCGATGCTGCTACTGATGGCTTCAGGCGAGCAGCATTTCGAGCAATGCCTTTTGTGCATGCAGGCGGTTTTCGGCTTCGTCCCAAACAACGCTCTGTGGCCCTTCGAGGACACTGGTCGCGACTTCTTCTTCACGGTGCGCGGGCAGGCAATGCATGAATAGCGCATCGGGTCGCGCCCTCTTCATCAGATCGTCGTCGACGAAAAAGCCTGAAAAGGCTTGACGGCGCGCGGATTTTTCGTCTTCCTGCCCCATGCTGGCCCAAACATCGGTGACGATGAGGTCGGCGTTGGCGGCCGCGGCCTGCGGTTCCCGGACCAGTTCGAAGGCGCCGCCGACGCGCTCGGTGAGCTGCGCATCAGGCTCGTAGCCGACAGGGCAGGCGGCAATGAGTGTGAAGTCGAGTGCTGCTGCGGCGAGCATGTAGCTGTGACACATGTTGTTGCCGTCGCCGATCCAGGCGACTCGACGCCCGCTGATATCGCCGCGGTGCTCGAAGTAGGTTTGCAGGTCGGCGAGAAGCTGTACCGGGTGTTCGTAGTCTGTCAGACCGTTGATCACGGGCACGCGCGAGAAAGCCGCAAAGCGCTCGAGTTTTTCGTGCTCGAAGGTACGGATCATGACGCCATCGACCATTCGCGACAGCACCTGCGCTGAGTCTTCGATCGGCTCGCCGCGGCCAAGTTGGGTGTCTCGCGGTGATAGGAACAGCGCGTGACCGCCGAGTTGGCGCATGCCGACTTCGAACGATACGCGCGTGCGAGTCGAAGATTTTTCGAAAATCATGCCGAGTGTCTTACCGCGGAGTAGATGGTCGTGGTGATGTCCGCGGCGCGTCTCGGTTTTCAATTCGATGGCGCGTTGAATAAGGCGGCGTACTTCGGTGCCGCTCAAGTCTGCGAAAGAGAGGTAGTGACGTGGCGTGGCGGTCATGCGTGCCTTTCTTTGAGGTTGGCTTGGGACTCGGCCGAGATCTCTGAGAAGAATCGTTCGACGCAGACGGAGACGCCAGTGGCGATGCGATCGGCCTCCTCGTCGCTCAGAATCAATGGTGGGAGGAGACGGATGACCTTCTCGGCGGTGACGTTGAGCAGCAAGCCCTCGTCAAGCGCGGTCGCGACGAGGGAGGGGCAAGGGCGATCCAGCTCGACGCCCAGCATGAGGCCGATTTGGCGAATTTCTTGCACGATGGGAAGCCCACCGATGCGCTGGCGGAGGCCCTGTGCGATACGGGCACCGAGGGCCTCGGCTCGACTGAGGAGCTGGTCGCGTTCCATGATGTCGATGACGCTCAGCCCCACGCGGCAGACGAGCGGATTTCCGCCGAAGGTGGTGCCGTGTTTTCCGGGGGTGAAGAGGTCGGCTGCGCGCCCGGCGACGAGACTCGCGCCGATCGGCACCCCGTTGCCCAGACCTTTGGCGATGCTCAGTACATCGGGGATGAAGCCCTGGTGTTGATAGGCAAACCAGCGACCCGTCCGCCCGATTCCGGCCTGGATTTCGTCGCACATCATCAGCCAGTCGTGTTCGTCGCAGAGCTTGCGCAGGCGCTGACCGAAGCCCGGTGGTGGGATGCGGATACCGCCTTCGCCAATGATGGGCTCGGCGAGGACGGCGACGATGTCCGGATCGTGGGTGAGCGCGGCGACCGCGTCTGCGTCTCCGTACGGCACGCGAACGAAGCCTTCGACCAGCGGTTCGAAGCCGTCTCGGACTTTGGTGTTGCCGGTTGCAGAGAGTGTGGCCAGCGTACGGCCATGGAAACTGCCTTCCATGACGATGATTTTGGGGTGCTGGATGCTTTTTCGCCGGGCGTGCAGACGCGCGAGCTTGATTGCGGCTTCGTTGGCTTCGGCGCCCGAGTTGGCGAAGAACACGCGCTCCATGCCCGAGATTTCGCAAAGCCGTTCGGCGAGCCGTTCCTGGAGGGGGACGCGATAGATGTTCGAGGTGTGAATGAGCGTGTGTGCCTGCTCGCACAGCGCGCGTGCGATTTCAGGGTGGGCGTGGCCGAGGCCGCAAACGGCGATACCCGAAAGGGCGTCGAGATACCGCCGTCCCTGTTCGTCTTCGAGCCAGGCACCTTCGCCGCGGACGAAGCCGACGTCGAGCCGGTTGTAAGTGGTTTGTAGCGCGGGGTGTGGCGTCATTTTAGGGTCTTCGTCGTCAGATACTGCCCTTGATGCGTCGATGCCGTGCGGGTGTCGAGCGCTCGCAGAGATGAAGTGCAGCGGGTTCGTGGTCGGTCGATGGATGGTATAAGCGATGATTCAATCGGGACACGACGTACGATCCGCTGGATGGCTCGCTAAGAGAATGGTGTCAGGCTTTTTCAGGGTTCTTTTTTTGGGTTTTGCCCAGCCGTTCATGGGCGATGCCGTTGAGCTGAGTGATCCCTAAACATAACGCGGCGCGGGGAGATATGCGAGTGGCGGGGCGTTTCCGTTGTGTTCGTCGCGATCAATACGGGGGATCGGCGTGTCGTCGGTGTCAGATATCGGATGCTCGATTTTCGGCCTCTCTGTGGATGTGGCCTTCGGCGGTCCGGCGGTTCGGACTCTGTGGCTGTCTCGACGTCAAACTTTGATGGCCAAAAAACGCGAACAGGCACCTTTTGAGGGTGCCTGTTCGCGAGGTTTCGCGAGGTGTGAAGGACGACGGTCTGTGTGCCCCTGGTGCAAGGCACTCGTTGCGGCACTTTTGCGTTCAGTCGTGTCGGTGCGCCGGCCTTTAGAGAATTAACGCAGTGCGTTGCCGCAGAGCCGGTCGCGCCCGTGGCCCGTCGGCCTACGCGGTGAGCTGGCGACCGACGAATTCCCAGTTGATCAGGTTCCAGAAGTTCTCGAGGTACTTTGGACGCGCGTTGCGGGTGTCGATGTAGTAGGCGTGTTCCCAGACGTCGCACGTCAGCAATGGAGTCTTCCCGTCGCGAAGCGGGTTGCCGGCGTTCGAGGTGTTGACGATTTCCAGCGAACCATCTGTGTTCTGTACCAGCCAGGTCCAGCCAGAGCCGAAGTTGTTGACAGCTAAGTCGGTGAACTTTTCCTTGAATGCATCGAAGGAGCCGAAGGTCGCGTTGATCTTGTCGGCCAGTGCGCCCGTCGCCATGCCGCCAGCATTGGGCGCCAAGCAGTTGAAGTAAAAAGTGTGGTTCCAGACCTGCGCACCGTTGTTAAAAATGCCACCAGCGGGGGCGTTGCGAACGATGTCTTCGAGGCTCGCACTTTCGAATTCGGTGCCGCCAATCAAGCCGTTGAGCTTGGTGACGTAGGTGGCGTGATGCTTATCGTGGTGAAACTCGAGGGTTTCTTTGGAGATGAACGGTTCGAGGGCGTCGTGGGCGTAGGGCAATGCAGGAAGTTCGTGAGTCATTGGTACTCCGTCTGACGATGGGTTGATGTTAGCGGCTCGGTCCGGTGCGTTGCGTTGTGAAGAGTTTTGCCGACCGACCCTTTGAGCCTGTTTGTTAAGCGCAGCATTGCGCATGCCGACGCTGTCGCGGAGGTGCTCAGTATACGGTTTACCGAAAATCCGAGCCGCCCGCATGTGACGTCTTGGTGATCGAACCGCGGCGCGGTCCCGCTGCCGCGAGACCGTGTGGGTGATTGTCGTACACGCGGTGTAATGCTTTGGCGCTTTGCGCGTCCGCCTGAGTCGGTGGCTTGTGAAAACTCAACGGTTCGTAGACCGCGGAGGCCGTTTCCTGTTCCCGGCATGTCGCGGCTGCGCCGGATGTGCGGCTCGAGTATCCGGTTCGATCCGTTGATCTCGTGGTTTGGAGCCGCGTGTGGGGGCGCGCGCAGCTGCGCGGCGCTGGTTCAGCTGCGAAGGATTGCCCCGCCCAGGTCGCGAATCTGAGTCTGGAACATCGTCTCTGAGTTGGATTGCCAGCGATCGTGACGCGCCTTGAAACGGAAAAAGCTTTCGTGAACTCGACGTACGAGGTCATCGCGGCTGGCCTGTTCGTTGAGGATGTCGGCGGTCGCTTCGCGCAGGGCGGCGATGACGTCGTCGGGCAGAGGTAAGAAGCGCACGCCGTGGTTTTGCACGAGGTCATCGAGGGCATCGGCATTGCGTGCTTCGAGCCAGGTGTGTGAAGTGATGGCACAGGCGGCCGCTGCGTTACGGATCACGGACTGAAGCTCGCTAGGCAGCGATTCGTAGGCATCTTTGTTGATGGCGACTTCGGTACAGGTGGCGGGTTCATGCCAGCCTGAGGCGTAATAGATCTTTGCAGCATTGTGCAAGCCGAGGGCACGGTCGGAATACGGACCGACCCACTCGGCCGCATCGATCGTGCCGCGTTCGAGTGCGGCGAACAGTTCTCCGCCGGGGAGCAGGCGAGCGTTGGCGCCGATTGCGTTGTAGATGTCGCCAGCGAGGCCAGGCATGCGAATGTTCAGGCCGCGGAAATCACGCAGTGATTGGACTTCACGGCGGAACCAGCCGACCGGCTGAACGCCGGTTGAGCCCACGACAAACGGAATGAGGTTGAAGGGCGCGTAGACCTCGTTATAGAGCTCTTGACCGCCGCCATGCGCAATCCAGGCGTAGTGTCCTTGGAAGGTCATGCCGAACGGAACGGTGGTGAAGTATTGTGCGGCGAAGGATTTGCCGGCCCAGTAATACGCGCAGCCGTGGTTGATTTGGACTTGACGACCGCTCGATGCGGCGTCGAAACCTTCGAATGCGGGGACGAGCTCGCCGGCTGAGTAGACCCGGATGCGGATGCGGCCATCGGACATCTCTTCGACGCGACGGGCGAAGTCCGTGGCAGATCCGGGGCCTGTTTGGAAGAATTCGAGGCCGGCGGGCCACGTCGTGGTCATGCGCCAGTTATAGCGCTGTTGGGCCGTGAGCACGGCGGGCGCGGCCAGTGCGGCGGCGCCGGCGGTCGCGGCGCCGAGCTGGAGAAATCGACGGCGGCTTGCCGTGTCTTTCGAAGCGCCCACGGTCTTGCGATTGGAGCGGGGTGCCGACGTCGGTGAGACGCCCGTTTCTGGCGCTGCAGTGTTCTCGGAGGCGTTGTTCGAGGGGGGGCTCATGGCAGCATCTCCTTTTGGTTTTTGACGTTGATGGGTCTTGTTTTTATTGGCTTTTGATCGTTCGGGTTGGTCCACTCGGTGCGAGATAAATTAGTATGGTCTAAGACGTTAGCATGAACCACCGATGGTGGATCGTAATCTTAAGTCGGAGTCAGCGCGTTGGTTGATCATCATCGGATGTCGCGGTTCCAGCGTTGAGCCTCCGGTCTGCGTCGTCAGATATCGTCGCCGTCTGCGTTCCTGACCTGACATTCGGCGCTGAACCCCGTTTTGGTTTTTTGTGTCTTCGGTCTGTGTCCGGCGGATCGGGCCCTCGGGTCAGTATTCAATCGGTGCCCACCAATCGAGCCAATGAGCCCCGGTGGACAAAGACTCCGCTCCTGAGGAATACGCGGTGGAAGTGAGTCGACGAATATCACGAGTGCTCTGAGCGGAACCTGCGGAGTGCGGGTGGGCGATTGCGGGTGGTGTTCAGATTGACGCGGCCTCAGGCTCAAGATTGGACCAATCGGGCCGTCACTGCATCAGAGACAGGTCAGCACCTGTGGGGTCTCAGTAACGAGCAGGTGGGTCGATGTGGCCTCGTGGCACGGACGAGGTTTGTAGGGTGTGATTGACGCTGAGCGTCTTGAGGCGTCACTAAAGCCGTCGCGCGGCTCGGGGCATTCCTGCTTGATCGTCGATGTAGACATTTGCCGCCATTTGATGCCATGTTGCAGTGAGGATCCGGCATGTACGCAATGATGAATCGAACCCGCAATCCTTATTTGCAGTCCGGTGCTCGCTCTGAGGCAACGGTCGCGACTCCGCATCGGCTCGTGCAGATGCTATTCGAGTCGCTGTTGGAAAAGTTAGCAGTCGCGAAAGGCGCGATGGCGCGGCGTGACACCGTTAGCAAGATCGAGCGAATCGACCGCGCGTTGGAGATCCTGCACCACTTGCGAGCATTGCTCGATCACGATCGCGGTGGCGAGGTCGCCGCCAATCTCGATGCCCTGTACGAATACGCTAGCGCTCGCCTTTTCGAGGCCAATCGACACGACGACATTGCTGCGCTTGATGAGGTCGTGAGCCTGATTCGTGAGATTAAATCCGGGTGGGATGGCATCAAGCAGTCCGGCGATCCCAGGACCTCGGTACAGGTCTGACAGGCCACTCCGACAGTGCCGCATGGTGGGCGCGTCGACATTCCGTGTTCCTGTGCAGAGCCCGCTCGGGGGGCGGTGGTCTTGGTGCAGATCGGCACGCCTTCTGCCGCCGGATCGCGCCGAGATGGCACGAAGCGTGGCGAGCTGGATCTCTTGATAGGGGAAGCGCGGGCCGGGGTGGCGCCGCAGGACGGCGAACCGGTGCGGCGTGCAACCGCGTTGTCCGGTATATCTGAATCGAGTCGAGGTGCGGCCAGGACCGGTCGTGTCGCTGGGGTCATGTCCCCGCTGAGCTTGACTGCTGCCGCTTCGAGAATGCAGTTCGGGACGATGGACGACGCGGCCCCGGTCAGGGTGGTGTGCAGCGGCCGGAGCACACGGTATGTCCGCCGGGCGCAGCGAGCGGTCCTGGACTCGGGTTCGGGGAAGGGGCCCAGCGTTCAAGATCGAACACCTTCTGGCCGGTCTTAGCAACGTGACCGTTAAGGTCTGATGGTTGCGAGTCGATGCTGCGAGCACCAGATGGCGACGCTAGCGCAGATGCCCCCAGCACTGTTCTGTTGGCGAGCCGTTCCGGATCATCGGTGCCATCATGTAGTGACCATCACATCGACACGAGACAGCGATCGTGAGACACCGATTGCGACGTTGCCGCTGGCGCGCGATCCCTGAGTCGTGCTGGTGTCGCTTCAGGTCGCATGGGAGCGAGTGGATGAACGGGTCTGATGCTGCTGCGGAACGTCTGCGAGCGATCCGCCACCGCGTTGAAATCTTGGTCGACGAGGGGCGAGATTTGCTGCGGGATTTCGATCGTTTTGTAACGGATTCGCTGGTCGTGAGTCGACGAGAACTGCCGCTGGCCGAGCGAGGGGATCCGCGCTTGCCTCAGCCGGGCACGCAGACGTGGCTGGAGGCCCATGAACGGGTGGCGTCCGATTTTCGAGCTCCGACGGCCACGGACGCGGCTCGCGGCGGTTCCTCACGGGCGGCAGGCGATCGGGTTCCGTTGGCAGCCGATCGACGCGAAGCGCCTGATTCATTGGACGCCGTTGCGGCGTGGATCGTGCGGGTGCAACGGGTCGATGCAGAGCTCAGGGTTCTGATCGCAGGCGAGACTGAATGCGCGTCGCTGAGTGAGTTGGATCAACCGTCGACTGAGTGGGATGGTCATCGGTCTGAACGTTCGCGCGACGTGACGGGCGAGCACGTGTCAATGATCGATTACGAGGCAGGAGTTGCAGAGGCCTATGGTCAGCTTATCGCGGCGGCGCAAGAGTTGCTCGCGTTGAGCGCGCGCGAATTATCCCGACTTCGTCAGAGTCGGCGCGGCAGCACGGCGTACGCGCAAGCCGGACAGAACGCCGAATAAAAAGCTGGCCAGAACGACGCGCGATGTCGAGCACGCCGCGTAACGGGGCTTTGCTCTCGTCGATTTAGTCGCCATGCTGTGCTGCGGCGCGGTGCTGGAGAAGTCGTCGCAGATGAGACGCTGTCGCAGACGAACTGGGGCTGGTGGAAACCCTGCACACCTTGTCGCGGAGCCCTGCGGTGCGGGGTTCTAGATTTTGATGTCGAGGGCTGCTGTCGATTCAGCGATGGTTGGCCCCGGGTTTGTTTTTTTCCGGGATTCGTTCTGTGTGAACACAGGTTCGGCTCGGAGATGCGGCTCCGTGGTGATCGTCTGCAGATCGAGCGGCTCGGCGAGCCCGCCCGCGATCTGGCAAAGGGGGGCGCAATGCAAAACCTGCAAGGGTCTTGGGTGGCCGCAGGCGCGAACGCGATCATCGAATGAACCGGTCATTGAGGGAGCCACCGCTTACGACTGGTAAGTTCGACTTGAACGGGTGGTGGCCCACTCGCGCGCTCCGTCGATTTCATGGGTGCGATGACATCGCTCGATAAACTCGCGGTCAGGCGTGAATTCGCGCGCGAGTCGGCTCTGGGTTACCGTGGTAAGGCGTGCTTGGCCGACGGGTCGGCGGAGGACAAGTCAGCGAGACAACAAGTCGGCGAAATAGTGGATGGTTCTTTGAACGAGTCGTTAAACGAACATGGTGACCCGTGTCACTGACCGCCGTCGTGGTCCTCAGTCTGAGATTCAATCGATATACGTGAACGACCACCCACTCGACGCGACTTGAGGTCTGTTTGCTTAGAGTGACCTTTGGTCGCGTTCTGAAGCCGATCGCACGCGGTCGTGGGGCTCTGGCGGCAACGCGGCCAATGGGGCCGTGTCGCGCGGATGCCGCGTCACGCCTGCGTGCACCCTCAACGGCTCTGGGTGTCTGAACTGGCCGCGGTAAGCCGCTGTCAATGAGGCTATCGGCACGCTAAGCCCGACCGCAGACCGGGGTCGGTTAGTCCCGATAGGGGCGCTGCTGCTGATCATGATCCGATGTCCTTTAACCCTTGTCATTCACCTTTAGCAACCTGGAAGGAGGCTTAAATGATTTTTCGACAGCTTTTTGAGCCCGAATCTTCAACCTACACGTATTTGATGAGTTGCCCGGACACCGGCGAGACGGTGCTGATCGATCCTGTGATCGAAACGGTTGAGCGCGATCTGAAAGTCTTGCAGGAGCTCGGATTGAAGCTGACCTATGCGCTGGAGACGCATATCCATGCGGACCACATCACCGGCGGGCTCATGCTGCGGGAAAAAACGGGCTGCAAACTGGCGGGACCGGCGCTGGACGAGTTGCGCTGCCGGGACATCGGCGTGCGCGAGGGCGAGCCGTTCCGCGTTGGGAATCTGGTCATCAATCCTCTGTATACGCCGGGCCATACTGATACTCATCATGCCTTTTTGCTCGATCAGGGCGGTCTGCATTTGCTGTTCTCCGGCGATGCGTTGCTGATCGAGGCCTGTGGGCGCACCGACTTTCAGTCCGGTGATGCAAAGACACTGTGGAATTCGGTCCAAAGCAAGTTCTTCACGCTGCCTGATGAGACGCTGGTGTATCCGGCGCATGATTATGAGGATCGCCAGATCACGACCATCGGTCAGGAGAAGCTGCGCAATCCACGCCTGAAGACGGGGCGCACCGAAGCCGAGTTCATCAAGATCATGGAAGAAATGGATCTTCCCTATCCAAAAAAGATTGACTGGGCGTTGCCGGGGAATGAAGGCTGCGGCATCTGTCCGGACAATCTCCCGGCTGACAAGAAGGCGCTGTGCGGCGATGCCGCGTCCGACGCCGAAGCAAAGAGCCGGCAGGGCTGATGTGCTAGCGCGGCAGCCGCGACTGCAGATCCACTTCGTCGGGTGCTGCGGCAGTTGTCACATACGCCTTTGTAGGCTCTCGTCAAAGATGGCTCAGAAGCGGCCCGCGGTGTGCGGGCCGTCGGCGTTTTTGGGGCGGTGCCCCGGAGTGTCTCGAGATACGATGGGGCGCCGACGAACGGATTTCGATGATCCATGATCAGTCGCTGGTCTCTCGGCGTGCTGTTTGACGCCTCGACGCGCGAGTACCGCATCTACCTGGTGATTATGATGGCGGGCGCACTTGGATTGATCACTGGCGCGGGCTCGCGTTTTGTCGCATTGGTCGGCCTCGCGACGAAGCTGTCCTTTCTCGCAACACTGGTGCCCGCGATCATCACCGATCTCGCCATCCTGTCCGAGGGGGTTGTCGCGCGCCATCGACCCGGACTCGCGATGCGATCCCTTGCGCGGCTGGGCATCGCTTTAACATTCGTGTTTG
Organism: Thioalkalivibrionaceae bacterium; assembly: GCA_046299415.1. Lineage (GTDB taxonomy): Bacteria > Pseudomonadota > Gammaproteobacteria > Ectothiorhodospirales > Ectothiorhodospiraceae > JBKBII01. The sequence goes on along the minus strand of JBKBII010000012.1, from coordinate 1,870 downwards.
CGATCGCATGGTTGATCTGGCGCTTCCAGGGCTAGACGCCGGCATCACTTCGATAGCATCGATGGCGAATAAATCAGCGTGTCTCTGGCACCGGCGTCTCCGTATCCCGCACCAGCGTGGTCGCAAAATCCGCGGTTACCGAGCCCGCTTTTTCCATCAGGCCGTCGTCCGGCATCTACACCCCTGGCAAGCCCGCCGCCCGATCACTCTCATGCAGCATCCGCACCCGCACAAGATGCCCGCGCAAAGGCTCCACAAGGCGCTGCGGCAACATCGTCCGCCTGTCCTTGCCGCCCTTGCCCTCGCGCACCGTCACCTCGCAGCGTTCGAAATCCACGTTTTTCACCCGCAAGCGCAGACACTCCATCAATCCCGCTGCCGTACAACAGCTGCGCCATCAGCGCGTGCGTGCTTTCCGTTGCCGATAACAACCGCGTCGTCTCGGCGGGCTTCAACACCACGGGCACACGGATGCGCCGTCTCGCCCGCGTAATCCCGTCAAGCCACGGCAAACCCATTTCTAGCATTTCCTTATATAAAAACAGGATCGCCGCCAGTGCCTGTTTTTGCGTAGACGCCGACACCTCGCGCTCGACCACCAGCGACGGCAAAAACGTCTCCACTTCGGGCTCGCCCATGTCTAGCGGATGAGGCTTGCCACGAAACAGGATGAAGCGTCTAATCCACGCCACATAGGTTTGCTCGGTTCGTAAGCTGTAGTGCAGCGTACGGATCCGGGCGCGAACTTCATCCAGCAGATGCGGTTTTGGCTCGCTGCCTTGTGGGTCCAGGGTGTCTGGCATGTTGGCCACCTATCGTCCTCACAGAAATAAGGGGTACGGTTCACCTGAACGCGTTATACGGCGAGTTTTGGTTGGTTATGCGGCAGATTTGCCGTTGAATTCACGTTATGCAATTTTTCGGGTTAACCCAGATTTAGTTTCATAAGACACAATGAGTGATTTACTCCGAAGAAAGTGCAGAAATCAACCGCTGTGGAATCAGTTCAAGCTGGCGACTTGGAATTAGATGGTGCCACCAGGGGGGGATTCGATCTGTGAGCACCACAGCAGCAGCGGATTGCTCCAATGACCAGGCAGCTACACTGTGCTGGCCAAAAGTACCGCCACTGTGCCAAGCCGCTACGCCGTGAGACTTTGTACTACTCAACATCCAACCCAGACCAACCTGCGTGTCTCGGCTGATCTTCGCATACGGCTGTGAGGTGGTTATAGCCAACGAATCCCACGGGTTACCGTAAAAGCCCATTTGAGCGCGTAGAAACGCCATCATGTCAGTGCCGGTTGACCGCCATACGCCAGCCGCTTCCATGCCATTCCACCTAAAGGGCGGCACCGGCCTGCCACCCGCATCGTGTCCCTCGATCAAACGCTCCGGATCATAGCGTGTTGGGTCAAGGTGCGTGTCATGCATTCCCAGTGGATCCAAAATCAGCTCCCGCACAGCCTCGTCATAGGACAACCCATAAGTATCACCGAGAATACGACCCAGAAGAGCCATACCGACGTTGGAATAGTGCGCCTTACCTCTCGTCTCTAGCGTTGCTGGCAACTGCTGCAAGAAGGCCATCAGGTCATCCGCCTGAAATGCCTCAGCCAATTGGCGTCCTTGTCTCATCATCTTCCACTGACTGAAAGGGTTGGCCGGAAGGCCAGATGTGTGACTGGCAAGCTGTTGCAAAGTAACCTGCCTGCCCCACGGCAACTGTGGATAGAAGCGCTCCACCGTGTCAGAGAGACTTACCTGCTGGCGCTCAACCAAAAGTGCCAACAGTGTTGAAGTAAAGGTCTTGCCGATCGAGCCAATCTCGAACACCGGGGATTGCATATTTACGGCTTTTCCGTGTCGC
>JBKBII010000011.1:33611-95755 GCA_046299415.1 Thioalkalivibrionaceae bacterium | reverse complement strand
GTTACTTAAGCGTCTGCGGACTCACCGATGCGTTATCGAGCGGTCGTCGCGTCGTTTGAGCAGATTGCACAGAATGGGTCCCGTCGGCGCTTGATTTCCCTGCAGCTCGCTTGAGCCAAATCAATGAATTTCACCCTATCATTTTGCGTCGATGACTGGCCTAGCAACAGCCGAATGGCCTCATTGGCTTGAAGCGTCGCAATGAGGTGCGTCGCGGTGGCGATGACACCGGAGCGCATGCAGTCCCCGGGGCGATCGTCTGGTGATTCGCCGTATAGGCATCGATAACATCCATGATGGTGCACTTGATGATGCTTGCCGGCTTGATCGGGTTCGAACGTAGACTCGGTCGCCCCCGGCGCGTTGCAATACTGCGATGCGAGTTTTGCAAAGTCGAAGGTCGTGGTCTGGCCTGACCAAGCGGCGGCAGCGCCCATGATCCAAGTTTTTTGCGCATCCCAGCAGGCAAGATTGATGGTGTCTCGAACTGCGAAGCGGTCGGTTGCATCGATCACGAGATCATGGTCGGTGACCCATTTCTTAAGGTGATCAATGTCGGCGTAGACAGCAATCGCGTGGACGTCGACGTAAGGGTTTATTGCGGCAATTCGGTGGCGCGCTGCGTCGACTTTTTTTTGGCCCACATCTGATGTCGTGAATAGCGTTTGACGCGCAAGATTTGAAGCATCGACGACATCGCCGTCAACGATGGTTAGTCGACCGATCCCGGCGGAGGCAAGAAGGCTTGCAACCGGGTTTCCCAAACCGCCCATGCCGACGATCAGAACTTTTGCTGATTGCAGTCGTTCCTGCCCAGCGATGTCAATTTCAGGCAGCAGGATTTGTCGTGCGTACCGCAGGAGCTCGTCGTCTGTGAGGGCCATGGATGGGCTCAACGTCTGGTTGTCTTGATCACGGGTTCTAAGAACCCTCGTTAACGAGGATGACTTAGATCGAAAGTCGTTTTGGTGTTCCCTCTGAAGAAACTTTCCTCGATGCCATCGTTTGATGCCGTGCAACCCCTCACCGGTTTGTTCGGGCTTGCTAGCGAATGTGAGCCTGATGCAGCCGCGCCTTGCGTGGGTGGCGAGTTGGTGTTGGGTAACTGTGAGTTCAGCGATACCAGCGTGCTTCGGTTACGCGATCAAGGCCCGATAAATCTTGATACGTTGATATTTCCGAAAAGCCTCTTGCACGAAATAATTCGCGAATGTCGGCGCCCTGGGTCGAACCATGCTCGAGCAAAAGCCAGCCACCGTGTCGGATTTGAGCCGGGGCATCGTCCGTAATCCGTCGAATGGCAGCAAGTCCGTCTTGTCCGGAGACAAGGGCGATTCGAGGCTCATGCTTTAGGCTGTCGCCGTTGAGATGGGGGTCATCGTTGGTCAAATAGGGCGGATTGCCGACGATCAAGTCAAAAAGGTGACTTTCGCTGTCGGCCAATTTTGAGCAGAACGCTTCAAGCCAGTCGCTGACGATCACATTTACGTTCGGAGCATGGCGGCGACAATTCTGCTGAGCAACGCGGGCTGACGGCCACCAAATATCGGTGGCGATGCCGGTCGTATCAGGCCTTTCGTGCCCTAGGGCACATGCGATAGCGCCACTACCCGTCCCCAGGTCGAGAAAACGCCCACCCGTTGGAAGTCGCAATAACGCGCGCTCCACGAGAACTTCGCTGTCCGCCCTCGGAACGAGCGTCTCTCGGGAGACGTCCAGTTCGAGGGACCAGAAGTTCACCCGTCCCGTCAAGTACGCCAGCGGGACGCCGAATTTCCGCTGATTCAGCCAATGATTAAGGCGATCAAGTTCTTCAGCTGTAAGGGGATTGCAGGCGGTCAAACACAACTGGGCCGGCGTTCGTTCAAGGGTAGCCGCCGCAAGAGCTTTGATTTCGCTGCGCGCGATCTCGGGGCTCCATGACGGGGTGTCCGGCGAGAGGGCGGTGTGAAGTCGCGCGCTTGCTTCAGTGATCCATTCGTTGAGCGTCATGCCGTTCTTGTATCACCGACGCTACGTCTCGAACATACAAAACATTGCTTGGGGCCCCCTTTGATTCGACGTGGGGCTGCGTCATGTCGTTCGACACATTGAGGGTTTGAGCTCATGGTTGTCGCGTCAGATTCGCGAGCTCTTCGGTCTGCCACTCTTGTGCAAGTACCGATATAACAGGATCGAGGTCGCCCGCAAGGACGGCATCCAACTGATAGAGCGTTAGGTTAACGCGGTGGTCAGTCACCCGTCCCTGTGGAAAATTGTAGGTACGAATGCGCTCGGATCGGTCCCCTGATCCCACAAGCGAGCGCCGAGTATCGGCAATGTTTTTTTGTTGCGCTTGTCGTTCGAGTTCAAACAGACGTGAGCTCAGCAGCGCCATTGCACGCGCACGATTCTTGTGTTGTGACCGTTCGTCCTGACATTCGACGACGAGTCCGCTCGGGAGGTGTGTGACGCGGATCGCTGAGTCGGTTTTGTTCACGTGCTGTCCACCGGCCCCTGACGCACGGTAGGTGTCGATTCGAAGATCCGACGAGTTGATTTCAGGTGCGGTGACGGCGTCTAGCTCAGGGAGAACAGCGACTGTCGCTGCAGAGGTGTGAATGCGTCCTTGAGTTTCCGTCGACGGTACTCGTTGGACGCGATGGGCGCCCGACTCAAATTTAAGTGCACGATAGACGCCTTGGCCCTGGATTTTTGCGACGACCTCGCGGAAGCCGCCGTGCTCGCCTTCGTTCTGGCTCAGGATGTCCAGCGCCCAGCCCCGTCGTTCGGCGTAGGCGGCGTACATGCGGAAGAGATCCCCAGCGAAGATCGCCGCCTCATCACCGCCGGTTCCGGCGCGAATCTCGAGAAAGACGGCCGCTTCGTCATGCGGGTCTGGGGGCACCAACGCCGCAAGAATCGCCCGCTCGGCCTCGCTCAGTTCGCGTTCCAGGCGTTCGGCTTCCTGCTCGGCAAGGGCGCGTAGTTCGCAATCATCTTCCTTGAGGAGAGAGCGGTTGTCATCGACCTCATTTTTCAGCCGTTGCCAAGTCGCGTAACTCGTTGCCAAAGGTTCGAGCTGAGCGTACTCGCGCGAGAGCGTCTGAAGCTTGGCCGGGTCTTCAGCGATCTGAGGCTCCGCAAGTCTAGCGGCGACTTCATCACGATACTCGCAGAGGTGTTCGATCCGATTCAAAAAGCGTTCGATCATGACACTCGTTGTCTCGCGTCAAGGCGATCCTTGAAGTCGGCCGATCGTATTTCCGACGACGATTTTCGCGGACGAGTCGATTCGCCTTGATCGGGTGCGGCTGTCTTATCGTCTCGGGAGACGTTTACGGCGTTGGCCGCTGCCGCAAAGCTGGGCTCGACCCGTTCGGTAGCCGCCGCGTCACGTTGCTCGATCCAGCCGCGGCAGATCGCCTCAGCTGTAACGTTGTCGTGGTGTTCGACGGCTTCACGCAGAGCAACGGTTGGGGTGTGCACCAAGCGATTCGTCAGTTGATGACCCAGCCATCGGAGCGCTTCTTCGGCGTTGCCGCTGCGCGAGAGCCGCACGAGCGCTTCGTCGATTGCGCGATCGCGGATCGCGGCGGCGGCTCCGCGCAGAGCTTGAATGCGCTGAACCCCACTGCGACTCGTTCGCCAGCGCTCGAAGGCCTCGAGATGCTCTTCGATGATGACTTCGGCTTGGTGGGCGGCGGCTTTTCGCGCGTCGAGGTTTTCGCGGATGACGTCCTCGAGATCGTCAACGGTATACAGATAGACATCTTCTAGATGGCCCACCTCGGGCTCGATGTCGCGAGGAACAGCGATATCAACCATGAACATTGGGCGCCGACGGCGTTGGTGTAAGGCGCGTTCGACGGCGCCTTTTCCGAGTATCGGAAGCGGTGCAGCTGTCGAGCTGATGATGATGTCGGCTTCAGCGAGCCGTGCCGGGAGTTCTGTCAGTGCAATGGCTTCGCCGTGCTGGGCGGCGTCGAGTTTGGTGATCAGTTCGGCTGCGCGGGCACGGGTTCGGTTGGCGATGATGACGCGACCGATCCCTTGCCGCAAAAGATGCTGGAACGCGAGTTCAATGGTTTCGCCGGCGCCAATGAGTAACGCGGTTCGGCGGGAAAAGTCGCCGTAGAGTCGCTGCGCTAGGCGAACTGCAGCGAAGGCGACAGAAACGGGGTTTTCGCCGATGCCTGTCGCGCTGCGGACACGCTTGGCAACAGCGAAAGATTGCTGAAAAAGACGATCCAGGCACCAGCCGATCGTACCGACCTCGCGCGCGGCGGTGAAGGCGCACTTCATCTGACCGAGAATCTGGGGTTCGCCGAGGATGAGGGAATCGAGTCCACTCGCAACACGGAAGGCATGTCGCACCGCGTCCCGCTCACTTAGGACAAAGCCGTGCTGATCAAGGCCGTCTTTCGCCTCGAGCCGGAAGTGTTGGGTGAGGGCCTGCGACACGCTGTCGACGGCCCCATCGCGTCCGACACCGAAGCATTCCGTTCTGTTGCAGGTTGCGATCAGCGCAACTTCATCGACCTCAGCGAGACTGTTCAAGGCGTGCAATAACGGTGCGCGATCGGCATCGGCAACGGCGAGGCGTTCGCGCAGCCCGATCGACGCAGTCTTGTGATTGAGTCCAAGAGCAAACAGCATCCAGCATCCGGCGTGTCTTCTCGGCATCCGAGTGGGCCATAGTGTATCGATCTTCCTCGCGGTGTGAACCAATCCCCTTGATGCGAGCGGGGCGCGCTACCATTGCACCGGATCTAAGCAGGACCGCGCGAGCGGCGATCGGAGGCTCGTGACGCGACTGAACAATCGCCAGCGTTCACAAACGCATCGAACGGCTGCTGCGACATCAGGTAAGCGACCTATCGAGATGAAGCCAGGGCACAAAGGCCCGAGCTCGAGTTTGTGGAACGTGTGGGTGCTCCGCGAGTCGATAGGACGGGGCAGACAATATAAGGTTCGTGAAACTCGCTGGACGGATCGCTCAGATCATTGGTGATCGTCTGACTTTGTCGTAACTAGGATGCCTAAGACCATGCGCTTGTCCACGCTCAGTCAACCTGCTGAAGTTCGAAACCCGGCTGTGCCTGAGCCCCTGCGGCTGTCACACGACCGTGGTTTGCCTTTTAATGGTGACGCACAAGTGTCGTCGTGCGTTTCAGAGCTGCCGGCGCGCGAGCAGGAGTTCGCTTCGCGGACTCGGAGGATGATGGTGAGGATTGCGGTCGCGACTGCGCTGTTGGCCCTATCGGGTTGCGCGCACGGCGATGTGCCATCGGCTGATCGCCTGCCTTGGCCCGCGGCGGAACGGGCCACCGCAGAGCAATTTACCGCGGCTACTGCACAGGAACAGGCAGCGAGGTCGCCCGCGGTCGATCAGCTCGACAACGAGGCGCTGCTTGTCGCGCTGCTCGCGGGCGAAATTGCCGTGGCACAGGGCCAGTACGCAGCAGCTTCTGAGTGGCTCGGTCGCGCGGCGCAATTGTCTTCTGACCCGGAAGTCGCGGAGCGAGCAACCCGCGTGGCTCTGTTGGCCCAGGAGGACGCGCGCGCGCGCGTGGCGGCTGAGCGCTGGCGCAATCTGGCACCCGATAATTACGAGGCGCTGCAAATTGACGGGCTGTTGGCATTACGCCGCGGCGAGGTGGCTTCGGCGGTGCATGTGCTCGAAAGGATTCTCGAGCGTTTTGCGGCGTCAGATGATGTGGAAACAGGGCCGCGGATGGTCGGCGCGTTGCTTGATCAGGCCGATAATAGCGACGCGGCACGCGACGCGTTGGAGCGGCTTTCGGCACAGCGGCCGGATGACGAGATGCTTTGGCAACTGCGCGTCGAACGCGCGCTGCGTGACGACGATAAAGCTGTCGCGCAGGACGTTGCGGCGCAGGCCGTCGAGCGCTTTCCGCAGCGTTTGCGTTTTCGGTTATTGCAGATTCAAGCGCTAGAGGATTCAGCCATCGCGGGTGACATGTTGGTAACGGCTCGTTCGGATGTCGAGCTTCTCGCCGAGGCGCAGGCCGTCGAACGCGACGCGTTGAATATGGCTTTCGCGTCGTGGTGGGGATTGGCACTTGCCGCGCCTCACGACGAGACGCCGACGGATGCGACTCGGGCTGCAGCGCTGAACGACGGGCATGCAGACAATGAGGTCGCGGGAGATGCGCGTAGCGCCGTCGATCCCGATGAGGCTGAGCGCGTACTGCGCGAGTGGTCGGGGTTGGATGACGTCCCCGATCGTGCACTCATGATTGCAGGGGTGGCGGCACTCGAAGCGTCTCGATTCGACCTGTCGGAGTACTTGCTCGCGCGTCTCGAACAGCGCACGGAATCAGCATTCGATGCTCGCTTTCTTCTCGGTCGTTTGGCCGAAACCAGGGGCGAGCACGCCTTGGCGATCGAGCGTTACGAGATGGTCGACGAGGGCCGTTTTGCGAATGAGGCAGCGCTTCGTGTGGCTCGACTCATGGTTCGTGATCCCAATCAGCGTGATGAGGGGTTCGAGCGTTTGCGATTCTTGCAAGAAAACGACGATGACGAGGCGGCGCTCGAGGCGCTTTTGGTCATCGCGCAGGTGGCTCGTGAGCAACGACTTGGCGAGCCGGCGCTTGATATGCTTCGACGCGGATTGCTGCGTTTTCCAGGGTCCCCGGATGTGTTGTATGCGCGAGGGCTGCTATACGAACGTCTTGATGACGTCGACGCCGCCGAACGCGATTTTCGAGCCATCCTCGATCAGGATCCGGAGCACATCGGTGCACTGAACGCACTCGGCTACACGCTTGCGGATCGCACCGAGCGCTATGATGAGGCCTACGATTACATCAGTCGTGCGCTGAGACAGGCGCCGGACGACGCGGCGATCATCGACAGTTACGGCTGGGTGCTGTACCGACTTGGGCGTCTCGAAGAGGCACGAGAACAGCTCGCGCGCGCGCACGATTTGTTAAAAGATGGCGAAATTGCAGCGAACTATGCCGTCGTCCTGTGGGAGCTCGGCGACATTGAGCAGGCGCGTATGGTCGTTGAAGCTGCGCTCGAGCAAGAGCCGGATCACGATCGCCTGCTGCGAGTCCGGGATCAGATCGGTCATTGAACGGTCAGCAGCGTTTTTGGTGCTTCCGTTCATGCGCGAGGACTGCAAAAGAAGACAGCTAGCTCTTGAGGGATCAATGTTGCGGGGCCGAGGCAGCGAAGACGCGAGCTGTCCTGGACCTCGAAAACGAGGCCGCGTGGATGACTGGCGTGCGGGCGGCAATACTTATTGATGATGCGCCGTAAACAGGCGCCAATTTCTGAGTTGACTGGTCTGAATTGGCGTTGACTCGGGACAGCGATTGTCTCAAGGCGTCTACTCGGCGCGTATCCGATCGCCCAAGTCTGCAGACGATGCCTCTCCGGTCGCGAGATTCTGGGTTGCCTTAATGGGACAGTCAGTGTTTCAAGCGACACTGGCCTCTCTTACTTGCGACACTCGAGGGCGCAGCAGTGCAGCACTGCAATTGGCTTAGCGAGGGCTTTGCCTAGAATCGTCGCCCATCGTTTCCAAGAGCGTCTGTGTGTTCGGACGTCGACTTGAGTTTTATAGAGGATCAATGAACAAAGCCGACAGTCGAATTGTTGTACTTGGATTGCTCACCCTTGTTACGTCGTCTCTCGTCGGATGCGCTGGGCTCGCGGATCGTGGGGCGACAACTGATCCACGTCAGATGGCGAATTGGACGCAGCGTGGTGAGGCTCTGGAGCAGATCTCGGAGTGGCGGCTCGTCGCACGGGCCGAAGTTGACACCGGTCGAGGCTTTTATCCCTTTACCCTGGTCTGGCGAGCCGACGCCGATGAAGATGTCATCGACGCCAGCGGGCCAGGCGGGCAAGGTGGCGGTCGGTTGATACTGCGCGCCGAAACCGCCGACTTGCGCTTACGTTCGGGTGAACGCTTTTCCGATGCTGACGCCGATCGGTTGGCCGCCGAGCTGTTGGGTGTTGAGATCCCAGTGCGAGCGACCCGCGATTGGCTGCGGGCGATCCCTCGTGGTAACAGCGCTCGCCTGGTTTTCGATACCAGTGATCAACTGACGAGTTTTCAGGATGGCGATTGGATGGTGCGTTATCTGGCGTATGCGCGCTCGAGCGCCGACGTTTCAGAGCCACTTCCGCTGTTGCCTGCAGACCTGTTGATTGAGAACCGCCGCATTGGTGTCGAAATCCGGGTGCGTGAAGCGCGTTGGTTTCTGCGTTTGCCATCCGGTGACGGCACCGTTCCGACACGATCGGGCGAGCTTCGTCGGGCTGATAAATCGGCCGCTGCGGGGATACGGGCGCCGGGCTAGCTGGAGTGTGACGCGCCTTGTTACTGAGCTGGCACCCTCATGCTGTGATCTACGCAAGTGCAGGTTCGGGTGAGGCTCGAATCGCGGGGGCCAGCGCGATGCTTGATTGAAACACTGGCTTCGCCGAAACGCCGAGACTCAAAATCCATTCAGCAACTTCTCTCCCGACTTAAAAAGGCATGATGGTGTCCGATGAAACCATAGGCGCTCAGCTAGATGAAGCGTTTCTTGTACTTGAGAGCCCGGTGCTTCTCGATGGTTGGATGTGGTGGCCCGCGCCGGCCAAAGTCAATCGGTTTTTGCGAATCGTCGGGCGGCGCGAAGATGGTTTTCATCTGATCGAAACGTTTTTTCAGTTTGTCGATTGGTGCGACTGGATTGGCGTTCGGAAGCGAGATGACGCAGAGTTTTCTCTGCGCGGCGGCGTCGCGGGCGAGGACGACTTGTGTTTACGTGCCGCACGATTTGCACGACACCGCGCGGGCGTCGATGTGATCTGTGGCGCTGACCTTCGTCTGATTAAGCGCTTGCCAACAGGCGCGGGGCTCGGCGGCGGCAGTTCCGACGCGGCTACCGTTCTTGCGGCGCTCCACGCGCTGTGGGCCGTGCAAGAACCGCTCGACTCATGGGCTGGCGCGAGCGTCGAGCTCGGCGCCGATGTGCCGGTTTTTGTCGCAGGTCGTGCTGCGTTCGGGAGCGGAATCGGCGATGTTCTTGATTTTTTCGAAGCCGATGAAGCGCGTTTGACGATCATTGCGCCTAACGAACATTGTTCCACCGTCGAGATGTATCGAGATCCCGCGCTGGAGCGAAACGCTCCAAAACTCGGATTTGACTCGACTTGGATTGAGACGCTTGCAAAAAGAGGCGGCCGTGCCCCCTTTGAAAACGCGTTTGAGCCGCTTGCGCGCCGTTACCCAAGCGTCGATAAGGTCTTGCGGAGAGCCGATCAGGCGCGGTTGCGCGCCCACTTAAATGGATCCGGATCGTCGTGTGTCGTGTATTCCCCCACGGTGCCCTACCCGATGTCGACCGGCTTTGATCATGCGGGTGCCACTGTTGATTCGCGCGGTGTCTTGGCCCTTCACGGCAATGCTCGACGAGCGAGCGAGGCGCCGAGCGGCGTGGACCACGAGCGATTGCTCGAACTGATCGAGAGCTCGCGTGCGGAGGGTGCTCGTGTCTGGTCTGGGTCACTATGCAACCGCTCGATGCTCTTCCGCGCTCGTCTTCGGCATTTGGAAGCGTTCGGACCCTGATGTGTTCTGGTTCGACGCTATACCCACACCCGAGAATTGTGCGAGGGCAGGGTCCCGAAGCACTGAGGCGTTCCACTCGCCTGACTGAAGTCCGCTTGTCTTCGCCGTCGAGATCGCAATACTCAGGGTCGAATTGCTGCCGACGGCGAGCGTCGCAATTTTTTCACGCTTGCAGCAGACCCGTTCGAATTTGGTATCCTAAGCCTCGTTGATGGGCCGTCGCCAAGCGGTAAGGCACCGGGTTTTGATCCCGGCATGCGCAGGTTCGAATCCTGCCGGCCCAGCCATTTTTGTATTAGGTGGGGATCGAGCTTCAGCGCAGAGACCTGCGTACATGAATTCGCTCGATTTGCCGACTCAGGCCGTTCCGGCGCCCCAGTGGTGATCGCGGGAGCCGGAACGGAGTCAGTAGCCGCGGAGTGATCGCCGGGACCGGGCGATTTGTCCAGACCATGGCCGTCATGACGCCGAAAATGCTGGCAACGGCTGTCGTGATCCCGAACCCTTGGGGCGATGGGTACGCCCCGCCGTCGGCGATTTTCGAATACGCTGACGCCGTTTGCTTTTTCGAGCTTTTTTGCGCGATTCGCCGCATGTTCCCGACACTCTGAAACCTAATCAGCGAGGCTCTGCCGTGGTTGATCAGCCAAGAATGATGGTGTTCGCGGGCAACGCCAACCCACCATTGGCGCAGGCCGTCGTTCGCCACCTCGGGATGGAGCTCGGGAAAGCGATCGTCGGGCGTTTTAGCGACGGTGAGGTCCAGGTCGAGATCCTCGAAAATGTTCGCGGGCGAGATGTTTTCGTCTTGCAGCCAACAGGGTTCCCGACCAATGACAACATTATGGAGTTGCTGATCATGGTCGATGCGCTGCGGCGCGCGTCGGCCGGTCGCATCACGGTGGTCATCCCGTACTTCGGCTACGCCCGCCAAGACCGCCGCGTTCGTTCAGCTCGGGTGCCGATTTCTGCAAAAGTGGTGGCCAACATGATCGAGGCCGTTGGCGCGCATCGGGTGCTGACGATTGATGTTCATGCCGATCAGGTTCAGGGCTTTTTCAACCTTCCGGTGGACAACGTGTATGCGTCGCCGGTGCTGTTGGGCGATGTCTGGCGTCGCGATATCCAAAATCTGACCGTCGTCTCGCCAGATGTGGGCGGGGTGGTGAGGGCGCGAGCGATCGCGAAACGCTTGGATGACGCGGATCTCGCGATTATCGACAAACGTCGTCCGCGCGCCAACGAAGCACAGGTCATGCACATTATCGGCGATGTCGAAGATCGGACATGTGTGATCATCGACGACATGGTCGATACGGCTGGAACGCTCTGCCAAGCCGCGGCCGCCTTGAAACGACATGGTGCGTTGGCCGTTTATGCCTACGCAACGCACCCGGTCCTGTCGGGGCCCGCTGTTGCAAACATTATGAATTCCGAGCTGGACGAGCTGGTCGTTACGGATACGCTCGTGCTACGCGAAGACGCCGCCCAATGTCCAAAGATCCGTCAGTTGTCGGTGGCGGAAATGCTGGCTGAGACGTTGCGGCGCATCAACCGAGAAGAGTCGGTGAGCTCGCTCTTCGCTGATTGAGGCTCGGAAGGAACATCTGTCGTCAGTGCCGCAGAATTCATTGTCGCGCTTGAAGCGATGATTGATCCGGGGAGTCAGGCTTTTCGATTTTTGTGGTCAAACATTCCGAGTTTGCTCTGAGACGCGCGAGAGGCGCAATCATCCGGCCCCATCACAGTTCTCGCTGGTTCGATTGACTGGTCTTGGTGGTCTGATTGACGCTGCCGCTGATGTCGACTCGCATCGAGTTGCGCCCGTTGTTACCTTCGGCACCGGCGCGCCTCTACGCAGTGCGCGGGCGCGAGTAGTGAGCCATGGCCGCGAGCGCACGCCCGTCGACGACCGACTCACCCGAAGATTGTGGCTGATAGCGTTGTCGCGACCTAAGAGATGAGATTGGCGTCTGGTTGTTCAGGGGGGGCAGGGCCGATCGACAGTCCACGGACCGCTTTACGGCGCGCAAGCGCTTGGAGGTGAAAGCTGATCGGTTTATGATGGTCGGCTCGGTCCGTATCGCCCAGTTCGAGACAAACGCTACGGTGGCGTTTTGTTTGTGAGCGATACACGTAGAGGCCGTCCGGCACTGGGCCGATCATGCAACACCCCATTAGGGTGGTCCGCCCCGATTTGGTCGCGAATCGGGTCTTTTCGTTTTTGGAGAACACATCAAATGTCTCAGCAATTCAATATCGTCGCCAATAAGCGCGAACAGCAGGGAACGGGTGCGAGCCGCCGCCTGCGTCGTGCCGGCCGGATCCCAGCGATCATCTACGGTGGACATGCAGAGCCGGAAAAAATCGATCTGGATCACAACGAAGTCACTAAACAACTGCGAAACGAAGCTTTTTACTCGCAGGTGCTAACCTTAGACGTGGGTGGTCGGATCGAGAAAGCCGTTTTGCGCGATATTCAGCGTCATCCGGTCAAGCCGATCATCATGCACATGGATTTTTTGCGCGTCAGCGCCAACGAAACCTTGCGCGTCTCGGTGCCGGTGCACCTTTTGCACGAAGAGTCGTGCAAGGGTGTCAAGCAGGGCGGCGGCATCATCAATCGCCAGATCACCGAAATCGAAGTGGAGTGTTTGCCTGGCGACCTGCCCGAATTCCTCGAAGGTGACATGGCTGACATCGACATCGGTGAATCGTTGCACATGTCACAGCTGCGCGTCCCGGATGGGGTCAAGATCGTCGCTTTCCTGCATGGCGAAGTGCATGATCATGACCAGCCTGTTGCGAGCGTGATCAAGCCGCGCGGAGAGTCGACCGCGACGGAAGGCGACGAGACCGAGACGGGCGATGCTGAGGGCAGCGAACCGTCTGAGGACTGATCGCTCGAGGACTGATGTTGGAGCCATCAGCGGGTCACGTCTTCCGATGAACGCGTTGCCCGCGACGCTTGATTGCCTGTCTGAGGCCGGGTCCGACGTGATTGGGCTCGGCCTTGAATGTTTTCGGTGCACGGTCTCGATCCTGGATTTTGGTGCGATGCTCGACGCGCCGAGGGCAAAGGAGCGAAACGAAAATGTCGAGTAAGGATCGCCAGTCGCGAATACGGTTGGTCGTTGGCCTTGGCAATCCCGGCCAACGCTACGCTTCGACACGTCACAATGCAGGTTTCTGGTTTGTTGACGGTATCGAGGGTCGCGAGCCCTTTCGTTCCGATCGGCGCAACGATTCGGAAGTGTCGAGCTGTGCGCTGGGCGTTGAGCGAGTATTGCTGCAGAAGCCTCAGGCATTCATGAATCTCAGTGGATTGCCGGTGCGGCAGTTGCTTGATTTTCATAAGCTGTCGCCGGACGAGGTTTTGATCGTCCACGATGAGCTTGACCTCGCGCCGGGGATCATTCGCCTCAAACGCGGCGGCGGACACGGTGGACACAACGGTCTGCGGGATCTGATACGACACATCGGCGCGGAGTTTGCGCGCCTACGCGTTGGCATTGGGCATCCCGGGCAGCGCGAACAGGTCGTCGGCTATGTCCTCGATCCTCCGCGGCGTGAGGAACGCGAAGCTATCGATAGCGCGTTGAATGATGCCCGTGCCGTGCTGGCGGACCTTGCTTCTGGGGATTGGGATCGTGCCGTGCGTACGCTGCACAATCGCACCGCATAAAACCCGGGCGATGTACGTCTGCCTTGGCGATGGCAGGCCTCGGACTTTTGGCTTGCATCGGCATGGGGTCGAGTGAAAAGTTTGTTCGCGGCGCGGGCGTCGGTTCGACTGGTGCTCATGCTATGGTTTTTGCTCGATTCAGGAGAACGTCATGAGCCTCCAGTGTGGCATTGTGGGATTGCCGAATGTCGGTAAGTCGACGCTGTTTAATGCGTTGACGCGGGCGGCGATCGCGGCTGAAAACTATCCGTTCTGTACGATTGATCCGAACGTCGGCGTGGTTGAGGTTCCAGATCACCGTTTGAATACGCTGGCGTCGATCGTCCGCCCTGAGCGGGTGTTGCCGACGACGATCGAGTTCGTCGATATTGCTGGACTGGTTGCCGGAGCCGCCCAGGGCGAGGGTCTGGGCAACCAGTTTCTCGCACACATCCGCGAAACCGATGCCATCGCGCAGGTGGTCCGCTGTTTTGAAGATGACGACATCATTCACGTTGCCGGTAAGGTCGATCCCTTGGCCGATATCGAGACGATCGGTACCGAGCTCATGCTGGCTGATCTGGAGACCGTTCAAAAGGCGATCACTCGTCTGACTCGTGCTGCAAAGGGGCAAGATAAGGATGCGGTCGCTCGACTCGCAGCTGCTCAATTGGCGGCGGCCGCCCTTGAGGCTGGGCGGCCCGTGCGTGCGGCGGGTCTCGATGCTGAGCAAATGAAGGCTTTGCGAGAGTTACATCTGATTACTGCGAAGCCGATGTTGTACATCGCGAACGTGCCGGAGAATGGTACCGACAGCGAGCCAAGTGCGCGGCACCTGGCGGCGGTGCGCGAACATGCGGCTGCCGAGGGCGCCGAAGTCGTCGAGGTGTGTGCGGCGATTGAGGCCGAGGTGGCTCAGCTCGAAGATGCTGATCGCGAGGAATTTTTGGCGGAGCTTGGAATGGATGAGCCGGGGTTGAATCGCGTTATTCGAGCAACCTACGCTTTGCTTGATCTGCAGACGTTTTTTACCGCTGGGCCGAAGGAGGTCCGGGCGTGGACGGTACGCAAGGGTGCGACGGCTCCGCAGGGTGCCGGTGTGATCCATACCGATTTTGAGCGCGGTTTCATTCGCGCCGAGGTCGTGGCATTTGACGACTTCGTGGCGTGTGGGGGTGAGCAGGGCGCGAAAGACGCTGGGAAATGGCGACTCGAGGGCAAGGAATATCGGATGCACGAAGGCGATGTGGTGCACTTTCGCTTCAACGTCTGAGCACAGCGCATTGCGCGGCCAAGCGGACTTTTTGCATCATAAAAAGGTCGAGCGTTCATGGAAATGAGCGATTGAATCCTCGGAATCCCCACGGTCGAGAGTGAACGGAATTCGTCGCCGGTGAACTGTTCAACGAGTCATCGGTGATTGGTGTTGACAGAGCGAACACGGGAACTTCGAGTTTCGGCTCTTTGCACGCGAGAACATCGATCACGTCGCGTGATCGGTGCCGAATGATAGATAACGGGAGAAAACACCCATGGCAGATGAAGTGCTCGAGCGTATCGATGAAGTGGTCAAAAACAATCCAGTCGTGATTTTTATGAAGGGCACGCCGCAGTTTCCGATGTGCGGGTTTTCTTCGCGAGCGGTCGAGGCGCTCAAGCGCTGCAATAAGGAATTCGCTTACGTTAATGTGATCGTTGACCAAGAAGTCATGCAGAATTTGCCGCGCTATGCCGATTGGCCCACTTTTCCGCAGGTCTACGTCGATGGCGAATTGATTGGTGGCTGTGACATCACCCTGGAAATGTTCGAGTCTGGTGAGTTGCAGAAGGTGATCGATACGGCGGTGGCGAAGGCAGGCAATCAATCCGCGTCGAATTGAAATCCCGCTGCGGGTCGTGATCCCGCACGTTTCGCGCCTGGCGTGGTTGCAAACAGAACGGCAAGTGCTTGCAACGATTCGCCCCAGTTTGCGCTGCACCCTTGAGTCTTGTCCGGCATAAGGTCTCCGCGTCGGCCACGCTTTGCGTTAGGCACGACGTCGAATCGAATGAACGGAACCTTGCCAACTCCGTTCGTAACCATTGGCGCCCCAAGGGACACGATCGTTTTGGCGTGTTCCTGGCCTGAGCCCACTGGCGAGAAGGGTTCTCGCAACGTCCCGCTTGATCAGGAGCCTTCGTGAGTGAGCCGAGCTTTGATCTGAACGCTCCTGCGGCTTGGTCCAGTGGGGGCGCCAAGAACCTCAAACAGCCGGGTCTCTCGAGGCTTGAGTCTGTTGCCTCTGCTCTGATGCAGGCCGCAAAGGTGGCCGGAATCGAGCTTTGTTTCGACGAAGACTGCTTGCCGGTGACCTTGGTGCGTCTGGTCGGTGCGTCGGATTATTGCGCCTCCGTGCTTCAGCGCGACGCCGCTCACTGGGTACGCGCAGCGAGTGAAGAACTGGGATGGACGCGGGATTTTGAGGCAGCGACCTTGGACGATGCGGCCTTTGACCGCATCTACGGCATCGGTTCGCCTCCGGCCGATGACCGCGAATTTCGCGCATGGCTTCGGCGCATGCGCCATCACGAACTCGTGCGCATCGCGGCGCGCGACCTGTCTGGCGCGGCCCTAAACGAGGTGCTGTCCGATCTTTCGCGGCTAGCGAGGACATCGATCGAGTTGGCAGCTCGGTTCGCCTCGCGGCGGATCGAATCTCGTTTTGGTGTGCCGCAGGACAAAACCGGGCAACCACTCGGCCTCGTGATTCTCGGGCTCGGCAAACTCGGTGGCGGCGAGCTCAATTTTTCTTCCGATATCGATCTGATTTTTGCTTACGAGCGCGAAGGCACCTGCCATGGTGAACGTGGTGAGAGCGCCGCGGCCGAGTTTTTTCGTCGCGTTGGGCAGTTGTTGATCTCGCTTCTCGCTGATACGACGGCCGACGGGTTTTGTTATCGCGTAGACATGCGATTACGGCCTTTCGGTGACGCCGGGCCGCTGGTGATGACGTTTGATCAGATGGAGGATTATTACCAAACGCATGGCCGCGAGTGGGAGCGTTATGCGCTGATTAAGGCCACTCGGGTCGCAGGAGATCCGGCAGCCGCAACGCGCCTGAAGGATCGACTGCGACCCTTCATTTACCGGCGTTACCTCGATTACGGGGCGTTTGCGAATCTGCGTGAGTTGAAGTCCAAGATCAATGATGATTCATCGCGCAGGGGGCGGCGCGAGGATGTCAAGTTCGGCGAGGGCGGTATTCGCGAAGTCGAATTTATTGCGCAGGCGTTTCAATTGATTCGCGGTGGCCGTGATCCGGCTCTGCAGCGCCCCGATCTTCTCGGCGTTCTCGAGGTGCTTGTCGCTCGTCGGTTGTTGCCGAAGTTTTCGGCCGATCAGCTGCGAGAGACGTATATCTTTCTGCGCCGAGTTGAGAATCGCCTACAGATGCGCGATGACCAACAGGTCCACCACCTGCCGAGCGAGCCCGAGGGGCGTTTGCGGCTGGCTTTGGCAATGGGATTCGATAGTGAGACGTCGTTCGAAACGGCGTTGATTCGACATATGCGCCGCGCGCACGCGCACTTCAATCAGGTTTTCCGGGCGCCACAGCGCGATGTTGATGACGGTGCGTCGAGGAGCCAACAGACGCTGGAGCAGATTTGGTCCGGTGATCTAGGAGCAGATGAGACCGCGCGCAAGCTCGCTGGGCTAGGTTTTGATCGTCCCGAACGGGCGCAGCGTGAGTTGATGGACCTTGACGACAGTCCTTCCGTGAGGGCTCTGACCTCGACGGGACGAATTCGGCTCGACCGATTGATGCCACTCCTGATTGGTGCGGTGGGTGAGTGCGACGAACCGGACGTTGTGCTCCCGCGCCTTACCACCCTCGTTCGGGCCGTCGCGCGGAGATCGGTGTATCTGTCGCTGCTGGTCGAACATCCGTTGGCGTTGTCGCAGCTGGTGCGGCTGTGCGCGGCCAGTCCGTGGATTGCGGCTGAGCTGACCCGCCACCCGGTGTTGCTTGACGAGTTGCTTGATCCGCGTAGCCTCTATAACCCGCCCGATACCGAAGGTTTGCGAGCAGCGATTGCTCTTGAGCTCGAGGCGATCGACCCTGACGACGTTGAGGCTTTGCTCGATCGGCTGAGAACCTTTCGTCAAGCGCAGAGTCTGCGCATCGCAGCTGCCGATGTCGTTGGTGCGTTGCCCGTGATGCGCGTATCCGACCAGCTCACTCAACTCGCGGAAGTCGTCTTGGAGGCGGTTCTGAGGCTCGCGTGGCGTTCGGTGGCTGTTCGCCATGGCGTTCCGAGGACATTGATCGATGCGCCAGTAGGCAGCGGTTTCGCGGTCGTGGCTTACGGCAAACTCGGCGGCTACGAGCTGGGGTATGGCTCTGACCTTGACCTCGTTTTTTTGATGGACGAGAACCTCAAGGGGGTTCCGACGACGGGGAGTCGCGAAGTCGACTCACTAGAGTTCTACGCCCGCGTCGCGCAACGCATCGCGCACTGGATGGGGGCCTATACCGCTGCGGGTCGGCTGTATGAGGTCGACACGCGTTTGAGGCCATCCGGCCAGGCAGGGTTACCCGTCTCGCCTCTCGACGCTTTTGAGCGCTATCAGGATGAAGCCGCGTGGACTTGGGAACATCAAGCTCTCGTTCGCGCTCGCTATGTCACGGGCGATGAGCAACTTGGGGCGCGCTTCGCCGAATTGCGCAAGCGTATCCTGACGCGACAGCGAGACACGGAAGCGTTGCGCCGGGAAGTGGGCGACATGCGCGCTAGAATGCGCGCCGAACATTCAGGCAAGGGTCAGGTCGTCGATCTCAAGCGAGATCCTGGTGGTATCACGGACATCGAGTTCATGGTTCAATACTGGGTTTTGGCTCATGCGCCTGCTCACCCGGATGTGACGGCGCACCCGGATAAGGTGCGTGCGCTGGCAGCGTTGGCCGCAGCCGGGTGTGTGCCGGCGCCAACCGCGGAGCGATTGACTACGGCGTGGTTGAATCTGCGCAACAGACTGCATCAGCAGACGTTGGCCGGGAGCGGTGCCAAGGTCGAGACGTCAGATTCGGAAATCCAGGACGATCTGCGCGCGGTTCGCGGTATTTGGTCGGAGGTCTTTGGTGATGCGCCGTAGCCGGAATCACACCAGACGCGCGACCAGGTGAACCCGTTGGTCACCATGCAATGGGTCGAGAGTGGCACCTCGCAGCCGTGGCGCGTTTGGATCCGCCGTGCTTGGTGGTAAAGACGTCGGGTAATGGGTACAGCGCAGTGAGTGCAAAGATCACGCGCCGGTATTGACCGGCGCCGGACAGGCGGAGATTGCAAGCGATGTCGATGGCAGACCGGGATGGCTGGATCTGGCTGGATGGTGAACTCGTGCCTTGGCGTGAGGCAAAGACCCATGTTCTCACTCACACCCTGCACTACGGTATGGGTGTTTTTGAGGGTGTTCGTGCTTATGCAACACCGCTGGGAACGTCTATTTTTCGTTTGCCTGAGCACACCAAGCGCCTGTTCAACTCGGCGCGCATTCTCGGGATGAAAATCCCGTTCGATGCCGCGACGCTGAACGACGCGCAGTGTCGAGTCGTTCGCGAGAACGATCTCGAGACGGCTTATATTCGCCCGATGTGTTTTTACGGCCCCGAGGGTATGGGGCTTCGCGCCGACAATCTAAAAGTTCATGTCATGGTCGCAGCGTGGACTTGGGGCAGCTACCTAGGTGCCGAAAACATTGAACGTGGCATTCGTGTGCATACGTCAAGTTATAGCCGGCACCATGTGAATGTTACGCTTTGCAAGGCCAAGGCCAACGGGAATTACATGAATTCGATGCTCGCGCTGCAGGAAGCGCTTGCACATGGTTATGACGAAGCGATGCTTCTGGATACCGAAGGCTATGTGGCCGAGGGTTCGGGAGAGAATATTTTTCTGGTTCGCGATGGCACGCTGTACACACCAGATCTGACCTCGGCCCTCGACGGCATCACGCGACGGACGCTGATCGAAATTGCTGCCGAAGAAGGTCTCGATGTGATTGAAAAACGGATCACGCGCGACGAGGTCTACATTGCCGACGAGGCGTTTTTCACCGGCACAGCTGCAGAAGTTACACCAATTCGTGAGGTGGATCGGCGGCCGATCGGCAACGGTGGACGTGGACCCATCACCGAGCGACTACAGAAACGCTATTTCGATATCGTCAAGGGTGCCGATGCCAGCCGTCATGGCTGGTTGAGTCCAGTCAGTCCTGTCTGATGGTTGCGCGGTTTCAGCACCGCGTCCCGCCGCAGTCAAAAAGGAATGCGCTCTGTGGCGTTCGGCATTGAGGCCCCCTCCTGAAGGCCGGGTCAATCATTCAGCCCGCTCGGTTCGCCTGACGTTTGGCACAAAGCCGCTCAGGGCCGCCTCTCGCGAAGGATGATCAACATGACAGCAACTTCTTCTGTTTCAGGGCATGACCCACGCCCGATGGCCAACGCCGAACAGCGCGTCGAAGTGACGCGGGCCGATTTGCCATTGTTTTGCCCGGGACCAAAATCAGCCCTCTGGTCGTCTCATCCGCGCGTGTTTATTCCGCTGGCCGAGGCTGAAAACGGGCAGTATCGGTGTCCATACTGCGGTACCGAATACGTGCTGGTTGATTGACGCGTCAGTCTGCGCGATCCGATCGTGTCGCCGTGATGCGTCATTAAAACTTTGAGTTCGGTTTGATTTTTCGTGGCGTGGCGATCGGATCCACGTCGTGCTCAATGAGCCGATCCAGATGTGTTGGGTTTCGCTGACGTCTTTGCGGCGAGCAAGAGCCCCTTCGAGCGACGGCTGATCAATGTGCAGCCGGCGTCGACTCCCATCGTGGCGCTTTCATCGTTCGACTTTCATGTTTTGACGTGGCGATGAGTCCGCTGAGGCTCGCTCACTTGCCGCTTACCAAGCCTACCAAGCAGGTACAGGAAGCCCCATTTGAGTCGTCGCGCTGAATCGTCCCCGCCCGAGACCTCGGGGCCTCGTCGTTATGATCCGATAAACGCATCCGTCACCGTGTTACGCGCCGCGATAAGCGACGAAACGCTGAACGAACGCCGCGCGAGTCGCACTGCTGCGTGTCGCTCAATTGCTCGTCTGGTGATTTGCGACATCTCGGTCGCCGCGCTGCGTCGCACTAAGGCCTTTCGAGTGGCTCTTGCGACATCGCACTCGTGGCGGTCTTCGGCGTTTCCTCAAGGCTTGGCTTTTGTTTTTCGATGCTCTCGATGTCGTCCTCTTTTGGCTCACCGGCCAGTAAGCCGAGGCCGCGAACGACATAAATCGCCGCGCTCAGCAGGACAATAAAAAAACCTGAATATTGAGTGGCGTAGGGCGACCAGTGCGCATTCAGGGGAAGCAGAAGCAGGGCGCTACCGAGAACTATCAAGATCAGGATCGGGTTGAGTGCAAGACCTGATACTGACTTGGGCGGCAGCGCCGCGCGCCCTGCCTGGGCTAGGGCGAACGGGATCGCTAGGCTGGCATAGAGCATTCCGATCAAGCCGGGCCAGCCGGCCGTGAGTAACGCCTCAAGTGCAAATTGATGCGGATGATTCGGTGGGTTGCCATGGATCTCGATCGAGGCAAGTAATGGGAGTGATTTGTAGCCACTGCCGAAGAAGTTCTGATTTTGTATGATTCTGAGTGTCTCGGACCAGATTTCGAGACGGAACGACAAGGCGAGATTGACGAGCTCACGGTCGCCCGAAAACAGACCAAGCGTGCGCGGGAGCACTTCTCCGAGCCATTCGTGTAGCGTCAGTAGGAGGGTCGCTGCGAGGCCGGCGAGCACCAGGCCCGTCACAACGAGTTCCCTAAATCGTTTGGCTGACACAAGCCACGCGGCGATACTGATTACGGTCAGACCGAATAGGAACCAAGCCATCCGGTGCTGCCCGAGCACGATGGGTATCGCGATCACAGCGAGCACTCCGAGCAGGACCAAACCTCTTCCTTTGAACCACCACCATGCGCCGGCGAGAGCGAAAGCCAGCAGGTGAGCATGGATCAAACCGTGAGCGAAGTGGTGGCGCAGCCAGATAGGAACCTGCTCGTGTTTGAACGACGCCGCCTGGCGGGGCTCAATGCCGGCGGCGTACTGCGCAAGCGCGTAGAGGCTCCAGCAAAGAGCCGTCGCAAGCAAAGCGAAAAGAACGATCCGTGTGCCGTGTGTGGTGACGGGAACGCTCAAGACCGCGATCAACGCGAAGCCGAACACGACCCAGCGCACGAGCATGCTCGCGTGGGCGGCCTGATCGATCGAGAACGGTAGGGCGATGACAAGAGGCAGTATCAACGCGAGCCACGCCGAGAGAATCAGAAGGCGCAAGCGAGAATCGGTGGCCGACAGGGTCGTATGGCTCGTTGATCGGGTTTGTCTGATAGCACCGACGACCAATGTGATGCCGAGCACGACGAGCACGAGGCTGAAAAACTGCGGTGCGTGCCCAGCCGGAAGAGCGAAAATCGCCAAGCCGAGGATCCAAGGCAACGCGCGTGTTGCGGTACCGATATCCGCCGAATCCTCGTCCTTGTCGGCTGGTGAGCCAGGCAAGCGCGGCCGGTGGTCGGGCGATGATCGAAAACGTTGACGGAATTCAGTCACTCGAAACTCGTTGATCGAGGGGTTTGGCTTCGTGATCCAACCCTTGGCCCAATTTCACGCTGCGGCGACTCAGAGGCCGACACGGTTGATGGAGCGACCATTGATGGTGATGTTGGCGCAGCGCTCCGCAGTGAGCGTGCTGACTTTCGTGGTCGCTGCGGTCATTGGTCGGTCTCGCACCAGTGTTTCGCGATCCAAGGTGTTGGTCGCATGCGTTTTAGTCGGCCCTTCCACTCACCCTTTATCGCTTCGCGGGGTTTCGGATGGCCGTGGAAGACTACGATTTTCGCCGTTGCGGGTTCGCGCGCAGTCAAAAGCGCGGCGCGTAGGCGCCCACCCAGACAATGACGCTTGAAACTGACACACCAGCCGTCTGGCCAAAAAGCGACCTCGCCATGCCGCCGGGCTTGTTCGGTCAGCCAGACCTGCTCGTTGGGGAAGTTATGCACGATCTCGTCGGCATTGGCCTCAAAGTCAGCAGCGAGACCGGCGAAATCTCGCGGCCGAAAGCGATAGACCGAGCTGTTGCCTTCGTTTCGTTCGGGATGCGACCAGTCGTGAATGATGCAAAATCGTCCCGGCTGATACGAAAAGAATGCCGCCAGATCGTCGCGAAGCACGAGATCGAGGTCGAGATACAGCGCATCGCCGTCAAGGTCTGTGAGCGCTGCGCCAGCAACGAGCTTGCGCCAGGGTTGATGCTCAAAGGCTGGCGGGACGTTGAGAAAGGGCAGGGGACGCGCCTCGATTTCAGGATGGAGCCCCGCATCATCGTCGGTCAGACAAATGAATCTCAGACCGGGCGCGGCATTGCGCCGCGACATCGCGAACAGAATGTTGACGTCGCGCGCGTCGTACGCCGTGCCCCATTTCATACAGAAAACGGTTTGCTGAATAGGCTTTGGTGGCATCAGCGGTCGCCCTGAAGCAGTCGGTCGTAGAGATCGAGGGTTTGTTTTTGCATGTGCGCGAGCGTGAAAACGTCGGGTAGCGCGGAGGGTGTCGATCCGTTGATCGTGCTGGTGAAGTGGGTCGCTTCGGTTGTTGAGCTGGGTCCGCTCGATTGATGATTGAGCACGGCATTGACGGTCGCTTCGAGCGCAGCGATGTCGGTGGGCGGAACGGGCCAGCCTCGACGGCACGCCGCGAGCTGTTCGGCGACGCCGCCGTGATCGAATCCGACGAGCGGTCGCCCAAGGGCCAGGGCCTCGAGCGTCGTTCGCCCGAAGGCTTCGGGTTCGTTGGACAGAGATAGCACGATTTCGCTGATCGTCATGATCTGGCGAAGGTCGTTGCGTTGGCCGAGAATTTTTACGTGCTCGGTCAAACCCCGTTTGACGATGTTGTCGTTCAGGCGCCGGACATAGCGATGTTTGCGCGGGTCAAAGCCTCCAACCATCAAACCCAGAATATCGGGGTGGGCTGGACGCAGTCGGTCGATCAGATCGATAAAGGTTTCTTGTCCCTTCCAGCGGGTGAGACGGGCCGGCAGCGTGATGATTCGCCGGCTCTGGGTATTGATGCCGAGGCTTCTACAAAACTCTTGCCGCCAAGTCTGTGGCGCGACGTCGCCGGCGGGGTATTCGGTGGTGTCGACGCCACGATGAATCACCTCGACGCGGCTGCTTTCGACGTCAAAGTGCTTTTGTATGTGGCGCTTGACGGACTCGGAAACACAAATGACTCGCTCGCCGCGAACCATGACCGAACTGTACCAGCCGGGCGTGTAGTAACCGTGCACTGTTGTGACGAGACGCGGGCGCTGAACCGGCGGCAGCGCGTTCCACGCGCGCCAGACGACCCATCCGGGCATGCGTGAGCGAACATGAACAAGGTCGACGTTCTCGTCTCGCCATAGGGTCTGCAGCGTTTTGCTCAGACGCAGGGTCGATAGACGCTTGCGACCGATTGGAAGCGCGATGTGATGGCTGCCTTCTCGTTCGAGTTGCGCAACGAGCCGGCCGCCATTCGA
Source organism: Thioalkalivibrionaceae bacterium (assembly GCA_046299415.1). Lineage (GTDB taxonomy): Bacteria > Pseudomonadota > Gammaproteobacteria > Ectothiorhodospirales > Ectothiorhodospiraceae > JBKBII01. Next base: position 71,904 of record JBKBII010000011.1, on the reverse strand, counting down.
CACGACAAGCGAGCGATGACCCGCGGCAACGAGTGCGCGCGCAATTTCCAACGTGCCTTTTTCGACCCCGCCCGATTCTAATGCCGGCAGGACTTGTAAAACGGTCGCCATATCAGCGGACGGTCTTCCGCCAAACAAAATGCTCGTGGTTGCGGCAAGCAAACGACATTCGATCTCGATTCGGTCTCTCGTGCATCTTGTCTCGCAACTTTATTGAATGAGAAGGCCCGGGTCGTCCGTTGATGGCCCGTCGCCCGCGATTGGGAGGCTCGATGGACATGCGTTGATCGTGCTTTTGGCTGGTCGAGCCTGCGGCATTTCGAGTGTGCGCCGTTGCAGTCGCCTTGGCAGTTCTTGGTTGGGACTCGTCGTCGGTGTTATTGAGAAGACGCCGGGGTCATTGATGCGTGGGCGGCATCCTTGCGTTGAGTGGTGCTTGATCCTTCACCCAGCCTTTTTTTACGGTGCCGTCGTTTTTTGCATCGAATCTAACTCGTGGTCGCGTGCCGTGTGTCGATCAATCGAACGATTGCATGGCGAATAACACTCTTCACGCCAAGTTCTGCTGTAATGCCGACATGCCAAACACAATCATCGAAGCTTTGATGCAGTCATTTCGTCGTGCGGATCACGGGGCTGAACCCTATCCGCACTGGTATCCGCAAGACTTGTTCCCCGGTTCTGTGGCGCGGGATGTCTGCGAATTGCCGTTTGCGCCGCCCGTAATTGGTGATACCGAGGGGCGACGCGAGACACATAACGCCGTTCGACAGTTTTTCGATCGCGAAACACGTGAAAAGTATACGGTCTGCGATCAGATCGCGTCGGCTTACGCGTCTCCGGAGGTTGTCGGTTGTATCGAGGAGCGCTTCGAGTGTTCGCTCAAAGGGACTTATCTGCGCATCGAGCACTGCCTGGATACCGGCGGGTTTTGGCTGGCGCCTCACACCGATCTCGGCGTCAAGCGATTTACATTGCTGCACTATCTGTCTGATCACCCTCAGGCTGAGACTTGGGGAACCGACGTGTATCGAGACGCCGATCATTGGGCCGAACGGGTCCCGGCTCGGTTCAATTCGGCGTTGGTGTTCGTGCCGTCGGATCGCACCTGGCACGGCTTTGAGCGCCGCAACATCGCGGGTGTCCGTCGATCGTTGATCGTGAATTACGTATCAAGCGAATGGCGCAACCGCCACGAACTCGCCAGTGACGTCGCCGTGGCCTGACGACGCGTTTGCAAAAGCCAATTCTTGACTTGTGCGGAATCGCATTCGGCCCGAGCGACACCACGCGGGACCCTCGCACGGGCCGTCCGGCCTCATATTGCACGGCGCCCGACGATTCGCCCCGATCCGTTGTCAGGATCGATGCCGCGGATGGGGGTTTGCCGTATCGACGAACTGGGAGGCATTGCGGCGTCGAAATCGAGGGTCGTCCATTTTTCGGCCAGGCCTGCACCGTTGTTGGTGCGCCAAGTACTCAGGCATCGGTCGGCAAGGCCATCATTCGCGGACTTGGTATCGTCTGGCGTTGCCCAACACCCCGACGAATAAGCGGGATCCACTCGCGGGTACGCTGGAACGCTCATCCACTGGATGAACAGTCGGCGTGCGATCAGCAGCATGGCGTCGCTCCTCGGTTGCTGCGCGCAGACATCTGATCTGAATCTCGCAAAGGATTGTTTTGATGACTCGGCAACCGGCAATCTGGGCGTTGACGACGGGTGAAGCAGGGATGACGACGCAGGCGCGTGCGTTGGCGGTCGCGATTGCCGAGCGGTTGCTGCATGCATCGACTCTAGCTCCACACGTGTTTGTTGCGTCCGGTAAATCGGCGGAGCCGCAGAGTGGGCAGGCAATCGAAGGCCCGCTTTCGCGGTCGCCTCAGATTCCGCGCCACACGGCCGAGCGCCCCCCGGGTGTGGCGGACGCGGATGGATCGAACTCGGCGGCACTGGAGGTCCGCGTCGTCCGGGCGGTTCCACCGCGGATTCTCGGTGTGCTGCCCGTTTCGTGGTGGATGCGCTTCTTCCCTCGCGCGGTTTTGCAAGCGACTCGCGTCAGCGACGCCGCAACCGGCGCGCCTATTGATTTGTCGGCGGAGCACGCGCCGGCGCTCATCGTGACCTGCGGCCGGCGTAGCGCGCGGATTGCCGCGGCCTTGCGCCAGGTATCACGAGCCGCGGTTCGTGGTTGCGGCGACCGCCATAGGGTCGCTCACGAGGTTGTTGCGATTCATGTCCAAGATCCGCGTATGGCACTGCGATACTTTGATGCGGTAGTTGTCTCTGCGCACGATGCGATCGCGCAGGTGCGGGAGACGCATGCCCACGGTGATCGCATCTGGGTCGTCAGCGGCGCATTGCACGATTTCACGTCGCGGCATCTGAACGTGATCCGTAAGACGTCAGCCGCTGATTTTCCTGTGCGTTTTGCGGCGTTGCCGCGACCTTGGGTTGCCGTGGCGCTGGGCGGCTCAACGCGTCGCTTTCGATTCGATCGGGCGCAGGCGAGCGCGTGGGGCGAGAGGCTGGCTGCACTGCTCGCGCGTGAGCAGGGGAGCGTGCTCGTGACCTCGTCGCGACGAATGAATCCCGCCGCCTGGAAGGCTTTGCGTGCAGGCTTTGAGCGTGCCACGAGACGCCATCTGGGGGGTGTCGCCGAGCAGCGCGCCTGGTGGCATGCCGCGCATGCCGAGGATGCGTCGGCACAGGTGAACCCCTATCCGGGCATGCTGGCGTGGGCCGATGCTTGGGTTGTGAGCGGCGATTCGGTTTCGATGGTTTCGGAGGCGTTGGCGACGGGTCGCCCCGTTGCTGTACTCGAACCGTCGCGAGGAGTTCGCGTATTCGGACGAAGTGTGGCGCGATTCCATGCGCAGCTCGTCGAGCAGGGGCGGGTCCAGCGACTGGTCGATGACGTCGATGCGCAGGCCTTCGCGCAAACACTCGTGGCGACGCTCGAGAATGCCGATAGCACATCATGGGTCGGCGGAGAGTCAGAGCATGGCGCAGAGAGCTCCGATGTCGCGACTGCACGCCGATTCGGTGTCGGTCTGAAGCCACCGCCGCGGGGCGATGTTTTCACGGAAAGCGAGCGGGTGGCCGAGGAATTGCTGCGCGCCGGCGTTCTGGCGCCGTTGATCGAGTTGGCGAAACGGCAGAGTGATGGTCGGTAAGCTGCGTTGTCGGAGGTCTTTGAAGCAGTTTTTTCCGACCAATGGGCGTCCGGTCGACTTGGCCTTCATTGACTCCCCGCGGCCCGGATGCAAACGGGGTGGGATTGCATTGAGGTCCCGATTGAAGCGAGCTGTCGTTACGACTGTATAGGAGGCATGATCGTTTATTTAGACCTCGCGAACCGCGGCAGCCGACCAATCGATCCAGTGCGTTTTGGGCTCATTGGCGGTTTGCCGTCGCTGTTCAATCTTCTGGACGATGCCTTTGTCGCCCGCCGTTGCCCTTATGGTTTCGGTATCGGCGGGGCGGTCGTCGCGGGATTCAGGGGTAGGGGTTGGCGAGTCCGGGGCGGTTCTTGAAGCGCCGGTGGGACCAAAAATATTGCCCCGGGGCGAGGCGAATGGCGTCTTCGATCGCGAGGTTAACGCGTTCGGTATCGGCCGCAACGTCGTGTGTGGGAAAGTCGGAAAGCGGCGCGTGGATGGTCAGGTAATACCGGTTATCTTCACCGCGATAGCCAAAAAAGGGCAGAACTGGCGCCCGCGAAATACGTGCCAATCGGTGGGTGGCGTTGTGCGTCGCTGCGGGAACACCGAAGAACGGAACGACGACGGCCTGATCACCTGAAGCGGCTTGATCCGGGGCGTACCACACGGGCACATTGGCGCGCAGTTGTCGAATCAGCCCCTTGACGTCGTCTCTAGGAATCGCAGCCACTGCGTGGCGCGAACGCCAAGTGCGGAACAGCCAATTGACCAAGGGCCTTTCGGAGGGGCGATACATCGCGGCGAACGGTGTTTCCAGGCTCAGACATCGCGCGCACATTTCGAGGCTGGTGAAGTGCGCGCTGAGCAGCAGGGCCCCTCGCCCGTCTGCGAGGGCCTGCTGTAAATGCTCGAGACCGTCGATTTGGTAGCGGTGGCTCAGTCGTCGCTCAGGTGCCCACCAGGCCGCTGCGGTTTCCATGACGCCGATACCAGCGTCGATGAAGTGACGACGAACGAGGTTGCGCTGCCAAGCCGGTGAGCGATCGGGAAAACACAATGCGACGTTGACCGCCGTGATTCGACGACGCTTGGGCGCAAGTCCGTACAATAACCAGCCGAGCATTCGACCGAGGCCGCGTCCAAAACCGAGTGGTGCCTGAGCAACGGCGTAGCCGATCGCGATGCCAGCCCAGCCGGGCCAGAAACGCGGCGCCGCCAGATTGGGGTGATTTCGTTTGGAGCGTTGAACGGTAACTTGTTTGGCGTTTGGCGATGTCTTCACGAATGGATTCGGCGGTCAGAGGTGCTGGTTTGATGATTCAGGGGCTTGATTGGCGACGATCGACGGGATGGCCGGGAAGCGAGCGGTTGGCCCGGTCCCTTGGCGGCCGAGGGGCACTCCAAAGCCATGCAGAGTGGATGGCGATATCGACGCAGGTTTCGCAAGCGACTGTTTGCCAGGTCGACGCAGGGTATCGTGTCTCGTCGGTAATTGCTGTCGCCGCGGTCGGTGGTGAGGTCACTCGTCGTTATGGCTCGCCGTTTTTTGATCAGAGGTTTTGAGTGCGATTGACTGAGTCGTTGTCTCTGGCGCTCTATTCTGCAGCCATGCGAGTGGTCGAGAAAGCGGCACCATGGACTTGGCGAAGGCGAGCGCGACGGGATCCCAACTACTACGAGCGCGCGACGGCCTCTTTTGATCCGCCGCAATGGGATGGCTCGACTGCACCGATCTGGGTGCACGCAGTCTCTGTTGGCGAGTTTCTCGCTGCGCGCCCGTTGCTCGAGCATTGGCACGAGCAGGGGCATGGCTTGTTTTTGACGACCACGACGCCGACGGCTGCGGCTCAGGTTCGACGCTGGATCGCCGAGAGTCGATTACACGAGTCTGCAGCACCAATCGCCCATGCTTTTTTTCCAGTTGATCGGCGCCGTACGTGGCGGCGGTGGCTCGAGACGTTGTCGCCTGAGCGTATTGTTGTCGTCGAGACTGAACTGTGGCCTCTCCTGATCCGTGAGGCGCATCGAGTTGGGGTGCCTGTATGGTTGCTTAACGGCCGATTATCGAAGCAGGCTGCGCGTCGCTATGCCAAAGCATCGTGGCTGTTCGCGCCGGTGTGGCAGCGGTTGAGCGGCGTGGTGGCGCGCAGTCCTTGGGATGCGCGGCGGTTCCGGGTGCTTGGTGTGCTCGCAGCGCGAATTCATCTGTGTGGTGATCTAAAAACGCTGGTGTCGCCCACGGCCGGAATGCCGGCGTCGTTGAATGTTGATGCGTCATCACGCAACCCGCGATCATTAGTCAATACGTTGAGCACGGGTAGGGCCGTCACGAGTGCGCTGGCGAGATCGCAAAGGGTCACTGCCGCGATGCCTTCGATCCGTTTGGATCCAAGACCTCGGGCGGTCGACGCTGCAGTGGCGGCGCGAGGGTCTGCAGTCTCTGAGGGACGAACATCAGGTTGGCCGCAGTGGGCGGCCCGAGCCCAACAAGCTTGGGCTGATTCGCCGGTACTTGTGATTGCGAGCACACACGAAGGTGAAGAAGCGCTGTTGTTCGAACCGATGCGAGCGCTGCAGAGGCTGAGGCCCGATTTGGTCGTTGTATTGGCGCCGCGTCACCCGCATCGCAGTGAAGCCCTGCAGTCATGGCTGGAGTCCGAAAACCTTGCGGTCTCGCGCTGGTCAGCTCTGCGCCAGAGCTGGCTCGAAGGGAATGACGAATGCGTTGTGGGCTCCGCGAATGACCCAGCCCCGCTCGAGACTTCGCCCGCGGCCTCGAAAAAGGGTGTCGTGTTGGTCGACGTCGTCGGTGATCTGGCGGTTTTGCAGGCGATGGCTCATTGCGTCTGGCTGGGAGGATCGTGGGTCGACGTCGGTGGCCACAACCCGCTCGAGGCGCTGCGCGCCGGTGTGCTGGTGGTCACGGGTCCGCATGTTCACAATTTTGCTTGGTGGATGCATCGGCTCGAGCGGCGCGAACTGATTCGACGCCATGCGATCGACTCCCCAAAACTCATTGACGCGACATTGAACGGCCTCGATGAGTCGCCTGAGCAGCGTATCCGCAGACAGCTGAGTGTCTCTGGTGACCTCACAACGCCAGATCGATATTCCAAATGTCTCGAGTCCTTGGGTTTTTTCAAGGCTTCACGGTAAACGATCGTTCAGCTCCGGGCTTCTGGTCTGGATTCCAAGGTCAGTCTGAAAGCCCTCGACTCATGTGTGTGACTTTTGATTCTCGGGTGCGTTGATTGATCGGGTGCCTTGCGTTTGTCCCTCGCTTCAGGTGCCGCAATTAGAGGGCATGGAAAGACTGTGGTTGTTTTTGTTTTGACCCGCGAAATTGATGTAAGGACTGATTGTCCTGTCGTCGCTGCGATGTGTGGTGATCGAGGCTAACCTGATCACTCGTGTTCTTAATTTTACTCGATCAAGAAAGTAAGCCGGCTTCGTCATTTTTGGATGGTCTTGCGTCCGTTTCTGGCTCGGCGCGTCGAGGTTCTCGATCGCGGAAGAGCGAGTGCTGATATCTATTGTTTGCTCGATCGGTTCATTTGCATCATGTTGACGGTATGCATTGGTACGAAGTATCTGGCGGACGCGCAGAGTTTTTACGCCGACAGTCAAAAGTGGGAATAAAATTGAGCGTCGTTGGTCGTAGATGCTGTTTTCCGGCCGGTACGATTTCTCTTTTAATCCCGTGTTTATGAATCGAGAGGTTTCACAAGATGATGGGTAAAAGTTTGCAGGACATGAGCGCCGAAGAGCTTTTTGCGCTGGCACGCCTGAAGCAACAAGAAGAGCAGGACAAGCGAGAAAAGGCGCTGAGAGCGCAGATTCGCCAACTGCAGGATAAGCGCAAGGCACTCGAGGGCGATTATCGGCAGGCGTTGGCTGAGATTGATCGGCAGATCGCAGAGCTCAGCGGCTCGAAATCGAGACCCCGCCGGCGCGGATCAAGCCGGATGCGCACTGGCACGGCGAGTGAAAAGATCTGTGAAATCGTTGGCAGCAAGCCAGAAATGACTGTCGAGGAAATTCGTATCGAGGCGGATAAGGCCGGGATCAACACTAAAAACCTGAGTCAATCGCTGGCCTATCTCAAAAAGCAGGGACGACTCGAATCGCTACGTCGCGGGGTTTACTCGATCGTAAGGTAAGCGTGCGCGTCGGCGTCATTGTTCTGTCCTCAAGTTTTCGGGGTCGACGTGAAGACGGCGCTACAAGACGATCGGGAATAGCCACGGGCAGCGTGACGTGGCCCTCAACTCGACGATAAACCAATGACTGGTTGACTCTGCTGGCTCTGGGGCAGGCGACTCAAGGTGAACAGCGGTGACCAAGAGCGCGGTTGCGATGGTCTGCGCTAGGATCATCTGTGCTAAGTACGGTTGTGCGAGGGTATTGCTTCTGGTGTGTTGTCAAGTCTCGGGATTTACCTTGGCGTCGAACGCTCATCGAGGGCTTGGGGTGGGCTGCTGAGGTGCTGCAAGGCGGATTGCCGAAGCGGTAAGGTCAAATCGCTCACGAGCTCTGCGCGCCACCCCGCGGCCCAAGGGGTCTGGTCGGGCTGTATGGCCCAAAACGCTAGGGCTTTTGGGCTGCCTGCCCATTGGTCGGCAATTCCTCGTTGGGTGAACCGTTCGATGATTTTTTGGTGAGTCGCCCGAGCAGCTGAATCGATGGCCTTGAGCGCGAGGTACTGTTCTTGTGTTAGCGGTGTCGAATGTTCAGGTGCCATCTCGATTGGTCGTTGGCGCCCGCGCTCAATGCCGGCGAGTAACTCGTCGCGTTCTTCTGGTGTCCAGCGGCCTGCTCGGCCTCCACGATGGTCTAGCGCGAAGTCTTTTTTCATCGCCGCTCTTGCGATGTTGATGGCGACGTCATCGGCTAGAATCCAACGTCGTGGACGGTCGCGTTTCATCGCGACCTTTTCCCGCCAGATGGCCATCTCTTGGAGAATGGCCAACGCAGGTCGTGGTAAACGTTGTGCCCCTCGGACACGCTTCCAAAGATTTTTTGGCTGGTCCAGTGTGAGCGCCTGCTGGTAGATGCGCGCTGTTTCTTCTTTGACCATGGCCTCAAGGCCATTCTTCTGTAAGTCCTCGCACAGCGATGGAAACAGTTCAGCCAGATAGACGACGTCATCGATCGCGTATTGGCGTTGAGCGGGACTCAATGGGCGTTGCGACCAGTCGGTGCATGATTGGGTCTTGTCTAGGGAGACGCCAAGTCGGGCCTCGACCAACGCCTGGTAGGACACCTGGTGCGACAGCCCCAGAAACGAAGCCGCAATCTGTGTGTCAAAGGGCGGCTCGATGATGTGCGGTGTCGTGTCGTTTGTGATCGCGCGGCGACCTTCTGCTGTGTCGTCTGTCGGATGGTTGTCAGGCGGCGGGTCCGTTATGAACTGGAGTAACTGGGGTCGGATTTGGCCGAGGATCTCGAAATCTTGCACACCTGAATGCACGACGATTGTGGGTCGAGCGATTCCGCTTCCACCTGGATTTACGTCTTGGTCGTCATCCGGCGCAAGCCTCGTCAGGAGTCGCTCCAAAGCTTTTGACTGTGCCGTGACGACCCCGGCGCTACGACGGCCGCGCAAGTCGCTCTGACCGACGGGCCTCGCATCAAGCCCCTCCAGCAAAAGCGAGCTGTTTTGTGTGGCGATCTGGACCAGACACAGCTCGGCGTAGTAGGTCTCTTGACGCAAAAACTCGGTATCGAGTGCGAGCCACCCCTGTTCTTGGGCTTCTGCGATAACGCTTTCGACCTCCACGGGGAGTGCGAGGCGATCACGATCGTCTGGATGATGATGCGATGGATTCACGACTGAGCGTTGCCGGCGGGATTGGAACTGGCGGAATGATCTTGCGCCTCGTCAGGTCCGTGAGTGTCAGATGACGCTGATGGAATGACCGTATTTGTCCCAAGATGGCTTTCGATTTGCGACGAGGCGCCGTCGAGTTGAAATTGTGCTTTCCACGTTTCGTAGGGCATGCCGTAGATGCGTTCGCGTGCGCTGGCGCGGTCGACATCGTATCCGAGAGCGTGGGCTTCTTCTTCGTACCAGCGAGCCAGACAGTTTCGGCAAAAACCTGCGAGGTTCATTAGATCAATATTCTGGACGTCCTTGCGCGAGTCGAGATGGGCAAGCAGGCGGCGAAATGCGGCTGCTTCTATCGCAATTGTGCGTGTCGATTCGGGGAAGGCTTCAGCTGCAGCCGGCGACGGTGGTGCAGATGGGTCGAGTGTCGAGTCGCCGTTGGCCGGCTGAGCCGGATTGGACGCTGAACTGACGCTTGCTAATTCTCGCGGCTCGGTTGGCACGGAATCGACTCCTGTTAATTCGTGGATCATGAATCGAACGCGAATTGTCTGTGAATCCGCGGCTTGTGGTTGTCGTTCGGTTGGAGGGGTGATGGGTTGATTACGCGCAACGTGCGTCAACCAGTCCGTTTGCTCATGTTTTTACATAGCGCTGTACGAACCGTCGGCAGATGTGCTGATCGCCGAATTCCGAACCGATGCCTCCAGCGCTGGCGGCGCGCAGTCGCATAGGTCTTTACGTTTTTCCTGATGCTCGTCTCGAAATTGAGCCTGATCGCGGACGCCTCGGTTTTGCAACCGCTCGACCCGAGAACGGGGATGAGCGCCTGAATCCTTGTGATCGCTTTTCGAGCGGTCTCTGGCGCGCTCGGGGGGCCGAGCAGAGGCTGGACAGTCGTGATGGCCCGGATTCGCAGCGAGGTCGGTTCTGTTGGTCGATAGCATTGGCAGAATTGAGCCGCAGAGCAAGTCGCGGCTCGCACTGAACGTTCGTGCTCGCGGCCCCGAGGCGCTTGATGTGTCCGCGCTGAGCATCGCGCGGGAGCCACTCGATCAATGATGGGCGCTTCGTTTCGTCAGGACCGTCTCGGGCCGATCCCTGTCAGAGTGCGGCGATCCGGCTCAGTGCGGGGAACGATAAACGCCCGGTCGAGTCACTCCAAGCGTTGCCTTTAAGCCCCTCGCAGTGTACCCGATACCGTGAGTCGATGATGACCCCAGTCAGTAGGGCGGGTGAGCCGTCGGCCCGATTGCAATCAAGCGCGAGCGTTGCCGCGTTCGTCGTCGGGTCGGCCCAATATAGGAGTTCTCGTGTCGCGATCATCTCAAAGAGTGAACGATGATTCGGTTGACGCGCCGGTCGCCGATAGCGTTTCGGTGCTGCCTGGTCGCCGTCAGGTCGATCCCCTCTTGTATGAGTCGTTTCTCGCTTCGTACGACGGAGGTGATCGCACAACGCAAGCATTTTTTACCGGCGATCGTTGGATGAAGCCCACTGTCGACCGTGGGGGGCGAGAACTGGCTTCGCGCAGTGCCCGATTCGAGACGATTCGATCGATAACGCCTGTCTGGGCTATTTTGGCTGGAGTGATGTTGTCGACCGCGACAGCTGGCACGGGCGTGGTTATGAACGATGTCGATGCTTTCGACCGAACGCATTCGTCGCCAGTGATACTGCCCGAGGGGGTTTTGGTCGTGGATGCGTCGGGAGTCACGCCGACACGGGCATATCCGGACCGGCTTGTACAGCGTTTGAATCGTGATGACGCCAATCTGGCTGCAGCGCTCGAACTCGCGTGTGGATCTCGACGGGCCGACTCGCGTGCGATGGAGTCGAAAGGCCCTGAAGCGGGACAAGGGCGTCATGAGGCGGAAAGCGAAAAGACTAGCGGGCCGATCGGTACTGTCGAGGCCGGTAGCGGGCACTGGTTGTTGGCCGAACAACACGAGGCATCGCTGGGCCATCGCACGGATCCCGCGTCGATCGCTTCCTTTTCGACGGATCAAGGGAGCGGCGTTGAGCGCGATCAGCGAGACAAAACTCTGCAACGGCAGTCTGATTCATCGCATCGGGCCTGTCAGCAGGCATTTTTGTCGGCTTTGAGCGCTGATGTGGTGCTGATCGGTGAATTGCATGGGCATCCCGATCACCATGAGGTGCAGCGTCGTTGGTTGATCGCACTGGCCGCGGCGGGGCGAATGCCAATCCTTGCGATGGAAATATTCGACCTCGATGATCAGCCGTTTCTGGACGCGTATTCAAAGTCGCGTTCGTCAGGATTCAATAACGATATGGCGAGTCGTTTGGGCGATGATGCGCCGTATCGGGATTCTGCTGATCGCTTGGGTGCCGTTAGCTCGAATCCAGCTGCGAGCGAATGGGCGCAAGCGGAGGCGGATCGCTTGGCGGCAGAGGTTGGTATGCCGGACCGTGGTTGGCCGTGGGCGAGTTATCGGCCGATCGTGGCTGAAGCCCTGAACGCGGGATGGCCGATCCTCGGCATCAACTTGTCCTCGACTGAAGCCCGCCAGATCGCGATGGAAGGCTTGTCCTCGGTACAGAGAACGGAGGACTGGTTGGCGAGTCATCCCGTGCTGGGAGCCGATTGGCCTGAAACGATCGTGGATCCCTGGCTCGATGCCGTTTACGAGTCGCATTGCAGAATGGTGCCGCGAGAGCATCTGGGCGGTTTTCTCACGGCCCAGCGGGCGCGAGATTTTGCGATGGCGCTGACAATCGCTGAGCGGCTCGCGCAGGCGCGCGAGGAGGCGGAGCACACTCATCTTGCGCGTCAATTGAACGATGCAGGCGATATACCAGGCCGCCCTGTCGTTGTGGCGACGCTCGGCTATGAGCATGCTCGCCGCGATTTTGCAGTCCCGGCGTGGCTCGAGACGGGAATGTCTCCGCATCCCGGTCTAAATTCCCATGAAGCGTTTCGGGTGTTGCGAGCGGAGGCGGCATTGAGGCAGGGGGCCAGCGGTTCTGGTGCGCAGGTGGGTCTCGCAGACTTGGCCGAGGGTGCGAACAGTGACTTTCCCGGGGTGCCGCTGCGAGTGTTTGTCGTGGGTATGACGGAACCCGGCTCCCCCGACGAGACGGCACTGGAGACGGAGTTAGGGCGGGTCGTGCCCGATAACGTGGTGGCAGCCGAGCCGTCCGCGAAGAGCGATCAAAGCGCCGTCGATGACCGGGTAGTTGGCAAGACCGAGCATCAGTGGGTATTTGATGTCCTGAATGATGGTCGCTTCGATGCCCTGTTCTTCGGGCGCCGAATCGAGAGGCCCGATCCTTGCGAATCTTTTGGTTCGAGGTCGCAGTAAAGGCTCGGCTCGTGGCTAATACGGTGTCTGTGATTCGTTCGGTCGTGTTGCTCTTTAGATCGGCAACAGATGGCGATTTTCGCGCTTGCGCCGCTCGCTTGATACCAGTTGCATCGCTGGCGTTGACGCCGATGAGTGTCTGGAGATGGGTGCGCGATCCCAGCGACCTCGGTCATGGTGCTGAACGAGTGACTCGGCGGGCCAATCCACGCTCAAAGGTTAATCTGAGACCTGCGCCCAATCAGTTTGGGTCACTCGATCAGATGTAGCAGAAGGCTACGCCTGACGCTGCGAAGACTCCAAAAAACAACGGGCCAGAGAAGCGCGGTGGTGAGCGGGGCAATCGCAAACCACGCGGCGTCAACCGGCGCTCCGAGCGCGCCGCGCAACCAGAGTTCCAGCCCGCGAACCAAAAACGCAATCAGCAGCACGATGATTGCCTGTTGCCAGACCGGTGCGAGGCGCATCCGGGAATGGATCGAGATGGCGATATAACAACCGAGTGCGAGCGGAATCGCGTGAACGCCAAAGGTGCTGCCTTGTAGGGCGTCGAGGATCAGACCCGTCGCGAAACCTGCGAGAACGCCGACGCGGCGTGGAAACGCCGTAGCCCAATAGATCAGCACCAGGAGTGTCCACATCGGCGCCATGTGATGCCACGGTGATGGCCACGCCATGATCGACAAAAGGATCGCAAGGAGCAGCGTCGCCGCGACGATCGATAGGACGCGCATCGTGCTTACTCGCCTGCGCCGTCGGCCGGGTTGGACGGCGCATCGCCGCGCGCTGTTGCGTTTTCGTCAGGCAGTGAGTTGTGGGGGCTCGTTGACCCGCGGAGTCCGGCGTTGCTCGATGGATCTGCGTCGTGGCCGTCTTCGGGATCGTTATCGACCCGAGGGCGGGGGGGGGCCAGTGACTCGGGCTTGGGCCACAGAAGCAGAGCCTCGCGGGAACGGTCCAGCGCCGCCAGAGGCTCGGCCTTGACGCGCAGAAACGGGTCGCCGGTCGCCGGTTCGATCTCGGTGACGACGGCAACTGGATAGTCCGGAGGGAAACGCCCGTCGAGCCCCGATGTGCGGAGGACGTCGCCGATCTGCAGGTCTTCCTGAACGGGGATATGGCGCAGGATCAGCTCTCTCGGATTACCAGTGCCGACAAGAATGGCGCGGAGCTCGGTGCGGGCATTGACCACCGGCAGGGCATGCCCGGGGTCAGAGATGAGGATGGCGATCGAGTGGTTGCGATACACCTCGATGACTTGGCCGATGATGCCCTCTGCGTGCAGCACGGGTTGTCCCACGTAGACGTCGTCGCGATTGCCGCGATTGAGAGCGATCTGATGCCGGAATGGGTCGAGATCGACAGCAATCAGGCGCGCAATCTGAACCCGGTCGTCGTGCCGCGTCGACGCGTTGAGCATCGCGCGCAGGCGCTCGTTTTCATCGCGCAGAGCCTCGTAGCGGAGCTGTCGTGCTCGAAGTTCAAGCAGCTCGTCCCGCAGAAGTTTGTTTTCCAGGACTAGGTTTTGCTGTTGGGTCCACGAGCTTCCAAGCCCCCGGAACAAGCGCATTGGCGCTTCGGCAGCGAGTTGCAGCGGGTGCAGGACGCTGGCAACGACGTAGCGGGCGGTGCTGAGCTGGTTGTAGCGCTGGTCGATCGCGATCAGCGCGAGACCCAAAAAAACTGCAACCAGCAAACGAAATGCCGGCGCGGTGCCCAGTCGGAACAGCGGTTTGGCCATGCGAAGCTCGGCTGGCGGAACGGTTAAGTTATCGCGGAACACCATACGCGTTGGGGCACGGCGTCGGCGTCGCGTCCTTATTGCAGCTAATGCCATGGCTGATGCCATGCATCAGTTCACGAGGCATCCGGCCCGATCGTCCGCGGCACTTGACCCATCGAAGTCACCCGGTGATTGACTCGGCTACGCCACTCGAAGAGTGTGCCGCGGCGACGGGTGGGCGGCATCGAGACGCGCGTCGTGACCTGACGTTGATGACGATCGATGTTGCGAGTTCGCGCTTTCTCGAAGGCGGACTGGGTGCGAATGGACGCGCCGGAAACTGCTTGCATGATGCAGCCGATCAGGGACATCCAAGACGCGGGTGATTGTTTATTCGGTCGAGAGGAAGTCGACGCGCCGTTCGTCGAGCATTTCGAGGACGCGTCCACCGCCGCGCGCGACGCAAGTCAATGGGTCGTCTGCGATGACGACCGGGATGCCCGTCTCTTCCATGATCAAGCGATCGATGTGCTGTAGCAGGGCACCACCACCGGTCAACACGATGCCACGTTCGGCGACGTCGGAGCCGAGTTCTGGCGGCGTTTGTTCGAGAGCCGTACGCACGGCTGAGACGATGCCGACAAGCGGATCTTGAAGCGCCTCCCGGATTTCGTTGGAGTTCAACGTGAACGACCGGGGAATCCCCTCGGCAAGGTTACGTCCCTTGACCTCGATTTCGAGCAGCTCTTTGCCGGGATAAGCGGACCCGATCGTGTGCTTGATGCGCTCCGCGGTGGCTTCCCCGATCAGAATGCCGTAATTGCGTCGCACGTAGGCCATGATCGCTTCGTCGAAGGTATCACCGCCGATGCGAACGGATTCGGAGTAGACGATGCCGTTCATCGACAGTACGGCGACTTCGGACGTGCCTCCGCCGATGTCGAGCACCATCGAGCCGATGGCTTCGTCAAGCGGAATTCCTGCTCCGATCGCCGCGGCCACTGGCTCTTGCAGGAGATAGACCTTGCGGGCGCCGGCGCCGAAGGCCGACTCGCGAATCGCGCGTCGTTCGACCTGGGTGGCGCCGCAGGGCACGCACACGAGCACGCGTGGACTGGGGCGGAAGATGCGCCGCTCATGCACCTTCTTGATGAAGTACTGCAGCATCTTTTCGGTGGTGGTGAAGTCGGCGATGACGCCGTCTTTCAAAGGCCGGATCGTGACGACGTTTTCCGGTGTGCGTCCGAGCATCTTTTTGGCGTCGACGCCGACCGCTTCGATCGAACGTGGACCGCCCGGCCCACGGTCCTGCCGGATGGCGACGACCGAGGGTTCGTCGAGGACGATGCCTTGCCCGCGCATGTAAATGAGCGTGTTGGCAGTCCCGAGGTCGATCGAGATGTCGTTGGAAAACAAACCAGACAGGCGTTTGAACATTGCAGGAGGCCACCGGAATCGCGGAGCAGATGTGCTCGAGAAAGACGGCACTCTATCAAGGGGGTCTTCGTGACGGCAATCTTCAAGCGCGAGTTGCAGGATTTATCGCTGTTTTGTCGGCAGTCGTTTGGGTCTGCTTTGCTCGCTGGGCCGGGACTTTGCCGCGAGTTCCAGCGCATACCGGGCGCATTTCATCGGAGGGTTGATCGAGCCGGTTTGTCGTCGTATCAGCGATGTGACGTCCGTGGCGATTTTTTCGTGGTATTGACTCGTGTTGACCGGATGAACTCGATCTGTGGAACCATTAAGGAATCTCTTGAGCTTGTGGAGGCGGTAAAGCGGTCGCGGCCGTCGCGGACATTCAAGCGCAAGCCTCGCTTCACCGCCGCAGACGGGTCTGACTCTGGCATCAATGTTCCCCTGCCGGTGATGCTTGGTGAAACATCGGCAAGTGTTCGGAGCTTGCCCCGAGTGTATTTGTTACTGGCGGGTCGAGTTGGGGTAGGGTTGGTATGATCGCCATCGGTCGAGTGATGGTGGCTTGTTGAACTGGCTTGCGATTAACAGGCGTGCGATGACTGAGACACGATGCCTCGTCAGGCCGTGTGATGCCCGGCGTTTTGCACGTCGTGAGGCATGAGGGTCGGCCCGGCTTTTTTTTCGGCTGGTTGTGGTCGGGGTTTCCCGTTCTTTAAGAAAATGAGCCGGGGTCGGCCGGGCCAACAGGTCAGGCGACGAGCCAGTTGAACGACCGATCAGCTCAGTAACGGATATACACGAGGATCAAACTATGCATCTCGATCAGGCGGGCGTGGCGAAGGTTGCTGATTTGGCGCGTATCGCTGTGAGTGACGACGAGTTGGCGGCTCTTCAGGCGAGCCTTGAAGACATTCTCTGTTTCGTTGATCAACTCGAACAGGCCGACGCCGATGAGGTTGCTCCGATGGCGCATCCGCTTGATGCGGTGCAGCGGCTGCGGCCCGATACGGTTACTGAGCCGGATCAGCGTGAGGCGTTTCAAGCGATCGCGCCCGCGGTTGATGCCGGGTTGTATCTGGTGCCGAAGGTCATCGAGTGAGGTGTTGTTGCTCAGTCGGTGGTGCCGATCGTGCTCGTTGTCAGCTGTTCGAAACTTGCACGGGCATCGTGCGCACCCGGCAATGGTCGAGCACTGGTCATGATGCGACCAAAAAGTAGGTTCGCCTCAGGCACAGGGGTGCGATCGTCGGCGCGACATGAGGACGTTGGGTAATACGCGTCGTGACGTTCAGCGGCTTGAATGTTCGGCGGCCTTTTGGGTTGGTTTTTGAATTGGTGATTTGGGGAAACCTGCTGCATGAGTGACGTTTCAAGTCCTACATTGAGCGAGTGGAGCCAGCGGCTCGAGCGCAGCGATGTCAGTTCGGTTGAGCTGACGGAGCACTTCCTCGCGCGTATCGACCGCAGCAATGGCGATCTGAACGGTTTTGTGACCGTGACGGCCGAGCAAGCCCTCGCACAGGCGCGAGCCGCTGATGAGCGTCGAGCGCGAGGTGAACGCGGCGCGCTGCTTGGGATGCCGATCGCGCACAAAGATATTTTTTGCACTGAGGGTATTCGGACGGCCTGCGGTTCCAAAATGCTGGATTCGTTTGTCGCGCCGTACTCAGCGACCGTCGTTGAGCGCATGGCCCAGGCCGGCTGCGTAATGCTCGGTAAGACCAACATGGACGAGTTCGCGATGGGCTCGTCGAACGAGACGTCGTTCTATGGACCGGTCGCCAACCCTTGGGACTTGCAGCGCGTGCCTGGGGGCTCGTCAGGCGGGTCTGCTGCCGTCGTCGCAGCGCGTTTGGCGCCGGGGGCATCCGGAACCGATACGGGGGGGTCGATTCGGCAGCCAGCGGCGTTCTGCGGCGTCACGGGCTTGAAACCCAGTTACGGACTCGTGTCCCGCTACGGCATGATCGCTTTTGCTTCGAGTCTCGATCAGGGCGGGCCGATGGCCGCGTCTGCCGAGGATTGCGGGCACCTGCTCAACGTGATGGCGGGTTTTGATCCGCGGGATTCGACCAGTATCGAGCGCCCCGCCGAGGACTACACCGCTCGCCTTGGCGATTCGTTGCAGGGTTTGCGCGTCGGGTTGCCGAAACCGTTTTTCGATGATTCGCTCGATGAATCGATTCGTGCACGCATCGATGCGGTGCGCGATGGTTTGATCGACCTTGGGGCGGTCCCCGTTGAGGTGGATTTGCCCAACATGCGATTGTCGGTTCCGGCGTACTACGTGATCGCGCCAGCCGAGTGTTCGTCGAACCTGGCCCGCATGGATGGCGTGCGCTTCGGTCATCGTTGCGAGTCGCCGGTCAACCTGCACGATCTTTACTGTCGTTCCCGTGCAGAAGGGTTTGGCGCGGAAGTGAAGCGGCGCATTCTGGTCGGGACGTATGTGCTCTCGGCGGGCTACTTCGACGCGTATTATCTGAAAGCGCAAAAAGTGCGGCGCCTGATCGCCGAGGATTTTCGCCGAGCCTTCGAACATGTCGATGTGCTACTCGGACCGACTGCGCCGGAAGTGGCTTTTGATCGAGGCGCTAAGCAGACCGATCCGGTCCAGATGTATCTCTCCGACGTGTACACGATCGCGATCAACCTCGCGGGTTTGCCAGCATTGTCGATGCCGGCCGGTTTTGTCGACGGCTTGCCTGTGGGCGCTCAGTTGATTGGCCGATATTTTGATGAGGCGCGACTGCTGAATATTGCTCATGCGTGGCAGTCGGCCACCGATTTTCATCGACGCGTGCCGGCGGCTTACGCTGCCGATCTCGCGTGATTGGCGCTGGCGAACGGAGCACTAGCATGCAGTGGGAGACGGTCATCGGGCTGGAGATTCATGCCCAGCTCAACACACGTTCAAAAATATTCTCCGGGGCGTCGACAGCGTACGGCGCGGAGCCAAACCGCCAGGCCTGTGCCGTTGATCTCGGCTTGCCAGGCGTCTTGCCGGTCCTCAATGCGCAGGCGGTTGAAAAGGCCATTCGTCTGGGGCTCGCGATCAATGCGACGGTCGCGCCGCGCTCGGTGTTTGCGCGCAAAAATTATTTTTATCCAGATCTCCCGAAGGGTTATCAGATCTCGCAGTTCGATTTGCCTGTGGTCGCGGGCGGATATCTTGATATCGAGTTGCCTGATGGCGCGACCAAGCGCGTCGGAATCACGCGTGCGCATCTAGAAGAAGACGCGGGCAAAAGTTTGCATGAAGGCTTTGAGCGCGAGACGGGGATCGATCTGAATCGCGCCGGAACGCCTCTGCTCGAGATCGTGTCCGAGCCGGAAATGCGCTCGGCGGTCGAGGCCGTCGCGTACATGAAAAAACTCCATGCGCTGGTGCGTTATCTCGAAATCTGTGACGGCAATATGCAGGAAGGCAGTTTTCGCTGCGATGCCAACGTTTCGGTGCGTCCGGTGGGGCAGGCGGCGTTTGGGACACGAGCCGAGATCAAGAATCTGAACTCGTTTCGCTTCGTTGAAAAGGCCATCGAGTTTGAGGTCGAACGTCAGATCGAGTTGATCGAATCAGGCGGTACCGTGGTCCAGGAAACGCGCCTTTACGACCCTGATCGTGGCGAGACGCGCTCAATGCGGTCGAAGGAAGAGGCCAACGACTATCGATATTTTCCCGACCCCGACCTGCTGCCTCTGGTGATCGAGCCGGCCGACATTGAGCGTGTACGGGTGATGATGCCGGAGCTGCCAGATGCGAAAAAGGCTCGTTTTACCGCGCAATACGGTTTGTCGAGCTATGACGCTGCAGTGCTCACGGCGACACGCGAACTCGCGGATTTCTACGAAGCCGTTGCGCGGGGTGTCGCTGACGCCAAGCTCGCAGCGAACTGGGTCATGGGCGAGTACCTCGGAGCTTTGAACAAGGCGGGACTCGAGCTCGAGTCTGCGCCGGTTGATGCTGCGGCGCTCGCGGGACTTCTCGTTCGGATCGAAGATGACACCATTTCGGGCAAGATCGCCAAGGATGTTTTTGAGGCGATGTGGGCCGGTGATGGTGATGCGGATTCAATCATTGCCGCGCGCGGACTCAAGCAGATCACAGACAGCGCTGCGATCGATACTGTGATTCGCGAGGTTATGGCAGCGAATCCGAAGCAGCTCGAGCAGTACCGCTCTGGCAAAGATAAGCTGTTCGGGTTCTTCGTCGGGCAGGTCATGAAAGCCACGCAGGGGCAGGCCAACCCGGCGCAAGTCAATGAGCGTCTCAAGGCTTTGCTGGATGAGTGAGGTCGTCGCTCGGCGCGGTGCCGCCGCATGGCGTCGAGGAGTCAGTTTATGAATGAGGACATGGGTGATGCTGTGACGCGTTTTTTGGTCGAGCGCACGCGCGTGCGCGCCGAGCATGTGAAGCTCATAGATGCTTGGCGCGAGGTGTTGGCGCGTCACCCCTATCCGCCGATCGTCGCCAAAGCACTCGGCGAGTTGATGGCAGGCGTTGCCCTGTTGTCCGCTACGTTGAAATTTGATGGGTCGTTGCTGGTGCAGATGACGGGCCCTGGGCCGGTGCGTATGTTGCTGGCTCAGGCCGATCGCACCGGAGGGCTGAGAGCGCTGGCCAGGCCGGCGGTGGAAGCAACCGCTGACGACGCGCAAAGCAATCCATCTGAGCGAGGTGGTTGGCGAAGTACCGAGGATTGGGTTGCAGTTGCGGATTTGCAAGCGGCTTTTGAGCGGGCTCTGGCGCACTCGACTGCAACTGTCCCGACTTCCGATGTTCCGGGTGCGTTCACGACAACAGCGCCGGGCCAGATCCCGGGCTTGTCTGATTTACTGGGTTCGCCAGCGAGGTTGATCATCACGCTCGAGCCGCCACGCGGTCTGGAGGGGGGCGAGCGATATCAGGGCGTGGTCGCGATCGATGGGATGACGTGCGTGGCGGAGGCGCTCGACCACTACTTTACCGCTTCTGAACAATTACCAACTCGGCTGTGGCTTGCCGCGAGTCATGATGCTCGACAGGCCGTAGCTGCCGGTTTGTTGATACAGGGGCTGCCCGATTCCACTGGCGCGCCTATGGCGCGGACGACCGAAGATTGGAAACGCATGACGATACTGGCCGATACGGTGCGTGATGACGAACTTTGCGGTTTGCCGTTCGAGTCCCTCGTCGGGCGGCTTTTCGCCGAGGAGGATCTACGACGCTTTGCGTCGACACCTTTGCGCTTTGCATGCAGTTGTTCACGGGCACGAGTCGAGGCCATGCTACGCGCCCTCGGCGATGAGGAAGTCGAAGACTTGCTCGATGACGGACGCGTCAGCGTGACCTGTGAGTTCTGCAATACCTGCTATGAGTTCGATGCCGTTGATCTTGAGGCGTTGCGCCACGCGCCCGAGACCGTCCAGGCTGACCATCGCCTCGCGGAGTCAGGCACGACGGATACGGGCCGGCAGCACTGATCGACGCGACTTGCTGGTCCTGCGTGCGAGTCTTGGCACGGGTATCTCGGCTGTCTGGTAATGCATCGGTTGGAACAAAAAAAGTCGAGTTTCGAGGCCAGACTGGCCTCGGTGCCCGGGTGCAGTCTAACGTCCCCCGAGGCGCTCGTCGGTGTGTTCTGTAGCGCGAGGGCACACCGATGATGGCATGGCGATTGCGCCCTCAATCAGATGGGTTCGGCCGCGATTATCGTGTCAGCGACGCCATGTGGTCGGGTTTCGATCGCGACTTGGAAGTGTTTGCAAGGGTAAACAGGCTGAGTTGAGCGTTGACCTCCGAGGGAGGCGCCACAGAAAGCTGCGAGTGGAATGTAGCGCAGGGCGTTCAAGCCGCGAGACCTGCCAAGCCTAGCAGCGAGTACGCGGGTGTTACGCAGGCACTTGCGAAGATGGGCCTGCGCGGCCTGTCGGGGGGTTACTTGGCTGTCGGTTCCATTGCCAGCCCTTGGATGGCACTTCAGCGGTGCTATTCAGATTCTTCGAAGCGATTTTGAATCAGGGCTGCGAGTGCATCGATCGCCGCCGCCGCGTCATTACTTTCGTCAACGTCGACCGCGCGCAGTCGGATCGTGCTGCCCCGTGATGCGGCGAGCATCATGACACCCATGATGCTTTTGCCGTTGACCTCAAAGCCGTCGCGGGCGACGAATATCATTGCGTTGAATTCTGATGCGAGACGCACGAATTTTGCGGCGGCACGAGCATGCAGACCCAGTCGGTTGACGATTTGAACGTCGCGTTCAATGTTGGATGGCGTCATCTTCGCTACGCTCCCCGCAGAGAAGAATACCGTCGTGCCCACCGGACACGGCTTTGGTGATCAGTTCGCTCAATGGGAGCCTGCGGTAGTTGAGTATCCGGATGAGCATCGGCAGATTGACGCCCGCCACGACGCGTGTCTGTGGCGCTGTCGCTACACGCAGGGCGATGTTGGCGGGGGTTGAGCCGTAAATATCCGTCAAGATCAGAACGCCCTCACCTTGATCGAGCTGGTTGGCGGTGGCGCGGGCGATCGTGAGGACTTCGTCCGGGTCATCGCGCTGCGAGCAAGCGATTGCGACACAGGCTTCTGGTGCCTGACCGAGCATTGATGTTGCCGTGTGCAGCAATGCATCTCCGAGTTCTTGATGCGTTATCAGGAGTAGGCCGACTGGATGGCGTGCGTGCTCGGTCGATGCTGACGCGCTGGATATGACGCTTTGATCGGCCCGGTCTGATGGTTTGGACTCAGTTGACATCATTCGTCTCGCGCGTGGGATTAGGCGCTGCGGTGTGGGCGGTGGCCTGTGAGGCTTGCGCGGCGCTGGAGCGCGCTTGTACTGATGCGAATGAACCAGCGGCGGAGCTGGAATGCTCGCCGTGGTTCGCTTCGAATTCGCGATGGCGGCAGTCGGTCGTGACGCCCGCAAGGGCTTGCCAGCGCTGACACAGGCGCTCGGCCAGATACACCGAACGGTGGCGCCCACCGGTACAGCCGATGCCGACTGTCAGATAGGCTCGATGATCACGGAGCAGGGCGGGGACCCACTCGCCCAGATAGTTGTCGATCGAGCGGAACATGCGGTCGACTTCGTCATGGCGCTCGAGATAGGCGATGACGTCGGGATCTCGTCCGGTCTGTGCGGCGAGCCCGGGCTCGTAGTGCGGATTGGGCAAGTGGCGGACGTCGAACACGAGGTCAGCGTCGATCGGGGCACCGTATTTGAAGCCAAACGATTGGAACAGCAACGACAGCTGCCCCGGTTGTTGTCCGACGATGCGATCGCGAATGCGATGCGTCAGCTGATGCATTGAAAGGCCGTCGGTGTCGATTTGCAGATCCGCCATGGCACTGATGGGAGCGAGCAGTTCGCGTTCGACCGCGATGGCTTCGGCGAGGCTTTGTCCTTGCATCGCGAGTGGGTGGCGCCGGCGGGTGTGGTGGTAGCGTTTGAGTAGCGTGTCAAGGGAGGCGTGCAGAAAAAGCGTCGTGATTGATAGACCTCTTGATTTGAGTATCGCGTGGACCGCCGGATATTCGGTCAGGGCATTGCCACCGCCGCGAACATCGATGCCGACCGCAACGCGTAGCCCTTGCGCTCCGCTTGTGGTCTGGGTTGAGGATGCTTCGGCGGTACTTGGATTGTGCTGCGCGCTAAGCTCGTCGAGAAGAGCGCTGACGAGACGTAAAGGGAGATTGTCGATGCACAGATAGCCGGCATCCTCGAGTGCATTCAGGGCGACACTCTTGCCCGAGCCGGAAAGCCCGCTGACGACGACGAGATTCATGATTCTTGGGCGCGGCTGCCGCTGATGGGGGCGATGTGTGCCATGGAATCCTAATCGGCTGAGCGATCGTGACCGGATTCAGGCGGAATGCCCAGATCCGACTGGGAGCTTTGGGGCGCTGTGGCGTCTGTTGCGAGCATCGCATGGCGCTGTCGACGGCGCAGGTCGTCGGCGGCATTGTAGCCTTGTCGGTGCAGAAAATGATTGCGTACGGCTGCTTCGATCAGCACCGCGATGTTCCGTCCGGGCGCAATCGGGAGTCGAATGCAGGGAATGGGCACGCCTAGAACGTCGACTTCGGTGCGGGTTCCGTCGAGGCGGGTTTCGGCCGGCGCGACCTCGTCGATGCGGGCGGCCTTTAGCGAAATGATCAGGCGCAGGTATTTGTTTTGTTTGATCGCAGAATCACCGTACATGGCGCGTATATTGAGTACCCCGAGGCCTCTGACTTCGAGCAAATCCTGCAACAGGGCCGGGCATTCTCCGCGCAGAATGTCGGGGGCGATTCGTGTGAATCGCGGCGCATCATCGGCGATCAGGCGATGGCCTCGCGACACCAGCTCGAGAGCGACTTCGCTTTTGCCGACACTCGATTCGCCCTCGATCAGGACGCCGGTACCGATGATCTCCATAAAGACACCGTGTCGGAGTGTTGTCGGCGCGAGCGCTTGCTGAAGGTGGTAGCGTAGGACGGCCGACAGTTCGTGGCTCGAGACCGTGGCACGCATCAGAGCCGGTAGCCGTGCTGCTACTTCGTTATCGCGGGATTCAGCGTTGGCTGCGCTGCCGTGCTGGCCCGTTGTGGCCGAGCGCGCGGACGGCGAGGTTGCTGTCGGCTCGGAGAAGTCGGCCAGGTCGGGATGAGCCCCTTCGGCAAAGATGACGGCGATACTGCCAGCTTCGGCGAGAGTGCGGTAGATGGTTTGGCGTTCCTGCGGCGAGCGTTGGGCCAGATAAGCGGCCTCATGATCGCCGACGATCTGCAGGCGGTTGGGACGAATGCGGTTGAGATGGCCGGCGAGCGGGAGTTCCGGGTACGCGTCGTCGATCACAGCGCGCGCTTGATGCGCTTGCTCGTCTCGAATGAACTCGAGACCGTAGCGCGCGTGCAAGGCACGCACGAGGTCACCGAGATTCGGCGTCGGATGCATCGCTGAACATCGCGATAAATGCGGTACGGAGGTCGTCGGCCGTGTCGGTTTGACGAAGTTTCGCGCGGTGCTCGGGTTTGGAGACCCGGCGAGCCAGCTGGGCCAGAATTCCGAGGTGTTCGTTTGGCGCGTTCTCGGGTACGACCAGTGCGATCAACAGATCAACCGGTTCGTTGTCGATCGCCTCAAAATCGAGGCCGGCCGGAACACGCAAAAGGGCCATGCGCGGTTCGTCGAGATTGGCGACCCGCCCGTGTGGAATGGCGATGCCATGACCGAGGCCTGTCGAACCGAGCTTCTCGCGGGTCGAAAGGGCCACGATGAAATCCGCGGCTGTCGGCCCTGGCGCTGCGTCAGAGTTGTTTTCGTCGGTTGTGGTTGATGCTGCTGCCGGGGGGCAGTCGAGAAGCTCAGCGAGGCGTTCGAGGGCCCGTTTTTTGCTTTCGATTTCGATTTCGATGGCCACGGCGCCGGGCGCCAGAAGATCTACGGGATGCATGAAGAATCCGTATTGCGGATGGTTGACGTCGATCAGGTGCCTGATGGGCGTTTCGCCTTGCAGGGCGTGATTCGCCTCACCATCATCCTGTTGGTCGTATGAAAATTGAGGTTTGTAATCGAACGGGCGTTGCGATGATTCGCGTGTTCGCTATCGCTCGGGTTCACATCGGTTGATGCAGTCGCTACCGCCCATCGCGACGGCGAGCTCGATTCTAGCGCGATGAGAGACGTTGTCGTCGCCCGGCGCTGTGCGAGTCTGTGGGCCCGAACCGGATCTCCGACCCGGGCCTCGCTGTCGAACGCCGCATGTCATCTTCGTGTGGGCCCGCCAGCTCGATGGTCCATTGTCTCGAGAAGGCATCGCCGCCTCGTTGGGACATCGGCTCCGGGGTTCACGCAGAGGTCACGCGGCTTTGTTCGAGGCCTTCTGCCCTGTGATGGTCCTTGAGCTTTTCTTTGTGCTTGAGCAGTTGACGATCGGTCTTGTCGATCAAGGCGTCGATCGCCGCGTACATGTCTTCGCTCTCGGCGCGCGCATGGATGTGGCTGCCCGAGACTTGCAGATTGACTTCCGCGGCCTTTTTCTTGGGCTCGACAGTGAGCACGACATGAACGTCGATCACCTGATCGAAATGCCTTTCCAGGCGCTCGAATTTTTCGTTGACGTACTGGCGAAGTGCGTCGGTGATTTCGACATGATGGCCGGTCAGATTGATCTGCATGGCGCGTTCCCTCTTGAGTTGTAGGTGCAGCGTTGATGGGGCTCTGCAGCGCTCGAGGAACGACCCGAGGCTCGGCAGAGACGGGGTCTGATGCCCCGCTGTGTCATCGAGACCATTGGGGTTCCGATGTTTTCCGCTGCGTCAAATCCTCCTCTTTTTGACGCAGCTGCTTTCTTGATTCACTCGCTTTCAGGCGGTTAGACGTCGCTCGGACGATGACGGTATGCGCATGGACTCACGGTATTTGGCGACAGTCCGGCGTGCAACCTGAATGCCTCGTTCTTGCAGAATTGCGGCGAGTCGCGCGTCGCTCAAGGGGCGAGACGGCGTCTCGCCCTCAATCAGTTCGCGCAGCATCGCGCGAATCGCGGTCGCCGAACATTCGCCCCCTCCGTCGGTCGTGACGTGCGACGAAAAAAAGTATTTGAATTCGTATACACCGCGAGGGGTATGGAGGTACTTGCCTTGGGTGACCCGCGAAATCGTTGACTCGTGCAGGTTCAGGGTTTCTGCGATGTCGCGCAACACCATCGGCTGCATCCCGACCTCGCCGTGTTCCAGAAAACCGGTTTGTCGATCGACAATCGTTTGGGCCACTCGGAGCATGGTGTCGTTGCGGGCTTGCAGGCTTTTCAAGAACCAGCGGGCTTCCTGCAGGTGGCCTTTCATAAATTCGGCGTCGCGTGCGTTGCGCGCTTCGCGAGCGTAGCGGGCGTAAAGCTCGTTGACGCGGAGGTTCGGGGCGACGTTTGGGTTGATGCGTGCTTGCCAGCCGATCCCCGGCGCTTTGACGACGTACACATCGGGTGCGATGTATTCGGTTGGCGCGGACGAAAAGCGCGTGCCCGGGCGAGGGTCGAGCTCCTGAATGACGCGGATGGCTCGCTGGATGGCTTCTGCCGGGACACCGAGGCGACGCGCCAGTGCGCGATGATCACGACGCCCGAGGGCGTCAAATTCTTCGCCGACGATCCGAAAGGCCAGCTCGACGTCATTGCGATGATCTGTGGAGTCTCGCTCATCAATGGCCTGTGTATCCGATGTGACAGGGCTTGAAGCGGTCGCAGTTCGCGTTTCCCGTGCGAGCGCGACGAGTTGTGCTGACAAGCACTCGCGCGCGGTTTCGCAGGCGCATCCGACCGGATCAAGTTGCTGCACCCAGTGTTGCACCGCGACGAAAGCATCGAGGCTGACGTCGTCAACTGCAGGCGATAGATCATCGCTGCCTTCGTCGTCTTCGGTGAAGTGCGCGTCCCGAATCTGATCGAGAAAGGCGGCGTGGAGTTCGACGATCGACATCTCGAGGTAACCGTCGGGCCGGACGCTTTCGATAATGTGCATCGCGATGTCGCGCTCAATGGCACCAAGCGGGCTGAGATGGATTTGCCATGCGAGATGATCGATCAGGCCCTCGGAACTGTCTGCAATGCGCTCGAAGGGATCGCGGTCATCGATTTCGCCGTGTCGACTCGAAGTATTGGGTTGGTCGTAGATGTCGTCCCAACGCGTATCCATCGGGAGGTCTTCAGGGATGTCGTCTGTGTACTGACCCGAGTCCAGCTCCGCTTCATGAGAGGTACGATCGTCGTGAGGCTGGTCGGCGTTCTCTGATTCGGTTTGGAGGTCGTCGCTGCGCAGTTCGTCGGAACCGACACGTTCTTGCGGATCGCCGCTGTCGCTGGATTCGTCCAGCTCGAGCATCGGATTGTTTTCGAGTTGCTCGCGAATCTCGGCCTGAAGCTCGATCGACGAAAGCTGCAGCAGGCGAATGGCCTGTTGCAGCTGGGGCGTCATGGTGAGCGATTGCCCGAGCGAGAGTTGAAGACCGGCTTTCAGCATGATCGGAGCCTCATGTGGGCTACCAAGGTGCTGAGAAGGCAGCGACAGACGTGCCCGCGAGCGAGATCGAATCGTGCGGCGTCACGCCGACGGGCTGGCTTGCGGCGCAAAACTCGTTGATGAGGCTGAGCGTCAAAGCGCAAAACGTTCGCCAAGGTAGGCTTTGCGTACCGTCGGGTCGGCAAGCAGGACTTCGGGGGATCCATGACACAGTATTTTCCCATGGCTCAAAATATAAGCCGAATCGCACACCGCGAGGGTTTCGCGCACGTTGTGGTCGGAGACCAGCACGCCGATTCCGCGATCGCGCAGCGACCGGATCGTGTGTTGCAAGTCTTGAACTGAAATCGGGTCAACACCGGCGAAGGGTTCGTCGAGGCAGAGGTAGCGAGGCGCGCTGGCCAGTGCTCTGGCGATTTCGCACCGCCGTCGCTCACCGCCCGAGAGTGCACGTCCGGGGCTGTTGCGGACTGCGGTCAGGGCGAACTCTTCGAGCAAGGCTTCGAGTGTCGCGGTCTGGTTTGCGGCGTTGAGGTCGGTACGCAATTCGAGTGCAGCGCGAAGATTATCAGCGACGGAGAGACCACGAAAAACCGAGGATTCTTGGGCAAGGTAGCCAAGCCCATGGCGTGCGCGTGCGGGAAGTCCGAGTGTGGTGAGATCGGTGCCGTCGAGTTGGACCGAGCCACCCTGAGCTCGCAGCAGCCCGACGATCAGGTAAAAGCACGTCGTCTTGCCGGCGCCATTGGGGCCTAGTAGCCCAACGATTTGGCCGGGCGGCACGTTGATGTCGACGCCGTTCAAAATGACGCGCCGCCCATACTGCTTAACGAGGCCACGCGCGATCAAGCCCTCGGTCGACTCGTCTGGACGGTCGTTCGACTCAGTGCGTCGCGGGGCCGGTGCGGGTGGGTTGATCGCCTGCGGCGCTTCGTTGTGCGAGCGTTCGGCGGCGCCGTCTTGGTTAACGGTTTGGCGCATGCCGGGCGTCATTTGCCTTCGCGAGGCATGATTGTGACGCGCACACGACGACCTTCGGTCGCTTTGGCTTCCAGAGTGTCGTCACGCATCGAGTATCGAATCTCATCGCCGCGAGCGTCTTCGCTCGGTGTTTTGACCCTCGCGTCGCCGCGCAGGATCAACTCATCGCGAACGAGGCTGTAGTCGATTTCCCGAGCCTCGGCATCTCGCGGTGCGAGCGGGTTGTCGTCGACCATGCGAGCAGGCTGTCCCTCGAGGAGGGCGCGTTGCGGTTGGCGCTGTTCGCTGAAAAGACGCAGACGGTCACCCCGGAGGGTCAACGTGCCCTGACGCACGATGACGTCGCCGCGGTATTCGCCAACCCCCGAGCGATCGTCGAACAGTGCTTCGTTCGCCTCGATATCGATCGCCTCGCGGAGATCAAGTCCGCCCACGTTGGTGCCGGAACGATCAGGCTGTTCCTGAGCGACTGCCGCACCGGATAGCAACACAAAACTCAATGTCGCTGTCAGCATTAGCGCGCCGCACACGCCTGATCGCGACAGCCGTGTCCGAGTCGTGCACCGTTTGAGTTGATTCGGCCGCTTGCATCGATTCGCTTGAGCCAAGCTGGTTTTATCGGGCTTCGTGAGGGTGATCATGAGTATCGTCTCTCGAATACATCCCGAACCAATGCGGTTGCTGAAAGGCATCAAGAGCATTGGGCTGAGCCTCAGGCTTGAGCATCCGCATCGTCATCGAATCGTCGCGGCGTGCGAGGTCATGGGTGGCGGTTTTGGGTGAATGGAAACTCGCCGAAGCGCCTCAACTGAACGTGGTCGAAAAGCTTCAATTGAGCGCGAGCTCGATCGAGTTGCCAACCGGTCGCGCGCGCTTGCTGATCGACTTCGACGACCAGAATCGGCGCTGTGGAGGTTATCAGGGTTGCCGCGGGTTGTCCGTCGTCTGTCAGGCCACCCGTCGTGCTGTCACGCCCTGATGGTTTGGTCTCGCGTATTTCGGGGTCTGATGATTCAGGGGCTGAATCGGCTCGTGCCGTTAGGTCGATACGCACGTCTGCGCCCGATAAGCCGCGCAGGAACGTCACCGGGGGGGCGCCGATCAGGCCAGTGCGCAAGTGAGTCAGGCGGTCGCGATCGGACTCGGAATTGAGCGCCGTAACGCTTTGCCACCACTCGTCATGATGGGTTTGAATGACTGCGGCGCCGGTTGGTCCATCGTCGTTCGTAGACACGATCGAGTTCGAACCTATTCGAAAGCCTGCGGGCGCCTCGAGCGCGATCGGATACTGCCAGCCGAGTGTCGCATGGTGCGTCTGCACGGCGCGTTCGCTGGGATCGTGGGTCGCCTCGTGCGCTTGCCACAACCAAGCCGATAAATCAGAGGCTGACTGCGTGTCGTTGGGGAGCACCGACGGACGAAGCGTGATTGAGACGTCGTACAAACGCTGTTCGCCATCCTGCGTTGGTTGGACGAGGTGACGGCCCGCGATGTACTCCCGCATTTGCCCGCTTTCGTCGAAGCGGCTCCAGGTGAATCCATCAAGCTCAAACACGCTCGCGCCCTCGTGGTGTCGAATGGCTTGCGGCGCAGTGGTTGCCGTCGGGGAGGCGTCGATTGGCGGAGTGCGCGCCGGTTGAGTGAGCAATACCGGCCGATGTTCATGTGTCGATGATGAGGCTCGGTGCTCAAGGAGCATGTTTGCCGAGCTCGTCGCGAGACCCGAGGCGACAGGTAGCGTGATCAAATTGACCAGGGTAAGGGCACTTGCGCACCTCTGTCGCGGCTGGGCCGCGATGGAGCGTTCAGGAGGCAGGGTCGTTGCGTAAGCCTCCTTCAGTGGCTGGGCCCTGCGCCACGGGGCGAGTGCGGCTATGCGATTTAGCAGGCTTTGAAGGTGATGAGTCTGAGTCATGTGGTCCAGGCGTCGGCGACGCATTGCGTCCAGGCCCCTTTGGCCTTGAGCAAAGCTTCGCAGACTTCTCTGACAGCGCCCTTGCCGCCTGAGGCGGTCGTGACGAAGTGCGCGGCGCTGCGCACCTCGGCAGCGGCATCGGCGACGGCGATCGCGAGACCAGCGCGCCGCATCGCGGGTAAATCGACCAAGTCGTCGCCGACGAATGCGACCTCGGCGCTGTTCCAGCCGCCTTTGAAGAGCAATTCCTCAAAAGCTGCACCCTTGTCGCGTCGCCCCTGAAGAAGATGTTTGATGCCGAGGTCGGCACAACGTATTTCGACGACGTTTGATTCTCGTCCGGTCAGAATGGCGACGTCGCCGCCGTGTTCGATCCACAGGCGTAAACCGTGGCCATCGCGTGAATGAAATGCTTTGATCTGTTCGCCGCTGTCGCCCAAGTACAGTTGGCCGTCCGTGAGCACGCCGTCGACGTCCAGCATCAGGACGCGCACGCCGGCGAGCGTGACAGCAGGACCGAGTCTGGGGTCGGGCAGAGTGTTGGCTTGCATCCTAGGCCTTGGGCTTGAGGTGAGTGTGCATCGGCCATGCTGTGGACTTTGATGCAACCGAGACTTAACCGATAGGGGCGGAACTCAGGCCACGCCTGAGCGCAGAAGGTCGTGCATGTTGAGCGCGCCCACGAGGACCCCGTCATCGACGACCGGCAACGCGTTGATGCGTCGGCGCTCCATCGTTTCGAGCGCGGTCACGGCAAGCCAATCAGAATGGGCGACGACGGGGTTTGGGGTCATGACTTTCGCGATCGGTGTCGTCTTGAGTGTAAGGTCCTGTTCGATCAAGCGTCGGAGGTCGCCGTCGGTGAAGACACCTGCCACTCGGCCGAGGGGTTGCAAAGAGTGCCGGGTCGTCGCTGTCGAAACGGTTTCCTCGCTGCGGTCAGCGTCGACGATCACGACGAAACCCAGCCCGGCACGCGTGATTTCGAGAAGGGCGTCGGCCACGCTTGCGTTTTGATCGATGCGAGGTACGGCGTCGTCACGTCGCATGACGTCGCCGACGTGGACCAGCAAACGACGCCCCAAGCGCCCCCCCGGATGTGAGCGTGCAAAGTCCTCGGCAGTGAATCCGCGCGCCTGCAGGCAGGCGACTGCCAGCGCGTCCCCCATCGCAAGCGCCGCAGTGGTGCTCGCCGTCGGCGCGAGTCCGAGCGGGCAGGCCTCGCGTTCGACACCCGCATCCAGATGAACACTGGCTTCCCGGGCGAGTGTCGACGCGGGGTTGCCGGTAACGGCAATCAATGGCACACCGAGCCGGCGGATCAACGGCACGATTTTCAGGATTTCCTCTGTCTCACCGCTGTTAGATAGTGCGACGATGACATCGTCGCGCTGGATCATGCCAAGGTCACCGTGACTGGCCTCTCCGGGATGGACAAAAAACGATGCCGTCCCGGTCGATGCGAGTGTGGCTGCGATTTTGCCGCCGATATGGCCTGATTTACCCATACCTGTGATGACGACACGGCCACGACAACCAAGTAGGTGCTGCACGGCGTGAACGAAGTCGTGGTCGAGACGATCTCTCAGGCGTTCGAGTGCGTCGCGCTCGGTGTCGAGCACGGCGCGCGCGAGCGAGAGCATCGCTTGCGCATCGAGCCGCGACAACGCTGTGGTCGTTGACGTGTCGTCGGTCGTAGTGCGTGTCTCGATGTGTGGTCTGGGCATGCGGTCGATGGGGTAGCGGGTGGGGGACGGCTTTTTGGTTTTGCGTTGTAAGTGCCTCAGGCGGCGATGACGCCGAACACCAGCCACCCAAGGTAGCCGATGAAGGCGATCAGTAACAGAGCGCCTTCGATGCGGCTGATTTGACGGGCCCGGTTACGGGCCCGGACTCCGATCCACGCGAACAGCACCAAGGCGACGGTCAAGGCAAGCATCCACGGCAGGTCGCGCGTGAGCAGGGCGCGATCGACGGCACCCGGCGCGATCAGTCCCGCGACGGGCAGGACGAGTAGCGTGTTGAAGATATTGGAGCCCACGATGTTACCTACCGCGATGTCCGCTTGCTGTTTGATTGCGGCGGCGATGGATGTCGCAAGTTCGGGCAATGAGGTGCCGATCGCGACGATCGTCAGTCCAATGATGATTTCGGGTATGCCGAGCGCTTCGGCGATCTCGACTGCTCCCCAAACGAGCATCCGCGATGCAATGATCAGCAGTGCAAGCCCAACGACGATCCAGAGAAAATCGCGCCCCAGGCTGCCACCGCTGGTCGTTGGGGAAGGCGCATGATCGGACACCGCAGAGGCGACGACGGGACTTTGCTTCGTGTCAGTCCCGTCAGACCGCCGATTGATGTCAACGTCGATGCTTGGCTCGCTGCCTGGGCGTGAACCCGGGCCGGTGTGAGGCGTCGCGGCGTGTGGAATTGGCACGGCCGCGTCTCCGCGGCGTGCGGCATAGCCGAGCCAGATCAGAAAGCCCATCATTCCAGCGATCAACACGACGCCGTCCAGCCGGCTCAATTGGCCGTCGAGCAGCAGCGCAAAAGCCAGTACAGAAACGGCGAGGAGAATCGGTAGCTCGCGTCGCACCAGCTGCTGCGCGACGATCAGGGGTGTGATCATCGCTGCGATGCCGATGATCAAGCCAATGTTGGCAATGTTTGAGCCGATGGCGTTGCCGATGGCGATGCCGGTGTTGCCTTGTAGGCTGGCAAGGATCGAGACCGTGACCTCGGGCGCTGAAGTGCCGAAAGCGACGACCGTGAGGCCGACGATGAGTGCGGATACACCGAGACGTTGCGCGGCCGAAGCTGCGGCGTCGACAAAGCGGTCGGCAGAAAAGACGAGAAGCACCAGTCCGCCGATGACTGCAGCGAAGGCGATCCACATGAGGCTGATCCTTTGATAGAGGAGCTGTTGTTTGAGGGCTTTTGGATGCAGCAGTTTGCGCGGGCTTCACGGTGGAGTTCCGTGAAATGAGAACTGCTGGAACGTGATGAATCCGATGCGATCGCGCGTCGATCGAATCAGTGTGATCGAAACGGGCAATGGCGGGCAATAGACGATTGCTCGACTGAAAAAAACCAAGGGTGTAAGTGAGCTCAAGGTCGCTTCGGTATCGCGGGTCGCCCGCAACTGCTCATCGGCGGCGTCGCCCTCACTTACGAGTGGGTTGAAGTCGCGGAGCGCTGCGCTAGATCCTTGCGCCTCATGCAACACATGGGTGGCCCAACGTCGTGTCCGGGTTGAGTCACGTTCACGAAGTCTCATCGATCGCGAGGGCTGAGTCCAACGCGAATTTGGGTTGGTCATCTTGGGCGCTAATGTTCGGACGGCACTCTTACGCGCCAATGTGTCTGTGGTACGACAAGCAGGCGGTGGGCTCATCGCCGAGCGGACGCGGCAAAGTGGTGCGCGGCGCGCCCTCGCCCGCCCCGGGATGTTCCGCCGCCGCCTTGGTGTGCGCTTTTCGAGCTTTTTGCGCTGTCTGCCAAATCGGGATCTTTGCGTAGATTTGGCTCGGCCTTCTCGTGAAGCTTTGCTCAAGAGCTGCGGAGAACATCCAGCATGTCCGCAACGGTCCATGCAGGCTGCCATTGCAGTGCTGCGCAGACGGACTGAATATCGAGGACGAGCTCGCCGTCGAGTGCCTCAGTCCAGCCGGGGTCGCCCCAGTAGCGTGCGCCCCCGGGCCATCGCTGCGACAGGATACTGTGGGCTCGATTGGCCCAGCGTGATGGAATTCTGAGGGTGATTCGCTTGGCGCTCCAATCACCGGTCGCGGCGCGCGCAGCTGCCGCAAGTTGCGCACGATCCCAAACTTCGGCGGCGCCGATGGCGAAGGCATTGATGCGTGCCGTCGTCCTGCTAATGGAATCGACGCGCGGCGCGCCCAGCGTCGTGAGAGCGGCGAGGATCGCGTCAGCGGCGTCCGTCTCCCAGATCAAGTGAATACGCGATGGTGCGCCACGATCCCCGATCCACAGACGGGTTTGCGCCATGCGCCGAAGCAGCGGGTGCGCATGGCGACCGAGGATGACGGGAGGCCGTAGGATGATCGCGCGAACATCGCGGTGTTCACGCACGATCGCCATCAAGTTTTGTTCCGTGACGTGCTTCGCCTGAGCGTACGGGAAGCGCGGCGCGACCGGGTGATCATGCGGGATGGGCACCGGCGTGTCGGGCCACGGGCCGTAGACCGCGGCGCTCGAGAGCAAGACGATGTTTTTCACGCCGCTCTCGACCGCCGCGCGCAGAACGCGGGTCGATGTGGCTGCTGCGCGCGCGGCTCCGCCGTCGGGATCGCGCTGATGGTTGGGCGTATTGCCCATCAGGGCGAAGGCGAGATGGACCAGCGCCGTACAGCCTTCGAACGACGCGGGTGAAACTTCGGCGAGATCGAGACGCCTGTGGTCGATCGTTGAAGTGTCGAGCGAAATGGCCTGGGATGGGGGCCGGACGCTCCGAGTCTGCGTCCGTCGGCTTCCGGACGCCGCGAGACGAGGGGGCTCGTCCAACACCACTCGACTCGGCAGTGCCGCGAGATCGAACGTGCGAATCCTCGTCGCGCGTTCGTATGGGCTGCGCAACGGCGATGGGCTTAGCAAGCGCCCCAGTAAAACGCGCCCGAGGTGCCCGGCAGCACCGGTGATGGCGAGCATGAGCCGAGACCTAGCTGATCGTCGTCGTCGATCGGCTGTCGACGTCGCGGGTTGGACGTCGATGCGATGTCGATGCGAATCGCGTGTTGACGGTGGTGTCGTTCAAACCGCTGCAGTCGAAGGCGGGCATCACACGCTCAGCGAAGCACCGCATCGACTCGAGGGTTGCCGGCTGAGGCATGGCGCCGGCGCCAAACGCGAGCAGGACGCGGTCGACACCCGCGTCCTCGAGGCGTTTCAGACGGTCGATGATCTCGTCAGGCGTGCCGACCAGCACCATCCCCAAGGCTTCGAGCAGACGCAGGCGAATGCCAAGCCCGGCGAGAGCACGAAAACGGCCCAGCGCGCGATAGTGTTCGTAACCTTGGACGAGGCGCTCGAGTACCGGTTTCGTTTGTTCGAACAGGCGCCGATAAAACCACTCAAAGGCAGCGCGGGATTCACGTCGCGCTCTGCGGCCGTCGGGTAGGACGAAGATGCCGAGCGTCATGCCGAGGCCGCGGTTGATCGACTCGGGCGCAACGTCATCGGCCAGAGGCTCGCAACAGGCGTCGCGATAACGCTGGATGTCATCACGCACCATAAACCAAGGTTTGAAGGGGCCAGCCAGCGCGCCTAGCCCTTGGCGAGCGCTCCACTCGAAACTCTCCGGGCTGACGGCGGCGCTCCACAAGGGCGGATGGGGTGAAGTGCCGATGGCCGGATGCCGAGGATAGGCGCGAGGCAGAACCGGTAGACGCTCGAAATGGTGAAATGGGCCATCGGCGGAAGTGTGCCCGGTCGACCACGCTTGTCGTAACACCTTGAGACCCGCTTCGACACGCTCGCGAGACTCCTCGATTCGTGCACCGAATATCGGGTATTCATCGGGAGCGAACCCTCGACCGACGCCGACCTGCAGACGCCCATGCGCGAGCAGGTCGAGGGTATTGACGCGTTGTGCGACGCGTAGCGGGTGATGGTAGGCCATCGGTACCACGCCGAGACCAACACGCAGACGCTGCGTACGCGCGGCGATCGCGGCGAGGATCAGGTCTGGGCTGGAGGCGTGCGAGAATTCAGGCATCCGATGGTGCTCGACCATCCAGGCCGTATCGAAGCTCAGCGCATCGGCCAAGATGCACTGCTCGATCAAGTCGTCGAGCATGGCGTGTTCACCCCGACCGAGCGCCTCGGGCACGGAAAACTCGTAAAAAAGATCGAAGGACAGCGCCACGGATGGGTTCCTGCTGATGGTGAGTGCCGGCGATCGGCATGTGCGCGGTGATCGGCAGTGTGCGATGCCGAACGCGATGCAAGAGGCGGGATCGATACGGAGTAGAGGTTTCCGTCTAGGGGTTCTGTTGACTCATGATTCGCTCGACTGGAGTACACGACCGGTGCCGCGAGTCTATCAATCATGGAGACAGCGGCGCCGTGTTCCCCCGGTCTGTGCGGGTCTTGGTGCCCGATTCCCATCCTGCAAGGCCGCAATGAGGGATCGTTCAGCGAATCGGTCGATTCATCGGGTCGATGATCGCGAAATCGCTTCGCGCGGGTCTCGCTATTCGCGAGTGTTTTCGGATTGTTTGGATTCGACTGCTGATGTGACCCACGAGAGGAATTTGAGGTGGAGCGAGTGTCTGTGGTGTTTGAGTGGCGTCTGTTGTGGCCCGTTGCAGTTTCGCCTCACGCCAGTCCGCCGGCTCGTCCGCGGTGGTGGCGCGATTGGCCTGACGATCTGCCGCTCGATTGGCGCCGTGAATGGCTAGCAGGTCAACGGCTCGGGCTCTGGTTTTTGCCGGCCGAGCCTGTGAGCGCTGATTCGTCGTCGCCGGCGCCGATGGAAAGCTCAATGGCCCAGGAGTCGGGTGAGTCTGGCGATAAGTCAATCGACGCCCGCGCTGCGTGGGAGCGTGGTGTCATCGCTGGACTCGGCGTGCCAGCATCTGCCGTGCCGACTCCGGCGGCGCCGATGCATGGCGAATACGAAGAGTCAGCGTTTTGGCGCGTTGATCCCGCCAATCAGGCCTCTGGCGCATGGTCGCCCGGGGAGCCGTTTTTGGTCGAAAGCCTGCAACAAGACGCGAAAAAACCTCGCTGTGTGATACGGCTGACCGGGCCGGGGTTGGCGTGGTCGTTAGCGCCCTCCGGTGGTCTGCGAGTCGCGGACGATCATCGCAACAACGAGGACACGGATCGCTGTTTGCGAAAGATCGGCAAAGGGCCGGACGATCGCGTTGATCGCGGTGAGTTAGTCGCCCAGATGTCTGAGGCACTTGCGAATGACGGGGGCAGCGGTGCGTCATCGGGTCTTTTGTGGTGGATCGATGAGCGCACGGATTCTTGGGGTTTGTGGAATCGCAGCGGTGTAGACGCTGCGTCCTTGATCTTGATCGTGCGCTTTATCAATCGGCCGCAGAATCTGATGGCGTGGCGCGAATGGTTTGCAGCCATTATTGATTTATGCGGCTCCGCTCAGTGTGTTGATCACGACGATTTGCCGAGCTCTCTCGATCCTCCGCGTATTCGTTGTGTCGTAGGTGTCGATGCGTCGCTGGCGCAGATCGAGCAGTGGTCTACATTGATCGATCTTCTTGGCTACGCGCGCGCGTGACTCGGCGCGAATAAGGTTCAGCGAAAGCGGTCACGGCGAGTGTGCGGGACCGCGATGCGGTAAGACGGCCTGCGCGTAGCCTGTTTTTGGTCAGGGTGTGTGCGATCCAGTGATGGAGATCAAGGCGCTCGGTTGTCTACTGACACGGCAAGTTTTTTATCGAAATCGTGCGCTTCGAACCGCGCATCCCCCGTCCTTCACAGCCGATTCAGTGCTGCTCGGTCACGCTGTATTCGCCGTATTGGTCCAACCCGCGCACGGGTTGTTGGAGGAGGCAAGAACATGAAATCGAATCAGTATTTAAAGGCGCTGACGGTGTTTTCACATCGTCGCGGTAGGCCTGTTGGTGGCGTTGGTCTTCGTTCGCATGATGTCCGCCGGTCACAGCGGCGTGGGAGTGCGCCTGTGCGATGGAGCAGGCTGGGTAAACAGAGCTTGATGATTGCAGTTGTCGCTACAGCAGCGTTGGGCTTGTCTGCCTGCGCCGTGGGGCCTACCAATGAACAAACGGGAACAGTGCTCGGCGGCGTCCTTGGGGGGCTCGCTGGGACGCAGATTGGTGGGGGCACCGGCAGGACCGCGGCGATCATCGGCGGCACGATCATTGGGGCGGCGATCGGTGGGGCGGGGGGGGGGCGCCAAGGTTGGACCCAACGCCACCCAGGGGTTTTCAGCCCCCAGAGGGACACACAC
>JBKBII010000011.1:0-33601 GCA_046299415.1 Thioalkalivibrionaceae bacterium | reverse complement strand
GGGGGGCCCCGGGCTGGCCCGGGGCGATCAGCGGCGGCCCGTTCTTGGGGGGGGGGTTGGGTGGGGCGATGGGTCGC
This sequence comes from Thioalkalivibrionaceae bacterium, assembly GCA_046299415.1. Lineage (GTDB taxonomy): Bacteria > Pseudomonadota > Gammaproteobacteria > Ectothiorhodospirales > Ectothiorhodospiraceae > JBKBII01. Next base: position 33,524 of record JBKBII010000011.1, on the reverse strand, counting down.
AGCTTGGATGCGACCGATCGCCAGCGTTTGTTCTCGACCCTCGAGAGTCAGCCAGACAACCGCACGACGGCTTGGCGCAACCCCAACACGGGTCAACAGTATCAGGCGACACCGGTAAACACTTTTCGCTCGGGCGGCGCGGATTGTCGTGAGTATCAGATGCGCGCCGAAATCGACGGGCGGTGGGAGACGGTGACCGGCACCGCGTGTCGGGATGCCCAAGGGCGCTGGATCAACCAATAAAGAATGACCGTGTTCGATGCGTTGCGTACAGCAAATGCGTTTCCAATGGGATCGAGCATCTGCGTTGTATCAACACCGTATCGGATGAGGTCGTGGTGACTCGCCCGCGATGCGATGTATGCGCCTGGATCCAGTGCGCTGAGGGTTTTGACAGGCGCTTCGGTCAAGCCGCCATTAAAAAAGGGGTGCCGCATGTGCGACACCCCTGAGTTGAAACCAAGGTGGCACCGACGACGACATCGAATTCGCCGAGTCGACGCAAAACCTTGAAGACGAACGCCCCGGTGGTTCCGTGTTACCGCGGGTTCATCGTGCCACCGGGTCGGGTTTCGATCAGCCCCGGAAAAATTCGGGGCGAGTGGCAACGAAGCCTTGGTTATCGTCGCCGATGTTCTTGACTTTCGGTTCGTTGAGTTCCGGGACGCGATACGTTTTCTTATCCCGCAGATGATCCGCGACAGCGTCCCAGATCATCTTCCCGGTGTTGCCCGGAACCTCTTCCTGCACGCTGGCCCAACCACCGACGACATAGTTTTTCGATGGGTCGAGCGGCCGACCGCCCAGCTCCAGCTCGGAGATACGGGAGCCGATATTGGCGTTGGGATCGATGGCGTACTTCAGGCCACCGACGCGCACCATGTCTCCGCCCTGCTGGAAGAACGGGTCCTTATGGAACAGATTGTCCGCGACGTCTTCGAGGATGTTCTTGATTTGTTCGCCGGTCATGGTGTTGCGCGTCATCGCCGGGTACGTCAGCCCGGTTTGGTCCATCACATGTTCAAACGTGATCGGCATGCCCGGAAGAACGGTCGTGCCCCAGCGGAAACCCGGGGAGAACGAGATCTCGGCATCGGCTTGTTCGATGATGGCATCGCAGATGAGCTGATCGAATGTGCCGTTGAAGTTGCCCCGTCGGTAGAGAAGATCGTCGGTGACCGCAAGCTCTTCTTTCAGTTTATCTTCCATGACGAAGGTTTCGCCGTTGAAGGTGACCTCTCGGCGGCGCATGTCGTGGATGTAGGTCTGCATTTCGTCGTCGGCTTCGAGCAAGTCGGCAAAGACCGGTAGCAGATGATATTTCCAGCTCTGAACCTTGCCGTCGCGGAAGTCGAAGTCGAGAACACCGAGGAACTTCGCGTTTGAGCCGGCGTTGGTGACGAGGCAGGTCCCGCCGTTTGGCGTCTTGACCGGCAGGGGCTGGGGCACGGCGTCATGGGTATGCCCGCCCATGATCGCGTCGATGCCATCGACGAGTCCCGCCATCTTGATGTCGACGTCCATGCCGTTGTGCGAGAGCACGATGACGATCTCGGCGCCTTCGCCGCGTGCCGCGTTGACTTGGCGCTGCATGTCATCGGGACGAATGCCAAACGACCAATCCGGAACCATGAAGCGAGGGTTGGCGATCGGCGTGTAGGGAAAGGCTTGACCGATGACGGCCACATTGACGCCATTGATCTCCCGGACGGTGTAAGGCTTGAAGATGAGGTCGCCCCAGTCGGCGTCGACAACGTTTTGTGCGACGAAGTCGATGCCGGCATCTGCGTAATCGCCGTTGACGACCTCACTGAGTCGTTCGGCGCCGTAAGTGAATTCCCAGTGCCCGGTCATGACGTCGACGCCGAGAATTTTTTGCGCGTCGATCATGTCCTGTGCGTTGGTCCACACGCCGGTACCGGTGCCGCCTCCCCAAGTGTCACCTCCGTCGAGCAGGAGGGCATTTGGGCGTGAGGCGCGCATCTTCTTGATCAGGGTGGCGAGCGCTGGGAATCCACCGACGCGGCCATAGCGCTCGGCATCCTGTATGAAGTTGAGGTAGGTGTACGCATGGGCATGCAGCGTGTCTGCTGGAATACCGTAGTGGCTCAGTAGGTGCTCACCGACGATGTGTGGCGGGCGATTGCGCATTTCTCCGATGCCAAGGTTGACGTTCGGTTCACGAAAATAAACCGGCAAGAGTTGGCCGTGGCAATCGGTGTAGTGCAACAACGATACGTTGCCGTGCTGATCAATATCGTAGGGGTCCGACGGCGCACCGTTGCCGCGACTGTGGCCGCCCGCCAATCCAGCCAGTGGGAAGCCGGCTGCGGATGCTGCAGCAAGGATTTGAATAAACTCTCGACGGTTGAGATGCATGTCGGCTCCTGGGTCATAAGGATTGTCGTGTGTTGAACTCACCCGTACTGGGTGCGGGTGAAAACGCTGCACATCAAAGCCGACCGCCGTGGAGATTTTCAAGCAGTTGGCCGAAGTGTTTGTACTACGGGTTATTCCGACAGGACGAATCAATCCGTTCTGGCATTCCTTCCGGTTGTGAGACCATCGCTCAGACATTGATCAGCCTGTCGGGTCGACTTGACGAGTTGCAGCACAGCCGTCAAGCGATCGATATGTTCTTGCGCGTACGCGGGATCGGTAATGAGCTGCAACGGGCCGGTGCGCAGTCGTGTCGCGGTGGCACGCGTGAGCTTCCGTTCGCTGTGCGTATTCGGCGATGAGCACGGTCTTTTGGATCGAGCGATTCGAGACGCCGGTCGAGGCGTTGAAGGGTCGCTCGAAATGATCGCAGTGTGTCGCGGTGTCAAGCGGCAAACCCGATTTCGGCAGTAAAGAGCGACGCTTAACCGTGTGGCGGTGATCGACGCCTCGAGACAGGCTCACGATCAACGGCGACGGAGATCGTTGATTGCATCGGCCGCGCGTTGTCGACGAGCTTCGATCCGTTCAATATCGGTGACTTGCGCATCGGATGCGGCCAACGCCGATTCGAATTGCTCGATCGCGTCGCGATACCGGCCCTGTTCAAAAAAGAATCGTCCCATCGTCTCGGCTGCGAGGCTGCGCTGATCCAGGCGATCGGCAGCCAGTGCCTTTTCGCGCAGCAGCGTGAGTGGAGCGGGTTGGATGCGTCGGACGGCGTCGTCCACGGCGCGCAACACAGCCGTGTCGCGACCCATCGCGCTCAACGCCTTGACCCGCCAATGGAGTACGGCAGGATGTTCGGGGTAGATCTCGGCGATGCGGTCAAGCCTCATCAGTGCTGCTTCAGGCTCGTCGCTGGCCAATGCGACGTGCACGACGAGCAATTCGCGTGTCAACGTGGGGAGCGTCGAGCCAATTGTTTCGGCGATTCGTCGCGCTTCCTCGCCCCGTCCCAGCGTCATCAGAGCAATCGTTCGACGATAGCGTTCGAGGTCGTCGTTTGCATTTCGGTCGGCGTAGCGTGAGGCGTGCCGCAATCCGTCCAACCGGGCCCTGAACCAGGCGAAATCGTCGGTTTCAGGGGATGTAACGCGCGGCATGTTCGCAGCCAGTGATCGGGCTTCGGAGACACGGCGCAAGGTAAGCGGGTGGGTGCGCAGATATTCGAGCCCACCGCTCGATTGAAGTCGATCCAAGGCCTGCATGCGATCGAAGAAGTCCGCCATGCCGGCGGGGTCGAAGCCGGCATCGGCAAGGATCTGGATACCGACACGGTCAGCCTCGGCTTCGTTGGCGCGTGTGAAATTGATCTGTGTTTGAGCGCTCGCGGCAAGTCCGCCGGCTAACGCGGCCTGTCCGAGTGCCGGGTCGACCGACGCGGCGACTGCCGCAGCGAGGATTGCGAGGCCGGTTGCGATGCCCCATTCGGGGCTACGGGCGAACATTCGAGCAATGTGACGTTGAGTGACGTGCGCGAGCTCGTGAGCGACGACGCCCGCGGCTTCAGACTCGCGCTCGGCAAGTTCCAACAAACCTGCATGAAGACCGATGATTCCGCCGGGCATCGCAAAGGCATTGACAGCATCGTCGTCAATGATAAGAAAAGTCGCGCCACTGGTTCGCCCGGGTGCCGCGCTGACGAGGCGCGTACCGACGCTGTCGAGCCAATTCTGCAGTTCAGGGTCTTCGATGAGCGGGAAAACGCGCCGGACTTCGCGTAGAAGTCGTTCGCCGATGGCGCGTTCCTCCGTTGGTGTCAGCGTCCCCGCGCGGTCCCCTCCAAGATCTGGCAGGCGGTTTTGAGCACTGGCGTTCGTGAGTAGCGCGGTCAGAGCTAAACATGTGACGACGATCAAGCTCAAGGCGCAAATCCGGCGCCGGGGTCGAGCGATCATTCGGATCCTGGGGGTGGGGCCGTTTCGCGCGCGCCCGTATGGCGATCGTGCGTCAACGGCCGAGGAAGGCCGTCTTGTTTGCGGACGGTCGATGACCCGTTGCGATTTTGGGTCGATCAACGGTTGGGAAGTGGCGGCGATCGTGGGCATGATCAGCCTTTGGATAGTAATGAGTCGGTGTAATTGAGAGTGGGGGTGATAAGGCGATAGGGCATCTGACGCTCATCCTCGCACGAATACCCGCGGCGTTACGAACGCCGGTTGGCTGTTGTTTGTACGTTTTAAGCGACTTCGGCTGGGCACGAGGGTAGAAGTTTCATCGCCGGGACGTACGTCGGAATCGTTGCTGCTATCAGCCGGTCATTATCGTCTGCGTTTTCGGCGCGAACTTGATCACGCGATCGGTTTCGAGGTCATGGCGCGGCGAATTCAGCCGGGCGTCGATCCGTCGGTATAAAACGCAGGCTTTTTGCGAGGCGACCCGGCGCATATCGGACGGCCCCGCGTTTGGCTGCCACCTGGCTGTCTACAATGAAATCTGATGTGTCGCGATCGCGGATTGAGCGCCTCGATCCGATGGGCATGGGCCGTATCGAGTAATCTCGATGGGTTTCAAAAAACCAGCCGCATGAGCACTGGAGGGGGAAGACGTTGCGGCCGGTTCGCGACCGACCGCTTAATGGCTGATCGACCGCATCGGCAATCTGACCGACTTCACCAAGACATTTGCGTTCGTGTCGAAAACAACGACGCCGTCGAACGGCGTGGTGCCGCTGCGCTCAGCGGCCGCCACTCAGACACGCTTGGTGTCGTCGACTGGACCGACGGCGTTGGTTCTCGTCTTACAGTGCACGTATCTCGATGGTCGTATTGTGTGATCCGCCGGTGGTCTTGTAGGACGCCCTGTACTTCTGAACTCATCAGATCCAGAGCGATTGACGCCAGACGGCACGAACCCAGGCCGGCTGGGTCCGGCAACAGGGTCCGAGATCTTACTTGCCAAGACCTGGTGCGGAGGAGTACGTCCGCATCGAATCGCGCGAGGCCCACAGCTTCGGCAGCAGCATCGCTTCGGGGATCATGAATTTCTTGCGATCGAGCACCGGATGGGTTTTCACGATCTTCAGAATATCGGCGTACTTGACCTTTACGAGAAGCCCAACATCAGCCCCTGATGTGTGACGAGCGATCATCGTCTCGTCGTCCATGCGGTGCACGTACAGGTTGGCTGGGCGAAGCTTGCCGCTGTTGTCGCGCAAGGTGACCGAGTAGTGTCCGTTGACCTTAAAGTCGTTTTTTTCCATTTGATTGCACTCCAATGAACCTGGACGTTCGCGCGCAGGGACACGCGGTTGAGATCGCGCCGCTGGCACAGTACCTGATCAAAGCGGCGCGACTCTATCACCAAAGCCTATTGGGCTGCGAATACCCGAGTATCGCCTCAAGATCTCTCGTATTTCAGTTGATTTTGTGATCGGGCAAGCGTTGTTACGATCGGAGGTCTGTCTCCGCGAGAGAGCGATGGCGCTCAATGCATGCAGTTTGCCGACCGCGCCGAGAAAACCGGCGGTAATCGGTTGCGATTTCGGTTGATCTCATCCTCCGCACCCGTTCAAGCGGTCTACCTCGGGGAAATCCGGGATTGATCCCGGGTTAGTCACGGGTTCTCGAGCACGCATGGGAGTACCCAACGCAATAAAAATGCAAAATTTGAAAAATGCAAAATTCGGGATGCCTGGAACTTGGATGGCTGCATAGGGACACTTATGTCATTAGGCCGCGGGTCATGCGCCGGCCTTACTCGCGCATGAGTTGTGGCGCGCTCGACGACCGGTAAGGTCCGCGCATGAATTGATGATTAATCCGTGGTTATTTCCCCCAGCGGACGCTTCAGCTATGATTTCGCCCCACTCCGTGCGCGCGATGTTAACGGCGCATTCAGGTTGAACAGAGGTCGCAAACCTATGTATGGCTTTCAAGAGATTTCGGTCGACGACCTGATTGCCCGCCAAGCTGGCGGCGAATCGATCCGTCTGATCGATGTCCGTTCGGCTGGCGAAACGGCCCGAGGGATCATCCCGGGTGCGGAGCTTTTCCCTTTGCATACATTGCCGTTGCGGTTAGACGAGTTGCGCAGCGATATTCCGGTGGTTGTCTACTGCCAGAGCGGAGCGCGATCGGCTCAGGCTTGCGCTTTCCTGGTCCAGCAGGGTCTTAAAAACGTCGCGAGTTTGCAAGGGGGTATCATGGCGTGGGCGCGCTCTGGGCAGGCCATCGCGGCCGCATGAGCCGAGGTAGAACAGCGCGAAAATCGATACGCAAATCGATTTATGTATCAACACCATAATCGGCACTTTCTTGTATTCGAATGGACCTTCCCCTATAACCTCGTCCCCACGGATTCCAGAGGATGGAAGCCCATACAACACGGAAACCGCCGGCAGGCGGAGCATGCGGCCGTAATCAACGGCCTTCGGAAATGACCCAAAGGAGTGATTTTAATGGCTAATTTCGATCAGGAACTCGACGCTTCCGGTCTCAACTGCCCGCTGCCCATTCTGCGTGCTAAGAAAGCACTTGGCGGTTTGGAAGCCGGTCAGGTGCTGCACATCATTGCCACCGACCCGGGCGCCGTCAAAGATTTCCAGGCTTTCGCCAAGCAGACCGGTAACGAGCTGCTCGAGCACAGCGAGCAGGGTGGCAAGTTCTACTTCCTGATCAAAAAGTCCTGAATCCGCGCTGGTCTTGCGAGCGTGCTCGCAAGACCAAGGCCACGACCGAGTTGACGCCGCGCGCAAGAAGGCGCTTTGAGTTTTCGGCTCAGTCATGAATGGCCCGTGTCTTCAGAAAGCTCACGACTGCGGCTCCAGACTGCGTGCCGCCTAGAGGTGAACGATGGCAACGTACGCTGAAATGCAGCAGATCTTTGAGGACATCCGTGGCGACTTTCGCTACGACCATGAGCTCAATGGCTGCTTGAATTGTGGTATCTGCACCGCAACATGTCCGTCGGCGCAGTTCTACGATTACTCGCCGCGCGAGATCGTACAGCTGCTCTGGACCGAAAACGTCGAGCAGATCTACGACGCGATGCAGGAAAAGATCTGGGCCTGCGCGCAGTGCATGACTTGCGCCGCTCGCTGCCCATTCAAAAACTCGCCCGGTGGCCTGGTTGCGATCATGCGCGAAGTGGCCATCAAGCACGAGATGCAGTCGGCTAAGGATGTGCTTCGGCCATTCGGTCGCGTCATGCTCAAGCTGATCACGACCGGCAACCAGTTGTCGCCGGATATGATCCAGCCCGATCACTTCCCCGACTGGGGCCCGAACATTCAGAAGGTTGAAGGTGATCTGCGCATTCTGCGTAAGGCCATCCCGGTGAAAACCCTTCAGACCGTTGAAACGGCGTGGGAGGTCTCGCTCAAGACATCGGTCGAGATGTATACGATCTGGGAAATGACCGGTGTTTTGAAATCCCTCGAACTGATGGACGAAAATCTCTTTGACGTCATCGAAGACTTCATCGATGAAAAGCGTGAAGACTACGAAGACTGGCTCGAAGAACAAGAAGAAGACGACGAATAACCCGCCGTCCGCAACGCGATCAGGAGGTTCCAATGAGCAACCAGACTCCCGGAAATCACAACCAGACCGGTGAAGGCGCGGGCGCGGGGACGATGAAACCCGGCTTCCACAACACCGACGGCCAAGGCGTAGCCGGTCACGGCTCTTTCTTCCAGGCGACTGACCTGTCTAAAGAAGAAGCAGTACGCGCAACCGATTGGGTGCGCAAGCACGTCGATCGCCGCTCGATCGATCTCGGCGACCGCATGGACGACATTCGCGAGCACATGTACGAGCTCGAGAAAGACGGCCAGATCATCATTCATCGCATTGGTGATCAGCATGAACCGAAGATGGTGAAGACCCTGTTCGGCTGGGACAAGAAAGTCCCGACTCGTCAGCTATGGCACCACAAGTCGTGTGGGCAGTGCGGAAATATTCCGGGCTACCCAACCTCGCTGTTGTGGTTCATGAACAAGTTTGGGCAGGTGCCGGGTAAAGATTACCTCGACGAAACCGACCAGACCTCATGCACCGCTTGGAACTATCACGGTTCAGGAATTGGCAACGTAGAGTCGCTCGCAGCCGTATTCCTGCGCAACTTCCACCAAGCCTACGTCTCGGGTAAGCAGCACGGGTTCGAACTGGGCCACTTCTACCCGCTCGTACACTGCGGAACGTCCTTCGGTAACTACAAAGAAATCCGTAAGTATCTGGTCGAATCCGCCGAATTGCGTGAGAAGGTGACCAAGATCCTCGGCAAGCTTGGACGGCTTGTCGATGGTAAGCTCGTCATCCCCGAAGAGATCATCCACTACTCCGAGTGGGTTCACGTCATGCGTAATCGCATCGCGTCTGAGCTTCAGACCATTGACGTGTCTCATATCCGCGCGACAGCTCACGTCGCCTGCCACTACTACAAAATGGTGCATGAAGACGCGGTCTACGATCCGACCGTGCTCGGTGGCAACCGGACCGCGATCATTACGTCTACCGCGCAGGCACTCGGCGCCCAGGTCATTGACTACTCGACTTGGTACGACTGCTGTGGCTTTGGTTTCCGTCACATCATTTCGGAACGCGAGTTCACTCGCTCCTTCACCATGGATCGCAAGATTCGTGTGGCGCGCGAAGAAGCGAATGCAGACGTGATGTTGGCAAACGACACCGGTTGTGTGACCACGATGGACAAAAATCAGTGGATCGGAAAAGCGCACAACCAGAACTTTTCGATACCGATCATGGCCGAAGTACAGTTCGCTGCGCTGGCTTGCGGAGCGGACCCGTTCAAGATCGTTCAGCTTCAGTGGCACGCATCGCCCTGCGAAGATCTTGTCGAGAAGATGGGTATTTCTTGGGACGAGGCGAAAAAGACCTTCCAAGAATACTTGAAGGAAGTTGAAAACGGGAACATTGAATACCTGTACAACCCGGAACTCGCGTACGGAGGTAAAGCGTAATGCAAGACACAGTATTGATTGTCGGCGCGGGCCCGGCAGGTTTGAGCGCAGCAGCCAACGTCACGTCTGCCGGTTACAAGGCAGTCGTTGTTGAAAAGGAAGACGTGCTGGGCGGCGCTCCCATTCTTTCGGGTTACGCCAAGTTGGTGCCATCCGGTGAATGGGCCAAGGATGCAATCGGCCGGATGGTTTCACGCGTGGAAGAGGACGGGAGCGTCACGATCCACAAAAATGCAAAGGTCGAGAAGCTCGATGGCGAGTCTGGCAACTTCACTGCCACGTTGAGCAATGGGCAAAGCGTCAGTGCAGGTGCCGTTATTTTGGCGACTGGCTTCACGCACTTCGATTCGATCAACAAGCCAGAGTGGGGCTTCGGCACCTTTGAAGACGTGTTGACGACCACGCAAATGGAACAGATGGTTGCCAGCGGCAAGATCGCTTGCCCTTCTGACGGCCGCGTCCCGGAGCGGGTTTGTATTCTGCTCTGCGTAGGGTCCCGTGATCGCCAAATCGGCCGCGAATGGTGCTCAAAAATCTGTTGCACCGTGTCCGCGAATCTCGCGATGGAAATCAAAGAGATGTCGCCCGAGACTGACGTGTTCATCTACTACATGGACATCCGCACTTTCGGTCTTTACGAGGACAAGTTCTACTGGAAGTCCCAGGAAGAATTTAAGACTAAGTTCGTCAAAGCCCGTATTGCCGAAGTCACGGCTTCTGGTGATGGGCGACTGTTGGTCAAGGGCGAAGATACCCTGGTCAAGCGTCCGATCATTATTCCGTTCGACATCGTCGTCCACGCAATCGGGATGGATCCTAACGCCGACAACCCTGAGATCTCGCGGGTGTTTGGTATTGGTCTCGAGAAGCATGGCTTCATCGAACGCGCGGAGCAGTACACCAATACCTGTGGCACGACGCGTAAGGGCATTTACTCTTGCGGGGCTGCCTACGGTCCCGAAACGATCGATGACTCCATCGCACAGGGTGCTGCCGCAGCCGGTCGCGCTGTAGCCGATCTTCATGCGCTGGTTCAAAAAGCCAGCTAAGGCCGACGACATCGAATCGGCGTCGGTGGAGCTTCCACCGGCGCCGTTTTCGATGGAAATCGTTGAGAGCAAACTAAACAGTTTGCTCTCCGCGATTAGCGAGGCAGGCGGTCTCGACGGTGTCGAAACGCTCGTCCGAGCAATCGCCGCTAAATCCGAGGCCTTTCAGCAACGGCTGAGCGGCTCAGCGTTGGAGAGTGAGGACGTTCGGGTTTTATCGGCCATCGTGTTTTCGGTTCGTCGAAAAATTGGTGCGCACCTTCCGGGACAGGGTTCTCGCCTGGCCGACGCGATTGAGCAGCTGCGTCAAGGACATGACGCTGTCGAGGATCGGCTGGAAGAGTTTTCTTCAACACTTGGCGATGACAAGAAGTTGCGACGGGGCCTGTGGGATTTTGGAGCGGAAATTCTCCACTTCTCAGAGCCTGATCGTTTTCCTCTTCTCACTCGGTGGGTGTGGGACACGAACACTACGGCTGGAGCGCTGCGAGAGTTCCTCAAAGGCAACGATACGCTAAGAACGGTTCCCATTGAGGCTGGGCTGGCGGCCGCTGTTCATTACCGACAGTGGTTTTACGAGGCGCTTGCCGAACTCGGGTTCTATCGCGACCTGCCTTTCCTTGTTGATTTGCTGTGGGCACAGGCCTACGCAGATTACGCAAAGTCTTTGTCGATGCAGTTCGGTTTAATCGACGCGCAGTTCGGGGCCAAGCAGGACCCGCTCGAACTTGTGGTGAAACTCCTTGGAATCGACGCTGCCGAGGGGCGCCTGAAAACGTTTGATTCAGCGCCTGCCGTTCAGTGATCGGCCAGATAAAAACGAATAACGGTTCGGGTTCGAACTAGTCAAACGGGTGGCGGCGAAGGGCGTCGTCGAGTTTTGGAGATAAACGATGGCAATTCATGAGAAGGCACTGATCGAGGACGAGCGCCTTTTGAATCACGAGTCGCTCGTCGTGGACGGGGTTGACGTGTCCGGACATTGGAACACGATGATCGCGCCCCGAACGATTCGTGACTACGACGACGATTTCGAAGCCAAACTGCAGACATATACGGGTGCAGAAAACCTGCATCGCTGCTGGCAGTGCGGTTCATGCACGAACTCTTGCACGATGTACGCCCAGAACGTTCAGTTCAATCCCCGCTACTGGATCTACCTGAGCCGCTTGGGCCTCAAAGAAGAAATCATCAAGGACAAAGACATCATTTGGCAGTGTGTGTCCTGTAACAAGTGCACCAACATCTGCCCGAAAGACGTCCGTCCAGAAGGTGTAATGAAGGCGTTGTCCCACTGGATGGAAGAGGAGGGCATCACTGACAAGATGCCGTCCACGATCTTCGACGAAGAGTTCGCCACTCAGATCTACGCAACCGGGCGAATCGAAGACTCTCGCGTGATGCAAAACTTCTTCAAAAAGACCAATCAGCCGCTGATCCAAGACTGGTTGAAGGTTTTTGTTCTGCGCATGATGAAGGGTCTTCCTGTCATGCACTTGATGAAGATGGGTATCAACACACTGCACACACCGCGCACGAAAAGCTGGGGTCGTACCGGTGACGTGCTGAAGAACTATGTTCGTGAACAAAAGGAGGCCGCCCATGGCTAAGGTTGCTTACTACCCGGGTTGCGCCCTCGAAGGTTCGGGTGGTCCGTACGACAAGTCGACGCGCGTGTTGGTCAAGTCGCTGGGTCTCGAAATGGAGAACCTTCGCGACTACAACTGTTGCGGGGCGATGGAGGTCAAGAACGTCCATCCAATGCTTCAGACCTACCTTTCGGCCCGCAACATGGCGATCGCCAGCGAGCAAATGGGACTGGACACGGTGATGGCGCCGTGCAACGGCTGCTATCACAATCTGAAGAAGGCCGAATACGAGACGGCGACATCGGCGCAAGCGATGGAAACCGTTCAGGATCTCGCGAGAAAGTCTGATGACCCGGTCTACACCGGCGACGTACGGACGCTGCATCTCCTCGAGTGGCTGATGGAAGAGCTCGGCCCTGAAGGCATCAAGCAGAAGATGCAACGTTCGCTGAACGGTATCAAGGTCGCTAACTACTACGGTTGCATGTACACCCGGCCTCGCCAGATTTTCCCGGAAAAAGACAACGGCGCGGGCTCCGAGTCGAGCTACCGGCCCCATTTCATGGACGATCTTCTGGGCGCCGCGGGTGCAGTTAATGTCGACTTTCCGTTGAAAACGTCGTGCTGTGGGGGCGCTCATACCCTGTCCGACGCCGATACCTCGACCCAGTTGGTGCTGAACCTGCTGCAGGCGGCCGAAGACTCAGGCGCAGAGGTCATTGCGACGGAATGCCCAACGTGTCATTCCGGGCTTGAAATGCATCAAGTTCGAGCCGAGACTGAGTTTGGTATCAAGACTGACGTGAAGATCGTTTACTTCACTCAGCTCCTTGGGCTTGCAATGGGTTTGTCGCCCCGTCGTCTGGGTATTCATGAGAACGTCAGCGATTCGATTGGCCTTTTCAAAAGCAAGGGCGTGATCTAGTCGAAGGGTTCGATTACTTCAAGGCAGCACTTGACCCTGTGCGGGTCACATGATGGAGGCGAGTGCTCGGCACTCGCCTTTTTTTCGTTTATGACGTCATCGATCGCCATCACGACTGCGATCGAAGTTCGCGCTTTCGATTCCGCTGCCCAGCTGGTTTGCTTGCGGTAGGATATCGGCCATGGACGCTGCGTTGGAACACCGTTGCGTGATGCCTGATTGCGGTGTCATCCCGACTGTCAGCCGAGCAATTGTTGCCTGATTACCGAGTGCAGCGCTGGCGGGGCGTCGGCCGCGGTATCAATCAAGTTGGGACTACCCGTCGAGTTCGAATGGCGATGTTCGGGCGGGCCGAATCGATGCGGGAAGGCAGTTGCATCGTATTGCCAAATTTTCCTTACACCGGTTAGCTGGTTTTTGAGCATTCGGAGCATGTAGAGCATTTGCCGGGTAGCCCCATGGGCCCATAACTCGTCACTCCGGTAATTGCAGCGGTGCATTTGAAAACTGTCCCTAGGCGGCTTAACGCCAGGCTTGGTTAGCTGACCGAAGTTTGGCGAGCCTAGTGCTCATGTGTTCGTCTGTGGCTTGATTGAGCCGAGGCTCAGAACATCTTGGTTTCGGTATGCGCGTCGAGCCGGCTAATGGTTGGCAACGTTCGCGTCTAGTCGGGGGATTTCATGGATTGCAATGGCTGCGAGTTCCACCCGGAGCTCTTTTACGACGACGAATTCCAGATTTGGTTGAGACGCGAGGCGGATGATTCCTTGACCGTTGGCATGACCGACCTGTCTCAGACGATCGCGGGGAAGATCATTCACGTCCGCGTTCGTAAGCCGGGCACGCGTCGACCACCGGGCAAACCTGTCGCCACCATCGAATCAGGCAAGTGGGCCGGACCCATCCCGAATTTCATCGACTGCACGATCGTCGAGGGCAATGAAGAGGTGCTTGAGAATCCGGTTTTGCTGAACTCAGACCCCTACAATGCGTGGATCGCACGAGTCGAGCCTTCAGAGGGTACGGAAAAGGCCCTCGAAATGTTTTTGACCGGTGACCGCGCGCACGAAGGGTACTGCAAGCGCGCTCAGGATGAGGACATTCAGTGCCAGCGAAAATTGCGTTGAGGGTTGATCGATGAATCAAGATCACTACTTGGACGATGAGGGCGAGCACATGGTTGTGTTCATCATGACGTCCGGCCCATCAACGCCCAATCGCTGTGCGACGCCGTTTTATCTAGGCGCTGTAATGGCGTCGATGGACATCGAGGTTCACGTTTTCTTTACAATGGAAGGCGTGCGGCTGGTTGAAAAGGGCGTTGCAGAATCGTTGCGAGCCATGGAAGGCGGCAAGACGATTCTTGAGTTTATGCGGGATGCCAAACGTGCCGGTGTGACGCTGCACGTTTGCCACCCTGCTTTGCCGGGGTATAGAATCGACCCCGCTTCGGACTTGATCGAAGAGGTTGATGAAGTCGACCGGGCCAGTACTCTGGCGGATTTAATTCTCAAGGCCGATAAGGTCGTAACTTTTTAATTCGAAAACATATACTTGGAGGAACGCCATGGGTGCTGTGCGAGGTTGTGACCTGCCCGAAGATCTGTTGTACAACGTTGACAACAACGTTTGGGTGCGCAAGGAGAGCGACGGTACCGCGACAGTGGGTTTGACCTCTTACGCCTGTTCCTTGGCGGGCCAGATCGTCTCTTACACGCCGAAAAAAGTAGGCAAGGAAGTGAAGCAGGACAAGTCCTGCGCGACCGTTGAGTCAGGCAAGTGGGTTGGCCCGGCGAAGACCCCTGTCACCGGTGAAGTTATCGAGACGAATGACGCGGTCGCCGCAAAGCCTGGTTTGATCAACGAGGATCCTTACGGTCAGGGTTGGTTGGTTAAGATGAAGCCAAGCGATTGGGACGCCGAATCCGGTTCGCTGAAAACGGGTGACGACGCTTTGAAGGCGTTCGAAGCCAAGATGGAAGCCGACGGATTCGGTGGCTGCTGAGTAATAATGTTTGGCGTTAAAAAGCCGCGCTTGCGCGGCTTTTCTCGTTTGGCAACCCTGCTTCGTTTGCTCACGCTGTGTTTCAGAGGCGCGTGTGCGCATGGGTTCGATCGCCGGTTCGCACAGCCTTCTCGGGTCGCTTGTCCCGGGCGATAGTTGCCTTTTCGGCGTTTTTCGACGGGGCAGCTAGATCCGAAAATACGAGTTTTTAACGGGATTTGTTGATTAGCGGTTGTGTTTATCGGGGGCGAAATGCAGAACAGGCTGCCAGGCTTCGCGCCTTGGTTTTTGCCCCCGGAGCAAGACGTTGCCGCGACAATCGATGCGTGCGCCGATCGCTAATCTCGCGGCACGGTTGTTGTTGCGGTCGCCGCCAGTCTCGTCGCTCGGCACGGCTAGTCGATGATGCAGGGCTGATCGTGGATGCAGCGTCACTCCTTGGTGGACTCGAGTCGCCTGAGGTCGATCAGGCGGCGTTGGGGACCAGCAACGTAGTTTTGCCTCGCCTGTATTGATCGGGGCGTCGACTGAGGGCGATATTGGCGCTCGAACTTTGAGCGCTACCGCGGGCACGACTCGCCGACGCTGGAGCCGGGGATACGTCAGTCGGCGCCGTTGATTGATGGGTGCGTGTTGATCAACGCGTGTTGATCGGCGCGTCAGTTGGTGTTTACTCGCAGCTTGATGAGTCTGATCGGAATTTGATCGATCAAGGCTGTGTGTTGCCGGTTCGTGCGTCGTGGCGATAAATCCATTGCGGTGGTCCTGTGGGTACTCGCGCCGTGTGAAGTTTTGCTGCAGGGTACGGAGCGGTTGTGGAGTCGTGCGGGGTATCCAGAGCAACGGGCTTTCTTCGTGTCTTGGGTCAAGCGCGAGGCAGCGCACTGAATCGCCGTGGATGAGCGTTCCGGGTGTTTGATCGCGTCACGAATGAGTGAGTCGATGAAGGGGTCGAGAGCGCCCTCGGAGGCATCGCAGACGGAAGCGAGACGGCTCGGCCGCGAACGGTGCCGCTGAGCTTTTGAGGTCGCTGTCAGGTTTTTGCGGGTGTCGCTTAAGTTGAGCTGGTGTCCGTGAGAGGCGGTGGTAGATCGGGGTTGACAAACGCTGTGAGCGGCGTGGGACTGAATCAGGGGGTCGAGCGATGACAAGTTGGGTTGATGCGGTTACGGCCGTCGAAGCGCTTGAGGACCTGCCTCTCGATAACGATCTTGTCGCCGCTTTACAACAGGCGGATGAGGCTGGGCGCCGTACCGAGCTCGCGCACTTTTATACCCCGACATTCAAATCCTTTCAGAGCTCCGAGCTGAGTGATTGTGGCAAGAGCGCATGGCCGGCGATGTCGATCACGGGTGGAGATTGCAAGCTGGCCTGTGATCATTGCAAGGCCAAGATTCTGGAGCCGATGGTCCCGGTTCGTTCGCCTGAGGATCTGTGGCGCGAAGTCAATCGGGTCATCGCTGATGGCGCGCAGGGCATGCTCTTGACCGGCGGATCCAATCATCGCAACGAGGTTGAGTACGATCGCTTTTACTCGACGATCCGCCGCATCAAGGACGAGTTTCCGTTTTTTCGTATTGCCTTGCACACAGCGTTGGTCGACGAGAATATCGCCGCGAGCATGGAGCAGGCCGGTATCGACGCCGCGATGATGGACGTCATTGGGGCGCAGGATACGATCACTCAGGTCTACCACTTGCGTCGCAGCGTCGATGACTTTGAGCGAACGCTCGAATGCCTGGTCGCAACGGACATGAAAGTTGTGCCGCATATCGTGATTGGTTTGCATTACGGTCATTTGCTTGGCGAGTGGAACGCTTTGGAGATGGTGGCGCGGCATTTGCCTGATGCGCTTGTGCTCGTCGTTGTGATGCCCTTTTACGCGCCCGCTTCGAGACCTTTTATCACGCCAGATGCGCATGAGGTGGGGCAGTTTTTTCTCGACGCGCGCGAACGCTTGGGCGATCTGCCATTGCTGCTCGGCTGTGCGAGACCACCCGGAAAGACCAAGATGATGATTGACAGTTATGCGGTGATGGCTGGGTTGACGGGGCTCGCGCATCCCGCTGATGGGGTAGTCGAATTGGCTGCGCGCTTGGGTCGTCGGGTGCGTGTGACGCCTGCGTGCTGCTCGATCGCGGTCGGTGACGAAGTAATGGCCGAAGATGGCGCCGACGGTCGCGGGATCGAGCTTGATCTCGATACGATCGTCCGTGAGGAGGCGGCGCGTAGACAGCGGGAGCAAGCGCTCAAGCGTGGCCTCGGGGGCATTCGGGTGGTGCAGGCGAGTGCCATGGGCGCGCCGGTCGGCGGAGGTTGTCATGTCGCGTAAGGCCCATGTTTTGCGCATTCTCGATACCGGCCGGCGGCGCGCTGCGGAGAACATGGCCTTTAATCGGGCCCTTCTCGAGTCGCATCAGCTTGGCGTCAGCCCGCATACTTTGCGATTTTTGCAATTTGAGCCCTGTGCGCTTCTCGGTTTCCATCAGAGTGCCGAGCAGGAGTTGCGGCTGGACTACTGCAAAGCCGAGGGCATTGCGATTCAGCGCCGCATGACGGGCGGGGGCGCAATCTATTTTGATGAGACCCAGCTGGGCTGGGAGCTCTATCTCGATAAAGGTTTTCTCGGCACGGCTGACATGGCGGCGATCGCCGAGCGGATTTGCACGACGGCCGCGCGCTCATTGCAGGCTTTTGGTGTCAATGCGGTGTTTCGCCCGCGCAACGATATCGAGGTCGATGGTCGGAAAATCTCGGGCACCGGCGGCGCCTTTGATGGCGACTCGATTTTGTATCAGGGGACCTTGCTGATTGAATTCGACGTCGAGCGGATGCTCAAGATTTTGCGCATTCCGGCGGAAAAAATGTCGGACAAGGCGATCGCATCGGCGCGCGAAAGAGTCGTGAATCTGGCGGACTTGCTCGGCAACGATCGACCGTCAATCGAGCAGATCAAGGCACAGATCGCACAGACGTTCGCTCAGGAATTCGGGGTCGACGCGGCGCCCGGTGATTTGCTTGCTGAGGAGCAGGCCTCGTTCGCAACGGCGCTGGCCGAGATGGACTGCGATGAGTGGGTTTACCAGCATCATCGGCCCGTCACAGGATCGCCTTTGGTCGAAACGATTCATCGTTGCTCTGGCGGTACACTGAGAGTGGGTGTCCAGGTCGACCTAGAGCGAAGTCTGCTGCGCCAAGCCTGGGTGACAGGCGATTTCTTTGTTCAGCCCCGTCGATTGATTGCTGATCTCGAAGCGGCACTCAGGCACGTATCCCTCGATCAGGTGACTGCGACAATCAAGACTTTCTTCGACGGTCGCGAAGCGACGATGCTCAGGCTCACGCCGCAGGATTTCATTGATGCGGTCGAGGGCGCAGTTGCCGCTGGGCGCTCGGGCTCAGCAGACCACCAGGTGAAGTGAGCTGAGTCATGACGAACGAATTCAGCCGCCAGAACGGCAAAAATGGGCTGGCGTCAGCCCCTTCGAGTCACGGCGACGTCCATCGTGATGATTCAGCGCTTGGATTTGGCGAGCAGGTCTCTAGGTCGGCTGTGCTGGAGTCCGAATCGCGCGGATCGGGTCAATTTCGATCCGATGGCAGGGGATTGGCTGCAGTTGCAGTGGATGAAGGCGGCCAAAGGGTTGATGCCTGCGCTATGGCGCATCAAGACGTTACACACGCGGAAAATGCCGATTTGGCCGCGCCGCAACCGATCCCTGAATCCTGTGACGTCCTCGTGGTCGGACTCGGGCCGGGCGGCGCGGCTGCTGCATCGATGGCCGCTTCGGCGGGATTGAAAGTCGTCGCAATCGAGCGCAATCGCCGATTTGGCGAGCCTGTTCAGTGTGCAGAATTCATTCCGCTGCCGATGGGGGCCTATGCACGGGCCGAAGGCGTATTGCTACAACGCATTGATTCGATGCGAAGCGTACTGCCTTCGGGTGCTGTCGAGCATTCAGACTTCCCCGGTTTGATGATCGATCGTGCGGTTTTTGATCGGGCCTTGATGCATCAGGCGGTACGGGCCGGCGCGCTGTTGTACGCAAGTCATCCACTTGTGGGTTTGGATTCCGCGACGAACTGTGCCGAGATTCAGACAGCCGGCGGGCGTCGTGTCATCCGATATCGCAGGCTGATCGCCGCCGATGGCCCCCATTCACCTGTCGCGACTGCGCTCGGTTTGCCAAGTTTGGAGACCGTGGCGACTCGGCAGTACACGGTCGCCCTGCGAAGACCCTACACGGCGACGGATATCTGGCTTTCGGATGATTATCCCGGTGGATATGCTTGGCTCTTTCCGAAAGGAAATCTCGCCAACCTCGGTCTTGGCGCCGACAAGCGCCTGCAGCCCAACCTCAAGCAGCCGCTCGAGGCGTTGCATCGATCTCTGATCGACGCAGGTTTGCTTGGTGCCGACATCGTCGCGCGCACCGGTGGTGCGATACCCGTCGGGGGTATTCGTCAGCGGATCTTTTACGAAGATGCGGTGTTCGTCGGTGATGCTGCGGGTTTGTGCCATCCGATCACCGGCGCCGGCATCGCGGCCGCCGTGGTCAGTGGCGAAGCCGCCGGTCGTGCGGTTGTCGCACATTTAGCGGGTGACGCCGAAGCCCTCGACGATTACGATGAGGATATGCGTGACCAGTTCGACGCCGCTTTGAGTCGTGCAGTAGCTCGACGGCGCGAACTTGGTCAACATTGGCGCACGCCAACGGCGTCGCATGACGCAACACATCGCCGCGGCTGGATTGCGTTTCCGGAATATTTCGTCTCGGAAGCGGCCTGAAGCGCCAGACTTTCATCCGAGCTTGACCCAAGAGGATCACACGAATGAGTGCAACTGCCGAGTCGTTCGTCGCGCCGATTCAGTTTTATCGGCCGGACTATCACGTCAAGACACCGGATATGCGGTCTCCGGAATACGTTCAGATGTCGACGGCGGCGGCTATGACGCTCGGCTTGGTGCCGGGGACAATGCACCGTACGGCGTGCACGCATTGCCTCAATCTTCTCGTGACCTATCCCGAAGGCTGTCGCGCCAACTGTTCGTACTGTGGCCTTGCGCGTCATCGCGAAGAATCACGCGATTACGCTGATCGCAATTTCATCCGAGTGGATTGGCCGACGGCGCGATACGCCGAGGTGATTGAGCGGGTCAAGAACAGAGCGGATGCCGGCCAGTTCGAGCGCATGTGCATCTCGATGATCACACACCCGAATTCCGATGATGACACGGTCACGTTGCTCGATCAGTGGGTCGCCGAGGTTCCACATATTCCGGTATCGATTCTGTCGAACCCGACCTCAATGTCCTACGAGGATCTTGCGACACTTCACCGCAAAGGCGCCGATATCTTTACCGTCGCTCTGGATGCGGTGACTCCGGACATCTTCGAACGAACCCGTGGCAAGACGGTTGATAGTCCACATCGTTGGGACAAGTATTGGCAGGCGATCGAGTGGGCGGCCGATATCTTTGGCCCGGAAAAGTTTGGTGCTCACCTGATCTGTGGAATGGGTGAAACCGAGCAAGAAATACTCGAGGTGTGCCAGAAGATTCGCGATCTGGGTGGGCACAACCATATGTTTGCGTTTTTCCCAGAGCAGGGTTCGTTGATGGAGGATTGGAACCCGGTCTCGCGCGATCAGTGGCGTCGGGTGCAACTGGCCCGCTTCGTGATCGATTACGCAGGTGGACGGATCGATGACATGCGTTTCAACGCCTCTGGTCAGGTGGTGGATTACGGCTTGCCGCGGACCGAGGTTGATGCGTTAATCCAGTCGGGAAAGCCCTTTCAGACGTCCGGCTGCCCGGGCAAGTCAGACGAAGAGGTTTCGGCGTGCAATCGGCCGTACGGCGACTCCAGTCCAACGGACATCTACTCGTTTCCGTTCGCCTTGGACGCGACCGATGTGGCATTCGTGCGTCGCCAGATGGACGGTGAAAATGTCGGCACCTTCGATTTTGAGCAGGATGATGCGCGCTGATGGCTGCGTTCGGCCCATTTTTTGGACGGAAAATGCGGATTTTCTGACGTTCAGGAGCCGAGCCGGTGCTGTTCTGAACGATTGGTAAACTGGCAGCTGCGGTCAGTCAGACCTGCCAACACCCATCAATCTACGATAGTTGAAGCCCCGGGCCACTACGGCCGCCGGGGCTTTTCGTTCTCTCGCCCTCAAGATCGGCCAATGGATTGCGGCCCCCGATCGCGTTCGCTTTGGGAACGGGCGAAGTCGTCGTCATGACTTGCCGCGATGCGCTGAAGGCGTTCGAAATGACGCATCGAAGGCAATCGTCGAGTTGGGGGAGGATCCGGCAATACAGTCAGGGACGCGTCTTTTCGATAGCTTCGAAACCATTTTCGAGATCGGATTTTCAGTGCTCTCAGAGAATTTTCGGTTTTTAAGATGCCACTAGTTCATGTACTTAAGTATATTATAAATCTATGGACTTCTAATTATAAATGAAAGAGGCAAGATTGCATCCAATGTGCTCGTTTAAATGGTAATGTGTGCGACGCGGTCGATTTGCCGGCCTCGCGTGTTCAATTCATGGATGTTGCCGCGTGAAGGCTTAATCAAAATGAGCTTTGAGTCGATGAGCAAGAAAGCTCGGTTGCCTAGGAGGGAGATGTGAGGATGAAGGGATTGAAAGGCTCAGCGATGCGATCGGCAACGATTGCCGCAGGTGTTGCTTTGGCACTTGGTGCGGGATCGGCACATGCGACCAATGGCTACTTCGCACATGGTTACGGTACTCAAAATAAAGGTATGGGCGGCGTTGGGATGGCCGTTCAAACCGATGGCTTCGGCGCGGCCACCAACCCGGCTTCGATTGCGGGTCTTGATCGTCAGATCAATGGATCATTGAGTTTTTTCCGGCCCGAGCGTGATGTCGAGGCGGGCCCGCCAGCGTTTGGTCTCGGTCCTCAATCATTCCCTCTCGTGACCAATGGCCGGCTCAAAAGTGGCCGTGAGAGCTTCCTCATTCCTGGCGTGGCCTATGTTCAGCCGATCAATGATCAGTTGACCTTTGGCCTTGCGCTTGTCGGCAATGGTGGTCTGAATACCGACTATTCGGCGTATGCCAACCCAATGGGTTGTACTGATCCGATGTCGGGTCAGACGGTGGGTACCGGGACCGGCATTTTCTGCTCAGGCGAGGCGGGTGTGAATCTCGAGCAATTGGCGATCCTGCCGACGTTGGGCGCGACGTTCAATGATGGTCGTGTGCGCGTCGGTGGTGGGCCCGTGATCAGCTACCAGCGCTTCCGCGCCAAAGGACTCGCGCCTTTTGCTCAGTTCTCTCAGAATCCAGCCAATGTTTCCGACAATGGCACCGATAGCGCTTTTGCCTTTGGCGGGCAAATTGGATTTCAGGCGGATGTCGCCGACGGTGTGACCGTGGGCGCGAGCTACCGCTCCAAGCTGCGCGCAGGAAGCTTTGATAAATACGAGGGCCTGTTTGCCGAGCAGGGCAAATTTGATGTTCCCTCGTCGCTGGGCCTTGGCGTCGCGGTCGATGTGACGCCGGCCATCACGGTTTCGGCGGATTACCAACGGATCAACTACACCGATGTCGCCGCTATCAGTAACTCGTTCTCGAATTTGTTCGGTGCATTTCCGCCGCCAATGGGTGCCGGAAATCCCAACAATGCCCTCGGCGGCAACGATGGCCCGGGTTTCGGGTGGCGTGACATCAATGTGTTCAAGATCGGTGCGCAGATCGATGGCGGCAACGGCTGGACGTACCGTGTCGGTTACAACCGCGGTCAGAATCCGATCAAATCATCCGAGGTGCTGTTCAATACCCTCGCGCCGGGCGTAACCCAGGATCACGTGACGGTTGGGCTTTCTCGCGACGTGAATGAAAACTTGTCGCTGCACTTTGCGGGCATGTTCGCGCCCCGCAAGTCGGTCACCGGTCCGAACGCGCTTGATGGTCAGGATCTGACGATCCGCATGCGTCAATATGAGTTGGAAGTCGGCGTCAGCTATCGTTTTTAATGATTTGGTGTGATTCGGCCTCGTTGGTAAGGCCGAGGCTCATCGTAATGCGCGATGAAGATAGGTGCCGACGGCGTTGTTGCGCGGCGCACCACGGTTTCGTTTAAAAAGTGGCGGCATCATTCGCGGCGCCTTTATCAGGCGTCGCGATGGTGGTCTGGCAGAGTTTTGTTTTCTGATCAATGTCTAACTGATTGTCGATCCACTTCCCCCGATGCTCACGTCGGGACGACCTAAAACGCCACCGATCGCTACAGCTCTCCCGCTGAACAAAAAAGCTGTGGCCGAGTGAAGACTCGCTCCAGCTCGTATCAGTGCGGGCCGCCATGCGATTTCTCGGTGGATATAACAAGGACGGAGAGATGAATCTATCAATATCGCACTTATCGTCGCGTTCAATATCCGTGGCGCAAGAATTTGGCCCCCGTTGGCGGCGGGCTCAAAGTTGGGTTCGCAGCCTGGTTTTGGTTTGGATCTTTGCGGTTTTGGCCGCGCCCCTTTCGGCCGTGCTCGCTGAAAACTATCAGCCTTTCGTCTTGGCCGATCGCAACGCAGGCTCCGATCCGGCTGCGGTGGCCTCGACCTTGGCGAACCGCCTCAGTGAAGGCGGTTTCCGCGTTCTGGCGACGACTTCGCCTGCGCCACAGGCTGTTGTGGTCGTCGCGACTCATGACGATCTCCTGAAAATCGCAGCGGCGACCCCGCGGGGTGGTTATATCGCTCCGATTCGAATTTCAGCCACGTTGGTCGATGGTGCCGTGCAAGTGGCCTACACCGATCCTGAGTACTTTAGGGTCGCTTACTCGGGTACGGGTTCTGCGGTTGCGGTTCGAGACCGTCTGGCTGCAATACTGGGGCGCGACGCGACCTTTGGCGCGACTGATATGGATGAGGCCCGCCTGTCGCGCTACCGCTATGCCTTCGGTATGGAGCGGTTTACCGATCCGATGGAATTGGGCTCCTTTCCGTCTCATCAGCACGCGTTCGGCACAGTGACGAACCGTTTGGCGGCGCGTGAAGGCGGGGTCTCTGAGATTTACCGGCTGCAGATTCCGGGCACCGAGCAGGTCGTGATCGGAGTCGCGATTCGCGAGGCGGATGGTGCCCCACGTGACGCCGACGACCGTTACAACCTGACGACTGTCGACATCGATGTGTTGCGTCATACTGCGTACCTGCCCTACGAAATCTTGATCAATGGGCGACAGGTCGAGGCCTTACACATGCGTTATCGGATGGCGCTGCACTTCCCCGATTTGCGCATGATGGGTGGCGATGCGAGCTTCATGGCGCTGCGGCGTTCGCCGGATGCAGTCATGCAGGCGTTGACGACTGCGGTGTCTCAGTAATTGATCGCCGGCGGTGCGCGCAGCTCAGGCTGCGCCGTCGGTGACAAATGCTCAGATTTGATCTGAGCATCGCTTCCGGTGTTGTTGCGAACTCACCGTGCCCGGGCCCATGCCCGGGCACGGTCATTTGTGTCTGAGCGTCCGGGCGCTACTCTTGTCTTTTTATGGAGGGTCGGTATGAAGTCGCTCAAGATCACGAACATCGGTGAGATCCGCAACGAACTCAACAAATACAAGAAGGGCAAGAAGTTCGATATTCACCAGTTCAATCAATTGGCGAGGATCGCCTGGCTGGGCCGCCTCGTCATGCAGCCACTCGAACCTACCGATGCCGAATGTAAGGCGTTTCTGGTCTATGTCCATGAACCGGATGAGTTTGCGCAGCACTTTCTCGATACCGATCAGGAGCTGCTGGGCGCGATGCACATCGTTGATGGTGAGCAGGCGATGGCGTTGATCGAAGTGCTTCGCGGCGGCGTAGAGGAACGCGCCAAGATGTACGAGGATCTTGCACGAAGCGACTTTTATTTCCGCTACTTTTATCAGCCGAAAGACGAACCGCCGAGGGCCGAATCCGACACACGCCCCCCGGTCGGTTCGGAAACATCCGATACCGACGTTGCCTCCCGCCCGAACTCGGGAAGTGATGATTGATGGTCGGGGGAACGAGGTCAGGGTCGATGACAATCGCCACGGTTAGGCAGCCGCTTACACCGTCTCCGGGCCGCGAAATGAGTCGAGAAATGGATCCGCAAACGGGCGCATTGATCGACGCTGGAGTGAGTGCCGCGCTGAACTCGAGCACCCGACAGGCGAGTGCAACCGGCGGTGCTTTGGCCAGTGGGGCCTTGGCTGGGGTCGTGCGCTGGATCGATGGCGGCACCGTTGAAGCCGAGAACCTTCATGCGCTATACGCGGGCGCCGCGGCCTGCGCCTCGCTTGATGAGACGTTGGTGCTGTGGTTGCGCACGGAGCAAGCTCATATCTCGGTTGGCGCCCATCAGAACGCGGGGCTTGACCTCGATCTGGAGGGCTGTCGTAAGCGCGGTTTGCCCGTAGTGCGTCGGGTGCTCGGCGGTGGAGCCGTCTGGGTTGATGCCGATCAGGATTGTTTTTTTATCGTTCAACCACGTTCGGCCTTGGCGCGAGGGCACCGTCATTTGTTTGCGCTGGGGCTTGGCATTGCGGTCCGGGCCTTGGGGCAACTTGCCGAAGAGGTCCGGTGTCCAGCGACAGACGAAAGTCCTGAACGAATCAACGCCGCCGGCCGCTCGACTGACCTCAAACCCGATCTGGGCGAGCCGATGGGTCTTCGTATTGAGGGACAGGATGTTTGGTTGGGCGAGCGCAAGGTGATGGGGAGCGGTGCGGCGACTGTCGGCGACGGCTGTGTGTTTGGAGCCAGTCTGCTGGGTCGCTTTCCGGCTGTGCGCTTTGTCGAGGCGTTGCGCGAGCGCAGTCCAGGGTTTCGTGCGTGGCTGATACCGAGTGTGGCCCGGCGCGTGGGTGGCCTGATGGATGCGTGGCCAACGGTCGATTTCAAGTCACTGCGATATGTTGTGCGTCGTGAATGCGAGCGGCGATTTACCGGGCGATTGGTCGACAGTGTTCTGGATCGCCAAACGGCCGCCCGTTGGCTGGCTGAGGGCCGCGAAGCGCTCGCAGATCTCGCGCCCGTTGTGCCGTCGGATCATGGCCCTGAGAATTCAGTGTCGGGATCGGTGACGCAGATCCCCGACGGTTTGCGCATTCATCGGGAGGCGTTTGCATTTGACACCGCGACCCGATTTGGCCGTTTGCGTGTTGAGCTGGAGCGGGGCTGTGTCGTGCGGCTCGGCGCCGGGCCGGATTGGTGCGCCGAAATCGAGCCAGAGACGTTGATCCAGCACTTGTCTGGAGTCCGGGCTGATCGGATCGCGCTGGAGCGCGCGCTGACAGGCAATGCTCCGGCGATTGTCGCAAGCGAGGTCGCTTGCCGCATCGATGGACTCGCGCGAGCCATTCGAAGCCTGTGAGATCGGAGCTCGCGAGTTTTGATTACGGGAATTTGTGGCCCGAATAAGGTGGGGCTTTTGAGCTCGCTTTTCGTTTTGTTCGAACTGTTAGACGGACTCGAACCAGAGGAATTTGCATGCCCACGACGCCGACGATCGAGACTCGTAGACGAAAACGCATTGCGCTGATGACTTGCGATGCGAGCCTCGCGGCGGCGGTCGAGGCCGCAGCGCCCGACGACTGGGAGGTCGAGCGTGCCAGCAGTCTGGATGCCTTTGGCGATTGGCACGAGCTTTTGTTGTTTCGGTTTCTTGTCCTCGATCTCGACGAGATTGAAGCCTTCGATCCGCTGGACGTGATCAACATCATCCGCCGCGAGTACCAAATCAATCTGCCGGTGTTGTGTTTTGGCGGCGGCGAGGACCTGCGAGACGAAATGCGCCTGTCGCGTGCCGACCGCTTTTTTGAGCGCGACCAGATTCACGAATCATTGCCCGGTTTTTTTGCGGCTTACGATTGGTGAGGTCGAGCAGGTGTCGTGGTCCACACGGGATTTCGTCTGGCGGGGCGGTGGTTGAGGCTGCGGCGTCTCGACACCGTTGGGGCGGCGTAACCGCTGGGCTGGAAGACGCGAGTCGATCAGTGACGTGATTCGTGGCGATAAGGCCCCGATTCGTGGCGAGCCGAGCCGGTCGATACGGGATTGAGCGAGCGGGAGCGCGCGCGCCGCTGAGAGAGTTGGGGTGGTAATGCCCGCCTGCGCGATGAAGGCACTAGAGCCAAGCGCCGTTCCACACGCAATTTCTTGACGCTGAACGTTGACGCGTAGCTCGGATGCGTATGGCAGGCGTCTGGTTTGCGTAAAAGCGTTGGTCGGCAGTCTCAGCTGAGAGAACCGACGCGTTCCACGAACGAGGGTTCGCCTGCGGCTGACAAGTGGCGTCAAAGCCGCGCGGAGAACCGTCAATGTAGCCCTAGCCGATCGGCGCATGCTCAAGGACGTCGACCCGGATCGGGTGTTTCACGTTGGAGCCGTTGTTTTCGATGATGAGCTCGCCCAGTCGGGTGCCTGCAGACTCAAAGCGGAAGTGGCAATCGAAGGCGCCCGGCAGCGAGATGGTTTCTTCGCACAGTGCATGACCATCGACGACGAATTTCGCTTTGGCCTGACCTGAGCCACCGAGCAGGGCCTGCAGACGGAAATCGGTGTTGACCGGACGCCGATAGACCGCTGGGTCGCGATTGGCGTTGTATTGCAGGTTGTTGAGTTTGATCATTTTCAGGTTCATGCCATTCCTCTGTGCGGCAAAAAATCGTGCTGATGGACGAGTGCCGATCAAGGTCGCCGATGGACGATGGCCGGTGGGGTATCCACGAGGCATCATCACGGCCTTGGTCGACTCCGGAGCAAGGAAACACGGATCGGTCGGCGTCGAAACCGGACGCTTGACGCATCTGCGAGGCGAAATCGCGTTGATGGATGTGGATAATGCAGAGCTTCGTGTAACCCAAAGCGCGCAGAGTTTAGCGTTTATTCGAATCGGCTTCATCTGGGTGAAGGTGATGTGCCGGACAGCGGGCAGTGGCCGGTTCTTGGCTCCGCTGTCAGCGTTCGGAAAAGTCCGTGTCGCGTCAGGCTTGTGGACGCGTTTCAGGCTCGAAAACGTCGCGTTCGGCGCGCCGGAGACCGCTGCGCTTGGCGTCTTTTGAGTTTGCTGGATGATTTGGGTGAATGAAGCCGAAGCGAGCAGGGCGTTGGCTCGACCGCGCTGCGTACGCTCACGAACCGCTGCGGAAGCCACGCGAGACAAGTAGTGCCGGGCGCTAGAAGTGCGCGTCGCGTGGCATCGCGAGCATTTTGGCGAGAAAGGCCGCACAGCGTGACGCTACCGCGCACGCGCGTCGAAACGGTCAGCGTCTCCCCGTTGGCTTGTCTGTGGCCCATCGTCGGTTGACGGTCTTCGACTCGCTGATGATGGCGGTGATCGTCGTGTGGACTTCGGCACCTGATCGGTGTTCAGGCAGAAACTCGCGATGTCATCGGTGAAGAACTAGGTCGGTTGGCTGACATCAACGGGAAGCCTGCGGCAAGGATCTGAGGCGATCTTTTTGTTTGTCCGCGTTGCCTAGAAGGGCGATGTGGTCTCGACAGGAGTGGGATATGAAGGGTCTTTTGAACCGGCTTCGGGGCGTTGAGCGTGATGTAATCGAACAGCCGCGAGCCGATGAGGATGCGCCGTTTTATCGTGCGCAGAATGATGAAATCGAGATCTTTCGGGCCGCCTGGTCGGAGCGTTTGCCGGTGATGCTCAAGGGGCCGACCGGTTGCGGTAAGACCCGATTTTTGGAGCACATGGCCCATGTGCTCGGCCGCCCGTTGGTGACGGTCGCATGCCATGAAGATCTGACTAGTGCTGATCTCGTCGGCCGGTTCTTGCTGCAGGGGGAGGAGACGGTTTGGCAGGATGGGCCTCTGACCCGTGCGGTCAAGGAAGGCGCCATCGGCTACCTCGATGAGATCGTCGAGGCGCGAACCGACACGACGGTCGTGATTCATCCGCTGACCGATCATCGACGTCAGCTGCCGATCGACAAGAAGTCCCAGGTTGTCGATGCACATGAGGATTTCATGCTTGTGATCTCGTACAACCCCGGCTATCAGACAGTGCTGAAGGATCTCAAGCCGTCCACCAAGCAGCGTTTTGTCGGGATTCATTTTGATTATCCCGATGAGTCGGTTGAACGCGAGGTCGTTGCGCACGAGGCCGGTGGCGTCGACGCCGATCTCGTTGAGAAACTGGTGGCGGCGGGGCGCCGTGCACGAGCGCTTAAGGATCACGGGCTGGAAGAGGCAACATCGACTCGGGCGCTGACCTACGCGGCGAAATTGATTAAGGCGGGTCTTACGCCGATCGCGGCGTGTCGTGCAGCGATGATTGCGCCGTTGACCGATGACCCGGAGCTGATTGCCGCTCTGGAGGAGATCTTCGCCGCCCATTTCGGCGCGACGGCGGCCTGATCGCATGACGACTGACGACAGCATCGCGATCGAGGAGGTCTTGGCGCATCTCGAGCAGATTTCCTTCGTCGCGCATCGTGATACCAAGGCGGCTTTACCGGCGGTGCGCGCGGTGGCGAACGAAGCCGATGCGCGTCTGTGGATCGAGACGGCCCGTGATCTGTTCTTCCATGATCGTGAGTCTGGCAAGAGTTTCATCCGGCACTCGGCACGGGTTGCCGAGCACACCGAGACGGCGCGCCGTTGGACCGAGCAGGCGGCGGCATTTTTGACGCACGTCAACTCGAACTTTGCGCTCGAAGGCTTCATGGCGCGGGTCGATGCGGTGTGGATGGCCTGGGGTGAGTCGGGTGCGCAGCGTTGGTTTGAAATGGGCTGCGAGTGGCTCGAACGGTCGGTGGTCGATGCGCGAGCGTACTTCGAAGCGGATTTTGCGGCGTTGGGCGGCGACGAGGGCGTTGCAGCGCTAGAGCGCTTGATCAGGCCGGCCGAGACGCTCTTCCAGGAGCGTGGGCTAACGTTGGATTGTTATCTCGCAGGGGCGCCGATCGCGCGCAATCTGGTTGGCGATGACGGTCTGCTGGCGTGGGCACGGCGAGGGGCTGACCTGCTGGCGGCGGGTCGTTCGCGCGGTGAGGCGTATTTTCGGCTCGAATCGGAAGAGTCGATGCGCTTGCTGCTCGAGGCGTTGCCCGGTTTCCGGCCGCGTGCGCATTCGCGTTTTCTGAAGCTCGTGGTGCTGGCCTGGATGGGCGCGGAAATCCCGCTTGCCGATGCGGCGTGGAAGCCGAACGACGGCCGCCCGTTGGCCGAGACCGATGGTCGGCGGATTTTTCTGCCCACCGTAATGCCGGACCGCAAGACGGCTATTGTTGCGGTGCAGCACATCGCGGGGCATCTGGCGTTTGACTCGTATTCGAATGAGGCGTTGATGTCGCTGTTTGAGAATGCGGGCGTGACGCCGCCATCGTTGGACGACGTGCCCGAGAGCGAGCGACGGATCACCTGGCGACCGTTGTTTGCACCTTTCAAAGAGCAGATGTTTCGCTTTCAGGTGCTGTTCGATCTGGCCGAGGATTTCCGGGTCAATGCGTTGTTGGCGACGCGGATCCCCGGTTTTCTTGAACGCCTGATCACGCTCGAGGAGGACGCTCTGCGTGAGGCGCGATTGGCATCAGAGCCCAATTCCCGTGATCCGGGGGCCGACGTGGCCAAGCCGTATCGCGTGCTCGCGTTGGCGGCTTATCGACGTTTGCTGGCCGAGCGTGACGGCTCTGCTCAAGCACCGTCCGCCGGTCAGCGCCACGTGGCGGCTTTCGAAGAGCTTTTTGCGTTAACCCGGCCGGGGGCTCGCCCGCTGGATGCCTGGTGCTGGGCTGAGCGTGTATTTGCCAGCGGGTCCTTGCCGTTGCCGACGGGCGAAGTCGAGGCCCCCGAGCTTGATGCGCAGACACGGCGAGACGCCTACTTGCCGGGCTTGTCGATGAACGCGGCACTGGCCGTCTATCCGGCACCGCGTCGCGATGGCAGCCTCGCGGATTTTCGCGATCACGATGCGCACGATGCGCAGCGCTTTGTGCGTGAAAAACAGGAGGAAGCGCCTCAGCAAGCGCCCGAGGGCGCGCAAAAAGACCCAGACGCCGACATCCAGTTGCCGCAGCAGAACACCTCCGGCTCAGGCGGTCGTATCGGCGTGGGAATTCCACAACCGGCGCAAGTCAAGAAACGCGGCGCGCGCTATGAGCCGAACACCAGCGGCATCGCCTATCCGGAGTGGGATTATCGCGAGCAACGCTACATCGCCGATTGGACGCGGGTCCTTGAATCGATCTACAGCGATGAGAACAGCGAGCGGGCGACGGCGCTGTATGAGGAGAACCGAGCTACGCTCAAGCGACTGACCAAAGCGCTTGAGATGCAAAAGCCCGAGCGGCTGGCGCCGCAACGCAAACAGCTCGACGGCGACGAGCTCGATCTATCCGCCGCGATCGACTATGTCGCTGAAAAACGCGCCGGATTGGCGCCTAAGCCGTTCATTTATTCGCGGCGTGCGGTTCAGCATCGCGACACCGCGGTGCTGTTGCTGGCCGATCTATCGACCTCGATCATGGCGCGCCATCCTCGCGGCAACGGCAAGATCGTCGATCGCATTCGGGCTGGTTTGCTGCTGTTCGCCGAGGCGATCGAGCGCGTCGGCGATCCTTATGCACTGACGGGGTTTGCGTCGAAACAGCGCGACCAGGTTCATTTTTACTGGCTCAAGCATTTCAGCGAACCGCTTGATGATCGGGTGCGGGCGCGCGTTGGTGGCGTGTCGGGGCGGCTCGCTTCTCGGATGGGGGCGGCGATTCGCCACGCGATCAAGGCGTTCGACGGCGTCACGGCCAACCATCGCTTGTTACTGATTCTGTCGGATGGGCGACCGGCTGATTACGACGACGGCGGCGATCAGCGTTATCTGCACGAAGATACGAGAATGGCGATGAAAGAGGCGCTCGATGCTGGGGTTCACCCGTTTTGCATCACGCTCGATTCCAGTGGCGAGGATTACCTGCCGGCGATTTTCGGTCCCGGCCATTTTCTCGTGCTCGACGATGTCGACGCGCTGCCACGGCGCCTGCCCGAGATTTATCTGCGACTCAAGCGCGCCGCATGACCATGCCTGAGGGAGACAAACCGCAGCAGCAAGACTTGAGTGTCGCGGCATCGCTGGGTGGGGATTCGGCCGCCATGGAAACCCGCGACGACGATTCCCCGCGACTGCGGGCGCGATTGCTCGCCGCGCCACGGTATCGAGGGCACTCCTACGGTGATAACCATCCGCTCGGCATTCCGCGCGTGTCGCTGACGATCGACTTGATCGAGGCTTTTGACGCAATCACCGAGGCCGAGCGCGAGGACGTGCGAGCGGCTCTGCCGGGCGAGCTCGAGTGGTTCCATAGCGCGGATTACATCGACGCGCTGCGCGGTGCTGAGCGCTTTGGCAAGGTGTTTCAGCGTTGGCGCGATCGCTACAACTTCGGCAATTTCGAAAACCCCTATCTCCCCGATATGTACGCGACACCGGCGACGGCGACGTTTGCGTCGATCCTCGGTGCTGAGCACGTGCTCGGTGGAGCGATCGCGTTCAACCCTGCCGGCGGGATGCATCACGCGCGAGCCTCGCGCGCGCAGGGGTTTTGCTATCTCAACGATCCGGCGCTCGGGATCCTGCGTCTGCGGCAGGCCGGCATGCGGGTGTTGTATCTCGATCTGGACGTTCATCACGGCGACGGGGTCGAGATCGCATTCGCCGATGACCCCGAAGTGTTGACGATGTCGATTCACATGGACACTGAGTCCGCGTACCCGTTTGGCGGAGGCCGTATCGAGGATGTCGGGCGACTGGGCAACGCCGTCAATGTGCCGCTCCCGCCGGGTACGGGTGACCGCGGTTATGACATGGCCTTCAGCGCAGTGTGGCCGGAGGTGGTCGAGCGTTTCGGTGCAGATGTGATCGTATTGCAAGCCGGTACCGATGCGATTTTTGCGGATCCCCTCGGGCGCTTCGAGCTGACTACACAGATGTTTTTGTCGCTGGTCCAACGCGTGATTCATGCCGCGCCGCGACATCGGCAAGGTGCCGCGGCTGGCGTACCACGTTTACTCGTGCTCGGCGGCGGCGGCTATCACCCGTTGATCCTGGCGCGCGCATGGGCGGGACTGTGGGCGTTGATTTCGGGCCGTTGTTTGCCAGAGGCGATTCCTCAGGCAGGGCAGGCCCTGCTGCGTGCCGTGGATTGGGACCAGGACGAAGACGAGCCGTGGTTTGATACGCTATTCCTTTCTCGACTCGATCGGCCGATGCCGCCAGAGGCACGGGCTGTGCTGGCCGATATCGAGGCGCGAATCGAGCGGCTCCTAGATACTCACCCGTTATGGAATCGCTGAAACGCGGCGCAGTGGATAGGCGCGCGGTTGGGAAGAGTCTCGAGACGCGAATCCATCGTCAGCGTGGCCCGGTGCCGACGAAAACCTCGTTGATCACGAGCGAGTCGTGCGCGATCCGGTGGACTGTAATTTTGGTCTGTAGCGCGCCTAACGACTTGTCGATCGATTAGTTGATATTCGGGTGATGACGCGCCGCGCGATCATTGACCCTTTCGGCCGTTTTTTAGCTTATGAACGATATGATCGTCTCCTCCGCTGAAATCGAAGAACGCGCGGCGCTCGAGCGTTG
>JBKBII010000010.1:105150-107673 GCA_046299415.1 Thioalkalivibrionaceae bacterium | reverse complement strand
AGTTGGTGTTCATCCACGAGCAAGCGCATCAGCTCGGCGATTGCGATCGCTGGATGCGTGTCGTTGAGTTGAAACAGGTGCTGTTCGGGGAAGGCTGCCCAGGGTTGGTCTTGGCGGCGCGCGAGCCAGTTGGCGAGGGTGTCCTGCAACGACGCTGAAGACAGCAGATATTGCTGACGCAGCCGCAGTTCTTTGCCGTTTTCAGTGGCGTCATTCGGGTACAGCACCATGGTGATGTTTTCGGCGCTGTTTTTCTCAGCAACGGCCTCGGCGTAGGCGCCCGAATTGAAGTCGTGTAGGCTGAACGCGTCGGTGGCTTCCGCTTTCCACAGTCGTAGAGTGTTGACGACGGCGTGACGGTAGCCGGGTACCGGGATGTCGTAGGGAACGGCGAGGACATCGTCGGTATCCACCCAGCGCACGCGAAGTTGAGTTTGGCCGCCGTGCTGCACCTGCTCGTGCACGGTGTGACCACCGAAGCGTACGATCCGAGTGGCTTCGGGGCGGGCGATTTCCCAAGGAAACCCATCGCGCAGCCAATGATCGGGCTCTTCGACCTGGTTGCCGTCGTGGATCGCTTGAATGAACATCCCGTATTCGTAGCGCAGTCCGTAGCCGATCAGGGGCAGACCGAGCGTCGCGGCGGAGTCGATGAAACAGGCCGCGAGACGTCCGAGGCCACCATTGCCGAGGCCGGCGTCGTGTTCGTGATCTTCTAGTGTTTCGAGATCGATCGAAAAGCGGCTGAGGGCGTCGTCGACAGCTGCACCGACGCCGCGATTCAGGATTTGGTTGCCAAGGATCCGGCCCATCAGGTACTCGAGTGAGAGATAACAGGCGCGACGCTGGTTTGGGGCATTGAGCGCGGCCTGAGTCGCCTGCCAATCCGCCATTAAGCGGTCGCGAATGGCCCAAGACAGGGCCAGATTGAGATAGTGCGGGTCACAGGGTGTAGCGCGGCCGAGGTGATGAGTGAGGTAGCGCGCAAGGTCGGCGGCCAGCGATTCGGCATCGGGTGCAGGAATCGGCGCGGCAGGACAAGCGCCAAACTTTGAATCAGGTTCAGCGACAGGTTGGACATCGGCTGTGCTACGAGAGGCGGTGTGCAATGTGCTCATGCCGGTTCTCCTGCGAACGGGTCGGTGATCTTGCGGGGTGTCCCAGCGGTTGGGTTGAGGCAATGATTGAATGCTGAGCGTCTGAATAAGCAGTCTTGGCGTCGTTTGGCGCTGTCATCTCTCGAAATCGTTCCGATCCACTTGCGTGAATAGTGGGGCACCGGGTATTGGAATAACGCGCTGACAGCGATCGGTGAGCCTTGGCAATTCATGTGTTGGGATCATTCACTGAGTGGAGCGTTGTGCCGCGCAGCAAGTCCTCGATGGGACGAGTGAGCGGAGCTTCGTAAAGCTGGCGATACGCAGCCGCCGATCGGCTCCAGCCGAGGTCGAGTTGCATGCCTCTGCGCGCGATTGAGTCGAGCATGTCGCGATTCGAGTGCCACATCGCCATGACGTCGCGCACGCGAGCGACGATACCTTCGGTGTCGATCTGCCTGAGATGAAAACCGGTCGCGGTACCTTCTTCGAGGTGGCGTGAATCGGCATCGACGACAGAATCTGCGAGTCCGCCGATGGGGCTGACGATCGGAATCGTCCCGTAGCGCAGCGAGTAGAGCTGGTTGAGTCCGCAGGGCTCGAAGCGTGACGGCATCAGGAAAAAGTCGGCGGCGGCCTCGATGCGATGGGCAAGCGTTTCGTCATATCCGATCTGCACTCGAACCTGTTCTGGGAAAAGCAGCGCGAGCTCTCGTGCGCGCGACTCGAGATCGGGCTGTCCTGATCCGAGCAAGACGAATCGAAGATCGTGTTCGGTGAGCAGGCGCGGAATCGCGGCGAGCACGAGATCGAGGCCTTTCTGCTCGACGAATCGCCCGATAAAACCAAACATTGGTGCTCGACGATCAGGTGAGGCCGTTAAGCCGCGACGCTCGGACGTGGTCACGGCGGTGGGTTCATCGGCTTTCTCGATTTCTGCGTCTGTTGGCCTTGCGCTTGGGCTCGGCAGTGTCGGTCGACTCGCGGCCGGGCCAGCCATCAAAGCGACAGACGAATGCGTAACGGGGCTGTGGATGCGGTCGGGCAGCCGGCTGATTGATGGCTCGACGAGATCACTTAGGGTCTCGGCGATGGCATGTTTGATTGTGCGAATGTCGTCGTCTGCGCTGTAGTTCGACGGCAGTAATGGATCTCGGCGAGGATCCCAGGTGCAGTCGTCGATGCCGTTAATGATTCCAACGATTTTATGTGTCTGCGCGGCAAGCAGGCCGTCGAAGCCCTCGCCAAAGGCTGGCGTACGAATTTCCCGGGCGTAGCGAGGGCTAACGGTGGTGATGATATCAGCGCTGGTAATCCCGGCTTTCATCGGGCTGAAATAGCCCCAGAATTCGGCATGATCGATATGCCACCAGCTCGCGGGCAGGTTGAGCTTTTCGAATTGATCACGGGTAAGCGGGTTGTCGTA
>JBKBII010000010.1:0-105054 GCA_046299415.1 Thioalkalivibrionaceae bacterium | reverse complement strand
AAATTCGGCATGATCGATATGCCACCAGCTCGCGGGCAGGTTGAGCTTTTCGAATTGATCACGGGTAAGCGGGTTGTCGTAGGCGAGATTATGGATCGTAAATATTTTGCGCGGAGATGGCGTAGCCGGTTGCAGCGCGAGTAGGGCGGGGCCAGTTTGCCAGTCATTGGCGTGGACGACGTCAGCGCGCCACGGGCGATCGTCGATCGTCAATGCGCCGGTGGCAATTTCAGCGATGGCCGCACTGAATCGCCAGAAGCGTTCCGCGTTGTCGGGCCAGCCGCGTCCGGTAGGGTCGGTGTAGGGATTGCCGTCGCGATCGAAGGCCTGCACCAGATCGACCAGCCAGACGTCGAGTTCGCAGTGCTGTCGCTCGCCTTGTCGATTACAAAAACGAGCCGCGAGATGGGCAGAAAAGATGCGCGCGCGAGGGGCGTCGGGTTCGTATCCGGCGACCACATGGCCGCAATAATGTAGATCTCGGGCGGCGGCGAGTGCGCCTGGGTAGGCGGGCAAGACGACTCTTAGTTCTGTGGGCCGACTCGTGTGATCACGGGCACCCGTGGGGTCACTCCGCGCCGTGGCTGGCTGTGTCGTCGCGCCCGTTGTCGGGCAATGGTCCGCCAGTGATAGCAACGCAAGCGGCAAAGCAAAGGCGACGTCGCCGAGGCCGCCGACTTTGACCCATGGGTACAGCTCGCTGGTCGCGAACAGGATGCGCAGCGGCGCTTCACTTGGCGCGGCATCCAGCGCGGGTGAAAGTTGCCCAGATTGTGGAGGGCGGGTGCCTGACTGGCCCGAGGGGGGCAAACGAGGCGCGTGGCTCATGTGGGATCCGGGATGAAGATCAGAGCAGATAAAGGCGGTAGGAGCACTTCGGCACTCGCGGCCAATCCGAGGTGAGGACGTGAGTGGGCCACGATGCGGCCGAGGTTGCCGTTGTTGTCGCCTCCGTAGAGCGCTGCATCACTATTGAATATTTCGCTCCAGGCTCCGGCGTGCGGCAGTGCGAGTTGCCAGTGCCGCTGGACGGGTGTGGCGTTGAAGATGCAAACCGCGGGCGGATCGTCGCTGTCACCTCGACGAACGAACGACAGGACGGATTCGCTCGACGCGTGTACGTCGATCCACTGAAAACCCCGAGATTCGAAGTCGTAGCGGTAAAGCGCTGCGTGGGTCTGCCCGAGGTGATTGAGGTCGCGGATCAGTGAATCGATTCCGTTGACTCGCCGCGCTGTTTCGGGCCCGGTCAAGCGATCGTCACGACGTGACCAGTCGAGCGCGCGATGCTCGGCCCATTCGGTCTCCATGGCGAGTTCGGTGCCCATGAATAGTAGCGTTTTACCCGGATGCAGCGCTTGCCATGCGAGCAAGAGACGTAGGTTGGCGAAGCGTTGAGATTCATTGCCGGACATTTTGTTGAGCAGCGTGCGTTTACCGTGCACGACTTCATCGTGCGACAGCGGCAGGATGAAGTTTTCATGGTAGGCGTAGAGCTGCGCGAAGGTGAGGTCATGGTGGTGATGCTGGCGATGGATCGGGTCGCGCGCAAAGTAACGCAGCGAATCGTGCATCCAGCCCATGTTCCACTTCATCGAGAAGCCGAGGCCGCCCAAATCAACCGGTCGCGAGACTCCGGGCCAGGCAGTGGATTCTTCCGCAATGGTCATGACGCCGGGAAAGTCGCGATGCAGATCGCGGTTGATGACTTGTAACAAGGTGATGGCTTCGTCGTGTTCGCGGCCACCACGTGCGTTGGGCCGCCACGCGCTGCGCGAGTAATCGAGGTAAAGCATCGATGCGACGGCGTCGACCCGTAGTCCGTCGAAATGAAACTCATCGATCCAGTAACGCGCCGATGAGCGCAGGAAGCTTCGAACTTCGGGGCGACCATAGTCGAAGATCAGCGTGCCCCAGTCGGGGTGTTCGCCGCGTAGCGGGTCAGGATGTTCGTAGGTTGCTTTGCCGGTAAAGCGCGCCAGCGCCCAGTCGTCTTTGGGGAAGTGCGCCGGTACCCAGTCGAGCAGAACGCCAAGACCGGCGCGATGCGCGGTATCGATGAATCGCGCCAATCCTGCTGGTTCGCCAAAGCGTGCCGACGGCGCAAAAAAGCCGGTGACTTGATAGCCCCAGGACTGATCGAGTGGATGGGCGAAGATCGGCATCAATTCGATGTGGGTGAACCCGCGCTCGAGCACGTAGGGGATCAGTTCTTGCGCGAGACGATCCCAGTTGTAAAAGTCGCCATCTTCGGTTTTGCGCCACGAGCCCGCGTGCACCTCATAGATGGAAAGCGGCGCGTGCAACCAGTCCCTTTTGGCACGCGCGGCGAGCCAGTCATCGTCGCCGAAGAGGTGGTCGTCGA
This sequence comes from Thioalkalivibrionaceae bacterium, assembly GCA_046299415.1. GTDB lineage: Bacteria > Pseudomonadota > Gammaproteobacteria > Ectothiorhodospirales > Ectothiorhodospiraceae > JBKBII01. The sequence continues at coordinate 102,689 of JBKBII010000010.1, read as the reverse complement.
GCGGTTGAGCGACGATCGACGCCGTGTGCGGGCGACGTTCAGCACGTCGCGCGAAGGGGTCGGCTTTGAGCAGAATATGGCCGTCTTCGGTGCAGATTTCGAACTTGTAGCGATCGCCAGCGGTTACGCCCGGGATAAAAAGCTCCCAGACTCCGGAGGCGCCGCGGTTACGCATCGGATGGCGGAGTCCGTGCCAGCCGTTGAAATCGCCGACCACTGAGACTCGCGGTACTCCGGGCGCCCAGACGGCGAATAGAACGCCTTCAACACCGTCGACAGCGATGACGTGTGCGCCGAGATGGTGATGGGCGTCGTCCGCGTCTCCGCTGGAAAATCGCGCCAGAAACTCTTCACCGAGTAATGGCGGGAAACTCCACGGAGAGACGACGGAACATTCCGACCCGTCGCGTTTTTCGGTCCAATCGACGCGATAGTGCCGGGGTGGAGCCCAGACGTCTTCAAGGTCGTCGGCGATGAAGATGTCGCTGTTCGGTAGCCGCGTAAGAGGACGTCGGACAAGGGTATTTTTTGAGCCCGAACCATCGAGTGAGTCGCTGGGCAGGGTATCCAGCACCGAGTGCTCGCCAGTGAGGGACGCGTGATTTGTCGTGTGCCCTGCCGGATCGGGAGGCATCGCGCGGTCCTCAGGCTCGGGCAGTAGCTCGATCCAGGCGTTTTGGGCGTGCGGGAGAAATTCGCGCAGGATCCAGCGTGGCGGGGCGTGATCCTGGGATTCGTCGTTTGCGGTGGTGTTTTGGGTCACGCCCTGATCGGGCGAAGCTGGGATCGACACGGAGGGTGCATTCGACTGGCGGGCCGATGACACTGCGGGTAGGCTCGCCGCTGGCTCAGCCGAAGGCATGGTGTGAGGAATCGGATGCCGTCCGAGAATGGTGAACGGATCGTGCAACCTGCCCGCGACGAGCGCATTAATCCGCTGCACGATATCCGGGTCAGTCACGGACTCCAGCCGGTAATCGCGTGGCGGCGGTTCGACCGGAGTAACGGTCTGGCCAGAGTCATGCGAGGGGCGTTGGGAATCAGCGGCGTTCATACCTTCCTGTGTGTTGACAAGTTGCGCGCGTCGTTTTTTGTGCGGGTCTGTCTGAGCGGCATCGTTCACCGGTCGCAAGGCGTGCGCCGGGAAGCAGCCAGCCGTTGGCGCAGTAACGCGGGATCGAGTTGTTTCAGCGCACGTGGCGCGGGCTGCCAGGACCAGTTGCCTTGCGTCGTGCCGGGCTTGTTGGTGCGCGCCTCTGAGCCGAGACCGAGCAGATCCTGGAGCGGCACGATGACCGTTGATGCTTGAGTATTCAAGGCCTCAGACCAGAGGGCCTGTGCGATCGCGGCGGGTTCCGCTTCGTTCTCGCCGAGAAATCCACCGCGCCGCAGGCGTTCGACGACGCGGTTGCGAGTTTCATCGTCGAGGTGGGTGAACCAGCCGGCGGTCGTGTCGTTGTCATGTGTACCGGTGTAAGCGACGCGATCACGACCAACGTTGTGTGGTTTGTGCGGGTTGTCATCGAAGTGATCGAAAGAAAATTGCAATACAGCCATGCCCGGCAGATTGAAGTCGACACGCAGCTGCTCCACCGCCGGCGTGATGACGCCGAGATCTTCGGCAAGCAATTCAGGCATCCGCGGGTCGTGTTGAATGCGTTGCAACAGTTCGTGCCCGGGCACTTTCTCCCAGTAACCCTCGATCGCGGTTTCGGCGCGGGCGTCGATCATCCACACGGCTTCGAGGCCGCGAAAGTGATCGATGCGGACGCGATCGAAAAGACGGCCGGCGCGCGCCAGACGGCTGCGCCACCAAGCAAACTCGTCTGCCGCCATTGCGGCCCAATCGTAGTGCGGGTTGCCCCAGCGTTGACCGGTGGCTGAAAAGTAATCGGGTGGAACACCGGCGACGAATTCGGGTTGGCTGTCGCGCGTTAGCTTGAACAGTTCACGGTGGGCCCAGACGTCGGCTGAATCGAGTGCCACGAAAATGGGCAGGTCACCGATCAATGCAATTCCGCGATCACGCGCCTCCTGCCGCAGTCGTTGACGCCACTGGTCAGCCGCCCACTGCTCGTCGATCTGTCGGTCGATCGTTGCGGACAGCTTCGAGTGTGCCTGCGCGAGAGCGCTCGGATCGCGATTGCGCAAGGCCGGAGGCCAAGTGTTCCATGCTGTACGGTCCTGCGACTGGTGCAAGGCCTGAAATAGAGCGAAGTCGTTAAGCCAGTCGCATTCCTGGGCGACGAACTCCGCGCGTTGTTCGGGCGAGGGCCGTTGGGCGCGCCATTCGATCGGCGTCAATCGGGGATCCGTCGCGAAGGCCGAGATGCTTTGATATGGCGAGCCCGTGGCGTCCGGAATCGCGGGTGGCAGCATCTGCCACGCGCGAAAGCCAGCCGCTGCGAGCCAGTCGAGCCAATCGAGATGCGCCTCTATCGACGATGGCAGTGCACGCGCATCGAGCAAGACCCCCGCCTCGCGGCGCTGTTCCCAGGGAGCCATCGGAGGCTTGGTGACGCCGTCGAGAGTCATCCGGGTTGTCCACGTTGCATCGTGCCGGCGTTTTCGACATGGCCGATCATGTCACCCAGCAGCGGTTGATCAACATTCGGTGGTATCGGCAGTCCAAGGCGTTGATAGAGCTGACGCAGTTGCTGCCTGTACAACGCGTCGAAGTCGTGGGCACCAGCGGCAACAGGACCTTCGGCAAACCACCAGAACCAGTCAGAACCCTCACAGATCGCGAGTTGACGTTCGATCCAGCGACGATCATCGGCGCTCAAAACGCGTTCGGCGGTGATGCGATCAACCGCACGTTTCGCATCGACGAGGAGGTCCCAAGCACGATTCTTGGCCGGCTCGCCGATCCAGGTGTCGAGCGTGCCATGCACCCAGGATCCTGCACAGAGTTCCGGTAGAGGTTCCGCCGGAGTCAAGCGCGCGGCTTCGGACAGGGTGACCGGAATCAGAAGGGGATGTTTTGCGAGCGCATCGTACAGCGCAGTGAGGAAGTCCCAGCCATTGTTGTCGTAGTACTCCCATGCGTTTTCGCCGTCGAGGACGATGCTGACGATGGGTGATGGTTCGTGCTGATCGTGCGCAAAGCGGGCAATGTTCTCGAGGTGGGTCAGCAGTTCGGAAACGGCTTGTTCTGCGGGCATGTCCTTGTAGATAAAGCCGATGGCGTCCGATAAACCATCGTCGCGAAACAACAGTCGGATCTGGCAGCCCGGCAGCTGATGCGGTGTGAACAGGGTGCGACGGGCCTCATTTTCGACCGGTAGGCCTGAGCGATGGCGACTTTTGGCCCACACGGATTCGCCAGAGGCGGCCCATACAAAGCCGTATTGGTCGGCGAGGCGAACGGCATCGTCGGACAGCGCGCCTTCTGATAACCACACCCCGTCGGGGCGCCGCCCGAAATGCTGCTCAAAAACGCTGAGGCCTTCGTCGAAGTGCCAGCGTGCCCGGGGCTCACCATGGGGGTAGCCGGGGGCTGTGGGTTCGGGGGCGTCGGGTCGTGCGCAGTGCATGACAGAAAAATCGAGCAACAGCGGCACGATCGGGTGGGCATAGGGTGTCATCGACAACTCGATTTGCCCGCGCTCGGCAGCGCTGCGGTAGCGCGACAGAAGGGTCGCCAAGGTGTCTCGAAGCGCGGCGATCAAGCGCGAGAGTTCGTTGGCGGCAATCGGCACCGGAGAATTCAGTAGGGAATCGAGCGCGTAAGTCTTGCGGACCGATACGCCGCACCAGGCCAGAACGTAGCGGGCGACAAGGTCGTGAAAGAAAGCCTGTGGCAGAAGTTCGAGATCGTTTTGGCGGTGTTCTGCCAGGTGAATCGCGAGATCGAGACGGCGACAGAATTCCGGCCAAGGGTCGATCATGCGTGGCCTGAAGGCCCTCGTACAGACTTGCACCAGACGGGCGCGGCCGTGGGCGTCGTTCGGAATGGTGGCAGGTTGGAGTAACGCGTCGAGCAGCACATCGCCCGTCGGTGCTTCGTGATCGATTGCGTTCGGAGTTTTTTGTTGTTCGGAGTGGTGCTGTTGCCACTGAGTCAGGCGGCGGGCGTACTCGTCGATTTGTTCGAGCAGAATCGGGGCAAAATTGACCGTACAGCGCATCGCCGGTTGAGCCTCGAGCAGTGCGATCATGTCGGCGTAGTCCTTGATCGCGTGGAGCCATACCCAGGGCAGTGAAAAGGCGCCGTCCTGGGCGTCGCGGTACCAGGGTTGGTGCATATGCCACATGACCGCGACGTGCGCGCCGCCGGGCGGAGGCTCGGTCGCGGCTGTCTTGAACGTGTCGCTAACGATCATGTTCTCGCTCATGACTGAGGCGGCCGGGGTGTCTGTTGCACTGGAATGCAGCGGATCGTTGCCCTGTTTTGAACCGCTCGCTGGGTTTTCGGTTGCCCGCTGTTGGAACTCGCAGGTATACGACGCATCTTGGGCCGGACGGGATGAAGCATCGAGTGAGGCATTGTGCGAGGCACTGAATGAGGTTTTGGGAGGCTCGTTTCGCGCTTGCATGGACACCTTGAAGGGCTGCGACGTTGGTTGCGATTCGCCTCGGGTGAGGGGGCGATTCGCGGGTTGTTGTGCGGGTCGAGCAGTGGAGGGGGCCAGTGGATTTGGGCGCGGGCGCAGGTTGTGGAGAGTGCGTCTTGAGACGCTCCGTGTCCGTCGTGTTGTGTCCTACTGGGGTTTGCGATTCAGAGCGACGCGAAGCGCTCAGAGCTCATCGTCACGCTCGTAGAACAGACGCTGCTTGAGCTGGCCCGGGGTTACCAGAACGACGCCATCTTCGCTGACGACGAATCGCCGCCGATCGGCTTCGGGATCGACGCCCACTTGAAAACCGTCCGGAATGACTGTGCCTTTGTCGATGATCGCTTTCAGAATCGTGCAATTCCGTCCAATGCGGACTTTCGGCAGGATGACAGAGTCCTTGATCAGGGTACCGGTCTCCACGTGGGTATTGAAAAAGATTACCGAGCGTTTGACTCGGGCACCCGAGAGGATGACGCCTCCTGCAACCAGTGAGTCGATGGCTTCACCACGGCGGCCCTCGTCGTCGAACGCAAACTTGGCTGGCGGACTTTGCGGCTGATACGTCCAGATCGGCCAGTCGCGCCGGTAGAGATCGAGTGGTGGCTCGATCTCGCAAAGCTCCATGTTGGATTTCCAGTATGCATCGAGCGTGCCAACGTCGCGCCAATATGAAAGATCGCCGGATTCGTTGACGAAGGGATAGGCGTGTACTTTGAACTCTCGGATCGCTCGCGGGATCACGTCGCGACCGAAATCATGGCTCGAACGGGGGTCGTGTGCATCGCTGACCAGGGCCTGGGCCAGAAAGCCGATCGAGAACACGTAGATACCCATCGAGACCAGCGCGTCATCGGGGCGGCCGGGGAGACTTTTGGGTTCAGCGGGTTTTTCCTCAAAATCGATGATGCGCAGATCGGCATCGACTTGCATGACGCCAAACGACGACGCTTCGGCATGCGGCACCTCGATGCAGCCGATGGTGACGTCGGCGCCGGAGTCGACATGTGCTTGAATCATCCGCGCATAGTCCATCGTGTAGACGTGGTCGCCCGAGAGAATCAAGACGAAGCCGGGCTCATGACGGAACACGATGTCGAGGTTCTGGAACACCGCGTCGGCTGTACCCTTGTACCACTCCTGCTTCAGGCGCATCTGCGCGGGGATGATCTCCACGAATTCGCCGAGTTCAGGGCGTAGGAAAGACCAGGCGCGTTGAAGATGCCGGATCAACGAGTGCGACTTGTACTGTGTAAGCACCCCGACTCGGCGAATCCCCGAGTTGATGCAGTTTGACAGCGTGAAATCGATGATGCGGTACTTCCCACCAAACGGAACGGCCGGCTTGGCGCGCCACTTCGTCAGGTTCTTGAGGCGAGACCCCTCGCCACCTGCGAGCACGAGCGCCAGTGTCTGTCGCGTGTGTTCGCTTGCACCGCGGGCATGCATGTAGTAGCGATAGCGATCGCGTTGTTCGGCTTCGCGGTATTGATCGGTGACCGGCGATCGCGCGTTGCAGCTTTCAGGAGCTTGGGTGGGTTCAGTCATGAGCCGTATCCTCGAAAACGCGTCGTATGTCGTGAGACTTTGCGTGAATCAACAAATGGCAGGGGCGTGTAGAGATGGCAATTGAAGTGTAATGCCGTCATCGTACTCGCCTGCCGCCAACCTCTGGCCACTAGATCGTTGTTCGTCGGGTACTGCGATCGGTTTGGGTCTGGTCGCGGTTGGAGTCTCAAATGACGCCCCGACAAAACCATCCGGACGCGAAGTCAAGAGCGGTCACCGGATTGAGGCGATCGAATCAAGCCGGTCGAGATGGGCCATTCATCCGCAGTGGTTCGGGAGCGCTCGGCATCATGGGCGGAGAACGCCGGGCGGAAATCGTAGTGTCTTCAAATTCGGTGGGTCGTGACGACCGTGCGCTTCAATACGCAGAGGATTACTCAGCGAGACGGTTTCCGCTATCGCAAAGCTGTGAATCAGTCAGCATTGTCCATTCGATGGAGCCAAGAACCGACGCCCAAGTCGGCCAGGGTCGGTGTGTCGATGGGCCGACAGGAACGCTGCTGATGCAAAAAGCTTATGCGGCGTCACAACGTGTCTGTCAGCGATGCGGAGTTGGCGCGGGTGTCTAATCCGTGCTCGAGGCGGGTCGCGCGGCGGAAAGCCAGTACTCGAGCGTAAACGCGAGGGCGTGTTGGTCATCGACCGGGTGCGCGACCGCGCGAGTGCGTGTCCACTGAGGTGGGATGAGGGCATCGAGGACCGGCAAGTGGACATCGCCTTCGACGTGCGCGTGGACCCGTGTGAGATATACGGCCGAGGCCAGCGGCAACGCCTCAGTAAACAGGCGGGCGCCACCGATCACGAAAGCGATCGCGCGGTCTGATCGGGCGATTGCGGTGGCGAGATCCGGGGCGCGTTGCACGCCGTTTGGTAGATCGGCATCGCTGAGGCGACTCGACACGATGATGTTTTGACGGTTGGGCAGCGGGCGCTGACCGATCGAGTCCCAAGTGTTGCGGCCCATGATGACGGTGTGCCCGCTGGTGATGTCGCGGAAGTGGCGTAGATCATCGGGAAGCCGCCACGGGAGATTGTTTTCGCGGCCAATGACGCCGTTCTCGGCGATGGCGACGATCAGTTCGATGCGCGGCGTTGTCGAGGTCTGGTTCATGTTGTTCGGCTGGTTGTAATCGAAGTGAGCGGCAAGGATGGGTGATGGGTGACGGGTGACGGGTGACGGGTGACGGCGGTGCGCGCGGTACGAAGCCAATCACTCGGACATTCGCGTCGGGACGTGGTTTCTCGCTGTCCTCAGCGGACGCGAGTGCGTCGCGAGCCCGATGCAGTGCACGGGCCTTTTGACCGTGAGCCAAGAGACTCGCAAGAGCGTCGGTCGAAGACGCGAGCGCTACGCAAGGGTGCGATGCGCTTGCGCAGCCCTCTTTTCAGTGAGCCCATGGCGTCGTCCACCGTACATCGTCCCGTTGCGGAGGTGCTCTTCTAATTCGTTGCGACGTGTTGCGATTCGAGGCGCTTACGCGGCGCTTGTTTCGTCTCAGACCGCTACGGGCGCTGAGATGGCGGGATGCGGATCGTAGCCATCTAAATGAATGTGCTCGGCTGTAAAGGATTCGAGCGCGCGCACTGTTGGGTCGAGTCGTAGGGTCGGGAGCGAGCGAGGCGAGCGGCTGAGCTGCTCTTGGGCTTGATCCACGTGGTTGGTGTAGAGGTGCACGTCGCCGAACGTATGAACGAAATCGCCGACGTCGAGATCGACCACTTGAGCGACCAAATGCGTCAGCAGCGCGTATGAGGCGATGTTGAACGGCACGCCGAGAAAAATATCGGCCGAGCGTTGATACAACTGGCACGACAGACGGCCGTCGGCGACATAAAACTGAACCAGGGCGTGACAGGGCGCCAACGCCATGCGGCCTGCGGCAGCGTTGACTTGCGGTGAAACGCGCTCGTCCGGCAGGTCAGCGACATTCCATGCGCTGAGGATATGGCGTCGTGAGTCCGGGCGGGTACGCAAGCCCTCGAGGAGAACGGCGATCTGATCTCGGGGCTGTCCGTCGGGCGTAGCCCAGCGCCGCCACTGTGCACCATAGACAGGGCCGAGATCGCCTTCGGCTGTTGCCCATTCGTCCCAGATATGGACGCGGGCCTCTTGCAGCGATTGGATGTTCGTTTCGCCGCGCAGGAACCACAGTAACTCCTCGACGACGCCACGCCAAAAGACGCGCTTGGTCGTGACCAATGGAAAGCCCTGATGCAAATTGAAGCGCAGCTGCCGACCAAACAACGAACGCGTCCCGGTGCCTGTGCGGTCGCTTTTGAGCGTGCCGCAATCGAGAATTTCTCGCATTAGACTCAGGTAGCTTTGCATGACGATATGCTCTCGAATTTCAACGATGCGGCGTCGGATGAGTTGCGCTCAGCGCGCCGGTAGCGCAGAGATCACTGGTGGAAGACGTCGGCGCAGTGGGTTACGCGGCGTCGTTCGTTGATCGCGACTCGCGTGCTTCGGGCTGTGGTTGGCGTCGAGACCAGACGATAAATCCGAGTCCCAAGATGATCAAAGGCAGGCTGAGGAGTTGTCCCATCGTCAGCCAGCCGAAGGCGAGATAGCCGATGTGGGCGTCGGGCTCACGCACGAATTCGACGGTGAAGCGAAATAGCCCGTACAAAGAGAGAAACAGCCCAGAAATCAGCCCGCGCCGCGTCGGCCGCGCCGATACCCAGTAAAGGATGGCGAACAGGACAGCGCCTTCGAGTGCGGCCTGATAAAGCTGCGATGGATGACGTGCGAGACCGTCGACGTGCGGGAAAATCATGCCCCAGGGAACATCGGTCGGCTTGCCCCAGAGCTCGCCATTGATCCAGTTACCGATGCGCCCCGTTCCTAGGCCGATCGGGATCAGCGGGGCGACGAAATCCATCAGGCGAACGTAGTCGATTTCATGGCGTCGCGCGTACCAGCCCGCGGCGAGCAGAACGCCAATCAGGCCTCCATGAAACGACATACCACCCTGCCATAGATAGAGCAGAGTCCAAGGGGCGGCTAGAAAGTTGTCGAAGCCGTAGAACAGGGTATAGCCGACGCGACCGCCAACGATTACGCCCAATGCGCCCCAGAAAAGCAGATCGCCGACCTGCGCGGGCTCGATGGGCGCGAACGGTTGGCGGGCGGCCCGTCGCGACCCCAGCCACCAAAAGGCGACGAAGCCGATGACGTACATCAACCCGTACCAGTGAAGCGCCAGAGGGCCGAGTTGGAACGCAACCGGATCGATAAACGGGTGGGTGAGCGTCATGCAGAGACTCGCTATGATGGGCGCTGGGGAGCATAACCGGCGCAAAGTCACAGGTGTGGGGGTCGGTGGGGCTCTGATCGTCGGGTGCCGCGCACTGTAGGCTACATTCAACTGCTGCCGCTCAGTGTACGAGAACGCGCGTGGGTCGCGGGCTTCGATGCCCTATGTTCGAGCGTCGCCCTTGAAACGTCCGGATCGAAGCCCAGCCCGATGCCCTCATGATCGCGCCATTCGGTACACTCCACGCGGCGGCGGCATCGCCTTGTACGCTTATGATGTCTTGCCTCATAACGGGTCTGGGTATGCGCTGATTCGTGCGGACCAGCGTACGAGGCTTGGCGCCGGGCGCTCCGAGTCTTCAGGGGAAATCCGAAGCAGCAATCGGGCGCTATCACACAGCGCCATCACTGGGGATGGCTGACACCAGGGATGCACGAGCGTAGTCGCCGAGAACGGTTTTCGGCCCACCAAGGCAGACCAGCCCGTTGAGGTGATTGGGCTTTTCAACTTGTCGAAAGGCTGACTCAATCGGCATCGAATTTGGATGGGATCGGACGTGGATCGCGGCGCGTGGTGTCGCCGTCATGCACGGCAGCGCGGCGCCGAGGTCGGATCGGACTGTGCCAAAAAAACAGACGAGACATCGTCAGACATCAGGGAGCAGACGGATACGATGACTAAAAAGCTGAGGGATTTCGTCGCAGCGGCACGCGCTGGTGTGCAAGACATTGCGCCGGATGCGCTGGCTGAGGCGATTGAACAGGGTGAAGATTGGCTGATTCTCGACGTTCGCGAACCCTACGAGTACGAAAAAATGCACATCGAGGGCTCGGTATTGGTGCCACGGGGGTTGCTGGAAGCCGCTGCCGACGCCAGCACACCTCATCGTGTCGACGCATTGCTGCAGGCCGGCGAGCGCAACATCGCGGTGCTGTGCATGACGGGCGGACGCGCCTCTTTGGCGGCCCAAACACTGGGTGAAATGGGTTTCAGCAAGGTTCGCGTGTTGGCGGGCGGGATCAAGAATTGGGCGGCGGAAGATCTGCCGGTCGCCAGCGGCAGCTATACGGGGCAGCTGCCCTGAGGCATTGCGGCCGCTACGGTCGTACCAGACCTGCGCGTTCCGGATGGCGAGGCTCGCAGATCGGATTTGGCGTGGTCGATCCCATGCGACTGTGGTGTGGCGGGTGAACGAGTCTCTCGTCAAGACGAGGACCGACGATATCGGCCGTAATTTTGCCCGCCGGATGTCGACGCAACGCAGGGTCATGGGGCCACGCTCTTGCGTTCGACCGTGGTTGCGAAGCCGATTGGGTTGCAGCTGGCGTTTGAAAGGTCTGCGGGGATATGGCTGGAGATCGGGTCGGACTGAGCTCGTCGCGTGGCTGGCGGTGCGGTCTTTTGTACAGCCCTTGGAGTGGGACTTTGGTTTTGGCCGCATACCGATGAGCGTCCGCTCAGGCTGGGTCCCGATTTGGACTCTCATTTGGCGTTCGGACCGCATAACCGGGCGAGCCGCGATCAATCGAGCCGTTTAATGACCGATTCTTCAATCCACCATCAATCCATGTTCGATCGCGGAAAAGCGGCCCAGGCCGCGATTCCTGTGGAACGCGCGGCGCTCGATGTGTTGGTGATTGATGATTTCCAGAACATGCGGGCGACGTTAAAGCAGTTGCTGCTGCGCGCCGGCTTCGTTTCGATCGACTTTGCGGTGAATGCGCGTTCCGCTTTTGAAGCGATCGAAAAAAAGTCCTACGACATCATTCTGTGTGATTACAACCTCGGCAGCGGCGCTGACGGGGAGCAGATTCTCGAGTCGGGACGGAGCCAGGGCTGGATCGGGCCGGGCGCAGTCGTTGTGATGGTGACGGCGGAGGCTACCGGCGAAATGGTGTTGTCGGCGTTGGAGGTCGAGCCAGACGGCTACCTAACCAAGCCGTTTTCGCCGCAGCAGCTGGATCTTCGTATCAATCGCGGGCTGCGTCGCCGTCACGCGTTGCGCCGGCTTGATCCGGCGTGGCGTCATGATGAGCCAGCGGCAGTGATTGCGGAGTTGACGGGAGTGCCGGCCACGTGGAGGCCCGATGAACGGCGCCTAGCGGCGCATTTGGCCTGGCGGCTTGGGGATCTCAAGGCGCTTGAGCGTTTGCTCGACGCTCAGGAGTCCTTGGGTGAGACGACTTGGGTGCGGTTCTTTCGCGCGAGTCTGGACGAAGTTCGAGGCGATCTCACCGCGGCAGAGAAGCGATTGCAACAGCTGTTGGTGGATGTGCCCCAGTTTTTACCGGCTGCAGATCGGCTTGCCTCGATCGAGCGGCGCACGGGGCGACTCATGGAGGCTCATGCGCGGATCAGTGCCTCTCGTGCGGGTTCGGAGAAATCCTTCGCGCGTCAGGTTGAACGAGCGCGGATCGCCAAGGCGTTTCTCGATACGACACGGCGTCCCGATTCGTCCCAGCAGAGCTCGACGGCGCACGAAGACCCAGCTCGCGGTACGCCAGTGTCATTCGAATCAGGGGGATCTGCTGGGCGGGTGACATCGCGGGGCGAGCGACCTTCGAGCGCGGTCGCGAGTTACGAGACCCCGGCAGCCGCGTTGGTGGCAGCGGGTGAGATCGCTGAGCGGCTGGTGCCATTCGATCCGTTGATGGCTGTGCGTTGGTTGTCCCTCGTGACGGAAATCGAGAGCGACGCCGAGGTCGTGAATCGCCTGCGCGGACGCATTGTGGCCATGCAGCCGGCTCTATCGCCGTGGTGGCGCTTGGCTCTGGAGTGGGCGGCAGTGCCGCAATCCGCGTGTCCGGACGGTGGCGCGGCCGCTGGTGTCAGAGAGTCTTGGCCCTCGACGCGACCTCCGACCCGCGCTTTGCCATGGTGGCGTGAGCGTTTGAGTGACCATGTCGATGTAACCGCCGCGCCGTGGACGCAGTCCCTGGGTATTGCCGGCGATGATCATGACGGTGACGGTCATGACTGATGAGTCCGCTGGTGGCCAAGCGTTTGAGCCCCGATCGGGTAGCGGGGATGGCGTCGGATCGAGACTCGCCGGGCTCGATTTTGCGAGCATGCTGGCGGTCAGCATTCATGACATGAAGAACTCCGTAGCGGCGATCGTCGGTGCGATCAGCGATGTACTCGAGGTCTGCGAGGTGCGCGACGATCGCCGTGAGGCCGCGATGTTATTCCAGGAGGCGCATCGCTTAAACGCAAACCTTGTGCAACTGTTGACCCTCTATCGCGCGCAGCAGGGGCTCGATCATTTTCAGCCAAGCTCATTCGATCTGGTCGAGTGGCTCGAGGATCATGTCGCCGGGTTGATTCCGGCGGCTACGTATTCTGCCGTCGAGTTCGTGCTCGATGATCCGGTATCACGTCGGCTGTCCCGTCGCGAGGTGGCGACCGACGATCGCGCGTCGACTCAGCAGCGGGCGACTCAGCTGCGGCTTGAGGCCGCGCTGACCGCGGTGCGCTCGATCGCGGTTGAACGTTCGAATCGTGGAGTTCACTCGAGCCCCATCGAAGACGGGGATCGGGGCGCATCGCCATGGACTGAGCCGTTGCTCGTGCGTTGGGATGCACGCTGGTTGGGCGTCGTGATCGATAATGTCTTGACGAATACGCTTCGATACGCGCGTCGCCGGATTCGGGTATCGGTCGAACGAATTGCTGTCGATCAAACGGCGGGCGCGAACGATTGTGATTTCGGTCAAGATGGTGATGCCCGGGCCTCGTCAGGCGGTGCCGAGGCGGTCTTGGGTGCAGACCGTTTCATCGCTTTCTCCCACGCCGAGGGATCTGAACCGGTCTCGTTGCCGTCTTCAGATCTTCGTCCGATGGATCAGAACCGCTTGGATCGTCGTGCGTCTCGGGATCAGGCACCCGATCTCGTGTCGAGGCATAAGGCTGATGGCGCCTCGACGGGGCAAGAGGAAAAACTGCATAAGGAATCGACGGTAAGCCCGCACGAGATCCGGCATCAGGTTCGACGTGAAGGTCCGCGCGCAGCTACACGGACGACGTTGAACTCGATTGCAGACGAGAGGCTTTGGGTGTTGGTGACGATTGAGGACGATGGTCCGGGCTACCCGCTCAATCGTCTCGGTCGAGTGCGCGCCGAGGATGGTGCGCCGCTCGATCGAACGATGGGGCAAACGGGATTGGGGTTGTATTTCGCAGCTCGAATCGCGGCCATGCACCGTGACTTGGACGGGCACGGGGGGTGGATCGTGATCGATAATGAATCGAGCCTACCTGTGAGCGTTCATCCGACTGCTGAGCGCTCTTGTTGCGACAGCGACAAGATCCGAGTCGGGACTGATTCGGATAGCGATCGGCTCGGTGGCGCGGATGGCGAGCCTGAGCTGCGCGCGACCGCTGGCGCACACATCGATGGTGCATGTGAGGCGCGTGGTGCGGACTTCATTGTGTCCGATGGGGCATCAGATTTAAATGCGGCCGGCGGTCGTTTTCGTCTGTGGCTGCCATTGCGTGCGGAGAACAGCAGCGCTGCTTGATTCAGATTCCTGCTGATGCGATGTCGCTGCTGGGCGCCAAGAGTCCCGGCCGTGCAGCGGGCTCATGGGTAGTCGTTTTCGTGACGTCGACTCCGGCGTGCGGTCGTGCCTGTGTTGCGATGCCGATCACGAATGATGTGACGCACGTCTGTCGGTACGGGTAGGGCCGCGATCGTTGCGCGATGCGCCCGCATAGCGAGGGCCGTCACCACCGGCTTACGCGTCCTGGGGATTCAGCTTGCGCGCCCGATTGGGCCTCGTCGGAAACGCTGACGAAAGTCACAGGCGTATGCAGCACGGTGAGCCTGAAGACTGAACTGCGAGACATGGCGGGTTGCGAGGTGTGAGCGTGAGTGTCTCGCGACGCAGCGAAGCGCGTAGACCGTCACCCATTCGCAGTGATTTATTCAACGTTTCCTGATGGGGCGTCGATCGAATCTGCCCCGCAGTCGGTACAGCGTCTGTGGGCTGAGGCAGTCGTGTGCGCGCTAGGCGACGTTCAGCGCAAAGTTTGTCAGTTGCTGCACTCTGTTGGCGAGTCTTAGAAGAACACCTGATTCAGGTCGGCCGTGAGGACTGGATATGACGAAGGCGCCAGAAAAACGACTGCGTATCGCTGGATCGCCATCTTTGTGGGCGCCAGAAGTGGTGCGTTCAGAGCCGTTTCGTGCGAGGCGTCGCGATTGTCTTCGTGTGATGACACGAGGGTTTGTAGCAGCGTCAGCGGCAACGTTGCTCGGTGGTTGTGCGGGCGCGATGGTGCGGCCGTTGACGCCACAGGTCACGTTGGTCGATTTGCAGCTGTTGGATTCGACCATGCTTGAGGGACGTTTCCGAGCCAGCCTTCGCGTACAGAATCCCAACAATGTGGCGTTGCAGTTTCGCGGTGTTCAGTTCGCGATCGACGTCAATGGCCTCGCTCTGGCGCAGGGTGCGACTGCGAACGCGATCGACTTGCCGAGGCTGGGTGAGACGGTCGTAGACGTGGATTTCAGCGTCGGCGCGCTAAGCCTTGTCCGGCAGGTGCTGGCATGGCGCGACCGCCAAGAGTCACTCGATTACGTGCTGCGCGGGACGCTGTTCACCAGCGGAAACCGGGGCCTGAACTTTCGCGAGACGGGTCGCTTGTCGTTGACCTAAGAAACGTTGCACCAAGGTCTGGGCCCGCCCACTGATCCAAAAGGATCAATCGCGGAGGGAGGGTTCGCGGTGGTGTCAATATTCGAGGGCGACTTTTTATGTTTCGATTTGGCCTGAGAATCGGAACGGGTCTGCGCGTCGATGAAGGATGGCATCCGCGTCGTCATCGGTGATGAATCAGTCGCCGCTTTTGCTTGTCGCCGTGGCTGTGGAGCGCGTTTGACCGAGCAATACTCGAGGGGTGCTAAGCCTTACGCGAAGTATCTCGGCCGCGTCGCCGACGCTCGGTCTTCTCGCTCGACTGGCGCGTGATCGGTTGCGGATAGAGGCGTCGAAAACTGTCCAAATTCGCGCCAGAAAGGGTTTCGAGGCCGTTCTCTATGCCCGCCGCCTTAAAATATAGGCCTCCTGCTGGCCGGAATGACCGAACAGGAGGCCGCAGCTTTCTTCAATAAAAACCTTCGCCCGCGTTTCTGACACGGCAGAAGCATTACTGCTCCGACAGGCGCCGACCAACCTCCGCGCCGAGGCCGAGCGCCTCGAAAAGTCCGCCCAAAACCCGCCCAAACCCCCTCGTCGCGCTGCCTTTCGTCGCATCGAATGCGATCAGACGCTCGCATATTGCGGTCGTTTCGCGGCGCGTTTCGCGAGTTTTATTAATGGCGTGGGCCGTTATTTCCCGACAACTCCCGCTATTTCCCGCCTTGTCCGTCGTGTGAACCCTGCTCATTTAATCCGAACACTTCTAGCGGTGTTCGTCGTCCAACGAACGGTTACACAACTGACAGTGATGCTGTCGATGTGCAAAGGCCGCAGCCGTCATTGAGTGCTACGGCATCCGTCTCCGACGCCTTTCGTCATGCCGCTTGGCGAAGATTCGACAACAGGCCGCGGAGCTCGGCGGCTTTTGGTTTCACCAACCAGAAGTCCCGCAGCATCCGCGGGTAGTCGGCGAGAATCTCGCGGCCCCATGCGCTGTTCGTTTCCTGTACGAACTCGTGCAGCAGGTCTTCGAGATAGTTGCGGTGCGCTTCCATGTCCTCAGTGTCGATACGATGGAGATCGACGAGCTCGTTGTTGACCCTGTCAACGAAACTGTTGTTTTGGTCCAAAACGAAAGCGAAGCCCCCAGTCATGCCGGCACCGAAGTTGAGGCCGGTTGGACCCAAGACAACCATGACGCCTCCGGTCATGTATTCGCAGCCGTGATCGCCGACACCCTCGACGACCGCGAGGGCGCCCGAGTTGCGCACGCCGAAACGTTCTCCGGCGAGCCCCGCAGCGAACAGTCGCCCACCGGTCGCACCATAAAGGCAGGTATTGCCCATGATGGTGGTTTCCTGGCTCTTGAAACGGCTACTCGAGGCCGGACGCAGGACGATTTTGCCACCCGTCATGCCTTTGCCAACGTAGTCGTTGGCGTCGCCTTCGAGGTAGAGATCTAGTCCGCCGGCATTCCATACTCCGAGACTCTGTCCGGCGGTGCCCGTCAGGCGCACGGTGATCGGTGCATTGGCCATGCCCAGATTGCCGTGCCTCTTGGCGATCTCGCCTGACACGCGGGCGCCGATCGAGCGGTCGGTATTCTGGATGGTGTACGAGAATTCTCCGCCGGTTTTGTTTTCGATGGCGTTGATCATGTCGGCCACCATGCGTTCGGCGAGAAGGCCCTGATCGAAAGGCGGATTGCGGGGTTGCAGACAGAGTTGCGGTGCATCGTTGGTCGCCGCATGCGTCAATGCCGACAGATCGAGCGAGGTCTGCTTGGGCGTAGCGCCTTCGATTCGCTCGAGAAGATCGACACGACCGATCAGTTCACCGAGACTCTTGACGCCGAGAACGGCGAGCCATTCGCGAACCTCTCGAGCGATGAACTGGAAGTAGTGCATGACCATCTCGGGCAGGCCGATGAAGTGGTTCATGCGCAGAACTTTGTTTTGCGTGGCCACGCCCGTGGCGCAGTTGTTCAAGTGGCAGATACGGAGGTATTTGCAGCCGAGTGCCACCATCGGTCCGGTACCGAAGCCAAAGCTTTCGGCGCCGAGGATGGCCGCTTTGATAACATCGAGACCCGTTTTCAGGCCCCCATCGGTCTGTAGACGGACCTTGTCGCGTAGGTCGTTGGCCCTTAGCGTTTGGTGAACCTCGCTGAGACCGAGTTCCCACGGTGATCCAGCGTAGCGCACCGACGTGAGCGGGCTGGCGCCCGTGCCGCCGTCGTAGCCTGAGACAGTGATCAGGTCGGCGTACGCCTTGGCAACGCCGGCGGCGACCGTGCCGATACCGGCCTCGGCGACGAGCTTGACGGAGACCAAGGCATCGGGGTTGATCTGCTTGAGGTCGAAGATCAGCTGGGCGAGGTCTTCGATCGAATAGATGTCGTGATGCGGG
The DNA here is from genome assembly GCA_046299415.1 of Thioalkalivibrionaceae bacterium. GTDB lineage: Bacteria > Pseudomonadota > Gammaproteobacteria > Ectothiorhodospirales > Ectothiorhodospiraceae > JBKBII01. The sequence continues at coordinate 85,259 of JBKBII010000010.1, read as the reverse complement.
GGCGGACTGATCAGTGCGACACCCGGGCTCGAATACCGCAGCTCGGCGATCATGTCGTTGACTTTGTGACCTGGTAGCTGTCCGCCCTCACCCGGCTTGGCGCCTTGCGCAATCTTGATCTGCAGAACTTCGGCGTTGACCAGGTAATGCGGCGTGACACCGAAGCGCCCCGAGGCAATCTGCTTGATCTTGGACATGCGCTCGGTGCCGTAGCGTTCGACGGCTTCGCCACCTTCGCCGGAGTTGGAGCGACCGCCGAGACGGTTCATCGCGATCGCCAGGGCTTCGTGCGCTTCTGGCGACAGCGCGCCGAGGCTCATGCCCGCGGAGTCGAAGCGCGACAGGATGGCCTCGATAGGTTCGACCTCCTCGAGGGAGAGGGCCTCGCCAGCGGCCTTGACGCGGAATAGGTCACGCAGGACGAGCGCCGGGCGCTCGTTGATGAGTCGCGCATATTCCTTGTAGATCGCGTAGTCACCACTCTGTACTGCGCGATGCAGCGTTTGAATCACATCGGGGTTATAGCCGTGATCTTCACCGCCGTGAACGTATTTGAGCAGGCCACCTTGCTCGAGACTCTTGTGCAGATTGAAGGCGTCGCGAGCGAGGCGTTTTTGATCGTCCTCGAGATGTTCGAAACGCGCGCCCTGTATCCGTGAAGTGGTGCCGACGAAACAGGTTTTGACGACTTCGTCGTGCAGGCCGACGATCTCGAACAGCTGGGCGCCGCGATAGCTCGCGATGGTCGAGATGCCCATTTTCGAGAGAATCTTGAATAGGCCCTTGTTGATGCCCTTGCGGAAATGCTGTGCGAGGGTGTCGGGCGAGGCGTCGGTGATTTCACCAGAGGCACACATGCCTGCGAGTGTTTCGTAGGCGAGGTAGGGATGAATCGCGGTCGCGCCGTAGCCGATCAAGACCGCGAAGTGGTGGGAGTCGCGCGTGGCACCGGTGTCGGCGACGATATTGGCGTCGCAGCGCAAGCCAGCTCCAATTAGAGTGTGATGGACGGCGCCGACCGCACAGGCGATCGGGATCGTCAGCTGATCTTCGTTGATACCACGATCACTCAAGACGACGACCGTCTTGCCATTACGCACGGCGTCGACGGCGGCTTCGGTCATCGCCGAGAGGGCTCGCGCCAGGCCGATTGATGGGTCGTAATGAAGTGACAACGTCACGCTGGCGAATGCCGGATCAGTTTGGGCGAGCAACTGACGAAACTTTGCACCAGACAGCACTGGAGAGTCGACGACAAGTCTGTGGGCGTGCGTCGGGCTTTCTTCGAACAGATTGTGTTCGCGGCCGAAGCAGGTCTCGAGCGACATGACGATCGATTCGCGGAGCGGATCGATTGGCGGATTGGTGACCTGCGCGAACTGCTGGCGGAAGTACTCGAACACCGAGCGTGTGCGTGTCGACAGCACCGCGAACGGCGTGTCGTCGCCCATTGAGCCCACGGCTTCCTGACCGGCTTCGGCGAGTGGACGCAGGACCTGCTCACGTTCTTCGAATGTGATTCCGAAGTACTTCTGGTAAACGAGTAGGCGATCGGCGTCCATGGGCTCTTCGACCAGACGCCGGTCGTCGAGTCGTGAACGCAGGTGTGTGACTTCGTCGCGCAGCCACTGAGCGTAGGGCTGGCGGGTCGCGTTGATTTGGTCGATGTCTGCCGGGAGCAGAAGTTCCCCAGTCTGAGTGTCGACAGCGAGCATTTCGCCCGGCTTCAGACGACCCTTGGCGACGACGTCCTCGGGGGCGTAGTCCCAGACGCCGACTTCTGAGGCCAGTGTGATATGCCGGTCCTTGGTGACGACGTACCGCGCAGGACGTAGACCGTTACGGTCGAGTGAGCAGCAGGCGTAGCGCCCGTCGGTCAAGACGATGCCCGCGGGGCCGTCCCAAGGCTCGGCGTGCATTGAGTTGAACTCGTAAAACGCTCGTAGGTTGGGATCAAGATGCGAGACGTTCTGCCAGGCCGGTGGCACCAGCAGCCGCATTGCACGGAACAGATCGACCCCACCCATCAGCAGCACTTCGAGCATGTTGTCGAGGCTCTGCGAGTCGGACCCGACAAGGTTGACCAGAGGATTGAGATCGGCGAGTTCGGGTAGATGCGGTGACGCAAATTTGTGCGCACGAGCAAGAGCCCAGTTGCGGTTGCCGCGAATGGTGTTGATCTCGCCGTTGTGCGCAAGGAACCGGAATGGCTGCGCGAGGCCCCATTGCGGCCAGGTATTGGTCGAGAAGCGCTGGTGGAAAACACAGATCGCCGTTTCGACGTCGTCACGCTCGAGGTCCGGATAATACGCCGGTAGATTCTCCGGCATGACCAGCCCTTTATACGAAAGCACGCGTGCCGAAAGACTGGGCACATAGAACACCGGGTCTTCGATCAGGGCCTGTTCGGCCTTGCGTCGTGCGACGAACAACGCACGTTCCAACGCGGCGTCATCCATGCCGTTGCCCGCGTTCACAAACACCTGCTTGATGGTCGGCTGCGACTTCAGTGCCTCGCGACCGAGGGCGTCCTCGCGCGTGGGAACGTCACGCCAGCCGGCGACCGTGAGGCCTTGCGCTTCTAGCGCCGCGTGCATGACTCCGAGGTGATCGTTCAGTGCCAATGGATTGAAGAACACGAGACCGGAGGCGAAGCGCTCGCCAACGTCGAACCCTGCCTCAGCCGCCAACGCACGCAGAAGTTTGTCGGGACGCGCCAGCAACAGGCCGCAGCCATCGCCGGTCTTGCCGTCAGCGGCGACGGCGCCGCGATGTGTCAGTCGTGCGAGCGCACCGATGGCCGTCTCGACCACGAAGCGGCTCGCGATGCCGTCCATGTTCGCGATCAGGCCGAAACCACAATTATCGCGCTCGAACGCAGGATCGTAGAGTGTGCCGCGCAGGGCGTCTTGACGGTCACGAAGCATGTTCATTGAATCCAATCCCCACATGTGATGAGCGTCTGACGCGGTTTCGTGCCGACGCGACCGCACCGATCGCCGGGCGGTAGACTGATTGATAACCCCGGCGTTCGGGGGTACTGACATCCGCTTGATGCCGCAAGGCGTTCGCTTGGTGCTGCATTTTGAGCGACTGCGACATGCCTTGGTTCATTTCGCCCGTCGCAGTCTTTTTGTTGGGTCCGTTCCGGCGTTGCTCGTCTGGGCGGGCGACGACGTTCTACAAGCTTTAGGGCCGTCGGCCCAACGGCGCCGTCGTGTTTCTGCGGTGGTGTATTTGACGCTCGCCTGATCGTCGCCGATGACTTTGTCCCTTGCACTTGGCCTTGATGACGATCGGGTTCTATTCGTTCGTTTTCGGGCTTGAGGTGTTTGACGACCGATCTGTGTTTCTCGGTGCTGTTGTTTGTCTATCGGATCGGTGACGCTTTGTCGTGGATTGACGGCTCGAGTCCGCGATGCATCGAGAGTCCGCCGCTGGCCTCATCGCCAAAACGCGGCCGCGCAATATAAGCAACCTCGACCTCTTCTGCCACGCTGCGAGAATCTAGCGGCTGGGGCCGAGATGCAATAAAGGCGTGTTCGCCGCGTGTCATTGTGTCTTCATACGGCCATCGTCGCTGGCGGCCTGGTGCCTGCGTGGCATCGCGGTACATTGACGTCGTGCGTTTCGTGCCGGTGCTGCGGCGCGGGTGCTGGGTCGACTGAGTCGAGGGGTCACGATCGGACGATGGCTGGGTGCGCGGCTGCCGCTTGACGGAACTGGATCAAGTTTTGATCTCGCACGACGGGTGTAATTTGAATTCTCGTGCACCGGAATGGTCAGGATGATCGTTCTGAGGCTCGGCCAATGGCCCGCGCTCGTGCGTCGCGGTTTCGTCCGGCGTGGCGTTGGCAACACACTCGATCAGGACGGTCGCATCTTCTCGAGATGGGTGGGACGGGTGATTTGGCGAATGATCTCGCGAATCGGCTTGCAGAGAAGCGTGCCGATGGCCAGTTTTTGGCCACCATCATTCTTTGGTGTTCGTTTACCGCGCACTCGTCGCACGCGAGCGTCCGACGAGTGCGCGGTGATCAGCGGCTGGGAAACGTTGAGTCGTGCTTTGCACGCGAAGTGGCGGAATGCGAAGCGCAAAATCGTGAATGAAAAACGGTTGCCGTGAACAATGATGTGGTCCGTGGCGGCTCGTGAAATCGTGAGCCGCGTGGAAAACGTGAAATCAACTTTGGCCGAAAATCGGCGTTTTTTTGGGATGGGGTCATGACGACAAGCTACATTCAGTTGGCTTATGCCAGCACCGCCGATTTTCCGAAGGCGAAGGCCGGCGTTGACGTCGAAGTCGGGCGGATTTTGCGCCAATCGCGTCGCAACAACGCCAAGCGCGGTGTTGTCGGCGCTTTGTACTATGGTGATGGGTTTTTCTTTCAGTGTATCGAGGGGTCGACCGACGCCGTTGAGTCGCTGTATGCGACGATTCGTAAGGATCCTCGTCACAGCGACGTCGTCGAGTTGGTGCGGCGCCCGATTACTCAGCCGACCTTCGAACGCTGGCAAATGAAATATGTGCCGGCAGACGAGGCCGTGCAGGCGATGCTCGTGCGTTTCGGCCTAAAGCGCTTCAACCCCTATCGCTTTGATACCCCGCTTGTCGAAGCGATGCTCGAGCTTTTGCACCGTCGTGAGGACGCTCCGCTACCGTCCGAGCAGTCCCGGCCGGGGAATCGCGACCCTGAACGTGACAGCATTGCTGCGCTGGCGGCAGTTCAGCAAGCGGTCGATGCAGGGCAGGCTGCGAATGCGAGGACGCGACTGGATGCGAAAGCGCCACGAAGTGAGCGCACGCCGCTCGACGTGATTGCTTTGGTGATCGCAATCGCGGCGTTTTTGCTCGGCGCCTTCGGAATCTGGCTGCGTTGAGTGGTTGGCCACGGGGTGCGGGTGCGACGGCATCGAGTCCTGCGTGCCCCGACCGGTGTCAAGTCTGTCGCTGAGGAAAGCGCCGGAAAAACGCGCTGAACAACGCTAGCGCTTCTGCGGTGCAGACAGGGCGCCGCCTTTTTTTGCCGATCAAGTCGTTCGAACAGGTTGCCACGTCGGGCGTCATGGCGATCGATAGGCGTGGTCGTCGAGATCCAACGTGGGCGATCCGGGTCTCAGGAAAACGCCTCGAGGCGCCTTCGTGAGGTGCTGAGGAAAAAGACGTTCGAGGGTGGCGCAGAAGGCCTCCCGGAGCGCGAGCCGCGGGATAACACGGGCGGTTCAGCGAAAGGGTGGCGGGACGGCGGCTCAAGGGTGTATGGCGCGCAACGCAGGACGCTACACGGCCCGATGTTCAGCCCCGGCCTAGGCTGAGAACGACCAGAGCGCGCGACCAGATCGCACTACAGGAAAAGCCACGCAACGATGAAAACGGCAGCCGCCACACCGGCGACGTCAGCCGTCAACGCTGCGGCGAGGGTATGGCGGACGCGGCGCACGCCGATGGCGCCGAAATACACCGCGAGCACGTAGAAAGTGGTTTCGGTCGAACCTTGGAGTGTCGACACGAGCAAGCCGACGTGGGTGTCGGGCCCGGTTGCGGGATCGCTCATGATTCCGGCCATGATGCCGTAGGCGCCGCTACCGGAAAATGGACGCAACAGCGCCATCGGCAGCGCTTCCGGTGGCAGGCCAAACGGTGTCGTCCAGGGCGCGAGCCAGCCGACCAAAGCGCCAAGCGCGCCCGATTCGCGCAGCATGCCGACTGCCACGAGGATCGCGACGAGGTACGGGATGATGCGCAGGGCGACCTGGAAGCCTTCTTTCGCGCCTTCGACAAACACTTCGTAGATGCGGACCCCGCGAGCGACGCCGTAGATCAGGAAGGCCACGATCAGGCCGGGAATCAGCCACGGCGCAATCACGGCTCCGAATACGATGGTGAGCGGGACGATTGCGACGACGACGGCGAGCGCGGTGAGGCTGGCCCAGAGCGGATAACCGTCTTGCGGTGGCACCAAGCCCATGGGGAGAGGCTCAACGGCAAGAGTCTCCGACGCGATGCCAGCGGGGTCCGATGGGCCCGCGTCTGGTGAGCTCGTGGGGGGGGCGGCGTTGGGGGAGTTGATGTCGTCGAGTGGGCGGGTCGGCGGCGGAGCTGGAAAGACGCGCTGCCAGACGAGCACGGCGATGATCGCGGTGGTCGTCGCGAATAGGGTCGCGAACAGGGTCGTGGGTAAGATCGCCGCGGGCGCTTCGGAGCCGAGGCTTGCGCGCAGGGCGATGACGCCCGTTGGCAGCAGGGTGAGGCTCGACGTGTTGATGGCGAGGAACATCGCCATCGCGTTGGTGGCGGTGCCGGGGTGCGGGTTGAGGCGATCGAGCTCTTGCATCGCGCGGATCCCGAACGGCGTTGCGGCGTTGCCGAGTCCGAGAATATTCGCTGAGAAATTGAGAATCATCGCGCCCATCGCGGGATGGTCGGGCGGGACGTCGGGAAACAGCCGGATCATCAACGGACGCAGGAGTCGGGCGAGGGTGTGCAGCAGGCCGCCCGCTTCGGCGATTTTCATCAGGCCGAGAAACAGCGCCATAACACCGATTAGGCCGAGTGCAAGCTCGACCGCTGAGCCTGCTGAGCTGATGGCAGCCTGTGACAGCGCCTGCATCGCGCCGCTACTGGCTTCAATCGCCGTCACCTCGCGCCAGGCCGCAGCGACAAAGGCGGTGATGATCAGGGCGAAAAAAACGACGTTCACGAGCGCGAGTCGTTCGCGTCGGTAGAGCGATTTTCCGCGCGCGACACGGCACCCAGTACCGCGTCAAACGCACGTGTCGGTAGGAGCCATTTGAGGACGGCGAATAGGGTGGTGGGCACTGTAACGCGGTAGCGCGTGCGTGGGCGCCGCGCTTCGAGGGCGTGAATCAGGACGCGAGCGACAGCTTCGGGGCCGAGCGTGAATGGTGCTTCTCGCTCGGTGCTGGTCAGGCGGGCTTCGGCGGCACGATAGGTCCCGACCCACGGGCTTTCACGATGATTTGAGTGTGTCGAGGCACTGTCGCGCCAGACGTGGCGCCGGAAGGCCGCGTGAGCGTTGGCGCGGAACGATGAGCGAATCGGGCCGGGCTGGATCAGCGACACATGAATACCGGTGCCCTTGAGCTCCTGGCGCAGCGTGTCGCTGAGGCCTTCGATGGCAAATTTGGAACACACATAAGCACCGCGCAGGCGCAAGGCAGTGAAGCCGAGCACCGACGAATTTTGGATGATTCGACCGTAACCCTGACGGCGCATGGCCGGGATGACGAGATTGGTGAGCTCGAGCCAGCCGAGGACGTTCGTTTCAAGTTGTGCGCGCAACGCGTTGCGGGTCAGGTCTTCGACTGCGCCAGGCTGGCCGTAGGCACCGTTGTTGAACAGCGCGTAGAGCTGGCCATCGGTGCGTTGGAACACCTCTTGCACAGCGGCGCGAATTGACGCGGAATCGTCGAGGTCGAGCTGTAAGGCTTCAAAGCCTTGGCGTTTGAGGCGGGCAACGTCTTCGCCACGGCGGGCGGTGGCGAACACTCGATAGCCGCGCGCGGCGAGGACGTCCGCGCAATGTAGGCCGATGCCGCTCGAGCAGCCCGTGATGAGCAAGGCGCGCTCGGCGAGCGCTGTACGTGGGCGGCTCATGGAAGGGGTCTCATGATGGGCGGAGTGAGTCGATGGACATGGCGTTTAACTCGTTCAGCGGGTCGGCGTCGGTGGACGAGTGGAGTGTGGCGAGGTCGAGCGTTGGGCCGACCCGGAGGAGGCTCTCAGTACGTCAGAACGACGACGTCGTCTTCGACGATTTCGCCAATGAAGGCGCCGCCACCGCGAATGCCGTCAAGTTCAGGGACGGCGTTGTCGAGGGTGAGGCCGTTTTCATCCATGGCACCGGCGCAGGCGTAGAAGCGTGCGCCAGCTTCGTGCGCATCCTGCATGAACGAGTACACGGATTTTTCGCGCGCCTGTCCGGGATGGATGGCCTCGGCGAAGCCCTTGATCAGCAGGCGCGTCGTCTGCGCCGCAAAGTAGATCTCGACGTCGAGATCCATCGCGCCTGCAACCGTCGCTTGAAAGAAGGGCGCGCCCAGCGTTCCAGTGCGATTGAGATCGAGATTGAGGAGCATAATAACGATCTTGTTGGCGGCCATGGCGGGTTCCCGGAGTGAGGTGCGGCCTGTCGAATGCGCGGCCAGCGGGTTGGATGGCGTCTGCGACCTCGCGCCGCAGTTCTGGCCGACTATCTTGGGCGAGCGATCATGTTCCGGCAAGGCGGAGACGACGGGGCTACAACCACCCGTGGTGGCCTTGATCGTGGTTTTGAGTCGAAGCGTTGTGTGGCGATCGTCGGTTGCGCTCACCGATCACTTATGGCGGTCGCGCTCGCTATTCGATGTGCGTCAGACGCTGTGCATGACGCCTGCTGGGTTGAGGTTTGGATTAAACATGCGAAGAGCGTTTACCGGCGTGATGTCGTAGGCGTGAAGTGGGTTTGAATCCGCGTTTGTCGGAGGCGGGTTTCCGGCGCTTCTCAAAACCGCCGTTGCGATCCGTCAGGGCGTGGTTTGTAGGATGCGCGCGAAGACTGCGGCTACCGGATGACGACTTGAAAAAGTGAGTCTCGGGCTTACCGTCACCGCGATCTTGAGAGCTCGATCACCATGCGTTCTGTGGTGGCGTCGCGATCTCAATTAGCGCGACGACGCAGGCGCACTTGAGTGGTTGGTGTGAGTTGTCTCCGGAGATCAAAAATACGATGGAGGTGGGTCCTGCGAATTGAGGCGCGAACACCGATCATGACGTCGAGCGTGATCGGTCGCTCCGGGATCCGACCGATCTATCCGACCCACCTCTGGAGTGTGGGCGTGTCGGCTTGTGAGTCTTTAAGGGTGGGGCGTGAGCGGCCCGTGTTCGATTTTTAAGAACTGACTGACGAGGGTGTTATGCCGATCTACGAATATCGCTGCCGTGAATGCGGCCACAGTTTGGAAGCGATCCAGAAGTTTTCCGATGAGCCGCTGGCCGCTTGCCCGAAGTGCGGTGCCGCCACAGGCCTCGAGCGTCTGATCTCTGCTCCGGCTTTTCGTTTGGCGGGCGGGGGTTGGTACGAGACCGACTTCAAGAAGGATGGTCAACGCAATCTGGCCAAGAGCGAACCCAGCGGCTCGGGCGAGGGGACGGCTGGGGCTTGTGGTGCTCCGGCCTGCGGCGCTGGCGGTTGCGCGAGCAACGTCGCATCTGCTTGAGGTGCGTCGACCGGCGCAAGGGGAGCTTCAGCAGTTCGCTGATCGCTTTTCCGCGTTCATCGCTTTGAGCCTGTTTTTGTTGTTTCGACTGCGTCTTGGGCTCGGGTTTGCCTCGGCGCCGTCGCCGCCGATCGATGGTCGTCGATACAGCGCTGATTGGGGCAAGCGCCACAAAAAAGGGCCGCGAACATCAGCCTTGAATGTCGCTCTGACTTTAGGGTCGTTGCGGAAACCGGGTGTGTCGAGTGTCAGGTGTGGCTGCGAGGGTGCATCCGTCGATGCCGAGTCTGTTCAAGCGCGATACCGAGATGCGTCGATGATCAGGTACGTGGCGCGTCGTCAGGTGGCCAATTCGATCAATGGGGTCGATTGCGCTGTCAACCCGCAGCGGCAAGCCGGTGGTCGAGCGCCTGCGCGACACGAGATTTGCAGACGCTTTTGATGGATCGGTGTTTGGATTGAATGGATCGAGAGACCGACTCCCGTGGGGTTTGACGCTTTCCGCTCGGCACTCGCCAGCAGGGGCTGCTTCGGACACGGACAGGCTTTCGAGGGGCGAGCGATAAGGGGGTGAAAGGTGAGTGTCTTGTCCGGCCTGGCGGCGACGATGTCCGCCTACGGTGAGTCTTTTATGCGGGCGCAGTTCGCGACGGTGGTTGCTGCGAGCGAGGCAACCCACGATTCAACATGGCTTCCGTTTGGAGCGCTGCAGCCGCGACCGCATGAGGCATGGTGGCTTTCGACCGTGCATACCGGCTTGATCCGCGGACCGCTTGCCAAGGCGATGCGTCGTCGATGGATCGCACATCATGTCGGAGCGGTCGATGTCGAGCGTCAGGGTCTGAAGTTTCGTCTAGATCCCGCCGTGAACATCACCGACGGCAAAATCTTGTGGTCGTCGCGTCGGCATGATCGCGTCGAGTTGCGGGCTCTGGCGGGAGCGGCTTCAGGCGGTTGTTTTGTCGATGTTGGTGCCAACATCGGGTACTACGCTCTGCAGCTGGCAAAGGCCGGCGCTGCGCGCGTGATTGCGATCGAGCCCAATCCTGTCACGCTCGCGCGTTTGCGTTTCCATATAGCGAACAATACCTGCGGTCGCACTATCGATGTTGCGCCTTTTGCAGTCGGTCCATCCGGTCGCTTTGAGTTGTTTTTGCCGCCGCACAATTTGGGTGAGGCCAGTTTGTGTCCGCCGGCGTCCGGGTCCGCGGATTTGTCAGTCGACAGCATGGAGGTCGAGACGCTTCCACTGCTCGACCTGTTGCGGCGCTATGGGGTCGATCGTGTGGATGCGATGAAGGTCGATATCGAAGGTTTTGAGTACGCGGCGCTGGCGCCGTACTTTGCAGCCGCACCCGAAGCACTGAAACCGCGTTGTCTGGTCGTCGAGCATTGTCACCTCGACGCGGTCGCGTCGCTGTTTGAGGATACTGGGCCGGCGGGCGATCAGTTCGGAGTGCCGTTCAGCTCTGCAGATAATTCCGCGTTGGCGGTAGCCGGTTTGGATCGCGCTCACGAGAGTCTGTTTGCGCTGCTCGAACGTCACGGTTACCGCACGTTCAAACGCGTGCGAAAGAACACGATCCTGATGCGTCAGGGGTGATACTGCGATCTGTGTGTCGAGACCCCGACACGCGCGATGGCGAGCCTGACGGCATGAGCCGAGCCGAGAAAACGCTGAGTGGGTTGCAGCGCATGGACGCCGCTGCATCGTGCAGGGGTCGCGCTTGAGTCGGGGACTTTGGTGTCTCGCGGTACTGCGCCGCAAGGAGACGACCGGGTCGCTGAGCTCCGGAGTACGCCTCGGTTGCTGAGTTGCGGAGGTCATCTGCTGTGTTCCTCTCGCGGCGTGATTCTCCGTTTCTCTTGTGTGTAGCCCCGGTTTCTGTGTAGCCCTGGTCTGCGCTTCATCGGTTCGGCGAATGATGCGCTCGGGGTACTTGGCCCGGCTGCAACGTCCGGGTGCCCGGACCATTCGAGTGCGGACTGTTCGCGGTGTTGCTCGTTCGGAAAATGCGCTGCTCGAAGCCGAAGCCGATCAGATGCAGGGCCACCGGTGACGGCATGCCGGGGCGAACCAAACCGGGGGCGAATGGGTCTGCGGTCGGAGTGCCGTCAGAGTGACGGGCTCCGGGCACGGTGATACAGCCGTTAGGCCATCGCCTGATTTGTGCAGAGACTTTCCGTGTGAGGGCGGTCGCGCAGTCGAGATTCATTGACGCCGGTTAGGATGAGTCGGCCACGAAGTGATCGCGCTCTCGCGGTTCGAACCCGCCGGCGTGTTTGCGTCTGGAGGCATTGGAAACGGCCATCTGGAGGGCTGTGCGTGTTGATTCAATTGCGCAAGTATTTCGTCGCGGGGCTTCTTGTCTGGGTTCCGCTCATCGTGACGTTTCTGGTGATTCGATTTCTCGTGGAGGTGCTCGATTTCACGATTCTGTTACTGCCCCGTGATTGGCGTCCTGAAAATCTGCTCGGGTTTTCGGTGCCGGGGACCGGCGTCGTGGTGGCCTTTGTGATTGTGTTGGTAACAGGTCTGCTCGCGGCGAATTTCATCGGCAAGCGGTTTGTGTCGGCCGGCGAGTCTCTGGTCGGTCGCATTCCCCTGGTTCGATCGATCTATGGGGCGGTGAAGCAGTTGGTCGAGACCGTGTTTTCGGATTCGGGGCAGAGTTTTCGTAAGGTCTTGTTGCTCGAATACCCCAAAACCGGATCGTGGACGGTCGGCTTTCAGACCGGTTCGACGATGCGTCAGGTCCAGAATCGTGTGGGCCGGGATATGCTGACGGTTTTTGTGCCGACGGCTCCGAATCCGACCTCGGGATTTGTGATCATGGTGGCACGAGACGATGTTTTCGAACTCGACATACCGGTCGAGGACGGCCTCAAATTCGTCATGTCATTAGGTGTGGTGACGCCGCCAAGCGAAGCGACTGGGCCTTGTTTGGTTCGCCCGCCGGTGTCCCCACCGCCTCCGGATTTGCCTGTGACGCCCGGTGCGCCAGATTCCTATGCCCCGCCTTCGGATGATTCGGTGCCAAGCGAGCCCGGTGCGAATGCCGGTCCAGATACAAGGCCAGAAAATAGGGATTCGGCGGAGTCGTCCCGCGAGAGTTCGGGTCGATGAGTCGAGTGACGTTTTAGGGGCCGGTACACGGTCGAATGGCCCACAGACATCCGCGGCAGATATTTGCGGTGGAGGCGACGCCCGGTTTGTGTGCTGGTTTTCGCCATGGGTGACCGACAACGATGACAGAGGAGAGCAGCGTGGCGCTTGATCGAAAGCTTGTCCCGGGATTTGCAAATGCCAAGGCGACGCGGCAGTACGCTGAACGACATGAGCAATCGAGGCGCGCCGCTTCTGGTCACTACAGCGAGTTCACTCGGGCCAAGCTGCGCTTGTCGAGTTTGGGCGTGGGCACGTTCGGTGGCGCGGCGACGGCCGAGGTCGATGCCGCTGTCAGCGCGATCGTGGCGCGAGCGTTGACGAGTGGGATCAATGTCGTCGATACGGCCGCGCATTACCGCTATGGCCGTTCGCTCGCTGCGGTCGGCGCGGGTGTGCAAACGGCGCTTCAGGCCGGGGTCCCGCGTGAGGCGATGTTTTTGATCTCCAAAGGCGGCTTTCTGACGCTTCGTGGCGGCCCGCCGAGCGACATGAATGAGTGGTTCGAGCGCGAGATCGTCGCTCAGGGGCTTGGAACCCGTGACGATCTGGCGAAAGGCGCGCATCTGATGACGCCCGAGTACATCCACTATCAGATCGAGCTGTCTCGAAGTCTGATGGGGGTCGAGACGCTTGATGCCTTCCTCATCGATCAGCCCGAGGTGCATATCCCCGAGATTGGCAAGGAGCAGACGAATCGCAAGCTCGAGCGCATATTCGAGGTGCTTGAGCGAGCGGTGCGCGACAAGAAGATTCGCGCTTACGGGATTTCGACCTTCGAGGGGCTGCGCGTCGAAACCGATGCGCTGATGTTCCAGTCGCTGACCTCAATGAAGGGATTGGCACAGCGCGCGGCGCAGACGGTGACGGGCGACGAGTTTGCCCGCGACGCATTCAAACTGGTGACGTTGCCGTTCAATCAGGTCATGCTCGAGGGTTTTACTCGATTCAATACCGCCACCGGGCAGGGTAACGTCGCGAGCCCGATGCAGGCGGCGCATCAACTTGAGGTTTTCGTTGTGGGTTCTCACACCATGCTCAAGGGGAACTTGGCGGGGGCTGCGACGGACATCGTGGCAGAGCGGCTTGCCGATTTGCCCAATCATGCTCAGCGAGCGTTGCAGTTCAATCGGTCAACGCCCGGTTTGGGTGTGTCGCTTGTCGGATTGTCGACGCCTTCGCACTTGGATGATGTCTTGGCGGTGGCGGCGCTGCCGCCGCTTGAGCGCAAGGCCTATCTGGCGATGTACCGCAAGGCCGATGATTGAGACTGTTCGCCAGAGATGGCGAGGTCACCGCAGTATTGCGCAAGAGACCGGCTGGCGGAGATTCGGCTCAAGTGGACGGTGTGAGCGCTACGCGGCCACCGTTTGAGGGCTCCGCGCAGTAGGGTTGGGCATTACGACACCGACGGAATATTGAAATGTACGTTGACCTGAAACCCCTGGAATTTGCGGCCATTCAGCGACTGATCGGCAGCCTTACGGCGACACCCTACGGGTCGGACGCCGCGGCGAATCTGAGTCCCGCGCCGTCTCTCGCTGTCGCACGCAGCATGCAGGCCGCCGTGACGGCAGCACGGGATTGCATCGAGGCTGGACGGCGCCCGAACCTGGCGGGCATTCCAGATGTGCGGGCAGCGCTGCGACAGGCGGCTGGGTCAGGCGCAGCATTGTCGACGACGGCGATGCATCACGTGCGCGTCTTGATGCGCGCAGCTGTTGAACTCGCGGAGTCCTTGCGTGGCATTGATGCGCTTTTCCCTGATGGGGAGGAGGCGTTGACGCCGCCCCAAAGCCTCGTCGAGGCACTTGATGCTGCACTGACACCGGGTGGCTCGTTGCGTGAAGACGCGAGTAGCGAGCTCAAGGCGCAGTTTGAGCAGCGCCGGCGCTTGCGTGATGAGGTCACGCAGACGCTGTCACGCGTTCGGGAGAAATCGGGCCTGGCCGAGGATCGCGCCAGCCCGCACTGGCATCAAGAACGCGCGGTGCTGACGTTGCGCGCGGGCGACGCCAAAGCGGTACGGGGTGTGATGCGTGGCACGGCGATGGGTGGGCGCGACCATCTGGTCGAGCCGATCGAGGCTGTACCGTTGAACAACAACCTCGATCAGGTCAATGGCGCAATCAATCAGGAGCAAAAGCGCTTGTTGCGCATGCTGACCGATTCTGTGCGTGCGGAACACGCGACGTTGGATCGCATCGTCGCTGGGTTGACTTGGATCGACCTCGCTTTTGCGGCTGGCGATTTTTCGCGTCAGCTCAACGCGCATGCGCCAGAGTTGGTCGATGAGCCTGTTCTCAGGCTCGACCGGGCCTACCACCCCTTGCTTCTGGTGCAATACGCGTCGAGTCGCGAACCGGTTCCTCAGCCGATCCCGCTCGATCTGGTGCTGGACGATGCGCAGCCTGTTGTGCTGGTCACTGGTCCGAATACTGGCGGCAAGACCGTCGCGTTGAAAACGGTCGGCCTCATTACCGCGATGGCTCATGCGGGGTTGCATGTGCCAGCGGAGGGCTCGTGCACCGTTGGACACTTCGATCGCGTATTGGTCGACGTCGGCGATCATCAGTCTCTCTATCATCACTTGTCGACTTTTGCGGGGCATGTCGAGGTGCTCAAGCGTGTGCTCGATGGTGCCAGCTCGCATTCGCTCGTTTTGCTGGATGAGTTGGGGACGGGGACCGATCCCGACGAAGGGGCTGCTCTGGCAATGGCGATGCTCGACGAGTTGCGCGCGCGAGGTGTCAGAGCGATCGTGAATACGCATCTAGCCCCGTTGAAGGACTATGCGTCGCGCGAAACCGGTATCGTCAACGCGTCGATGCAATTCGACCTTGATCGTCTCGCGCCGACTTATCGCCTGAGCATCGGTGAACCTGGCGTGTCGTTTGGCTTGGTGATCGCGGAAAAGAATGGGTTGCCGAGTGATTTGGTCGGGCGTGCGCGGCGTTATCACGCCGACTTGTGCGCTGTCGCTGGAAAGACTTGATCGTGCGGTCGGCAACGCTGGCTGCAGGCCGGCTGTCGATTCACGAGTCTACGCGCGCAAAGTCGGGAACAGCGTGGCCGTCGTGCTGGCTCGCGCATGTTCGACATGCGAGCCGGCGTACTGCGCCGAAAGGCGGTCGGCCGGCAATGCGATGGGCCCGTTCACGATTGGAGCAGACGACGGCAGGATTTGAGCACTGGCTGATCAAGTGTCTTCCCGTGAGGGGTCATCAAGATGAATCGGTGGCTTGATCGGGATGGCCGAGGCAGGGCGAGTCCTTGATGATGACTTCGAAGGGCGCGCGGCGAGTCCTGTGAATCTTCGGTGAATTCGATTTGTTTTCGGTTTACGATGCATGATCGTGCGGTGTGGTGGCGAGTCGGCCTTTCGAGGCTTTTCGTTGATGCGCGCCGGCAGGCCACAGGCTCTAACGCATACCTTCGCTCCGTGGTCGTTGTTTGCGGCCATACCAGTGTCGAGGGTGTGCCCGACGGGGCGTGGTCAGGGTCGTAGCCGGCAACGAGCATCGGCTTTGGACGTGGGGCGAGGCTCACGGACCGCGTCTCTGGCGGGGTTTCGGTGGCGGGACGCGCGTTGCCGAGGGTCAAAAGTTGCGTCCGAAGGGTCTCGTGTGCGTCGCGGTCGTGCCCGCGCCGGGGTGATCATTTAGCGGGTTGAGAATTGCGCTCGCGGCCCGGTGGTTCCGTTCCGTGCCGAATATGCTGCGACGAATGGCCCTCGGCGTCTCACGGTTCTGCGATGCAAAGGCTGAGTCGATGGTCGTTGCTCCAAAAGTATGCAGGTTCGAAGATAGATTCAAAGTTCGGGCGCGTTCGCGCTTCGCCCTACGTTTAGGATTCATTCGATGTCCAAAACCACTGCAGTGCCAAACACCGATCATCCCGTGCTGACAGGCGCCGAAATCTTTGTCCGCTCGCTGCAGGAAGAAGGCGTCGAGGTTGTGTTCGGATATCCGGGCGGCGCTGTTTTGCACATCTACGACGCGCTGTACCAGCAGGAACAGGTTCAGCATGTTTTGGTTCGCCACGAGCAGGGCGCCGTGCACGCCGCCGAGGGGTATGCAAAGAGCTCGAATCGATGCGGTGTCGCGTTGGTGACGTCGGGTCCGGGCGCTACGAATGCGATCACCGGGATTGCCGACGCCTACATGGATTCCGTGCCGCTGGTGGTATTCACCGGCCAGGTGCCTACCAGCCTGATTGGCAACGACGCTTTCCAGGAGGTTGATACCGTTGGGATCACTCGCCCGTGCGTGAAGCACAATTTTTTGGTCAAGCACGTCGACGAGCTCGCGACGACGATCAAAAAAGCCTTCTATATTGCGACGACTGGGCGGCCCGGGCCGGTGGTCGTTGACATTCCCAAGGACGTCACCGCGCATAAGACGCATTTTGACTATCCGCAGTCGATTCACCTGCGCTCGTACAATCCCACGACGCGCGGCCATTCCGGGCAGATCCGTAAGGCCCTTGATTTCCTGCTCGCCGCAAAGCGCCCGATCATGTACACCGGGGGTGGGGTCATACTGGGTCAGGCTTCGAGCGCGCTGACCGAGTTGACGCGGGCGCTGGGTTTCCCGATCACAAACACGCTGATGGGGCTGGGCGGTTATCCGTCGTCTGATCGTCAGTTTCTCGGTATGTTGGGGATGCATGGCACATACGAGGCGAACCTGGCGATGCATCACGCCGACCTCGTGTTCGCAATCGGCGCGCGCTTCGACGATCGCGTAACGGGCAATATCGAGAAATTCTGTCCTCACGCGAAGATCGTACATATCGATGTCGACCCGGCGTCGATCTCGAAAAACGTCAAGGTCGATGTCCCGATTGTTGGGCAGGTCGAGCCGGTGCTGCGCGAGTTGTTGCGTGAACTCGAGCAAAGCGCTCGTCGCCCTGATGCTGAAGCGCTCGCTGAGTGGTGGAAGCAGATCGAGGAGTGGCGCGGTAAAGAATGTCTGCGCTACCAGATGAGCGACGAGGTGATCAAGCCGCAGTACGTCGTGCAAAAGCTGTGGGAAGTGACCAACGGCGATGCGTTTGTGACCTCAGACGTCGGGCAGCATCAGATGTGGGCGGCTCAGTTTTATGGCTTTGATAAGCCGAACCGCTGGATCAATTCGGGTGGACTTGGCACGATGGGGGTGGGGCTGCCGTTCGCGATGGGTGCACAGTTTGCCAACCCGGGTGCGATGGTGGCATGCGTGACCGGCGAGGGCAGTATCCAGATGTGTATCCAGGAGTTGTCGACCTGTCTGCAATACGGACTGCCGATCAAGATCGTCTGCCTGAACAATCGTTATCTCGGTATGGTTCGTCAGTGGCAGGAGTTTTTCTATTCTGGGCGCTACGCCATGAGCTATATGGACGCGCTCCCCGACTTCGTGAAGCTGACCGAAGCCTATGGCCATGTCGGAATGCGGATCGAGAAGCCCGGCGACGTTGAGAAGGCGCTCAAAGATGCCTTTGCGATGACCGACCGTCTGGTGTTTTTGGATTTCCTTACCGATACGTCCGAGAACGTGTACCCAATGATTCCGGCCGGTGCCGGACAGAATGAAATGATTCTCGTCTGATTCACTGATGATGGGTCGCGCGTTTTTGATCCCTGCCGTGTTGCTTTGGGTTGCGAATACAGACTCGGTGGTTCTGGTCTGATTAGTTTGTCGACGGACGCTTTGGAGTCCTTGTCGCCGGATCGGAAACGCGATCGTTTCATCGTTATCGTCAGTGGTGTCTGCGGTAGCGCTCGGGCTGCTGATCGGTACGAGGGTCCTTTAGACCGAGATCGTCAGCGGGTGCGGGCGTCATTGGTGCATTGGTGTGTTTGCGTCTAGCGCGTACGCAAGGTCGACCCTTCAGCCGTTGAGCCGTTGCGTCAATTTTTGTAGATCGGAGCCTCGCGAAACAGGCCCGTCAATGTCAGGAACCGAACATGCGTCACATTATTAGCGTGCTGCTTGAAAACGAATCCGGGGCGCTGTCACGCGTCGCGGGTTTGTTCTCGGCGCGCGGTTACAACATCGAGTCGTTGAGCGTCGCGCCGACTGACGATCCGAGTCTGTCCCGGATGACCTTGGTGACGAGTGGCTCGGATGAGATCGTCGAGCAGATCACCAAGCAGTTGAACAAGCTGATCGATGTCGTCAAGCTCGTCGACTTGACCCCACACCCTCACGCTGAGCGCGAGATGATGCTCGTCAAGCTGCGGGTTGCCGATCGTGATGAGCGGGCTGAAGCTAAGCACCTGGCTGATATTTTTCGTGGCCGCGTAATCGACGTCTCGCGTGAAACCTGGGTGCTCGAGCTGACCGGCGACACCGGAAAACTGGATGCCGCTTTGGCCGCGCTCGCTGTCTTCCCTGTGCTCGAAGTTGTGCGCTCGGGGGTGATGGGGATCGCGCGTGGCGAGCTCGCCCTGAAGGCTTAGGCGACCGATGTCCGAACCCGAAATCTTCGGCCTTTGTATGTTCGGGCCCGGGAAGCATGATCCGTGTGGTCATCGTGCTGTGGTCAGAAGGGCGATGATGATTCTCCGAGATTTGCGCGCGCCGCGAAGCGCGCAGACCGGTTGACGCTCGATAACCGGTGCCCATCACGCCTACAGGTTGCGATCGACTCGATCATTGCGGACAAAAGCCAACGGCTCGCCGTGGCGGATGCGTGATTGATGCGCAGCGTTTGAAGGATAACGAACTGAGCCCTGCCGTCAGGGTTTGGTTCACCCGAATGAGATTTTGAATATTCACCGTTTGAGCTACCGAGGATTTGACGATGCAGCTTTACTACGACAAGGACGCTGACCTTTCGATCATTCAAGGCATGAAGGTTGCCATCATTGGTTATGGGTCGCAGGGACACGCGCACGCGTTGAATCTGAAGGATTCCGGCGTCAGTGTCACCGTTGGTTTGCGCTCAGGGTCCAGCTCGCGAGCCAAGGCTGAAGGCGCGGGGTTGGCCGTTGCCGATGTACCCGCCGCGGTGGCTGCCGCCGATCTGGTGATGATCCTGACGCCGGATGAGTTCCAGTCGCGCTTGTACCGTGACGAGATCGAACCGAACTTGAAGCAAGGCGGCACCCTTGCGTTTGCGCATGGATTTTCGATCCACTACAACCAGATCGTGCCGCGGAGTGATTTGGACGTGATCATGATCGCGCCGAAGGCGCCCGGTCATACGGTGCGCTCGGAGTTTACCCGTGGTGGTGGCATTCCCGATTTGATCGCCGTAGCCCAAGATGCGTCGGGCCGCGCTCGCGAGACCGCGCTCTCGTATGCGTCGGCTATCGGTGGTGGACGCACCGGAATCATTGAAACGACGTTCAAGGATGAGACCGAAACCGACCTGTTTGGTGAACAGGCGGTGCTATGCGGTGGTGCGGTCGAATTGGTCAAGGCCGGCTTCGATACGCTGGTCGAAGCGGGCTACGCGCCGGAAATGGCGTATTTTGAGTGTCTGCATGAGCTCAAATTGATCGTCGACCTCATGTATGAGGGCGGTATCGCCAACATGAATTATTCGATTTCGAACAATGCTGAGTTTGGTGAATACGTGACCGGAGCTCGCGTGATCAATGAGGAATCGCGTTACGCGATGCGCGAGGCGTTGGAAAACATCCAAAACGGGACCTATGCCAAGGCCTTCATTCAGGAAGGGGCTTCAAACTATCCGATGATGACGGCGCACCGGCGCAACATGGCCGCTCATCCTATCGAACAGGTGGGCGAACGCCTGCGTTCGATGATGCCTTGGATCACTGCGAACAAACTGGTCGACAAAGCTCGCAACTGATCTGCGCGGTCGCGTTGGCTTTGGGCTGATGGGCCGACCGGTAGATCGTGTGCTTGGGAGGCGTCGGCCCAGCCTCGTTGCGAGAGTATTCGTCAGAATCCCGTGCAATCGCGGGCCGTAATCGGGCCGAGTACTCGTCGAGATTGGCGATCTCGGGGTCTTTTGTCTCTGTGCTCTATCAGGCGGCCCTTTGAATCCTGGGCTGCAACAACAAAAAAACCCGGAAGATTCCGCTTCCGGGTTTTTTATTGCGGTGAAACTTGTTCGGTATCGGTTTAGTTTGAGTTCTCTCCGTGCAACGTCGAAAGGGGTCGGCCAAGCGATCGAAGGCTCATCACGATTTGCGCTTCGCGATGGTTGAACTTGGGTTGGAGGTGTGAACGGCGTTTTGGATGCTCAGTGCGCTCGAAAGCCATCTGTCGTAGACCCGCCGGCGCTTCTGATGCTGCGCCTCGCCGTGATTTGGCCGGCAGCAGTCGCCAAGGGGCGACCCGCCGAGTCGTTCTGATTCGACGCGGTCGTTCTGGTTCTCCGTAATCAATGACGTCACGTCTCGACTCGTTGAGGCTCCGAAGCCCGCGCCTTGAGCCCGGCGCACGAGCCCGAGCGGAGTGAGCCGCATTAAGATCTTTAAGAATTCATGTCATCTTGCTGTGCGATCGTGCACCGAGGCGTCGCGCCGAGCGGGTGCAGCAGGGCTCGTGCGCGACCAGAGTAAGCGCTCTCGTTTGTGAGCGTCCGAGGGTGCCGGTCGTCGATCCATGGGCGGAGCCGTGGGCCGAGGTAGGGGCACGCGGGGTACGGTTTCTGATGCCCCGCGAAGGTTCTTTTGGCATGGTCGTCGAGGCCGCTGCAAGCCAGACGTTGTGCTGAGGTGAACGCCCAAAGCGCGGGTGACTAGTCGAGTATGGCGATGTCGCACGACTTTCGCTCTAGCTCGGAAAAACCTGTCGCCTTTCAGCGGGCGCTGGGCGGAGGACAGAGATGCGTGCGTTGATTGTTCAAGCCGACCCAATCGAGGCCGCGATGGCCGAAACGATTTTGCAGGGTGTGTCGGCGTGGCCAGAGATTTTGATGGGGCGCTGTCTTCAGGAGGCGCGCGACTGGGTTTCGAGTCGGTTGTCGCCTGACTTGATTCTGATCGATCATCATTTGGGTGACGGGGCAGCGTTGCCATGGGTCGCGCAGATGCGTGCCAGCAATCGCCGCTCTGCAGTGATAATCGTGGCTGATCGGAGCGATCGATCACAGTTGGTGGAGGCGCGCCGCGCCAATGTGGGAGCGTGGCTCCAACAGCCCGTTGATGACGCACGGCTACGTGCTGCATTCGAGGCTGCACTGGTCTCGGTGGATGCGGGGGCGGGTCGTGGCTCCGATCAGATTCCGGGCGATGCCGGGATCGGCTCGGATGGAGAACGCGGCGATGGATCAGTCGCTTCGATCGTCAATCAACGTTTACTGAGTGCGTTGAAAAACGGCGTTCCGATTCCGGATTATCGGCCTGCAGCCAGGATGCCGTCGGCTCGCGCGGCTGTCGATGCGCAGGCCTTGATCGAGGCATGGCGCGATGAACCAATATTGCATGCGCGCCTGATCGATTTGGCCAACCAGCGCCGATATGTGCGCTCGGTGGAGCCGATCGGCTCGCTGTCGGGGGCGGTTGCTGAGCTCGGAGTCGACGTTGCGCGACGTTACGTGGCCGTGCGGCAACAGCGCCTCGAGATCGAGTTCGACACCGACTGGGTGAAGGATCGAGCCGCAAAATTGTATGAGCGTGCAGCGAACATGGCGGCCTGTGTTGCCGCGCGTCTGTCCGCTTTCGACATGGTGGATGAGTCGGCTCATAGCGCGGCATTGCTTCATCAGGCTGGTGAATTTGCGTTGCTTTCTGTGGTTCAACGCGCGTTGCGGGACGGTGTCGAAGTTCAGCCTGACGTCGCTGATGGTTGGCTGAAGTCGCAGTGGCCCGCACGTCTTGGGGCAGCCATGAAGACGCGTTGGCGATTGCCCTTGTGTCTCAAACAGCGAATTGGCGCGTGTTATGGCTATGCCCTCGAGTCGGCGGGGCCAGAGTTGCGAGTGATGCGCTTGGCGGCCCTTGATGTGTCTGGCGAGTCGGACGGGTCCGAGGCGCGTCGACTCGAACGACAGATCAAGACAGCGAGGGCTTCGCGGAGGGCCTGATTTCTCGTCGCGGATGACGGGTCGTGGCGTCGGCCTTTCGTGACGCGGCAATGCCCTGAGAGCGAGTAGCGCGACCACAGTCGGCGATGCCCAATACGACCAATACAGCTGTGATTTGCATCTGGTGAAGTTCGATCTCGCGTGGTTCATGGGTGTCGCGAGTGAATGCCGTCGGTCGTCAGTGTTCTTGCCCTGGTACGGTGTTCAAGGACCCCTGAAAGCGCTCACGACGGCGGACGTTCGCGTTCCGTGGCCATACGCTGCGGTGATCGACACACCCCAGGCGTTGGAGTCGATCTTGCTGAAAAGGTGTCCCGGAGCCACACGGGTGCAAGCCCATCTTTCGGTGCTGCTACACTCTAAATATGTTTCCAATTGCTCCTGAAGGCCGTTTGTTTGTTCTGGGCACCGCTTGGCTGGCGGTGATTTCGATTGTGTTGGGTGAAACGGCAATGGGCGGACTGTTCGCTGCGCTCGCCGTTGTCATGCTGCTGATTTTTCGAGATCTGCGGCGGCGCCCGAAGCCTCTGGCCCGAGGTCTGGTCGCTCCGGCCGACGCGTCCGTCGAGGTTGTCGATAAGGGCCGCGACCCGGTCACTGGCACGCCTGCGCGGCGTGTCGTGATGGCGCAGCGCGCCTTCGGTGAGTTCAACATTCACGCCCCGCAGGAGGCGCGCCTCGAGAAGGTGCAGGCGGTGTCGATAACCGATGGCAGCGGTCGTGAACAGCGCTGGTGGTGTCTCGCTTTCAATACGGATGAGGGCGATGCGTTTACGCTGGGTTTTGCTCGCCGGACGCCGTTTTCCTTGATTAGATTGCCGCGATCCGGGGGCGCGCGTTTCGGCCGTGGCCGGCGACTGGGTTTTGCAGGTTTTGGCTTGCGGGTGGCGTTGTGGGTACCGCTCGACGCGGACATTTCGGCGCGTCCGGGACAGTCGCTTTTAGCTGGATCAGATTTGCTCGGCGCGCTGGCCGAGGGTCGGCGCGAGGATCGAACGGCTGCCGACGATGAGACGCGGGGCATCAAAGCATGAGTGACCACCGACATGGACCCGATGACGCGTTGAGGAATCTTGGTCAAGACAATCGGGCGGGGCGCGGCGATTTACCCGGTGACGATGACGGAAACGATGACGCGGACGCTCGCTACGGGCAGTCCGTGAAGGCGCTGAGCGGACGTCGGCGCGGTGTTTATCTGTTGCCGAATCTGTTTACGACGGGCGTTCTGTTCGGTGGGTTCTTTGCGCTGGTTTCAGCGATCAACGGCGAGTTCGCTTACGCAGCGATCGCGGTGTTCGTCGCGATGGTGCTCGATACGCTCGATGGGCGTATTGCCCGCATGACCAACACGCAGAGCGAGTTCGGCGCGCAGTTCGATTCGCTATCGGATCTCGTCGCCTTTGGCGTGGCGCCGGCCTTGATTATGTATTTGTGGCAGTTGCAGGCGCTCGGTAACGTCGGCTGGCTGGCGGCGTTCTTTTATGCGACGGCGACGGCCTTGCGGCTCGCTCGCTTCAATGCCCGCCTGGCGATCGCTGACAAGCGTTTTTTTCAGGGCTTGCCGAGCCCGGCTTCTGCGGCCTTATTGGTCGGATTCGTGTGGGTGGCGGAAGATCTGACTCTGCGGCATGAGTGGTTACTGCCGATCGCGTTGTTTGTGACGATAGCCGGCGGCGTTCTGATGGTCAGTAGCGTCACGTATTTCAGCTTCAAGGACATGGATTTTCGTCACCGTGTGCCGTTTTTTGCGCTTCTGGCGGTGGTGGCGGTGTTCATGTTGCTGGCGCTGGACCCGCCGAAAGTGCTGCTGACCGGTTTTGCCCTGTACGCGATTTCCGGGCCGGTGTTGATGCTGGTCAGGGCTGTTCGTCATCGTCAGCGGCGAATGCGCGACACCGGGGGGCCGTCGTCTGACGGTGAACCAGTCGTGTCAGCCAAATCCGACTCAGCGCCATCAGTCGAGCGCGCAGAGAAACCGCAACAGACGGGTCGGAGCGATTGATTTTCCCGGCCGCTTGATTTGGGTGGGTGATGCGGTTTGGTTTTTGGTTCCGGGGTCGACGAGGCGTAAAGACATGCCTTACGGATGATCTGAGGCCGGGCGGGTCGTGGGCAGTTCGGCTACAAGGCGATTCGGATGAGCGAGACGATGAACGACAATCAGCGCTTGATCATTTTCGATACGACGCTTCGGGACGGTGAGCAAAGTCCCGGCGCGTCAATGACGCGGGATGAGAAATTGCGGATTGCGCAGGCACTCGAGCGGTTGCGCGTCGATGTGATCGAAGCGGGTTTCCCGGCAGCGAGCCCCGGTGATTTTGCGGCGGTGCAGGCGATTGCGAAAACCGTGCGAGAGGCGACGGTTTGTGGTTTGACCCGAGCGCGGGAAGACGATATCAAACGCGCAGCCGAGGCCTTGGCCGGGGCCGAGCGGTGTCGCATTCACACGTTTATCGCGACGAGCCCGATCCATATGCAGCATAAGTTGCGTATGACGCCGGACACCGTTGTCGAGCGCGCTACGGCCGCCGTGCGTTTCGCGCGACGTTTTACCGACGATGTTGAGTTTTCCTGCGAGGACGCGGGTCGCTCCGAAATCGATTTTCTCTGCCGGATCGTCGAGCAGGCGATTGCCGCCGGTGCGACGACGATCAACATTCCGGATACCGTTGGCTACGCGGTACCTGAGCAGTTTGGTGCGCGTGTGCGTGAGTTGATGGCGCGTGTGCCGAACGCCGACAAGGCGGTGTTTTCGGTTCATTGCCACAACGATCTGGGTTTGGCGGTTGCGAACTCGTTGAGTGCTGTTCTCAATGGGGCCCGGCAGGTCGAATGTACGATCAATGCACTGGGCGAGCGCGCCGGTAACGCGTCACTCGAGGAAATCGTCATGGCGGTGCGCACCCGTTCTGATGTCTTTCCTGTGGCGACGGGCATCGAGACGACGGAGATCGTGCCAACGTCGCGACTGGTTTCTTCGATCACTGGTTTTCCGGTTCAGCCCAATAAGGCGATCGTGGGAGCTAATGCTTTTGCGCACGAGTCGGGGATTCACCAGGACGGCGTGCTGAAGCATCGCGATACCTACGAAATCATGCGGGCTGAGGACGTGGGTTGGACCGCCAATCGAATCGTGCTGGGCAAGTTGTCGGGTCGCAGCGCGCTGAAGGATCGCTACGAGCAGCTCGGAATCAGCTTCGATTCACCGCAGCAGCTCGACGCCGTGTTCGAGCGATTCAAGCGTCTTGCCGATAAGAAATCGGGGATTTTCGACGAAGATCTGCAGGCGCTGTTGAGCGAAACGAGGTACGACGCGGCGCCGAGACTGATGTTGGAGCGGTTGCACGTGGTCAGCGAGACCGGGCAGACGCCGCAGGCTGAGGTCGAGTTCAAGCACGATGGCCGTACGATAAACGGCAGGGCGACCGGTGCAGGGCCGGTGGATGCTGTGTTTCGAGCGATCGAGTCGCAGCTCGAGTCGGGCGCGAAGCTGTTGTTGTATTCGGTGAACAACATCACCACGGGGACCGATGCGCAAGGGGAGGTCACGGTCCGTCTCGAGCGTGGCGGCCGCATCGTCAATGGCCTCGGTGCAGATACCGACATCGTCGTGGCTTCGGCTTTGGCCTATTTGAATGCACTCGATCGCCTGTCAGCCCTCGATCGCACTCATCCGCAGCATGACGGGCACGCGCATGGCGAGTCCGGTTTCGATGGCGTGTGAGTGACGATCGACACATGAACGCCTATGCGTCATCCGAGCGCGACTCTGAGACGCGCTCGGTCGCGTTGATCAACCGTGCGCAACCGGTATGGCGCGAGGCGCAATATGTAGCGCTTGACGCGCTGGGCCTCAGTCTGTGGGTCTCGCGCGAAGTGGCGTCTGAGTGCAATTCTGACGCCGCGGTGTCGGCCGATGCGCCCCACGGGGCTCAGGTGCCTGAGCAGCGATTCGCGCCGAATGGCGCGCAGTCCGAGACGATCGCAACGGCGGATCTGGGGGCGCGAGACGCTGCCGCGGGCGGGACAGACACGGCTGCCCCACAGACATTAGTGCAGGCCTCTCAATCGGCATCGACGTCAACGCCTCCGGGGGCGACCTGGGATCAGGGTGCCGCGGTGCGCACGAATTTGGGGCGGATGCGCGCGATGCTGAGCGGTCCGAGACCCGGCGCCGAGCGTTTGCGGTCTGCATCTCAGACTCCTCCAGCACAGAGCCTCGGTTCGCACGTTTCTGCACGGGATAAGTCTGCGTCGTTTGATCCCGATTTGTCCCACTCCAATCGTGCGGTGGGTGTCGGCATTCCGATAAATTCAGGCGTCGACGCGAGTGGTCCAATTGCAGTCGATCAATCGGCTCGAGTGGTCGCCGAGCCTACGGTTGCCACCGTGGACCTCGACTCTCGTACTCCGACGCGATCACCTCAAACGCGGGCCGATCGCATGAGCGACGGAGCGCCCGAGGATGCTCAAGAGGCTCGCGCAGGGCGGTTTGCGGTGCGTGTGCCTGGATCGGCCGGTGTGGTTCGAGCCGATGAATCGGCATCGCAAAAGCGGCCGCCAGCCGCTGAGCGCGGATCAGTCGGGCTTGAGCCAGAGTGCGCAGAAGGTCAGGCCTGCTCAGCGGTCGCAGATGTCGCCCCCTCGGATCTGGAAACCCTTAGATCAGCATCCTCGAGGCGAGACGAGACTCATTGGGGTGCGGTCGAGTCTGTCGAGGAACCCGTCGTACGAATACCGGTAGTGGCTGCGCTGGATTGGGACGCGCTCGAACGGTCTGTTTCTGGCTGTGTTCGTTGTCCCGAGTTGGTGGCTTCGCGTCAACGCACGGTGTTAGGTGCGGGCAACCGGTCCGCGCGCTGGATGTTCGTCGGCGAGGCGCCGGGCGTAATCGAAGATCGTCAAGGCTTGCCATTCGTAGGGCCCGCCGGCCAGCTTCTCGACCGAATGTTGGATGCCCTCGGTTTGGACCGAGACCGCGAGGTTTATCTGGCGAACGTCCTGAAATGTCGTCCGCCTCGAAACCGTGATCCACGACCGGAAGAGGTTGCGCACTGCGCCGATTATCTGCACGCACAGATCGCGGCGGTTGCGCCCTCGGTACTGGTGGCTCTGGGTCGGCATGCAACGGCGAGCCTTTTACAACAACGAGTGGACCGCCTCGGTGATTGGCGTGGGCGTGCGGCGCAATATCAGCACTCGGGTTTTACATGCCCGGTGGTGGTCACTTTTCATCCCGCCGCACTGCTGCGTGCTTCGGAGAACAAGGCCGCTGCGTGGCAGGATTTGCTGCGGGCCCGTGCGATCGTCAGCGAGAATCGGGCGAGCCTTGCGGGATGATGATCCGATGAACGTGGTGTACATCTGATGGCTGAGCGACATTCGCGTCCGAACTCGAGAGGTACGGTGACGACTCATGCAAGCGATGACCGACCTCGCGGAGCCGCCATCGATCGCGACGATCAATGCCGTGACTCATCGTTTGATGGTCTGACCAGCGGCAGCGACGCAGCGCGGTTCATGACGTCCGATGCGTCGGCAGCGGGCGAGGCTTGTTCTCGTCGTCAAACGAGCGAAAGCTCATCAGCCACAAGCGATTGGCGGCCGTCGGCTGCGGCGGAGGCTTCGGAACATCCCCGTGAGCCGAGCCGGATCGCACGGAGGGCTGATGGTGCAATGCTTGCGCGTGATCCGGCACTACCTTATCGCCATGCTGCGCCGGGCGGCTTGACGCTGCGTGCGATGCAACTTGTCGATATCGAGGCCTTGATGCCGACCGAAGAGGCGGCCTACCTGTTTCCGTGGACGCGCGGGATTTTCTGCGATTGCTTGCGAGTCGGTTATGACGGTTGGGTTGTTGAAGATCCGAATGGCGCCCTGATCGGCCATGCGATGCTTTCGTACGGGGCTGACGAGGGGCACTTGTTGAACTTGACGGTCGCGCCTTTCGCTCAAGGGCGAGGCGTGGGTCGTTGGATGTTGCGCCGTCTTTTGTCGAGCGCAGCTGAACGAGGCGCGAAGCGTTTGTTTCTCGAGGTGCGACCTTCAAACCACGCGGCGTTGGTCCTGTACGCCAGCGAGGGCTTTGAGCGCATCGGTGTGCGGCCACGTTATTACCCGGCGATCGACGACCGGGAGGATGCTTGGGTTTACGTGCGTGATTGTGCTGATCTGGATCAGGCCTAACCCTCGAATCGTTGTAAGTGCTCAAATTGCGGGGCTTGACTGAGGCGCTTGTGTTTTTTTGAGTAGCCTGAAATCGTCATTTCTCGACTTTCCATTGGCCCGTCGACATCGAGCGGCGTCTGCCATCGGGCGCGTCGTGTGGATGGGGTCGCCTTCTGCGCGTCAACTTCATTGTTTCTGAGAATTTGATCCAGTGCGTTGAGCTGTGGGCGGCGTCGAGGTCGTTGAGGTGCGCGCCCTGCGGCCGCTGAATGTGCCGGGAACGTGAAAGTATTGAACAGTTTATTCCGGCGACGCCTGTGATCGTTTGATGCAATCGTTTCAAAGGCCCCGGCCGTCGCGTTGTGATCGTTTGAGCGCTGTAATGGTTTTTACCTTTCGTTTAGAAATTTGTCTGAAGTTTTTGTTTTGAGTGCAATTTATTTTTCGGCATGGTCGTTTCTGTGCTTGGAGTTTGGGTCTAACGGGTCTACTCTATCTGGTGTTCTCGCTCGCGTTCCGGCGGTGATGGGGTCGTCGAGCTCTTCCGCTCGCGGCAGCCGGCGGGGTCGAAAAGCAGGCTCTCACCGGGCCGGGCTTGGAATGGCTTTTCAACATCGTATTGCTTGAGGGTCGTCGACCCGGAGGTGTGTTCATGTCGTTATCGTTGATTCGTAGTCGGCCGGGTTCGCTGCATCGTCCGCGATTTGCGGGGGTTCGTTTGCGCCCATCGTGGGCCGTGGCGCTGGCGTTCGCGCCGGTCATATGGCTCGGAGGCGGTTTTGAACAGCCTGTGGGCTTTGGAGGCGCAGCAGAGCCGATGGCTGCAGAAACGGGCACGTCGGCGGTCTTAATTAAGGTCGCATCGGTTGTTGCTGCTTTTTCGCTGCCTGCGGCCGCGACGGCAGATGCGCGTCAAGCGGAGCTGTTGCGGCATCGTTTTGAAATGATCCAAGCTCGGGCACTTGCCGGCAATTCAAATGCGGCATTCGAGCTGGCGCAGTCTTACCTCTATGGCTGGGGCGCGCCGGTCGATGAAGCTGAAGGGCTTCGTTGGATGAACACCGCGGCTGAAGGGGGGAATTTAGAGGCGGACTATCGCCTTGGGCATCTGTTTGAAACCGGCGCGACGGGACCAGCCGACCCGGTGCGAGCTCTGCACCATTACCGGCGCGCGGGCGACGGCGGCCATGCTGCGGCGAACTATTGGCTTGGTGTTCTGTATATGAGTCGCGATGAGCGCGGTCAGCCGCGCGATGCTGTGCAGGGACTGGACCGTTTGGAACGTGCGGCCAAGGCCGGCGACGCCAACGCAGCGTACTACCTAGGCGTGTTGCTCGATAGTGGTGCCGCGGGATCAGGGCAGGGTATGCGGGCGACTGAGTGGACGCGTCAGGCAGCCGAACTCGGACAGAAGGATGCGCAGCGACGTTATGCCCAGCAGTTGCTCGAGGGTCGTGGAGTCTCTGCCGACGCGGTGTCTGCTTATGTGTGGTTTCGCCGCGCTGGGGACACCGAGGGTGAGCGCAGTGCCTGGTCAAGAATGAGCGGGGCAGAGCGCGCGCGCGCTGAGTCCCAATTGGCAGACGCGCGCTGATCGCTGGCGCCAATGTTCATCCACTCTGTCTTGTAGAAGGGGTTTAGAAAGCTGCGAGAGGGGTGTAGCGCGAGGCGCCTGCAGTCTCGCGATCAATCTCACGACTCAGTAGGCGAGGGCGCGAGCGTCGCGTAATACGGTGGTCCGCCCGCGCGGCACTGCACGTAACTTTCTGCGAGCGAACTATTCGTTCTCGGAGTCGGGCGGTCGTTTTTTCCGAGTTCAGGCGCTCGACGGGTCCTCGCTTTCCGAACCGATGCGGGACGAGTCGTAGGAGTGGAAAAGGCTTCCTCTCGAATAACGCAGACGCACTGGTGCGCGACATCGTGCCAGCAGACCGGGTCTTTAACAGACGAGGCAGGAGAACAGGGGCCGTATCGCGGCCCCTTTTTGTTGACCTCGGACGCAGAAAGCTCATCGGTCATCGATGGATAGAGCGCCGCGCTCATGATCGTGGGCATTGACCGATGCCTCTGGGTGTTGGCTGTGATTGCGATGCGTGTAGAGGGTCGACGGTGGTCGTATCGCGGTCATTGCTCTGACCGGTTAGTCGGTCGAAGCACGGACGATCACGCACGGCGTTACGTTGGGTATCTGCGCGGTCTCGCCATCTGGCATAGGCGTGAAATCAACGTGCAAAAGCCATCCGAACCGCGTCTCGTGGTCGTCGTGGGTTGCACCGTCATGCAGACGATCGGCGTCGCTCAAACAAGCGAGCGTGGACCGCTGTGAGCAGATCTTGAGTGCGCGCTCAGCCATGGTCCAGGCTTGCGTCGATCAACGAGTTGGGTGCCGAGACGTCGCTTCGAGTCAAGAATCTCGTCGGTGATCACATCGCCGCCGTTGGCCGTGAACGCGCCCTGAGGCTCGCCGCGCCCCTTGAGGACGAGGCGCTTTCGGGTGCTTGATACACTAGCGGGCTACGTGAACTAGTTGTGTCGCCGTCGCGAATGATCGTATGCGGGCGTTTTGCGCGACGACAGAACGCGATTGTGCCGAGAGCGTGCCGCGATGATGGCGCCGCTAGCTTGTTGAGGAGACATTGATGCATCCAGAGATCGACCGCCGTCGCACGTTTGCGATCATTTCGCACCCTGACGCCGGTAAGACGACGATGACTGAGAAGCTGTTGCTGTTCGGCGGTGCGATTCAGCTGGCGGGAACGGTCAAGGGCCGCAAATCGAGTCGGCATGCAACGTCGGACTGGATGGAGATGGAAAAGTCTCGCGGGATCTCGGTGACGTCGTCGGTGATGCAGTTTCCTTATCGCAATCGCATCGTGAATCTGCTTGACACGCCGGGGCATGAGGATTTCTCCGAAGACACGTATCGCGTCTTGACGGCAGTCGATTCGGCGTTGATGGTGATCGACGCGGCGAAGGGCGTCGAGGAGCGCACGATCAAGTTGATGGAAGTGTGCCGCCTGCGCGACACGCCGATCATGACGTTCGTCAATAAGCTGGACCGCGAAGGACGTGAGCCGATCGAATTGCTCGATGAAGTCGAGGATGTGTTGAAGATTGCCTGCGCGCCCGTGACCTGGCCGATCGGTATGGGCAAACGCTTCAAGGGGGTCTATCACTTGCGGCGCGATCAGATTCATCTGTACGCGCCAGAAGTCGGTGGCAAACGCAATACCGGCGAGATCATCGAAGGTCTGCACAACCCGCGACTCGATGAGGTGCTCGGGGAGCAGGCATCGGAGCTACGCGAGGAGCTCGAGCTGGTGCTCGGCGCATCGCATGAGTTCGATCTTGATGAGTACCGGATGGGACGTCAGACGCCCGTGTTTTTTGGCTCTGCGATCAATAACTTCGGTGTTGCAGAATTGCTCGACGATTTTGTTGAGTTTGCACCGAGTCCGCAGCCGCGCCAGACGACGACTCGTGTGGTGACTCCGGATGAATCGTCGTTTACGGGTTTTGTCTTCAAGATTCAAGCGAATATGGATCCCAAACACCGTGATCGAATCGCGTTTATGCGAGTCTGCTCTGGCGTGTTCGAGAAGGGTGCTAAATTGCATCATGTGCGCATCGACAAGGAACTGCGAGTCCCCGATGCGTTGACCTTTAT
Source organism: Thioalkalivibrionaceae bacterium (assembly GCA_046299415.1). Lineage (GTDB taxonomy): Bacteria > Pseudomonadota > Gammaproteobacteria > Ectothiorhodospirales > Ectothiorhodospiraceae > JBKBII01. The sequence continues at coordinate 53,049 of JBKBII010000010.1, read as the reverse complement.
GGCGTCAGATCGGGAGCACGTTGAGAGCGCCTATCCCGGTGACATCATCGGTATTCATAATCACGGCACGATTCGGATCGGCGATACGTTTTCGGATGGCGAAGCGCTGAGATTTACTGGGATTCCAAACTTTGCTCCTGAGCTGTTTCGTCGGGCGCAGCTGAAGGATCCGCTGAAAATGAAACAGCTCGCAAAGGGCCTGCAGGAGTTATGCGAAGAGGGCGCCACGCAGCTCTATCGTCCGTTGATCAACAACGATTACATCCTCGGGGCAGTGGGCGTGTTGCAGTTCGAGGTGGTCGCCGAGCGCCTGCGTACGGAGTACAAGGTCGACGCGCGTTTTGAAAACGTGAACGTGGCGACGGCCCGCTGGGTGCAATGCGACGATGCCAAGAAACTGGCCGAGTTTCGTGACAAGGCGGCGAGTCACCTCGCGATCGACCACGGCGGGGATCTCGTATACATTGCGCCGACTCGCGTCAACCTCCAAATGGCGATCGAAAAATGGCCGCAAGTCAGGTTCATGTCGACCCGAGAGCATGGAATATGAAACTTTTTCAGCGCCCTGCATCACGTTCACGATCAGTCGGGTTTCGGGGGCTGGGGCCGTGGGTACTGATGGCGGCGGTCGGTATGGTGATGGGCTGCGCCGAGAGGGGATACGAAGGAGCCGCAGTTGCGCCATGGCCGCAGAAAGATATGAGTGACATCGTGACCGAGGGTCGATCGTTCAAAGCGCGACCCGGGAACGTGCAGGACTTGGCCCAATTCGAAGAATTCGTGGCGTCTCGCCCCACGCCTGCGCTTTTTCGCAAGGTCTATCCGGACGTGACACTGATCTTGCCGGGCGATATTGCGACTCGGGAGTTTCGCACGGATCGTTCACGATACTTCGCGGACATCGATCTTGAAGGACGTATCGTGAGCGGTGGGTTTCAGTAGGCTGGGTAGCCTTCGTGATGTCGCTGGCGCGGCGGTGACGGGAGTCAAAAAAGGCACCGTTTTGATTCGATGCTGGGACGATTTGGTGCGTTAGTGCATTACAGCGAGGCGTCAACGGGGCTCTGAGGCACGCTTGTCGATCATGTGATTCACCACAGATCGATCCATTCTGGTGCGCCAGGGTGAAGCCGGGTGTTGCGATCGTTTGCGCGCCGGAATTCTTAGGCCGATGGATGAGGCCTGTGAGCAAAGCCGGTGAGCTTCGGGGCCGGCCAGCCGCACCGTGCGCGGATCTGCCAAATGTGATCAGTCACTTCGATGGGCGTCAACGTTGAACGCGAGTCGAGGGTGGGGGCGTTTCCGATCAGGGCCCGTCTGGCTTGGGGTAAAACCTTACGCGTCGTTGTCGCTGGTTGATCGGTCAGAGGGACACCGCGGACACGACCTCTGTGCGACCCTGAAGGCCACGACGTCGGGCACTCATACGTTGAAATATGCAGGGCGCTGATCGCCGGCGCCTGTTTGCGATCTCACTTGCGCGACGTCTGGCGCGGTACTTGCTCACCCTGTGGCATCGCTTATCTCTCTGGGTGCGTCCGGGGTGGCTTTGCTCTGCAGTCCGTTGGTCTGTCAGGCTCCTCCGCGATAAGTCGTCGTGCTCTGTGACAACGAGGCATTGGGATGCTCTGCGTGTCGATCCATGGGTATACCGCGCCGGCGGGATGGTCGGAACTCGGTCGGGCGGTCTATCGCACTGCGCCACTAAAAATCCCGCTCGTGGCGGTTTCCGGGCATGTCGAGCTGTGGACTTTTGAACCACGCGAAGGCCGTGATCTGGCCGAGGTGGTGGGCGCGCTGGTGAACGAACTGCCGTATCACCTTGCCGAGCAGGTCGAGGCCGTCTGGATCGACGAAGATCCGGATGCTCTGCGTGGTGACACTGCCGGGGTGTTGACGCCGGAATCGCAGATGCGGCTCGACGCCCTGACGCGAATCGAACCCCTTTCGGTTTTGCACGCTCGCTTGCATGAGAACTGGGTCATGTCGCCGCCCGAGGCGGGTCTGTGTACGTACTTTCAGCCGATCGTCGATCTCGCGGCTGACCACGGTGTTTTTGCGTATGAGGCGCTGTCGCGCTATCGCCATCCGACGCGTGGCGTTCTCGCGGGCGATGTCATTTTTGGTGTTGCGCGGCGAGCACGCCGTCTGTGTGTGTTCGAGCGCAGTGCGCAGCGCATGGCGCTGCGCGACAAACGAGAACGATTGCCGTCGGGAATGCCTCTGTTCGTCAATGTTCTGCCGCAAAACCTGATGGTGGGCGAACTCGATCGGCACCCGATCGTGGCGCTGGTGGATAAACTGGCGATCGCGCCCGCGGAGATCGTCCTCGAAATCAGCGAGTCGGAGAAGGTTGAGGACCTATCGAAGCTTGCTGCGCGCTGCAGTGCCTTGCGCGAGCGTGGTTTCCGCCTCGCTCTCGACGACTTCGGGACGGGTTTCAGCGGGCTGTCGGCGGTCGCGGCGATCAAGCCTGATTTCATCAAACTCGATCGCTCGCTGGTACATGCGTGCGAGGGTTCGAAGACGCGCCGCGCGATGCTCGAGTCGCTGGCTCATCTCGGCGAACGGCTGGGTTCGGCCTGCATTGCGGAGGGTGTCGAGGACGACCGTGATCTCGAGTGTCTACGCGAAATTGGTATTCCCTACGCTCAGGGCTATGCGATCGCCCGCCCGGCCCCGCAACCCGAGGTCCCGATCTGGCACGTCCCATCGGCGCGAAAGGCGCATTCTCAGAGTGTCAAGCGCCGATCCTTGACCTTGGCGGATGATATCGAGTTTGTCGAGCCGGCTCATCTCCACTCAAGCCTCGGTGATTTGCGTGCCCGCTTCAATGAAGATCCCGCGTTGACGTCGATCGTTGTCGTCGATCAGGATCACCCCGTGGGGTTCGTCGATCGTGCTCGTGCCGTCCGTGGTTTACCCGGTCAAGAAGTCGCTCGTGGCGGTATCGGTCGTCTGGTCCGGCCTCTTCATCACCGCCTGTCGGGACATGTCCCGGTTCGGCAAATCCTTTGGCGTGTCTTCCGTTCCCCGAGCAGCGATGAGCCGTGGGTGGTGTGCGACGACGAGGGGCGTTACCTCGGTTTGATCAATGCGCAGAGGGTGCTCGAACGCAGTCTCGATGAGGTGGTGGATCACGATGTACATGCGTTGACGCGGATGCCGACAGGACCGCGTCTGCGGCGGGCGATGCATGACTTGCAGACTCGTCGCGAGGGCTTGGTGATGTTGTACGTCGATCTCGATCGATTCAAGGCGTTCAACGATCGCTTTGGCTTTGTGCGTGGCGATGCCATGATCAAACTGCTCGCGGAATCGCTGCGCGGTGCCTTTGCCAGCGATCCGGCGGTCGTCGTGGGGCATATCGGCGGGGATGATTTCGTCGTCTTGGCGCCGCCGACGTCGGCCCAATGGTTGCCGGCCATAAGGCGCGCGGTGGCGCAATTCGATGCTCTTGCGGTTCATCTGTACTGTCAAGGTGAAAACGAGCCGCTCGATCGCGAAACCTGCGCGCCTCCCGTCGAGGATCGTGCCAACGTCTCGGTGGTGGTGGTGCAAGCGGGACTCGATGGGGCTGTGATCGATAGCATCGAGCTCGCTCAACGGGCCGCCCGCTTGAAATCGGCAGCAAAGAAAGTCAGCGGGAGCGTTATCGTGTGGGAGGGGCCGCCGCAGCGGGTGTTGCCGTTGCCGCCACCCGCGCGTCAGTTTCAATGGCAGGATCAGGCCTTTGCTGCGCTCGATGAGTGGCTGCTGCGTGCGAATTCGGACGATGGCATCCCCGACGGTTGGTTCGATTCGTATCCGTTTTTCGAGTTGGTATACCGCCTCGATGCTAACGGCGTGCAGCGATTTGACAATTGTGTCAACCCGCGGCTGGCCGATCGCGTTCGGGCGCGGGGCCGCGGTGTGGATCGATCGACGGCACCGTACTATCGCGCGATCGCTCAGGGCGCGGCTCGTTTCATCTCGGATATCTATTTGTCGCGAGCGACGGAGGATTTTTGCGTCACTGTCGCTTTCCGCGTCGGCGGATTGGCCGCCGAGGGCGATCTGATCGTTGCGGACCTGAGCCTCTCGGGCCTTCTCGATCTCGTCGGTAGGTCGTCCGCAACGCTTCAAACAGCGACGCCCCGGAACATCGAAGACGAACCCTGCGCGCCCTAATCATCCGTGTCGGGGTGGCGGCCGTGGGACGACGGGTCCGATGCTGCGACGAACAGCGGCTGTGCTTTCACAGGCAGCGGACTGTCTGAGTCGGCGACAGGCCGGTCGTTTAGTTCGCGCCTGACGACGGCAAATACCGCTTGCTGCTGGCTGTCGGCCGCCGCAAACTGGCCGTGCCGGGTTGCGGTGAATGGATGTGGAGGTCTTCGGTGAAGGGTTGGATAAGGCGTCGTCGTATTGAGTGTCGATGGCACTCGGTGCTGATGCGGGCTGCCTTGATGCTGGTGTTGGGTGGCGCCGGGCTCGGTCATGCGCAAGGCGTAGAGGTTTTGCCGGAGCCGTTGCGAGCAGCGATTGCGGCGTCGGGGTTGCCGCCGAGTGCCGTTGGTGTCTGGATCCAGCGCGTCGATGAAGAGGTCCCGTTGGCGGCTCATCAGGGCGATACGCCATTCAACCCAGCGTCGACGATCAAGTTGGCGACGACTTTTACAGCGTTGGCTGAATTGGGCGTGGATCATCAGTGGATGACGGATGTCCGGGTCCGCGGTACGGTACGCGAGGGCGTGCTTGACGGTGATCTGGTGCTGGTCAAGACGGGTGATCCAGGGCTGAACACCGAGCGTTATTTTTCGTTGATCGCGGGCATTCGACGTGCGGGTGTGCGCGAGATTCGCGGTGATGTGATCCTCGATGGCGCGGCGTTCAGCTTGCCGTTTGTTGATCCCGGCGCGTTTGATGGGCAGCCGCTTCGGGCCTATAACCAGCCCGCACACGCGCTGCATGTGAACGCGTCAGCGATTCAATTTTACTTTTACGTCGATGGCGATCGACTCAGAGTCGAGACCGATCCACCGTTGCCGGGTTTGAGGATCGACAATCGGGTGCAGTTGGGCGGTGGGTCTTGTGGCGCTTGGCAGCGCGGGATCGTGTTTGATGTCTCGCGCGATGCGACGGGTACTACGGCGCATTTCACCGGGACGTATCCACGTCAATGCGGCGCATACAATCTCTACCGGGTCGCCTTGACGCCCGAGGATTACGCGGCCGAGATGTTTCGTACGATGTGGCGAATGCAGGGCGGCTCGCTGAGCGGGCAGGTGCGGGTTGAAAATGGCGCCGGTCACTCCGGGCTGGACCGCATCTACCGCCATGCATCGCCGCCGTTGGCGGAACTACTCGGGCCGGTCAACAAATGGAGCAACAATGTTCATGCCCGGCACATGGCGATGGCGGTGGGGGCGAAGCGCTATGGCGCCCCAGCGACACTCGAAAAGGCTCGTCGCGCGGTGCTCGAGGTATTGGCCGAACAGGGCGTCGATGTCGGAGGGATGGTTTTTGACAACGGATCCGGGCTTTCGCGCGTCGCGCGGATGACGCCGCGGCAGATGGGCGCTCTGCTGGTCGCGGCGCATCGTCATCCGACGCGCTACGAGTTTGTGTCCTCGATGTCGATCGCGGGTGTCGATGGGACGTTTCGCCGTCGTTTTCAGGGGGCGAAGGAGGCCGGACGGATTCATGTCAAGACAGGGCGTTTGAACGCCGTGAGCGCCGTGGCTGCGATGGTGCGTAGCGATTCGGATCGAGAGTATGTCGTTGTGGTGATGATGGGCCATGCCGACGCGCATGGGGCGGCCGCGCAGCGCTTGCAGGATTCTGTTCTGGCCTATGTCGCTGGTTTGTGAGGGCTTTTGGAGACTCTGCAGACTGCACGTTTGGGAGGGGCTCAGGCGCTTGGATCCAAAGGATCTGGCTTTGATTCCGCTATCGAATTGGCTCATTCGCGACGCCGTAGTGCCCGTTGGCGGTTGGCCATTTTTGCAGCGCAGGATGAACGCGCTTCAGCGTCCATAGGTCTGGGGATCTGTCGTCGGTGAAGGTCGGCCGAGTGACCTGGGTCGGATTGGGCGTTGCTCGAGTACCCCGTCTGCTCGATCAAGCTTGAAAGTGCGCTGACGCGGAATTCAGTGTCCGCTTTAATGCCATCAAGGTGGCCTGGTTTCTCGTTGCGACGCCGAAGCATCCTTGGGCAGTCGGTCTGCTGCTTGGGGATTTTTCAGCGAATGGCTGTGTGACCGCGGAGGTGTGGGCATGACGCATGCTAGTGGCGATGGATCAAGCCGAATCGATGCGTCGGCGAACGTGTCGATGCGTCCGGTGTGACTTCACTCGCTGAGAACGTGGACTCGGAATCGGCGCTTACGGACGAGACGGCTGTGCAGGCGCAAAAGCACGCAGCGCGTCGCTTGGCGCGCGCTGTGGCACCGCCTACTGAGTCGACCCTCGTCATGATGTCGGGCGCCGTTCTGCATGTCGCAGGTACCGTGATCCTGACGGGCGCGCTTGCGCTGCTTTTGGCGGCAGTAGTGCCGAGTCGATGGCTCAGTCAGGAGCCGGGCGATTGGATGATCGCGTGGTTGTCGCCCGTGCTGTCGGAGGGTGACTTTTCGACGACCTTGATCGCGTTGGTGGTGGCGTTCGTGGGGCTCGCGGTGCGCGCGGTCGGCTCACTCCTGCGTGATGAGGGTGCCGCGTGGCGCGCATTCACGGTTGAGACGCGGCTGCGCGAGCGCTTGCGTCGCGCAATCGATCAAGCCGGCCCTCTTGGCCTTGCCCAGGCCGCGCCGCTTGGCGAGGTCGTGTCGCGTTATCAACGTCAGGTCGAGCGGACGCATGCGACTTACGCGGCGGCCGAACCGGCCGCTTTTCAGGCGTTGACGATGGTCATCGGTGTGCTGGCGGTTGTGTTTGCGCTCGATTGGATCGCCGGATTTTTATTGGCCTTCGCGGCGCCTTTGATCCCGGTCTTCATGGCGTTGATCGGGATGGGGGCGGCGAAAATTCATGAGGCGCAGCAGGCTGAGGAGACGCGGCTCGGCGGGTACTTTGTCGATCGCGTTCAGGCGGCTGCATGGTTGCGTCGCGCCGGCGCAGGTGCTGAGACGGTCGCCGACGTCGCGAGTGCGTCGGATGCCTTTCGGCGCTTGACGATGAGGGTGTTGAGGATCGCGTTTCTGTCGTCAGCGGTCCTCGAGTTTTTTGCCGCAGCCGCGATCGGTATGACGGCGATCTACATTGGATTTGCGTTATTCGGTGCGATCGACTACGGGCCGGCGCCCCAACTCACGCTTTTGACGGGCTTGTGGATTCTGCTGTTGGCGCCAGAGTACTTCATGGCGATTCGTCACTGGGCTGAGCGCTATCACGATCGCGCTGAGGCTCAGGCGGCGCTGGTGGCTTTGGCGGCGATCGAGAAGTCGTTGATGAGAGATCCGGAAGCAGCCGGTGCGGCAACGCTCGGTCAGCGGTCAGCGGTCCCGGCTGGCTCTGGTGGTGAAGACGACACGACTGGTGCGCGTGACGATGCACTCGGGGTTGATGGGGATTCCAGCGTGTTGGTGCGAGTCGTTGCGGTGAGTTACACCCCGCCCGGCCGAGTCGTGCCCGTGCTGCAAAATTTTGAGTTCTCGCTGCGCGCCGGTGAGGTGGTCGCGATCATGGGCCCCTCGGGTGTCGGTAAGTCGACCCTTCTGGCGCTGATCGCGGGTTTTTTGAAGCCCGCTTCGGGTCGCGTCGTCCGTGCACCGTCCGCGAGTCGGTTCGTCTGGATCGGGCAGAGTTTGCATCTTTACGCTGGAAGTTTGCGGGATGCGTTGACGAGACATCTTGAGGTTGGCCGGATGGGCCGGTTGGGGAGCGCCAGCGCGCCGACGTTGAGTCACGACGCGATTTCTGGGTGTGTCGATCAGGACATGAATCATCGGGTGATCACCACAAAAGTGCACGCGCGATCGAAAGCGGGGCAGCAGGCAGAGAGCGAGCGAAGTGGTCGAAAAGAATGCGAGGACGTTAACGCTTGCGACGACGCGGTTTTGCTCGAGGCGCTGCGAGCGGCCGGGCTCGATTTGGCGCACGAGGGTTGGACGCTTGAGCGTCCGATCGGTGAACTCGGGGTCGGCGTTTCAGGTGGGCAGGCCGAGCGCATTGCGCTGGCGCGTGCTTATCTTGCGCCTGAGTCGCTGTGGTTGCTCGACGAGCCTACTAAGGCGCTGGATGGCGAGACTCGCGATCGGGTGATCGATGAATTGTTTCGGCGCGCGCGGACTCAGGGTTGGACGCTGCTGGTCGCGACGCACGATCCGGCTGTGGCTGAGAAGGCCGATCGCGTTGTTCATCTGGCGCGAACAACGGTGCATTCAGCGGCGGCGAACGGCAAGCCAGCTGTTCGACACAGGCACGAGGCGGAAGGTCGATGATGCGAGACCGTGCAGACGGGTCTCGGATTGTCGGGGCCATGCAGAGCCGGACTTCGGGGGTGTCGGATCGTCAATGCGAGACTCATCAATGCGAGACTCCTCGGGCGATGTCTGACGCTCGACGGTTGTTTGGCGGCTGGTTGTTGCTCGCGGCGCCGGGGCGCTATGCGCTCGCGTTTCTCCTGTTGAGCGTGACCTGGATCAGTGGGCTGGGACTGTTGGCGGTGTCCGGCTGGTTTTTGACCGCGACGGCATTGGCGGGTGCGGGTTTAGTGGCGACGCTGAATTTGTACACGCCGTCGGGCGCGATCCGAGGGCTGGCGATCGCGCGCCCGTTGCTGAGATATTTTGAACGTCTGGTCAGTCACGATGCGGTTCTACGAACCTTGCGTGACCTTCGAGTGCGTGTGTTTGCGGGTGTGCTCAGCACGCACTGGCATCGCATCGACGCGCTGCATTCGGCCGATGTCCAAACGCGCCTGTCTGCGGATGTCGACACGCTCGATGCGGTCCCGCTGCGAATCATCGGTCCACTGGTGGCTGCGATCGCGACATTGATCGTCGTGACAGCGATTCTCGCGGGCGTCGGTCGAACTGAGTTGGCAGGCATCATCGTTGCGCAGTCGCTGGCCATCTTCGGCGCGGCGATCGTGGCGGCGCGTGCCGGTCGCAAAGCCGGTCGAGCGGTGGTCGCGGCACGGGCGCGCGAGCGTGAGGCAATGCTCGAGACGCTGGGGGATCTGCCCGATTTGATTGGGCGCGGACGCAGTCGGCACGCGTTCGATGGGCTGGCGGCGCTGGATACAGAACGTAGCCGGATGCGGGCATGGCAAGACCGCATCGAGCGTGTTGCAACGCTGTTGACGCAGACGTTGACTGGTTTCGGTGCCTTGGCCGTGGCGGTGGTCGCGCTCAAGGTCTGGCAGGCCGGGATCATCTCGGCGCCGGTGGCGGTGGCCTTGCCTCTGCTCGCACTTGGGCTTGGCGAGGCGTTCGCTGCATTGCCCGGCGCGTTTTGGCGGGTTGCGGAAGCCAATGAGGCGCAGGCGCGACTGATGCCGTTGCTGTTGCAGGGACGCTCGGTACCGAGCACGAGGGTCTCTGCAGCGTCAGGCGTGATCGATCGGATCGAGATCGAGCGCCTCGAAGTGGGTTTCGCCAACAGCGTGTCGTTGTTACGGCCGATCACGGTCACGGTCGATCGGGGGGTGCCCTTGGTGGTGACGGGCCCAAGCGGTGTCGGCAAGTCGGCGTTGTTGGCGACACTCGCCGGCGAGTTGGCGCCGGTAGCTGGCGAGATTCGGTTGTTGCAGAGCAGTTGGAGCGGTGAAGAGCGTCAGGGTGATGCGCGATCGGGTGACGTGCGACCCGCGCACGATTCGAAAAGCACCGATGACGACGAGCAGCCGACGGATGCGCCGTTTTGGCGTTCAAACGACGAAGATCATGACAAACATTATGCGCCGTTCGGTTTTTCGCTATGGCCGGGTGAGCGAGTGCCGGGGTTCAACGTCAGCCATTTGTCTCAGGATCCAGTGTTGCCAGATATGACTATCGGCGATTTTCTGCGCCTCGGTCGGCATGCAGCCCGGCCAGCGCCGACAGCCGATGATGGCGAAGAATCGGCACTTTTGACCGATTCACATGACGATCGCTGTTGGAAAGCTCTGGCAGAGGTCGGTCTCGATGATGATTTGCTTCGCGCTCGGGTGGGGCTTGAGGAGCGAATGGGTCCGGGTGGGCGCTATTTGTCGGGTGGTCAACGAGCTCGCCTGGCGTTGGCGGCGATCGTTCTTCAGGATCGACCGTTGGTCTTGCTCGATGAGCCATTCGCCGGATTGGACGATGCAATGCGCGAACGCGTGATCGCTGGCTTGATGCCTTTCTTTTCGTCTCGCATCGTGATTATCGTGAGTCATGAGGCCGCCGCGCTGCCGGGCGCGTGGACGCGTCTACGAGTGCGTGGTCGTTGATCGACGTGGTTTGCACTTGGGGCTGGTCGTCGTTTTGGGCGGTTCGTATTCGATTTGGTCTGGGCGCCGAGCTTCGAGCTTTCGCTTGGCGGACAGACAGCCGCTGAGCTGTAGCGCGTATCTCTGCGGGATACCCTCGGCATCATGCGATGGGCTTAGGAGAAACGCCGAGGGATGCCGCGGGCGGCATACCGCGCGAGGCGCGGGCAGGCGACCAAAACGGGTCGTCGGATGAGGGAGCGAGCCTCAGAGAAAACACCGATGCGCTCACTTACCCTTGTTCAGCGATGTTCCATGATGCGCTGGCCCGTGTCTTGTCGAGCGTTTCTTGCTGAAGTTTTGGCGGAGTTGTTGCGTCCGCGATTGCGCATGCAGAGGACAATCGAGCTCGTCACAGTGAAGACGTGTCAGACAGGGGCCGTAGCGTGCAGGCATGGCGCCTTTCGCGAGTGTTCGTCAGAAACCGTTCGTGCCGGTCGCGGCCGACCTGAACGATCCTCAAAATGGTCGCTTGTGTACGCTCTTTTTCGATCTGCGGTTTGCAGTCAGGACGCTGCCCAAGGCTACGAGCCGCTCGTTTGGCGTCGCTGACGGTCAACCTCGAAGAGAGGGGGCGTCAGGGTCCTTTAGCAATGGCGAAAAATCGGCCCAGTCCTGTGCGAGTGCAGCGGCCGCTTTGGCTTCCATGTCGCGATACCGCTGGCGCGCTTCTTCGCCGGCGGCAGTGATTCTCGCACCGCCACCGGCAGACCCTCCAATTTCGGTGTCAACGAGCGGCTGCCTGAAACAGCGATTCATCGCGTCGACGAGGTTCCAGGCGCGACGGTAGGACATGCCGAGGCTTCGGGCTGCGGCCGAGATCGATCCTGTATTTTCGATCGCGTCGAGGAGCCGAACTTTACCAGGACCCAGCGCGATCCATCCACCGAGCAGGATGCGAAGACAGGGGCCGTCGCTTTTCGCGGGGGTGTCAGGCGTTGTCGTGGTCTCGTTTTTTCGTGCGTCGTCGCCGTTTTGGATGGGCGATTTCTGCTGGCGAGACGTGGCGGTGGATTTGTGACGGAGCGTCGATTTGCGAGGCATCGTCGGTCTGTCCTCGGTTCGAATCTGTTGGCTTATTTCGATTTGCTTGCGAGCGCTTCGTCGTTGAACGCCGCATCGATTTGCGTGATGGTTTTTTCAACCAATCGGAACGCGTCTATCGGCGCGTCGTCGGCCATGTATTTCAGCCGGGTTCGGGCGAGTGCGTTGACAGCGTCGACGCGCTCGATGCGAGCTTCGGGATCGCGGTGACCGACGCGCTCGATCCATGCGCGGATGATCTCTCCGACTACGGGATTCTGTGTTTGCTCTGCTTCAGCCGCCTCGAGAGTGCCTTTGGCATCGGGTGCGAGAAATGCCGGGTCGACGTCGCGGGCGAGGGCAGTCAACAGCTCGGATAGGGTCATGGGTTCTCCTGGTCGATGTGGCAACGAGGCCAAATATCGCGCAACTCTCGGTCCTTTTGTTTTGCGTCAATGATGACACGGGGGCGTTGCCATCCGCTTGTTTGCCGGCTTTTGATCACGGCGGGGACGGGCCGCAGGGTACGGGGTTCGTTGTGCTTCTTGAATGAGCTCGTCGCCTCAACAAGGTTTCGAGTGAGCGGGTCACGCGAGCGAGACGTTTCGGTCTTTCGTTCGCGGCCGTGCTGCGATGAGTCGCCAGATCAGCGTGCCAGCCAGTCTGCGGATAGATCAATCCCCGCAGCATCTTCGACTCGAGCCAGGTAATACATCAGATCGATGGGAAGGTGGACTCCGTCGTGCAGTTGAAGAGGATAGAGATCAGCGGTAATCAGGCAGTCGGCGATGCTGGGTTCGCTGCCGAAGTAGAAGCGACCGGTCGCCAGATGGCGTCCGAGGCCGATCAGGTGTCCTCGGTTTTTGAGCTGTTCCCAGGCGCCGTATCGATCGTTCGCGAGTTCTTCCAGACTTTGTCCGAAGCGATGCTCGACCTCGCGTTTGTAGGCCGCCAGCGCCTGCGGGTCATCGCCGATTCCTCGCATCGCCGGCGCGATGGGCGCAATCAGGCGGGCGTGGATGTGGGTGAGCGTGGTGCGCCAATCGAGGACGGCCTGCCACGCATCATCGGAAAGAGGCTTGGACAGGGCGGGACCCTCGGTGAGTCGCAGATCGATGTTTCGCAGAAAGGCGAGCGCGAAGGCTTCACTGTGACTGGGGTCGGTGTCGTGGTCCGAATGAACGATCCGATCGTCTTCGATCAGGATTGGTGATCGCCGGGCGACGCCGAGGTCAAAGAAAGTTTCGTCGTCAAGCCAGCCGACGACATCGGTCGTCAGAGGTTCCCGCTTGAGAGCGAAGGCCAGACGCAACATGGCGGCCATCGTGTCATGCGCGAAGTAAACCATTCGGTAGCGTGGTGTCGTGTTTGCGTCGTGGGCGGCTGGAGTCGATGGCTCGAATCGGCTTGAGTCGGATGAGTTTGGCATGACGATGAGGCCTTGTAGCGCTTCGTGAGCGGTGTCCGTGACGCGAGCGATCATTTATAAATCGCTTGGCGTCTCACCTTAGTCGCTGTGAAGCTTCGCATGCCTCAGGATGAACGCCCATTGCTCTGGCGTGACCGGTACGATCGAGAGCCGGTTGCCGCGACGGACCAATGGGCTATCGGCCATTTCGGGTTGAGACTTGAGCCAGTCGAGGGCGATCGTATCGGCAAAGCGGCTGACAAATCGGACGTCCACGCGATACCAGCGCGGATTGTCTGGGTCTGATTTGGCGTCGTAATATTTGTGATCGGGATCGAACGCGGCGTCGTCTGGGTAGCCTTCGCGAACGATCTCGCAGCATCCGACGATGCCTGGAACCTTGGTGTTCGAATGGTAGAAGAAGGCTTGATCGCCGATCTTCATTTCGTCGCGCATCATGTTGCGCGCCTGATAATTGCGGACTCCGTCCCAGGGTTCGGTACCTACGGCTTCGAGGTGATCGATGCCGAAGACGTCGGGTTCACTCTTGAATAGCCAATACGCCATCGATACGGTTCCGTGTGTTGTGCCGGTTGGTGTTCCACATCGTGTGGATGTGTGGTGGTATCCGGTCGGCTGCAGATATACGGATTGGACACCCACGAGAGACGCTTGTTTGAGGCCTGCGCTGATTCGGTCGATCCGATGATCGTTTCGATTTTTTGCTCGCCGTTCCAGAAGTGATGATTCATGCGGGGCGGGACAATCGGTCCGTTATTATCGACTCACCGATCAATCAGTGTGTGTCGGCCGTCTGCTGGCTTTTTGGATTCGAACCGTCGAGACGACGTGGATCAATCGCTTGCACAGGCGCCGCTCTGTTTTTGTTACGCAACGTTCGGGTGCTCGGTCTTATGCTTTTGTTGTTTCGAGGCGCGGCGATCACGCGACGGGCTAAATTCGTATTGAGCCGATTCTGTTACGAGTGCGTCGAGTTGAATGTCCCAGCGTTGCAGCGGCAGAAAACGTACGCGTTGGATGGCAAACGCGATGCCGACGAGGCGTGGGCGTGGTGCGGCGTCGCGGCGGGCCGCCCAGCGGCGATGTGAAAACGCACGATCGTAGTAGCCGCCGCCCATGCCGAGTCGCCCGCCACGACGATCGACACCGACGATAGGCACCAGAACGCAGGCGAGGTTTCGTGGGGCGATAGGCTTGAGATGATGCGCTCGAGGCTCTGCGAGGCCCCAACGATTGATGTGCAGCGTGTCGCCGGGCTTCCAGGGAAGAAACGTCATATGCCCAGGTCGTGAGAAGTCGATTTTTGGCAGCGCGATTCGCCAGCGTCGAGACAGTGCGGGGAGCAGCGGCCGAAGGTCGACCTCGTCCGGTGTCGACAGGAAAGCGCCGAGACAGGGTCTTTTTGCGTCAGTGCGGTGCTTTAGGGCCGCGCGCCTACAAGTCTCGAGCGTTCGAGCGAGTCGCCGAAGGATGAGCCGTTCAGCCCGTTGGCGGTGGACGGCCGTCGTCGCTTGACGACGGTTTTTCAGTTGCTTTCGAAGTGCTGCTACGCGTTCGCGTCGGGAGGCTGGATTGGATTGGAATCCTTGGCGTGTTGACTTGGCACAGTTTGCCGGCATCGGTCACATGCTCGTTGGGTGGGTGCAAAATTTTGGGAGACGGGACGCTGACAGACAACGCGGCCGCTCGTGATTGGACGCGTCTGCGACTCGAGTCACGGATGACGCGGGTCCGGGCTTCTTCAATTCCGAAGCACGTTGCGAAAGGGGTCGAGCAGAGGCTCCGGGTTGGTTTTCGGGAATCGGCTGCCGAACTTCTTCGCCGCAAGCATTGAGTGGAGTCACGCGCCGATCGATGGATTTCGGGCCGCAGCCGCGTGGTGTAGGGCGGGCTGTCCGGTTCAGGGCGCGTTGATCATTTTGAGTCTGGCGATCAGAACGGAGACAGCCCGCTTGTGGCGGGCTGTTTTTTTCAATGAGGGAGCGCGCACCGCTCGCGCCGTTGTCACCTTCGTCCTTGAACCAAAGGTTCAAGTGGGGTGCGGCTTCCGACATAAAGGCTTTCCGATACGTGACCGGACATGCTCAACCGCCGAAAAGTCCGCGCCCCGGGCGCTAGAAATAGGCTCAAGGGTTTGCCCGGTGACTCACGTACGCAGCAGACGCGCGCTTCATTCCAGTATGGCTACTTTTGCGGTTCTGTCCAGTCCCGGGTGCCACAACCGGGGAAACGCTGAACGGGCCGAGACGGGGTGCTGCGTAACGCGCAGACATCGAGCGCCGCTGCCAAGCATCGAGGCACGCGGTCAGAGTTAGTCCGACGATTGAGTGCCGCAGGACGAAAGTTTTTTTCCCAGAGTCGATGCAGACAGCGACTTGAGCTCGAGTGGGGCGTCCGTTGCGGGTGGAGCGTGGACGCGGCGCCCCCGAGCTGGCCGCCTGATGCCATCCGCTTAATGCCGTACCACGTCTCATTGACGCTTGCGAGGGCCAAGGCAGGCACGCAGGGCTGTGACCAGTCCATGACCTGACTACAGGCCTATCCGGCAGGGCTAGGATTTTGCCTGTGCGGCGGTGAGGGACTCGACCTTATCGGCGAGCGCTTCGAGGTGTTCGATGCTGCGTTCGAGTTCAACACGCTCGGCGCGCAGGGCGAGAAGCTCGTTGGCGAGGTTGAGGGCGACCAAGATGGCGATGCGGTCCACGCCGACGACACGACCGGCGTCGCGAACCTCCCGCATTTGCGTATCGACGAGGCCGGCCGCTTCAAAGAGGGCCGCTCTTTCGGCGGGCTTGCAGCCGACTTGAAGCTCTTTGCCGAGAACGTTGACCTTGACTGGAACCATTTCGCTCATGTCGCCGCCCCCATGTTACGCAGCCGCGCGATCATGCTTTCAACCCGATGACGGGCTTCGTCGGTTTTTTCACGGAGTTGCGCCCGCTCGACCCTCAAATGATGCATCTGCTCGTCGAGCGCCAGACTTTCGGTCTGCAGACGCTGATTGCGTTCTGTGCAGCGAGCAATGGCCGTTTCGAGGCGTTCCGCGACGCGTTGGGCGCGCTCGCTAAGTTTGCGGTCATCTGTTTCGGCGAACAGCGTCATGAATGTCCTCTTGCATCGCGTAGAGTTGGTGTGCGTTGCGGGTCGTGCCGGGTTCCGTTGGTCTGCGGCGGAGTTTGAGAAGCGTTGACCATGTGGGTGTGCGAACGCGGTACTTGGTTGCGCAACCGTCGCTCACGACGTTTTGTGTTTCGGTTGCTGCGCTCCGAGCGACTCGCGCGGCATCCCGCTTGAGGTTTTTTTGTTCTTTTTCCAACGATTGTTGACATGTCGGCGATCGTGTTTTGCGTTGCTGGTGCTTTGTCATTCAGGTCCAGCTCAACGGCGAACGATGTGGTTGGAACCTGTTGGCGGTGGATCGACAGTGAACGCGGTGCGTGAGAGTTCAGCCGCTTGTGCCGAATAGTTGTGCGACAGTTGGGCTGTTGGCGCTCTATCCGATATCAATCAGATCGCAGCGATGCTGTCATGGGAAGCTGTTTCTCGGTGGGGCGTTGGTGTCGTGGCGGCTTCGGCTGCACGCTTGGGCTATCGAGGCGCCTGAAGGGTGTCCGGGGCGATCTGGCATCGAATTGCTTTTCGAACGTTTGGATCGTCATCGGAACCACGAATCGGTTTGTCGTTTTGCCCCGAAGTGTAGCATTCAAGTTATACACTCTAGTCTGAACGGAGTCCCTCCGGAGGCTTGAGCGGACGCCGGATCGGGTCTGGCGGTCAAGCTTGGCGAGCGTTGTTTTGCGGTGTCTTTGTCGACCGGGAGTGTTGATTGAGTGCGGGGCGGTCGAGCCGTGTCGCGAACGCCTAAATTTTCGCCGAAGGCGGGTTGCGCGGAACGGTTCGTATGACTGAACGGTCGATCGCTCGTTGTAAAGCGATCAGAGGAGAGCTTGATGCCAGTCCCACCTGTTGCGCCCGGTGCGCAGATCGTTGAGGGTGTCACGCGAAGCGGGAAGCCGTGTCGCGTCGTCGATGACACCGGCACCATTGCTCGGGAGGAACTCGAAAGTTTTCTTGCCCATTTGATCGCCGAGGATCAATTCGGTCTGAAATTGATTTCGGCGGTCGGGTCGAATGCACTGAAGCTCGGCGAACCGCAATTCACCCACGTGCAATTTGGAGACTCGCTCTACCGCCTATTGTTGTTTCCATACGAAGCCCGTTTGCAGGGGTTTTGACGCGCACCCTGACCGCTCGGTGCGGGCCTGCACTGGTCAGATTGTTGGCGCGCGAGCTTTGGTCTGCATCATGGTTCGGGCCTCGGCCCCTCGCTCGGCACACGCTTGGACCCGGCACTGCCGCGAGTGCGCGATTGGGCTTTGAACCCTGAGCGACTCCAATTTCGCCGTGCATTCGACGTGCCCCCAAGACGAGGTTCTGTTCGCGGTGAGGTTTTGGGGGGCATTGGCCTCGGCTTTTGGTCGGAATGCGGGTGTTCGATACTCTGACGCTCACGCATCATCGATGAGTATTTCGAGCGATTCGACTCGTCCTGTGGTCGCTCTGGCGACTTTTGAATTGAGCATTCGTCTGGGACCGCGCAATCATGCCCTTGCAGATCAACGATCTTTTTTCTGATACGAGTGGTTCGGGCGACGAGAAGCCGGATGCCGGTGCGCGCGACGCCGGGCTTGCAAGGGCTTCGTCGCAGGAAGCGGCCGGAGTCGATTCGTTGGACGGCCACAATTCTGGCACTGCGGTCGGGGTCGATTTGGATGTGGCCCACTTGACCCGCTTGGCCGGATGGGCGCTCACGCCGGCCGGCGTGCATGGTTTGGCTTGCGGTGCCTTGATCGGTGATCCAGGTCTGGATGCCCGTCGCCTCGCTTTGCGTTTTGGTCAGACGTCGCCGTTGGGTGGGCAGTCTGTCGATGAAACGATCGCGTCCGGCATTGAGGGGCTGCGACTCATGGTATTGCGGGCCTTGCATGATCCGGAGATTCGCTTTCGACCTGAGCTCGGCGTTCCGCACGAGCACCATCCGACAGTGGAGCCGGATGGGCACATTGGTGACCCGGGCGCGGAGGGTGTCGAGTCGTCTGATATCGAGGCTTCGACCACGATGAGTGCGCTTGCAGACCGGGTTGTTGCGCTGGCTGATTGGGTCGAGGGCTTGCTCGCCGGTCTTGGCGAAACACCGGGGCTTGCGCAGCGCCAGAATCCTGCGATTGATGAAATTCTGCGGGATTTTGCGTCGATCGCTCGACTCGATCGCGACACTTGGACTGATTTGTGTTCACAGTCTGGCGCAGAGCGCTTGGGCGTCGAGTTCGAGGATTCTGCCGGCGATTTTGAAGAGCTGTACGAGTTTGTTCGAGTCGCGAGCGTGTACTTGTTTGAGCTCTTACAGGCCGAGAACGATTTCGGTGCCTACCACGATGCGGCGCCGCTTGCGAAGTGAGCATTCTGGGGCTGCGCCTTGTGTGATTGGCGCGGGCTGTGGAGCGTGACGAGATTGAGCGTGGTGCAATGACTCAGACGACGAACAAGGCGACGACGAACATGAAGAAGATGACTGCGGGGATTCCGGCTCGCGGACCCTCTTTGTCGCCGACGGTCTTCCGCAAGCGGCGAAGCGACTTGCTTGACTGGCTTGACCCAGATGTCGCGGTGATCGTCCCTGCTGCAACCGAGACGGTGCGCAACCGCGATGTTCATCATCCTTTTCGCCAGGATAGTGATTTCGCCTATCTGACCGGTTTTTACGAGCCGGATGCGTGGCTGGTTCTCGTGCCCGGTCACGACACCGGCGAGCACTGGTTGTTCTGCCGTGCTCGAGATCCGGAGCGTGAGATTTGGGACGGGCGACGTCTCGGACCGGAGGGTGTGGTCGAGCGGCTGGGCTTTGATGCGGCTCAGTCGCTGGATCGTATTGATGACCAGATGCCCGATCTTCTCGCCGGGCGTCGTGTGGTGTGTGCGCCGTGGGGCGAGCGTAACGCGGTAGACCAGCGTTTGTTCGGCTGGATCCGTGCGCTCGCAGCGCGCCGTCGCGATGGGCCTAAAGCACCAGAGGTTTACACGTCGCTGTCTCGTGTCCTGCACGAAATGCGGCTGTTCAAGAGCAAAGAAGAAGTCGATGCGATGCGGTTTGCAGCGCGCGTATCGGGCTTGGCGCATCGTCGCGCAATGCAGGGCGTGCGACCGGGGTTGTTGGAGTCGGCCGTTGAAGCCGTGTTTTGGCAGACCTTTCGTGAACATGGGCTGGTTCCGGCGTATCCGCCGATCGTCGGTGGCGGCGAGAATGCGTGCATTCTGCATTACACCGAAAACGACGCGGTATTGCGGGACGGCGATTTACTGTTGATCGATGCGGGTGGCGAGTGGCTGGGCTACGCTGCTGACATTACGCGAAGCTTTCCGGTTTCTGGCCGTTTTTCGCCCGCCCAGCGCGATGTTTGCGAGATCGTGCTCGCCGCTCAACTCGCGGCGATCGAGGCGGTCGCGCCCGCAAAGCACTGGAACGATCCGCATGAGACGGCTGTCCGGGTTTTGACGGAGGGGCTGGTCACCTTGGGCGTTTTGCAGGGCGATGTCGATGCGCTTTTCGAGGACGAGGCGTACAAGCCGTATTACATGCATCGAACGGGCCATTGGCTGGGTCTTGATGTCCACGACGTGGGCGATTATCGGATCGACGGCGTGTGGCGTGAGCTGGAGCCGGGCATGGTGCTGACCGTCGAGCCTGGTCTGTACTTTGGGCCGCATTTGACTGGCCTGCCCGAGGCGCTTCGGGGTATCGGAGTTCGGATCGAGGACGATGTCCTGGTGACCCGTGAGGGCCGTGAAGTATTGACAACCGATTGCCCCAAGGCACCGGCTGAGATCGAGGCTTTGATGGCAGGAGAAGATTGAGCGGAAATCTTTGCGATCCTCAAGCCTGTCGCGCGCGGGTTGACACTTGTTCGCGGATAGTTGCCAGCACTCGGTTAGCGTTCGGCGCGCGGGTTGAGCACGTTCTTCATACCGAGTCGGCCATGAGTGGTCGCGCGTCGGATGCGGATTATCCGGTTGGCGGTTCCGGAGCGCGACTCGGTGAATACGGCGAGGGAAGGTGGGGCGTGATCGAGGCGATGCCCGCACCGCGCCGCCGCCGCGACCGGTGTCGACGTGGCTGCAGCGGTTCTTTGGGCAGGCGTCTTTGCGGCGTCAGGCCCGCGGAACGAAACCCGGCGGGTAGAGTTGGTGCGGGTTGATGTCGGCACCGCGATCGATTCGATGGGATGAGTCGTTGTCTGAGCGCAGCGTTTGCGAGGTGTGAGCGTGGCGTTTGCGAGTGCTGAGACGCGTCGCGATAAGGGGGATGGCTGCGTCATGACCGAGAAGTTGCAGGCAAACATCGAGCGCTTAGCGTGTGTCTCGATGCGGGAATCGGGTGAGGGATCGGCTGCTTGCGGACCGGCGCCTGGATTGACGCCTGCGACTGCGCTCGATCGGGCATCCCGGCCGTTTCATGCAGACTCGGAGACCATGTCCAGACCGACCTACGACGTTGTTGTTGTTGGCGGCGGCGTCGTTGCGCGTCTGTATGTTTGGCGGTTGTTGGCAGCCGGTTTGCAGGTGGCTTGGAGCGATCCATCGTTTGTTGCTGCACCGTCGCGTGATGGAGTTTCGGATGGAGAGGCATCGCGAGTAGACGATGCCGACCGCGATCGGGCAGCGGGTGTTGATGCCTCGACTACGCCGGTTGCGTCGAGTCATTCCAGTGATTCGCGGCGAGTCGCACTTTCGGCGCGTTCAATCGAGTTTTTCGAGCGACTGGGGCTCGATGTGGCGACAGAGACCGGTGCCTCGCCGCGTTCATGTGGAATTCGATCAATCGAGGTTTCGCGGCAAGGCGCTATGGGTCGAGTCTGTTTGGCCCACCCCCGGCCGACGAACGTGGGGGGGGAGTGGGCCGACCGTCGCAGTGAATCGATGCTGGGCGGTTCACTGCTAAATGCGCTCCAGGTTGATTCGTCGTCACCCTCAAGACTGGATCCAAAGGTGGTCGGTTCGTTCGATCAGGAGTCGTTGGGTCTCGTCGTTTCGCTCGTGGCGTTGGAGTCTGCGCTCGATCGAGCGATTGAGCGATGGGTACAGGATGAGGCGGGGACCGGTCGATTGCAGTGTTATCCGCCGTTCGACGCGGCTCGATGCACGTGGCTCGATGATGGACGTTTGCGGCTGGAGGTGGCTGCTGATAGCGGTAAAACGGCCGAGGAGCCGCGGCAATTCATTGAGACCAAACTGGTCATTGCGGCTGACGGTGCGGCTTCCCGCTGGCGTCAACGGGTTGGCATCGAAGCGGATGTGCAGGATTTTGGCGTTTCGGCTTTGGTGACGGATGTGGCGACGTCGCGTGCGCATAGCGGGCAGGCGTACGAACGTTTCACGGATTCTGGGCCGTTGGCGCTGTTGCCGGCGGGCGAATATCGAATGAATGTGGTGTGGTCGCTCGAACCACGAGCGGCGACGGCATTGTCTCTATCGCCCGAGGAATTTTCACAGGCGCTGACCGCAGCGTTCGGCGTTCGTCTCGGCGATCTTCGGTCGACGGGGCCAATCGCGACCTTTCCGCTGCGTCGCTGCGTCGCTCGGCGCGGTTTTGCTCGTGGCGTTTTGCTTGCCGGTAATGCTTGGCATGCGTTGCATCCAGTAGCGGGGCAGGGACTCAATCTGACACTGCGTGATTTGGACGATTTTGACCATTGTTTGCGTGATGCTCCTTCGCCGCGTGCTTGGTTGCACGATGTAGCGTCCCTCACCGACTGGGCAAGGCGGCGCCAGCCCGACATCAAAAAAACGGTTCAGATGACGGATTTTCTGGGCTCGGCTTTGATGGCGCCCGCGATCTGGCACGAGGCGCGTGGTTCGAGTGGTCACCATCGGACTGCAACCTTCCCAGATGAGGGTGTGATGAAACTGCGGAGCGTGTCGCCGGTGACACGGGCTGTCCGACTGTTTGGGGGCTTGGGACTGAGTCTTTTTGACGCGATCCAAAGCGCGCGGCTGCAGGATGGCGGGAGCGTCGGCGCGTCTATCGACGTGGAGGCCAACGACGACCGCAGTAGGCACCGGGCAGTGACCACGAGGCGTCCGACGGTGCTCGGCGAGGTGGCCTTGCGATTTGCGGGTGGGCCGGTGCGACGGCATCCATGGCTCAGTCCGACGCAAGTGGTGGGTTGGGCGTCGGCTGATCCGGCTCGGTCGGGCTCGCGACGGGTCGATGAAGCGCGCTTTGAGGATTCGGCGGTCGAGATCGGCCGCGCCGTTCTTGCAGCTGGGCCCTCTCCTGTGATGAGCGAGGAGGGGGCATGAGGGTGAACGGCACCGAGCATCGATGTGATGTGCTCGTCGTGGGGGCTGGCGTCGTCGGGCTGGCGTCGGCGGTGGCTTTGGCGCGCGCGGGTCTCGTGGTCACGCTTGTGAGCGATCGAGCAGTGCCGCACTTTGATGTGGCGCAGATACCGGCGCGCGTCTCGACCCTGAATGATGTCTCGTCGCGCTTTCTTGCTGAGTTGGGCTTGATGCCGGCGGATCCGGTCGATCTAGATGCTTACGATACGGCCGCCCGTCGCGGGGCGGGTGAAAGTAGCGACGTCGGCGGGTCACCGCGATTGCCGGGTGGGATCAAGCGGGTCGGTCGCGTTGGTGCGATGCAGGTCTGGGACGCCCGTTCGCGCGCCGAGATCCGCTTTGAGTCTGAGCCGGCATCGCCTTTGGCGTTCACCGTCGAGCATTCGGCGCTCGAGATGGCATTGTGGGAAGTCGCTCAGACTTTGGGCGTCGTTGGACGATTTGGTTATCGATGGCGACATTTTGATCCACGCCGCGAGGGTCCGCGCGTTGCGCTTGAAATGGCGAGTGGACAGGCTGAAGATTCCCCGGACGAAGCTTTCGGTGCGCACGGTCGTGCCAAAAAGTCTGAGGTGTGGTGTGCTCGTTGGATCGTCGGCGCGGATGGTGCCCGCTCGGGGCTGCGCCAATGCTTGGGCATTCCGGTGCGAACATTGGATGACGGGACCGTTGGTGTGGTGACGACGGTGTCGCCGGAGTGGTGTCACACCGAGACCGCGTACCAACGCTTTGACGGTGATGACATTCTGGCGCTGCTCCCGTTGTATTGCGGTCGTGTGTCGATCGTGTGGTCGCGTCCGCGGGATGCCGCTGATATGGCGCTGGCCCAGACTCGGCAGGCGTTTGATGCGGCGCTGACGAGTGCTTCAGGCGGTGTGCTGGGGTCCCTGCGAACTCTGACGACGCCCCGCGCGTGGCCGATCGTACGTCGACACGCACAGCGTTATGGTTGGGTGTTCGGTCGCGGTGGCGTGCTGCTTGCGGGCGATGCGGCGCATACGATCCATCCGCTCGCCGGTCAGGGCTTGAATCTCGGTCTTGCCGACGCGGGCGCGTTGACCCAGTGCCTGCTGTTGGCTTGTTCCGAAACGCAGTCGGCGCAGCAGACGCTGATTCGTTACGAAGCGCAGCGCAGGCTTGAAAATGCGCTGACCGCTGTGACGATGGAGAGCTTCAAGCAGTTGTTTTCGTCGCGCTCGCGGGCAGTAAGGGTGTTGCGCGGGGAGGCTGTTGCCTGCGTTGCGAGTTCTTCGGCGATGCGCGGATTCTTTCGTGTAGCGGCGAGTGGTCGTCTATCGGGATTGTGACGGCATTCCGTGTCATGCTCATGCCGTCAAGGCGTGGTTTTGGCGCGTCGACTTCTGCGATCGAGGGGCAGGCGGACGTGCCAGTCTGTGGTGTTTAGCTTCGTCGGTTGAGTCGATGGCGGCAACGTTGCGGATGGAAAAGGGGCTTGGGAGCGGGTACGGCCACGATGGAATGGGCCGCGACTGAGTCATTCACGATCGACATATTCGTCGTGATCAGCACACTCTAGAACGACTGGATCGGGGTGATCGACGGAGGCGGTGATGAGTGACAAGGGCCCGGATCAGTCGAGCGGTGAGGCATTGAGGAAGACGCCGTTGTTTGAGCGTCATGTCGCACTCGGCGCTCGGATGGTGTCTTTTGCGGGCTGGGCGATGCCGCTGGCGTATGCGTCGCAGATCGAGGAACACCATTCGGTCCGTTCGGATGCCGGCGTTTTCGACGTGTCGCATATGCGCGTGATCGATGTATTCGGCGCTCAAGCCCGTGATTTCTTGAGAACAGCGCTAGCCAACGATGTGGCGAAGCTAGGGTCTGGTGACCCGGCCGTGGGCGGCGATGCGGGGGCTTCTTCGAATATCGTGGGTAGCGCGCAGTACAGTCTGTTGTTGGCCGAGGATGGCGGCATCCTGGACGATCTGATCGTCTATCGCTTTTCCTCTGATCAATACCGACTGGTGGTCAATGCGGCCACGGCTGAGCGTGATTTCGAGACCCTTTTGTCGTGTGTTGTGGGTTTTGATTGCGAGCTCGAATGGCGCGATGACCTCGCGCTGTTGGCGGTTCAGGGACCGGCGGCGTTGGTTCGCGCGTCGTCGGTTTTGCCGCCAGGTCTGAAAAGCATCGCTCGGTGCAAGCCGTTTCAGGCCATTGCCGAGCGTCGGCCCACAGGCTCGAAAACCCGTTCGATGTTGGGCGCGATGGTCGCGCGCACGGGGTATACCGGAGAAGACGGGTTCGAGTGGGCGCTGTCCCAAAATGATGCGAGAGCTGCATGGGAAGCTTTGCTGGACGTGGGCGTGAAACCGATTGGGTTGGGTGCACGTGACACGCTTCGCCTCGAAGCCGGCATGTGGCTTTATGGCCAAGACATGGATGAGACAACCGATCCCTTCTCGGTTGGTCTTGGATGGGTGGTGTCGCTACACGATCCGGAGCGCCGGTTCATCGGGCGTGAGGGGCTGGAGACTCGCAAAGGTGCGGCGCTGGCGACGATGGTGAGGGGCGTCGTCTATCGTGGCCGCGGCGTGTTGCGTGCTGGTATGGATGTCTTTCCAGGCATCGTGGATGCAGCGGCTGGTGATGAGTCGAAGACGATTGGGCATCTGACATCGGGCAGTTTCTCCCCCAGCCTGCGGTGCTCGATCGGACTGGCGAGGCTAGAGCAAGCGTCTGTTGGGCCGGAGACCAAAACGTTGTGGGTGCGGCTTCGCGGGCAAGCGGTGCCGCTGGAGCTTGTGCCTCCGACTTTTGTTCGACAGGGACGCTCCCGGGTGCCGGGCATGGCGATCGTGGCGCGTGTGATTTGATCGATTAGGGCGAGCTTCAGACGGGCGTATAAACGCGGGTCGAGGGTCCGCGGCTGGGTGTTCTGGTTGTTCGTCGTGAACGAAGTTGTCTTACCGGTTTGCTGTTTGATTCTTCCGTACTTGATTACTTTGAGGGCGAGCCATGAGTGAAATCCCTGCTGACTTGCGTTACGCGAAAAGTCACGAGTGGGTGCGAGATGAGGGTGGTGGTGAGTGGACGGTGGGCATTACCGATCATGCGCAGGCGTTGCTCGGTGATTTGGTTTTCGTTGAGACCCCTCAGGTCGGCACTCGTGTTAATGCGGGCGAGGCTTGTGCCACTGTCGAGTCGGTGAAGGCTGCATCGGATATCTATGCGCCGTTGTCGGGTGAGGTGACGGCAGTCAATGAGGCTTTGGCTGATGCGCCAGAAGTAGTCAATCAGGCTCCGTACGCCGATGGCTGGTTGTTCCGGATGAGGGCCGACGCGGCGGCGGAAGGGTTGCTTGATGCCGATGGGTATCGGGCCGAAATCGACGAGTGAGCCGTGGTTTGATGCGTTTTTCTTTGTGTTCGGGGTGCGGTCGGTGCTTGACGCGACGATACGGGTGTCGAGCAATGTCGGTTGATCGTGTGCGCCTCGCGACGTCTCGAGCGCTCTCGTTCGGATTCGTCAGTGTTATCGGTTTGTTGATTCGCCGATCTTGTATCTTTCTTGGCGACTGAGGAGATCCCGTGCATGCGTCTTTATCGAGTTTGTCGGGCGAGAGAAGCGAACGGATCGTGGTGTTGAGGCGGCGATCACCGTTCGTACCGGCTGATGAACGCGCGATTGGCCCGCGGGTCGCTCTCGGGTTAGGGGATTGTGCTCGCCTCCAGCTCTGGACGAGGCATCCGGGAAGAAGCGCACAAGGTCTTCAGGTGCAGTGGTGAGAAGTCAACGATTGTGCGGCTGCCTCGTGATGCCTTGGGTGGTGGCTGGCGTCCAGTGACGTCGGCCTTTCGGATTGCTGACCGTGGGATTCTGTCTATGCCGTTCATTCCTCATACTAAAGACGATGTCCGCCACATGCTTGAAGTGATCGGCGTCGAGGAGGTCGAGCAGCTATTCGACGAAATTCCGCCGCATCTTCGTGCACCGGCGCTTGATTTGGCAGAGGGTGCCAGTGAGCGCCGCATCGTTCAGGCCGTCCAGCGTTTTGCCGATGACAACCGCCGTTTGCTGTGTTTTGCGGGAGGTGGCGCCTACGATCACTACATTCCGGCCGCTGTTTGGCAAATCGCTGCGCGCGGAGAGTTCTACAGCGCCTACACGCCGTATCAGGCTGAGGCGAGCCAAGGCACACTGCAGCTGATCTACGAATTTCAGTCGATGATCAGCGCGTTGACGGGTATGGAGGTGGCGAACGCATCGTTGTACGACGGGGCCTCGGCTCTTGCAGAAGCGGTGCTGATGGCGGTGCGGATCCGTCGTGCAGGCAATGGCGCGCGCGTGTTGATGCCGGTTACCGTCAATCCGATTTGGCGACGGGTCGTGGAGACGATCGTGGCCAATCAGGGCATCGAGTTGATTAGGGTTGACGTCGATCGGACGACCGGCCGTGTGGATGTCGCCGCGTTGAACTCGGTGGCCGAACGGGCAGCCCTGAGCGGTCATGCGCCTCTCGCAATCGTCATCCCTCAGCCGAACGTTTTTGGGGTCATCGAAGACGTCGACACGCTGACGGATTGGGCGACTGATCGGGGTTTGTTGACGATTGGAGCGGTCAATCCGGTGTCGTTGGCGGTCCTCAAACCCCCCGGCTCATGGGGGCGCGACGGCAAGGGCGTTGACATCGTCGTCGGCGAGGGCCAGCCGTTGGGCGTGCCGCTATCGTCGGGCGGGCCCTACTTTGGCTTCATGACGACGCGGAAGATCCATATCCGCCAGATGCCGGGGCGAATCGTAGGTCGCGCGATGGATGCGGACGGTCGACCGGGTTTCGTGTTGACGCTGCAGGCGCGGGAGCAGCACATCCGCCGCTCGAAGGCGACTTCGAACATCTGCACCAATCAAGGGTTGTTGGTGACCGCGGCGACGATTCATCTCAGTATTCTGGGTGAGGCTGGTCTTGTCGATGTGGCGACCGCGTCGATGGGGCAGACGCGTCGGCTCGTTGCAGGATTGCAAGAGAGGGGGGTGCGGGCGCTGTATGACGCACCGCATTTTCATGAGGTGGCACTCGATTTCGGCTCGCGGGCGAGAGCAGTTCTAGCCCACATGGCGGAGCAGTCCGGTGTGCTCGGTGGGATCATGGTTGAGGATTTGTGGTCTCGTGTTGCGGCTGAACGCGATGCGGTCGATCCACGTCTGGCGGCAGCGGTCCTGGTCTGCGCAACCGAGCAGCGCGATGATGATGACGTCGAGCGCTATTGGACGGCTTACGACCGCGCCGTGTCGGCGTTGGGCGGGCCAAATTGACGGCTGTTCCGCCGTCGCTTGTGCAGTGTGTGGCCGGGGCGATGAATTCGGAGTCGTCGTAGGGCCGCATCACCAACGGGCTCGTGCCGATATTTTTAGTCTGACGCGGCAGTCGCGTGGATTGGTTCGGGGCGCTCTAGCTTGAGCCCGCCGACGGTGCGCCCGCAGACGATGCGCATACGTCCTGAAGGCGAGTGACGTCTGTCGGCTGAGGTTCTGCGCCGATCTTGAGAATGCCGCGGCTTTTCATTGAGGGCGTCAGTCTGCAAGATGAGTGCGAGCGTCGAGCCAAGACTGGAGTTTTAGCGCTGCAATGATTGTTGATCCAGTCCACGATGCCGTTACTGTCTCAGTCCCTGGTCACGTGTTTGATCAATCGACCGTCTAACCCAAGCAAGGAGAACAGCTGTGGCGGAAATCACCCTGCAAGGCAATACGATCCACACCAACGGTGACCTGCCGCACGTTGGTACCCCCGCGCCTGATTTCAGCTTGGTTGATCGGGACTTGAACGACGTCTCGTTGGCTGATTTTGGCGACAAACGCAAGGTTATTTCGATAGTTCCAAGTCTGGACACGGGGGTTTGCGCCGCGTCTACGAAAAAATTCGAGGACTTGATCCGTGGTCGCGACGATGTCGTTGTGCTCGTGGTGTCTGCCGATTTGCCATTCGCGCAGGCGCGTTTTTGCGCGGCCGAAAAACTGGAACGCGTTTATACGCTCTCGATGATGCGCAGTAAGAGCTTTGCCAAGGATTACGGTGTGTTGATTCAGGACGGGCCCTTGGCCGGAATCGCGGCACGTG
The DNA here is from genome assembly GCA_046299415.1 of Thioalkalivibrionaceae bacterium. Lineage (GTDB taxonomy): Bacteria > Pseudomonadota > Gammaproteobacteria > Ectothiorhodospirales > Ectothiorhodospiraceae > JBKBII01. The sequence goes on along the minus strand of JBKBII010000010.1, from coordinate 24,684 downwards.
CCCTGGTCGTGCTCGACGCCGACAACATGGTGCTGCATGCAGAGCTTGTGCCGGAGATTGCTCATGAGCCGGATTACGATGCCGCCTTTAAGGCGATTTCGATCGAGTGATCGGTTGACGCTGTCCAAAAGCTGGGCCGGTCGACTCGATGAGCGGTTCGTGCGGGATCTCATGGTGTCGAGTGGTAGACGGCAGAGTGAGGTGATCATTTTCGCGTGGTGGCTTAGGTCGTGAGGTCTGCGGTCGCGAGTTCAGCGGCCGAGGTCCGCATGATTCGGATCTTTGCTCATGCGCAGACAGAGCCGTTGCGCCCGTGTTTGTCGCACGAGCATCGGTGTAAGCAGGAATCGCGTGGCGATGATTACGCGCTTAAAAGTGGTGAGCCGGTCCATTGGAGGCTTCGAGGCGTATGAATCTGGTTGACGAACCTCTGATTTTCGATTTGTCGCAACCGGGCCGGCACGCGGGCGCGCAACGCGTGCTCGGCGATGCCAGTACGGCCTTGATCGAGGCGGCCGAGTCGGCTCGGGCAGCAATCCCGGCGGCACTGCGTCGGACGACAGCCTGCGGTTTGCCGGCGGTGTCCGAGTTGCAGGCGGTGCGGCATTTCACGCGGTTGTCTCAGAAGAATTTTTCGATCGATACCGAGTTTTATCCGCTCGGTTCGTGCACGATGAAATACAACCCGAAGGCCTGTCACGTGGCGGCGATGTTGCCCGGCTTTTTGGCTGCACATCCGTTGGCGCCGGCAGCTTACCAGCGGGGAACGTTGGCGCTGATGTTCGAATTGCAGGCGATCCTCGCCGAGGTCACCGGCATGCGTGCGGTATCCCTCACACCGATGGCGGGCGCGCAGGGTGAATTCGCGGGTGTGGCGATGATCCGGGCTTACCATCGCGCGCGTGGCGATTCGGCGCGGCGCGAAATTCTGGTGCCTGACGCGGCTCACGGGACCAACCCGGCAACCGCGATCCAGTGTGGCTTCAGCGTGCGCGAAATCCCCACTGCGGATGACGGCGATGTCGATCTCGGGGCGCTGGAGGCGGCCCTTGGCCCGCAGACGGCCGGCATCATGCTCACTAATCCGTCGACGGTAGGCGTCTTCGAGCGCAACATTGAGAAAATCGCGCAGATGGTTCATGCGGCAGGCGGTTTGCTGTACTACGACGGCGCGAACTTGAACGCGATCCTCGGTAAGGTACGGCCTGGCGATATGGGTTTTGACGTGATTCACATGAATCTGCACAAGACCTTTTCGACGCCCCATGGCGGCGGTGGGCCGGGCGCGGGTGCCGTTGGCGTATCAAGGCGCCTCGAGCCGTTTTTGCCGATTCCATTCGTGGTGCGCGAAAACGATCAATTCCGCTTGAGTAACGAACGCGACCGACCCCAAACGATTGGGCGCCTTTCGGGCTTTTTCGGTAACGTCGGCGTGTTGATCCGTGCCTATGTTTATGCACGCTTGCTTGGTCGTTCAGGTATGTCCAGGGTCGCCGATTTTGCGACTTTGAACGCAAACTATCTGGCTCGCAGACTGGCGGACGTCGGATTCGAGGTGGCGTATCCCGAGCGTCGAGCGACGCATGAGTTCCTCATCACTTTGCGCAGAGAGGCAAAAACGCTTGGGTTGACGGCCATGGATGTCGCAAAGCGTCTACTCGACTATGGGTTTCATGCGCCGACGACGTATTTCCCGTTGCTGGTTGCCGAGTGTCTTTTGATCGAGCCGACCGAGACCGAGTCAAGGGAAACCCTCGACGCCTTTGTTGCCGCGATGGCGGCGATTCTTGATGAGGCCCGAAATTCGATCGCCACCGTCAAAGACGCGCCGCATCGTCTTCCGAATCGACGGTTCGATGAGGTGACAGCCGCGCGTCAACTCGACGTTACTTACGGGACTTGATCCGCGGTTGCGACGTTGTCTGCTTGGCGTCTCTGCGCAAATATCGTAGAGCTCGCTTGTTTGCAAAGCTTCGAGTCGTTCTTGGCGTGCGATCCCGGGACGAAGGACCTTCAGACGAAGCGTTGGGCCAACTTCGTTGGGACTTCTCTGCGTGGCTCATCGCTGAGTGCGACACCAGGCACCCGGGACAGACGGTCGTAAGGGCCGCTCGAGTGTGAGAGGTCTTCGGCGCGCGCTCGACCAAAAATTCAGGCGAGGTAGCGAGCGCGCCCGAGTGGAGCCATAGGGCTGCGCTGCCGGTCTCTCGAGGGGCACCGAACGTCGCAGGGCATCGAACTTGAGAGGAGCAAGACGCGGCTCGTCTGGGCGAGCGGCGGGGTTGGCTGACCCGGTGATGCTTCCGGCGCTCTTCGCATGGTAGGCCTTTTAACCAAACTGTCGTCTTACGGCGATACTTTGAGGGCCGTCGTGTGCCGCCCGCAGGGTCGGAGCGTCCCCGCTGCGCTGTCCGACGCGGACGCGTTGTGACGTCATTCACCAGTGTTCGAGATTTAGCATGGCTTACAGTGGAAACAAGGGCGTGACCCGGGTCGTTCGTGCTTTCGGATATTCGTGGGCGGGTCTGCGCTCGACTTTCAAACATGAAGAGGCGTTCCGGCAGGAGCTTTTGCTGTTTGTGATCTTGGTGCCAGTCGCGCTTTGGCTCACGCCGGATGGCGTAGAACGGGCGCTGTTGATTGGTGCCTTGTTTTTGATTCTGATCGTCGAGCTGTTGAATTCCGGGATTGAAGCAGCGATCGACCGATTTGGGGGCGAAATTCACAAGCTGTCGGCCCGCGCGAAAGACATGGGTTCGGCGGCTGTCATGCTCTCATTCGTCAATGCAATTGCAATCTGGCTATTGGTGTTGTGGCCCTGACTCGACGATCGACGCTGAAGGCGACGACATCTTTATGGGAGTCGAACCGCCCCTGTTGGATTGAGCAACATCATCGCTTTGGATTTACTCGGCGCGGTGCGAGAGGCAGCCCTGTTCTTGGCCGTTTGCGTCGCTGAATGTGGGACTTCCGAGCCCTTTGCCTTTGCCAACCATCGATGGCGCTTGACGCGATGTGGTCAGTCACGTCTTTGACACCGGATCTTCAAAAACCCGACATGCACCCGTCAAGTGCGTGCAACTCCTGAGCGGCAGACTTGAGGCTTGGGGTTGAGTGGGGACGTTGACGTGATTCAGGCTCGCACGGTTTTCATTTCGGACGTTCATCTCGGCACGCGTGAATGTCGCGCCGGATATTTGCGAGATTTTCTTGAGACGCTCGAATGCCAGCGCCTGGTGTTGGTCGGCGATATTTTTGATCTCTGGGCTATGAAACGTCGGGTGAGCTGGGATGACGATCAGACGGCGGTCGTCGAGCGCGTTTTCGAGATGGCGGCGCAGGGTGTTGAGGTCATATACATCCCGGGTAATCACGATGCAGCTGCGCGCACCTTGGTCGGGCAGCGTATCCGCGGCGTTCGCGTCGAGCGTAACTTCGTGCACGTCGGAGAGGATGGCCGGCGTTGGTTCGTTTCACACGGCGATGAGTTTGATGCCGAGGTGAGCCATCCCGCCTGGATTCAGTGGCTTGGCGATTTTGGCTACAACCTTGCCCTGCGCGCCGGGAACGCCGTTCATCGTGTTCGGCGAGTGTTGGGTTTGCGGTACTGGTCAGCCTCGGCTTGGCTCAAATCACACGTCGGTCAGGCACGGGCTTATATCGATCGGTTTGAGCGTACGGCGGCCGCAACAGCTCGTCGTCAGGGCTTTGATGGTTATCTCTGTGGCCACATCCATAAGGCTGCTGTGCGCGAAATCGATGGTGTCACCTACGCAAACTGTGGCGACTGGGTCGAGCATTGCAGTGCATTGCTTGAGGAGCCCGGAGGGCGCCTTGCCCTGTGGCATTGGTCCGATCACGCTCGTGTAGAACGTATTGAGGCGGCGACGGCTGCACTGACCCGTTGGGCGCCTGAGCTCGACACGCCGCTGCACGAACCGTTCGATGCGCCGCATGATGATGCCCTTGATGGCGCGCTCGACGCATGGCAGGAGACGGGCACGCCGCAGCGGGTGAAGGTTGTGGCCTTCGCTTCCGCGTCGGAAATGTCTGGCAGCGAAGCCAATGCGGAAACTGATCGGGGAAAGACCGTTCCGACCATCGGCGTGTTGCCTGAACCAGGCGCTGTTGCTTCGGCACTCGTAAACGGTGCCCTTCCGGCGGACCTTGCTCGCCTCGCCTTGGCCGCCAGTGTTGGAGGGAGCCTTCGAGGGCCAGGCGTCGGCGTTGAGCGATTCTGCGACGGTCATCCCAGAGGCCCTATGCGCCGTCATTCGCAGTCTGCATCCGACCGCGTGCCTGAAGCCGCCGCTTGAGTCGACGTTTTTTTGAGTCGCTGTCGCGCCGTCTCCTCGGAGCCTTCCTTGATCAACGCTGAAAGCGATTGGGACCGCGACACCGCGCAAAGCACTTCAAGCGAAGCGATGGCGACATCACCCGAAGCGCCACGACTCATCACACCATGGCATCAGGTGAGGCAGTGGGCACCACGCATCGCGGTGATGGGCCCGCGCGGTTATTTATGCAGCTGGTCCTTGGGTGCGCGGCGGTCGTCGACGGGACGCTTGTTGCCGGCCGATCGTTAACCCTGCGAGTGCCGAGTGGATCGATGGACATCTGAAATAGAGTCGATCAACTGACCGAGACGTTCGCGACTCATCGTGGCGCGAGAAGCACGATTTTGATGTCACCCCGGCTTGGTCAGAGATTGACGTTCTCCCCTCGTGTGGGGAGAGCGTCTTTGAGTCAGTGCTGACTCGTCGTTGGACTTTTTTGACTCACCATCAAGCTGATATTGGTGGCTTTTCGAGCCGCTGAACGGGGCATTCAATTTAGGCCGCCATGCGCAGACTGCGTCGTCTTGCCCTTAATCGTGAACCCTGCCCCCGATGGATGGCGATTGGTTGGTGTAGGTTTGCTAGAGCGCGTTGTGGCCTTCGGCTAGTGCGTGAGTGGACCGCGCATGTGTCGTCAGTGCTGAAGGATTCGCATCAGAGCAGGGTCGAGGTTTTGCTTGCTGCCTTGGCGCCCGCGTTTTTCGGTTGGGTTTGAGATGTGGTTTGGGGCGAGAATCCTTGGTGTCTTTCGAACGGCACATTTCTCAGACACGCCGGCGTCTGAATGCCTTCGATGGCGCCCAATTGACGGAGCCGCCTATGCCCGTGTCTAAGCGTGTCTTGTGACGTGGGCTTGTCTAGTCTCGCGTGTTTCGCGCGCGGTGCGCGCATGGGTGCCATGTTGGGGCAACGCTGAAGAAAGCTGGGGGCGCGATCCAGCGCAAGGCGCCCTAAGCGCAGCGTCGGAAGCATGACCCGGAGCGCTTCGATCGATAGCGCTGAACGGATAAGCCCCCTGCTATCGGAGTCGGGCGCGAAAGTCCATATCGTCAGGCGAGGAGGCGACCACTGCGCGACGCTGCAGCGAATCACTTCATTCTGCAAGTCATCAGTGCCGACGCGACGCGATAGCCTCTTCAACACAGGTGTCGTTGTTTTCACCAAGCGCTCCGGTACGCTGTGTTCGCCACGAATGTCGATTGCGCCCCCGATCGACGATGGGTACGCCGGTTGATCGGCGACGCATCGCACAGCGTTTGCGCCTATTCTGTGCGGCCTTTAGATCCTCGACTTGTGTTTCCGGCTTGCTTGGACTGGGCGCTCGGACTCGATCGTGTTCAGCCGGGGAGAAAATTCACCGACGTGATTACGGCGGGTCGGCCGCATCGGGTCAGAATGTAGTGTTCACAAACTTCGCTTTTGTCGTTGGAGTCAATGCATGAAAATCGCGCTGTTGTCGCGCAATGCTCGGTTGTATTCGACTCGCCGTCTGATTGAGGCGGCGGAGACACGTGGTCACGAGGTGCAGGTTCTCGACGTGCTGCGTTGCTATATGAGCATCGCCTCGCGACGTCCGAGCATCCATTACCGCGGCAAAGAGCTGACCGGATTTGACGCGGTGATTCCGCGTATCGGTGCATCGGTGACGTTTTACGGCACGGCGGTGCTTCGTCAGTTTGAGATGATGGGTGTCTATCCGCTGAATGAGTCGGTAGCGATTACGCGTGCTCGCGATAAATTGCGCGCGCTGCAGCTGTTGTCACGCAAGGGCATCGGTTTACCGGTAACGGGCTTTGCGCATTCGCCGGACGATGTCCAGGACTTGCTGCGCATGGTGGGTGGTGCGCCAGCGGTGATCAAATTGCTCGAAGGGACTCAGGGGATCGGAGTCGTGATGGCGGATACGGACAAGGCTGCCGAGAGTATCATTGAGGCTTTTATGGGGATTCGTGCCGATATTCTGGTGCAGGAGTTCATCAAGGAAGCGGGTGGCGCCGATATTCGGTGTTTTGTCGTCGATGGAAAGGTCGTTGCGGCGATGAAGCGTCAGGGTAAGGAAGGCGAGTTCCGGTCCAACCTGCACCGTGGTGGCTCGGCGAGCGTGGTGCGCATCTCGCCGGAGGAACGTGCGACAGCGATTCGGGCGGCAAAAACGATGGGCCTGAACGTGGCGGGGGTCGATCTGCTTCGCTCGAACCATGGCCCGGTGGTGATGGAGGTCAATTCGTCTCCCGGGCTTGAAGGCATCGAGACGTCGACCGGGAAGGATATCGCCGGCGCGATCATTCAGTTTCTCGAGGAGCATGCTCAGGCGCATCACACGCGGACTCGCGGACAGGGGTGATCGACAAGCCACGACACATGACGCGGGTGCATTGCGCGGGCGAGGCCGCATGACCTCGCCCGTTTTCAAGTTGAGATAGGTACGGGATGAAAGTGGCAAAGCGGTCTGTTTTTGAATGCGGCGGCGTTCATGTGCCGGTCGGCGGGCGGGCTGTGATCGAGCTTGATCTCCCGGGCTTGAACTCTCATAACCGATTGAAAATGCCGGTTCATGTGGTGCATGGGCGGAGCGATGGGCCGCGTCTGTTCGTGACAGCAGCCATTCATGGCGATGAGCTCAACGGGGTGGAAATCGCGCGGCGGCTGTTGCAAAGCCGCAGCCTTGCGCGCTTGCGTGGGACTCTGGTCGTTGTGCCAGTGGTGAATGTGTACGGTCTGGTGCAGCAATCGCGTTATTTGCCGGATCGGCGCGATTTGAATCGCTGTTTTCCCGGGGCGGCCGATGGCTCATTGGCGGCTCGGGTCGCGCATTTGTTGATGCAAGAAGTCGTGGCGCGCTGTACGCACGGCATCGATCTGCACACGGCTGCTGTCAATCGCACCAATCTGCCGCAGGTACGAGCGCATCTGAGTGATCCGGAGACGGTCGATTTGGCCCGGGCTTTCGGTGCACCCGTTGTGCTGGAGTCGGCGCATCGTGATGGGTCGTTGCGCGAGGCCGCAGCGGAGGCGGGCCTGCGGACGTTGCTGTATGAGGCCGGCGAAGGTCTTCGCTTCGACGAGCTTGCGATTCGCGCCGGTCTGGGCGGGATCCTCAACGTTATGAGGCGCCTCGGTATGTTGACTGGTCGACCGACGCGAGTGGTTCCGCCATTCGTCGCGCGTGCGAGCATGTGGGTGCGCGCACCTGAATCGGGTTTGATTTGCTCGAAGGTGAGAACTGGCATGCGGGTGCGGCGCGGCGATCGTATGGGACGAATCTCAGATCCATACAGTGGAGCCGGTACGGATGTCATCGCTCCAGTGTCGGGTCTGGTCATTGGACGGGTGCAGCTGCCGCTGGTTTATGCCGGTGAGGCCTGTTTTCACATCGCGCGTGCCACCGGCGACGACGATCTCGACGAGGTTGCTGACCGGGTCGAGGTGTTCCAGCAGGAGATGTCTGATGTGACGCCGCCGGTATTGTGAGATCGCGATCGTACGAAGGGTACGGTGACAGCCGCTTTCGGCGAGCTATTGGAGTAAATCGGTCGAGATCCGTTGGGCGAGCTCCGCTACGGGGTTGCTGCGTGGTGGCGGTCGGAAGCTTCACCGAATGGCTTGAAATAGCACACAAGAACATTTGATCCGCAGCAATCAGTACGCTTGATCGGGTCCACGCGGATGTGCAAGCGGCATTAAGAAGGCCACGATGCTGATCAAGCCAGAAAAGCCGAAAAACGCGAGATGGGTCGCGGTTGCTGCGGTTAATGCGACATCGAAAGGTATTCCGGCCAGAGTGAAGATCGCGACGAGGCCGGCGGCGTAGGTCCCAAGACCAAACGGAGCATGAATCGGGAGGACGGACGTCAATTCGGCTGCGCAGACTGCAACCAGAGCGATCAGAAAAAGCGCGGCGGGTTCGCTTGCCGGAGCGCCGGAGGCGATCAGCATTGCACTGGCGAGAAAACCTAGGGCCAGCAGTTTGATGATCCACGTCGCAGAGGTCCACGCGAGTGAACGCCAGATTGCAAGTTGATCGCCCGCGGCAGGCAGGCCGGCTGCGAGGCGGTCCCGCAATGTCTGGGTAAGGGTCGTAACGCGTCGGTGAACCCGGTTCCGGGCGGGCGTTGATGGTGTCGCTGTGTTGCGCTTGGATATTGGATTGTGGCGTTCGGCAGCGAACCAGCGCGGTAGCCTCGTGATCAGTGCCAATCCGATCAACCATAGGATCATCAATCCGGCGATTAATAATGCGCTGATCGGGCCGGTGAGCAGAGTCGGGTCGAAGAGGAATGCCGTGTCTGAGTGAGCGCCGTTGACGGCGCCGGCGAGGTTCTCATCGATGGCGCGGGGATCGGCCCCGAACGGAGGCAGGGTAGCGGTCATCGAAAGACTCAAGATCAGTGCAGATGTGGCCAGAATGACGATGCCGAGTAGAGCGTGCAGGTCGAGCAGACGTAGCCAAACGAGCCCAGCGCTACCCTCGGCGAAGGGGATTTTGAAGTGTTCGCGGAGCATCAGGGGCAGTGACCATTCGCCGGCGCGCATCGGTAACGCGAGATTCAGAAGATTGTGCCGCAGAGTGATTAGGTAGAGCGCGGCGCGAGGAAGGTTTCGCTGCGTGCGAGAATGTGCACTGAGATGAGCCCGCAGGCGCTCGGCGCGAATGGCGTAGGTGCTGGCGAGGGCGATCAGTAGCGGAATCCAGACGTTGAGAGAGAGATACGTCCACGCGCTCAGGATTGCAGCAACACCGACGGTATAGTGCGCGAGCAACACGAATGCGACGGCGATGGCGCTGCCGATCAAGCTACGCGCGATTTTCGACACTCTCGGTGTCGTGGGCGCGAAGATACGGGAAGGGGTCACGTCGACTCGATCTCCGTTGGTCTTGGTGCCGGCGCGGTCTGCTTTGCGGTTCTGTTCGTCGGTCCGGGTTCCGTCCCGGTAACTGGGCCTCGACACTTCGAACGAGTCATCGGAGGGATGACTGTACGAGGCGGGGATCGCGGGATCCCGCGGTAAAGATGTGGGGGCAGTGTGTCCGGACGTATCCTCGGCGCCGGGTTCTGCGGCCGCTATGGGGATGCGCGGTGCTTCGGTCGGCTTGTGTCTCACGCGTGGCCTTGGGTTGGATTGGGACGGAAGCCAGCATTCTGGGCGTGTTTACGCGGCTCATTTTCGACTTTTCAGAGCACGCTGAACGACATCGGAGAATATCGAGCGGCGGTATCTTCTTGCGACCTATCCTCGCTGGAGTACGCCGGCCTACCACTGCGCCGCGTGAGGCTTGATTGAGTTAACAGCTCTACAGGGTCGCGATCGCGGCCTTTGAATGCGGGCAAATGAGGGCGGTTGAACTCTCCTCGAGTATGCGTGGCGATTTCGGTTGAGTTTGTGGCTCGATTTCGGGTGGGTGTGCAGCGGTGGAGAGTCCGTAGTGATGAGTGCTGAGATGAGACCGGTGCCAGGTATGAAGAATATGGAGTTATCGGTCGTTGTGCCCCTGTACAACGAGGAGGAGTCGGTCGAGCCATTGATCGACCGTCTTGTGAACGTTCTACGCGGGCAGGCTTATCACTGGGAGTTGATCTTGGTCGATGATGGCTCACGCGATGACACCGTTGCGCGAGCGCATGTCAAAGCTCAGCAGCTGCTCCAGACGTTCGGTTCCGACTTCGTGACCGGCGGCACCGTCGGCGCCCCGGCGAATGCCGCCGCAGGCGGAGACGCGTCAGGTGGTTTTCTCGGCGAAATTCGCATCATCCAATTGCGTCGAAATTTCGGTCAAACGGCGGCGATGCAGGCGGGTATCGACGCCGCGCATGGCGAGTTCATCGCGACCTTGGATGGGGACCTGCAGAATGACCCGGCGGATATTCCCGCAATGCTAAATCGCCTGAAACATGAGGATCTCGACCTTTTGGTGGGCTGGCGTCGAGATCGTCAGGACGGATGGTTTTTGCGGAAATTGCCGTCACAAATCGCAAATCGTTTGATTGGTCGCGTGACGGGGGTTCGCCTCCATGACTACGGTTGCTCGTTGAAAGTCTATCGGAGTGAGGTGATTCGCACCGTGACGTTGTACGGTGAGATGCATCGTTTTATACCGGCGTGGATGGCGATGAGTACCGGGACGACACGAATCGCCGAGCAACCCGTGAGTCATCACGCTCGACAATTCGGCAGATCGAAGTACGGCATTTCGCGCACCTTTCGAGTGATTCTCGATCTGTTGGTGGTGTACTTCTTCATGCGCTTCAGGGATCGCCCGGGGCATTTTTTTGGTGGAGCCGGTCTTGTTCTCGGCGCGATGGGCGGAGGGGCGTTGCTGTATCTCTCGTTCGTGAAGTTTGTTCTGGGGGCGAACATTGGCGATCGACCCTTACTGATCATCGCCGTCCTGGCGGTCATGCTGTCGGTTCAGTTACTGACGACGGGTATTCTCGCCGAGCTTCTGGCGCGGTCGTTTTATGCATCCAGTCGACGATCGCATTATCTCGCGCGCGAGTTGTCGCTTACCGGCGCAAACGCGACGCCCGCCTATTCGGTTGCGCCAGGAGAGTCGCGGCACTCCGACAGCTGTGTGACGGTGTCGGCTGATTCAGCCGTCGATCATCCGCAACATTCACATGAATCCGCATCGCCTGCACCGTTTGAAAAAGGCCCCGGTGATTCACCGCGAGGTTCGGTATGAATCGAGGGTTCCGTCGGCTGCTGGCTCCTCATCCGGGTTGGGTTGCGCTGGCCGCGTTTGCGAGTTTTTTTCTCGCGCTCGGTAGCGTCGCATTATTTGATCTCGACGAGGGCGCGTTCACAGCAGCGACCTGGGAGATGTCCGAGCGAGGGTCGTATTGGTTCACCTATCTGAATGGTGAACCACGGTTTGATAAACCGATTTTTTCGTACTGGATGCAAGCGCTCTCAGTCGCGACGCTCGGCGCTGATGAATGGTCGTATCGGCTGCCGTCGGCGGTCGCGGCGACGTTATGGGTGGTGCTCGTCGTTCGTTTCGTGCGGGAGTTCTTTGATCGTACTTCAGCCGTCCTGGCGGGTGTCGTGCTGGCGGGAATGTTAGCTGTCAGCGTTATTGGACGGGCTGCGACGGCCGACGCCTGGCTGAATCTGTTTCTGACGGGTGCGATGCTTTCGGCATGGCGTTTTCATGCTTATTTCGATGCAGATCCCGCGGCGACGCGGCGCATTGCGCTGTGGACGTATGCGTTCATGGGGCTCGGTTTTTTGACGAAGGGCCCCGTGGCGGTTGTGGTGCCTGTTGCGGTTATGGTGTTGTTTTGGGCGAGTTTGCCGTTGCGATTTGGTTCATCAGCGCCGGTTGCCGCGAGGTCGTGGCGGTGGGAAGACGGCTGGCAACGTTTCAAAGCAGCACTGTGGCAACCAATGGGCTGGGCGTTGTTTGTGGCGATCGTTGGGCCGTGGTACGCGATCGCGATCGCACTTGAAGGCTGGGCGTTTATCGATGGGTTCTTTTTAACGCACAACTTGTCGAGATATACCGAGACCTTCGAAAGCCATGGTGGACATTTGGCGTACTACGTCCTTGCCTTGCCTCTGATTGTTCTGCCATTTACGGCATGGCTGATTCCAGTCGTGCGTCGGGCGCCGCGCGACCTTAAAGCCACCGGATTGATGCGTTGGCTTTGGCTGTGGTTTGGCTTTGTATTTGTATTTTTTTCGTTTTCGAATACGCAGCTGCCGCACTATTTGTTGTACGGCATTGTGCCAGTCGCGATTCTGATTGCGCGCGCGCGACACGGCGTGGACGGACGCCTCGGCGCTCTGTGGGCGATTTTGCCACTCTTGGCTCTTGTGAGTCTGTTTTTGGCGCTGCCTGCTATCGTGGCCGGCGTCGATTTGGCCGAGCAGCGCCCATTGGTTGCGGCGCAACTGGCGCACGCACAAAAGCGTCTCGCCGAGACATCCATGACTGTTCCGCTGCTGGTTGCGATCATTCTGATCGTACTGGCGTGGTGGATGCGGAATAAAGTCTGGCGACTGCTGTTGGTGCTGGGGCTTTTGCAGGCTTCGCTGTTGGCGTTGTGGCTGGCGCCCTTGGCCGCGGAAATTCGGCAAGCCCCTGTGCGTGATCTCGCTCAAATGTCTCGCGTTCTAGCGCCGCCGGAGCGGGCGGTGTTGACGCAGTGGGGTATCAATGAGTTTCGCAGCGCGATCACCTACCGTAGGGCGTTGATTCCGGAACGTTACCCTGAGCCGGGCGAGTGGGGATTGACTACGGTGGCGGGGTTTGAGCGTTGGCAGTCGGAGACCCGTCAGCCTGCGCTGATCGCCGCGCAACGTGCCGAGTTTGTTTTGGTTTACGCGTGTCGGGCACCGCGAACTGGGTCCACGTTACAGCAGGCCGACGATGGCGCGACGTCTATACCGGGGGGCGATTCATCTCTGAATGCGTCCGCTCGCAACGTTTTGCCGGCAACTGGTTCTGGCTGCCCCTAGAGAATGATCGATGGTTGTCGCAGTTCTCATGCCGCCGTTTCGCGCTTGCCTCGCGTTGTCGGTCGGACGGGAGCGGTCGCGGTGATTCGGTCTTCTGGCGTGGGTCGTTAATTGGACTGAACGCCCGCTGTCTGCGGGTCGGCCGCCTAAACTATTGCGCCAATTGGCGGCTCTCCGTCGATACCCGAGAAACGCTGAGTTAAAAAACGCCTGAGAGAGTCGCGGAGGGGGCAGCGCAGGCCACGGACCACAGCGACCGAGATCTCAAAAGGCGGGAGGGAGCGGTGGCTAACGCGGCGATGCGCCCTCGCTGCCATCCGTTCGGCGTTTGTCAGCGCGATGGGGCTCCGCAGCGGAGTTCAACGAGGGCCGTTGCCACTAGCGCTTACGTTGTGGCCGCGGTATTCTCTTTAGCTCGATGACTCAGCCGATCGCTAGCGCCTGTACGGTTCGGCGATATGAGATGGCGCGAGCGCTTCGAGTTGAGTCTCGATCACGACGTGCCGTAATGCGCGACCGAGCCCGTCTCGATCCGATCAGACGGTCGTGGAATGGACTGTGGGCGAGCGTTCGATCGGCTTCGGCTCGAACAGCATACGAGTCCGGAAACATGCTCGCGCCGTCGGTGCATTTGGATCGTCGGTGCGATTAATTGGGTCAAGGCGTCGTGTTGTGCTTTGGTGTCTTGGCCTCGTGTAAACGCGTATGGGTTATCGATTTGTAGAGTGTGTTGGGCCCCGGTATGCCTGCATGCTTCCGATTCATTGCTCGCGGCCCCGACCAGTCGGGTCACGAAAAAAGCGAGCCTCCGGTATAGATGGAGATTGAAATGCCGAAACTGAAGACCAATCGGGGCGCTGCGAAGCGTTTCGTCAAGACAGCGGGTGGCTTCAAGCGTGCGCAGTCACACCGTCGTCACATCCTGACCAAGAAACCCTCGAAGCGTAAGCGGCAGCTGCGGCGCGATTCTTACGTTCATCCCTCGGACGTCGGTATGGTCGTGCGCATGTTGCCGCACGCGTAAACGTCTGGCGTTCGTTGTCGGTTTCCGAGATTTTTGGTTAGGAGAATTGAGCAATGCCTCGAGTCAAACGTGGTGTAACGGCGCATGCGCGTCACAAGAAGGTTTTGGATCAGGCTAAGGGCTATTACGGCGCGCGGCGCAAAGTGTTTCGAGTCGCCAAGCAGGCGGTCATCAAGGCTGGGCAATATGCTTATCGCGACCGTCGCCAGAAGAAGCGGCAGTTTCGTGCGCTCTGGATCGTGCGCATCAATGCCGCCGCACGCCAGTTCGATCTGTCCTACAGCCAGCTGATCAATGGCTTGAACAAGGCTGGTGTCGAAGTCGATCGCAAAATGTTGGCCGATCTCGCAGTCCATGACATCGCGGCATTTGGTGCTGTCGCCGATCAGGCTAAGGTCGCGTTGGCGAGGGCAGCCTGACGCCCGATCTGGCGTTCGTAGGTCTCTTTCCGTGATGCGGATCTGCTAAGGGGTCGTGGGCCTGGTGTCTGGCTGCGACCCTTTAATTGTTGTAACGAGCGCCTTTTTGTTCATCTGGCGAATCAGCGCAGGGCGGAGAGCTCACGATTGCCGCAATGGGTGGCGAGTCGTTGGTGCGCTGCGAGGTTTGAGGTGCCAGGCTTTCCTGCATCTGGGGTGAACGCTTTGTCACCCGTGACCTTGATGTCGTGACACGCCATTTGTGTCGATCCTCGCGTCTACCATTGGGCGCGGAAGTCGACCATGATTCGCCAGCTAAAGTCGCTGGCGAACGGGCGGCGATGTTGTGCTGGTTCTCACTAACATCAACGGGTCGATCGTCGCGCCCAAGGTCTACCGGTACAGTCGCGTTAACATCACGGCGTTCGCTCACGGATCTGCCTCGCCGTTGGGTGTGAGTGGTTGTCGCGGGCAAGGAGTCCGGCGATGCGTTTGGGTCGGCGCGAGGCGCGTCTTTAAAAGCTCGTCTGGAAAAGAGTCTGACCGCTCTGCGAGCTGCTTTAAACCAGCAAAAACCTAGCAATGACGGATTCACGAATGACAGAATCGAAGAGCGTCGAGAATCTGCGCGACGAGGCGCTTGCGGCGATTGCTGCGGCTGATACAGCGCGAGCCCTCGACGACGTTCGCGTGAAATTCCTTGGCAAGAAAGGTCAGCTGACGGCGCTACTCAGACGCGCCGGGGCGTTACCACCGGATGAGCGACCGGCCTTTGGTCAGGCTGTGAATGTTGTTCGAGATGCCCTTGAGGAGGCAATCGATCATCGCGGTCGGGAGGTCGCTCGCGCAGCAGTCGAGCGAAAGATTTGCGAAGAGCGTATCGACGTTACGGCGCCGGGTCGACGTCTGCGACCCGGCGGCTTACATCCGGTGACGATGACGATTGACTCGATTTCGTCGTTCTTTGCCGGCTTGGGTTTTCGTGTCGCCCGGGGCCCTGAAATCGAG
The DNA here is from genome assembly GCA_046299415.1 of Thioalkalivibrionaceae bacterium. Lineage (GTDB taxonomy): Bacteria > Pseudomonadota > Gammaproteobacteria > Ectothiorhodospirales > Ectothiorhodospiraceae > JBKBII01. The sequence continues at coordinate 9,436 of JBKBII010000010.1, read as the reverse complement.
GACGATTTTCATAACTTTGAGGCGCTGAATATCCCTCCGGAACACCCGGCGCGCGCCATGCATGACACGTTTTACCTCGATGCGCGGCGCGTTTTGCGCACACATACCTCTCCGGTTCAGATCCGCGCGATGGAGGATGCTGCCGCGCGGTCGTCACTGCCGTTGCGCGTAATTGCGCCGGGACGCGTGTACCGCTGCGACTCTGATCTAACGCATAGCCCGATGTTTCATCAAGTTGAAGGGCTTGTGGTGAGCGACACGGCAAGTTTTGCTGATTTGCGCGGCGTTCTGGACGCGTTTCTGCGGACGTTTTTCGCGCGTGATGATTTGTCGACGCGCTTTCGGCCGTCTTACTTCCCGTTTACTGAGCCGTCTGCTGAGGTGGATATTCAGTGCGTCCAGTGCGGTGGAGCTGGATGTCGGGTATGTAGCCACACCGGTTGGCTCGAGGTAATGGGCTGCGGCATGGTTCATCCAAACGTTTTGCGCCAATCAGGAATCGATGCAGATCTCTGGCGTGGGTACGCTTTCGGACTTGGTGTTGAGCGCCTGGCGATGTTGCGCTATGGCGTGGCCGATCTGCGGTTGTTTTTTGAGAACGATGCGCGCTTTCTGGTGCAGTTTCACGGGCGGGAGCAGAGTCGATGAGGGTGTCGTTGGAAGCTTTGCGTCGTTTTGTCGACATCGACGAGACACCCGAGCAACTGGGCGCGATGCTTACGATGGCCGGGCTCGAGCTCGATGCTCTCGAATCGGTCGCGCCGCCCTTTGACAAGGTTGTTGTCGCACGAATTATCAGCGTCGAGCCTCACCCGGACGCTGAGCGTTTGCGCGTGTGTCAAGTGGCGATCGATGCTGGATCCGGATGCGATCAGGCATTGACAATCGTCTGCGGTGCGCCGAATGCAGCAGCTGGCTTGCGCGTCCCCTGCGCTCTGATAGGGGCCGAGTTGCCGGGAGGGGTGCAGATTGCGAAGTCGAAGATTCGTGGCGTTGAGTCCGCTGGCATGCTGTGTTCAGCACGTGAGCTCGGCTTGGGTGACGACCACGAAGGATTGTTGGTTCTGCCGGAGGACGCTCCGTTGGGTGCGTCGCTGCGCGAGTACATGGGGCTTGATGACAAAGTTCTAGAACTCGGCCTGACGCCGAATCGCGCGGATTGCCTGAGCATATTGGGGGTGGCGCGCGAAGTCGCCGCGTTGACTGGCCGGGCGTTGCGATATCCAGCCGCGACGGATGTGCTGACCGAAACGGCGGAGAGCGTCGAGGTTGAACGCGTCGCGGACGAGGCTTGCCCGTTTTATTGCGCACGACGGGTCAGTGAGATCGACGCTCAGGCGAGATCTCCGCTGTGGTTGCGTGAGCGTCTGCGTCGAGCAGGCCTGCGCAGCGTTTCGGTTCCGGTCGATGTGACGAATTACGTGTTGCTTGAAATGGGGCAACCTCTACACGCCTTCGACGCTGACCGGATTCACGGTACGTTGAGTGTGCGTTTCGCGCGCGCTGGCGAGCAGCTGGTTCTGCTCGATGGGCGCGAGATCAAACTCGTGCCTCAAGATCTTGTGATCGCGGATAATCAAGGGCCTGTCGCTTTGGCGGGTATTATGGGCGGCGCCCACAGTGCCGTGAGCGAGTCGACGACGAGTGTGGTACTCGAATCGGCGCATTTCCGACCTCAAGCGATTGTTGGTCGGGCGCGAGCGCACGGACTGCACACCGATGCTTCGCATCGGTTCGAGCGCGGTGTCGACCCGACGCTGCCGCTCCCGGCAATCGAGTTCGCAACCGATCTGTTGATCAAGCTTGCCGGTGGCGCCGCCGGCCCGATCGTCATTTCCGGAACAGCAGCAAATCCTCATCGACAAGAAGCGATTGTCTTGCGAGCCGGTCGGGTTGACGCCGTTCTCGGAACCGAGGGGCTCGATGATTCGGTGGCTGATTGCTTGACGCGCCTTGGTTGCGAGGTTAAGGAAGGGCTCGACGGGTTCGATCACGATGGCGAGACGATACGAGGGTGGCGGGTGCGAGCACCTGCTCATCGCTTTGATATTGCACTCGAAGAAGATTTGATCGAAGAGGTTGCTCGTCTACACGGCTACGATCGGCTGCCGATTCGGCTGGTGAACGAAGTTGCGCCGATCGTTGATCGTCGCACCATTGCCGAGCGCGAGCTGCGTAACCGACTGGTGGCGCAGGGTTGCAGTGAGGTCGTGACGTTCAGTTTTCAGGCACCGGAGGCGGTGGCGCGGCTGCATCCAGATATCGTCAACGAGAGTTTGAGCAATCCAATTTCTCTCGATCTTTCTTCGATGCGACCGAGTCACTGGCCGGGATTAATCGAAGTGGCACGGTTGAATGCTTCGCGGGGTCGGCATGATCTCGCGATCTTTGAGATCGGTCAGTGTTTCGAAGGTCGTGGCGATGATCTGGTCATTGTCGAACGAGTGGGTGGTCTGGTGCGTGGGCGCGTCGATCCGCTTCATTTTGAAGAACAGCGACCTGTCAGACAGTTCGATTTCATCGAGCTGAAAGGACGGATTGAGCCCCTTCTGGATGCGCTCGGTGCGGTGTGTTTCGTCGCTGACAAGCACCCTGCTTTGCATCCGGGGCAAACGGCACGGATTGTTCGTTCATCTGACGATTGGACTCTCGGATGGATTGGTGCTTTGCATCCGGCGCATGCACAGACGCTTGATCTTGAGGGCGTGTTACTTTGGAGTCTCGATCTCGAACCGCTCCTGTCCGTCGATCCGGCGAAGGTTCGGCCGTCGTCGCTCTTCCCGTCGGTTTCACGCGATCTCGCAGTTGTAGTCGATGAGGCGGTGGCCGTGGGTGAAATGCTCGACGCGGTTCGTGATGCCGGTGTGCCCTACTTGGAGTCTGTCGAACTGTTTGACGTTTTTCGTGGAGATGCGCTCGGGGGTGGGCGCAAAAGCGTTGCGTTCCGCTTGATTTTCAGAGATTTCACGCGCACGCTTACCGTTGAAGACGCGGTTGAGGCCGCATTGTCTGTGGAAAATATTCTTGTCAGTCGTTTTGCAGCGGTGCGCAGGAGTTGATCATGGCGACGATTACTAAAGCTGAACTCGCGCTGGCGTTGTACGACGAGTTGGGCCTTAACAAACGCGAATCGAAAGAATTCGTCGAAGCATTTTTCGAAGAGATTAGCCGTGCGCTTGAATCGGGCGATAACGTCAAGCTCTCGGGCTTCGGGCACTTTATCTTGCGCGACAAGTCGGAGCGGCCGGGCCGTAATCCAAAGACCGGCGAAGAGATCCCGGTGTCGGCACGTCGAGTGGTGACGTTTCGCTTGGGTCAACATTTGAAGGAGCGGGTGGACGCGTATGCTGGACGCCAGTGAGCAGCGTGAAGATCTTCCGCCGATTCCCGGAAAGCGTTATTTCACGATCGGAGAGGCGTCGGAACTGTGCGGCGTCAAGCCACATGTTCTGCGCTATTGGGAACAAGAGTTCGAGATGCTTGACCCCGTCAAACGGCGGGGCTCGCGGCGATACTACCAGCGCCAAGATCTGTTGCTGATTCGTCAGATTCGATCACTGCTTTATGAGCACGGCTACACGATTCAGGGGGCTCGGCAGAAGCTTTCCGGAGAGTCGGCACGGGACGATGCGGATCGGACACGCTTGGTGATAGATGATGTGATTCACGAACTCGAGGGTATCTTGAAAGCGCTTCGTTAACGTCGGGTGCTCTTCCGCTCGTGGCTCAGTGGCCCTGGTGGTGGCGGCGAGGCTTTCAGACGCCAGATCCGTGGTTCGGTCTTTCAACGCTTTTTGCGAAATGACTCTCGACACGTGTTTTCGCCGGTCCACATTGAAGGGGACGTTAGCTGGGGTTTGTAAAGGCTTCGTTATCAACGGAACCGACGTCTGTTTTTATTTTCTTCTGCGGTATAATCCCGATCCACGCGCCCGTAGCTCAGATGGATAGAGTGCAGCCCTCCGAAGGCTGAGGTCACAGGTTCGAATCCTGTCGGGCGCGCCACTATTTCGTCAACATCGCCATATCGCTTCTGCTAAGTGTTCCGGAAGCCCTCGTTGTTCGGTCTCCGAGCAAAACGGTCACAGCTAAGGTCCACTGCCCTTTCTGTACAAGCCGGGTGTTTCGCCTCGCTCGAAGGGTTCCGTCACGGCCGAGGCTTGTGGGGTGGGGCCTCTCGCGGAACGCTGATCTCGAGAATTATCGTTTTACAGGCCAACGCGCGGGTTACGGTTTCGCGATCTCGGTTCGCCTGCACGTGCTGCGGGCTGGCTGAAACGCACCCGTGAGGCATCGCTACTTACTCGATTGCAATGCCGGCGCCGGGCACGATGGGTCATGGGCCGTATCAGATTGCGCGTTTGGCTTCTCACCCTTCTGCTTAATCCAGTGGCGGTCTCGTCGCTCACGAGTGCGACCGTCTAGCGCCCGTAAAGGGTGTTATCGATGTCGGCACGCTCGTTATTGGTGATCGGGCTTAAAGGGCATCTTGGCTATCGATGTTAATCACCCTTTGCTACTGGCCAGCGGCGGTAAGCGTCATGTAACGCTTCAGAGAGACCCGCACGCAGCGATCCGGTCCAGGCGTGATTCCGAAAAATTGGCCCCGTGCCGCACTTTGGTGTGGACGCCACGGTGCCGTTTTCTCTGTCAAGATTAATTTCGGGCCATCGCTTTGGCTCGATGCCACGGACCTCGTCGTGTGGTTGCTCCGTACGGTGAACGGCGCCACGCGAGCCATCCGCGTTGGTCTCGGGCGCTGATAACGGCTCACCTTCCTCAATGCTCGAGGGGGGCGTCTGATCGTTGCCTCCCACGAAAAAAAAGAACTCGATCTTGCCGCCGGTCGCGGGCTGCGAACGCAGACGAGTCGCGTCGATGGGATCGTTCCCCACGCGTTGTAGCAGCCACCAGCCGTCGGTTGTTTGGGCAATGAGCTTGAGTCGGCCTTTTGGCAGGGTCTCGATCCAATGCTCGATCGCTTCCCGTGGCACGGGAACGTTGGGAAGACGCCATTCGAACAGTACGGCGCCGTCGCGGTGAACTTCGATCAGTGCGGCTGGCCCCGTTTGGGCCAGTACTGGGTTCGTGTTCGATGTTGCGTGATTGGATGCTGGGGTTTGCGCTTGGACGTTTTGATCAATCGACGCGTGTGGGTTTGGTTGGTCCCGGTTGGGATGGTAAGTCGATTCATGATCATGAGACGCAATCGTAAGCCGTTGGAGGAAGTGATCGGCTTCGGGTGTGAGCGCGCGGCGACGCGAAGATGGGGGCAGGTTTAGCCAGTTCGGGTCGACGAGTCCATGCTCGATGAATGCGCGACGGGTCGCGTGAGGGTGGTCCAACAAAAAGCGTTGAGCTTGATCGCGATGGATTTGCTCGCACAGATCGGCTTTGCTTGCCAGCAGGATATCGGCGACATGAATCTGATCGTTCCATATCGGGTGCTCACGGTGTCGTGTGCTCGAGAGGTGGCGTGGATCAAACAAGGTCCAGGTTGCGGTGCGTTCGATCCACTCGCGATAGTCGGAGCTATCGAGGCGCTCAAGGATTTCCAACGGATGACCGAGGCCGGTCGGCTCGATGAGAAGTCGTGCGGGGCGTCGACGCAGCAGTTGATGGAGGGCGACTTCGAACAGCGGTGCGGTGGCACAACAAAGACATCCGCCCGGTACTTCTTTTACTGTGACGCTAGATGTGCGATCCGGACGTTCGGCATCCAGATTGATCGCGTCGCCATCGATTCCGAGGTCGCCGAATTCGTTTACGAGAACGGCCCACTCTTGATGCGCGCGTTGATCACGCTTGTGGGCCGTCCTCCGGGTTTGAGGGCGGTTTTCGAGGCCGCGATTCCGCAAGAGATTGCGTAGTACGGTGGTCTTGCCGACACCCAGGAAGCCGGTGATGACGGTGACCTTCGTGCGTATCGTCGCACCGTCGCGCGAATTGATTGGCGTATTCATTTGCTGCGCGTTCGAGGGTTGGGCCGGAAACTCACGGGGCATTTATCGCCTCGATTCGTGGTGGGGTTCGTCAAAATTGTATTTGATGGCTTTTTTTTGATTGGCGGAAGGGCAGGCGCTTGTTGAGGGCTCGGACGTAATTGAGCCGCCGGCCTGTGGTACGACTGTTGGCCGAACGATAGTCCTCGGGTCGAGACCCTTGCTCGAAGTGCGACGATTGACTCGGTCGGGTTGGCGTGAACGGGCTTTGCCAAGTGGAAATGAGAGTCCCGGACTTCCATGATGCACTCAGTGTACGGGCTCGTGTTTGAATGGGCGCTCGGGGTCTCTTCGGAACAGGCGCTCCGAATTGTGCGCGTGGCGGCTTCTCGTGAGGAAATGCACGATTGGATCTGCAGCGCGAAGAGCAAATCGAAATGCCCCTGACAACACGGTTTTTCGATGATTGACGATGCACGCAAAATGCTCTTAGAACCGGGCGACGCTGTCACTGCCGACGAGACCGGTCACTTGTCGCTTACCCCCGTCGCTGTTGCAAGAACGCCTTGGCGAGACAAGTTCGGTATCCCACGCCAGGCGGGACTCGTCGATAACGAGGCCTACATCGAACTTTGTGGTCCGTTTGCGCGCGACGAGGCCATTCAGGGCCTTGAGTTGTGCTCGCATGTTTGGGTGATTTTTGGTTTTCATCGCGTTCCTAGGGCAATGATTTCGTTCGGAGACTCGCCGACGTCCGAGATGCTGGGAATTCGCGAAGGCATCGCGCAGACACGATCGTTGAAGGTGCGTCCGCCGCGTCTTGGCGGAAATCGTCGCATCGGAGTTTTCGCTTCGCGTTCGACACATCGGCCGAATGGTTTGGGTCTTTCTGTGGTGCGCTTGATCCGCATCGAGCCTTCGAAGGGCCAGAGTGGGCCGCGGTTGCGTGTGGCTGGGGCTGACTGGGTTGATGGCACACCGATTTTCGATATCAAGCCGTATCTTCCATGGGCGGATTCGATCCCCGATGCGACGACGGGGTTCGCGGATCAACCACCGATTCCACGCCTCCGGGTGCGTTGGTGGGGGCGCAGTGGTGCGCGCGTAAGTCCTGCTGAACGTCGGGCGATATCCCAGGCCATTGCTCTCGATCCTCGGCCGGCCTATCAAGCGGGGCGGCCTTCGGGTGTACGGCGATGGTTTTTCCTTTGTCACGGCGACGTCGAAGTGAAGTTTTGCGTCATCAATGGTGAGCGTCGATCGGCCTTCAAATCTCATACCAGTGATGTCTCGGAGCAGACGATCGAACGCGCGACCAAACACGCCTCAGGGTGTGGAACGGCTTGGGTCATGGGCGTCCGTTCGCTGGACCCACATCAAGTAGGTGGGCTGGTCGGAAGCGACTCATGAAGTGGTGGCAACAAAAAAAAAGGGGCGCTGGTCGATCCGCCACCGCAGAACGTACCGCGGAGCGCCAGTGGCGACTTCGCGCCGAGGCACCTGGAGCGATCGACTCGTTGGTCGACAATGCTCGGCGCACGCCTTGGGCATTGAGCTTTCTTCAAGTGTTGTGGGTGGCGGGCCCGGCAACCTTCATCGCGATGCAACTGGCGTACTACATCGGGTTTGGCCAGCTTGCTCCTTGGCAAAACGTCGTTTACTTCACCTTTTTGACGCTATTTCTCGGGTTGATCGCTGTGGTTAGTCGGGTCGTTGCGGACAGTCTGCGTCGTGACGGCCATCAGCGTGACACTGAAACTCTGCTTGCGGCGATTGACTTGATTCCGGACTTGCTGCTCGCTTTTCGCGACGTCGACCTCGCTTCCGAGCCACCTGAGCGCCGCCGCCGCATGGCTGCAGGTGCACTTTTGAATGAATTGGATCTCGGGCCCGAGGCGCTGTTTTTTGCGGTGCGAGACCTTACCGGTGACACCGCGCTTGCCCAGACGGCTCAGCAAATCGAGATCTTTCGCCGGCTGGGCCTGTATTCCCGTGTACAGGATTTGGTCGCAAGCTCGACCGAGGCACGTTTGGCCGCGCTTGCTAGGGCGCATTCCGAATCGCCAGAGTGCGCCGATGTGTTGCGTTGGCGCCTGTTGGGCGATGCTCCCAGCACAGAATCTGGCTTGCCTCGACGCGAGGGATTCTTGCGTCGCCTGCTACAGGCGGCGGACAACGACTTTCCGGCTGATGCTGAGATTGCCGACGTTCGGGAACTTTTGTTGCTGTGTTTCGAGCTACTCAATGGACGAGAGATTCGGTATCTGCGTTTTCGTTTTCGTGGGATTTGGAAACGAGAACGTCTGTTGGATGAGCTTGAGCGTCACCGTGCCAAAGTGCTCGTTGTTCAGGCACGCATGCTGAATGACCTGCGGCATCTCGCGCTACAAATTCACCACGCTGATCCGAAAAGGATTACGGTCGGCGATATGCGTGGGCAGGTCTCGCTTCTTGCTTCGCGGGTGCTCGAGCAGGTACGGGTCATCCTAAACCAGAAAGCGCCACGCGGATCGGCGACAGCCGAACGGATCGCCGCGATTCTGCGATCTTTGCGTCGGTTTCAGCGCAGTCGAAACCATTGGATTGATGCGATTTCGCGGTATGACGCAGTGTTGATCCGATGGCAACGGTTACGTCGTGGTGGAAAACTCGCTGCGGTGATTGCGCGAGTTCGTCGAGTTTTACAGCCCTCTCGATCGGCTGCGATCGAGGTCTTTGAAGAGCGTATCGCGTTGACGCCCGACGAACGCATCTCAATCGCCGAGGGCATTCTGGAAATCGCGACCCACACCCAAATCGTTCTAGATGGGCACGGCGCGAAGATTGCCGGCGAGTTCATGGAGTGCGGGGACGTTCAGCAGATTGGTCTCGCAGTATTGACGATCTTGAATGAAGTCCTTGATCTGACACACCCCGCGATCCAGCGAGCGATCCACGCAACGCCAGCGATTTGGTCGGGTGCGTTGCACACCGCCATGAGCGCCGAGGACAAAGCCCGCATGGGCGCAGCTCTTGTCAAAGACCTGCCCGACGACCTCGCTCCGCTCGCCGAGCATCTCGCTGCACAGTTAAGGGGTCTGTACGAAATTCAACTCGACTCTGGATTGATCGACTTCCTCTGCGAACGTTTCGGCGCGAATCGGGAACGTTTGGAAACCTTGGCGATGACCCCAGTTCAGCCGCGAGCTGAAGTCGGGCGGTTAATGCAGCCTTGGGAGCCAATCCTGCGGCTCACGGAATGGGACCGACTCTCTCGAGCGAGACGCGCGGTAGAGCAGTGATGGCTGCCGGTTAGACTCGACAGACCGGCGTGTGCCGTGTTGCTGAAGGCCTATTGGCTCGTCCGCCTGGGCGGGACCACAAAAAGCTTGGAAATCCCGCAAATCCATAGGATCGAGAGAATCGGAACAGCTTCTCCTGTGCTCTGTATTGGCTTTTTTGGGAGCAGGGTGTTTTGAGGGTTGACAAGGAGGATTGAGGGGGTAAGATGCGCG
>JBKBII010000009.1:111402-141212 GCA_046299415.1 Thioalkalivibrionaceae bacterium | reverse complement strand
CGTGCGCATTTCATTTGCGACCAGCCAGGTACTCCTCGACAAGGCACTTGATCGCATCGCGACGTTCATTCAAGACAACACCCACTAACGACGACGCGCGAAAAAACACCAACAAAGGTGGCTCCATGACGATCACATGAGGCGTTCGAGCGCGACGACGAGGGCTGAATCGCTTGACGCAACGGTTCAGGTCGTTACAATGCGCGACTTCCTTCCCCGGTAGCTCAGTCGGTAGAGCGGGTGACTGTTAATCACTAGGTCGGCGGTTCGAGCCCGTCCCGGGGAGCCAACATCGAAAAGGCCCGAGAGCGTTAGCCCTCGGGCCTTTTCATTACGCCCGGATTAATGCGCCCGGGTGAATCAGCAGAAGGCGAAACGAGACCCGCCACGCGCGCCGAGCTCGATGAATACTCCGCTCGACGAGTGCACTCGGCAAAGATTCACCCCGACTCGTTTCAGGCCAGCGCATCATCGATGTGATAGGCGTCACGACGGTTTCGCGCTTCGGGGCAATCGCTGTCTCGCCAGTCCACCTACCGGTCACGCATGCCACTGTCCGGTATCCGATCGTGGTCGGCGTTCGCACTGCTGCCCTTGTGCCGAGCCTGCCGCCGACATCGCTCCGAGCAGTACACGACTCGATCCCAATCGCGTTCCCATTTTTTTCGCCAGGCAAATGGTCGCTTGCAGCTTGGACACAGCTTGCTCGGCAAATGCGGCTTGCGATGAACCATGAGCACTCCAAAAGTAAGCACCTGCGCGACAGCGGATCGGCGTTCGCTCCAGCCCAATTCGAGCAAGGTCCCCGCCACCCGACGGAGCGAGCGAGCGCGATCCTTCCGGCACCCGTTCGAACTCAAGTCGCATTATGGCGTCAACCCTGAAATGCGTTGATCTTCGCGTCGCTTGACGCCGTGATGTTCACGTTCGCGTTCCCACACAAAACGTCCTGCGCGCCACCCATCTGCGTTGGACGGTGCCCGATATTTCCCGCATCCGGTTAGGATCGCTCCGGGTTAATGCTGGATTGATCGCTCCGGCTCGCCGAGCACCCATCCGCGCTGTACAAAAGCGCCTCTCAATAGCCTTCAAACTCCGTTAAAAATCGGCCACCAACTCGCTGCGACCAATTTCTCGAGGCGTACTCATCGCAATCACGACCGTGGTCCTGACCTCCAGCTGCGCAACGCTTTGGGCCGTCGCGAACCGTGGCGCTCGAATACCGCGTGTGCCTCCTGTCGCGCCCCATCGGCACGACGACGCGCTTCGATCGCGCGACGCGCCGTCTGAGCCGCCGTCAGGTGGTCCACCAACGGCCACGGATAGTCTCGACCCAAAACAATGTTGGCACGCTCAAGATCCGCCGCCGGGACCACCCAGGGACAATGAATCTGATCACCGTTCAATGCCCGCAGCTCCGGCACAAAACGTCGAATGAATCGCCCATCCGGGTCCTGATCGCGGGACTGTTTGAGAGGATCGTAGATCCGCAACGCGTTGATGCCCGTCGTCCCCGATTGCATTTGCATTTGGCTGTAATGAATGCCCGGTTCGTAATCAGTGAACAACCGCGCCAAAAACCACGCCGGCTTTTGCCAGTGCAACCAAAGGTCGTACGCCGCGAACGACACCAGCATCGCGCGCATGCGGAAGTTCAGCCACCCGGTCTGTCGCAGCGCGCGCATGCAGGCATCAATCATCGGATAGCCGGTTCGTCCTTCACACCAGGCCTTAAAGCGCTGTTCGTCAAAGTGAGGCTCACGCAGACCATCGACCGCGGACAGCAAATTGCGCTGCTCCAGCGCCATGTCTGATTCGAGCTTTTGCACGAAATGACTGCGCCAGTGCAAGCGCTCGTCAAACGCCGAGTATTGCCGTGCAAGATCGAGGCTACGGTCGATCGCCCTGTCCGCGGCGTTACGCGTAGATGGCCGAGGCGTCTCCCACGCTGTAGCGGCGGTGTCGGCGATCGTACCAAAAAGATCAGCTTGTGCAGTCGAGGCCGGCTTACGCGAATTCGAGCGATTCCGCGGCGCTGCAAGCATCCCCGGGCGCCACGGCACGCCAAGCCGTTGTGCCTGCGCACGATGCGCCAACGTGACTTCGCGTAACGACAGACAGCCCCAACTCAAATACGCGCTGAGACGTGAACTGTTCTCGAACGCTCGCGCAGGCCGCGAAAGGCTCGCAAGGTAGCACTGAATGCGAGCCGCTCTGACACCTCCACCTGAGGTGCAACGATTGGCGCTAACGGACGGCTGAGGCTCGCTCGGCGCTGCGGCAAGAAAGCTCTCCAGCACCACGATCGCCGCCCGCCGCCCGCCGCGCTGCGGCGCCCACCAATCGACCACGTGAGAACGACCATCGGCTGCGACATGAGGCGGCTCTGTGGTCGACCGATGTCCCGCCCAATCTGGCAGTTCAAAGTCATCGTGCCCGGCGGGATCGAAACGATGCCACTCCGCAGCCGAAAGCAAACGGGGGATCTCGCCACCGGCGCGGCGCGCGAACGCCTCAAAGCTGTCATTCAAAGCCGTGGCTAAATGGGCCTCTAGCGCGAGCTGATCAGCCCCATGACCCGACTGTGCAGCCAATCGCCCATCCTGGCCCGTGGCCGGGCGCCCGTTGACTCTCGAATCATCGGACTCGACGTCACGCGGTGGACCGAACGACACGGGCGGCAACGGGGGCTGTCGCATCGCCGCCTCCCACTGCGTCGCCCAACCACGACGTTCGCGCAGTCGGCGCACGACACCCGGCGTTGGCGCTTCCCGAAAGTCCGCCTGTGTTGCACGCAAAGCCTTCGCCACCGCGCGATCGCGGGCGAAGGACCAAGCGTTGCCGGTTTCCTCGTGCGCATCGACACCAACCAATCGCCACAGACCTTGCCCACGCAGCGCGGCAACCGCAGAAAACACCTCCGGTGCCTCACCGAGCATGACCCACAGGCGGGTGCCCAGGGCTCGCAGCGCCGCGTCGAGATCGATTAGCGAATCGCGCACAAATCGCCACTGTCGCAGAGAGGCATCGGGTTGGCGCCAGAGCGACGGCTCGATGATGTACATCGGCATCACCAGTCCCGGCTGAGCCTGACCGGCCGACTCGCGCAACGCTCTCGCCGCCGCGCACAACGGCGCATGATCGAACACACGAAGGTCGCGCTTGAACCAAACGACCCGAACCGCCTTTTCATGCCGATCGCGTTGTGGCATCGAGCGCGATCGCGGGATGGGCTGTCGCATCACCGAAATTCCTAAATGTATCGCGTTGATGGGAGGATCATCGGATCAACGCCGAGAGCACGTCGCTGCAACGAAACGCGCCGCCCTCGCGAACCGTATCGATACAGGCATCGATCGGTTGCCGCCCGCACGGCCAGCCGCGGCATTCACGAATGCGATCCGCGCCGCCTACGCATGAGGCCCCGACTGCGCGACTCGGGACCGCCGCAACGATGGCTCGATGGCATCAAGCGCCCTCTGACAACACCTCCGGCCACCGCGGTACCGACCAACCGATCCGCAACACGACTCGATTCGTATCGCGGCGTTCGAACCCGACCGTCGAGGCACGCGGATCGAGCCCTTGTCGGGCGTGCTCAATCAAACAAAGCGCTTGGAGTCAGGAGCGACCGTTCGTAGGCTCGTCCTGTAGCGGCGCACGATAGGCGCTGGGAATCGGGCACGTACCGGACGCACAGCGCGAGCGCCAACGGCGTCTGGCAAATGCCCGATACACGCGATCCGCAAACGAGGTCAAACCCGGCACTGTGTCGAACACCCGACCCAAAACACGGTAATACGGTAGAACGCGCCACATCGCGACGAATGCCGACGCGCCGACCCGCGGCTGGCCCCGCTCGATCACATGCATTCGCTGCAGGGCGACCCGCGGATCAATCCCCCATTCAGCCGCCCGCTCAGGCGTCGCGTACAGATCCACCCACGCGATCCGATTTCGGCCGGCGTCGAGCCTGCGGTAGTGAGCGATCTCCCGTTTGCACAACGGGCACCCGCCATCGAACAGCACAACAACCTCAGCATCCTCTGCCGCGGCGTCGACCGGCAGGTCGCCCGAACGACCACGCTCGACCGAGCCGTTCGACGCAACGGAACCATTAGCGGTAGCACCGTGTTCCGGGCGTCCCGACGGTGCGGCTCCCGCGATCGTGGTTTCCGGGGTCGTCGTGTCCGGGGTCGTGGCTCCGGTGATCATGATCCCCGAGACCATCTCTGACGGCGACCTAGCGGTCCCCGCCCACGCCGACTCAGAGCTTGCGACTGTCTGCTTGCCGGGTTCGCGCAGCATGTCCACTGATGGCCCTGCTCGAGACGGCTCCAGCTCGTCGGATGCCGCAGCGGGCACCGCCCGATGCGTTGTCTTCGAATCGTCATCACGCATGTCCCACGGGCCCCTCTGCGCGCCGCGCCGTCTCACCTAGTGACTCCAGCGCCGCTTCGACGAGCTCGCGCGCGAGCTGATACTTGAGAGACTCCGCTGCGGGAACCATGTCCGTCCGAACGGCAAGCGCCATCGCCAAAGCCTGCAAGACATCGCCGTTGGATGTTTCCCCGAGTAACGCGACTTCGTGGTCGACCACCTCGACCAGCCGAGACAACAGCTGATGGACACGCATCGCAGAGCCTGTTTCCGGGTGCAGGTGGAATTCAAAGTCACGCGTCTCGCCCGCCGCCGTGCGGTGGTGATACGGCAATCGATCCATGAGAGGCTCCTTGCTTGTTCCGATCAGACTACACGCCTGAGATCATCCGTCTGCGCAATCGTTCACACGACGACGCGACGAACGCAAAATACCCGTTCGATCATCTTCAGTGCTCGAGCGCTTCGTCGATCGACACACATGCCATGATTAAGCCGAGCGCATCGTCGGGTGACGCGCCGATTGAGGGCTCCTGCGACTGTACAGGATCGCGGCGCTGAAACCGGAGATCGACATCGTGAACTCATCCGTCGTCGCGGCGCGCCGCAAACATGTAATTGACCGACTCGTCAGGCACGCAGCGCATCCGCCGAGTCCAAGGATTGACGCGCACACCCGTGCGAGCTGCGATTGCAAAACCTGTCGCCTGCAAAGGCCCGGTCAGCTCGACGGGGTGCAAGAACTTGCTCCAGCGATGCGTGCCCCGCGGAAGGATTTTGAGAAGGTACTCCGCGCCGACAATCGCGATCAGCCAAGATCGCCAGGTGCGGTTCAAAGTCGCGATCAACAGCAACCCGCCCGGCCGCACCTGAGCCGCGGAGAGCCGCAAGAACTCGATCGGGCCTTCCACGTGTTCGAGCACTTCCATGTTGCACACACAATCAAAACCGTCACTCGCGTCACGCTCAAAAGCCTCTGCGAGGGCTTCGAGCGACTCCAAGCGATAGTCAATCACAAGGTTCAACCCCTCCTCCGCTGCAACCTTGCGCCGATGGTTTTCGGCCACTGCGATGTTCTTTGGCGTCACGTCGATTGCGGTGACCCTCGCCCCACGACGCGCCAGAGCCTCGGCCAAAATTCCGCCGCCGCAGCCGATATCCAGCACCCTCAGGTCCTGCAACGCATCGGGCGCTGCAGCGTCGCGCGCGAACGTTTCAGCCACACGCTGCACAATCCACTCGACGCGGAGTCGATTGAGCACATGCAGCGGCCAAAATGGACCTTTTTCGTCCCACCAGCGATCGGCAAGCGCCTGGTAGTGCGCAAGCTCCCGCGGATCGACGCTGGCTGCGTGCGACGCGTCGGCAAATACTTGACTTCGCGCTCCCGCAGGCTCGGCACCCGCGCCGACGGCACCCTCGCCCACAGCAACGTCGGGCTGCGGTGGCGTTGTCACTGCCGATGATTTCGCTCGCTCCGGATCAACCGCTGCCGATCCAACCGCCGACCCAAGCTCTATCGAGTCAGCCGACGATGGCCTCGGCGAGGCCGGCGGATCAAGCGGTGATTGTGTGTCAGGGTGCACCGTGTGTCCTCCAGAAACCGCTCTACTGCCCCTCGCAGTTATTGTGGACAACAGCCCAGCCACCAGATTCCAATCATTTCGCGCAAAAGCGTCTTCGCCCGAGCACAATCGAGCCGGATCACGCCGACCTTCGTGCGACTCACAGGCCTTCAACGGGCTCGCCCTGTCACAGACCGCGAAACCGACCCTGTCAACTCAAACGCAAGAACCGCCCGATAATCTGACGAAAAACAGTCACGTTCGTCCGCGGCACGGCCGTGCACCGCACCGCGAATCAAACCCGCGCCAAAAAATGTTCACGCACAAAGCGGGCTCTTCCGAGAAACTGAGGATCAACAGGTTGAGCGTTAGCCCCAACGGGGGCGACACGAATCGCCTGACTCGAGTGCCACGAGCCGATCACGCTGATCCAATCACCATGACGCCATCACGATGAGTTCGCGCCCACCACGATCGTCCGCTCCCGGCCAACCCGTTCGCCTGCTGAAATCGGGCCTGCGGGCCGGCGGCTTGATGTTGGTCGGACTCATGCTCGCTGGGCTGCTGGTGCTGATCGCCTTGCGCTGGGTCAATCCAGCCATCACGCCGTACTTTCTCGCCTCGGCCAGCCAACAAACACGTCTGACCACCACGTGGTTAGCCCTCGATGACATTCCGCCACACGTCGCGCTCGCTGTAGTCGCCGCTGAGGACCAGCGATTCCCGCACCACCGCGGCGTTGATCGCGCGGCATTGGCTGAAGTTCTGGCGCAGGCTCGGCGAGAGGGCCTCAGCCAAGTTCGCGGCGCGAGCACGATTACCCAACAAACGGTCAAAAACGTCGTGCTCTGGCACGGTCGGGACCCGGTACGTAAGGCCCTCGAACTGCCGCTGGCGATGAGCGTCGAGACCCTTTGGGGCAAGCCGCGCATTCTCGAGCTTTATCTGAACGTTGCGGAGATGGGCCCGGCTTTATTCGGTATCGAAGCGGCCGCCCAGCATCACTTCGGCAAACCCGCTCAACACCTTACACCGCGCGAAGCCGCGTTAATCGCGGCCACTCTGCCGAATCCCAAGACACGAAGCGCGGCCAATCCGAGTGCCCAGGTTCTGGCTCGTGCAGCATGGATTCAGGGCCAGATGAGCAATCTTGGACCTGACTGGTTAGCCGGCATCCATCCCGCCATCGAGAGCGACCAGCGCTAAACCCGCCCACGCATCACCAAATCACTCGCCACGTACCCTCAGCGCGCGCTAGACCTCATCGCCAACCTGACGGAATACCTGACTGAGCCCGCGCCTCCCCGTGTCATTCTCCACTGACCAACGGCGACGGATTAAGTCAGGCGGGTCGGGTCCGATCAGCTGCGCGCAATTGAATGCGTTGGATCACGCGCGATTGTTAGACTGTTCGACAGGCACACCATCATTCTCATGCTCAAGACCGCAGCGAATGCCCAGCGATGCTTAAATTTTACCGAGGATCGGTGCTCGCGAAGACGGCCACAACGGTGCTCGCTGAATCAACCCGGCACACTCGATCGAGAGCCCTATTTCATGCTTCCCCAACACACCACGATGACCGCTCCTGCCCTCAAGACCGTCGATTCCTGTGAGACTGCAACGTCTAGCCGGGCGCATCCGAGGTCAAACGCGCCTCGCTCGAGGCTACCGACTCACGAACACCACCGCGGTCGATGGTTCGCGGCGTGGCGGGCCTCGTGGGTTGCGATCCTGGCAGCACTGTTGTTGGGGTTTCCGGGGCTGCTGGTGTCGGGCGCCGCAATGGCGCAAAGCAGCGCTTTCGCTTCGGATACCTCGAGTTCAGGCACCGAGGCCGCGGCCACAGAATCAACCGCAGTGCTACAGACCCTGATCGACGTGCTCGAGAATCCGCAATCTCGCGACGCTCTACTCGAGGCGCTCAAACGCGAGGCGATCGCAGCCGACGACTCCGTCGTCACTGACGCGCCAACCGCAGAACGCGTCTCGCCAGCGCGGCGACTGGCCATACTGACCGCGGACATCGCCGAAATCTCTGTCCGTGAGTCACGTCAGCTACTCGTAACCGTTCAAGAGAGCCTAGCGGCGTTAGTCACGGCCGACTGGCGCGTTTTCGGGCAGATTCTGTTCGTGTTTCTCGGCCTTGCGGCGGCGGTTATCGTCGCGTATTGGCTGCTGCGAAGACTGGGTCGCCTCGCTGCGCGAAAGCTCGACGATTGGGCCGGACGCAGCGAAACCCCCACCGGATCCGTCGTTCGCGTGATCATCGCGGTCATCGCAATCGGCGTCGTCGATCTGACTCTATTACTCGCCGCGTGGCTCGGCGGCTTCGGCCTGGCGTTATTCGCGTTTGGTCAACGCGGTGAAGTGCTCACGCATGAGTCGCTGTTTCTAAACGCCTTTTTGCTCATTGAGCTGGTCAAGATCGTACTGCGAATGTTGTTCGTTGGGCAGTACCGCAACCTGCGCCTGTTGCCGATCGATGGCGAAGAGGCCGCGTATTGGAACGCCTGGCTCGCGCGTATGGTGAGCCTGATTGGCTACGGCATGCTTCTCGTCGTACCGCTGATCAACATGACGGTGTCGTTTGCGGCGGGGCGATCGGTGGGGCTGATCGTCATGCTCACCGCGTTCTCGCTTGCGTTGACCGTCGTTCTCCAGAACCGCAAGCGCGTGTGCAAAAAACTCGCCGGGATCGCTGAACAGGCCGACATAGCATTTACTCGCTTTCTGTTCAGTACGCTGTCACGAACCTGGCACTGGATTGCGCTGATCTATTTCGCCGCACTCGCGATCGTGACCGTCCTGCGCCCCGAGGACGCGCTGCCCTTCATGGTTTCCGCCACGGCCTCGACGGTCGGCTCGATTGTCGTTGGACTCTTACTTGCGACGCTGCTGTCCAAAGCGATAAGCCGCGGAATTCGTCTGCCCAACGACACCCGGGCCAAATTCCCACTCTTGGAAAACCGGCTCAATGCCTACGTGCCCAACGCGCTGAAAATCATGCGCCTGCTCATTCTGCTGTTCGTTCTGGCCGTCATCGTCGACGCGTGGACACCGTTTTCGCTGGCTGCATGGATGGCCTCGGACGCCGGCCTCTACCTGATCAGCGCAACCATTTCAGTCGCCTTGATCCTGGCCATCGCGGCAGCCATCTGGCTCGTCGCGGCGTCGTGGATCGAATATCGCCTCAACCCAATCACCGGTAGCGGTGAGGTCAGCGCTCGCGAACGCACGTTGCTCACGTTGCTACGCAACGCGATTGCCATCGCCCTACTCGTCATCACCTTCATGATCGTGTTGTCCGAAATCGGCGTTAACATCGGGCCGCTGCTCGCCGGTGCAGGTGTCCTGGGTCTGGCCATCGGTTTCGGCGCGCAGACGCTGGTCAAAGACGTCATCACGGGGCTATTCATCCAACTCGAAAATGCCATAAATGTCGGCGACGTTGTCAGTCTCGGCGGCATCACCGGCACGGCAGAGAAGATCACCATCCGATCGATCGGATTGCGCGACCTCTCAGGCACTTACCACATCATTCCGTTCTCGGCTGTTGATCGTGTCGCCAATTTCAATCGTGATTTTGCCTACCACGTCGGCGAATACGGCATCGCATACCGCGAAGACCCCGACGAAGCCATCGTGCGCATGCATGAGGCATTCGACGAACTCAAAGCCAACCCCAATCACGGCCCCAAAATCATCGCGCCGCTCGAGGTGCACGGTGTCACGGCACTGGCCGACTCTGCCGTGAACGTGCGTGTGCGCATCAAGGTTCTTCCGGGCGCGCAATTCGCCGTTGGGCGTGAATACAACCGGCTGATCAAAAAACACTTCGACGCCGCCGGTATCGAAATCCCCTATCCGCATCAAACGATTTATTTCGGCGAAGACAAAGATGGTGCTGCACCGCCGGCGCGCTTGCAGATGGTCTATCGCCGCGCCATCGACAATCGCGATGGGCGGGGGCGGTTCTCGGGTGATCCCCGGGCCCAGCAGAACCCGACCGAACGAGGCGACTTTGACGAAGACTGACAGACCAGATCAGCCGAAACGTTCCTAAGACCGGCGCTACGCACAGGGAGAGCCGATCAGCTCCGCGGCGGCCGGGCTTGTTAAGATGACGCCCAGAAAAGACTCGGGATCGAGTCCCTAACGTGCGCGACTGAAACCACACAACGGCAGTATCGTTGCGCACCTCCACGCGCGAGGCCTGTGATTCTGAGGTCGCGCTGCACACGCCATTCAAGGCTCACAGACCCTCATCCATAACAAGGCTGACCGCAACCTGCTCCCAAGAGGCCGACCGATCGGCGCGGAACAAGGCAAGCAAGAAACCATGCATCAACGCTGTGATCGTGCTCGCCATCGCTGCGGTTAATCACGAGGTCTGACCTAAATTCGGTCGTTCGCCATGTGCCCCACCCGGGAACGTCTGCCCGCAAATCTCGTCGAACTTAAAAATGGCGTGAAAATTCGCGCCGATCTGTCGATATGACCGCATGACGGCTCAGACCGCATCATTACAACGTCCACAATCATCGATACTGTCCCGCTGATCATCGCGCTGCATCAGCGCTGAGGCCCTCGGCATGGCCCGACTTCTGATCGTTCTGATTCCGCTCGCGCTTCTTCTCGCCTGGCTGCCCCAATGGTGGGTGCGACGCACGATCGAGCGCTATCAGCAACCAGCAAATCGCTATAACGGCACCGGCGCTCAATTCGCCCGCGAATTGCTCGACGCCGAAGGTCTGCACGACGTCGGTGTCGAGCCCACGAACGGCGGCGATCACTACGATCCCCAAACTCGCACGGTACGACTGACACCCCCTCATCATGACAACGGCTCGCTGGCCGCACTGACGATCGCCGCACACGAAGTCGGCCACGCGTTACAGCACCGGGACGCCTATCGGCCTTTAGCGCTTCGCACACAACTGGTCTACGTCGCCCGAAACGCCCAGTTCATCGGTGCCGTGGCCATGTTCGCCATCCCGATGATCACCCTGATCAGCCGTCATCCTGTACCGGGAGTCGCGTTTTTTCTGATCGGCCTGTTGTCGATGGGCACCGCCGCACTAGTACACCTGGTCACGCTACCAACCGAGTTCGACGCCAGCTTCAATCGCGCCATGCCGCTTCTCGAACGCCGCCAAGCCCTGCACAGCGTCGACTACCCGCACGCACGACGACTGTTGAAAGCCGCAGCAATGACCTATGTGGCGCAATCGGTGATGAGCCTGATCAACGTCGGCGCCTGGCTGCGCTTCCTGATGCGACGCTGAATCAACGCCTCGACGGCATGTATTGCCGCGAAGCGCACGCGCTGGGGCTGCCTTCAGCAAACCCCGCGATTCCGTGCGAAGCATTCGTGTCTCGGGCACGGCTCGCCCCTGATGAGCTTTTGGGTTGCCACGGCCGCAGCGCGAGCTCGAGACAACCCGACCCAGTCAGACAAATCCGAGACTGTCCAAAGCAACCTGATCCGCTGGACTGCCCGATCATCGATCGGCACGAACTGTCAGGGAAAGCCCGGATAAGTCGATCTTGGGATTCTCAAACCACGCCGAAGGTAAAACGCGTTATCCGATTGACACGGAGTTAGAACGACTCGAGCCGTTGAAATATGGCGGTCGCATCCGTGCCGGGAGACTGCGGAATCAATCAACGCTTTTTTGCAGCGCCTTTTTGGTATTCATCCGGTCGAGGGTCTTCGTCCCAGCGAGCGCGGACCTCACCCTCGAGCTCGTGGCGCAAAAACTCGAACGAGACTCTCGAGCACCCGCTCACGACGCTATGACGTCTTCGGTATTACGCTCCACATGGATTCGTCCGGGGGTCGCCACCTCGACACACCAACCGGCATCCCAACCCAGCAAGCGAGCCGCGCCGCGACCGCTTACTTTATCCAACCACCCGCAAGGCGGCCGCGGCTTGACGAGGCGCAGGCGAACGTCCCCGATCGCCAACAGCCGCCCCGTCAGCGCCTTGACCCGACGACCGTCCAGATTGAGAAGAGCCGCTGAACTCGACACGCACGCTGATCCAACCGAGATCTCGAGATTGCGTCGATGCCAACCGGGCAAAAACCCAGCCCTCTCACCAGCGCGCGCGACTCGAGATTCGATAATCGTCAGTGCGCAAGACTCGATCCGATGCCAATGCCCACGACCAACCGCGTACCGATCCGGCCGATCACGAGAAAGCCCATTGCGATCAAGACCTGCCGTCGCACCGAGACCATCCGCAAAAGTCTCCGCAAGACTATGAACGGGTGCGCGAGCCGATGTATCGCCTGGAACGCCACGATCGCCGATATCATCACTCGGCGCCGAATCACGGGACGCCGACAAGCCCATTACGGTCAATCGCGCCGAATCCAACGACACCATCGCTGTTCCGCCCTCGCTCGCCCACCAAATGCGATCAACTCGAACAGCGACAACCGCATCGCGATCACCCACCGCCGAACAGCGTCCTGCCAATCTCGACATCCAATGCCGCATCGCGCACCCCATGACTGCGAACCCGTGCATTATTTCCAACCCACGCGCCACGCTTGAAACCCAAGGCGACTAAAATGACCTTCCGGGAAAACAGTCACTCAGGGGTAAAATGGCGACACCCTGCCAACCAGCCCGAGTCTCGCCTTCACCCCCGGAAATGTTACAGTGTAACGATATGAGTGATTCCAACCCGCTGTTCAAAACCCACGAGCCCGCTGCGCCCGGCACACAGGTCGCGACGAGCGATCTGATCGCAGCCCTCAAGTTCGACGCCAACGGGCTGATCCCAGCCGTCGCGCAACAACACGACACGCGAGAAATTCTCATGATGGCGTGGATGAACCGCGATGCGCTGCAGGAAACCTTGAAAACTCGCCGCGTCTGCTACTTCTCTCGCTCCCGCGGCAAACTCTGGCGCAAAGGCGAGTCATCGGGCCAGATTCAAAAACTGCATGCGCTATACGCCGACTGCGATGGCGACACGTTGGTCGTCGAGGTCGATCAGACGGGACCCGCCTGTCACACCGGTCGGTCATCGTGCTTCTACTGGCGCATCGATGAAACCACTGCCGAAATCACCAGCGCGCCCCTGATCGACCCCGCAACGCTGTATGGTCGAGCGGACGGCGCGAGCAGTCCCAAAGATCAGTCTGCCGACGCAGCCGACTCGATACCGACCTCCTGAGGGGCCGCGTATGACACCGACATTGATGCTCCACAACAGCCTCGGTGGTCAGCGCGAAGCTTTCGTGCCGGCCGATCCGCGGCGCGTCACCCTCTACGTATGTGGCCCAACGGTCTACAACTACATCCACATCGGCAATGCCCGCCCGGTGGTCGTTTTTGACGTGTTCTTCCGGCTCCTGCGCGCGATCTACGGCGCACAGCACGTCGTATACGCGCGAAATATCACCGACGTCGACGACAAGATAAACGCGGCCGCCAAAGCGGCGGGTGAAAACATCCGCGTACTGACGACGCGTTTCACCGACGCCTACCATCAGGATTGCGAAGCGCTCGGCGCGCTATCACCTACGATCGAACCGCGCGCGACCGATCACATCGGCGAGATGCTCGAACTCATCGATCATCTGATTCAACGCGGTGCAGCCTACGAAGCCGATCAAGGGCACGTGTTGTTCTCAATCGATGCGTACGCCGACTACGGCCGCTTATCGAATCGTAGCCGCAACGACTTGATCGCCGGCGCCCGCGTCGAAGTCGCCGACTACAAACGCCATCCGGGCGACTTCGTCTTGTGGAAACCTGCCGCCGAAGACGAACCCGGCTGGGACAGCCGTTTTGGGCGCGGTCGACCAGGCTGGCATCTCGAATGTACGGCGATGATTCGCAGGCACCTCGGACGCTCGATCGACCTGCATGGCGGCGGTCACGATCTCACCTTCCCGCATCACGAAAACGAAATCGCACAAGGCTGTGCTGCCGGCTGCGATGACGGCCGCGACTACGCGCGCTTCTGGATCCACAACGGCTACGTGACCCTCGACGGCGAAAAGATGTCGAAGTCGATCGGTAACATTCGTACCGTCCGTGAGCTCTTGGCCCACTACCCCGGTGAGGTGTTGCGTCTCGCCCTGCTCGCCAGACAACACCGCGCGCCGTTGAACTTCTCCGAAGACGGACTGAATCAGGCCCGCGCACAACTCGATGGCATTTATCGAGTCCTGCGCGATCACCCGCTGCCCCCGGCATCGGCCGAGGTGCGCGGCGACGACAGCCAAGCCGAAGGCAATACACTCGGTGAAAATCCGGTTGCACGGGCACTGCTCGACGATCTCAACACGCCCGAAGCACTCGCCGCCCTACACCGAATCGCGAACGCGCATGCTCGCGGTGAACCCGAAGCAGCGCAAACCCTCGCCGATGGCGCCTGGTTGCTCGGTCTTCTGCAACACGACGCAAATGCGTGGTTTCAACACGGCGATAACCAGGAATGGACAGCCGAGCGCATCGAAAAGGCCATTGTCGAGCGCCGCGAGGCCCGCGCGGCACGCGACTTCGCTCGTGCCGATGCCCTGCGCGACGAACTGGTTGCGGCGGGGATTCAACTCGAGGACGGTCCCGACGGCACCCGGTGGTCGCGCCTGCAACGGCCCACTTGAGGCTAATCACACACATTCACAGCATTTGAGTCGAAACGTGTGCGGTCGCTCCCTCGCCCGACTGGGAGGCCCAAATGCGGTGCCCGGATGCGCTGGATCGCGCTTCGTTCCCGGTCAATGAACCCTCGTTCGCCAAAACCACGAGATCTCTTGACGCACGCCGAGTCATCAGCAAACCCGTCGAGCTCGCCTACCGCCGGCGCGGTCAGCACGCCGGTCTATATCGATATCGTCTATCGCGGATGCGGCGAACGATCGTCTGGCGAACACGGACCCGGTCAGCCAAGGGTCAATAAGTCTCCATACACTTGAGCGATGCCCAGCCTCCAGCCAAATCACGCAGGTCGGCGTAAGCAATCAGAGCCAACAATCCGAGCATCCGCCGCGACACGCTGCAGGAGACCAACATGAATCTCGCCCGCGAAACGTCTGACTCGTTGCGTTGGCCGCGGTCATGGCTCGTCGGTATGACGATCTCGTTGATGGCCGCCAGCCCCGCAGTCAGCCACCCGCATGCCTGGATCGATCTCGTGACCCGCATTCACGTCAACGCCAATGCGGAGATCACCAAAATTGAGCAGGTCTGGCAAATCGACCCGAGCTACTCAATCGTTCTGCTCGAAGAAGAACTTGCAAGCGGCGGCGAGCGCCCGCTCGACGTGGCGCTTGCCGACATGGCCACCGATTTGCACGATCGACTCATCGAAGCCGACTATCTGATGCGAATGGAGCAGCGGCTCAACACCGTGTCGGACGACGACTCAGCGCAGCAATCGCGACAAAACGCTTCGGCCGAGCCGTCATCAGATGTCCAATCAACACCCATCAATATGGCTCAAAACGGAGCGTTCGCCGAACCGCTCATCGAGTGGCAAGCGCCCCATCTGCTGATCCGCACCACATGGGCGGCCGACACGCCGATAGCCGCCGATCGATTGCTGATTCGAAGCTTTGATCCGGTGTATTGGATGGAGATGCTGCACGTCGAAAAGCCGACGCTGATCGATGAGTCAACGCGATGTTCCGTTGCACTGGTCCCGCCACGTCCGAACCTCGACCTCATCCGTTTTGCCGCTACCCTGGACCGCGACGAACGTGATCCCGTTTTGGCCGGTGGCGATCCACTCGGGCTTTTTTTCGCCGAACGTGTCGAACTCAATTGCGCGCCCGAGCAACACGCCAGCCGTATTCAGTCACCATGAGCAGCCGCGCACCGTTCAATATCGAAGCAGGCTCAGAAGCGGGCGCGAGGATGACGATCGGCACCAGCGAACGACGACCGGCACACGATGACACGAAGGTCACAGCGTCAAAAACGCCATCGCAACGATCGATTCATCGATGGGCTCTGGCCACGCTTACTCTGCTACTCCTATTGTTTGGCAACCCAGCGACATTTGCGCAGTCGGTTTTGGATCGTCCTGATCGTCACGCGTCAACCGCTGCACAGGACCAGCCTCCGCACATCGAGCCCACCACTCCACGTGATCAGAGGCCTGCCGATGTCGGCCCTTCTGATGATTTCACCTCCACCCCACTTGGTTCGTCGAACTCAACCAGAGCGCGCTCGCCGGCCGATGGCGACTCCGAATCCAACAGCGCGAACTCGGGCCCAACGAACCGTAGCGGCACCCATACCGGTCTCACGAACCAAGGCATCACAGCCCTTGGCTCATCCGACGCCAACAAAGCTCCAGCCAACCGCGCCGCTCCAGTTATCGAAACCTCGCCGAACTGGGTAGAGCGGGCTCAAATCTGGGTCCATCAAACGCAAAGAGACTTGCATCGCAAGATCACCCATGGCGTTCAAGCGGTCGCGCGCGATCCCGGCCCTGCGGCCCAGTGGTCGTTGATCGTCGTCGCATTTCTCTACGGCATCTTTCACGCCATCGGCCCCGGACACGGCAAAGTTGTGATTTCCGCCTATCTAATGACACACCGCGAGCGACTTGCTCGCGGGTTGATGCTGTCGTTCGCTGCGTCGATGCTGCAGGGGATTGTCGCGATCGCACTCGTCGTGATCGGGCTGCTGGCACTGGGCTGGCTTGTCCGTGACGTCACCGGTCAAGTACGCCATCTGGAGCTTGCGAGCTTCACACTGATCGGGCTCATTGGCCTATGGCTGACGCTTCGCGGGCTGCGCAGTCTCTTGACCCGACAACAGCATAGCAAAGCCAATCACGCCCAAGTTCCGCCATCTGTCGACAACCATGCGCGTGGCCACGATCACGCCCATCAGCACGAGCACGAGCACGAGCACGAGCACGAGCACGAGCATCGTCATCAAGGCTGTGGCTGCGGCCGTCCCCACCACGTTGACCCCGAAGCACGAGGTCCATGGTGGGCGCTCGTGCTTTCGGTCGGTATTCGCCCCTGTTCGGGCGCTGTCCTGCTGATGTCCGTCGCCGGTCTCATGGGCCTGTGGTGGACCGGAGTCATCGCGGTGCTGTTGATGTCACTCGGGACCGCGATGACGGTCGCGACGCTCGCGACTCTGGCCGTCTTCGCTCGCGCTACCGTTTTTCGCGTGCTCGATAGTCCGCTGGGCGCAAACCGTCTCGGAATCATCCTCAATGTCGCTGCGATGCTTGCGGGTGTGCTCATCGCATGGCTCGGTTTCGGTCTCGCGTGGTCGCTCTGGCAAGCGCCACCGATCAACCACCCACTCATGCGCTGAGTTAAGCTAAAAATGGCTACGGATCTTGCGTCCGAGTCGTCGACAACCCCGGTACAGATATAATTTTTCGTGCGTCAATGCACCCACTACGGGCTGTGTCGCGCGCCATCCCTGACCGTATGGCCATAAATTCATCCGGTCCATCACCGCGTTCATCATTGTCTTACAGTTTTCTAGGTAAAACGTCCGAGCTCATGCCGCTCGAGTCAACCCCTGCCCAAGGATGCCAACGTGAATACATGTCTCGAAAATCAGTGTCGCCGCCAACGGTCACGCACGACCTCGTTCTACGCGCTGACCCTCGCAGCCGGCCTACTTCTGCCCTTCTCCCTGTCTGCCGATCCCGTACGCGAAGCGCTCGACAACGCGATCGAAGCCTATGAGTCGGGCGACATTCAATACGCTCTCGAAGAACTGGCGCTCGCTCAGCAGGCCCTCAACGAACTCAAGACGGGGCAACTCGCGGAGTTTCTGCCTGAAGCCCCAAGCGACTGGACGCGAACGATCGAAACCAGCACCAACTCAGGCGCCATGGCGATGTTTGGCGGCGGGTCGAGCGTCGAGGCGGTCTACTCCGGGCCAAACGGCCAATCGATCACGATGACGATCATGGCCGACAATCCCATGCTGGCCATGTATGCCGGCGCGTTCTCCAACCCCCAACTGATGAACCAAATGGGCACCG
Organism: Thioalkalivibrionaceae bacterium; assembly: GCA_046299415.1. Taxonomy (GTDB): domain Bacteria; phylum Pseudomonadota; class Gammaproteobacteria; order Ectothiorhodospirales; family Ectothiorhodospiraceae; genus JBKBII01. The sequence continues at coordinate 123,273 of JBKBII010000009.1, read as the reverse complement.
TCCATCGAATTGGTCGGGAACGCGCAGTCGAGCAAGACGGCCAGTTCACGATGGTCGTCGGTGGGCGATACCTGATTCAAGCCTCGGGCGGTGACGCAGACAATACCCTCCCGCTGCTCAACGGAATCGACTTTCGAGCCCTCGCCAGCTTCGGCAGTTGAAAAACCGTGTCACACCCAGCCCCACCTAAAAAAGGCGCGTCGCGATCTGCGGTGCGCCTTTTTTAATCGTCGACGGTCTTCAGCGTGTACCTACAGCGATCCAAAGCTTGGCGGGTCAAGTCGATGGCCCGGAAAAGCGTTCACCTGACGATCAGCCCTCATGACGATCAAGTTCTCATGACAATGGCGCTCGGGAGGCCGCGCAACGATGCGGTCTTGATGGCTCTGGCCGAAACCCCTTTGGCCCATGACTCCTTCCAAACAGGCTTAGGACGATCGAGTGGCTTCGGTCAGCAAAAACCACAGCATGTAACTGCCATAGAAGGCCAAAAACACAAAAGCCAGAACCGTAATCGGGCGCACGCGACGCGTCTCCGGCGGCAAACCGGCCAAGCGACGGCGACGAGCCTCGCGCCAGCTTTGGATGCGCCACCAAAGAAAAACCGCTATCGCGATGACTGTGAACCATTTCAACATGGCGCGATGTTGCCCGAGCAATGGCTTCAGGTCGAGTCGCCCAGAGGAGTTCGCTCAGCTCAGCCGTAGGCATTGATGGCTGCCAGGGCTGCGCACACGCATCGTTGCGTTGCGCACAGCTCGCTCTCTCGCCTCTCTGCCTGGTCAGTATCGGTCGCAGCGTTCAACGGTCGTGTCTCGCAGCCAGCACCCGGAAGCCTCGAGCTGCGTACCGCTCGCCGTTTTTGAAGCCGTGCCCTCAGTCGCCCGACAGTCCGCATTGTGAGGTCAGAAAAAGCCGGCTGGCTGTCGCTGAAAACCGCCATCACTCGGTGACCTTGTCAGTCGCCGCGATCGAAGGCACGATCCCGTGAAGCTAAACTTCAAAAGCGTCACGCTTGCACACGCGAGCCAAGGCCCAACACCGCGATCGAAGTTTCGCCTTCAATCATCGTGCGCCCTCACCCCTTAACGCGCTGTCGATCACTGCACAATGCCCCGAATGGGCGACCCCTTCGGCATGGACTGGGCCGCGTCAACCGGAGATGCCGTATGACAGATACCTACCCGAGCGCCGTTCCACAGTCGATTCTCGAGGCGCCGACGATCGGCAAAGTCTTCTCGGAACGTACTCGACTGACGCCCGAGCGCAAGGCTTATCGTCAGTACGACGCGGCAACGCAAAGCTGGACGAGCAGTGCTTACCGCGATATCGCAGTTGAAGCTGGGCGCTGGCAGCAAGCGTTTCGTCGCCAAGGTCTCGCAGCCGGTGATCGCGTTGTCCTGATGCTCGCCAACAGCCGCGACTGGGTGACATTCGACCTCGCGGCGCAGGGCCTTGGCCTCGTTACAGTACCGATCTACAACGATGACCAACCCGACAATATCGCCTACATCATCCAACAGACCGAGGCGCGCATTCTTGTGGTGGGTGGCAAGTCTCAGTGGAGCCGTCTCGCCCGCGTCAAAGATCAGCTCGACCCGCTCAAACGAATCGTATCGATCACTCGCATCGACCTCGCCGATGGCCCCGAAGACGCTCGCCTGGAATCGGCCCAGGACTGTCTCTACGGCCTGCAAGGCGAGTACGAGGCCATCGACGTCGATCCGAATTCGCCCGCCAGCATCGTCTATACCTCAGGAACGACCGGGCACCCAAAAGGCGTCGTGCTCTCGCATCGCAATCTGCTGACCAATGCGATTGCCGCAACCCGGTGCGCGCCTCTGACGGAAGACGAAGTTTTCCTGTCGTTTCTACCGCTGTCGCACACGCTGGAGCGATCCGCCGGCTTTTTGATGCCGCTTCTGCTTGGCGCCGAAGTGGCGTTCGCCCGCTCGATCCAGCAGCTCGCACAAGACCTACAAGAGGTTCAACCAACGGTTCTGATTTCGGTTCCACGCATCTACGAACGCGTTTACGCTCGCATCCAGGCGGGTCTCAAGAACAAGTCGTCTTTTGCCCGCTGGTTGTTCACGACGACAACAAAAATCGGATGGGCCCGCTTCGAACACGAGCAAGGCTACGGGAGGTGGCGCGCGTCGTTTCTTGTTCACCCCTTGCTCGATCGTCTCGTCGGGGCCAAAGTTCGCGCGCGCCTGGGCGGACGGCTGAAATTCGCGGTCTGCGGCGGCGCCCCACTTCCGATGCAACTCGCTGAGTTCTTCATCGGTCTTGGCATGCCCATCTTCCACGGCTATGGTTTGACCGAAGCGAGCCCTGTGGTCGCGGTCAACCGACCCAACGACAACCGACCGGCCTCGATCGGCACGCCCATCCCCGACGTCGAGGTTCGACTGGGCGACGATGACGAGCTGCTCACACGGTCGCCCTGTGTCATGCTCGGCTATTGGAAAAACCCCGAGGCGACGGCCGCGGTCATCGATGCCGACGGCTGGTTACACACCGGTGATGTCGCCCGCATCGACGCCGACGGTCACATTTTCATCACCGGCCGAATCAAGGACATTCTTGTTCTCTCCAATGGGGAGAAGGTTCCGCCCGCCGACATGGAGATGGCCATCACCCTCGATCCTTTGTTCGACCAGGCCTTGGTCATCGGCGAAGGCCGCCCGTTCCTTGCTGCACTCGTCGTCGTCGATCCAGACGCTTGGCGAGCGCTGGCCGCCGAACTCAAGATCGACCCTGAGTCGGACGAAGAGCTGCGCGGACGGTTTGTCGAACGCACGGTGCTCAGCCGGATCGCCAAAGCCTTACACCATTTTCCCGGCTATGCGCGCATCCGCCGCGTCACGGTGTTACGACATCCCTGGACCATCGACGATGGTCTGCTGACACCAACCCTCAAACTCAAGCGCGCGCGTATCGTCGAGCACCACGCCGCGGCAATCGAGGCCATGTACGCCGCGTACGACGGGAGCGACGCACACGATTGAAAGGCGACTCGGCCACGCCGCCTGCGTCGCACATTCGTCAACGTCCAGTACGACTCCGCGATCGCTGCGGCCGACGCCACAACTCAAGGTCAGCCGCATGGGCGACATCGCCAAGTTTTACGCTGGACCGAAACACATACGGGCGAACACCACACTGGCGCATCATCGCAGTGCTCGGGACTCACGACTTCACGAGACACCCAGAAGACAGCGTCGCTCGCGCCGCGCTTGACCAACGTCACGTTCGGCAAGCGGACATCGCTTGCGACGCTTTAATGATGCTCGACCATGGCCGTTCGCCGTGAGGTGTTAATCCTTCTGTAACCTCAACTAAATAATCTCGAGCGCCGTTCTGAATCTCCAATTTGGTGTCGAAGACGCCATCGTGCTATCGGCGCTCATCACGTCGACGCCGAGATCACCTCAGTAGCTGCCATTCGCTGAAGCGTTTCATCCAAGGCCAGCGCCTCTCTTGATCACACCACCGCTCGGACGATCGACTTCGCCAACTTTGGGTATTGATTGCCAACCTTCAAACAACGAGGGCTGCGAGATGCCGGACTCGGTTCATAAGCCCGAAGACGCTCTACCCATTAGCGAAAAGGAATCGTCATGCGGGTCATGGAAACCCCACGCAGCCGATTGCAATAACGCACAAGGCTTCGATGATGCTCAAAAAGAATTATTCCGCGAACGTTACCGGGCACTCAACCGCCTTTTATCATCCGGAAGCTTTTGGAACGCAGAACGTCAAACCCAGCTCGACAGCCTCGTCGATCACATCGGCCGCGCGCTAACCTTCTCGCGGGTCGGCATCTGGCGCTATAACGACATCGACGAAAGCCTCGAGATCGAAGCCCTCTACTGCGCACATGATGAAGCATCAATGTCTGCGCTGGCCGGGGCAAAAGCGCCGATCCTCGCCATACGTCGCTGCGACGCGCCACTGTATTTCCGCACGTTGGAGCAGGAACACTTCATCGAGGTCGCCAAAGCCCGCGATGATCCCCGCACTGCAACCCTCAAGTCGTACCTCGACGAATTCGGCATCGAGGCGCTGCTCGACATCGCCATCTTCAGACAATCGCGACTTGACGGCGTACTGTGCTGTGAGACGAGCGACAAATCGCGTCGCTGGAGCACTGCCGATATCGCTCTGGTTACATCGATGGCCAATGTCGTGAGCGAAATCAATCTGCTCGAGCTCTGGCAATCCAGCCAAGAGCAACTGATCCATCGCACCGAGTTCGACCCACAAACAGGCTTTCCGCTGCGCGTCCGCCTCGACCAACGGCTTCTTTCGCTTGCCCGTGACAGACAAACGCAAGCAGCAGACCGCACATCGACCTGCCACCCATCCACGAACGACGCCAGCACCCACCAAACCGCGCTGGTTGCGATACGCTTCCCCGATCTGGCGAGGCTCGGTCAGGCACGGCCGCCTGAATTCTTCGATGCCGTCGTCAATGCCCTCGCGGGTCGTTTACGCACGATTCATCGCAGCTACGTGGCCATCGTTGCACGTATTCAAGTCGACGAATTTCATCTGCTCGTCGAACAGCTCAACGATGTCGACGCGTTCCACCGACTGATCGACAATCTCTGCGAATCACTCGCAGAGCCCATTCATATCGGGACACGGACACAACAGGTCGCTACCGCGATCGGCACAGCCTTATCACCGGCCGACACGCCGTCGATGCTCGAGTTGCCAGCCTGTGCCTTGCTGGCTCTCGAACGTGCACTGACACTGGATCAGACCGTGCGCAGCGCGTCTTTCCGACCGGAATGGAAAGTCGAGCACGAGCAGGCGTTGAGGCTCGAAACAGGCTTGATCGAAGCATTACAGACGCAGGCGTTCGTGCCTTACTATCAACCCATCGTTGACGCCGAAAATGGCGCCACCGTTGGTCTAGAACTGCTTGCTCGTTGGAATCATCCGGAATACGGAATCCTCGCGCCCAACGCATTTCTCGCAGCGATGACGCGCTCCGGCCTACTGGACCGACTGACCGAAAGCTTGCTGATGCAAGTGCATGAACATCTTAAGCGTTTCGAGCAAGATCATGGCTGGAAGGGCACGCTCGCCATCAACCTGGCACCCAGTCAACTCGAAAGCCGCTCGAGTGTCGAGCTCATCGAGCACTGGCTCACAACAACTCGTTTCCCGGGCGAGCGACTGAGAATCGAAGTGCTTGAGGATCGGCTCGCCTGCGATACCGAAAACTTGCTGAATCTACTGGCCCCGCTGACGAACCGCGGCGTCCGGCTGGCCATCGACGATTTTGGTGTCGGTTTTTCCAGTTTATCGCGGCTGCGCGAATTGCCTGTTCATGTGCTCAAGATCGATCGGTCGCTCGTCAACGGCCTGCCCGAGGATTCCGCCGCTCAATCCATCTGCCGCGCTGTGATCGGCCTATCAAAAGGCCTCAAACTCGAGTGCATCGCCGAAGGTGTCGAGTCTCTCGCCCAGGCCAACTGGCTACAGACTCAAGGAGTCGATTCGCTACAGGGTTACGTTTTCGCTCGACCGATGCCAGCCGTGGACGTCGGCCCGTGGCTGCGGACGGTCAGACGTCAATCGAGTTGCCCCCTCTAGGCACCGGGCCGCGGTCATCGAGAGACGTCGACCGTTCACTGCACGCGCCGCGACCTCGCCCGTCGCTTCCGCCACCATCAGGATTGAAAACGGCTCGCAGACTGCTCAAGTTTCTTCGAGAGATTCGCCAAATCCTCACCCGCAGCGTTCGTCAATCCAGTCGTCTCCGACACTTGGTTGGCCAGATCAGCGATGTTGACGACATTGCGATTGACTTCCTCTGCGACCGCTGACTGCTCCTCCGCAGCCGACGCGATCTGATGCGTCATGTCGCGGATCTGTTCAACGGAGCGGGTAATGAGTTCCAGCGCAGCCGAAGCTTCAGCCGCCGAGGCGACGCTCGCCTCAGCCTGATGCTGACTCTTGCCCATGACGGCCTGTGCTTCATGCACACCCGCCTCGAGGCCCTCGATCATGTCCTGAATCTCTTCCGTCGACTTCTGGGTCCTGCTCGCTAGAGTCCGAACTTCGTCAGCCACGACGGCAAAGCCACGACCCTGCTCCCCGGCGCGCGCCGCCTCGATTGCGGCGTTGAGCGCGAGTAAATTGGTCTGCTCGGCCACTCCCTTAATCACGTCGAGCACTGATCGGATTTCTCGCGATCCGGACACGACCTTTTCGATGGCTCCGACCGAGCGTTCAACCTCGTTCGCCAAGGTCTGGATCGACTTGCGCGTGTTCTCGACAGTGACCGCACCGCGTTCAGTGGCCTCATCGGCCGCCTGTGCCGCTTCGGCGGCGCCTTGCGCATTACGCGCAACCTCCTGAACCGTAGCCGTCATTTCGTTCATCGCCGTGGCCACCTGATCGGTCTCGGCGCGCTGTTGATCCGATGCGGTACGACTCTGCCCCGCCACCAGCTGCAGATGTTCAGCGGCCTGCGAGACCTTACTGATCGATCGCTGCAGATCTTTGACCAGTTCCTGGACCTTCGCGATGAAAGCATTGATATTGGACGACAACTGCGCCAACTCGTCATCGCCTCGCGTGGTGATCCTCATCGTCAGATCGCCTTCGCCGCGGGCAAGGTCCGCAACAGCCCGGTTAGTCCCGCGCAGGCGAGCGATGATCGTTTGCACCACCCAGACACCGAGCGCCACGGCCGCGAGAACCAGAAACAATGCACCTATCCCGAGCCATTTGGCCTCGACCAACGCGGACTGCATCGTCTGTTCGGCTTGCGAAGCAATCTCGGCCTTAAAGGTTACAAAGTCCTCGAGGTCGCGACGCAGAGGATTCCACAACGGCGTTTCATCTTCGATCAAAGCGCGACGGGCCGCATCGATTTCGCCTCGCTCGACCATCGTCACAATGCGCTCTCTGGATTGCTGCACAGCCGTCCAGCGATCGAAGAACTCCGGTAGCGCTGCGACACCGTGTGCATGCGTCACCGGATTCGCCATCACGATCTCGCTGGCGCGACGGTGCGCCTCGAGAAAACGTGCATTGGCCTCGGCAATCGCCTCGACGGCGACACGCCGCTCGGGATTTAGAACGAAATTCCGCAACGCCGTGCCCGACAGCAGTCCCGCCCCGTACATATTCCGCAACTCGCTGCTGACTTCGGCGACTTCATTAAATTTTTTGAATTGATCCTCGATCGTCAAAAGATCCTTCACCGAGAGACCGACCGTCACCAGCATGACGACGGCGATCCCCGCAAGCAGCGCGGTCAATTTGGCACGGATTGTCTTGAGCACATCGGCCCCCTTGGGTTTGGCAGCCGACCGACTCAGCTTCCGGATCGGTCGTTGTAGTCTCACGATGTATTTGTTCTGAACCGATCGATAGAGCGAGGCGATGATCCATCGATTTGAAAAACCATACGAAAAACAACCGTTCGGGGCGGGACCGTCTTGACGATCGCCGCACCACGATTCCACGACCCTGTCTCAAGATCACCGCCCGAGTCCTGCTCATCCAAACCGGGCGATAGCACGTCATGAGCACAATCGGGCCTACACGCTCGCGAAGACACTCACAATCTCCGACTCGAAACCCGTTTTCGCGATCGTCTTCTACCCGGAAGGCTCTTCTACCCGGAAGGCCGTCCGGACCGGGCTCCGACAAGCGTCGCCTCAGCTGATCGGCCCCCGAGTCGGCAGAACCAAGCCCCAAGGTCTCCTACGACCGGCAGACGTGACACTTGAGCACATCCGTCGGTATTTCATCGATCAGGGAGTCAGAAGTCGCCAATATTTGGTAGGGGTAGCCGGATTCGAACCGGCACGGCCGTTAAGGCCAGCGGATTTTAAGTCCGCAGCGTCTACCATTCCGCCATACCCCCGTCGCGGCATTCGCGTGTATCTAGATTGCCACGCATTGACCGGTGGCGAATAGACCCATACGTTGTCGAAAGCAGAAATTATGTGACCTTTGACCGATTCCGCCCGGGGCTGCATTGCTCTTGCCGAGCCTCCGCCCTATGCTCATGCGCCCCATTTCGCACGTGGAAAGCTGCCATGACCTACTGCGTCGCCGTTCAGATCGATGAAGGTCTTGTCTTCGCGTCCGACTCGCGCACTAACGCGGGCGTCGACCAGGTCAGCACCTATTCCAAAATGCATACATTCGAGTTCGACGATCGCGTCTTCGTCGTCATGGCCGCCGGCAACCTGGCCACGACTCAGGCAGTGATCCAACGGCTCAAGCGCGAAGCGGAGGCTGACGACGGCGACGACGAAAATCTGCTCACCGTTGAACATATGTCGAGTGCCGCCGAATATCTCGGCCGTCTCAATCGCGAAGAACAAGACAAGCATCACGAAGCACTGTCCAAATCCGGCATCACCGCTGAGGCCACACTCCTGATCGGCGGCCAGATTGCCGGCGAGGACCCCGAGGTCTACCTCGTCTATCCGCAAGGCAATTTCATCACCACGTCGCAGCAGACGCCGTTTTTACAAATCGGCGAATCCAAATACGGGAAACCGATCCTAGACCGCATCATCCGCCCCGACACCAGTCTTGGAGATGCCGCGCGCTGCGCCCTCGTTTCGATGGATTCGACGATCCGGTCGAATCTGACAGTCGGGCCACCGATCGAAATGATCGTCTACGAACGGGGACAACTGTCCTTTGAGCACTATCTATGCCTCGATGCCAACGATGATGTTCTGCGCAATCTGACCCAAGCCTGGGACGAGAACATCCGCCGCGCCTTCGTAGACCTGCCGCGGTTCGACTGGGAGTCAGCGCGGAGCCAAAAGAAGCGGGGCACGAGAGTCAAAACGGCGCGTTCGGGAGCCGGCCGATCGACCACTCGCCAAGCCGCATCTTGAAACCCGTCACGGTCGTCATCATCGGTGGGGGTGTCGCCGGCTTGGGGTGCGCCGGCGAACTGGCAGCGGCCAAAATCGATGTCGTCGTATTCGACAAAGGGCGAAACATCGGTGGACGCCTCGCCAGCAAAGATCTGCCCTTTGGCCGCGTCGACCACGGCGCCCAGTTCTTGCGCCTGGACACCAGCGGGCTTCGCAGCGCGCTGGGCCCAGACCACAGCCTGATCCGCGTACTCGAAGACGAACACAGCAGTCGACCACGCTGGCTGATTCGCGGTGGTGCCCGATGCTTGGCCGAACGGCTCGCGGCGTCGGCGCGAGCAAACGGCACCGAGATCAATACGTCGCACAAGGTCGAGTCTCTCGCGAGAGTCGTTGACCAAGGATTGACGCTGTGGCGCATCACTGTTCGTCCCCACGGTCAACAGCCGCACAGTGTCGTAGCACGGCATCTAATCCTTGCGATACCCGCGCCGCAGGCCATCGCCCTGCTGAAACCGCTGGCATCGGTCGACGGCCTTGCGTCCGAAGACTCGATCGCCCACAGCTCCGCGCCATTCGAGCCAAACGTTCCTGAGTCCGAGCCAGACGGTATTTCCATTGCGGCCTCGTCGACGACGACGCACGATCCTGCCATTGCCAGCATCAACACCTTGATCGACCGCCTCAGGCGTGTCCGGTACGCCCGGGCTCTCACGGCGATGCTGCACCTGCCCGAACGTGCCCCGGTAAAGCCGGCCTGGAAAATCGACTCCGACGATGTATTTTCTGTAATCGATCAAAGCCCCAAGGGCCTGTTACCGCAGCCGAGAGCAAGCGAAAGTCGCCGGGGCGACAGGTCGCGCCCAACACCGATGCCCGGTCGCCTAGTGGCCGTGACCAGCACGCCCGCCTTCGCCGAGCGATGGTGGCCGGCGATGGACCCAGAATCATCCACCGCAAATACGCCTCGAAACACTCAAGACCTGGCCAAAGCTCGTGGCCACACAGCGAAACGCGCGTTAACCGCATTGATCAAAGCCGCAACCCCGTGGATCGGCGACATGGTCGAGGACGCAGCGCTTCATCACTGGGGCTACTCTCATCGCATCGAAGCAGCGACGAGCCCCGTCGGTAGGCACCCAGAGCCTGCCCATACCCCCCTCAAGGGTTTAGGTATACGCACGAAGGCAGCCACGGACGCCACAACATCCGGTGACGCCGGAACCCGCCCATCGATCAACGACGAATCCAGTCAAACCTGGCTCTGGTCGTCAGAAATGGCGCTCGGTATCTGTGGCGACAGCCTAAGCGCCAGCCGAGTGTCCTCGGCTCACGAGTCCGGGGTTAGGCTCGCCAAGGCGTTTCTCGACTCATCCGCACGATGAGTCGGCACGCCTCCCGCTTGCCGTCACCCCACATTGAACAACTTGGCTTTCTACCGCCAACCCATGGTCGTTGTGACAGCCAGGCGTTAAACATCGCGCCTCGATCGGGAACGGACTGAGAAGGTCCGACACGCGAGCGAAAAGCTTCTCGCGTCACGCGCACCCAATGGACCACCAAGAACGACCGCGCCGAACCTCGCGTCCCCGACGCTGCGCTTCAAATCTCATCTCAGGCGCAGCGGGCGTTTCAGTGCCTCAATGCGACGCAAGAAATCCTGCATCACACGCTCGTACAACGCATCGCCGAGCACTTTATCTTCCACGCCGGCGTCCAGATTCGGGTTGTCGTTCACCTCAATGATAAACACCCCTCGCTCGGTCTGCTTCAAGTCGACCCCATAAAGCCCATCGCCGACCAGATTCGCGGCCTTCAACGCCGTCTGAATCACCGCTCGCGGCGCCTCATCCACGGCAAGCGTCTGAAAGCCACCCTGACGCGGGCTGCCCTTGACTTCATGGTTAACGATCTGCCAGTGCTTACGCGACATGAAGTACTGAGAAACGTAGAGCGGCCGCCGGTCCAGCACCCCAACTCGCCAATCGAACGGCGTATACAAGAACTCCTGCGCCAGGATCAGATCGGACTCCTTAAGTAACCGCTTGGCGATGCTCTCGAGCTCATCGCGATTCTCCGCCTTGAACACCCCGCGCGAAAAGCTACCGTCAGGAATTTTCAACACCACCGGATAGCCGATTTCCTCCTCGGCACTTAGCAGGTTATCGGCCGTCAGTACTCGTGTTTTCGGCGTCGCCACTCGATGCGCAGCCAAGCGTTCAGCCAGATAAATCTTGTTCGTACAGCGCAGGATAGAATCGGGATCGTCGATCACAACCATCCCTTCCGCCTCGGCCTTCCGTGCAAAGCGATACGTGTGATGATCGATCGCAGTAGTTTCGCGGATGAATAGCGCATCAAACTCGGCCAGACGACCGAAATCGCGCGCACCGATCGGCTCGACATCGAGGCCGAATTTACGTCCCGCACGTATGAAGCGCTTCAACGCGCTGGGATTCGAAGGCGTCAGCGCCTCGTTCGCATCGTGCAACAAAGCGACATCGTAGCGATGCGCTCGCGGCGCCCGCCGACGCCGCCACGGCGCCGTGACGTAGCCCTCGAGCGCCGCCAAAAACGCCTCGTGCTGATCGTCTCGCAAATTAGCCAGCCCCAGCGGGCGGATCGCAGCGATCTGCCAACCCCCTTGCAGCCTGAATTCAATGCGGATCAGCGGCGCCGGAAACAACGCAAACACCTGCTGCGCAATTTCCTGCATTTCGCGCGACGAACACTGGCCAAAGAACACCGTCAGTTCGAATGCAGTCGGCTGCAGGTCGTCGCGTCTGCGGCTCAGTACGCGCGCCACCTTGCGCGACACATCTTCGATATCGAGCGTGTACAACGCCCGCCGTGATAGATCCTGCAAGCTTCGCACCGTCGGCACGATGCGCTGCCCACGCGCTTCGGCCAAAAGTGATCCGTAATATCCCGCAGATAAATACCGTTGGCTGCGGCAAAGGTTGATCACGCGCGTCGCTGAGTCGTACAACACCGACTC
>JBKBII010000009.1:0-111303 GCA_046299415.1 Thioalkalivibrionaceae bacterium | reverse complement strand
GGGCTCATTGCCATCGAGACGTCGTCCTCGCAGATAATCTGCGATCCCGACCACACGCAACGCTGGCAAACGCTCCTGCCAATGCGCCGGCCAATCAGCCGCACGCTCAACCAGCAACAATTGCGCACTCATTGAATCGCGCTCCGAAAGGTCCCGGCCTCACCGACTTCGCCCTGGCTTTTGGCGTCGCGCCCGACTTCGCCATCGCCGCCCCACTCAAAACCTTGCCCCGCACCCGCTCCGACACGCAACAACACAGCAGCCTGCAATCCGGCGCGTCCGTAACGCAGCATTCGATCGAATTCCCGCCGCGCAATCGGCAAATGCATGCAATCGGTTTCTGTTTCGCCTTCGTCGCGATCGACAAACGGATCGTGGACGTAGATGAAGTGATCATCGACGTCGGTGACGACCACCCAATGGGGAAAGCGCTCGCCATATATTCGCGCGCTCGAGATCAACACAACCGGCACTGCGCCATCCGCCACCTCATTGGCCAGTTCTTGCGCCGTCAAACGCTCGAACAAGATCGGCACCCCTGCGGCCTCGAGCTCAGCCCGCATATCCTCTTGCACAAGGCGAATGACTTCTTTTTTCTCCGCCGATCGCACCGAATCGAAAAACGCGATGTGATCGTCACGCAGGCGCAATCGCACATCAAAACCGCGGCGCAACGCCGCCAACGCCAAACCATAGGGTCCACAGCCCCCGAGTCCCGACGTCATGAAAATCGTTGTCGCCTCACGCCAAACCCGCAGCTCGAGTCGCCGATCAAACGTTACATCCGCGCCCAGCGCATGCATCGCCATCATCAAACTCGCTGGCCCACAGGTGAAATCAAGCGTCTGTGCGTAGAAGGCGATGTCACGCCCCATGCGCCGCCGATCGACGCTCGCGGCACCCGAACCTTCATCGTTGGCACCGCCCTGTGTCTGGCCCTTGGTGCCGCCCCGGCGCGCCCCTTGCTCGCGATCACGATCAGCGTCGTCGGGATGATGACTGTCTGCTTCAAGGGGCGCACTCGTATCCAAAGGCTGCCCGCAGCGACGACGATACGGTCGGGCCGGCACCAAGCGCCGCTCAAGACGCAGAGCGTCACTGTGGTCCTCGTAAAAGTCAACGTAGCGACCGAACTCGCGATAACCCAAACGCTTGAACAAACGTTGGCTGGCGACGTTGTCGGGGCGAATCTCAAGCCGCAACACGACCGACTCATGCGCCAAAGCCGCCCGTTCAGCCACCGCCACCAGCGCCGCCGACAAACCGCTGCCACGCGCCTGCGGCGCCACCGCAATCGAATACAGGCGTGCCATTGCAGTACCGCGCGAAAACAGCACCGTCACATAACCGGCGAGCCTATCGATCGACGCTAGCGCGCCTGACACGACTTTGCCCGACTCCGACGAGCCCATCGGGGTTTGGGTCACCCGGAAAGCAACATCAGGCGTCATCGCAGTCGCAACATCGCACGATTCCGCCATCCAAGTCTCGGCGTGTGCGCGCGTCAACAAGTAGCGAAACTGACGCAGGCTGATTCGATCCGACTCGAACACCTCGCGCTCGAAAGCCGCTAAATGAACGGCATCGCGCCCATCAGCGCGACGCAAGCGATACGACCCAAACGATTCTTCAGAGAGCGCCACCGGCGTCATGCCGCGTCCATCAGTTGGCAAACACTCAGTAACGCCCTCACCTGCAGTGGGACTCATTCCAAAGCGATCCCCGGCCACAAGGCCCGCGAGCGATCTCCCGCGTCATCGAGACGACGCGGTTGCTCCTGACCAACCCTCGGTCGGGCCAGCGAGCGGCGGCCGGGCTCTGCATCGACATCAACCATAGACGAATTCAGCGCGCCGGAAACGTCGAAACCGACCGAGAAATCCAAGTCCGACCGATCTCCATCGACGGTGAAAGACTCTGGCAACGAACCCGTCGGATACGCCCCACAGGCCTCGAATGGGTCACAGATAAAAAAATCGCCATTCATATCGGTACCGGCAACGAGGCGATAGCGTCCAGGCGGGACGTTCGAAAACTCAAACCGGCCACGGTTCTGCTGGAACGTCGACACCACGGCCTGATCGACGATTTCATCATGGCTATCGACCAACAGCACGTAGGCTCGCCCGACGCTGTCGCGCAACGTTGTGTTGGCGCGTTCAGCCAACACCCGCACGACCGCGGGCTCGGTACCCGGTTGAGACGCCAACACCTGCGTTGCAACACGATCTCCGGCGGAGATCTGACTGCGATCGACGCGCAATTCGTACTCACCCCTCCCGAGGTCATCGAGACTCAGCGGCCTCACGCTCAACCAAGGCACCGCCGGCTCGATGCTCACGTTCGCGCGCCCGATCGCGCCCGGGTTACGCACGATCAACGTACGCACCACCTCCGTAGAACCAAAATCGATGACGGTCGACGACACGCTCAAGCGATTCGGCAGCGGCTCACCACGCGCAAGCGCGAGCACCGACGTGACCCCTTGCAACGCATCCAGTTCGCCAAAACCCAGTTCATCGCTGCGCCGACTGGAGTTGGTAAATGCGCCGCTTGCCAACAGGGCGCGAACTTCTGCCGGACTCAAATCGCCCTTGATCGAGCGGCCAAGGGCGAGCACGGCGGCGAATGCCGGAGCGGCCATCGACGTCCCCTGATACCAGGCATAGTCACTGCGTCGTTCGCCAGAACGGTCATCGACCAACGTGCTCACGACCCCCCCCGGTGCGCCGTTGACCGTTTGCCGAAGATCGCCACCGGGTGCGACCAAATCGAGTTGTGAACCAAAGTTCGAGTAGGGCGCGCGGCCACCCAGCGCATCGGACGCACCCACTGCAAAAACGTCATCATAGGCAGCAGGAAATTCGACTGGACTGCGAGCGAAATTACCCGCGGCGGCAACGACCAGTACGTTGCGCGCGGCAAGGTCACGAAACAGCGCTGCCGAGACCGGATCAGCCACACCGCCACCGAGGCTCAAATTGACCACGTCGGCGATTTGTTGCGGCAACTGGCCGGAATCGTTGGGCAACCCCGCAGCGAATCGGATCGCCTGCAGCACATCGAACAAACTCCCGCCGCCGGCGCCCAGCGCTCGCAGAGGCATCACCAGTACCTCGGGAGCAATGCCTGCAACGCCACGGCCGTTGTTGGCGTTGGCCGCGACAATGCCGGCCACGTGGGTTCCATGCCAACTGCTTTCGCCGCGACGTGGGCTATCGCCCGGATCATCCGGATCGGGATCGATTCCGTCACCGTCGCGTGCGCGCACGACATCCGAAACAAAGTCGAAACCCGGTGTCAATCGGCCCTGCAAGTCTTCGTGAGCGAGAAAAACCCCCGTATCGACCACCGCGACGATCACCGGCCGGCCGGAACGCCCACCGCGGGTCACCGTCCACGCCTCGCTCACCGCCATTCGGTCATGCGCCCACTGAAACTGACGCAACGGATCGTTGGTGGCCAGCGTTTGCAGCATGACATCGGGCGTCACGGCAGCGATCGCCGGCAGCCCCATCAAGCGCTTCGCGATCTGGCGCGCTTGCCAAAACTCATCGAACCACAAACCCGCGTCCGTCCCGATGCGCTCACCGATCGACGTCAGTTCGAGCCCCAACACACTCAGCGCCTGTGCCCTGCGATCGGCGGGCAGCACCCAGCGCTGCTCGACCGCGAAAGACGATAAGTTGGCGTGATCGGCGGATCGCCACGCTGACGCCGAACCGGGCCTGCCAGAGTCACTCGCCACATTGGATCTAGCCAGGACTGCAGCCTCACGAGCACTCGCACTCGCCGCTTCAAAGCCCATCGCCAACATCTGACTCGCGACCACGGCCGCGGCCTGTGATACCCGCTGTGGATTTTTTAATCCACCATCGTTCACGCCGCCATCACTCTGCGCTGACGAACCCACCGCAGACGGATCGGCGTGCATAGCAGCCGGAAGGGGCTCTGCTATCGCAGGCCGCACGATGAACGCCCCAGGGATGACCTGACCGAATGTCGACGCCGCGCCACCGTCCGTCAGCGAGACCGAACCGCCATCGACACGGTATCCCGATCCATGCTGACTGATACCCATCGCGTCGGTGGCGGAGCGATCGTCGCCGTCGGAATCACTCGACCGTTGCGCATCACCGGTCGCTCCAACACCGCCAGTGCCCACGGTCAGGCGGTAATTCCCCGAACCCGAAAATGCCGCCGCGACGATGAAAAACGAGCCACTCTGAGGCACGATGATCTCTTCGACGGGCGAGTCCCCGGAATCCGATAACTCGATGACACGTCCCGCAGCGTCGGCGAGAAACAGATCAAAATCCCGACTCGACGTGGCGTCGAATTCGAGTCGCACCCGCTGATTGGCCGTTAGCTCGACACGAAAGGCGTCGATCGGATCACCATCCGCCCCAAACCGCGAATCACGCGATCCGGGCGCCGCCAGGTGTCCACCAACGATCGACGGCGCGTCGAGTGGTTGAGCGTTCGCGGACGAATTGTTGCGCACGGCCGGCGCATCGGGGTCGTTCGTGTCAAGGTCCACCCGATTCAGCGCCTGCACCGCCAACTCACCGCTGATCGTCCCGGGACGGGGATCAGGCTGAGGCTCGGGTTGCGGCAGGGGCTCGGGTTGCGGCTGGGGCTCGGGCGGCGGCGCCGCCGTGTCCCCGCCACCGCCACCGCAAGCGGTCAATCCCGCGAGGCTCAGGGCCAACAAACACAGCCCGACGATGGGCAACGGCCCGGAACGAAACCGCCGCCATGATCTCCGGTTCGCCGCACCCTCGCGCGGAAACGCTTGCTGCTCCATGACTGCCCCCTCGGTCCCGACGAACGCGTCGCCGCTGATCAATCATCATCACATTCGCCGAGTCGTCCTGCCTGAACGGTGACACCATCCACCGCATCGAGAACGGTCGACACGACAGCCCCTGCACTCGATATCTTCTTTTCATCGACGATCGTCTTGATATCGCCCCGCGCGCAGGGCGACGCACCGAATCGGCAAGCGCTTAGGACGTCTTCGCATGTGCGGCACATGAGACACCGTCGGCACGCACGGCCAAGGATACTCGGCTCGGGATAAGCGAGCCTGAGACTAGCGGCTAGTGTTCGGATCAGTGCATCAGTGCGAAACATCCAAAACCGAGCACACAGCGGCGCACCAAACGCACTTTTTCACCGTCCTTGCCCTACCCCTCATCGACACCGATCCAGCGACGCAGTGATCGTGCCCAAGCCTCTGATTCGATGTGACTCAAAATGGCTTGGTTGATTCGCCCTCGATCCGGCGAACCGAGCGGCAACGCAAACGCGTAGTCCTGACGCAAAAACTCACCCGGCAACACGCTTAGTTCACCGGCGTGAGACTCACGCACGGCAAAGCGCATCAGCGGCGCATCGTGCGCGGCAGCCGCCGCGCGGCCCTCGACCACAGCGGCGAGGGCCGCCGCAATGGTCAACTGTGAATCGACGACCAGTCCGCGATCGATCAACCACGCTTCGGTACTCGAGCCTGCAATCGTCGCGACCTTCTGACCCTCGAGATCCGACAATGACTCGATACCACGCTCCAGCGAACCGACTGTCAAGCTCATCGCAATCGCCGCCGTAAACGTCGAAACCAGCAACAGCGCGGCAAACATCCACACCAGCGCCACCACACGACCACCCAGCGTCGTAGGCGCCTTGTCGCCATAACCCACTGTCGTCATCGTCACCGCCGCCCACCAGAATCCCGAGCCGATCCCCTGAGCGGCTGTGCCGCCGAATTGCTCTTGATTACCCCGGCGCTCAAACAGCCACAGGGCAAAACCCACGGCCAAAAGCAAACCACCCAACGCCGCGATCACCGACAAAAACGGGCCGGAAATCAAATTAAACCACGCTCGCAACGCACCCTCACTGCGACTCGGCACCACGATCGCCGAGCCCGTCGTGTAGAACGGATGGGTAAATTCAACCTGCTCGGCTCGTGCTGCTGTCACCGTCAAAGCCGCGGCCGCGATATCGAAACGATCATTCGCCACGCCGTCGATCAACTCAGCGATGCTGGCTTCCTCGAAACGCCCCTCGACGCCCAGTTCAGTTGCAATGGCGCGCCATAAATCGATCACGAGGCCTTCGAGCGCCTGCTCAGCCCAAGGCGGAGAGGTATTAAGGTCGATGGGACGCACAAAAGGCGGGACGGCGCGAGTTCCAACGCGCCAGACAGGCATGTTATCGGCTGCAGGTTGAGCATTCGAAAGCGGCGCCTCGAGCACTGTGCGAGGCTGCGACGCCTGATCGAAATCGGTCGCTTCGTTGTTGGCTTGCGCCTGCGCCCAAGCCGGCAGCGCAACCAGCCAGATCACAACCAACAGCCGACTCAACCAATGGCTTCGGCCGCCGTGCCACCGCGCCAACACGTCACACGCTCTGCGCTCGCGTCCTCGTTTTCCATACACGTCCGTGCAACGATCCAGAACCGCCCTCACCCACGAATCCGAAGATCGAGATCGCCACGCCTGCAGGCTCAATCGCTGGCCCGGGGCGGGTCGGTCGAGGACGACACGATGGCCATCAAGCCCACGCATCGTCGCGAACAACGACGATTCAATCCGCCATCCGGCCTCCAGCTGCCCACTGTCTCGATCCTTCTTCGTTCTCATCAAACCGTCTCCAAGTCCATAGCTTTATCGCGACGACTCATCTCGTCATCACATCGTTCACGATTGGCGAGCGATCGACTACCGCGCGGTACATCTAGACAAATCGGCGCAAGCCACGACAAAAGAATCGCAGCAGCACCGGCAACGCGTCGACACATCGCGAAGCTTTTCACGAAACCCCAAGCGAACCTCAATGTCCAGGCCGCGTAACAAGATCCTCGTCAACCTCCGGCGCCGACCCTCTTGCACACGGCACCCGACCTTCGCAACACTGACCGATTGAATAAACCGCACGAGGCTCCGGCATGCCTGAAACGCCCGCGTTCACCTTCAACCACACCATGCTTAGGGTCAAGGACCCCCAGCTTAGCCTCGCGTTTTACCGCGATATTTTCGGTATGGCGCTTTTGCGCACCGTGCCGTTTCCGGAATACGACTTCACCCTATACTTTCTCGCAGGTGGTGCGCACGCAGCGAACGCACCGGCGGCCGAAGCGAGCGCTTGCGACGGAGTGCCGCGCGAGCGCTGGCTGTTCGGCGAACGCGGCATTCTCGAACTGACCCATAATCACGGCACCGAGCATCAGAAGGACTTTTGCTATCACGATGGCAACGCCGAGCCCCAGGGGTTCGGGCACATCTGCTTTTCGGTACCCGATCTCGACGCCGCCTGCCGCTGGATGGACGATCACGCAGTGGAATTCATCAAACGCCCGGATGAGGGTGGATTGAAGGGCGTTGCGTTCGTACGCGACCCGGACGGCTACTGGATCGAGTTGGTCGAACCCGCTCGCATCGCATCACTCGTGGCATCAACCTAATCGTGCGTCTTAGCGAATACAACAGGCCGTTCGCGATGAAAGCTCCACCCTGGGTAAGCGCCATCCTCGAGTTGAACGCGGACCGTACCCACCGCCTGCAACGAGCATCGAACCCCTTACGAGCCAGCCATGAATGATCTACGTACGCAGTTGCTTAAAGCCGGTCTCGTCAGCCAGGACAAAGCCCGCAAAGCCGCGAAAAAGCCCCGCAAGCCCAAACCTCGCGTCAACGAATCCACGACCGCAGCCGTCGATGCCGCCCGCGAAGCTCAGGCCGAAGCAACTCGCGCCGCCAACCGTGCCCGCGACGAAGCCAAAGCCCGACGCGCACGCGCCGCAGACATTCAGAAATGGATCGAAGACCACCACGAACGCCTTCCCGATCGTCTCGCCGCCGAACAACGCGGCATTGAGCTGATCGCGCACCACTACGCGAGCAGCGGGCAGGGCAAACCCGCCGCCAGAGTCATTACCGCCCATGTCACCCCGGCACAACGCGAGCGACTGCTTGACGGTCGACTGCGTCTCACCCGTTATCGCGGCGTCCAGGTTCTGATCTCCGCGGCAACCGCGGCGCGCATCGAAGCGCTCGATCCCAGCTGGCCCCTGAGCCCACTACCAAAAGAGGAAACCCCACCCGAGGACGACCCCTACGCCGACTACACGGTCCCAGACGATCTGATCTGGTGACGGCCGCGCATGGCTTCGCTCGAAGACTCACCGAAGGACGCACTGACTTCGAGAATGCCCTGAATAATTTCGTTCAAGCGTGGCCCATTGAAGCCAATCGAAAACGGTACGTGCCGATCGACTCCGCGTTCCGACGGCTCCCGGTCGTCCGATCGCAGCGGTCCACACCCGGGCCACAAAAGCCATGAACCCCTCAAAGCGCTCTCAGCGTGGCACGCGAAGCGACTGCATCGAACAAAGTCAACGCTCTACTCAGGTCCAGCTTGTTACTCAGGCCCAGCTACCTAGATAGAGACAGCTTGACCGCACATGTGCCGAGCTTGCGAAGCCTCACTTCGCATCCGCAAGCCACACCGCGATGAGATCAGAGTGCGCAAGTAAATCGCGCTCGACGGCAATCGCAACAGGCCAATTCCGAACCGTGTTCGCGGAATCGATCAAGCGCTGGGTGACACGCCGGTCTTCGAGTCTCGAATCTTTCCCGACCACTCCAAGATCATCGACCCGCTTCCAGTCAGTCACCAGCCTCAGCCACAGCGCACTGGGCGAATGCGAATGAACGCCCGGCATGTAGCGCTGCGCCGTCATCGCCGGCAATGGCAACTCCTGCGCCACGCGCCAGCCCTCGTCCTCGGCATACCAACGATGAATCGCATCCAGCCATAACGGAGTGCGCGCGGCCAACTCCGCGGCCAATTTCCGAGAGCACTCCTCCAACTTAATGTCATCAAGAATCGCGGCGACGTCATCGACTCCGGTCGCGGTCGCGCCCCACTGCGTCAGCGCGGCCGTTTCCCCACGCGTTGAAGCAGCATCCGCCACGTGTGTCGGCGCCGAATGAATCGCAGCCAAAGTCGAGCGATCATCACGAGGCCCGGATGCACCGAATTCACTCAGCGCCCAGCAGCCGTCGGCGCCGAGCGCCGCCGCTCGACGATCTGAACCCCTCGCCGCCCATCGAGCGGTGATCAGTGTCGCTGCAAAAGACGGATCGTCCGCACTCCTCGACGCCAGCGCCTGCAACGCCCGACCCAGCTCCACGGCCGCTGCCAAATCGATTGTTTCCGTATTGCGGCTCCAATACGCATCACGCCGATCATCATCGTAAACGTCGGCACCGGATTCAGCTCGCGGCGCGTGTCCGGGCGACATCAAGACAGGCGGCAACAGCGCCGGCGGAGGACGATCCTCAGTCAACGCCCTATCGACCCTATCGATTAGCTCGATGGCCAGCCGAAAATCCGGTGTGGAATACGGCAACCCCGCTGGCTGAAAGCGTTCGAGCGGTTCGAGCGCCCCGGACGCTCCGACGACGCGAGCGCTGTTCGGATCGCCAAGCGTCGAATCATCAGGCGCCGAGCCACTTAATGCGAGCTGCTGCTCACCTTGGCCGACATCGAAGTGGTCATTTTCGAAAACCGGGCGACCAACGGCAGCGGCACCTTGATCGACATTCGTCGACTCGCCGGATGCGACCATCCCGTGATCGTCTGACCGCAGGCCCGCCATCTCGGCGCTGGAACTTTTTAGACGCAGACGATCGGAGGGCGAACCTTCGACCCGCGGTGTCGCAACCCTAACCCCCGCATTGATCTTAAGGGCCGAAGTCGCCAAGGGTTCAGGTCCATTGACACCGATGGCATTAGCAAGACCTGTGGTTTTATCCCAAGTGTCGGCCCAAAGGGCGACCCAAGCCGCATGCAGACCGGTCAAAGCTTTGTCGTCACGCAAACGCGGCGCAATACCCCGAGCGGAACGCAGTTCGCCGGCGAGTACCTGCCACGCCTGTTGCAGTTCATGATTGGCCGACTCAGCCCGATCCGCATCGCCGAGCCGTCGACTCAATCCACGGCGATCACTCAGTAGGTATCCGGCGGCAAACGGCGGCGAACCCGACAAGCCCAGCGCATCGCGTAACGCATCAATCTGATCACCGAAACCCCGTGAAGTCACAGCGCGCAAAGCGCGATCGACAGTCTCGACCGAAACCAGGACGTCGCCCCCCTCGACGCCGTCTCGGTCGATTGCCGATAACCCGGAAGCCAGCCGCCGCACCATCAACGTCTGGCGATCGTTGTCGACTGTCATCCCACCGGTCGTCTCCACCAACACCGACTGAGGCAACGCGAACTGGGTGCGTATCGTCCTAATCGTCTGATCGGCGATCGCCGCGTAAGCTGGTGTCTCGAGGACAGCGGCCGCACGCTCATAGACCTCGGCCAGACGCAACTGATCGTCGAGCATCATTTCGAAGTGAGGCGTCGCCCAATCAGGCGTCTCCGAGTAGCGATAGAACCCGCCATCGAGCGGATCCATCAAGCCAGACTCGACCATCGAATCGAGCGTCACGACCAGCCACTCTCGCAGCTCATGTCGGCGTCGATCAAGTGCCGGGAACCGATTCGCAGGCGCTTCCAACAACGCCAGCGCCATCGTCAGCACCGGTGCTCGCGGATACTTGGCGGTCTGACCGACGCCGCCCTCGAAATCATCAGCCTCGCGTGCCCACGCCGCGAGCCAAAGCTCGACTGCCCGTCGAGCCCGAAGCTCCGGCTCGACATTCAAGCGCCGCGACGTCTGTAACTGCTGCTCTAGCAGCTTCGTCGAAAGTGCCTCGCGCGCCGATCGCGCCAGCGCCGTCACGCCCTCACGGTCAGCCGAATACCGCCGGCCCACCTCCAGCAAAAAAGCCTTGAATGACTCGCGCGGCTCGTAGACCAAACCCGTCAGCGGATCACCATCAGCCGTCAACACGATGTTCAGCGGCCATCCCGCAAAGCCTCGCGTCGAGCGCAAAAACTCCAACAAGAAGCTGTCCACCGCGGGCTCGAGTTCACGATCGACGATCACGGGCACGAAATAACGCTCGATCGCCTGCGCAAAATCCGCATCACGGAGCGTTTCCTGCTGCAACACGTGGCACCAGTAGCAGGCGTAATAACCCGACGAGATCCATACCAGTCGCCCCGAATCTCGGGCCTCACGAAAGGCCATTGAATCAAACAAACGCCAAGCCACCGCATCCTGAGCATGCGAACGCAGATACGGCGAGGGCGCGGACGCCAACGGGCTCGAGCCGTCTCTCTCGCGATCTGCTTCGATGCCGGACTCACCAGCCCCCACATCATCGAAAACCGGCACACGCTCGTCATCGTATGCCCGCTCGATCGCAGTGACCGGGGCCGAATCATGAGCGCCGGCGTTGGCATGACCGGCCCACGCCAAGGTGATAACCGCAAGCAAGAACCCGATCAAGCTCTTGGCCAGGCCTGACTGCTTCATCGCAAAAAACCGCGACTGACGAGACGGCCCTGACGCCCGATTCCGAACGCCCCAGACGGCCGGTTCATTCAAGCGCGATTCGATCATCGCCTCCGCAGTTCCGCACAACGATCGTAGCCACTGACGACCCCGCGACGGCCACGCCAACATCCCTGCCTCGGACACGACCACGCCGATGTCCGCGATTCTCCGCCTCGACCCGACCCAACGGTCAAAGCCGAAGTGTCGATTTCCGCGAGACCACAGCGCCATCGACCGATGGCTGAGGCTGTTCCAATCGTGCATCGTCGATTTCTCCACGTGCTACACCTACCCCTTTAGCCGCTCGAAGCGATTCATCTCAAGAGTCTCGGCCTAGCTCCACCGCCACCGTCGTCTGCCGAGACTCTTGAGTCTGCCGATCCCCCCTTGCTCGCTGAAACTTTTGGGGCAATGTTGAAGATAAATGTTGAATTCCCACGTCCGAGGTCGCGGTGCCTATTCGACGGATGCTACAACCGTTGAAAAAATTCGGTCGTCGAAAGCGCCGGCCATCAACTGACACACCAACGGCGTTGGCGACTCAAAACGGTCTAACGCTCAAAATCAGTCCAAGAACTTCAGCCAAGTTCACGCGTTAAGCGCCCCGCCACCGAGAGGCCCTGTATTTGGTTAACGGGCTGATTCGCCGCGCTGGCAAATCGATCAGCGACTCAACTTGGCCCGGCTAG
Source organism: Thioalkalivibrionaceae bacterium (assembly GCA_046299415.1). Lineage (GTDB taxonomy): Bacteria > Pseudomonadota > Gammaproteobacteria > Ectothiorhodospirales > Ectothiorhodospiraceae > JBKBII01. Next base: position 99,153 of record JBKBII010000009.1, on the reverse strand, counting down.
TGTTCACCAACGAACATCGCGTCGGCGATGACAGCGTCGGATCATCGCAAAGAACGAACCGAAAAACGGTATTTCAGCGCCGCTCAACGGGGTCGGTGCAAGTCTGGTAGGACTTTTGTCGAGTTTGTGTACAATCCTCGCTATGCGAAACCCGGCCGACCAAACGTCCGCAACGACACCGCTCGAAGCATCGACCGGCGCAGGGCTCGACGTGGGCTCGACAGCCAGCGCGAGCGCCCGGTTTTCCACCCCGCCCCCGGTCCAGTCGAGCCCAGGTAACGAAAGCCTTCGTTATGGGGAGCCGACACCGCCACTCAACCCCGAAAACGACCCCGGGCGCGATTCAACCAACAACCCGTCATCGAACCCCGTCGTCTCGTCGACGTTCGTGCTCAGCGACACCGACCTCGATGACGACCCACCCGGCCTCTATCCGATCGGCGTCGTCTGCGATCGTCTAGACATCAACCCCGTCACGCTGCGTGCGTGGGAGCGGCGTTACGGGCTCATTTCGCCAACTCGCACCGCGAAAGGTCATCGACTCTACAGCGACGACGATATCGATCGCATTCGCTCAATTCTGGAACTCGTCGGCGAAGGCATCCCGATTTCGCAAGTCGCACGCGCGCTCGAGCGCCGTGAAGCGCTGCGCGCAGCAGCCACTCAGGCGAACCCTTCTCCCGACGACGCCCAAGCGTCTCGTTCATCGCTATCGCACGATCGAACGATGGCCTCGGCAATCGAACTCGATCTTTCCAACGATCCCGCAGCACGTGCGCTGTTCGACGCCATTGCGAAGCTCGATCTCGACGCGTTCCATCGCGTGCTGCATCAACTGCGGCTCCGACTTGACTGGACTTCTCTGTACCTCGACGTGATCCCGCGTCTGTACGACGCCTTGCTCCACGGCATCAAGAGCGACCCTGAGGCCGAGGCACGATTGACATTGATCGGCAGTTGGCTCAGTGGGCATCTGCTCCAGGAACTGCAATCCATACAGTTCGTGTACGGCGGCCCAACCGTGATCTTTGGCGTTTTTGGCAGCGGGCATCGACGTATTCCCGGGCTGATACTCGCTTCGGCGACTGCTCGAATCGGACTGCGCGTCGTTTTGCTCGACGACGTTGTCAGCGCACGAGCCTTGCAGGTTCTCACCCGCCATCATCGACCCTGCGGTTTAATCCTTCACGTCTCCTCGCAAATCGTTCGCAGCCCTCAGAACCAACAACTCGAAGACATTCTCGAAAACTGCAGGCTAACGACATTGCTCGCCGGCAACGCCGCGCGCGGGCTTGCGCAAATCGAACGGCAGCCGCTCGAGCTGCCACGGGATACCGAAAGCCGATCGGTCGTTGTACTCCCCGACGATACGGCGGACGCAATCATCGCGATCAGCGACTCACTGGGGCTTTCACAATCGGCGTTTCCGGATCACGTGCTGTGGGATCAGTTGCTCCACTCGGTTCATGTACGTCGATCAGGATCGGGGCGAAGCCGCAGTGCATGATCAACGTCAGCGATTGAACAACGAACCAAATTCCGCCTTGCATAGCCCCAACATCGGCACGACGGGCCAAGCGTGCGCTCGACCACCCGCATGCCAAGCCACAACGGCGACAGTCGGTGGCTAAGATCAACTTCGCGCCTGGGCGATCGTTCGATCTCGTCATCCAAGTCCTGCCCTTCTGCCAAGCGCGAATCCCGTTGTTCAAAAATGACGGGATTCGCGAGTAACCGACGTCCGCGTCGACACCAAATCGTAAAGCCCGAGCCGCAAAGCCGGTGCCGCATGGCGCTTCGTCCTGCCGAGCTTTTCGCTGTGATTTCACCGAAACAGCTCCCGGTTGATCAGCCACCAGCGTCGACAAAGACCCCATCTCGTCTCAAAACGAGCAGAACCGGCGGCGTTGACCCACGAACGATGATCCAACGAGCTAGAGCCACCAACACCTTCTCGAGAGCCGTTGCGCGTGGGCCCCGTGAAGAGTCGACCGCAAGTTATCTGCTCAAATTCTCGCCGATGACGTGAACATCCGTACGTATCGTGCAGTCCGAACCTGTGGTTTCGCATCGTCGATGCGCCGTAACGGATACCCAGATATGGCATCAGGCAAGGCTTCGAACGATCAATCAACGAACAGCGGAAACCGTGGTCAGTCGCAAGGAACAGACCCACGAGACGGTACGGCCAGGCGCGCGCACCGGCGCGCCACCGATAAAAATCAAACCGAGTGTCCGAAGCGACTCTGGATCATTCTTGGCGACCAACTCGATCCCGGCCTCGCCGAGCATTTCGACTGGGCAACCGACCGCGACGAGATCTGGATGGCCGAGGTCGCCGCGGAGTCACGTCAACCCCTATCGCACCGGGCCCGCGCGCTCGCGTTTCTCGCAGCGATGCGTCACCGCCGCGACCAATGGCGCGAAGCTGGGTTCACGGTGCACTACCGCGAACTGGGCCAGCACGACGCGAGTACTCTCGCTGCAGCCCTCGTCGAGGATCTACCCCGCATTGCCGTAGCCGCCCGCGGGTGCTTCCGCATTCAACGTCTGATTTCGGGTGATCGTCGCGTCGAACGCGAGGTCAGGGAGGCCCTTGAGCACATTATCGAGGATGCGACCCAGGATGATTCCAAGGGGGCTTGTCAGCTCGAACACGACGCCGGGCGGGACGTCCACGACGAACCGCACTTTCTCTACACCCGAGAAGAATTCGCCGACTGGGCGCGTGGCCGGCGCGAGCTACGCCTCGAATGGTTTTATCGCGAAGCGCGCCGCCATCACAACGTTTTGATGGATGGCGATCAGCCGGTCGGCGAACGCTGGAACTTCGACGCATCCAACCGCGGAAACTTTGGCAAGAAGGGCCCCACAAACCTGCCTCGACCGCTGCAATTCGAACCCGATGCGGTAACACTCGCCGCCCGCGCCGACCTCGAACATTGCATCCCCGAACTGATCGGTTCATGGGATGACTTCGACTGGCCGGTCACCCCCGAGGACGCGAAGACCGCACTTGACGATTTCATCGCAACCCGACTCGCCGACTTCGGGCGCTACCAAGATGCGATGTGGACCAACGAGCCCTGGCTCTACCACGCACGACTCTCATGCGCACTGAACCTCAAGCTGCTCGACCCACGTGAGGTCATCGCCCGCGCCGAAGCTGCCTATCGACAAGGCCAAGCCCCTCTCGAAGCCGTCGAGGGCTTCATTCGCCAAGTGCTGGGTTGGCGCGAGTACGTTCGAGGTCTCTACCACCTCAATCGCGATTTTTGGCATGACACCAACGCACTTGACGCCGATGAACCGCTGCCCGAACTGTTTTGGTCTGGACAAACCGACTGCCGCTGCCTCGCCGAATCGGTCGGCCAAACGCTGCGCTTTGGCTACGCCCACCACATCCAGCGCTTGATGGTGCTCGGACTGTTCGCGCAACTCGTCGGCGTGCGGCCACGCGAGATCTCGGACTGGTTCCTCGCCGTCTACGTCGACGCCGTCGAATGGGTCGAAATCCCCAACGTGATCGGAATGTCCCAGTACGCCGACGGTGGACGCATGGCGTCGAAACCCTACGTCGCGACAGGCAAGTACATTCAGCGCATGAGCAATTACTGCACGGATTGTCGCTACAACCCGTCTGAGTCAAGCGGTGCAGACGCCTGCCCCTTCACGACCTTGTACTGGGACTTCCTGGCCCGCCATGCCGAGCGCTTTGCGCGCCACCCGCGCACGGCGTTGCAATGGAAAAACCTCGCACGAATCGAGCCCAGTCGACTCGACACGATTCGCCGCCATGCGCGTGATATTCGTCACCGGCTGCGCGCAGGCGAACGAGTCTGAATCCGATCGCCACCCACCTCTATCGACGCGAGTCCACTTCCGGGGGCGCCACGATCAGCGGCGCGGCAACGCCTGCAATGCAACACTGCGAGCAAAAAACGGTCGAGAACAATCGAGCGTCGGTTGAGTGCAGCCACTACGGTGTTGCACAACATACTGAACGAACCCGCAATAACTTCGAACTAAATCAACCTACCTCGGATCTTTACCCTCAGCGGCCCGAGACGGCCACGACAGCCCCAGGAGACCTGCCAGATGAACCAACCCGCCGCCATCGACATTCTCATCACTGGCGCCACGGGTGGCGTTGCCGGCGCATTGATCGAGCGACTTCATCAGCGCGGCCATCGCCTTGCACTCGTCGCGCGCGACGTGGACGTCTTGCACGAACGCGCCGGGGCGGACGATTGCATTATTGAGGCCGACGTCTCGACTGAAGCCGGCGCTCAACACGCCATTCAAGCAGCGACCGCAGCATTCGGCAGCACCCCTGCTGGCCTGGTTCACGCCGCGGGATCCACTCTGCTTGCGCCTTTGCATCGCACCACCGAAACCCAATACCGCGCCGCCATGGCCGCCAACGCCGACAGCGCCTTTTTTACCCTAAGGGCGTGGACGGCCGCGCGAGTTAAAGCCGCTGACGAAGACACGCCTGCCGGGGCAGCGGTACTGTTTTCGTCGGTCGTCGCCGCGATCGGCGTCCCCAACCACGAGGCCATCGCCATGGCCAAAGGCGCCGTCGCCGCGCTCGTTGCGGCGACGGCCGCCACTTATGCTTCCCAAGGATTACGCGTCAACGCCATCGCGCCGGGGCTCACGCGGACGGGCGCCACCGAACGCCTATTCGCCAATGCCCAGGCCGAGGCCGCGATAACCGCCCAATATCCATTGGGGCGCTACGGTCAAGCCGACGATCAAGCACGGCTGGCCGAATTCCTCTTGCTCGATGCCAGCTGGATGACGGGTGAAATCCTTGCCTGCGACGGCGGCTTCACTCATATTCGCCCGCTGCTTCCAGCGCGCACACGCACCTGAGCGGCAACCTTCACGAGACCAAGCAAGGTACGCGGAGGTCATGCCGACAGACGATATCCTCGCCGCCATCGCTTTGATGTCCATCGAGGACGCCCGATTTGTCTTTTTGATGACTGGCGCGTCGATCCAAATCAAAAAAGTCAAAAGAACGCGCGTGTGTCGTGACGCTGGGCGCCTCGAGCACGAGGCGCGAGACCTCCTTCATCGTTGCGATAGCCATCGTCGCCACAGCGATCGGGCACCGTGCCAAAACCTGCGCTCACGCAGCCATCGATTTGGCGTTTCTCCAACAAAGGGTAGACCTCGACAATGTCCGACGACGCCACGCCATCAGACGCACGAGCGATACACGATACCGCGATCGTATGGCTGCGCCGAGACCTTCGACTCGACGACAATCCAGCGCTCGCTGCCGCCTGTGCGAACGCACGCAAAACCCTCATCGTCTACATCCATGCACCGGAAGAGCTCGCGCCATGGGCGCCAGGCGCCGCGTCGAACTGGTGGCTTCATCACTCGCTTGCCGCCCTAATCCGCGCCATCGCGGACCGTGGCGGCGAGCTGCATTGCTTCAAAGGAGACAGCGCCGCCACCCTCACAGCGCTGATCGAAGCCACTGGAGCCAGCCTCGTTACCTGGAATCGAACCTACGAACCGCAGGCCATTGAACGCGACCGCAGCATCAAGCAAGTCCTCCGCGAACGCGGCATCGAAGTCCGCTCTTTCAATGCGGCCCTGCTCGTCGAGCCATGGTCGCTTCAAACCCAAAATGGCGATCCCTACAAAGTATTTTCACCGTTCTGGCGCGCGGCCAAACGTCAGGGCTTTGACGAGCGCCTGTGCGACGCCCCCAAACAACTGCATCCCGCAATGCTTGGTGAAAAAGCCCCGCAGCCCTTGCACCTTGATGATCTGGCCCTGCTCCCCGATCGCGACTGGGCTGACGACTGGCTCAACCACTGGCAACCCGGCGAAGACGGCGCATACGCGCGCCTGATGGCCTTCGTCAAAGGCTCGTCGCGAAACAGTCAAAGCAGCACCAAGGATCTTCCGATTGTGCGCTACGCCACGGCCAGAGAGCGGCCTGATCAACCCGGCACGTCGCGCCTATCCCCTCACCTGCATTTTGGTGAGATCGGTCCGCGCCAGATCGTCAACGTCCTGCGCGAGAATGATCTAAACCTCGCCGAAGAGGCCGAAGCCTTTTTCCGCGAGCTCGGCTGGAGAGAGTTTGCGCATCATGTGCTCTATCACTTCCCGCACACGCCCGACGAGCCGCTGAACCCCCGTTTCAAAGACTTCGACTGGCGCGCCGACCCGGACAACAAACTGCTGCAAGCCTGGCAACGCGGCTGCACGGGCATCCCGATCGTCGACGCCGCCATGCGTGAGCTCTGGACCACCGGCTGGATGCACAACCGCGCGCGCATGGTTGTCGGATCATTCCTGACCAAGAACCTCCGCCTCCCATGGCAGACTGGCGCGCGGTGGTTTTGGGACACTTTGGTCGATGCCGACCTCGCCGCCAATACGCTTGGCTGGCAATGGGCCGGTGGCAGCGGCGCCGACGCCGCGCCCTACTTTCGTATCTTCAATCCGCTGCTGCAAAGTGAAAAGTTCGACCCGGACAACGCCTACATCACGCAACACCTGCCAGAGCTCAAAGCGGCACCGGTGAAATACCGCCACGATCCTGCCCACTTGTCGAAACACCTCGAGCCACGGCACTATCCGCGTCCAGTCGTCGACCTCAAAACATCACGCAACGAAGCCCTCATGGCCTTCGAAGCACTCAAAAAAGAATCGGCTTGAGACAACATCGACCTATTCAAAACAGCGCAAGCCTCGCCGACGCGCGGTAAACCGATGACACCGAGCCTTGGAGTCATGCTCGCGCGCAAAACAACTCGCCAAGACGCGCTGTGCCATCCCGCCCCAACACCTCCACCTCAGGGAACTTGTCATGACCGGCTTTTCCGAGTCCGCCCTCAGCTACCCCAAGAACATCACCTACAACTTCCACCTGGAAGAAAAACGTCACCCGATTCGGCTCACCCACGATGGGCAGCCCTACTTCGGCGTTCTGCTACCCAGAAAGCCCGGTGACACCCAGTATCGAGTTCGGCTCACCGAACGGCTCTCACCCGATCTCAAAACGACTTATTACATGAGCCCAATCGAAATCCCGCTGCCCTCTCTCGACGGCGTCGTGTTCATGCACCAAGGTCACCACGCACACTGAGGAAGCCCCGCAGAAGGGGCGTGGTCTCCGATCGATCAAGCGCCGTCAGCGTCTGGTTCGACGGCCGGGTTAGAACCAACAAACAAGCTCGCGCGCTGGGCAGCCTTCACATCGCTGCGAGCACCCGGTGCAAAGCTCAGCGACTGAATCCGGCTGCCAACTTCAACCGGAAACACAGACAACTGTCGCAAACGATTTCCACCGACGGCAATCGCTGACGAGCCCAAAGCAAGAGCCCTCGGTAACAGGCCCCGATAAATAACGAGCGCAAATAAACGGCCGGTCCGGCCTTGATCGTCAGCATCACCACAAAGCCGCCCGGACATTACGGCGCCGCAGACACCCTTTCGGCCACCGGCCCAGCCGATCAAAACGTCGGTGCCCCGCAGAGGATCGAAATCATGAGCAGCTCAAGCCTGAGTGCCATCGCCCGCGACGGCCTGTGGATCAACAACCCGGGGCTTGTGCAGCTACTCGGCCTGTGCCCACTCCTCGCGATCACAAACTCAGTGATCAACGCGGTCGGCCTCGCCCTTGCCACTACGCTGACCCTCGTCGTCTCCAACGGCCTCGTGGCCTCGATGCGTCATGGCCTGCGACCCGAAATTCGCATCCCGATTTTTGTCCTCATCATCGCGTCGACAGTCACCGCGATCGAGTTGCTCATGAGCGCCTATCTCTACGAGCTCTATCTCATTCTCGGTATTTTCATCCCGTTGATTGTCACCAACTGCGCGATCATCGCCCGCGCCGAAGCCTTCGCATCGCGTAACCCGATCCTCCCGTCGATGTTCGACGGCCTAATGATGGGTCTCGGGTTCTCGGCTGTGCTGATCGTTCTCGGCGGCTTCCGCGAACTGCTCGGACAGGGCACGTTACTCGCCAACGCGCATCTCCTGTTTGGTGATATCGCCCGCACATGGACGATCACGTTGACGGGCGATCAAGGGGGATTCCTGCTGGCGCTGTTGCCACCGGGCGCGTTCATGGCGATGGGTCTACTCATCGCCATCAAGAACGGCATCGACCGCTGGCTCGAGGCCCGTCTCAAGGCTGAGTTCCAGCGCGCTGGCTCACCCTCCGCAAAACTTACCGAAACGGCCTGAAGTGACACCAACGCACTCCGAGCCGCACGGACACCCCAAAAATGGTCAAAAAAAGGCAGTACCGAGCTCTGCATGACCACCCAAAAGCTCGCGGCCTGCTTGAAACCACGGCCTGCGCAGGTAGACTGTCGCGCGCTCAATGAAACCAGCTCGCGCCGCCGCGCAGAGTTTGTTTCCCCTGCCCCGCATAGCGAGGCGCACCCGGCAACTGAATCCGTCGCAACTCAATCGCGGATCCCTCGAGGAGCACAAGCTGATGGCTGGACATTTTCCTTTCGGACACAAACGTGGCTCGCGTTATGGCCTCGCCCCACGCGGCACGATCGCCGCGTTCTTCGAACTGCACGGCTTTGGCGAAACGCAGCAAGAAAGCTACTACAAGTGGTGGTACGACTGGGCCAAGAGCTATGTCGAAAACGACAGCGATCTCTCGGCAACGATGGGCTTCAAATTCAGCCACTACCCGATGGGCACGCATGCGAAGCACAGTTTCCATCTGAACGGCAAGCACTGGGCCATCACGCTCGACGAGCTCGGTTCTTTCATCTCGAACCTGATCTTTCCCAAGCTCAGCGAAGAACAAATGCACAAATTGGCCGACGATCACCACCACCTGATCGACGAGCTCAAGCAGGACCTCGAAGCCAACCCACGTCCAGCCTCACCAGACGTCGGTCTGTATCGTCACGTTTGACACTCGCCAACCAAGCAACGCACTCGGGGCCGGAGTCGATCTGATCGACGTCCGGCCTCTGCGTTTATGTCGTCGATGCCATTAGTCGCACACCGACGTCCAGCCCGAGACTCGACTGGATGAACAATGCCAAGCGCCGCGAAATCTTTGCCCGGCTTCAGGCCGAAAACCCGGCACCCAAAACCGAGCTGAACTATCAATCGACGTTCGAGCTTCTCGTCGCGGTCATGTTGTCCGCGCAGGCCACCGACGTCTCTGTCAACCTGGCCACCGCGCGCCTGTTCCCGCTTGCCAACTCGCCCCGCGCCATCCTTGATCTCGGACTCGACAAAGTCAGGAACTGCATCAAGACCATCGGTCTGTTCAACGCAAAGGCAAAAAATCTGCTCGCCACCTGCCAAATCCTAATCGACGAACACGACGGTGAAGTGCCCGCCAACCGTGAGGCGCTCGAGCGCCTGCCCGGCGTTGGCCGCAAAACCGCAAATGTCGTTCTTAACACAGCCTTTCGGCAACCGGTCATTGCCGTCGACACGCACATCTTCCGGGTTGCCAACCGCACCCGGCTTGCCACCGGCAAAACGGTCAACGAGGTCGAAGATCGGCTGACCCGCTGGACACCCAGAGAATTCCGGCTCGACGCCCACCACTGGTTGATTCTGCACGGACGCTACACCTGCAAGGCACGACGTCCTGAATGCTGGCGGTGCACGATCGAAGACCTGTGCGAATACCGCAACAAATCACCCGATCCCGCGTCTACCCTGGCCCGATCAGCGCAACCGAAAGCCTGCTCACCGCCGCGCCGCTCCTATCGCACGCGCAAAGCCGCTGCCAAACCAGCCTGAGGTACATCATGTACGGCGATCGACTACAGATGCGTCAGCAATTTTTGGATGTTTTTGCGCGGCTGCCCGAGAATCCGAAGCATCCACACGCGACATCCGCCGCAGAGCAGCCGCTAGACGCCTTGCAGCAGGCGATCGCGACCGTCATCCGAGAACACCCGGAGTACCATGCGCTGCTTGCTGACCGGGACCGTGCGCTTGCTGCCGAGTTTCCGCCCGAGGCAGGCCAAAGCAACCCGTTTCTGCATCTCGCGATGCACCTCAGCATTCGCGAACAAGTCGCGACCGATCGCCCCGCCGGAATACGTGCCTTTCACCATCGCCTGAGTCAGCGTCTTGGGCATCTCGAAGGCGAGCACCGGATGATCGAGTGCCTGGGTCTCGCGCTGTGGGAGGCGCAACGTGTAGGCACGATGCCCGACGAGCAGGCCTACTTCGACTGCATCAAAAAGCTCGTCTGAACCGATAGTCTCGGATCGCTCGCCCGCCATACGCAATTCAGATTGCCTTTTCTTGGATTGCCCCTCTTTGTCAACGCGAGGCAAACCACACCTGCTCGTCCAGCTTGAGGCTATCGTTCGACATCAGTGCGCAATCCCAGAAATACAGGTCACTTGAACAATTTTGAACACGGTTCATAATTCGATGGGGCATCGATACCGACCTTTCACACCGACCAACAACCGAACAGCACCGGGATCTTGACCCAGCCGAGGACTCTCGGGCCCATCGCCACTCCCGTTGAGCCCACTCCCCTTTGGGCGCGATCGTCCAAACCACCAAAACGCCTGAGTGACCCGATCGGTTCAAAGACCCAATTGATTCAGAAACCCAATCAATTCAGTGATCCAATCGATTATTGCCAACTTTAAAAAAAGCCCACCCCTTCTCGCGTTTCTGCCATCACAGGCGCAAGCAACAAAACCATGCGACAACGCGTGTTGACTGCTCCCGGGTGACCTGCCACAGGCTTCGTGGGCGGTCCTCTCGATACTCACCGAATCCCGCCTCACCAGAACGCGTCAATTCATCGGACCGATACACCACACTTTCTAGCCGAACACCCTCGACGCCCGCGCCCCGGAACAGACCCATCCCGCATCGGGCCAATCCCGACGCCCAACACCAAACACGAGTCTCTAAATGGCCCGTCCTCCCCTCAACGCCGCAGAACGCCTCGCTCGCCGCACGTCGATTCTTGATGCGGCCGACGCACTGCTCAATCACGACGGCCTGCTCGCGCTCCAGATTGCGACGATTGCCCGACGTTCTGGTTGTTCAACCGGGACCATCTACCAACATTTCGCTTCAAAGGAAGATCTGCTGCTCGGATTGACTGCCCGCGATCTACGCTTACAGACACGGGTTTTTGAGCAAATCATGGCGATCCCTGCCCGCCCGCGGGATCAGATGATGGCGCTCGCACTTGCCGATCATCGTTTGAAAAGCACCAATGTCGTGCGCTTTGGCCTACGTCAATACACAACCACACAGGTCGTCTGGGCGGCCGCCAGTGAAAGCGCCCGCCAAGAGGTACTCGAAGCCGGCAGCGCGATCGGCGACATGCTCGAACAACTCGTAATCGCCGCCATCGACTGCGGTGATATTCCCGCCATCGCCCCACGATCCGGGCACGGCACCAAACCACCCGCTGCGACCGACGCCTCGTGCCACCCCTATTCGATCCACACCATCCGCGCCATAAGCACCGGGCCCTGGGCCCTGCTAATCGGCTTGCAAACACTGATGAATGCCCGCGGCCTGCTGGAGTTCTACGCCGTTCAATCGAGCGATGAGCTGTTGTTCGATCATTTCGACGCCTTGCTCGACGGTCTTGGTTGGCAACCGCTGTCCGGTATCGCAAAGACTGCGGACACAAGGGAAGACAATGACATCGCCGCCGACGCGTCTGCGGCCGACGCTCGCAGGATTCAACGCGAAGCCATCGAACGGCGTGTCGCGCCTCTGCTCGCCGGAATCCTCGACGCCTGACGTCCGTCCGAGGCCGCCGCCTAAGCACCGATCGGATCACTCGATGAAACGCCAGCTCAAAACAACTCATGGAGGTTGAACCATCGACGGCTGACAAGTATCGAGGGCAAACAGCTAACGATGTCGATGACTCACAATCACTTAAATCAAAACAGTCCCCTCACCGAACGAGACCGAACAGCCAGCAACGGGTGCATCCAATAGCGTTCACATCGAACGAGCTCACACCGATCCACCACTCCACGCATCCATCCGTAATCAAATGTCAATACCGTCGCGCCAATGGCGACCCTAACGCACCTAGAACTAGAACCAAACCAGGCGGTATAAATCGACAACAGGATTTTGAGCCGTTTCACGCATCTCGCCGTACCCCCCGGCGCTTTAGCGTAGGCCCGTCAGCCGTCGCCTCAATCACCGCTCACGAAATCACAATCGGAGTTTTCATGCGTCTTCGCTTCTTTGTCATGCTGGCCCTCGTTGGCCTCGTTCTGGGTGGCGTTTTTGGCTTCAAGTGGTTCATCGGGGAACAGATCGACGCCTTTTTCGACTCGATGCCCTTACCGACGGTGACAATCACCGCAGCTGAGGCCGAGACGCAGCGCTGGCCTGAGGAGATCCACTCAATCGGCTCGCTCGCTCCGGTTCGTGGTACTCGCCTCGCGTTTGAGACATCAGGATTGGTGCGCTCGATTTCATTCGAGAACGGCCAACAAGTCGCCGAAGGCGCCGTGCTCGTCGAACTCGATACCGACACCGACCGCGCCGATCTCGCCCGTCTGGAAGCCGAATTTCGCCTTGCGGAGCGCGAACTGGCCCGAGCACGCAGATTGATTGGCGAAAACAACATCTCCCAGGCCGACCTGCAACGACGCGAAGCGGACTTCGAAGCCTCCGGTGCCGCCGTTCGCGCCCAAAACGCTCGCATCGAACAAAAAACACTGCTCGCACCGTTTTCCGGTCAGCTGGGTCTGCGCCAAGTCGAAGTGGGGCAGTTCGTTGGTGCCGGCGAAGTCATCGTTGACCTCGTTGATCTTTCGCGGCTTCACGTCAATTTTTCTGTTACCGAAGCCGAGCTCGCCCGCCTCGCCATCGGCACACCTGTGACACTCCGTGTCACCGGTGCCGAAGACCGGTTGACTGCAGCGATCACGGCGATCGCACCGCGGCTGCGCGCCGCTTCGCGCACCGGCGAAGTGCAAGCCACACTCGACAACCCCGGCACACTGCGCCCCGACCAGTTCGCCCGCGTCACGATCCAGATTGGCGAGCCGCAGGAAGTCGTCACCGTCCCGCAATCGGCGATCCGCTTCAATCCCTACGGCAACTCGGTCTTCGTCATCAACGAAGACGACGACGGCCAATTGAGCGTCCAGGAGCGTTTCGTGACCACCGGCTCGCGCCGCGGCAACGACATCGCAGTCATCGACAACCTCGACGTCGGCGAGCGCATCGCCTCGAGCGGCCTGCTCAAGCTGCAAAACGACACACCCGTGACCATCAGCGAGGACGCGGACCCACAAAACGCCGCAGAACGACGCCATCGCTGATTCTCATCGCTCGCCCCTGCTGACTGACCGTCATTGCCACCCTGAGTGGCGCCGATCCGGGAACCGACATGCGCTTCACTGATCTTTTCATCCGCAAGCCCGTGCTCGCCACGGTCGTGAGCCTGTTCATCATCGTGCTTGGTGTTCGTGCGGCGTTCGATCTCAACACGCGCCAGTTTCCCGAAACAAAAAACGCTGTCGTTACGGTGACCACGGCATACATCGGCGCCTCGGCCGATCTCGTCCAGGGTTTCATCACCACGCCAATCGAGCGCGAGGTTGCGGCCGCCGAAGGCATCGACTACGTCACGTCTTCGTCGCTGCCCGGTATTTCAGTCGTTCAAGCGGTCCTTGAACTCGACTACGAACCCAACGAGGCGCTAACTCAGATATCGGCCCAGGTCAACAAGGTTCGCGGAGATCTTCCAGCAGAATCCGAAGATCCAGTCATCGACCTTTCCGTTGGTCAGGACATCGCGGCGATGTACCTGTCGTTCTACTCCGAAATCCTGTCGAACAACCAGATCACCGACTACCTCGTCCGTGTCGTTGAGCCAGAACTCTCGACCATCATCGGCGTCCAGCGCGCCGAGATCCTTGGTGCACAGACCTTCGCCATGCGGATCTGGCTCGATTCAGCCCAAATGGCCGCCTATGGGCTGACCGGCCGCGACATCCGCGAGAGACTCAGTGCCAACAACGTATTGTCTGCGGTCGGCAAGACCGAGGGGGTCATCGCGGCCGTCGAGCTGACCGCCGACACCGACCTCACCACGGTCGAGGACTTCGAACGTCTGGTTCTACGCGAAGTCGATGGCGCACTCGTGCGCCTGCGCGACGTCGCGGACGTCGAACTGGGCTCCGAGAGCTATGACACCTCGGTCCGCTTCAACGGACAGGCGGCCACGTTCATCGGTATTGAGCTTAGCCCTGATGCCAACGCCCTCGAAGTCATCGCAGAGGTTCGCGAGATATTCGCGAGCCGGATACAACCAAGGCTTCCCGAGGGCTTGTCGGGTGAAATCGTCTACGACTCGACCGATTACATCGAATCAGCCATCAACGAGGTCCTGATCACGATCGCGCTCGCTCTCGCGATCGTTCTCGCAGTGATTTACCTGTTTCTAGGCAGCCTGCGCTCCGTACTGATTCCCGCCGTGGCCGTGCCGCTTTCGCTCACCGGCACGTTCTTCCTCATGCTTTTGATGGGATTTTCGATCAACCTGCTTACCCTGCTGGCGCTCGTTCTCGCAATCGGCATCGTTGTTGATGACGCGATCATCATGCTCGAGAACATTTCACGCCATATCGACGAAGGTCACTCGCGCTTTGACGCCGCGATCATGGGCGCGAGGGAGCTCGCCTGGCCCGTGATCGCGATGTCGACCACGCTGGTCGCCGTCTTCTTGCCGCTGGGCTTCATCGGCGGCCTGACCGGCACCCTGTTCATCGAGTTCGCGTTCACACTCGCCGCTGCGGTCGTGGTCTCGGGCATCGTCGCGCTGACGCTATCACCCATGATGTGCGCCAAGATTTTGCGCGATGAACGCGATGCAGACGGGCGTCCGAGGCGCGGGAAAATCGAAGGCTGGCTCGACAAACGCTTCGACGGACTCAAGAACCGCTACCGCCGCCGCCTGCGCGCCACCCTTGATCACCCGCCCACTCCGATCGTGTTCGGCATCATCGTGCTCGCCGCGGTGCCGTTCTTGTTTCTCGGCTCAGCCAGCGAGCTCGAACCCACCGAAGATCAGGGTTTCGTCTTTTCAATCATGAGTGGCGATGCCTCCATGTCGCTGGATCAGCTCGAAGCCAACACCGAGCTGAGCGATCGCTGGATCGAAGAAATCCCAGAGTTGCGCAACATTTTCGTCATCAACGGTTTCGGTGGTGGACCGGCTGCGAGCACCAATCAAGCCATCGCGGGATTCGTCGTGGCACCCTGGGATGAGCGTGAGCGCGGTACCGGAACGATCCTCGAACAAGACCTTCAACACCGGCTCGACGCGCTACCCGGGCTGCAGGTCTTTGCCCTGCAACCACCATCACTACCGTCACCAGGAGGCGGCCCGCCGGTACAGATGGTCGTCGCCTCGACTGAGCCTTTTGAAAACATCGCCGAGTTTACCGATGAAATCGTCGGTCGCGCGATGGCCAGTGGTAAATTCATCTTCCTTGACGCGGACCTGAGCTTCGACAAACCACGCACACGGCTCATCATCGATCGCGAACGCGCTGCCGACCTCGGCATCGACATGAACATGCTCAACGCCGATCTCGCGACCCTGCTCGCCGGAGGGTTCGTCGGCCGGTTTTCGCTAGAGAACCGATCGTACCGCGTCATCCCCAAGCTCCTGCGAGACGAACGCCTGATCCCAGAGCAGCTCGCCACCCTCTACACCCGTACGGCGGATGGCGCGCCCATCCCCCTATCGGCCATCGTCACGCTCGAGAATGAAGTCACGCCGCGCTCGCTCGAGCGTTTCCAACAGCGCAACGCCGTCACCATCGAAGGCGTCCCGCGGCCCTTCGTCACACTGGGTGACGCACTCGACACGCTCGAAGCGATTGCAGTAGACGTTCTACCTGTCGAATACGGCGTCGACTACAAGGGTCAATCACGACAGCTCAAACAAGAATCCGGCGCGTTAATTCAGACGTTTTTCTTTGCGCTTCTGGTGATCTTCCTCGTGTTGGCGGCACAATTCGAATCGTTCAGAGCGCCCGTCATCATGCTGATGACAGTCCCGATGTCGATTGCGGGGGCGCTGCTATTCATCACGTTGGGTGTCGCGTCCCTCAACATCTACACCCAAGTCGGCCTGCTGACCCTGATCGGCCTGATCGCCAAACACGGCATCCTGATCGTCGAGTTCGCCAATCAACTTCAGGAAGCAGGCCGAAGCAAACGCGAAGCCATCGAAGAAGCCGCAAGCCTTCGTCTTCGTCCAATTCTGATGACAACGGCAGCCACCGTAATCGGAATGGTGCCGCTGTTGATTGCGACTGGTCCGGGCGCCGCGTCCCGATTCGCCATGGGTGTCGTCATCGCCTCAGGCATGACCATCGGCACCCTGTTCACCCTATTCGTAGTGCCCGCGTTCTACCTCGCTCTCGCCGCTACCCAAGGCGCCAACCGAGGCGCCACGGATGAAAACACCGCAACTTCCGCCCCACCCGCCCATTCATCGTGACAGTGAACCGCGCCATTTCAACACGCCCTTGGCTGATGAACGACCCGACGCCCTCCGGAGCGTGAACTGGCGACACGAAACACACGCGATCGCCGCACCGTTGCAAGATCGTCGCGTCAGATCTTCAACCTATCTCAAATCAATCACTGATCAGTCGCCGACGAATCGCCTGTGCACGAACGCATGACGACGGCCGAAGCCGTTCGAGTGCTCACCTCACTCGAGGCCACCATGATCCGTGCGGAACGTCGAAGGAGGCCGCGAGCAGAAGGCCGCGCGAGGGCGGCCGGAGCGAGCCATGCGCCTCACGGCGGTTTACCTGACGATTCCTTGCGCCGGAACGGGCCACTGAATCGGCGGAAATTCCATATCTAATACCAATTGATTACCAAACAAACGCCTCGCATCACCCACTGACTGTCATCAAAGCGTCATCATCTCCTCAAAGACGCCGCAGACGATCCGGCGCATGCCTCTGGTGCAAGCCATGCCGGCTTGCACCAGCACTGCCTGACGATCTGCTGCCCATCACGCCAACGCGACGAGCGAAATACGTCTCACGCGACTGCGTGCCAAGGGAGAACTCGGTGCCGAAAACCTCGCGAAGCGATCCGGTCGAATGCCGGAAGTCCATTGATCTGCCATCGAGCCCGATGACTCGGCCACTCGACGTACTTTTCGCAACGGGCAGACCACCCAGTCCACCCGATTCATCACGTTCACAACCGCTGGCTCCCGCTCCAAAAACAACAGGGTCGCGCTGCGATCAAGCGTCCCGGAAAGAAAGCCGACAATCTCCGCAACACACATCAAAATCCACGCCACGTCGTTGCCTGCCCTGCGCCGCCTGTTGCGAAGGCTGGTTGAGGGCAGAGGTCTTGGGTCAGGTGCTTGCACCTGGTCACGGCTGTCGCCATTGCTCACCGCGGGGATGCGCGGCCTACGCCGATCGCCCCGTTGATCCCTGTCGCGTGTTCGAATGTGGCTGGCTCGATCCCACCAGCCCGCTACCTGAGGACATGCGCCCCGATCGCTCCGGTGTGATCGTGCTCTACGAGCGTGATCATTGGTGTGGGCTACCGGTCGACGTCGCGATACCCGTCGGCCGCCGGATTCCGAACAAGAGTCTTGATCTACTCAAGCGCCAAGCCGAACACTACCGCCGCCCGCTGTTGTTTGGCGAAAACGCAACAAACCGCCTACCCCTCAGGGAACGGTTGGCCACGCGCGCACTCAGCGTCCACCTCGACTATTTCGCCTGGGGTCCGGCGGGCTTCCAGCAGGAATACGCACACCGAATCCGCGAGGGCTTGCCGCTGTGGCCCGGACACCGCCAACCGCCGGCCTCTGACGATCATGACGCGCGTGCGGTCGATCCGCGCGAAATCCCCCATGATCATCCTGCTCCACGCGTCGCGCGATCGACACCCTCACGAATCAACCCGCAAACCCAGCGCAACTCGTCTTCAGTGGCCACATATGGCGGCATCAAGTAACTGACCACGCCGAGCGGACGCAAAATCGCGCCCTGCGTCAGCCCATATCGATAGACACTGAGTCCGCGACGCTCCTGCCATGGATACGCAACCCGCCGGCTGCGATCGGGTGCCATCTCGACTGCCGCGATCATGCCCGTTTGACGCACGTCAGCAACATGGGGATGGTCATTGAGCGACGCCAGCCCCTCTGCGATGACGCCAGCCTTGAGACGGTTATCCTCGAGCACCGGCTCGCTGTCGAACAGATCGAGCGTCGCATTAGCCGCTGCGCAGGCCAGCGGATTACCGGTATACGAGTGGGAATGCAAAAACGCATTGAGCCGCACGTAGTCGTCATAAAACGCGTCGAAGATCTCCCCTCGCGTCACGGTCACGGCCAACGGCAAATACCCACCGGTCAAGCCCTTGGAAAGGCACAGATAGTCGGGGACGATCCCGGCCTGTTCGATTGCGAACAGGGTACCGGTGCGACCGAACCCCACAGCGATTTCATCCGCGATCAGGTGCACGTCGTACTGCGTACAAAGCGCCCGCGCCAAACGCAGGTACTCAGGGTCATACATCCGCATCCCGCCTGCGCACTGAACCAATGGCTCGACGATCAGCGCCGCGAGACTCGCGTGATGCCCCGCCAGAAGCGCTTCGAGACCCGCAGCCGCCCGACGCGCGACGTCTGCGCAGGATTCGCCGGGCTCACGCGCATAGCAGTCCGGCGTTGGCGCAACGAGCGCCTCATGCATCAACGGCCGATACTGCTCACGATAGAGAGCCACATCGCCGACCCCCAACGTGCCCAGAGTCTCACCGTGATAGCTATTTGCGAGCGTCACAAAGCCTGATTTCTCAGGTCGTCCGAGGTTACGCCAGTAGTGGTGGCTCATCTTGAGTGCCACCTCGACGCCCGCAGAGCCATTGTCGGCAAAAAACACCCGATCGAGGCCCTCGGGAGTCATGCGGATCAACCGCTCAGATAACTCGATCGCGGGCCGATGAGTAAAACCAGCGAGCATCACATGCTCAACCCGATCGAGTTGCTCGGCGATGGCATCGTTGATACGCGGGTTGGCGTGGCCAAATAGATTCACCCACCACGACGAAATCCCGTCGAAATAACGTCGCCCGTCGAAGTCGTACAACCACACGCCATCGCCGCGCGCAATCGGGATCAACGGCAACACGCCATCATCGTGATCCTTCATCTGCGTACAGGGGTGCCATAGCACTCGCAGATCACGGTGAATCCAGTCTGCATTGTTCATTCTGACCTCCGGATCGCTGGACTCCGTGGTTGCCGGACTCTGGGTTGACGCACACTCGGGTTGCTGCGCGTGGCAGTTCATTGAAATAGCCAATCATTGAGCGCCGCAATGATCGACTCACATCGGACCGCTACCCGCGCCTCGACGCCGTCTTTAGAGACCGCTTTCAAAGGCCGCAGGCCGACCGCTCAGCATACGAGCCTTTGCGGTCATTCCGCCTCAGTGACCGGTCGCCAATCGGCGTCCTAAGCGACGCCTGATGGATGATGAAACTACTCGCCACTGGCGCATTCAAGGCTCGATGCACCACGAAATGGCCGTGGTAAAAGCGCCCCACGGGTTCCTCGTCGCCCGAAATAGGGCGCGAACGGTTCCTCTACCGAGGCCTCGAGGTTGCCAGCAGAACCACCCGCCGACGACGATCTGCGGGCGACTCCGCCTTCGAGGGTCATGACGCGCTGTTCGGTGCCGATCCGGAGTCGATCCGAAGGCCCCAGAACAGCCAACGCGCGCAAGCTTTCAGCCTCGACCAAATCGCCCTTGGGCTTGCTCAACGCCATAAGCCGAGTGCCCTTGCCACGCGCCAAAACGGACGCCTCTTCGAGGTCGAAAATCAACAGCCTGCCGCCACTCGACAACACTGCCACGTAACGTGCCGCCTTGGGCACCGGCACGGGCGGCAACATCGCAAAACCATCACCCCAACCGATGACATGCTTGCCAGCCCTCTGCCGCCCGGTCAAATCACCAATGGTGACGACAAAGCCCAGCCCCCCGGGCTGCGCGAGCAACCAGCGTGCCTCATCCGCGCCGCCGATCAGAGCCAGAAAACGGGCGCCCGCAGGCGGTGCCAACCGCGAGCTCAGCGGTTCACCCTGGCCCCGTGCGGACGGTAGCGTATGCGTTGCCAATGTATAGGCCCGGCCGCCGTCATCGAGCACGATCGTAGGCAAATTAGAACGCGTCGCCAGACTCGCCTGATACGCATCGCCAGACCGATACGCGAGTGCGCGAACATCAACGTCATGCCCCTTGGCTGCGCGCACGAATCCTGCTTTCGACAGCACCACAGTCACCGGTTCAGCCGTCACCAACTCGCGTTCGTCCAGAGCCTTCGCCGCTTCACGCTCAACCAGTCGAGTGCGCCGCTCATCGCCAAAGCGCTCGGCATCAGCTCGAATTTCCTCGGCGATCAAATCATCCAGTGCGGTCCGATCGGCCAACAATGCCGCGACGCGATCCCGCTCAACGGTCAGCTCGTCCTGCTCAGCGCGTATCTTCATTTCTTCGAGGCGAGCCAGATGTCGTAATCGCAGATCGAGAATGGCCTCAGCCTGACGATCGCTCAACTCGAACCTTTCCATCAAAACGGGCTTAGGACGATCATGCTCGCGGATGATCGCAATCACCTCGTCAATATTGAGATGCGCGATCAGCAAGCCAGCAAGAACGTGCAGACGATCCTCGATCTTCTCGAAACGGTACTCGAGCCGACGCGTCACCACCTGGACACGAAAGCGGAGCCACTCCGTCAGTAATTCACGCAAACCGTGGACGCGGGGGCGACCATCGAGGCCAATAACGTTGAGATTGACTCGATAACTTTTTTCCAAGTCGGTGGTGGCGAACAAATGCGCCATCAACGCCTCGGTATCCACTCGCCGCGAGCGCAGAACCAGTACAAGCCGTACTGCATGATCCTGATCGGACTCATCGCGAAGATCCTCGAGCCACGGAAGCTTCTTGGCCTGAATCTGCGCAGCGATCTGCTCGAGCAACTTCGAACCAGAGACCTGATACGGCAACTCTTCGACCACAATCGAGTCGTCTTCAACGTGATAGCGCGCACGGACTCGATAACTGCCTTGGCCGCTGCGGTACATTTCGACGAGGTCGTCACGCGCTGTAATCAACTCACCACCCGTAGGCAGATCCGGCGCGGGCAGTAATCGAGCCAAAGCCTCGACGTCGAGCTGCGGGTCCTGCAGCAGCGCCACCAAAGCGACGGCGACTTCCTTCAGATTGTGCGGCGGGACGTCAGTCGCCATACCTACCGCGATACCCATCGTCCCGTTCAACAGGAGATTGGGCAAACGCGCAGGCAACACCCGTGGTTCGTTCAGCGTCCCGTCAAAATTCAATCCCCAGTCGACCGTTCCCTGATCGAGCTCCTCGAGCATCAACGATGTAATCGGAGCCAAACGCGCTTCTGTGTAGCGCATCGCCGCAAAGCTTTTGGGGTCATCGGGTGAGCCCCAGTTGCCCTGCCCATCGATCAGCGGATAACGATACGAAAACGGCTGCGCCATCAGCACCATGGCCTCGTAACACGCCGAATCGCCATGTGGATGAAACTTACCCAGTACATCGCCAACCGTACGGGCGGATTTTTTATGCTTGGCACCCGCGGCAAGCCCCAGCTCGCTCATCGCATAAATGATGCGCCGCTGGACGGGCTTTAGACCGTCGCCGATGTGAGGCAGCGCACGATCAAGGATGACGTACATCGAATAATCGAGGTAGGCACGCTCAGCAAAGGCCTCGAGCGGCAGGGATTCATGTTCGGGCACTGCAGACATGCACAAGCTCCAACGGATCGTCGAACGAAGTGTAACGCGACACTCGCGCCTACCGAGGGCCGTGCGCACGATCATTCATCGCCCGCCCGATATCCGTCTGACGCTCCGGTCATCGCAGTCTGTCGCAACTGCCCCGATCGCGAGATCGAGCGTAATTGCTGGCACAATTCAAGGCATGCCCATCAAGGTCGCCTCCTATCAGCGCAAATCGCCGACGCCAGGCCGTTGCGCTGGCAACGCAATGAAGCCTTGCTCTGTCTACAGTCGCACGGCGACTTGCGCGCGCCACCCATGACGCCGGCAAGCCCGCACGGTGGTGACCTCACGTCATCCAGCGACCTCTCTACCGAATCATCCGACAGCTCGCTTGACAGCCTCTCTGATGACACCTGGGCTTGGCTCGACTTTGGTGTCGAAATCTCGCACTCCATCGCCATGATGCTGGCCTGGGGCCTGAGCGTCGCATTGCTGATCGCAACGCTCGCAACGGCTCTACACGCCCTTCGCTCTCGCCGTGAAGTCTCCGCAACGCTGGCCTGGATCGGTCTGATTTTTCTATCACCGCTCATCGGCCTGTTGCTGTACTGGGCCTTCGGCGTCAACCGCGTGGCCCGTCGCGCGAAACGGCTTCGAGAAAGCACCGAATTCACAACCCAACCCGCGCGGCGCGACCCATTTCGCCCGCTTACCGCGTCAGGGGTAACCGACCCATCTGGCGCAAATCGGAATCCGCCCGCCGACGTCGCCCGCTATCTGACCGCAGGCGATCGCTTGAGCCGTCTACCGATCAGTGCGATAGGTACGATTCGAGTGCATGTCACCGGCACTGAAGCCTACGCTGCAATGCTCAGCGCGATTGCGCGGGCTCGACGTCGGATCTGGCTGGCCTCGTATTGGTTTGCCTCGGACCACACAGGCCACGTCTTTACCGACGCGCTCGCCGCTGCGCAGGCGCGCGGCGTCGAGGTTCGCGTCCTCGTCGACGCCATCGGTGTTCTGCATCGCAATCCCACGACGCGGGGCCTCGGTGGATTCGCGTCAATCGTCAAGCGACTGCGCCGATCAGGCATCACCGTGGCGCGATTCAATCCTTTGCACCCGCCGAAGCGCTTCGCGATTCTTCATCTGCGTAGCCACCGCAAACTTTTGATCGTCGACGATGACCGGCTGTTCATCGGCGGGATGAACCTGCATGACGGCCATGCGCAAGAACACGTGCGCGATCTGATGCTCGAAATTCACGATCGCTCCACGGCACCGGAACGCACTCCATTCAGCCGAGCGCACAACGGCGGACGCAATGACGTCGGATCCACCGACGCCGCGATCTCAAGACAACCACCTGACACCGCGTCGCGCATCGACTCCGAACCAAACCAACAGGACGAAACCGCCGTACCCAAGGCGACAAATCTCCCGGGACAGACTTCTGCGCAAACGCTCTCATCGCGGAAGCCCTCGGGCCAAGACGGCTTTGAGCTTGACGCTCTCCGGCAAAACAACCTTGAGCAGAACTCTCCCGGGCGAAAAGTCCTCGAACAGGCTGCGTCGGCCCTGCACCCACAGCGCATGCTGCTGCGCTCGGCCGAATTGATTTTTGCCGAAGACTGGGCATTCGCGACACATCAAACACTCAAGCGCCTTGATGCACCTGTCATGGGATCCATGCGGGCGCATCGCCACAGCGGCAACACCTACAGCGAACCAGGATCCGTCGAGACCGGGCCGGCGATGACCGCAGACTCGTCGGCTTCTGCGTCTCGCTCCACAACTCGAGCGACGCCAGACTTTGCTAGCCTCAGCTGGACGCGTTTACTGCCCGACGGACCAGACGAAGACTTCGAGGTGCTATCACTGATTCGAGTGGCCGCGCTGCAGTCCGCCCAATCGAATGTTCAGATCATCACGCCGTATTTCCTGCCTGACGCCAGCTTGATGGCGGCACTCAAGGCCTGCGCAATCCGTGGCGTCCGCGTCGAAGTGTTCATACCGGCCCGCAGCGACCACCGCATCGTCGACTGGGCGGCGAGACCCGCGCTCGAGGAACTCATCGAACGCGGCGTCCTGGTTTGGCAAACGCCGGCCCCGTTCCTGCACGCCAAACTCATGTGCGTCGACCAACGCTGGGCGCTTCTCGGCTCGTCGAACTGGGATCCTCGCAGCCTACGCCTCAATTTTGAACTCGACATCGAGATTGCCGGTGGCGCCGTTCTCGACTCACTGAGTCGATGGGTCGATCGTGAGCGACGACAGTCACGGCCGCTGGTGCTGGAAGAATTGCGCAACGCATCCAACCTCACGCGACTGCGTGACGCCATCGCCAGATTACCCAGCCCCTACCTTTGACCAGTACTTTCCGGAAAGTCAGCACTGAGTCACCCGAGATGGTCCCAGCCTGCGCAAATCGATTCTCATCGGCGCGAGATCGTCTGGCTGGAGTCTTGTCGGCGCAGAGTGACGCGATCCAGTCCGTTGCGACTCAGCCCTTGCGACTCATCGCAACGACCGTCTCAACTCGGCGACACGAAGCGTCGATCGTGGTGTCATTGATCCCGAGTCAACAGCTGGGACTCATTAAGTTCGGGGCTTCGACCTTGGTCACACCGTCACCAACACGCCCACCGAAGACACCCCCTAAATCGACAAGCACCAGCAGAGGCAATCCTCGACGTTTTACGTCCTAGCCTGAGTTTGGCTCGGAATCCCGCAGAACCTCTGGGACTGGCCCCCGAAACGGCCCAATGGAGCCCAGACCGACCCGAAACGCCAACGGCTTAAACGCAGTCTTTCAGCGGCAGTAGACCACACCGCGAAAGCCGCCATTCGGTGTGTTCGCGACAGTTTCCAGCACATCAAACAGCACATCGGCAAGGAAACCATCACGCCGTCGCAATGCATTGAAGCCCCGCAGCACGATCACGCGTATACGATCCTGACCCTTCGGAGGAAAAAGCGCCTCCTCGAACTGATCCCAGTGACCGTTGTAGCCTTCCGGCAAACGCATGCTACGTCCGAAGGCTTCCATCACTTCTTCTCGACTACGCGCACCCGAGAGATCTACAAGAAACGCCTCACAACCCAGCTCTTCAAGCTGCTGAACGCCTTGTTCGCAGCCATGCCCCTTGATCGTATTGGGTTGTGACTGCGGGTTGTCGATCCAATGCGCCAACGTGCCTAGCCAGCCGCTCGTGGGTCGTCCCCGACCGCGTCGGTCGTCTCGACCACGACCGCGCCCTCGCCCACGATCCTGGCCACGTCCATCTTCAGTACGGACGTCATCGTCATCATCGTCAAAGGCCTCCGCAGGCGGTGCGATATTGCCATTCGAGCCGTGACCCTGTCCGCCAGAATTCGCGCCTTGGCCATTGCCATTGCCATTGCCATTGCCATTGCCATTGCCATTGCCATTGCCACGATCACCGTTGTGATGGCCATGTCCATGGCTGGAGCCGCGATCGCCGCGACCACCATTCTGGGAACCATGGGCCTGATCCTGCCCCGACCGCCCCCCGCGGGCGTGAGAACCACGACGCGAGCCTTGTTGACGGCCGCGAGAGTCCCCCTCGTCACGAGAACCGGTAGCGCCATCGGGACGTCCTGAATCGCTGTTGGTTTCAGAACTGGCGACAGGGGCGCTCTTCGTGTTCGAGGCCGTTTCGTCGGAACCGTCTGCGGTTTCGCTGCCCGTCGCTCGTGCGCGCCTGGAAGCGGGGCGCCTAACCCGACGCTGCGCCGGACGCGCGGGTGCCTCACCTGCATCACACGACTCGTCGCGAACCCCATCAGCACTATCTGACGAACGCTCTTCTTCACTCACGATGATTGACCTCGATCAATGTACTTAAAATGTGCTGCGATGGAGACATCGCAGTCGACGACGGCCCTTGACTGCGCTGCGCGTCGCTGACGCCCCGAAAGCGCCGCGTTCGACGCCAGACCCGAGGAATCCGGAAGCCCGCTCCGCGGACCTCATCTCTACCCACCAAAACGGCACGACCGTTCCCGAGTGCGATACTCGGTGACGCATCAAACCACCGCTTGTGCAAAAGCCTGGCTCGACGCACACCGCCCGACCCAGCACGAAAAAATGGAATCCGCTTGCAACTTCCACAAAACCAACGTTCGCGAGTGGCACATCACGCCCGCCGACAGCGTCTGAAATCATCTCGCTCGCGCTTCGAATCGGTAGAACCAATACCGTCACCGCGGACGCCTGCTCGTCGAACTCGACTCGACTCTCAAACAAGGCCGGCGGATTAACCTACTGCTTTAATGAGCTCTGACACCCGCGCCCCGCGCGACGGCCGTCGAACTTCGACACAAGCGTCGCGCCAACTATCTGCACCAGGTCTGGCTCACAACGCGGCTAAATGATCCGGACGCGCGAGGATCCCGGTCCAAGCGGGCCATCGGTCCCAATCCACGCGTTAAAGCTCGCCATGATCCAACGCTCGGGGCAAGCCCTCCGGACTGCGCCCGTCGGAGCGACCGTTCGCGGTTCAAGCGTCAAGGCGTTCAGCAGGGCTTAGGCCTCGTTGCGGCTGACGAACACGCGTTCGGCGTCGGGAACGTACATGGAGACACTAAGACTCAGGGTATTGGTGGCGCTGCTCAGCGGCTCAGGCCAAGCCGAACACGCAATCGAAAACCACCGGCGCTAGTGTAACCGCCCTGCTTTGACCCCGAATAGTCTAGCTTGAACAGAACCCACCGCAAGCGAGAATCGCGCGCGCAGCGTGAAAGTCGACTCAGACCCGGATTCTGATCATAACCGCTCGCGGAGAAACGAACGCGATACAGCCGCAGGCACTCGGATGACTGTCCTTCCGACGCCACGTCGAACCAAAACCGGACTCGCGCGCCGTCCTGCAGCCTATCAACGGTGGCCTACTGCGAGACGACCTGCCGCGTACAGCATTGGCAAACATCGACGCGGATTATCGCGCTCGCGCGCCGTAAAAAAGCACAGACCGCATCATGCTGCGACCAGAACAGCCTGGCCCGCATAACGCCACCCGCGCCTCGCCCCTGCGGCCTTCATCTCGGTCGTGATCGTGCTGTAATCTGCCTCCGATTAAACGAACCCCGCTCGGGTTTTCTCATCGGCTCACTCGCCGAATCCATCAAGGTGTCCGCATGTCCGCATTGATCTCTGGTTCTCTCGCCTTCGACACGATCATGGTTTTTCAGGATCGATTCCGCAATCACATCCTGCCGGACAAAGTTCATCTGTTGAACGTCTCGTTTCTCGTTCCGGAAATGCGACGCGAATACGGCGGTTGTGCGGGAAACATCGCGTATAACCTCAGATTACTCGGGGGTGATCCATTGATCGTCGCCACCGCCGGGCGCGACTTCGCCAGTTACTCCGACTGGCTCGATCGCCACCAGATCCCGAAAGATTTCGTACTCGAATTGGACGATTACTTCACCGGGCAAGCCTTCATCACGACTGATCAGGATGACAACCAGATCACGGCTTTTCACCCCGGCGCGATGGGCGAGGCCCATCGAATCGATATCCCAACGGGGACGGGCGCGAGCATTGGTATCGTCGCGCCCAATGGACGCCAGGGCATGATCGACCACGCCGCACAACTCAAAGCCGCTGGCATTCCTTTCATCTTCGATCCCGGCCAGGGATTACCGATGTTCAACGCGGACGAGTTGCTCGCTTTTCTCGATCAAGCGACCTGGTGCGCACTCAACGATTACGAAGCCGCTCTCGTCGTCGAAAAAACGGGGCTCGACTTCGAACAACTCGCCGAACGCGTCAGCGCACTTATCGTGACTCGCGGCGCGCAGGGCTCCACAGTCCTCACCCAGAATGAGCAGATCGACATTCCGCCGGTCACCGCGCGCGATATCCGCGACCCCACAGGCTGTGGCGACGCCTACCGCGCTGCCTTGCTTCTGGGCCTTGAACGCGGCTTGCCCTGGACAGTGATCGGACGGGTAGCCTCATTGATCGGAGCGATCAAGATCGAGCACCTCGGACCACAAAACCATCGTTTTACTCAAGCTGAGTTTGCCGAACGCTATCTGAAGGCATTCGGCGAACCGCTCGTCGGTTTTTTCGACGACATCTGACGTTAGGTTGCGAATTCAGCCCCGGCGCGCCTTGATTGGCTCGGTCTCCGCTCTAGCGCAACCCTATTGCGATTTCGCGTCACCGGTCGAGTACCGCCGGCCGAAGAGCCCCGAAATCCAGTCACAGGACTGTTTTGAGCGACGTTTCACGATGCGGCGTTGGTGCCACATGATCCATTTTCCGAATGCAGCCAGTCGGCGCGACGCCCCTTGAAAGACGCAAAAGGCCAAGACCAAAATCGACCCACGGCCGAGCCGACCCCTATCGACCTT
Organism: Thioalkalivibrionaceae bacterium; assembly: GCA_046299415.1. Classification (GTDB taxonomy): domain Bacteria; phylum Pseudomonadota; class Gammaproteobacteria; order Ectothiorhodospirales; family Ectothiorhodospiraceae; genus JBKBII01. The sequence continues at coordinate 70,949 of JBKBII010000009.1, read as the reverse complement.
CAGTCATCGACCCTCAGTCGATGACCGCAGCCAAATGCCCCGAGGTCTCCAGCCACACACGGCGATCAGCCGAGCGACGGCGAGCGAGCAACCGGTCGAACACTTCGTGAGGATCCTCCGCACCGCGCACGAGCTGCACCAGACGACGCGTCTCGGGCGCCAAAGTCGTTTCACGCAACTGCTTCGGATTCATTTCGCCCAGACCCTTGAATCGGGTCACCTGCACCGTGCCACGCTTTTTTTCCGCACGAATGCGATCAAGGATGCCGTCACGCTCAGCTTCGTCGAGTGCGTAATACACGGCCTGACCCTGATCGATTCGATACAGCGGTGGCATCGCAACGAACACATGCCCGGCATCCACCAACGACGGAAAATGCCTCAAGAACAAGGCGGTCAACAGCGTCGCGATATGCAAGCCATCGGAGTCCGCATCCGCCAGAATACAGACCTTGCCATAACGCAGCCCCGTCAGGTCCACCGTCCCGTTCGAGCCGGGATCAACCCCCAAAGCCACGGCGATATCGTGAATTTCCTGCGACGCCAACACCTGATCGGACGCCACCTCCCAGCTATTAAGAATCTTGCCGCGCAACGGCAGGATCGCCTGAGTCTCACGATCGCGCGCCTGTTTTGCTGAACCGCCCGCCGAGTCGCCCTCCACCAGAAACAGCTCACTTCTCGACGGATCCTGACTCGTGCAGTCCGCAAGCTTGCCAGGCAAGGTTGGGCCCGCCGTAATCTTTTTTCGCACCACCTTGCGCGCAGCTCGCAGTCGATGCTGAGCCCGAGCGATGACCGTCGCAGCGATTCGCTCTCCCTGCTCCGGATCGGCGTGCAGCCACAACGAAAACGCGTCACGCACAGCGCCCGAGATAAAACCCACGGCCTCGCGCGAGGACAACCGCTCCTTGGTTTGCCCAGCGAACTGCGGGTCACGTGTTTTCAACGACAACACATAACCCAGTCGATCGAAAACGTCCTCCGGTGCCACCCGCACGCCTCGCGGCAACAGGTTGCGCAGCTCGCAGAACTCTCTGAGGGCTTCAGTCAGACCGGCTCGCAGGCCGTTGACGTGCGTGCCGCCGGCCGGCGTTGGAATCAGGTTGACGTAACTCTCTTGTGGCCATTCAAGCGCAGCGTCGGCAGGCGTCGGTGAGGAATCCTCGTCATCATCAGCGGGCCAGACGACTGCCCAGTCGACCGCCTCGCGCTCGCCGGTCAGAGTCCCAGAATGGGGCGGGTTAGGCACCACCGAAGCACCGCCCACCGCCTCGGTCAAATAATCGGCAAGGCCACCCGCATAACGCCACGTCACATTTTCGTCGGCGACCTCATCCTCGAGCACCATTTCGAGTCCGGGACACAACACCGCCTTCGCCCGCAACAGATGCCGGAGCCGCGTCATCGCAAGATTCGGGCTGTCGAAGTACTTTGGGTCAGGCCAAAAGCGCAGCCGTGTCCCCGTCGCGCGACGCGCCACACGGCCAACATGTTCGAGAGGACTTGCCACCTCGCCATGCTCAAAGATTTGCCGAAATTCGACGCCATCGCGCCGAATCACCACCTCGAGACGCCGCGACAAGGCGTTGACGACCGACACGCCGACACCATGCAAACCGCCGGCAAACGAGTAGCTCTTTTCGGAAAACTTGCCGCCGGCGTGCAGCGTCGTGAGGATGACCTCGACACCCGGGCGCCCATCACGGGGATGCGGATCGACTGGCATCCCCCGTCCGTCGTCCTCGACCTCGATCGAGCCATCACGAAAACGCCGCACGACGATCCGCTGGGCATGGCCCGCCAGCGCTTCGTCGACCGAGTTATCGACGACCTCTTGGACCAAATGATTGGGCCGCGACGTGTCCGTATACATCCCCGGGCGTTTACGCACCGGATCAAGGCCTTCCAAAACTTCGATATCAGCGGCACTGTAGGTCATGGGCAGTTAAGCGTCCTTCTACTGCACGATCAGCCAAATTTGCCAATCAAATTTGCCGATCGGGGTCGCCACGGGGTGGCGACCTAAAAAAACCGGGACACGCGCATGGCGCGAGTATCGAACCCACGTAGACTAGGGCAGAGCCTGCGTGAACGCGAGTATCGCGGCGCCCAACGATCCGCAAGAAAAACGACCGTCCATCTTTCGCGGTGACGACACACGTCGCACAAACACGCCCCAATCGGCATCGCCCCAGCCATCAACAGCACACGATGGCTTCGTCGGCTGACCACGCGATCGGGATCGAGGATCCGCCAGTGCGCCACGCCAACACCCAGCCTTGAATCTTGGCCCCGTGCCTCAAGATTGCAATCAGCAAGGTACGCATCCAACCGGCGGGCGGACGACGGTGTGAGGGCTCATCGAAGGTCGAGTGTTCGAGATGCGGTGATAACTCTCGATCCGAACTCAAATACACGACAGCGCCGGCCCCGGCGCCACACGTCAGGGCCGGCTCAAGTGTGGTCAAACGGCAACTGCCGAGGCGACGTTAACCTTCGAACGTGCGCGGGCACGTCAAGCCAACGCATGGCGCGCTCGTTTCAAATGGATATTCTGCTCGGCCCAACCCGTACGCCGCTCGGCTTGTACCGCAGCCTGCATCGCGGATGGACTCAACGCCGTCCTGAGCGACCCCATTCACCTTCAGGCGCAGTCAAAATTGTGTCAAAACTGCATAGGAGAACTCGATGAACCCAGGCAACGTTGCTCACGAAGCGTCCTTCGAAATCGATGTCAACGCACAAAGCTTCGCCAGCGCGGTCATTGAGGCGTCACGCAAACGTCTGGTCGTCGTCGATTTCTGGGCCGCCTGGTGTGGCCCTTGTCGGCAGCTGATGCCGATGCTGCATGCCCTCGCGAATGAATATGCCGGGGCATTTCGTCTCGCCAAGGTCGATACCGACGCCGAACAAGCGCTTGCCACCCAATTCGGTGTGCGCTCATTGCCCACAGTAATGTTTTTTCGCCATGGTGAGGTCGTCGATCAATTCATGGGCGTTCAGCCCGAATCCGCGATCCGCGCAAAAATCGATGCGCACATTGAGCGTCCCAGTGACGCGCCTCGCGCTGAAGGCCGCACCGCACTCAAAGAAGAACGCCACCAAGACGCCATCGCGGCCTTCCAGCGCGCGCTCGAACTCGATCCAAACCGTGACGAAATCCGAGTCGAACTGGCCGAAGCGCTACTCGCCGCAGGTCAAGTGGAAGCGGCTCTTGAGCAACTCGCGCCTTTACCCATCGCGCTGACCGAGCAAGAGCACGTGAAGCGCCTGCGAACCCGAGCACGTTTTGCCGCACAAAGTGGCGCTGAAACCGATCTCACGGCACTGGCATCGGAAGCTGAAAACCCGGCGGCCTCGGCGGAGGCGCTGGAACGTCTGGCAACCGCGCTGATGGCGCAGGATCGCGCCGCGGAAGCCCTGCCGATCTATCTCCGGCTGATGCGGGACCATCGCCAGCACAAAAATGACGACGGTCAAAACGTGGGGCATCAGGGCTTGCTCAGCGCCTTCGAAATTCTTGGCGCCCGTCATCCGGCAGTCGCCGAATTCCGCAAGAAAATGGTCGCCCTGCTTTACTAGAACCGCCGTGGGCGCCTCGCGCGCATGATTGCGCTTAGCGACGAAACAAAATCCAGAGCGGGCGCGGAAACATCACGCGTTGAATAACCCTTGGGGCCAATCGCTAGCGAGTACGGGCTTTACGATGCGCTCGGATCGATCTCTAACGCTTGCCACGCAAATCGTTACCGGGTGTCCATGCGGTGTCTCTCGGCCTCCGCGACTGACACCGGATTGAATCGGTATTCCCCGACCCAGCGCCCTCCGGTCGATGACTGAAACGTTTTTGTCACGCCCGCTTGTCACGATAGGCGAGTGTTCAAAAAACGCTGGGAAGCCCCATGCCATCGCGTCCGCTTTCGCGCATCGCCGTTTGCCCACGTCACCACGGATCGAGCGCCATCCGCGCCCAGGAAACGCCGTGTGCTTCTAAAGATGTGGCGAGCGACCCAACGGCAATCCCCGTCTGCAACCCGACCGAGGCGCGCCACAGAGCCGAGAGCGAGGACCGCGGCAACAGGTCGAGCTCCGTGAGACAACACCCTCTCAGACTCAGATCGGACAGCACACAACCGCACTTCCGCGCGTCGACGAACGCGATTCTAATGGGCCTCGTTGTCGCCGTGGCCGTTGGCACCAGTTCGCGCGCCGACGATGCGATCAACGGCTTCGATCTGGTCCGGGCCACGTTCAGCAACGGCCAATCGCTTCCCGGCTGGACAACCCTGCTCGCGGGCGAGCGCCGAGCCGTCCTCGAAACCGTTCCTTTCGCCTTCGACGCAGCCGAACGCGAATCCGGCAGGCCCGGCTTCGTGCTGTACTTCGATCCGATTTCGGACGGATTCGGCGATCAACGGATCGACCAGTGCATCGTGTTCGATGCCAGCGAGCCTCTCGAATGGACCTTGCGCCTGCGGCACGACGCCGCACCGGTCAATGACAACCTTCGAATTCGTGTCAATCCGAATTTCTACGCCTCCCTCGAGGACTGCCGCGCGGACGTCGCCCAGGGCCGCACCGATCATCGACTCAGCGGAACCAACTTCAACAACGATTACGACGTCCGCTTTGCCGCGGCCGCTCTCGCGCCCAATCGCTGGCACGACGTCAACGCGGCGACCCACGGCACGTCCGGCCCGTTCCGGATCACGGCCTTTCCAACCGGCGCCGAGGTCGTGCGCTTCAGCGTCCGCGCGCGTGCGCCGACCGCGACGCAGCGCATCTGGTTCGGCCCGATCGAGCTTCGTCAGGGTGCCAACCCGCTCGCAGTCGAGAACGGGGATCTTCAAGCCGCCCTGCGGTCTCGCAACCAGGCGTTCATTGAGCCGGCCGGCGCGACGACGAGCTGGGCCATTCCCGACCGGGCAGCGCAGCAGCCATTGCGCATCCGCGCCATCGCCGACGCACTCTCACGGCCCAATGTGGTGGAGTTCCGCGACCTGACCGACGGTTTCGGCGATAACCGCATCGATCGCTGCATTCCGCTTGTACCCGGTCGCGATGCCACGCCCTCGGTGTTCGCCCGCAGCCCGACACCGCAGGATCAACTCGCGATCCGGCTCAACCTGAGCTACCACTCGACCGCCGATTGCACGGGCCCATCGATTGAGACGCTGGATTCCCAAGACGACCGCCCGGTCAACGGCGACGCCGATACCTGGCTGGTGATCGAAGGCACGCGCCGCGATGCCGCCGAGCTCGACGCCGAAGAGGCCAGAGGCGTCCTGTTCTCGCTGCGCGCGCGCGACCGCTCCAGCAACGCGGACACCGTGTTGTGGGTCGACTCGGTGTCGCTGAATCAATCACTCGCGTGGTCCGTACCACCGGGTGTATTCGACGCCCCCATCACGCTCACGGTCAACGACATCCCAGAAGGGCTCATCGCGCGCTACACGACCGATGGCACCCCGCCGAGCGCGACCGATCCTGAGTTCCCTGCCGACGGGCTTTTGTTGCGTTCGACGACCACCGTGTCGATCCGACTGTTCGACGCCGACGGCGAGCCGCGCTCAGGCACCCAGACGGGCACCTTCGTGATCAGCGTGGCCAACGCTCCCCGAATCGACGGTCTGGCCGAGAACTTCATCGGCCTCGAGCAGGCTTTCTCTTCCGTCGTGGGCGATGCCCACCATTTCTGGGCCACCGAGGGCTTTCGCTTCGAGCTGTCCTCGCCGATCGACCCAACGCCGGATCTGGAACTGACCATCGAAAGCGCCAACCCGGCCGTCCTCGATGCCACGCAGGACGTCGACATCGAGCGCATCGGCAACGCAATCCGGGTGACGGTTCAGCCGCGCGGCGTCGGCTTCAGCAACCTCACCCTGCGCGTGCGCGACGACCAGCAGCGGGAAACGACCGAGATCATTGCCTTCGCGGCGCTGCAACCGACCGCTGCCAACGCCGACACCCGCTTCTTTAGTGGCCGCGCCGACGCCTCGGCGGTCGTCCCCCTTGGCGACGGACAAGTCCTCGTGTTCGACGACGAAGGCGATTTTCGCCAGACCCCGCGCCTGACCAACGCCATCCAGCTACACGATATCTCGCGCTCGTCACCGCCACGCTTTCGTCTCGACGTCGACGCGGCCCTGGATCTGTTCGACTCCAGCCATTGCAGCGATTCCCGTGCCACCGGCGTCGCCGGCTGCAACGTCGATGGCGAGGTCGATTACGAGGCCACCACACGGCTGGGCGATCGTATCTTCGTCACCGGCTCGCACTCGAACAACGGCAACGGACGCACCCGGCCCGATCGCTGGCGCTTCTTTGCCATGGATCTCACCGAGAGCACCGCTCCAGATCAGCCGCCCCAACTCGACGTGATCGGTTTTTACCGCTGGCTGCGCGAAGACCTGCGCCTCTGGGACGCGACCGATTCACACGGCCTGACTCCTGACTATTTTGGACTGGTCGCCTCGTCGAACGGCGGCGATCCCGATGTCCGCCAGGCGCCCGAAAACCCCAATCGCAGCGGCTTCTCGATCGAGGGACTGACGCTTGCACCCAACGATGCCGCCGCGTGGTTCGGTTTTCGTGCGCCACTCGTCGCGGCGCCGGGAGAACCGGCCGTCCAACCGAACGACGTGACCGGACGCACCCATGCGTTGATCATTCCTGTGCTGAACTATCAAGCGCTGGCCACGGCCGACGACGGCGGTGAACCGGGACAGGCAAACTTTGGGACTCCGATCCGGCTCGATCTCGGCGGCCGCGGCATCCGCTCGTTGGAACGCCTGGACGACGGAAACTACGTCATTCTCGCGGGACCCTCTGCCAGCGCTACGGGAGTCGCGCCACTCGATTTCCGGCTGTTCACATGGAGTGGGCTCACAGAAAGCGACGGACGCGCCATCGAGCTTTACGAGCGTCCCGTGTCACTGGCCGGGTTCACCCCGCCCAATTTTGCGGCATCGCCAGAAGCCTTCGCGAGACTGCCCGCCAGTCTGGCCGCAGGCGGCGAGATCGACATCGTCTCCGACTCCGGCGACGTAGTCTTCTACGGTGACGGCGTCGAAGCCAAACGCCTCCCGTTCGAAGGCCACAAGAACTTTCGCATCGACCGTGTCGAGTTGCCAGGCATCATCGCTGGACAATGTGGCCCCGCCGCCAACAGCACGATCCCGCCGGACACCTCGGTTGACGCCTGCGCGAGCGGAGAATGGCAACCCGACGTCAACGATCCACGGCGCTGGGTGTGCCTGGGCGAAGGTACACGGGACTCAATCTGTGTCAACCAGGACCCGCCAGCTCAAGACCCGCCAGCTCAAGACCCGCCAGCTCAAGACCCGCCAGCTCAAGACCCGCCAGCTCAAGACCCGCCAGCTCAAGACCCACCAGCTCAAGACCCGCCAGCTCAAGACCCGCCAGCTCAAGACCCGCCAGCTCAAGACCCGCCAGCTCAAGACCCGCCAGCTCAAGACCCGCCGGCTCAGGACCCACCGGCTCAGGACCCACCGGCTCAGGACCCTCCGCCATCCGCTGGGTCAGAATTCACTTTCGGCCCGCTCCCCGATGACGCACCGATCGGAAATCTCGATCGACCTGCTCCCGGCGAAAGCCGCTGCTCAATCTGTGTTCCAACGAATGATGGCAGCCGCGGACGGCGCACATCAATCGACAGTGACACCGAGATCCAGCTTTCGGTGACCAACGGCGTCCAAGTCGACTTCGCAGATCGCCGCAACGGTGCATCAATCGGCGGCATCAAACTGAATCCCTCATCGGACTCCGGCTCGACAGCTCTGGGCTACGCCGTCGATACGGTCGATAGCGGCCTGTTGATCGTCATAGCAGCGCCTGAGTCACAAGACCCGAGCCTAATGACCATCGAGATCGCAGCGGACGGTTTCCGAGTCTCACGTATAGGTTCCGACGGCGTGGCCTCGACGATCCTCTTTCCCCTGACGGTCAACGTAGAACTGCGATACACCGACAGGGGCGAACTCGAGCTCGTGATCACTCAAGACAACCGAGCCATCGGCACACTTCGTTTGACCCTCGACGGCCGATTGTTCGGTCAATTACGGACCTCAGCAGGAACCGAGTTTCGCTTGAGCGATCCTGATCTAGGCTTGCCAGCCGGTACGCGAGGGCGCCTGAATACTCACACCGACCCGGATACTCTGGAGTTCGACGTTCCGAACACGCGCGAGGTGCGATTCTGATGAACACGCCGTCACCCGCTCACAGCCGTCGCCCGACGACACAGAGCCGCTGGAGCGACCGTCTTGCATTCGGCCTATGCCGTCGTTTGGGTCGCCAAACGTCGTCGAACGACATGACAGGCGCTATTTCGGGGTTGTTGTTTGTCGCCGTCACGAGTCTCGCACTCCTGAGCGGCTGCTCATCGGGCAACAACGATCAGGCGGAGACCGGGCCGTCCGCGCCCGATCGCGTCATTTTGTCGCCCGCCACCGGCTTTGTCCCGGTAAGCGACGGTGACCGGCTCTCGGCCCTAACCGTCGACACGCGTTATCGCTATCGGACGACGCCCGCAACTGGCGATCGTTCCGTCGCCGTGATCAGCGGTGAGGCCGAGCTTTTTCGCACACAATAGCGGACCCGCGCTGCACCCACACGAGGATGACCAGCACCGACGCCGCCCACGTGGCACGCACGAGGCTCCCGTCGCCCAGTCGTGCGCGCAGAGCCGTAGCTGACGAGAGGCAAATCTTTTGCGAGCGCGAACTCAACCAGCTTCGCACAGCGACTGAACCCGCTATGTCGATCGAGTTTTCCGATCGCTTGTACATTGAGCCAGCTGACCTGAGCCGGCCGCTACGCGCGCGGCAGGGTCACGCCGGTCTGCCCCATGTATTTTCCTGCGCGGTCGCCGTACGAGGTCTCACACACCTCATCCGACTCCAGAAACAGCATCTGCGCCACACCCTCATGGGCGTAAATCTTGGCTGGGAGCGGCGTCGTGTTCGAAAACTCGAGCGTGACATGACCCTCCCACTCGGGCTCGAGAGGCGTGACATTGACGATGATTCCGCAGCGAGCGTAGGTGCTCTTACCAAGACAGATGGTGAGGACACGACGTGGAATCCGGAAGTACTCCACCGTTCGGGCAAGCGCAAACGAGTTTGGAGGAATAATGCAGACATCAGCATGAACGTCGACGAAGCTGCGCTCATCGAAGTTCTTAGGATCAACGATCGTCGAGTTGATGTTCGTAAATACCTTGAATTCATTCGCGCAGCGAACGTCGTAGCCATAGCTTGACGTCCCATACGAAATGAAGCGGTTTTCACCGGACGAGCGCACCTGCTGTGGCTCAAAAGGTTCGATCATGCCCCCAGTTGCAGCCATCTCCCGAATCCAGCGATCAGATTTTATCGGCATTTCCGCACCCAATCATTGAGCGCAAGACAATCTTGCTAGCAAGACCACCTCGCACACAGTCAAACGCACCGACACAAAAAAGAACCCACAGCAAAAGCGCGAGGCGCAGGGCTGAATCAAGATTTCGCAACACCCACGCCGGTGCAGTGCCGAATCCAAACCAACATCGCAAAGGCCTGACCCCCGGTACTCCACCCTCGGCGCGGCATCACACACTGCACTCAGCGCGACATTCGCTCACACACCGCACGAGGCGCGGCCTCATTTTAGCGGGATCATCGTTCACATAACCGCCGGGCAGCGGGCTCACCGTGCCATCACGCGTGATGTCCGAAGTTCAAAACCATGGGCCCGAGGGTCTTGACCCAGGGCGTCCCGCTTGGCTTAAAGAGTTTTCACGCGGTACTCGCAAGCGGACGCCCCAAAACCCTGCGCGCGCCAGTCGCGATCGAGTAACGCCTTTGCGGACCGCACAGCCAGCACCGACCATCCACCCCCAACGGCACCCGCCTGAAGACGTCCACCTCGCGACCGACGAATTTCCAAAAAACCGCACCGCGCGAGTCTGGAAAATCGGCCAGCCCAGCCTCCGGTGCAAGACATAGGGCGCGTCGAGTCAGGTTCCTAGTCGTTTTTGATTACGATGTTCGGAAATTTGCTCGAATAATCGCGCGATTGCTCTGCCAATTTGGCGCCTGTGCGCCTCGCGATCTCGCGATAGATTTCGGTAATTCGACCCTCAGGATCATGGACCACCGTTGGATTGCCACCATCGGCCTGCTCTCTGATCCGAATATCGAGGGGCAGAGCACCAAGCAGGTCGACGCCGTAGTCCTCCGCCATGCGCAACGCGCCGCCCTCACCGAAAATAAACTCTTCGTGGCCACATTTCGAGCAGATGTGGATACTCATGTTCTCGACGATCCCCAACACGGGCACATCGACCTTTTCGAACATCGCCAGGCCCTTGCGGGCATCGAGCAACGCGATGTCCTGCGGCGTAGTCACAATCACAGCACCCGCGACCGGTATTTTCTGCGCCAGCGTCAACTGAATATCACCGGTGCCCGGCGGAAGGTCAATCACGAGGTAATCGATATCGTCCCAGTTCGTCTCACGCAACAGTTGCTCGAGCGCTTGGGTCACCATCGGTCCGCGCCAGATCATCGGCGTGTCTTCGTCGATCAGATAGCCGATCGACATCGACTGGACGCCATGATTCACCAACGGCTCCATCGTCTTGCCGTCCTTGGACTCCGGCTTGGCCTTGATCCCTAGCATCCGCGGCTGGCTGGGGCCATAAATGTCGGCATCCAAAATCCCCACACGCGCACCTTCAGCCTGTAGTGCCAACGCCAGATTGACGGCAGTGGTCGACTTGCCGACACCGCCCTTGCCCGAAGCCACGGCGATGATGTTACGCACCCCCGGAAGCGGCTTGAGCGCTTTCTGCACGGCGTGGGCAACGATCCGTGTTCGAATCTCGATCGTTACCGACGCAAGCCCCCGCACATCGTTCAAAGCCCTGCTGACCTCGGCGCGCAAAGCGTCGTGAAAGCCTCCGGCGGCATAGCCCAAAACCAACTCGACCCGGACCCGGTCGCCATTGATCTCGATCGATCCCACCTCACCTGCCGCCACCAGATCTCGTTCCAGGTACGGGTCCTGCACCGTTTTCAGCGCGGTTTCAATCTGCAGGCGCGACACTTCGGCCATTGAGTGATCTCCTAAAAGTGTATCGAAAGCAAAGCCAGCTATTTCGTCACCGCCCCGCAACCAACCGAAGCCGTAACATGTACAGCGCCCGTGCAAGTGCGACCAGAAGGCCTTCGAACGATCGCAAGGTGCGGCACGATCGCTATTGCGGGCTCATCGAACGAGGATTCCCGGGCTCACGGGCGTCAGGCGACTTCAATGCCAGTATTCGAATAACGCCTTTAAGTCAGCTGTAGAGTCGGAAACCAAGCCCCTCGCGCCAGTCGATCGCGACGCATACAAGAGGCCCGCAATCAAACCGCCGTCGATCCCCGTCGTCGATCGAAGACACACGATCAGCCAACGCACGACAGCCGAAAAGGGCGCCCCTCGCCAACCAACGCCCTCATGACCGACTCGATGACCTCGAGAGCCACTGAACGCTGCCCTAACAGACGAAAGTCTACCCGGTTAGTTTCCTGAATTGGCATTACCGCAGAGATCAAGCCTCGAGCGGCGCCCTGTCGATTCCCGTACCCGCAGTACCGATCGAGTCCTGGGCGCGACCAAGCGCACAGACAGCCCTCGTTCCCAGCCCGGTGCTGCGTGCGACGTCATGGATCGAACGATCAAAGAGGCTGCATCAAACGTCATTTGGGACAGGCAGCCCCACAACTGACCCCGTCGAACTCAGCGTTCGGTCGGCAACGCGCTCGGCATGTTTTCCGTCAGGTGCAGGAAATGCCGATGCTTCTCGAACTGATCAACGATATCCGACGCCACGGTATCCACGTCGTAGCCATAGATGTCATAGACCTTGCCACCATCGTGCAGAAAAACCTCGGCACGGGCGTACGGTCGAGCCTTCTGATCCGGATGGGTGGCGCGCGGGAAGGCAAAGGTCGGCGACTCGCATTCGCGCAGCCGCACTTCATAGCGAAAATCCGGGCTTCCCGGCAGGCTGACGACAAAACGGGCGCGTCCTGATTCATCGCGGTGTTGCACGTCGGCCACCCAGCCATGCTCGCCGAGCATCGCCGCGACCTTGTCCATCGCCTCCAGCACCGCACCATCGACAAACGCACGCACATCGGTCGGTTTTGGGAACCGCACCAATCGCTCGACCCGGCCCTTCCAGCCTCCCGGCTGCTTGCCGTGCCGCCCGGCGTTCATGTGGTGCTGCAGACTCAAGGATCGCATGCCCTCGATCCGCAGCGCGCGGAACAGACCCCAGCACGCCACGAGCATGATAATTACGAACGGCAGCGCACCGACGATCGACGCCGCCTGCAACGCACCCAGTCCGCCCGCGAGCAACAGCGCAGAGGCCACGACCCCTTCCAGCACGGCCCAGAAGATACGCTGCCACACCGGGTTATCGTCGCGACCACCGGAGGCGATGGTGTCAACCACCAGCGAGCCGGAGTCCGACGAGGTCACGAAGAACGTCACCACCAAGATCACGGCCAGCAGCGACACGATCCCGGAGAACGGGAACGCCTGCAAGAACTGGAACAGGGCCACGGCGGCATCCTCGGACACCGCATCGGCCAGCGCTGCATTGCCCTGGTTCATGATCTGATCGATGGCGGTGTTACCAAATACCGTCATCCACAGGAAGGTGAAGCCCACTGGCACCAGCAGCACGCCGGTCGCGAATTCGCGGATCGTCCGTCCTCGCGACACCCGCGCGATGAACATGCCGACAAACGGCGCCCAGGCAATCCACCACGCCCAATAAAACAGCGTCCACCAACCCATCCAGGGATTCGGCTCGTAGCCATAAATTTGGAAGGTCATCGGGATGAAATGGCCGACATAATTGGAAAGGTTCTGCGTGAACAGGTTCAGCAGCAGCAGCGTCGGGCCAATGATCAGAATGAACAGCGTCAGGCCCACGGCCAGCACCAGATTCACCTGCGACAGGCGTTTGATCCCACCATCCAGACCCAGAACCACCGAGATCGTCGCCAGCGCTGCGACGATGGCGATCAAGATGATCTGCGTCGTCGCACCCACCGGCACGTCAAACAGATAATTCAGCCCGGCGTTGATCTGCAACACCCCCAACCCCAGCGAGGTGGCCACCCCGAAGACCGTGCCGAGCACGGCAAAGGTATCCACCATATGGCCAATCGGGCCATGAATCCGCTCGCCGATCAGCGGATACAACGCCGAGCGAATCGACAACGGCAAGCCGTGACGAAACGCGAAATAGCCCAGCACCAATCCGACGACCGCATAGATCGCCCAGGCATGCAGCCCCCAATGGAAGAACGTGATGCGCATCGCATCGCGTGCCGCCTGCACGGTCTCGGCGTCACCGGTCGGTGGCGCGGTGTAATGGAACACCGGCTCCGCCACGCCCCAGAACAACAGGCCGATCCCCATGCCGGCGGAGAACAACATGGCGAACCAGGCCGTATTCGAGTAATCCGGAGTCGAGTGATCGGGTCCCAGCTTGATCTTGCCGTAAGCCGAAAAAGCCAGCCCGACGATGAAAAACAGAAACACACCGACGCTGATCAGGTACAGCCAGCCGAAGGTCCCGGCCACCCAGTCCTTGGTGGCCTCGAACTGCTCGCCAGCAGATTCCGGGACGATCACCGCGTACAACACCAATAGCGCGATGACCGCGACCGACGGAAAGAATACCGGCTTGAGAATCGTGGATTTCATTTTACGGTCTGCCTCCTGAATCCCGGACTGATGAACGCTTTCCGGGTGGTGCACCGGGACTCACCCGACACCCTGTAGGTTTGCTCCTCCTGACCCTGGTCGCACCCCGGGTGGCCCGGGCGTCCGCGTCGGGTCATGAATCAGAAATCGAAGCGCGCTCCGACCGCCAGTGCGCGACCCCCCTGGGCGGCAAAGTTGGTATCGGCCGCACCCCCGCGGCGCGTTGTGATCGCTGCGGTGTCCTCCTCGTCGTAGTATTCAACGAAGAACTTGAGGTCGTCGCGGAACTGGAAGTCATAGCCGAGATGGAACACCGTTTCACCGTAGGACGGGACGTCGGCGACCATGCCCTTGAAGGTGTGCGGCCCAACCGAGTAGGACGCGAACAGGTTCGCCGCCGTGTCGCCATCCGCGCCAAAGCCTGAATCGAGATTCGAATCGAAACGTTCGATCTTGGCACCGATGTACAGATCTCCAGGCCCCACGTCCGGCTGCGTATGCATCAGTGACAAACCGTAAATCCGGCTATCGCCGACGCCGCCGGCATCATCGATCCCGAACGACAGCGTGGTCCCTGCAAACGTGTAACTCGCGGTGAACTGCAAGCGATCGTCCAGCCCCCCGGACGCCGTGCCATTGCCGCCATCGTTCGAATAGCCGGCCGCGAACGAAAAGCCCCCGAAACTCGGGCTGTAGTAAGCCAACGTCTCGTTGCGGCGGAATGCGGTAAACGTGGCAAACCCCGAGTAATAGCTCGAGAACATATCGACCGGAAACGCGATGGCGTTGTAGTACGGCAACCAGTCCTGTCCAAATGCCAACGTACCGAAGCGTTCGTCCTGCACACCGATCTTGGCGATCCGCAGGCGGTCGTACAGCTGATTGTTGGCGTGTGCCGCCGTATCGTTCTGCTCGAACGGCCCCTGCACTCGGCCATTGGCAAGATCCAGCGGGACCTCGACCTGACCGAACAGCCGTGTGCCGCCTTCGAACGTGTAACCCGCTGTGGCACCAACGCGTGAGTACGCATCACGGAATCCTTCGTAGGCATCCACCTCGTTGCGGTCTCCGGGCCTGACGGCCTCGACCTGCAAGCGCAACGACCCGTAGAAATCGAAATCAGCGCCACGATCCTGATCGGCAGACGCGATCGACCAAGGCATCAACGCACCACACCCGAACATCACGACGATTGCCGTGCCGATGGCGACGCGATGACGACCGCCACGCGGTCGAAGGAATAGCCCTCTCGTGTCGGGTTTCGTTGCATCTGGAGTCGTCTGCGTCATGAAAATCCTTGTGTTGAAGACTTCAAGTAAAAGTTGTAAGTGGCGGCACGAGCCTCGTTAGAAAGCACTCAGAGACGCAGCACCTCGTGTGCGTCTCAGGCGTGATCGATCTTGGTACGCTCGACACGATCGCAGTCGTTGATCGCGCGGTTTGACCTGTCGCTTCGGTCCACAACGCGGCAATCTCGAGAAAATCGAGCCAAGCGGCGATAGCCAAACCCGCAGCGTGTATTCGTGTATTCATCGCGCGGCGAGGTCACCACCGGGTGGTCGAGATTTAGGGCCGCATCAGGTCGCGCGAGACGCGTGCGGCGCGCCAGGATCCCCGTCCGCGCCCGAATCCTCAGAGCAACCCACGAAATCGCTGCAAAGCCAATGCCATCGCCATCCGCCCGACGCCACACACATCACAGCGACCACCGCGACCCACTCGATCAACCGATCGGACGTGCTGCGACACCTGCGATCACCATGCGGCTTCTGTGCAACGCAACCGAGCCGGTATTTATAAGTCGACGCGATTTCGACGGCTGCGATGCTGTGTGAGGCCGGAGGAGATCACGGCGAACGCAGTTCGCGACGATCATTGACTCGCGATTCCGGCTGGTGCGATCTCGACCGCGGCAATCGAGAGCGATGTCCGGGGTTGTTCGCCGGGACGGAGAACACCGGCAGCGGGGTGGCCGGGTCGAGGCTCGGGACCTTGGATCATTCAGTCCGTATTCACCCTAGCCCCCTAGGGCCCACCGGTCAACCCACGACCACGCCGAGACCCACCGGACACATCTGGCGCGATCGCCTGCCCAAGCGAAACGAAAAACCTTATCGTTGGGGCTTTACAGTGAGCACCCGAGACACAGAGCCTTGGAGCCAACGCCTGCAGGCTCACGCTGCTGTTCGCGACACGCCCATCGCCCTCGCCCAACAGCCATTGATCGCAACCACGGCGACCTGAATCCAATACGCACCCGCTTAAACGGCTGAAAACCCTGTTCAAGATCGAGTGCCACGGCACCAATCAAGCCTCGACCGCGCCATCGCGTCACCCAGAGCAACCATGGAAATCAGCCACGCCGGTATAGGCCGCTCGACGGACACGCCTCCAAATCGGACAATGCATCCTCACCCGCACGCATCGGAACCATGACCACGCCTCGTCGCATACTCGTCACAAGCGCCCTGCCGTACGCCAACGGGCCCATTCATCTCGGCCATCTGGTCGAGTACATCCAGACCGACATCTGGGTGCGTCTGCAGAAAATGCGCGGTCACGACGTCCGCTATGTCTGCGCCGACGACGCCCACGGCACGCCGATCATGCTGCGTGCGCAGGCCGAGGGCATCACACCCGAAGCCCTGATCGCCCGCGTCAGCGAGGAGCACCAGCGCGATTTTGCAGGTTTTCACATCAGCTTTGATCGCTATCACAGCACCCACTCCGATGAAAATCGCGAACAGGCCGAGACGATTTACCGAGCCTTGCGTACGGCCGGGTTCATGGCCGAACGCGAAATCGAACAGGCCTATGACGAACAGGCCGGCATGTTCCTGCCCGACCGCTTCATCCGCGGCACCTGCCCAAAATGCGGCGCGCCGGATCAGTACGGCGACTCCTGCGAAGTCTGCGGCGCCACCTACGCACCGACCGATCTGTTGAATGCCGTGTCAGCCATCACCGGGACTCAACCGGTGCGGCGAAAGTCTCTGCACTACTTTTTCGAGCTCGGGCGCTTCGAGACCTTTCTGCGTGAATGGACGCGCTCGGGGCGCCTGCAACCGGCGATCGCGAACAAAATGGACGAATGGTTCGAATCCGGACTGACGGCCTGGGATATCTCGCGTGATGCGCCCTACTTCGGTTTTCGCATTCCGGACACCGACGACAAGTATTTCTACGTCTGGCTCGACGCTCCGATCGGCTACATGGCCGCGCACAAGGCCCTGTGTCGCGACACGGGCGAAGATTTCGATGCCACCTGGGCGCGCGACTCTGACGTCGAGCTGATCCACTTCATCGGCAAGGACATCGCCTACTTCCACACGCTGTTCTGGCCGGCGATGCTCGAGGGCGCCGGGTTGCGGACGCCGAGCGCGGTGTACTGCCATGGCTTTCTCACCGTCAATGGCCAGAAGATGTCGAAGTCGCGCGGCACCTTCATTCGCGCCGCCGACTATCTGCGCTTTCTCGACCCCGAGTCGCTGCGCTATTACTTTGCCGCCAAGCTCGGCGCCGGCGTCGACGACCTCGACCTCAACCTTGATGACTTCGTGCAGAAAGTCAACGCCGATCTGGTCGGCAAGTTCGTCAATCTTGCTTCGCGCGCGGCCGGTTTTCTCACCAAGCGCTTCGACGGCCGTCTCGCCGACAGCCTGCCCGACCCGGCGCTGCACGACGCCTTCGTGGCCGAGGGCGAGGCCATTGCCGCCCACTACGACGCGCGCGAGTACGCGCAGGCGATTCGACGCATCATGACCCTCGCGGATCGCGCCAACGCCTGGTTCGACGAGGCACGTCCCTGGGTGCTGGCGAAGAACGACGCCACCCTCGGCGCCGTCCAGGGCATCTGTACCCAGGCGCTCGACAGTTTCCGGATTCTCAATCTTTATCTCGCGCCGGTGCTGCCGCGACTTGCGCGGCGGGCGGGCGCGTTTCTCGATCGCCCCCAGCTCACCTGGAGCGATGCGCAACAGCCACTACTCGGCGGCTCGATCCATCCCTACGAGCCCCTGATGACCCGCATCGAGGCCGGTGCTATCGAACAACTGCTCGAAACCTCGAAAGAAGCCCTCACCGCACAAGGCGCGCCGACCACCGCGACGGCCGCCTCGGTGCCCCCATCAACGACCGCTGCCGAATCCCCCACCATGCCATCTTCCGACGCGACATCCGACGCCACGCCCAACACTGGTCATGCCACCGAGACCCGCGACCTCACGCCCGCGCTCGCGGACACGATCTCGATCGACGACTTCATGAAAGTCGACCTGCGCATCGCGAAGATCGTCCGCGCCGAACCGGTCGAAGGCGCCGAAAAACTTTTACGCCTGGAGCTCGACATTGGCGAAGCACGACCGCGTCAGATCTTCGCCGGCATCAAGGCGGCGTATCGAGCTGAAGATCTCGTGGGCCGCATGACGGTCATGGTCGCCAACCTCGCCCCTCGCAAAATGCGTTTTGGCGTCTCCGAGGGCATGGTGCTCGCGGCCGGCGAAGGCGGCGCCGATCTGTTCATCGTCTCGCCCGACGCCGGCGCCAGACCCGGCCAACGGCTGAAGTAGCTCCCGATGCTGCGCCTGCATCACCTATTGAGCTTCCTCGCAGTCGTCGAAAACGACCTGTCGGTCTCGCGCGCCGCGCAAGCCCTCGATTCGACCCAACCCGTCGTCAGCAAGCAGTTGCGCCTGCTCGAGGAAACGCTCGGCAGCCGACTGTTTCAGCGTAGCGGCAAAGCGTTTACCGCACTGACGCCGCTTGGCGAAGAAGTCGTCAGGCACGCCCGCAACATGCGCCGCGAGCGTGACGCGATCCTCGCCAAAGCCGCTGAAACATTGGACCCCGAGTCCGGCTCGCTGACGATTACGACGACGCATACCCACGCCCGATACGCGCTGCCGCCGGTGATCGAAGCGTTTCGCGCGCGCTATCCAAAAGTTCGGCTGGTTCTGCGCCAAGGCGGCCTTCAACGCATCACCAGCTCGGTCGAACGAGGCGAAGCCGACTTCATCATTGCGACCGATCCCGACACGCACTCACGCGACCTCCTGCTTCTGCCGGCGTATCGCTGGCAACACGTCGTGGTGGTATGCCCCAACCACCCGCTCGCCGAGCAAAAGACGCTCACCCTGAAATCGATTGCCGCGCACCCGCTGGTCACCTATCTCGACGGCTACAGCGCCCGTCGGCGGATCGACAACGGCTTCCAGCAGGCGGGCATCACACCCAACGTCGTTCTCGAATGCGCAGACGCCGACGTCATCAAAACCTACGTGCGCGTCGGGCTCGGCATTGGCATCACCGCAGCGATGGCCATTCGCTCGCCGCAAGACGACGATCTCGTAGCGCGCCCGGTGGGGCACCTGTTTCACACCCATGTGACCCACGTCGGGCTGCGCCGCGATGCCATCTTGCGCGACCACCAACTTGCGTTTCTCAACATGCTGGCGTCGCATCTGACGCCCGAGCTCGTCCTGGGAATGCAGGGCAGAGCCACGCCCCGCAATACGGGCGCCGCGGAGCCACGCGCCGACCAATTTAGTGCGGCAGACGACACCACGCCTGCTCACCTGACCCTCCCCGAACACAATGAGCTTCCGCTTTTCGGAACCCCGCCCGCGCGATGATTAAACGACCCATCGTCGCCTCGGGCTCTTCATTCGCGCTCTTCATTTCTGAATCGTGCTACGAACCTCTCGGCTGGCCCGTCGGCACCAGTAATACGATGACAACGTCGATCTAAGCTTGCATTCCAAGGACAAACCGGCGACCTTACACACAGACGACCGCAGGCCACTCGGGGTACGATCCCGCAGGGCTCGCGGTTTTTGCGTTGAGATCGCCGGGGCGCACGAACCACCTGCACAGCCCGTCTCGTCCACCGCTCTGGACAGACGGTTGCGCAGACCTCGAGGTCACCGTGTGAGCGACCCGTGGAAGCGCCGCAGCCATGCGCTGCACGCGCGTGCCTCGGGTATCTCCGCCGCGGCGCATGCGAAAGACGACGACCGATCAAACAACAGGACACCATGGAAAACACCCTGCAATTCCAGGCCGCTGTTCAGCTTCTTGCCGAGGCCGGTCGGCGCTTTGCCGCCCGCGGCTGGGTGCCAGCCACAGCGGGCAACTTTTCCGCCCGGCTCGACCAGCACCGTATCGCCATCACGGTGTCGGGTCGTCACAAGGGCGAGCTCGACACCTCCGGACTAATGGTCGTCGACCTCGACGGCAACGTGCTGTCACCAGGTAAGAAACCATCGGCTGAAACCTTCCTACACATCATCATGTACCGACGCGATCCCTTGCTCGGCTGCGTTCTACACACGCATTCGGTCAACGCGACGGTGTTATCCCGGCTTCACTCACAGGGCCTCGTGCTCGACCGTTACGAAGTGCTCAAGGCCTTTCCGGGCGTAGAAACACACGAAAGCCGGCTTGAGATCCCCGTCTTTCCCAACGATCAAGACATTCCTCGACTCGCAGCCCAGGTCGACGCCCTGCTTGAACGCGAGCCCGGCCTCACCGGCTACTTGATCGAGGGCCACGGGCTCTACACTTGGGGGCCTGATGTCGCATCGGCGATGCGTCACATCGAAGCGTTTGAATTTCTCTTCGATTGCGAAATTACCCAACGGAGGCTCGCATGAGCACTACGCTGACCCTCTACCCGGATCACGCACCCGATCAGGGCACCCGCCTCGTCGATCGCGCCGAAATCGTCGCCGCGCTGGCTGATCGCGGGATCGGCTTCGAGCGCTGGGAAGCCCATCAGACCCTCGCCGCAAACGCCACGGCCGAGGACATTCTTGCTGCCTACGGTCAGGACATCGAACGACTCAAACGCAGTCGAGGCTTCACCACGGCCGACGTCATCCGCATGACGCCCGAGCATCCGGACCGCGAGGCCTTGCGGGCGAAATTCCTCGACGAACACACGCATTCCGAAGACGAAGTCCGCTTCTTCGTCGAAGGCAGCGGGTTGTTCGTGTTGCACCTCGGCGAAGAAGTCTGCGCCCTGCACGCCCACGCCGGCGATCTGGTTGCCGTGCCAGCCGGAACACCTCACTGGTTCGACATGGGCCCGGCGCCACGCTTCACCGCGATCCGGCTGTTCACCAACACCGAGGGCTGGGTCGCCCACTTCACTGGAGATCCAATCGCTCAGCGCTTCCCGCGCCTCGATAACGCCTGAAACGCGGCTCCCGAACAGCTCGATCCACGTCCAAGCCCATGTTCGGCCCGTGAAATCAAACATGGCATTCTGATCGGCGGCGCGACATCAGCCACTGCAAATCCGTTTCCCGACCTGGACGCAGCGTCGCGTCGACGGCTCAAAATCTGCTCGCATCGCGCGCCAGGCTGGGAACGGGTTCGTGTCTACCGGAGCTTTTGTCTACGTCGTGGCACCGCAGCCCTACGATCTCCGCCGCGATGCCCCCGAGACTCAATCGTGTCGCCATTTCGATACTCGAAGACGCCACGGTTCCAGCGGCCGCGTTATGAACATCAATGCACCGTCGCACGCCGTCTTATCGCTCGACGCGAATCCAAGTCTGCCGATTCAAGCCCGCATCGGCGCCACCCCAATCCTGTTGTTCTGCGTGAGAATCACATGCTGCTAGCGCCTACTCACATTCTGACTGATGTCGAGGGCACGACGACTTCACTGGCCTTCGTACGCGATACGCTGTTCCCGTATTCGACCGAAGCGTTGCCGGAATTTGTACGTCGTAACCAAAACGACCCCGAGATTGCCCGACTGTTGGCTGATGCGCGCGCCTATGCTGGCGCCGAACTCGATCTTGAGGCACTGATCGAACGCATGCTGGGCTGGATCGCGACCGACCGAAAAATCACCCCACTCAAGGCCCTTCAGGGCCACATCTGGGCCGATGGCTACCAGCGCGGTGCTTTTCAGGGGCACACCTATGCGGACGTCGCTCCCGTCCTGCGTGCCTGGCAGGCTGCCGGAAAACAACTCGCCGTGTTTTCTTCAGGGTCGATCCACGCTCAAAAGCTTCTGTTCGCGCACACACCCGACGGTGATCTGAGCGGATTGTTCTGTGCACATTTCGACACCCGCATCGGTGGCAAAAAAGAAGTCGATAGCTATCGGCGTATCGTGAACGAGCTGAACGCCGACCCCGAGCGCGTGTTGTTTCTGTCCGATGTCGTGGCTGAACTCGACGCCGCCCGAGCCGCCCGCATCATGACGGCCGCGATTTTGCGTCCGGGCGTCGACGACGACTTCGGCGACCATGCAACCTTTGCCGATTTTCACGACTTGAACCAAGCGCTGGACAACCTTTGACCCATGACGCCCTCAACAGACTGTCGACCCCCCGCTCGACGGCCCAACCAGACTGCGTGGCACGCGCAAGCCCCGTCGCAGCGGCTCGTTGCAGGGCCCAGTCCCGTTCAATGACGAGCTGAACCGCCCATGACCGAACTTGCGCTCATCCTTGTCAGCACAATCCTCGTCAATAACTTCGTGCTGGTGAAGTTCCTGGGGTTGTGCCCGTTCATGGGGGTTTCGCGCAAAGTCGAGACCGCAATGGGCATGGGGCTCGCGACGACGTTCGTGCTCACGCTAGCATCAGTGTCGAGCTACCTGCTCAACACCTACGTCCTCGTGCCACTCAGTGTCGAATACCTGCGCACGATCGCCTTCATTCTCGTCATCGCCGCTGTCGTGCAATTTACCGAGATGCTGGTCCGCAAAACCAGTCCACTGCTCTACAACGTTCTGGGCATTTTCCTCCCGTTGATCACCACCAACTGCGCGGTTCTCGGTGTCGCCCTCCTCAACGTGCAAGAGCAGCACGGCTTCGTCGAGTCAGCCGTGTTTGGATTTGGCGCCGCGGTCGGCTTTTCAGCGGTGCTTGTATTGTTTTCAGCGATCCGCGAACGGGTCGCCGTCGCGGATGTGCCTGTCATATTTCAGGGTTCTGCGATCGCGATGATCACTGCCGGCATTATGGCGCTGGGCTTTCTGGGATTTGCCGGTTTAATTCCTGTCTGAACACTCAAATCAGAGTGATCGAAGCCTCTCATCGTCAACGGCGGGCGCACCGCGTAAATCGCTCACACTGGCCGAACCCGAACCGGCAAAACCAGCGCGTCGAGCGAACGACCCCGATCGAGCAATACCCTTCAACGTCATCCCGAGTGTCACCACGCGACTACCGAATGAGTGATCTCTTTTCATCCATCTCGGCGACCCTTTCCGCCCTCTGGCCGGCGGTCATCTCCGTCGGTGCACTCGCGGCATTTTTTGGCGCCCTGCTTGGACTGGCCTCGGCTCGGCTCAAAGTCGAAACCGACCCTATCGTCGATCGAATCGACGCCCTGCTACCGCAGACCCAATGCGGGCAGTGCTCGTTCGCGGGCTGTCGTCCCTACGCTGAAGCGATTGCCGCGGGAGAAGCCGACATCAACCGCTGCCCACCCGGCGGTGAGTCCACGTTACGCGCCCTTGCCGACCTCCTCGACCGCGAACCCACCCCACTCGAGCAAGAAGAAAAACCACCCGCGGTCGCCGTCATCGACGAGTCCCGTTGCATCGGATGTACACTGTGCATACAGGCTTGCCCAGTCGACGCCATCCTCGGCGCTGCCAAGCACATGCACACCGTCATTCGCGACGAATGCACCGGCTGTGAGCTCTGTCTGCCGCCGTGTCCAGTCGACTGCATCGAAATGCGTCCGCTGGCGATCACTCCCGACACCTGGCGGTGGTCGCCGCC
The DNA here is from genome assembly GCA_046299415.1 of Thioalkalivibrionaceae bacterium. Taxonomy (GTDB): domain Bacteria; phylum Pseudomonadota; class Gammaproteobacteria; order Ectothiorhodospirales; family Ectothiorhodospiraceae; genus JBKBII01. The sequence continues at coordinate 47,421 of JBKBII010000009.1, read as the reverse complement.
GCAAGCTCCATCGCACCCCGGACACACCGTCGCATCGTCACCGTCGCCCGCGGCGAAACCTCTGGCTGAATCGCAGGCAGAGCCCGTACGACGTGTCGCGAAATCAGACAACGCCGCCTACACCCGCGCCTCTGACCTGGACACTTGCACGGCCGACGGTCGCAACGAGCGAACCGCCATCCGGTCCTTGGCCGCGCAAACGTCTGGCACGATGGCGTCAATATCGGCGCCGCCCGCCAGTGACCGCGAGATCCGTGCATGACCAACACGCGACCCATGGCCACGCGGCGGACGCAACCGGAGACTAAAGTCCAGCGACAGCCATCGCCCGGTTCATTGACCACACAGGCGGCTGCAGTCGACCCGGGCCCGGTGCGATTGCACCGCTTCCATGGCGGCATCACAGTCAATGATCACAAGGCGATGAGCACCGATCGACCATTGATCACCGCGGGTATACCGAAGCAACTGATCGTCCCTCTTGCACAACACATCGGGGTCGCGGCCAAGCCCTTGGTCAAAGTCGGGGACCACGTCAGCAAGGGCCACCGCATCGCCCGCTCACCCGACTACATCGGCGCCCATCTACACGCACCGACCTCAGGAACGGTCGTGGCGATCGCCGATCATCCGATCGCTCATCCGTCAGGCCTGTCTGCACCCGCGATCATGATCGAAACCGACGGTCAGGATCGCTGGATCGACGATGGACACCCTGATGGCTTAGGCGCGCTGCCGAATTGGCGCCAGCTTGACGCCCATGCGATCCGCACACGGGTTCGCGCTGCCGGCATCGTGGGCCTCGGTGGCGCCGCATTTCCGACCGCGGTCAAGCTCAATCGCCGTGGCGGACAAATCATCGAACGCTTGATCGTCAACGGCGCCGAGTGCGAACCCTACATCACCGCCGATGACACCCTGATGCGCAACCGCCCCAAAGCGATTCTCGAAGGCGCTGCAATTGCGTGTCATGTTCTGCAGGCTGCACGCATCGTCGTCGCTGTCGAGGACAACAAACCTGCGGCGATCGCCGCGCTCACCGATGCCGCGGCCGATCTCGACCCCGCTTTCGACGTTGCCCCGATCGAAATCGTTTCGATCCCCTCGGTCTATCCGTCGGGCGGCGAGCGCCAACTGATCCAGATTCTAACCGGCCGCGAGGTTCCTTCTGGCAAACTGCCGGCCGACATCGGATGCGTCGTTCACAATCCCGGCACACTCGCCGCAATTCGAGAAGCGGTCCTCCATGGCCATCCTCTCGTATCTCGCGTCGTCACGCTGACCGGCGGTGGGCTCAACACACCCTGTAACGTCGAAGCACTGCTTGGCACTCCGGTCGAGTATTTGATCGAAAAGTACGCGGGTGGATACGCTGAAGGCATTGATCGGCTCGTCATGGGTGGCCCGATGATGGGCTTCACCCTATGCTGTGATGACGTTCCCGTGACCAAAGGCATGAATTGTCTGCTCGCGACCCGCCCGACTGATCGCGGTGTTGAGTTTTCGGCATCGCCCTGTATCCGCTGCGGCGACTGCGTTACCGTCTGCCCTGCGCGGCTTCTGCCACAGCAATTGTATTGGGCGGCGCGCGCCGATGATCTCGACAGCGCCGAATCACTCGGCCTGTTCGACTGCATCGAATGCGGCTGCTGCGCTTACGTCTGCCCGTCGCATATTCCTCTGGTCCAGTACTACCGTCATGCCAAGACCGAGGTCTGGCATCGAGAACGCAGTCAGACCAAGGCCGATCTCGCACGAGTCCGTTTCGAAAACCGCAACGAACGCCTGGCCCGCGAGGCACGCGAAAAAGCCGAACGACTCGCGCGCAAAAAGAAGATGCTGGCGGAATCTAAAAAAAGCGATACGACTCGACAGGACGAAATCGCCGCAGCCCTCGCCAGGGTCAAGGCACGCAAAGCACTCGCGACCGACGAAAGTCCGATCGAGTCCCCATCGATGAATCCGGGCGGAAGCGAAACCCACACTATCTCCGACGCCAAGCCCGCGAGTCACCGACCCATAAAGAACGACCTCGAAGCACGATCAGCGTCGAGTGAGCACGATGTGCCAAACCGCGAACCAAGCCCCAAGCCCGCCGCAGATGAAACGATCACAAGCGGCCGCCGCCCGGGGGCGAACAGCTAATGCGATTCGCGACTCAAAGCTCTCCGCATGTCCACCGTGATCAAACGGTCGGCATCGTCATGCGTCAAGTGCTCTACGCGCTCGTCCCCGGCACGCTCGCGATGGCGTGGTACTTCGGGCCGGGGGTTTTGTTCAACGTCGTCGCTGCTGTCATCCTCGGCGTTGCCTTCGAAGCGGCCTTTCTGCGTTTTCGAGGCCGACCGATCAACCCGGCCGTCGGCCTCGTTCAAGGCGACTACAGCGCCGCGCTCGCCGGCTGGCTGTTCGCCCTCGCGATCCCGCCACTCGCACCGTTTTGGTTGATCGCTGTCGGTATGTTCTTCGCCATCGTCGTCGCCAAACAGTTATACGGCGGGCTAGGCTTCAACCCGTTCAACCCGGCGATGGTCGGCTACGTCGTCGTCCTGGTTTCGTTTCCGGCGCAGGTCAGCCTGTGGCCTGTCGGCGCCGCCGTTCCGGATATCCCCCTCGATCCCTGGGCGGTGTTCGTGACCAAACTACTCGGCCAGTTGCCTGCCGAAATGACTTGGGATGCGATCACGATGGCAACACCGCTCGATCGCGTACGTGAAGGCGTTGCGGCAGGTCAGACCCTGTCTGAAATCAACGCCATCGAAACCTTTGGCACATTCACCGACATTCACTGGGAATGGGCAGGCAACTATTTCCTCGTCGGCGGCATTTGGCTGCTGTGGCGTCGCGTCATCGGCTGGCAGATCCCGACGGCCGTACTTGCCGGCGTTTTGGTCCCCGCCGGATTCTTTTGGCTCCTGGATTCCGACACCTACGCATCACCGGCGTTTCATCTGTTTTCGGGTGCCGTCATCCTCGGGGCATTCTTTATCGCCACCGATCCGGTCTCCGCGTCGACGACGCCTCTGGGCAGGATCATCTATGGGCTCGGAATCGGTGTCCTGATCTGGGTCATTCGAACCTTTGGCGGCTATCCCGACGCCGTCGCCTTTGCCGTGCTGCTCATGAACATCGCCGTCCCCACGATCGACCACTTCACTCGAACACGCATCTACGGTCATCACCGCCGTGGCCCGGGCTAGCGAGGTTCGCCGATCATGACGCCGACCCGACCACACCCAACGATCACCACAGACGCGATCAGGCACGATGACAGCACCCACCGGGGTCGTCATCGCCATTCCGTTCGTCCCGCATCGGCACCAACAACGTCGGAATACAATCTGACGCGCCGCGAACGAGGCAACGCCCTTCGCGCGATGCTCCTGGCAACGACGCTTCTCGCGAGCTTCGCCCTCGCCGGCACCGTCGTGGTCGCCCTCATCTTCGACGCGACGGCAACACGCATCGCCGATAATCAATCCAGCCTCGAACGAGCACGCCTGACCGACTTGTTGCGTGATGTCGAGGTCGCCAGCGACCCGCTACACGAAATCATTGAGCTCCAAGATCCTCTTCTGGGTGACCCACCCCAACGTCTCTATGTCGTCCGAGATTCCCGCGGACAGCCCTCGGCGCTCGTTTTTACCGCAGAGACTCAGCGCGGCTATAACGGCCGAATCGCGCTATTGGTCGCACTCCGGCCCGACGGCCAATTGCTCGGCGCGCGCGTCACAGCCCACCGCGAAACCCCAGGCCTCGGTGATGCGATCGAACGGGAGCGCTCCAGTTGGATTGATCGCTTCGCAGAACGGAGCCTAGAAGACCCAACCATCGACCGCTGGACGGTACGCCGTGATGGGGGCGCCTTCGACCAGTTCACCGGCGCCACCATCACGCCGCGCGCCGTCACTCATGCGATTCGCGACGTCTTGCTCTATCACCGCCAGAATCAAGACGAACTCCAACAACGACTTGTGCCAACGGCTACCGATGAAACCGCGCCATTGGCCCCGCAACCGCCGCTTGCACCGCCTCCCGCTCCACGCGAGCTCGAAGCACCCGCACCGCACAGGGCTCTCGGGCCTGGAATCACGCCCAGCGCAACCACCGGTACAACGTCAAATACGAAGCCCGATTCGATCACGGCCACCCAGCCCAACGATTGACCGCACAACGGCCAAGCACGTAGAACTGCGCGAGTGTCGAAATCACGCCGAGCGCTCGACGGCCGCCGTTTCCACGTATCGCGCGCCAGAGCCGGGAGACTTATGCTGATCGAGTCGTCTCGACCACTGGGGCCTGCCAGCCGAGCAACATCACCGGCCAGGAGAGCGCGGCGCCCAACGTTCAGGACTCTGTGATGACGTCGACCCGCAAGGCTCACTCGAATTTTTGCCACGGAGTTCCGCTGCCATGCCCCCGCGCACATCAGAATCCGTCGACCGACCTACGGATCCACGTCAAGATTCGGCGACCCCAGAGCAGGCGCATCTGCGCCAAGCCGACTCACAACATCGAGAACCGACACATTCAGCAGCGCATGTTCAGACCCTTACACGGTCAGAGCCCGCCAGTCGGAAGAGTTCAACCCACGAACCATTGGCGGCGGGAAGACCCTCGGCCAAACAATCTCGGAAAAAGCGAGCTGAGCCGTCACTCTCGGCGTCCATAGTCGCACCGCACGATCCCAAAAGGCGTGACACTTTACGCTTATGTCTCGCCGCCGCTGGGCTCGCCCTCGTGCCCGGCGCCATGCGTGTCGTCAGCACGGCCTCACAGCCCGAGACCGCTTCCTCGACGCTTGGCTTGCGTCTGATCAACCCGGCCCACGCTCGTGAACCCGGCGCCGGCGTCCACATCATCGAATTGCGCCACCGAACGGCCGACGAGGTCATTCCGACACTGGAGGCTGCCCTGCGCGGTCAGGTTCGTCTGGTCGGCGACGGCACCCGTTTGATCGTCGTGGGAGGCGATTCAGGCGTCGCCAGTGTCCGACAACTGCTCACCGGGATCGATCGGATCCCGGTGAGCTACCGCATCGATCTGCGCTCGGGCCGCCAACAACAAACCCACCAAGGCGCCTTCCGTTCCGGCGAGTCGAATCACGGCGGTACGCTCAGTCCCAGAATCATCAGCACGCGCGAGCGTAGCGATCAAAACCTGTCAATGCGGGTTACCGACGGCCGCGCCGCCAGTTTCGACGCGATCGAAACCCGCACCGGTGAACTCGAATTCATAATCATCAGAGAGCCCACAATCGATCGGCGTGCCGCCAGAATCGACGCTAAGCGGCCGTCCGAGCAGGCCGGCCTGCGCCTTTCCCTAACCCCCCGAGGGCTTGGCGACGGAACGTTACGCCTCGACATCGCGGTCGAGGATCGACGATTTATCGGCGCAACAGGCATTGACACCTCGGGCATTTCAAGCGCCACCTCGCTGACCGTACGTCCCGGCGAATGGGTCGAAATCGCCAGCCTCAACGACCGTCAAGACGTCCAAGAGTCGAGCATTGGCCGAACACCGCACGTGCGCGGCACCCGCGCCCGCGGCGGCCAAGTCATCGAGGCGCGCATCGTACAGCTATCTCCCTAAACTTCGGTCGCCCGGATTTCATCTCGCTCTGCCAGCTCACTATCGGCCGCAGCCCCATCGACTCTCGTCTCGAAAAGCCCTTCGCTCGCAACGCCCGCCGAAATTCACCGAGGACGCGACGGCAAGTTAGAGCCCCGCTCCGCGCAATAATCGGGGCACATCAGGGCGGAAAACGTCCCCCGAGAAACCGCGAAAGAAACACCCACGCGTCAAGCCGACTCTAGACACCATACACACGATTCCGATGCCAGCAGCCAGATCCGCTGGACGCAAAAAAAGGCCAACTCATCACGGGAGCCGGCCTTTCGTTTTGCTCGATCCCCGTTAAGAATCCGCCAGCGAAGCGACGCCGAAAGATTTAGAGCGCATCGATATCAAGGGCCCATCGAGCTCGACCCCTGGTCGACTGTCGGCACGGACAAATCGAACAAGCACCCGACTCAAGCCCGGCACAAGTTCGGCACGTCGTCGGCTTTTTCGCAAAAACACGCGCCCGAGGTCGGCGAACGAATCGACAACACCGACCCAACACCACCGAGAACCGCCCGACGGCCAACCGAGATCGCGCGATGCAACAGCCCCGTTGACCGTGGTGACCAGTCAATCGGCAAACGCTCTCAGGGCATCAATTGCGGAAGCTATCGTGACAGGCGCGGCAGCTCTGTGCCACGCGACCGATTTGCATTCGGACTTCGCGCTCGCCGGCACCATTGTCAACGGCAGTCCGCAGAGCCGCGACCTCGCTTTCAAAAGCCCGAGCGCGCTCATCGAAACTGGCGCGATCACTCCAGACTTCGTTCTTCGCGTCCGAATTCGGCAAATCCGAACCGTCAATGAAGCCTTGCCACGGCATATCGGCCACACGCGACAGCTGATCCACATGCTTCGCGACCCGATCAGCGTCATAGTCACGCTGACCCTGAGCGATCGGCCCGAGAACCCCCATGTTCCAACGGAAAACCTGGAACACGCCCTGACGGTAATCGACGGCAACCTCTTCGATGCTCTGAGCCATGGCCTGGCCACCTGTCGTCAGGCCCGCTGCAAAAACAGCAAGAGCCAGAACCGATGCCATCGGACGGAAAGAACGCTGTGTTTTCATCGCATGCACCTCTTGATCGGTTGAATTTCGAAGATCAGATCGTTCGAGTTTTTTAAAACCTGCATTGCACTGCTTGAGCGCAGGTCCAACTCAGCCGCGTAGAAACGCTTGCGGCTGAATCCGTACGCCGCCTCGGTGATCGATCATTCTGAGCGGCGGTTTGTCGTCGGATGAGACAACAGACCATACAAAGCTCGCGGAATTCAGCGCACCGGCCAGATTCGGCCCATCGCGGTTCAAAGGGAGGCGCAAGTCCTCGCGACACAAAAATACGCAAATCCGCCCACACGAACACATGCCATCGAACAAGACCCGGATTCAAAGGCCAAAACAGTGGCCAATCCGTTGACGCGATTGCGTTCAGTCGCCCCGTTCCACGGCTTCACGCTCAATCGATTTCAGTCGACCGCCCCAGACCCACGAACCCGTATTCCAAAAACACGACTCAAGAGCCTACGCTGCGATAATGATCATCCAATGAAAACACCTGACATCCGAAGCGTTACCTTCGATCTCGACGACACGCTATGGCCTGTCATGCCCGTCATCGAGCGCGCCGAACGCAGCTTCCTCGACTGGTGCCGCACCGCTGCACCCGTGATCGCAAACACTTTCGACCTTCAGGAATTAACGGTCTGCCGAACGGCCTTCATGCGCTCCGTCGACGACCACCGGCGCATCGATCTCACCACTTTGCGTCGCAGCTGGATGCGTGCTCTCGCGATCGAGCATGGCTGCGATCCCGACTGCCTCGAGTCGACCGGTTTTGAGGTTTTCTGGCTCGCGCGATGCGCGCCGGAACCCTTCCCCGAAGTGGTCAGCGTCCTCGATGCGCTCGCGAGCGAGCGACCGCTCGGAGCCATCACCAATGGCAACGCCTGCGTTTTCCGCACAGGTCTCGGCCGATATTTCGACTTCTCCGTATCCGCGATCGAGGCGGGGGCGAGCAAAAAGGATAGCGATCCCTTCTACCTCGCGATCCAGCGGGCGGGCGTCCAAGCCAGCCAAATCCTTCATATCGGAGACGACCCGATCAACGATGTCATCGCCGCGCAACGCGCAGGTCTCGCGGCCATTTGGTTCAACCCGAAGCGTCAATCCTGGCCTACGGAACTCGGCCCCACGCCGCCCAGCATCGGCCGCCTCGGCCAACTCGTCGAGCGGTTCGATCAACTGGCAACACTCGCGTCAACCGCTACGGCCACCTCGCAAGCGCAACCAATCACGCACAGGACAATCGCATCAAAAAGACGGTAGTCGGAGTGATCAGGCGACTCTGAACGCCTTCTGAGCGTCAGCGGCATCGCGATGGACCGTCGTGTTCGAACGTCGCCCAATCGTTCGAACACGACGTCGATCCAACATCATGGTTGTGATTGGTTGGCTTGAGCGGACAGACACTGACTGTGTCAGGCCCGTCTCACGGACCTTGCCGTCGCGACGATCATGAATGAATCGACCCGAACACGAAATTCGTTGAGATCGCATCCTCATCGATTTCGCCCCGCAGCGAGAATCGAACAGCCCGAGATCGGACTTGCCGAGGTCAATACTGAGAGGCACCGTTGCAATCAGTCGGTGCAAATCGACGAAGGCGCCACGCGGCTGTCAATCTTTCCCGATGCCCGACAGCGTCCAGGTGCCGCAGCATCAACGGCCGCTAAACACCGCAGCGACACGGACGAGATCGTCCTGCGTATCGACGCCCGGCGGCGGTGCGGAATCGACTGTCAGGACCTGGATTCGCTCACCCATCGCCAGCACCCGCAGCTGCTCAAGCTGCTCAAGGGCCTCTAGCGCTGCCACGGGCGTTCGTGCCAGGCACTGCAAAAACCCGACCCGATACGCGTACAAACCCAAATGACGCAGGGCACCGGACGGCGCGAGCCGACAAGCACGCCGTCCGTCACGATCGAACGGAATCGGGGCACGAGAGAAATACAGCGCGCGTCCCGCGTGGTCGCAGACCACCTTGACCTGATTCGGATCGTCGAGGGAGGCGATATCGTTGATCGGTGTCGCTACCGTTGCCATTGGCGCATCACCACGCTGTAACACTGCAGCCAGCCGATCCAGCAGTGCCGCCGGAATCAACGGCTCATCGCCTTGCAGGTTGACGACGCAAGCATCTGGCTCCCAACCGAGCACCGTAGCCGCGTACGCGATTCGGTCCGTCCCCGACGGCAAGTCTGCAGGTGTCAGCAAGGTATCGACTTGCATGCCCAGGACAGCATCAAGAATTCGCTGATCGTCCGCGACCACCAGTACGCTTTGAGCACTCGCAGCCAAGGCACCCTCAACGACCCGCACGATCAACGGACGCCCAGCAACATCTGCGAGCGGTTTACCCGGGAGACGCGTCGACGCCATACGGGCTGGGATCGCAATCCGATACGATCCCACCTCGGCGCGACGCTCACGACTCACGATCACTCCGGGCGCAAGCATGACTGTTGTTCCTCACGCCGCTCAGGCCCCGGTCTTTGCAGGGTGACTCGCGCGCCACTTTTCCTTTTCAGCGCCTTCCAATACTCGAGCTTCTTCCTCCAGCATCACCGGGATATCGTCTCGCACCGGATATGCGAGCCCAGCAGCGAGTGAAATCAGCTCGTCGCGATCACGGTCATAGATCAATGGTCCCTTTGTCACCGGACAGACCAGAATCTCTAGCAACTTTGCTTCTAACATAGCAATCCTCACGCGTGGCTGATGTCCGATTGTTTGAGCCCAATCATTCTTCGTCGTTGAAACTCTGAATCAATTAACACGGCTCACCCATTGGCCGTTCCGGTCGCGGATCTCATTTCAGTCCACCATCTTTCGAAAATGCCCAACCAGATCGCCTCTACAATAGGGTTCACAGTGTCAGCGGATCAATGAGGTTAACCACTCTCACCAATCCCATCGACCAAGATCTCGATCACCACAGATCCTGACCGGGCAGCCTGCGGTCGCGCCAATCGTGACGCGTGTCCACCCCTTTCGCTTGGTTCAATTGAATGCGCGCTTCGAGCCTTGTCAGCAGGTTTTCGAAAACATCCCGATCGATACGCAACATCATCGGCCAGAACCAGAAACCGCCCAACGGGCGTTGCGAAACTGCATCGACCCCAAGCAAATAGGCCAGTTTCACTGCATCCTTTTCAGTCATTACCACCGTGGCATCATCGTCGAAAGCGAAATCATCGAATGTGAATTGATGATGATCAGGGAAAGGATGGCGCACCACCGAGACACCCAGCGCCTCGACCGCGAGAAAAAAACGCTCGGGATCAGCGATCCCTGCGACTGCATGAACACGCGTACCAGGAGACAGAGCAGCCGGATCGAGCTGTTTGGTTTCGCCTGATACCTTCTCGACGGACAACCACCGAGAGGCCATCGTGACGCGTGCTTCAGTCTCAATGGCGACACGAAACGCCGCCCCAAAATCGCTCCACTGCGGCGCGGCTGGCTTTGTATCGTCGGTCGCCGCTGTCACTCGAATCATCGCATCGAAAGGCGCCACACCCTCCATCGGCTCGCGCAGCGGCCCCGCCGGCAGCGGCAGGCCATTCCCGAAATGTCGAGCACCGTGTACGAGCAAAATACGCAAGTGAAGCGGAAGGCGATAATGCTGCAAGGCGTCGTCCGCCACCACCACGTCGACGCCTGCCTGCGCCAACGCGTGCAGACCCCTCACTCGATCACGGTCGACACGCACCGGCAAACCCGTTCGACGCGCCAGCAAGACCGGCTCATCGCCAACTTGGCCAGGATCAGAATCAGCCCTCACCCAGTATCCGCTGCCCGCTTCGCCATCCGACTCGCAACTTTCGCGATCTCCGGACCACGGTTTGTTAGCATGCGCTCGCGCCACCGGCCTACTACCATTAATCGACACCACGCGCTGGCGCAAACGTTCTGCAAACGAATACTCTCGCGAGGCGGATGCGCCATAGCCACGCGTTAAGATCCCCACCTTCAAGCCCTGTGGCGCCAGCTCCTGCCGCAAGGCACTCGCCAACCAGAGTGTCGCGGGCGTCTTGCCGCTGCCACCAACGGTCAGGTTGCCGATTCCGACAACCGCGCGAACCGGAACGAATACCCTCGCAGCCTGTGCACGTCCGCGATCACGCAGATGCCGCACGACCAGTGCATAGAGCTGAGACACGGGCCACAGCAGCGTCTGGCCCAATCCCCGCCGCATCCAGAATCGCCACAGCGCAGCCTCCATCCGTGCGCGCCGCAACGAACGGCGTCGATTCGAAAGATTTCGCTCCTGATCAGTCATTACAAACGGCACAACAACGGATCCACAGAGGCATCACGACGACGCCGTCTCAATCGATTCGAGCCGTCAACACCTACCGCATCACGACCCGAAAACGTCAACCCGAAGCAATTCCAATATGCGGTCATCCTAAGTCGATCGCCCGCATCAGCATACACACGCAAAAACATCGGCCAACCGCGTCGACCAAGCCCAGTCAACGCCAAGCTGCCAATCAGCTCTGGCGACACACAGGCCACGCATCGGCCACCGAATCGCCTCCCGGAAACATTGACCCCCGCAGTCATCGTGCCCAGACCCAATCCTGCAGAGCAGAAAAATCAGCGTCGACTGATCGACGCGCCGACCAAAAACCCTGACGAATCATGTCTCCCGAACGCCGCCACGCGAAACCCGAGACCCGACCATCATTCAGGGCAGAGAGCCATTCATCAAAAACTTGACCGATCTCCGCCGAATCAATGACGAGAGGACTTGCGCGTAGCGCACTTGGCGACGTGGGTCCTCCGACGGCATCGACGCTCGAAGCACCACCATGAGACAGATGCGCGCCAACACGCCAGCATGGGCGCCCCGCCGCCATGATGGGCCACAGCGCGCCGTGTAGCGCCGTCTCCCCCATCAACGCACACTCGCGATCGAGGGCCTCAGGCTCTCCGTCCTCGTTCATTCCGCCGCTATAGCCCGGCTCGATCCACGCAACCGCATGAGCCGCCGTTGCTGCCGAAGCCAGCCAATCGGCGCGATCCAACCACAAAATCGAACCCGCATCGAGAGGCGTCCGCGCCCAGGCCGACACACAGACATCAAGTTCATCAACCGCCACCGGAGGCGAGGCCAGCGGCGTCAGCCCGTCGGTGCGTCCCGCCTGCAAAACCCGAACGGCCGCCTGTGAATCACTGACTCGATCAACCCAAGACGTCGGCAACACGGCCAACATCAGCGTTGAAACATTCGCCAACGCGTGCGACTTAAATCGCCGCGAAACCGTAGCGGCAGCGCATTCTGGCACCAAAACGAGCCAAGTCGGGCGATTGGCATCGCCGAGCAGCGCCGCCATCGTCATGTCAGCCTGCGCCTCGACAAAACGCGCGCGAGGGTCTGCAAATCCCAGAAAGGGCGAACCTGTCGGTGTATCGCCGTGAAGCGCGCTGACATCACCTACCGATCCACCGTCCAAAACCCAATACGAATCGTTACGGCACGCATCACCGCCCACGCCCGCGAGACTGGCAGGATCTCGGTCCAGAGGACGGTCAGCGGCCTGTCTGGTCTCATCCGTGACGCGCTCAGTGACACCACTCCGACTCTGCCCCCGTCGATCCCCACCAAGCCTAAGACAACAGTGGCGAACGGACTTGCGGCTGCGGCCTTGCGTTCTCTCTCGCCATGACCGAAACGTCTTCAACGCGGCCGCATCATCCAGTACCGCCAACGGTATCGACGACGACGCCAAGGATCGAGAATGTGCCGCGGTGCCCACCAGTACCACACCCGCAGGGCAGAATCGGCGCAAGAAGCGGCAAGTCGCAGGCGTCCAGTCCGCCGGCCCCCACCCCAGCACCAGCTTGCGATCGGGCGCCAGATATCGCTGCATCAACGGCTGATCGTCGTGCTCAAATGTCAAGACCAGCTGCATATCCTTGCGTCGCTCGCGCAACACCGCCAGCACCTCGCAAGCGAGCCGCAACGCAAACGGGGATGTGCCTGCGCGCACCCAGATCCGTGTTCGCGCATCTGGCGGCGTCGAAAAACCGAGACGCGCCCGCATGCGCGCACCCTCTCCGTCGCGATGGTCAGCCCACAAAGCCCGCAACACGGGAAGCCAACGCGATCCATAGCCCGAGTCGTCGTCAAGCCAGGTTGCCTGCGCGAGGACCTGTCTCCAATCGTCACCCGCCGGAATGGCAGGACGATTCTCATGCATCACCAGCCACCTCTATCGTCGTCGCCTGCCATTCGCCACTGGATTCATCCGTGCGCCAGGCGCCGGCGGCAAGCAGCTCGACGTAACGCCCACCCTGCGCCACCAATTCCGCGTGACGTCCCTGCTCGACCACACATCCGTCTTCCAGCACGACGATACGATCGGCATCACGCACTGTATGCAGGCGATGGGCGATCACGACGGTTGTCCGTCCGCGCATCGCGCGCTCGATTGCGGCCTGAATGCGGCCCTCAGACTCCGGATCCAACGCGCTTGTCGGCTCATCGAGCAATAAGATCGGCGCGTCTCGATACAGCGCTCGCGCAATCGCCAAACGCTGTCGCTGGCCGCCAGACAGCCGCGATCCATCTTCGCCGATCGGCGTATCGAGGCCCTGCGGAAGACCTTCGATAAAGCTCCAAGCCTCGGCGTCTCGCGCCACCTGCTCGGCGCGTTTTCGATCCGGTTCACGATCCCCGTAGGCGATATTCTCGAGCACACTGCCCGAGAACAACGTCACGTTCTGACCCACCCATGCAAACTGTCGCCGCCGATCGACGAGATCAAACTCATCTGCGGCCTCACCATCGAGCAAGATGCGTCCCCGCGTCGGTCGATAAAACCCGGGCAGCAACTGCATCAACGTGGTTTTGCCCGAACCGGAAGGCCCGACCAGCGCCACCCGCTCGCCCGCAGCGATATGCAACGCTACACCCCGCAACACCCAGGCACTCGCTGCAGCGTCATCGGCGCAATCGTGCGACTCGGAATCACACGTCTCACTGGCCGCCGTATCCTGCGCTGATGCTGCGCAGTCGCCTCCTGACAAACCCCCTGTCGACACGGCTGCAACACCATGTCGTTGCGGCAAAACACCAAGCGTCGCCGGATCGACTGATAGCTTGACGCGACTTTGCTCCGAATCATGCCCTTCGGATTTTAGACGCCTAGACTGGCCCACCCCAGGATCCAAGCTTATCGGCGCCTCTACGATCGCAGCATCGCCGGCCGCTCTCGCTGCCGGATACCTAAACCAGACATCCTCGAGCACAATCTCACCGCGCGCCCGGTCGAGGCGGCGCAGACCGCTTGGCGGCTCTCCCGGCGCATCGATGACCTCAAAGATACTCTGACCCGCAGCGATGCCTCGCTGCAATTTCGCATTCAACGTCGTCAATCGCCGTATCGGTGTCAACAACAACAGCATCGCTGTTAAAAACGATACGAACGTTCCTGCCGTGACCGGTGACCCGAACACACCCGAAGTCGCGATCCAAATCACCACGGCGAGCGCCGCCGCAACAAAAAACTGAACCGTGGGGATGTAGGCCGCAGCGACGCGATCAATGCGCAGGTGAATCCGCCGATTGCGCTCATTGGTATGCTCGAAACGCTCGCGCTCGAACTCTTCAGCGCCGTGTAGGCGCACCACACGGTGGTTATCGAGCACCTCCTGTGTCACATGCGTCACATCGCCCATATTGAACTGCAGCCGATGGGCGTTGCGGCGAAAATGGCGCGTGACGACGGTCGCGAGCACGGCGACAGCAGGCAATATCGCAAGAACCGTAACGGTAAGCAGCGGACTCAAAACCAACATCCACGCCACTAGGACGACGATCGTCACAACATCGCGCACCAACGTTGCAAAGCCATCGGTCGCCGCCGTGGCCACCTGCTCTGCGTTATAGGTAACTCGCGCAACCCACTGTCCCGACATCCCACGCTCGAGTGTTTGCAGTGGCAGATCAACCAAGCGCGCGAACAGGTCCGCACGCATCGCCTTGACCACGTGGCGCCCAACAAACTTCATCGAAAACTGCGAAACGAACTCAGCGACGCCTCGCAACGCAAACAGCGCCAGCAGTGCCAAAGGAATCGCATACGCCGGGATCATCGAATCCGACGCGAACGCGTCATCAAGCAAGGGCTTCATCAACGCCGCAAAGCCTGCCTCGGTCAAAGCCATCACCACCATCGCCACAGCGGCGATCACGAGGATCGGCCAATGCACAAAAGCGTAGGACAGCAGTCGACGATAAACCCGCCAGCCCTCGCTCCAGGTGCCCAGCATGTCAACCGACGGCCCCACACGCCGGTCCTTCACACCGCGCCCCGTGCGCACGCGAAGCCAACTCCACCAGCGCCCGCACGCTCGACGACCGGCGTCCCAGGGGCAAGCTCGCAGGAACGAATCTTCCGCAAAAAAAACAGAAAGCACCCCATACGATTAACGTTCCATCGACTCGACAGCGTCACATTGTGCCGCATCATCAGACCCCGCAAAGCGGCCCATGCTCACGACGCCTCGGCTCTCAAGCCGTTGGCCACGAAACCAAAAAAACCTGACAGCTCTCAAAAACACCAACGACTGTGATGCATGGGCAGAACATTACGCTGTGCGACGTCACGTGATGCCAGCTCCTTCACCTGCCGATTTGTAGTGTCTCGACCCCTATGGTTCAGGCGCAGCAACAAAGGCGCGACTTTCTTCAGCGTTTATCAAAGCGACCGATCGGGGCATGCGACCCATTTATAGAAGCTCGCGTCGACGCGCTTTGCGCGCCTTCATGCCACACGCCCGTGACGTCGGAACGGCAACGAACCTCGATCCAATGGAGTTTCAAGAACTTGGCGGCAATTTTGCGCGACTCAGCTGATTCGGCGATGGTTCGACGACCTCTTCACACCGCCTCCCGATAAGCGACCAACTGATCGTGCACCTGCCTGAATGCCCGCGACTCACAGCCCTCGTATGCGTCCCGGGCACAGAGCGCCAGGACAACACCGGCCGCGGTTTAAGCGCCAAACAACGCGGCAACAGGGCTCACAAACCACGACGTCTCGAGCCCGAACTCATGGATCGAGCACCGAATCCCTCGCTGGATCATCCGAGAAATCACCCATAGGGTTCGGCTCATCCGTCGTCAGACCATCAGCGAAGTCCTGACGAGTCGCGATCGATAGCGCACCGACTCCGAGTCTCGACAGAGTATCGATAATGCTTACCACCCACTGATGTTCGGCCTTGGCATCGGCTCGCAGGATTACCGCACGCCGAGAGGCCTCCTCGTCAGAGCCCAGCGAATACGCTCGCCGCAAATGACGCTCGAGCGTTTCTGTACGGCGGTTGATCAACTCATCGCCATCGACGAACAGACGCCCATCAGCAGATAGCCACAGTTCAATCGGCGCGTCACGCTCCCGAACGTCACCCTGCGATGCCTCCGGCAATTTCAACTCAAGCTCGGCAACCCGATCGAACGTCGTCGAAACCATAAAAAAGATCAGCAACAAGAACACCACGTCAATCAGAGGCGTCAACGACAACTCCACCTCATCACGTCGCGCCGAAGAAAACTTCATCGCTGCGCCCCGGCTTTTGAATCAACACTCGCCTGGTCATGCCCGACATCGCCATACACCGCCTCGACCAGGCGCAACGCCTCGCGTTCCATATCGAGGACGAGCGAATCGACCAGGCCGCGAAAATACCGATGAAAAACCAAAGCGGGGATCGCCACCGAAATCCCAGCGGCGGTTGTGATCAGAGCGGTCGAAATTCCACCCGCCAAATCGCGTGGCGAACCCACTCCGGCCTCGGTGATCACCGCGAAAACCTCGATCATCCCCACCACTGTCCCCAACAGACCCAAGAGCGGCGTCACAGCAGCAATCGTTCCAAGAGTCGGTAGAAACCGCTCCAATTCATGAGCGACGTGACGACCGGTGTCCTCGATCGACGCTTTCATCACCTCACGAGACTGATTATGCGCAGCAAGACCGGTCGCCAAAATCCGACCGAGAGGAGAATCATGTCGCAACTGGTGCATCGCCTCAGCGGTCAATCCGTGCGTGGCAATCTGATCCCACGTGCGGTCAAGCAAACCCTCCGGCACGATGCGGCCACGACGCAAAGAGAACAACCGTTCGATGATGATCGCCAAAGCCAAAGCCGACGCCACCAGAATTGGGGCCATCAACCAGCCCCCTGCAACGATGATATCGAGCACACAACCTCCGCAAAGATTCGTGGATTTGCCGGCGTGTTACGTCAAATTCCAGTCGAAGATTAACGCGGAACGCCAGCTTCGTCGCGGCACCCAAACGGATTAGCCTGTCCCGCGAGCCCGATCGACGCGACGTCGAGCGACAACCCTGACACCGCTCGAGATTCCATCGCGCTGCACATGCAAACCTCGAGGCTCGACACTCACGGGTCAGGTGTTGACACCGGGGCGCTCTCGCACGAACACAGCGATCGATTCGACATGCGCCGTGTGCGGAAACATATCGGCAGTCCCCGCAGCGATCAAACGATACCCAAACTCATTGACCAGCCGTCCAGCGTCGCGCGCGAGGCTTGCTGGATTACACGAGACATAGACGACGCGCGGCACGCGCAACCGTGCGGCCACCGGCAACCACTCCGCCGCACCCGCCCGCGGCGGATCGATCAACATCCGATCAAATGGCGGTCGCGACTCATCACCGGACGCCCAGTCATTCGCCAGCGTCGTTGTCACCCACCGATCGATGGCAGCGGGATCGAACAGATCCACCTCCGAGTAATGCGTCCAATCGATACCCTGTGACCGTGCGCCTGCCGCCGCTCTGGCCAACATGCGCTGATCCGCCTCGAGGCCCCAGACCTGTCCCTTAGGGCCCACTCGCCGCGCGATTGGCAACGAGAAATTACCGAGCCCACAAAACGCATCGATGACTCGCAGACCCGGCGCCAGATCGAGCCAATCAACCGCCCGCGCGACCATCTCCCGATTCAGGTCGCCGTGAGCCTGAATAAAATCCTGCGGATGAAAATCGATCACCACATCAAAGTCCGGATGCGCGTAGCGCAGAGGCGCATCGACGTCAGCCCGCCCGGGTTCATCCCCAGACAGACTCTCGCCGCGAGCCGGCTCGTCGAGTCGATGCACTGATGCGGGTCCCTCGGGCTGCAGCCACCAGATCCAGTTACGTGAAGCCGCAAATTGCAACAACGCCTCACGATCGGCAGCGTTGAGCGGACGCAAATGTCGCAAGATCGCGCCGACACGTCCCGCATCGTCGACCGCGACCTCGATCTGTGGAATCGCCGCCGCTACACTCAATCCTGAAAGCAACTCCCGCAGCGCGCTAATCTGCTCACCGATTGCCGGATGCAAAACCGCACATTGCATGATCGGCGCGACTGCATCGCCTTGACGCGCGCGAAAGCCCACGCGCACAGGCGGTCCACCATCGTCCTCACGCAATCGTGCACGTCGCCGATCAGCCACCGACAAACGCGCTGCACGTCGATATCCCCGATCTGAGCCTGCCAATACCGGCAAACGCTGCTCCGGCATCGCTCGGCCAATGCGATTCAACGTTTCAAACAGCGTCCGGTCACGGAGACTACGTTGAGCCTCCAGCGTCGCGTACTGAAGACCGCAACCACCGCAACGCTCGAACGCAGAGCAAAACGGCGTCACGCGGTCAGCTGACGCTACGATGACACGCTCCAGCGCATGGCGAGCAACCCCGGCCCGCTGCTCGACAAACCGCGCCGTAACGCGTTCGCCAGGTAACGCTCTCGCCACAAACTCGACCCGACCGCCTGAACCGTCTGGCGACACACGCTGCGCGACACCATCTCCCTGCAGAGTCCAATCACGCACGACAAACTCGATCGTCGCCCCCGTCGGCACCGGCTTGGCACGCATCGCCTCTCGCCGATTCGATAATCGCCTTCTCACCGGCGCTCACTCACCATCATCACCCACCTCTACAAGCCTGACGCCCTTTCTACTCTCGGACGAAGCCATCGCACGGCGCGGGTCATCCAATCAAAATAACGATCTGGCGGAACGACAACATCCTCAGAACCGCACAACACCGCGACGCGCTGCCGCTCACGGGCGCAAAGTGCGATCACGCAGGACCACGATCGTGGACGACCGGGACTACGCCAAGGCTCAGAGCTCTCGCAACGCCTTCGCGTCCTGCAGCGATCCCGTCTGTCACTAAAAAAAAGCCCCCTGAAGCGACGGTCAGTTCTTACGACGACCCCGGATTGCCTACACCGATTCGCCAGCGTCGCCCTCAGCATCGCCGCCGTCAGCCGCCAGACCGGCGCCACAACGACTCTGTAATGGATCGACCCGCCCCAATCCCGAGCGCGCCTGCGACCAAGGGCTGGTCATGGCACCCTCTGCCGCTCGTCGCCAGGCATCGACAAACTCGCGGCGATGAGCCGCACCCGATCGTTCAAGCCATTCGACCAACTGCAACGCACGCGACTGGAATTGCGCCTCGGTCAACTCACCCTTCATGACCCGATAGCGCAAAAACACGAGGTATGTGTTGAGCACATCGTGCTCGACATAATCGAACACCTCAGAGCGGCGATCGCCAAACCACGCCGCCGCCACCTTTGAGCCGTCCATCCCCATCTTGCCCGGAAAACCGAGTAACGACGCCACCGCGTCGAGACGCGCCACGGCTCGTCCCTGATAGCCCGACAAGACATCCATCAGATCGGTGTGACGCTGATGAAAACGACCCAAATAGTGGTTGTAACGAAAGGCCCGATCGCCGTCGCCCTGCTCCCAGTACCGCGCTGCCGTCACTCCGCGCAACAGCGCACGATAATGCAACACAGGCGCATCAAAGCCGCTGCCGTTCCAACTCACCAATGTCGGCGAACGGCGCTCGATGGCGTCAAAAAAACGCGTCAGAACCTCGCGTTCATGCTCATCGGGATCCGCATGTTGAGTGTCACGCCCGATGGCCTCGACGTGCAGTCGGTCACCGGCGGCGTATACGACCCCAATCGTCACGATCCGCTGCAGCAAGTGCGGCTGAAACTCACGCCCGTTACGAATCCGTGCCTGCGTCTCGAGAAGCGCCAGCACATCGGCGTCACTCAAACCATCGAGCGGAAACAGGCGCCGCGCTCCGGTGACATCCGGCACGGTCTCGAGGTCGAACACGAGCGTCGGCGGCAAAAGCGCCACGGGTCCTACCGCCGCATCAGAAACCGCACCCTCTTCGATGCTCACGCTGGCCACACACCGGTCGAGATATATCGGTCGCCGCGATCACAAACGATCGCCACGACCAATCCCGCCGACAATTTCGCGGCCAAATCCAGTGCTACTGCGACCGACCCGCCCGACGAAACACCGGCAAAAATCCCCTCCTCCTCGGCCAAACGCCGCATGGTCGCCTCTGCCGTCGCCTGATCGACATCGATTTCAGCATCGACGACCGACGCATCAAAAATGCCCGGCAGATAAGCCTTCGGCCATCGGCGTATGCCCGGGATCTGCGCACCCTCCGCCGGCTGAACACCAATCACGCGAATATCTGCGTTGCGCTCATGCAAATAGCGCCCGGTTCCTGTGATCGTTCCCGTCGTGCCCATCGACGAGACAAAGTGTGTCACACGCCCCTCAGTGTCCTTCCAGATCTCAGGCCCTGTGGTCGAATAGTGCGCCAAGGCGTTGTCAGGGTTATTGAATTGATCAAGCACGAAACCTTCCGCGCGCGCCGCCATGTCGCGCGCCACATCACGCGCACCCTCCATGCTGGCTTCGCTCGGCACCAAAATCAGCTCAGCTCCGTAGGCCCGCATCGCAGCGCGGCGTTCCATCGACATGTTATCGGGCATGATCAGCGTCAAACGATAGCCCTTCATCGCCGCCACCATCGCGAGCGCGATACCCGTATTGCCGGATGTCGCCTCGATCAGTCGATCGCCCGGCCGGATCTCACCGCGGCGTTCCGCCTGATCGATCATGAAGAATGCGGGTCGATCCTTGACTGAACCCGCCGGATTCTGGCCCTCGAGCTTCACGAGCACCGTCGCCCCTCCCGGAGGCGCCATGCGCTGCAAACGGACAAGCGGAGTTCGACCGATCAATGCATCGACGGTCGGCCAAGTTTCTGGAGCGAATGAGGTCATCGGCGAAGTATAGCAACGCGACTGCCTCGCGCTGACCGCCATGCCTCACGCGAGCGCCCTGCTCACGAGCTTCACCTAGCCGCTCATCCATCGCCGTCGGCGCAGCAGCTTCAATCGAACTCGTCAGCAAAACGTCGACGGAGTCAGACCCGCTTGATCCATTTATTGGCGGGCGCTACCCCTCGATCGACCCACGCGAGCTGAGACGCTCAGCTCAAGGCAATCGAGCCTGCGCGCTGATCACGGACCGGAAATCACCCAACAACGCAAAGATGAAGAAAGCACCGACACAATCTGATAAATGAAAAATCATTCGCGACCGACGTTGTCAATGGGGTGGGCCGACGAGAGGCGCCGTTGGGTGTTGCCCTGACTTCGGATAGCTTTCAACGCTCCCAGTGAATAGGGCTTCGCAAGTCACTGAGCCAGACCCTCATGATGATGACCTTCACACGCCAAGAGCGCCGGGCAGCCAGCTGGATGAGCGGTAGAGGGTCAGGCCTCGAGCACCACCACGGCAAAAGCCACCCCAGCATCATCCGACAACGTCACATGCATGCGCATCGTTCCCAGAACCTCGGCTCGCCGCGCCGCGCCGCCTTCAAACCGCAGGCGGGGGCGACCGTTGCCATCATTCAGGACGACGATATCTCGCCACGAAGTCGTCGCACCAAGCCCCGTCCCCAGAGCCTTCGCCGCCGCTTCCTTCGCCGCAAAGCGCCGCGCCAACCACGCGACTGCAGCCTGCTCCTGCAGACTCGCCAGTGCCCAGTCCTTGGGCGGCCGGACGGCCTCGACAGCATCGAACCGTCCCTGCCAAGCCACGCGCTCATCAGGATGTAAGACTCGATTCAAGAATCGCTCACCAAAACGCGCCCACGCTGCTCCGATGCGCGCCGACTGCACCACATCGCTACCCAGCCCGACGATCATCGACTCACACACCTCCCCCATGCCTCGAAAACTGCCGCAATCGCCGCCCGAACACCGACTCCTCAACCTCCATCGCTTACCTGCGCCTGTATCGCGGCCAACCGCGCCGCATCCATAACCGAACGCATATGACTGACGGCCTCAGGCAGGCCAGTGAACAACGCCCGCGACACGATCGAATGACCGATATTGAGCTCGCTGATATCCAGCAACGCCGCAATCGCTCGCACATTCTGATAATCCAGCCCGTGGCCGGCATGTACGACCAAACCCTGCTCACGGGCATAACCAGCGGCGCGGCGCACGCTTTCGAGCAGCCACTCGAGCTCCGCACCCGCGCGCGCGTTCGCGTAAGCGCCGGTGTGCAGCTCCACCACGGGAGCGCCCAATTCCACAGCGGCATCGATCTGTGCCTCGTCTGGCTCGATAAACAGTGACACCCGCGTCCCGTTCTCGCGCAGAGCCGACACTACTTCGGCGAGACGCGCTTTCTGACCACGCACGTCCAACCCACCCTCGGTCGTCAACTCTTCTCGCTTTTCAGGGACTAGGCACGCCGCCTCGGGCCTCAGCTCCAGGGCGATCTTCAGCATCCCCTCCGTTGCCGCCATCTCGAGATTCATCGGCCCGGCCAAACGTGGCTTGATCGCAAACACGTCGTCGTCCTGAATATGACGTCGATCTTCACGCAAGTGCAGCGTGATCGAATCCGCTCCACTGGCCTCAGCCAATCGTACGGCGTGCATCAAATCAGGATATGGCGTGCGACGCGCCTGACGGATCGTCGCGACGTGATCCAAATTGACACCCAGCAGCAACGTCTCCGACATCATCGCAACCCCGTCTTTCATCCCCCCCCCCCGAATCACGCAAATCCGACCGAAAAGCGGTGCCGAGCCACCGCCCGACTGCTGCCAAGCCCAGACCGCAAATCACCATCCACCAGCTACGCCGCAAAAACGCGAATGTCGCTCGAACCAATGCACGCGATTGCAGCAGCAAAAACGTCTTTAAGCCACATCTTTCAGTCAAGCCTGCGCACGACAAGCCTTGTCGACCGCGATCATCGTCCGCGATCGCGACAGGCTAAGAGGCAGTTGAGCCGACGGCCGACTCGAACACGCAAAACCCGTAAACGACTACGGCGACCGCTGCGAGCCCGCTTTCAAAGCGTTCGCGATCCGACCGCCGACCATCAGTTCACCGTAAGCTCGCCCATTGACAACGCATTCAGCCAAAACTTGCCGCGCGCACGGCGAATACAAAAGAGTCCGCAGGGGCAATCAGCCTCTTGCGTCAAGACACCAAAACCTACTCAACACCTCGTTTTGGCACCGGCATCAATCGTTCGCGCCTGCACCCCGTTGACATTCGTTCCACAACGCCCGCGTCGCCAACTCACGCCCGCCCAAAAACTGGTGCAACACCAGCCTATGGACATCTCTCAAGCCACGAGCGAACTCCGGGTCGAGAGAGACCAAGTGCGCCATCAATTCGAACCACTCTTCCTCGGAACGCGACTCGGCCGGAGCTGCCCCAGCCTCGAGTACGGAGCCCTCAAAACTCTCGATTTGTGCACGCATCACCGCGTCCCAACGCACCAACGAAGCCATGCGCACACCGCGCACCGACTTCATCTCGAAACCGGTCAACAACTGCCACCCCTGATCGACGACAAACCACAGTTCCGACTTGCTTTCAGGAGAACAATTCTTTGACGACCCAAAAGCGCGAACTCTTGGCGTAGACCACGGAAACGGCTCATCGGCTTTGGGTTCGTCACCAACAGACGAGTGCTTGATGGGACCTAAGCCCGGCCCTGAAGACACCACGCGGGTTCGAGCACCGACCCTGTCCTGAAGCGGAAGATGCTCGACGCCCAGATCAAGAGCGACAAACAGCGTCCACTCGAATCGGCGCAGTGTCCAAGCGATATCACGCCCATCCGCCAATGACTGCAGTGCTGCCGCATAGGCGCGGAATAACGCCGGAGACGCCGTTTGCGCCGGCCAAGCCCGCAACAACAGTTCATTGAGATAGAGCGCCGCGACAAGTCGCGTATCGGCCAGCGTCGCGGTCGCCACCAACTCAAAGGCATCATCGTGCACACGCAACACCGCTGCTTCAGCGTCAGCCGCGTCACCTGATGCGATCAATCCTTCCGCGTATCGACGATCCGCAGCGTCACCGTCCGCCTTAGGCGCGTGGCGGGTGGCCCATCGATAGCGGCGAAACGGCTGTAATCCCGGGCCGCTACGACCACGAGCGAGCGCCACGATCCGTCGACCTTGCCCATCGAACAGATCGTACCGACGCTGCCCCCCAATCAAGACTCGCTGGTGCAATACAAAAACTGGCGCAATCAAACTCATCATCAACGCCAATCACCCACCGCGACTTCGATTCATCCCACAACCACCGTCCCAGATCCCGAGATGCCGCAAGGATCGTCGGACGCGCCACACTCACCCCGACACTAAAAAAACGAGACGGCGGCAACCGACAAAGCGCCGCAGCAGCTCAAAGTGCCGCAGGCACCCAAGCGTCAACAACAGGAAAACGACTAACCGTTCAGCGCCACCGATCGAACCCCAGCGCGCTGAAAGAGATAAAGAAACACCGGCTCAAGCCTCAACACATTACGTTCGGCTGGATCCAGGCCGGCGCGTTTCTGGCGAGCAGAACTCCAGATCCATCGCCACCGAGCGCGATCACGAGCCGGGCACGACGCACCAAAACTCCAACGGGCGATCGTCTACCGCTCCTCGATACCGAACTCGCGCAACCGGCGAGCGTCCTGCGTCCAACCCGGCGAGACTCGTACATTCAACTCCAGCATCACCGGACGTTCCAAAAATCCTTCGATTTGCGTCCGCGAGGCCGTACCAACGGCCTTCAGCATCGACCCACCCTTGCCGATCACGATCCCCTTTTGCGAATCACGCTCGACGATGATGTCGGCAGCAATGTGCGTCGATCGCGCTCGGTCCTCCCACGCCAGCACGTTGACTGCAACCGAATAAGGCAGTTCCTCACCCAGCCGCAACATCAACTGCTCCCGAACAACCTCCGCCACGCGGAACCGCTCGGGTCGATTGCTTAGGGTCTCGGGATCATAGCCAAAGGGGCCAACAGGCAACCGCGCGCGAATCTCGCTCAGCAACTGATCAACCTGAGTGCGCTTGAGTGCGGAAATCGGAATCACAGCAGCGTAATCGAATGCGGCTGAGCGCTCAGCCAAGAACGGCAGCAACGTCATCTTGTCGGCCACCCGATCGACTTTCGTCACCAGCAACAAAGTCGGCCGCCCGGCCGCCGCAACGTGGCGCTGGACCTCGGCATCGAGACGATTGAAAACACCCGCCTCAACGAGCTGACACACAATATCCGCCTCGGTCAACGCCGCAATCGCCGTCTGATTCATCGCCCGATTCAGCAACCGCCCCCGCGACACGTCGATCCCGGGTGTATCGAGCAACGCAATCTGCGTCGTCTCATCACTGACCAAACCGACAATCCGATGCCGAGTCGTATGCGGTTTGCGCGTTACCGCAGCGAGTTTTTCGCCGACCAAAACATTCATCAACGTCGTCTTGCCGACATTGGGCCGACCGATCAACGCGACGTGACCAAAACGCGTCGTCAACTCAGACGATCGAACCGGTTTATCGTTCACCGACCCATCACCGGACTCGCGCTCCGCAACCGACGAATCATTCATGTCCAAGGCCGCGGAAGCAGAATCTCCCTGGGCACACGACTCTTTCATAGCGATCAAAACCTCACCCGTTGTAGGCGTGCCAATCATTGCACGCAAACGTTTGCCAGCCGGTGCCTACGAGTCATCCAAACACTCGACCAAAGCCGCCCCGAACGATCTACAACCAAGCAAACGGTGACATGACAAACCTGGGCCACGCTTCGAGACCTCACCCCGGCGCTGAGCCAACGAAGTCATTCTTGCGTCTCGAGATAATCGTCATCGTCGGCGCCCTCTTGAACTCACGAGCCAACACCACGAAACCGATCTTTCGATTCGGAAAACCACAATCCACCAACCTGAGCGGCACACAGCCAGCCACCCGATCATCGACGAAGATTTCCCGAACACGAATGATCATCGTCCGCTTTCATGGACGCACGCACGAGCTCAGCGGCGGCTCTTGCTTAGCTGTTCGAGCAAAGTTTCTGCCGCGGCTTGTTCAGCGGCACGCCGCGAGCGCCCGACCGCGCGCGCCGTGGCACGAGGCTCGAGAATTTCCGCCTCGACCTCGAAAGAGGCATCGTGATCGGGGCCCGTTCTCGCCACCATCCGATACGATGGCAGCGGCCGACCCAAACGCTGCAAAACCTCTTGCAACCGCGTCTTTGGATCTTTTAGGTCCTGATCATCAGGAAGGCGCTCGAGCCGATCGGTATACAGCGCGGTCACAAACGCGCGCGTCGCGTCGAGACCCGACGACAAATACACTGCACCGATCGTCGCTTCGACCACATCCGCCAAGATTGAAGACCGGCGCGAACCGCCGGATTTCCGCTCGCCCTCGCCAAGCGTCAGTCCTTCACCGAAAGACCACTCGCGGCCGATGTCTGCCAAAGAATGACGATTGACGAGATGGGCACGCAGTCGCGTCAATGTCCCCTCAGGCGCATCCGGTCGGCGCAAGTACAAAGCCTCGGCAACCAATAAACCGAGTACGGCATCACCGACAAACTCAAGCCGCTCATAGTGTGAATCTCCAGCACTACGATGCGTTCGTGCCCGCATCAAGAGCTCTGAGTCGAGCTTCTCTGTCGCCAGCAAGCTCTGCCACCGACGCCTCGGCACCGAGCCGTTGACCACTGACTTTTCCGCCTCGATCATCGGTTCAGTGTCACCGCAGCGGCACAGTAGGTCGTGCCGGATACCCTCGATCGCCGCCGGCACCCGCAAGCAGACGCAAAATCCACACCCCTAGACGTCATTATTCGAAGGGCTGGTCGTGCCGAAAGCGCGTCACCACATCAATGTTTGCAATAAACGGCTTACGCACCTCGTACTCAGCCACGAGGTAACGAACCCCCTCCACGTCGATCAGTGAGAAGTCATCTCGCTCACGACCGTAGATCGAATTGACACGCAAACGTCGCTCGATCGAAGGCCACGTCTGATTCATGTTGCGCGCGGCGGCGTTTGGCTCTTCAACCACTTCAGCCAATATGCCGCGAAGGGTCATGAACTGCGTATATGACGTACCAAACTTCAGCGCAAAAGTTGCGACCATCAACACAAAAAAAACGATGATCAAGATAGTGACGAGACTCGCGCCGCGGGTGCCACCAGCGCTCTCGGCCACTGATTGAGCAGCCCCACCGTGACGCATCCTTGTCCAGCGATGGTCGCGGAGAGTGGCCTCGCTATGGGTCGACGCCATGTCTCTTGAACCGGATTCGCGCTCGATCATTGCTCGACGGGACGGTAAAGACGCAGATACGTTCAACATGGCTCAGGACCCCCACCAAAACCGCTAGACGCCAGACAAAACGCGATCAACAGACAACACACGCAGGCTATCAAGTTTCACTCCATCGCGTCGCTACCATCACGCCATTCGAAACCAAAGTCAAAGCGCGACCGCAGGGTGACGTGTTCGAGCAGTCGTTATCAGTCTGACATCTAACCTTCAGGAGTCAGGGTTCAAAGGCTCAGGGAGCCGGAAGGTGCTCACAAACCAAAATCTTGATCGCAATGACGACTGTTGATAGACAAGATCAGTGCACCCAAAACAAAGTCGATATCGATTGCCGCCACGACGATCACGCGCCAAAGACCAGGATCGCGCCAGCGCCTCGATCAACGCGAGACCCTCGTCCCGCTCAGACCAGCGTTCATACGTGGATAACCGGGTTCAAGTGAGCGTGTTCTTCGCAGCCGGTAATAGCCATCAATGGATACTGCGCCCGATGCGCGAAGCGTCAAACTGCCCACCTGAAAAGTCCCAGTTCAACCAAACGAACAACGCCTTACCGACCAAAAGATCTTCCGAAACAAAGCCCCACATCCGCGAGTCATTCGAATTATCTCGATTGTCACCAACCATAAAGTAGTGACCCTCCGGAACAGTCACACGAGTCTCGATCGGCCGCGCCTGATCCCAAAACAAGACGTCGTGCTCGACATCGCCCAAGCGCTCCGTCGCCAACACAGCGCCCGTCATCGTTCGTCCGGAACCGACGCCCGTGTAGCCGTCGCCTTGACGTCGTGGCTGCACGACGCCGTTGATAATTAGATCCCGACCGCGAAACTCGATCGTATCGCCCGGAAGCCCAACAACGCGTTTGATGTAATCCTCGGCGGGATTATCGGGATACTTGAATACCGCAACGTCACCCCTTTCGGGACGACCGGTGCGCCAGATCTCAGTGCGCGTAATCGGCAGGCGTATGCCGTACGAAAACTTCGAAACCAGAATGAAGTCACCGACCAAAAGTGTCGGCATCATCGATCCAGAGGGAATTCGGAACGGCTCTGCCACAAACGATCGCAACACAAGGACGACCAGCAGAACCGGAAAAAAACTGCGCGCATAATCAACAAACCAGGGCAACTGTCGTGCCTGATCAGAATTCCGCCGCCGTGCCAACGTCCAACCCAGCAGGATCAGACCGGTCACCAGCGTACCGATCACCAACACCCATTCAAGAACCACAGATCCCCCGAGCGTTTTGCATGGCGACGTGACGTCCCCATAAATGTCTGCATCCTGCGCCAAGAGACCCTAAAGACCTTCGGAGCTTCTTGGCACGAGCGTGAACCGAAAGGCTCCAGCGACCATCAGCCGATGGAACATGAGAAAACTTACCCGACCCGCGTGATTTTATCCGATCGGCCTTACAAGTCCGGCCCGAACCTCTCGGACCTTTTCCAAACCCCACCCACGCAATGACCTCGGTGGACGGCCGGATCAACCACACCTCACACCTAGGGCGCGCGAGCATCGTCTCCACATTGTGACCGATCAAGGCACCCTTCGACCTCTCATCCATCATCGGACGACAGGACCGCAAGAAACGCCTCCTGAGGCACATCGACGCGACCAATCGACTTCATACGTTTTTTACCCGCTTTCTGCTTTTCCAACAGCTTGCGTTTGCGCGAAACGTCACCGCCATAGCACTTCGCCAAAACATTCTTGCGCAGCGCCTTAACCGATGACCGGGCGATGATCTTCGCACCTATGGCAGCCTGAATCGCGACCTCGAACATTTGGCGCGGTATCAAGTCAGCCATCCGCTCGGTCAATTCACGGCCTTTGCGCTCCGCCTGATCGCGGTGAACAATCAGCGACAGCGCATCGACGCGCTCGCCGTTAATCAGCACATCGACACGTACCAGAGGCGCAGCCTGAAAGCGCAGCGGCTGGTAATCGAACGACGCATAGCCCTTAGTCGCTGACTTCAAACGATCGAAAAAATCGAGCACGACTTCCGCCATCGGCATCTCGTATGCCATCTGCACCTGTCGACTCATGTACTGCATCTTCGCCTGTACACCGCGCTTCTCGATACACAGCGTCATCACCGCGCCCACATAGTCCTGCGGCGCGAGGATATTCGCGAGGATGATCGGCTCACGAATTTCGGCAATCTTGTTCGGTGGCGGCAGTTCGGACGGATTGTGGACCTTCAGCACGGTTCCATCGGTCGTCTCGACCTCGTACACCACCGTGGGCGCAGTCGTGATCAAATCGAGATCATATTCGCGCTCGAGCCGCTCCTGCACGATCTCCATGTGCAGCATCCCAAGAAACCCGCACCGAAAACCGAAGCCGAGTGCCTGAGACGTTTCCGGCTCGAAATGCAGCGCCGCGTCGTTCAGTTTCAGCTTGTCGAGCGCCTCGCGAAGGTCGTTGTAATCATCGGCCGAAATCGGATACAGCCCGGAAAAAACTCGCGGCTGAACCTCCTTGAAGCCCGGCAATGCTGAATCCGCAGGATGGTGAGCATCGGTAAATGTATCGCCGACCTTTGCACCGGTGATGTCCTTGATCGTCGCGATTACGTAGCCGACTTCGCCGACCTCAAGCGCATCGCGATCCAAAGGTTTCGGCGTATACAAACCAACGCGATCGACCAAGTAATCGCGCCCCAGCGCCATCGACCGTATCTTGGTCTTCGCCGCCAAACGCCCCTGCTTGACCCGAACCAACGCCACAACCCCGAGGTAATTGTCGTACCAAGAATCGATCACCAAGGCCTGCAGGGGTGCGTCGACCGACCCTTGAGGCGGTGGGATGCGCCGCACCAACTCCTCGAGCAAATCGGACACACCCTCACCCGTCTTCGCCGAAACCCGCACCGCGCTGCGCGCTTCGATGCCAATTACGTCCTCGATTTCCTCAGCCACCCGATCCGGATCAGCTGCAGGCAAATCGATCTTGTTCAGAACAGGTACCACCTCGAGATCCTGCTCGATCGCCGTGTAACAGTTAGCGACAGACTGCGCCTCGACACCCTGCGAGGCATCAACTACGAGCAACGCACCCTCGCAGGCTGACAGTGATCGCGACACTTCGTACGAGAAATCGACGTGCCCCGGCGTATCAATAAAGTTTAGTTGATAGCGCTGACCGTCCTTCGCGTCGTAATACAGCGAAACACTCTGCGCCTTTATCGTGATCCCGCGCTCACGCTCCAAATCCATTGAATCCAGGATCTGTTCCTGCATTTCACGCTCGGAAAGGCCACCACAGATCTGGATCAGACGATCGGCAAGCGTAGACTTGCCGTGATCGATGTGAGCGATGATCGAAAAATTTCGGGTCAGACGTGGATCGGTCATGAAGGAGCCGGTTCAGGGCCGTAATGCGGAACGAAGCCGGCCTCCACGAGTTTCTGCGCATCGCGCAACGCCTCGTCGAAAGCACCGACATCCAACCGATGACAGCAAAGAATGTCTCCATCGACTTCAACGACCGGAACCTTGGCGTTGAAACGCGCCAACAATGCCGGATCCTCATCGATATCGATGGTCTCGAGCCGGAAAGTATACCGGTCGAGGAACGTCGCAACGGCCTCGAGCAACTCGTCGCAAAGAAAACACCCATCGCGATGGTACACCCGCACCGATGGCGCGGTGCTTCCACCGACATCAGCAGCTTTCTTACTGCAAATCATGTCGGTCTCGCTCAATCTCTTTGCCCTGCATGATCTTGGGACCGGGCGCTCCCGCGAGACATCAGTCGCCGCAGACCGTCTCGGACCAAAACCGTGGCCGACGGAAACCCCGTCGACCCACATCCCAAGCGCAAATCGCACACAAATCGACCCCTCAACAAAAGACGGGACCACGTCGATCCGCGACGTGATCCCTAGGCTCGAGAGTTGCAGAACTCGGCTCAGGCGACCTTAATCAACCAGAGCCGGTTTCCAAGTCAGGCCAAAGCGACGTAGCCACCCAATAGCGTGGGCCCGCGCCTTTCACCAACAGATCAAGGGATCCGAATCGCCAGGAAACGCGGGCTACCGTTACGATGAATCAGGATCGGCACGGACCGTCCAGATTCAAGCCCTGACAACAGACCCTGCAATTCAGACACCGATGTGGTTCGTTGATTGGCGATCCGCACAATCACGTCGCCCGAACGCAACCCCGCCGAGCGAGCAGGTTCACCCGTGACCTCGGTAATGCGCAGTGCACCTTCATCGAGAGACAACGCAGCTGCGTCTTCTGTGGACAGCGACTCGAGCCGCATCCCCAAAGCCTCGGAACCCGTTGTCGGCGCCTCGCGAGACGACTGCGGACTAGAGCGATCGAGAGCAGCCATTTCTTCGGGCAGCGGCTCGATCACAACCTGCAGAGTCTGCTCACGACCTCCGCGCAAAATTCGCACCGGCACCCGCTCACCCACTGGTGTGCTGCCGACGATCGGAGGCAACGCTCCCGAACGCGAAATAGTCATTTCGTTGAACGACAGAATGACGTCGCCCGGCTGAAAACCTGCCGCTGCAGCGGGTGAGTTTGGCTGTACCTGGGCTACGAGAGCACCGGTCGGGAAGTCCATACCAAAACCATCTGCGAGCTCGCGGTCAACTTCCTGTATCAAAACGCCCAGCCAGCCGCGTTGAACCGTACCCGTCGTCCGCAGTTGCTCGACCACATCCCGCACCATTTCGACCGGAATCGCAAACGACAGACCCATGAAGCCGCCGGTACGGCTGTAGATCTGACTGTTGACGCCGACGACCTCACCTTTCAAGTTGAACAGCGGCCCGCCTGAGTTTCCAGGATTGATTGCAACGTCGGTCTGGATGAACGGCACATAGTTTTCGTTCGGCAAGCTGCGACCCTTGGCCGAGACGATTCCAGCGGTGACCGACAAATCGAAACCGAAAGGCGAACCGATCGCGAGCACCCACTCGCCAACCTGCAGCTCGTCGCTCGAGCCGAGGCGCAGCGCCGGCAGCCCCGTTGCGTCGATTTTCAGTAGCGCCAAATCGGATTGGACATCGGTGCCAACCACCTCGGCCTCGAAAACCCGCCGATCAGAGAACGTCACCGTGACACGGTCAGCCCCGTCGACGACGTGATTGTTGGTCACAATGTAACCGTCGTCGCGATAGACAAACCCCGACCCGAGCGAGTTGCGACCGGGCGCCCCCGGCCTCCCGTGTTCAGGAATCGAAGGCATCCCCTCGCCGAAGAAACGCTCGAACAACTCGTTCAATGAGCCCTCTGGCAGACCTGGCACCTCCGGCAAACTCCGCGATGACCGCGCCTGACTCGCCACGCGAGCGGATGAAATGTTGACAACTGATGGGCTCAGATCGCGCGCGAGCGGTGTGAAGTCGGGCAAACCACGCACCTCTGCGGAGCCCGGCGCTGGCCACATCAACGCAAACATAGCGATCACCAGGCTCGCGGCCAGCCAGCCTGCCCAGACACCGCGGTTCAATTGCCCGACCCTCATCCGCGCCTGTCCCGTTCGCTCAGCCGCCGCACGACGACCCCAAGGGTCACGGGTGATCATGTCCGCGGGTAAGGAGCGCTGAACCCTGCGCTTTGGTTCCAAGCGCTTGAATTGTTCTTGGTCGACATCTTTCGACATCATCACATTCACCTTCTCAGTCGCGTCGCAGTCCAATGCTGCAGTCCGACGACCAGTCGTCGGAACCCGTTTTGCCCAAATGCCTGCGCCACTTGGCGTCGATCAATCGTGCCCGTGACGGTCCAGCCATCAAGCACTCGGCCGTCGTGCCGCCGAGCGTCAGGTTCTGTGGCCAGATTGTTTGAAATAGGTTCCCGCTCGCTCGCGCGAGAAGCCTGATTTTACGGACGACACGGCGCGCTCATTCGAGCAGCGTCAACCGAACAGGACATCAAGCAAGCTTCACGATCGGACGCAAAACCAAGCCCGCGTCGCAGAGGATCACCCATGGCATTGAGCGACACGACGCCCCTCGGGACCAAACTCGCGCGACGCGGCTATAAACCCGCTCGATTCTCGCGCCTCGCCACGACAACCGGCAAGGCCCCGGCGAGGCGCCCGCGACCGATCCAGCGACCCAAAATCAGCGCACCGAAAAATCCGAGAAACGCAAAAACGACGCCCGCGATTTCGTGGGACGCCGACATCGACACCCCAGTCACACCGGCCAGCCAAGGCCCCAGGACCTGCGAGCCAACGATCGCTGCAAGAATCAGAGCGACCAGCGGCAGGAGATATGTCAGTAGTGCCGCTGAAACGAGTGCTTCGCCGGCAACACTCAACGCCACACGATCACCCACTCGCGCAATCTTGCGAGCGTCGAGTGCACGGAACCGCCGCGGGTGCCGGCTGAACCACCGATCAAGCAAGCCGACCCCACAGGCGGGCTGCGCCGAACACCCATCGCAGGCGCCGCGTCGCTCGGGCTCGACCCACAGCACCGTCTCGATGCCGACGGTGTCAACCGCAATCACCCGCGCCCAGACCAGCGACTCTTCACCTTGATGCATTGCCGCACACCACGCCGTCCACGAATCAGCCGAAAGCCCAAAACATTTGAGATCGCTCGAGAGCCAACCTCGATCATCGACCTTGCCTCAGCGATGAGACGCAGGTCCCTGCCCGAACGCTGGCGAATCTCAAAGACTCGCAATCGCAAAAGTCCATGACGCTTCTTCGGCCGATCGACTCATCAATTGTTCAAACCCATCTTCAATCAACGGTGGACATACCGGTCCCGGAGTATCCGAGCATCGCCGATCCACCGAACTTGCCTGGTCAAGCGGCCACTGCGCCAGCCCCTCTACGATGCCAATCGAGCAGCTCGGATCAAACACATAAACTGAAGGCCCAATAGAATTTTTCCGAATCCGGGATTTCTCGAATGTTGGTGACGGCAGTTTCGAAATCGTCAAACCGAGCCGCTCGATACAAAAAAGCTGGCCGACCCGACGAAGCGCGTTCCAACGCGGATCATCGAAGCGGTCAGCCTGTCCCGACCCGGACTGTAAGTTGACTCAGAGGGGTCGATCTCTTCGCCGTCGTTCGTTACTCGCTTTGATTGTTCCGGTCCTGAATATCGTTTGCGAGAGAGTCGTCGGGGCGCGCCTCACTCGAGGCCGAATCGCCAAAAACAAAGCGCCCTACTGAACGATCGAGCGGTGCCGCAAATGGGCTGGCCAGAGAAAACGTCCCACCAGTACGCAACGGCGACAAACCGGGCTCGAACAAACGAATCGCTTCGCCTTCTACACGTTGGCCGTCGATCGCGTTGGCCAAAACGGAACGCGGATCACTAGCTCCGAGATCCGGGGCATCCACAAGGGCGCGTTCGGTGCTGCTAGCGGTCACTGACCCATCGATGGCGGCCAGTGTGGCCGAGCTTTCGGGCTGCGAAACCTGCAGCCACACCCCAATCGAGACTATCGCCACCGTCGCCGCAATGCTGCCACCCGCGACACGCGTCATCCAACCGCTCGTCACGCGCGTAGATGCGGCACCCGATCCGTGACCCGCATTGGCTGTTGGCTCGGCGTCGATCGCAGCTGCAACCCGTGCCGCAAAACCAGAACCAGCGAGCTCGCGCCAGGCATTTGCCGCATGGGTCCCCGCACGCGACGCGTCGGCTGAATCCTCGATACCATCACTCGCATCCTGCGCCTTGCGAGTGTTCGATGAAGACGCCTGCACCAAGACGGCTTGGGTCAGCGTCCTCACGGCGGCCAAATCTGAGTACCGGGCACGCGCGTCGGCACTCCTCGTCAACTCATCGAGCATTCGCCGTGTTTCAAAGTCGTTGGTTTCCGAATCCAACAACGCCGAAAGGCGCTCGCCCAAATCGCCATTCTCCGCCGAGCTTTCCGACGAGACCCCTGCATGGGACTGTTCTACATGGTTTTTCATATCGTTTTCTTCTCAATCATCGCAACGGCCAAAAATGGCCCGGTGCGTCCCTGCGTGGCCTCGTACCAGATCGGGGGGCACGCCCCTTTTTGCCAAACGTCAATCGCTGTACTGCTTGATCTGACGTCCTTGCGCTCAGCGCTGGTCCGCCGACAATCAAACTCGTCTACGGTTCCCGGTGACGGTCCTGACCCAACCCGCACGGACGCAGCGATCTTCCCGTCTCAAACGCGTTCCACCTGAAGCAATCCTGAAAAACCACAAGCGGGACGATGACGTTTTCGTAAATGCAGCGTTACAGTGAGGTAGACCAAACCTGACCGTTAAGTTCCATCGGTTTCGATAAAACCGATACGAAGATTCGTTTTTTTCGAAAGGTTCGAATACACGCGCATCCAGCCAGAGCAGAATCCCAAATTGAGCGTCGAGCAAAACATGCTTCGCATCCCGGCCTGCCCGATTGTCAGCGCATCATCAAGGGCCGCAACGTCCGGTCAATCGCCTCACGCGCCCGAAAAATACGTGACCGAACCGTCCCGATCGGACAGTCCATCGTTTGCGCGATCTCCTCGTACGACAAGCCATCGAGTTCTCGCAACGTGATCGCAGTACGAAGATCCTCGGGGAGCTGCTCGATCGTCGAGATCACCGCCTGATGGATCTCCTGCGACAGCAACTCGCGCTCGGGCGTTGCGTTTTCCTTCAACGCCGAATCGCCCGTGTACTGTTCGGCATCCTGTGCATCCACCTCGTACTCGGGACTGCGGCGTTTCTGCGCCACGAGATGGTTTTTCGCAGTATTGATCGCAATCCGGTAGAGCCACGTGTAAAACGCGCTGTCACCGCGAAAACGCTCGATACCGCGATAGGCCTTGATAAACGCTTCTTGCGCAACGTCCAGAGCCGTCGCGTGATCGTGCACATAGCGCCCCACAAGATGAACAATCTTGTGCTGATACTTCAGCACCAACAGATCAAACGCGCGCTTATCCCCGTTTTGGACCCGCTCGACAAGCACCTCATCGGCTGGCTTTTCGCTCATGCATTGTCCTTTCCTGTCTTTCCCGACAGTCGTTTGGTCGCGCAACAGGCACAGTCGCCATCACGTCCGCTGATTGGAACACCTAACTTACAAGCCTGCCAAAGCTCGACCCTGAGCGCGCTAGACCCCACAGTAATTCCGTCCGAAACACGGCCATCAGCGTTGATCGCGGCATTAT
Source organism: Thioalkalivibrionaceae bacterium (assembly GCA_046299415.1). Lineage (GTDB taxonomy): Bacteria > Pseudomonadota > Gammaproteobacteria > Ectothiorhodospirales > Ectothiorhodospiraceae > JBKBII01. The sequence goes on along the minus strand of JBKBII010000009.1, from coordinate 11,056 downwards.
GCGCAATCGGCGCAAAGGCCATCGCAGCTCAGCCCATGCCGATCCCACATCGTTCAGGAGCGACATGACCACCGCAGCCCCATCCCAAGCCGTCGCACGCAAAGCCGCGCAGTTCTCCGCCAAAGAACAAGACTTCGACGTCATCGTTCTCGGCTCCGGTGCCGCCGGCTTGACCACCGCGCTTCATCTCGGGGCGACGCAACGTGTCGCCGTGGTCAGCAAAGCGAGCCTTGACGAAGGCAGCACCCGCTACGCCCAAGGCGGCATCTCAGCCGTTCTCGACGCCGCAGATTCCTTCGACGCGCACGTCGCCGACACCCTCGAAGCCGGCGCCGGCCTATGCGACGAAACCGCCGTGAGGCGCACGATCGAAGCCGGCCCCCTAGCCATCGAATGGTTACTGTCCCTCGGCGTTCCGTTCACTCGCGTGCGTAAAGGCGGACGGACACACCTCCACCTCACGCAAGAAGGCGGCCACAGCGCCCGACGCGTCGTCCATGCTGCCGACGCCACCGGCGCCGCAGTTCAAAAAGCCCTCGCCGACGCCTTTTCCAGAACACCGCTCACGCGCCTCGAACAGCATGTTGCCATCGATCTGATTATCGCTCGCGATCAGGAGCCAGGGCGTGGGCGGGTCTGCGGTGTTTATGTCCTAGACCTCGATCATGACCGCATCCGCGCACTCCGCGCGCCGATCGTCGTGCTCGCAACCGGCGGTGCAGCACGCGTCTACCTGTACTCCTCCAATCCTGACGGCGCGACCGGCGATGGCATTGCAATGGCCTGGCGCGCGGGCTGCCGCATCGCCAACATGGAATTCATGCAATTCCACCCCACCTGCCTGTTCCACCCCAAAGCAAAATCATTTCTCATCTCGGAAGCCGTGCGGGGCGAAGGCGGTCTTCTGAAGCTCCCCAACGGCGAGCGCTTCATGCCGCGCTACGATGATCGAGCCGAACTCGCGCCCCGTGACATCGTCGCCCGCGCGATCGACGCTGAAATGAAGCGCCTCGGCCTCGAACATGTCCTGCTCGACATCTCGCACCGCGGCGTCGAATTTGTCGAACGACACTTCCCAATGATTTCTCAGCGTGTGCGCGAATTCGGCTTCGACCTCGCACGCGAACCCATCCCTATCGTCCCGGCCGCCCATTACACATGCGGCGGCGTCGTCGTCGATGAACACGGACAAACCGACATCGACGGACTGTACGCGGCCGGAGAAGTGGCCTACACCGGGCTGCACGGTGCCAACCGCATGGCCTCCAACTCACTGCTCGAATGCCTCGTCTACGCTCGGGCGGCAGCCGAACACATCCAAAACCACCCCCGTGGTCGCAGCACCTGCAACCGCGTGCGTCCATGGGATGCTTCGCGCGTCACACCGCCCAGCGAAAACGTCACGATCTCCCACGATTGGGACGAACTGCGCCGCATTATGTGGGATTACGTCGGCATTGTCCGCACCACCAACCGACTTGAGCGTGCAGCCGGACGAATCCGCGTCCTCAACGATGAGATTCACGACTTTTACTCGCGTCACCCGATCTCGGCCGATTTGATCGAGTTGCGCAATCTCGGGCAAGTCGCCGAACTCGTCGTCACCAGTGCCCTCTCGCGACATGAGTCGCGCGGCCTGCACTACAGCCGTGACTACCCCGAGACCAACCCCAGCCTCGACGGCAAACCCACGGTACTCGACCCGAGCGATCACTAGGCGGGCCATCACGCCTCGACCTCCAGGCCGTCACGCACCCCGTCATCAGGCTTGCATGCCTCAGGCCGCGCCTGAGTGAAGCCGCCAAAGCGTGGTACCGGCGGAGGGGTTGCCTTCAAACAGCAAGCGCAGTCATCAATCTGCACCAGAAAGCCACGTCCGCCACCAGGCAACCGTCGCGCCACTGGCGGCGGCAGGGCGAGAGGCACTCGAGCCACGGCATCAGCCTCTCGACTGGCCGAGATCAGCCGCAGCTTCTCGGTTCAGCCTGTCACCCACACCACAGACCGCAACGTTGAGCGCGAGCGACAATCTCGTCACAACCTAGCTTCACGCGCCCTCGGCGTAATCACGACGCAGAATTCTTCACGGGCAGATCGAAAAACTTCTCGCGATACCAAGACAACTCTGCAATCGAATCGCGAATGTCCTGCAAGGCCTGATGGGACGCGTCTTTTTTAAGGCCGCCCAAAAGCCCCGGAGACCATCGCTTCGCCAGCTCCTTGATCGTGCTGACATCCAGATTGCGATAGTGAAAGTACGCCTCCAGATCCGGCATACAACGCGCCAGAAAGCGCCGATCCTGACAAATCGAATTACCGCACATCGGCGATTGCCGAGGGCCGATCCACTCTTTCAAGAAGGCGATCGTGGCCTGCTCGACGGCCACTTCATCCAGTGGACTTTTCCTCACACGGTCGATCAAGCCGGACTTCCCATGAGTTGTCCGGTTCCAATCATCCATCGCAGCAAGCACCTCATCCGATTGATGAACCGCCAGCACTGGCCCCTCAGCCAGCACGTTGAGATCCTTATCCGTGACGATCGTCGCCACCTCGAGGATCCAGTCTGACTGCGTATCGAGCCCGGTCATCTCGAGATCAATCCAAATCAAGTGGTCACTGCGCGCAGCCATAAGCCCATCCGTCTCTAACGTCCTAGAATTTCAAGCGTCGAGCGGCAAAAAAACGACCAATCGACACCAGCGAAACACCTTTTCGGTGAAATACAGTCCACTGCAAATGAGTCTGGAACAACAGGAACGCCACGCAGTCGCTCCGCCATCGGCCAAATCGCTTGGCCATCCAGCAACCGAGGAGAACAACCATGCACCGAATTCATCGCCCACGCCTCGCTGTCATTTCGCTTGCCTGCGCCGGCCTCTTTTTAGGCTCCACTGCGAAAGCTGATGACGTCCGTGCAGGCAAAGCCTTGCACGATTCGGCCAACTGCGTCGAATGCCACGTCTCCCGCTTCGGTAGCGCCACAGATCCATTCGCCGTCTACAAACGCGAAGACCGTCGCGTCAACAATTTCAACGCACTCGTTTCGATGGTCGACGCCTGCAACGTCAACCTCGACGTCGGCTGGTTCCCCGACGAAGTCGAACAAGTCGCGCGTTACCTGGAAGACGCCCACTACGACTACTGAACCACACGTTATCGCTTGTTCAGGTCAACCCCGAAAACGATTCACGGATACAGACTCTCCACAGGCAAAGCGCCTATGATCTTCGTTGCCCAGTGGATCCGCGTCAGCCAGGTCGAGAGGCTCGTGCGCGCAGCCGCCGCCCCTCTCGTCCTCCCACGGAGCTGTGCGTGGTCATGACTCTCTCCTTATCTCACTCAAACCACGCGCGGCATCGTCCCGGCCGATTCGCATCATGACGCCCCGCCGGATCCGTGGCTCACGCCCTTCCCGAGACGAATCGGGTGCTCATTCAACCTCACACACGAGCCGACAGTCTTCCGCTGAACCGTCCTCGGCGCGATCGTCGCCGCGACAACCCTCAAAAAACACCCCCAAACAGAGCACACACCAACAACGACTCCCGACACGAAGTCGTCCCATGTCCGACGCGCCAAAAAACACCCCAGGCGATCATCGTCACGACACCGCGACCCCAGCGCCCAAAACAGACAGGGCGGCGCTCGTCCCGGACACTGAGCGCCATCCACACGATGACGATGGCGCGCCGGCCGCGCTGCCAGCGCAACCCATATCAGGCGTCGTCCGCGCTCGCTTCGGCGCACGCATCGAGTGGCTCGCCACGACGGCAACGTCACCTGACGCGCACTGCCTCGTCCACACCGCAAAGACACGACGTTCCCGCGACACGATCGCCACCGGAGATCGCATACAGCTCTCTCGGCAGGGCAGCGACTGGGTTGTCGAACGACGCCTACCTCGCCGCAACGAAGTCCGCCGAATCGACGGCTTCGGCCGCATCAAGACCATCGCCGCCAACGTCGATCGCATCTGGCTCGTGACCACACATAGCCCGCTACCGGCCCAATACATGCTCGAGCGCATGCTTGCCGCGATCTACGCTCTCGGCGCAACGCCAATCATCGTCTGGAATAAGATCGATCTGGCTGACCCTGCGAAAATCGCGGCCCTGCGCGAGCAACGCAGCACCTTTCCCGCCGCGCGATCTCCGAGCCAGAACGAACTCGCCGAGACTCTCACGCGAGAGCTCATCACAGCGACGAACTTTCGCGGCCGCTCGAATGCCGATACGGAGCGCGCGCAACAGGCAAGCCTCAGGACCCTGATGCCCGCCCAACTGCGCAAACGAATCACTGCGGCGACACTCGGACTCGACGTCCCCATCGTGCCCGTCTCGACCAAGCTCGAACTCGGCCTCGATCAGGTGCGCGATCTCGCCAAAAACGCAACCAATCTGATGCTCGGCGGCTCAGGCGTCGGCAAAACCTCACTGCTGCGTGCCCTGATTCCAGGCCTTGACTCAGCCGACGAAGCCTCGCGAGACGATCTCCGGGTCAATGATCTTGGACACTCCGGCGAAGGCCAACACACCACGACCACGGCCCGTCTCCATGTTCTGCAGAATCAAGCCATCTGGATCGATGCGCCTGGCGTACGTGATTTCACGCCCGTCGTCGACGACACCGATTTCCTCGAACGCGGATTTCCCGAGCTCACCCGGCTTGCGGCCGATTGTCGATTCCGAGACTGCCGCCATGCGGCCGAACCTGGATGCGCCGTACGCGACGCCGTCGGCAAAACGCTTTCGCCATCGCGATTTGCAGTCTGGCGCCAATTGGTCGAGTCGCTGGCCGACTCGCTCGCCAAAACCCGATCGCGATAGCCCGCCAACCGGCGGCATTCTCGGCGCAACAAAAAAACGTCGACAACCCGACTTTGCAACAGCCGGCCGTGCCAACGGCGAATGTCAGCCACACACGACAGAAGCGTCGAAACATCGTTATCGAGCGGCGGCCAATGACAGCGCCTCGGAAGCCGATCAAACAGAGTCGAAACGCGACGGCCCCACCACCGCATCCGCTGCAGAAGCCGAGCGTCAGGCAGCACCGGGCGCCGGGGCGCAAAAACTCGCCGTCTGTGCCGATTGATCCGCGCTCGATCGATCCGCTCAACAGGCGCTAAAAAACGACGACCCCTGCCTCGTACCCACGCGCCATCGACAGCCGGGCTGCACGACGCAGGACTCAATCACGCGACTCAACACACCCATTCAGCGTCCAGATCGACCCGCATGTCGCTCGACTGCCACAGATCGGCGCTGACTCAGCCCCACCGCTTCTGATCCGCTTCGTTGTCACGTCCGGCCAACAAAGGACGACTCCGTTCCGGCTCTAGAGTGACCCCAGGCGGCTACCGGAACGCTGGCGCAGCTCGAACATTCATGGGACATAGACGCCTCGATCGCCCCGCCCCGATCCATCGATACCTATCGCCGTCTTGGGCGGTTTTTGGGTGGCCCGCTGACCCAACTCGCCTCGCACGCGCCTGAAGGGCTCATCCCCCAAACCGACAGGCCCTTGGCTCCACGGGCTCCGGCCAGGAATTCCTCATCACACCACGCCACGCCCTCCCGCGCGATCCAAGTTCGGGTCCGCACCCAGCGCATGGCACGACACCGCTGACTCACGCCGCAAACGCGTTCCGATCCATCCCGGGCCGGGACGACGCTGGTTGTTCATTCGCTCGCGTTCACGCCACGACTGAACTCTTCGCCGAGTGCCGACATCGGCGAACGCCTTCCTTGATCAAGCCAGGTAGGCCGATTCCCCCGTACCTATTGCCTCGCACCTATCGACGCAGGCTTTTTAGCCCGGGCGTTTTGGCCCGAGCGCAAAGGTCAGACCTACTGATCCGGCACTGACGCTCACTGTCAACGACGCAGTTCTCAAATGCGCAACCGCGCAACGTTCATTACAGCGCTGCCCCCACGGCCTACGCACTCCCCTCCTGAAAAACTTTCAGCGGTGTCTTGCGCACTCAATACGCGCGAGCTTATTCTTAAAAGGCATAAGCTCATTCCAAAATAATTCGTCCATCACACCGACGTCTAGGAGAAACACAATGCCCTGGTCACGCTGGCTGCCTTTCATCGCGTGGTTCCCGATGTCCAAGCAGCAACTCACCCGCGACACGATCGCGGGCGTTGCCGTTGCAATGGTTCTTGTGCCGCAATCCATGGCCTACGCCGCACTCGCGGGGCTCCCAGTGGTATACGGCCTCTACGCCGCCACCATTCCCGTCGCCGTTGCAGCCATGTGGGGATCGTCGCGCTTTTTGCATACCGGCCCGGTCGCCATGCTGTCCCTCTTGTCTGCCGCATCGGTTGCACCGTTCGCCGCACTCGGCAGTGAGCGCTTCGTCGAAATCTCTATCCTGCTTGCATTCATGGTCGGTGCCCTGCGTCTTGCGCTCGGCCTTTTCCGCATGAACGTGGTCATGAACTTCGTCTCGCAACCGGTCATCGTCGGCTTTACCAACGCTGCCGCGCTGATCATCGGACTCTCGCTGATCAACACCTTCATTGGCGTCCCACGCACCACCTCGGACAGCTTTCTGCTGGATCTCTGGCGCGTCGCCGAACAATTCACTCAAGCGCATTGGTTAACCGTTATTTTTGGTCTCGCAACGCTGGCGCTGTTGATGTACGGACCAAGGCTGTCGAAGAGCGCGCCCTGGGTCCTGCTCGCTGTCATCATCGGCACCGCTGCGTCAGCCCTGGTCGGGTTCGAACGCCAAACCAACGTCTCGCTGGCGCAAATCGACGATCTCGAGGCCCGCGTACTGCTCTCCGAGTGGCGCAATGATCAAGCCCGGCAGAAGGGCATCGACAACGAGCTCAGCGCCCTGCCATCCGGTCCTCTCGCGACACCCGAGGAAGTCGCCCGCCGCACCGAGTTGCTGCGCGAGCAAGAAATTCTCGCCCGCGAACTGCGCGAGCTGCGCTACACCATTCACAGCCTGAAACTCGCCACGGTTGACGGTGAAACGTTCCGTCCGGCTGAAAATGGGCAGACGGTCTGGCGACCCATGGCGATTCAAGGCGAGACCGTTCGCCTGTCGGCGGGTGGCGCGGTCGTCGGTCAGATTCCACAGGGCCTACCGGCGATTCGGGCGCCTCGCTTCGACCTCGATCTAATGATTGCGCTGTTCCCGGCCGCGGCAGTCATGGCTTTGATCGGCTTCATGGAAGCCACTTCGATCTCGCGCGCCCTCGCCGCGCGCACGCGTGAGAAGGTCGACGGCAATCAAGAACTGATTGGTCAGGGTTTGGCTAACATCGTCGGCTCGTTTCTGCAGTCGTACACCGTCAGCGGATCTTTCTCGCGCTCGGCGATCGCCTTCCGAACCGGGGCCATGACTGGCTTCTTCAGTATCGTGAGCGCGGCGATCGTCGTGGTCGTCATGCTGCTGCTCACGCCCTACCTCTACCACCTGCCACAGGCGGTGCTGGCGGCCATCGTCATGAGCGCGGTATTTGGACTGCTCAATTTCAAGACCCTGTTCGACGCGTGGAAAGTCCGCAAGGCCGATGCCATCGCCGGCTTCCTGACATTCTTCGCCACGCTCTACCTCGCACCCAATCTCGCCGGCGGCGTCATTGCCGGCGTCCTGCTTGCCGTGCTGTTGTTCTTGATCGGCACTGTCAAACCTCGTTCCGAAATTCAAGGTATGAGCAAAGACGGCGTCCTCGCCGGCATCAGCCACGGACTTGAGCCGATTTCTCGACGCTTTATCGTCCTTCGCTTCGACGCATCCCTTGTGTTCATGAATGCAGCCCACTTCGAAGAAGCCTTGCTCGACGCCGTGGCGCAGTTCCCGCAGGCCGAAGCGCTGCTCGTATTGGGCGACAGCATCAACCGGCTCGACGCCACGGGCGCTGACAAGGTGCGGCAGATGAACGAAGACCTCGAGCGTGCAGGCGTCAAGCTCTACTTCAGCGGTCTAAAACGACCCGTGAAGCAAGCCTTCGCGGCAGCGGGCTTGATCGATGAGCTCGGCGAAGATCGCTTCTTTTCAAGCAAGTACGAGGGCGTCCGATGGCTCAAAGAACACCTAGACGAGCAGGCCCGTGAATCGGACGACGCCAACACACCCGGTGCTGCCGAACCGGGACAGTCCGCACCTCGTTCGGCCTGACGGCAGCTGCGCCCTAAAGCCTGCAGCCAACTAACGGAGCCGCGGCATCTTGCACAACCACCTGCAAGCCCCACGGCTCTTGCTCGTTCAAAGACCTAAGACTCGTCATCTGCGAGCCCATCTACGTATTCGTACGTGCTCACGAGGCACGCAGACGCGACAAACCGAACCGACATCGGCCAGAACAGCCGGCGGCACAATGCAACGAACCACGATGGCTCGAAGTCCTCGCCAACAAGTCGGGTCACGGGTCAGGTGTGTCGCATTGAGTCGAAGGACGCCAGCAGACATGAACAAAGCCCAACATAGTCAAAGCCCGCTGCCTTCGTTCGTGGAAAAACGTTAGGTCAAAAAATACGTTGTGCCTCAAAACGCGTTGAGTCTTCAAACACGCAGGTTTTACATTCCACTGCGTCAAAAAGCGGAGCCGCTCGGTCTCAACCCGCACCGCCTTCTTCCACTCGATCCCGTCGTTACATTCGAACCCACCGAGCGATGTCACCCGATCCACGACTCGGTGCGGCCGATAAACGTCCGACGCGCTCGTTCAGACCGCATCCCGCAACGTCCCAATCGAAGCAGCCACGGTTTGGCGCAACTCAAAACGACACGCCCATTCGAAGGCCATAGCGGGCCTCGCTGGATGTCGTCTCGGAGGAGTCCTCACCGCCCGGCGCGATCCACTCGGGCGCATCATAAAAAACGCCAAGGCGAAGCTCGCGACCGTCACGGAGCGCATAGCGCCCCTCTAGATCGATAAAGCCTGCCGACCCGAACCGGGCCAGACGCCCCCCAAACGGCGCGAGAACGTCCCGAGTCTCGGATGACCACTCCTGACGAAAGCCGACGCTAAGATCAGATCGCAGCCGTCCTGATTCAAACGACGGCCCCAAGCTCAGGGTCGAACCCTGCCGACGTGACTCGGTCGCCATCGCGGACCGCTCGCGCGCCTCATACAGCGACAACCGCGCGCCCCACCCCAGACCATAGACCGGCCCCGTCGTCGAAGAAAAACTCGATGGCCGGAAATCAAGCCGCCCCTCGAGCGACTGCCAGGTCGTCTCATCGCCTTCGAAAACCGCCGCACTCCCCGCGGAACGGGTCATCGCATCCGCGCCGAACTCCAGCGCAAATCGGGAGACTGCAGGCTCAGCGACAGAATGCCGAGTCCCGCGAAGCGATAGATTCGAGCCGCCAAGCCCAGCGGAAGGTGCGGTCTGGGCGCCCACCAGAGCGCGAGTTGAGGGGTAAGAGCCGGGCATCGCGGAGGGCCATTGCACAGTCGCCTCGGCAAAAGTGGACGCCTCTACAGCGGCCTCGGAGGCTGCAACTGAATCCGCCTCAGAAGCGTTCACCGTTACGGTAGTTGACGCCATCAGCAGCGTCATCATCAATGCCCCGGTCAGGGCCGACGCTCCGATTCTGGCACCGGTCACCGGCGTCGGCCTGTCTTGGTCAGAGCGCCCATTGAACAGCGCCTCCAACGCCCGCCGACAGGCTCTCATCGCCGGACGCTCCGTTTCGATCTTTGCTTGTGGGTACGGTCGCATCACGACCCCCGTACGGTTCCCAATTCGTGGCCCGGGCGATTAAGCCGCTGGATCCTACTGACATGCGTCAATCACCCTGATGTCCCAGGGCCCAAAAAAATCCCGAGTGCGGTCCGCGCCCTTCCGACAACATCAACACTCACACAATCTCGACAAGACGAACCCACCACGATCAACCCGGTGGCCAGCTCAGTGACCGACCCGCCAAAACGTGCATGTGGAGATGATAGACCGTTTGGCCGCCATCGCGATTGCAGTTGAAAACAGTACGGTAACCGGCCTCCGAAAAGCCGAATTCAGCGGCCAGTTTTTTCGGCACCTGCATCATTTCCGCGACGATCTCAGCATGATCAACCTCGACAAAATTCAAGCTTTCGATATGAATCTTCGGAATGACCAAGGCATGAAAAGGCGCCTGCGGATGAATATCCCTAAAAGCCAGAACCCGCTCCGATTCAAAGAGCTTATCGGCGGGGATCGTCCCGGCACCAATCCGGCAAAAAAGACATTCAGGTTCAGTCATAAAATTAACCCCTCGCTTCAATCGATGACCGTGCGTTTCAGAGACCAGCATTGAGGTTCGCCACAACGTATCGCATCACATTGCGAAACCACCCGCAGCGCGTTGATTCGACCATAATGACCATACGGTGGCGCCACGCACTCGACAGACGCTTCGGATCACGTCCGGACGCGAACCCGGCGTGTGCGATGATCACGGCGCACCGCATGCATACGGCACTCTAGCAATCGCGACAGCAGCGCCAAACCGCCCGCCGATCAAGAACTGACACGAACACAATGATCGAACAGCCTGATCTCGCAGATCCAAACCTCATTCAAGCCTTGATGCTAGCCCTACGTCACGACTGCGCATGATTGCGCGGGCTTGAGCGACCGCCCCGCTTTGACATCGTTCTCCCCGGTACGATCATCGCCCAGCTTTCGGCCCGGATCGGGCGGATGCCAAATCCGACAAAACCGCGCTGCGTGTCGCTAAACCCGTGATCAACTTATCCTTCAGGCGGCCACTGCTTCTCAACTGCACGCGCCAAACAAACGCCAGCGATGCGACCTCGTCTCGCCCGGCGTTCTCTCAATCGCATCTCGCGACAGCGCATCTCGTCAGGGCATCTCGTCAGGGCATCTCGTCAGGGCATCTCGACAATATCAGCGTATGGCGGGGCATGCCCATGGGCATCGCCAAAGCTCGAAGGTCAGCCGCCGACGCAGCACGAGACCGCGAACCCGGCGCGCGTCGGCCCAACGCCACAATACGGGGTAACCCCCGTTTCTGCTCGTCCCCGTTTCTGCTCGTCCCCGTTTCTGCTCGTCCCCGTTTCTGCTCGTCCCCGTTTCTGCT
>JBKBII010000008.1:0-150643 GCA_046299415.1 Thioalkalivibrionaceae bacterium | reverse complement strand
AGTCTGTCTCCTCTCCGCAGTCGATTCCATTTTCGTCGAGTTTTTCGAGGGTCTTTCGCCGGTCGCCCTGAAGGTTTCGTGACTCTAGATGGTTTCGGGTCAGTGTTGCGGGCACCGGAAAAAAATTTCCGCCATCACTTGAAATAATCGGTTTGTGCCCAATCATTCGCGTCGTCTGGGTGGGTAAGGATGTGGTTACCCTGGACCGCGGGGCCCGACGTCGACGATAGGCGGAGCGGCACGGCACCGCGCGACAACCTGGACGTGTAGTGTGCGCGCCGATCGCGCATCGTACGAGGCGTGCGCGGTGTGTTCGCTCGATGAACGCCTGCGCGCGGCGCTGGTGTTGCGATCGGCTCGCGCCGGGCAACTACACGTCTGCGTCAAGTTGTCCACGAATTTCGGGCACTCGTTGCGCTTGACGCAGCCAGCGTGAGGTCTATGATGCGAGCTTGCTAGCACTCTAGTCGTTCGGCTGCTAACAGCGGGTATTTTGCACTCATGGGCCGGACGATTTTCACCAATCGTAGCTTCAGGTCGCGCACCGCAATCACCGGGCGGCCCCTTCGAAGGACTGCCCTGACCGAAAAACGTGCTGTGATCAGTGAGCTTAATCCGACCCGCGCTGAACCATTTCAAAACGCACCAATTTTCAAGGAGTCTCGACTGATGAATCTGCGTCCTCTGCACGACCGTGTCATTGTTAAGCGTATGGAAGAAGAGCGGACCACCGCCGGCGGAATCGTGATCCCTGACTCGGCAGCCGAAAAACCGATCCGCGGTGAAATCGTGGCCGTAGGCAACGGCAAGATCCTGGATAGCGGAGAAGTACGCGCGCTCGATATCAAGGTTGGCGACAAGGTGTTGTTCGGTAAGTATTCCGGCACCGAAGTCAAGATCGACGGCCAGGAAGTCCTCGTGATGCGTGAAGACGACATCATGGCTGTGATCGAAGGCTGATCCCCCCCGGGGTGCATCGGGTTCGACTCGCTCGATACCCACAGGTGGGCTGCATCGCCTCTGCGGGATTTTGGCTTGAGTTGAAAGTTCATGTCGCTATGAGCGCCAAAACGGGCCTCAGGCGACAACTGTTTCGGGACAAATGAATCAAGGAGTTCTCTTTATGGCTGCAAAAGAAGTTCGTTTCGGTAATGACGCCCGTGCTCGCATGGTGCGGGGGGTTAACGTTTTGGCCAACGCCGTCAAGGTGACGTTGGGGCCGAAGGGTCGGAATGTCGTGCTTGACAAGGCCTTCGGGGCACCGACGGTCACTAAGGATGGTGTGTCGGTCGCCAAGGAAATCGAGCTTGAAGACAAGTTCGAGAACATGGGCGCCCAGCTGGTGAAGGAGGTTTCGTCGCAGACTTCCGATGCGGCTGGGGATGGAACCACAACCGCCACGGTTTTGGCGCAGGCGATCGTCCGCGAGGGCATGAAGGCGGTAACCGCTGGCATGAACCCGATGGACCTGAAGCGCGGGATCGACAAAGCTGTTATCGCTGCAGTGGAAGAGCTCAAAAACCTCTCGAAGCCTTGCTCGGATTCCAAGGCCATTGCGCAGGTCGGCACCATTTCGGCGAATTCCGACGAGAATATCGGCAAGATCATCGCCGATGCCATGGAAAAAGTTGGCAAAGAGGGCGTCATCACGGTCGAGGAAGGCTCCTCGCTGGAAAACACCCTTGACGTGGTCGAGGGAATGCAGTTCGACCGGGGCTACCTCAGCCCGTACTTCATCAACAATCAGCAGAGCATGTCGGCTGAACTCGACGACTGCTTCGTGCTGCTGTACGACAAGAAGATCTCGAATATTCGTGACCTCCTCCCGGTGCTCGAAGGCGTCGCAAAGGCTGGCAAGCCCTTGTTGATCATTTCCGAGGACGTCGAAGGTGAAGCGCTGGCCACACTGGTGGTCAACTCAATGCGAGGCATCGTCAAGGTGGCTGCTGTCAAGGCGCCGGGCTTCGGTGATCGTCGCAAGGCCATGCTGCAGGATATCGCGGTTCTGACCGGTGGTCAGGTGATCTCGGAAGAAGTGGGCCTGTCGCTCGAGAAAGCCACCATCGATGACCTCGGGCATGCGAAGAAAATCCAGGTTACGAAGGAAAACACCACGATTATCGACGGCGCAGGTTCGGCCGAGGACATTCAGGGACGAGTTGCGCAGATTCGCGCGCAGATTGCCGAAGCCTCGTCGGATTACGACAAGGAAAAACTGCAGGAGCGGGTTGCCAAGCTCGCCGGTGGTGTTGCTGTCATTAAGGTCGGCGCCACGACCGAAGTCGAAATGAAAGAGAAGAAAGCCCGCGTCGAAGACGCTCTGCACGCGACGCGTGCTGCTGTCGAAGAAGGCGTGGTCCCGGGTGGCGGTGTTGCCCTTCTGCGCGCACGCGCTGCGATTGCGTCGCTTTCGAGCGACAACGTCGACCAGAACACGGGTATCAACATTGCTCGCCGGGCGATGGAGGAGCCGCTTCGTCAGATCGTTGCGAACTGTGGCGAAGAGCCATCAGTGGTGTTGAACGCCGTCCTCTCCGGGGATGCGGCGTATGGCTACAACGCAGCCACGGGCGAATACGTCGATATGCTCGAGGCCGGAATTCTTGATCCGACCAAGGTGACACGTACCGCGCTGCAGAATGCTGCATCGGTCGCCAGCCTCATCATCACCACCGAAGCGATGGTTGCTGATCTGCCGAAGGCCGATGACACCAAGGGCGGTGGCATGGGTGGTGGTATGGACGACATGGGCATGGGCATGATGTAAGTTGTGTCAACGGCACAACGCGTCTCTTTCCTAGTTGACTCGCGGTCTCCGAACAGAGTCCCCGGGTATAATGTGACGTCGAAAGAGGCGATCGGGGCGTGATTCAAGCGTCATTCAGGGCGTTATGCGCTCTGAATGATCTTCGGGCACGTATCGATGGGGCGTGTTCTTTGGGTGGTCCGTTTGACGTGGTCTGTTTGGCTGGGTCATTCGCCCCCGGCCCCCGGCCCCCGAGCACTCGAGCGCTCAGTGTCGAGGGTTCCGGAACATTTGGAATTCTGCCCCTCCTAAGCAACTACGCCCCTCGTAAGCATTGTGCTTCGCGTGATTTCGGCAGAGAAAAGCTGTGACGAAAAAGCCGCAGGGCGTCCGACCTGCGGCTTTTTATCGTTGAGGTCATCGCGCCTGTGTCACGAACGATAGGTCTCAAATGCCCGCCAGGCGCGTCGACATGGCGTATGTGCAACGATCCGGGGGCTCGCGAATGTCGAGTTTGCAGTCTCTGCATGGCTTGCATGCGTGAATCGACGAATACTGACGGTTCAGACAGGCCGTAGTTGGGTGTCGCGGCCGCAAGACAGGTAGAAAGTCTGGATTTTTCGCGTTGGGACCCGAAAAAGATTCAGCGCGGGCTCGATTGTTGTGTCTAAAATGTAACGGTCGTTGTCAAAGCGATACGTTTTTTCTACAAAATGATGCAAATCCGCTCCGGTTGTGCCAACATCTAACCGATGCGGGGGCCTGGGCCGGGTTTCCCTCGTCTGCTGCATCGCCGAGACGGCCTGGCACTGCCAACGATTCTGATCGCGTCAGCTCAACGTTCCCCTGTTCCGAGGAGATCGAACATGAATAAAGCGTTCTCGAAGCACACTCTCGCGTTTGCCGTTGCGGCGATCGCTTTCGGCTTTGGCGGTACCGCCTACGCCTCCACTAACGGCACCAACGTGTCGGACTCATCGGGCACTGTCGTCAAGGACAGCTCGGGTAACTGCGTCCGTACCGGTTACTGGGACCGCAACAACGTCATCCATCCGGGCTGCGAAGGTTTCGTTGAAGCGGCGGCTCCTGCTCCCGCTCCAGCGCCGGCTCCGGCCGCTGCTCCGCAGTTCACGACCACGACTTTGTCGGCAGAAACCCTGTTCGACTTTGACCGTGCAACGCTGCGTCCGGAAGGCCGTGCAACGCTCTCCGACCTCGCGCGTCAATTGTCAGCGCCGAACGCCACCTACGAGCTGGTTCTCGTCGAAGGTCATACCGACTCGACCGGTCCCGCTGCGTACAACCAGGGTCTGTCCGAGCGTCGCGCCAACTCTGTTGCCAATTTCCTTGCCGAGCAGGGCGTCCGTCGTGACGCGATGCGCGTGGTTGGCTACGGCGAAGAGCGCCCCGTCGCTTCGAACGCTACGCGTGAAGGCCGTCAGGCCAACCGCCGCGTTGAAGTTACGACTGACGTCCGGATCCGTAACTAATTCTATATCGGTGTAGTGCGCACCCGGTCCCAATGCGAATCAGGTGCGAAGGTTTTTATTGGTGATCCGGTGAGGCCCGCTTCAGTGAAGCGGGCCTTGTCTTTTGGGCTCATGGCAGCAGGTCACTTCATCGCTCGATACAGTCGCGCATGACGATTGTGACGATAACGGACAGTACTTGTTGCGTCAGGCGCGTCCTGGGCTCGACCTGAGGGCTCCACAAGCTACGCTGGGCTGCTGCTGGGTTTGAGTGGTGTAGCAGGTGACGCCGGATATGGTGCTGGGGGTCTTCTTGCCCTTGACCGGCGTCACGTTTCAATTGGATTCGCCGAAGAGCGGTCGCTTGAAATACGACTGTTCTGCTGCAGGTGGCGCCAGCTCGGGAATTGGCGCAGTCGTTGTCGTTGCGGGTCTGCAGAAGAGTCTGTCGGACCGTTTCGCAGGCTTGATTCCGGTTTACCGAGCGAGTCCCCCCGCGTCCCAGACGTTGTTTCGGCATGGATTGACTTCATGTACCGCTGTTTTCGGTCGAACAAAGGGCGGTGAGAGCGGTCGGCGTAGCACCCTGGGTGCTTGTGTTGGGCGCTTGGTCGGGTATAATCCCGCGCCTTGCTTTAGAAGATCCGAGACGGCGTCGGCCTTCGAGTTTGGCTGACTGGCGCGGGAGCTCGCCTCCTTGTGCTGCGGACTCCCATATTGATCGCTCGCGGCGCCCTAAGACGCTGCGTTTCATTGAGTGCTTTCTGGTTTTCGGCACTCTCCCAGTTTTGAGAGGCACTATGGTCACCATTCGACTTGCACGGCGTGGCGCTAAGCGTCGTCCGTTTTACAGCGTGGTCGTAACGGATAGCCGCGCGCGTCGCGATAGCGGCTACATCGAGCGGATCGGATTCTTTAATCCGATCGCCGCCGGTCAGGAAGAGCCGCAGCGGATTGACCTCGATCGCGTCGAACATTGGATCAAGCAGGGCGCGTCGTTATCGCCTCGTGTTAAGACGCTGGTCAAGCAGGAGCGCGCAAACAAGAGCGAAGCCTCGGTCGCCTGATCCGCACGAGACCAAACCGGATAATCAACTCGGATAAATTGGGGCTGCTGGTGTGTTGGCCATGAAGCGGTCACTGGACGGCGGCACAACCGGGCGTCTCAAAAGGTCGAGATCCGATTTGTAGGTAGATTGCTCTCGGGAGAGGTTCTCAGGGGCGATTCCAATCTCAGGATTGTCCGGGCTCTAATATCGGTAGCGGTCTGGATGCATGCTGTTGGCAGACTTGGAAAGTACGGTCATTACTGCGCTGGTCGCGTGAAGACGCTCGACCAGCAATTGGGGTGATCGATTTTTTGAGCGCTTCGCAGAGCGTCGCCGGGTCAATCTACGGCTGGCGTTCGGGGCACCGAGTCGATAGCGGGAATGAGACGTCCCGAGAAGCGAGTGCGTAAGCCGTGACCGATAAATTAATTGTGGGGCGAGTAACTGGGGTCTATGGCGTCAAGGGCTTCGTCAGGGTCTTCAGTGAAATGTCGCCGCGAGATATGATCGTGGGCTTTGAGAGTTTGTACTGGCGGGCGGCGCAAGGTAACTGGAATTCGATCGGCGTGGCAGAAGGCCGCGCACACGGCAACGGCGTTGTTTTGCGTTTTGATGGCGTGGATTCCCGGGATGGCGCATACGCCTGGATAGGGCGCACTCTCGCTGTGGAACGCAGCGAGTTGCCGGCCACAGAAGGTACCGAGGTTTACTGGGTCGATTTGATTGGTTTGCGAGTGATCAATCGCGAAGGCGACGTGCTCGGGCAGGTCGATCGTCTGTTCGAAACCGGCGCCAACGATGTCGTCGTCGTTCAAGGCGATCGCGAACGTTTGATCCCTTGGGTGCGCGACCGCGTGATCGATGAAGTCGATTTGGCGAACGGCGTTCTTCGTGTCGACTGGGCAACGGATTGGTGACAGCCTACTAACCCACTGTTGAACCGCGGTGCGGTGTTTGCCCGAGTCGATGCGATCAAAAATGTTGAGCACCGCGTGCGGCAAGCCTTTCGGCACGGTGAGAAAAAGGCCTGAGTGATGGATCTGAAGTGACCCGGTTCGATGTCATCAGCTTAATGCCGGAGATGCTGTCTGCATTAGCGTCGGGCGTGGTGGGTCAGGCGATCGATGAGGGGCGGGTTGAGGTTCATGCTTGGGATTTACGGCGTCACGGTATGGGTTTTCACCGTTGCGTCGACGATCGGCCCTTTGGTGGTGGGCCGGGAATGGTTTTACAGTACCCGCCTCTTGCGGCTGCGGTGCGTGAGGTCGAAGCGGTTGTAGATTGTGATGAACGTCCTTGGTGGGTGGTGCTATCACCCCAGGGCGCACGGTTGGATCATGCAGTCGTGCAACGTTTGTCGCGATTGCCCCGGATCGGGCTGGTCTGCGGTCGCTACGAGGGGATCGATGAACGCTTCGTTGAGGCATTTGCCGATGAAGAGCTTTCGATTGGGGATTTTGTTTTGAGTGGCGGTGAGTTGGCGGCGATGGTGCTCATTGACGCCTGCGCTCGCTTGCAACCCGGTGTTTTGGGGCACGAGGAGTCGGCATCACAAGATTCTTTCGTGCGTGGTTTGCTTGATCACCCGCAATACACGCGGCCCGTGAAGGTTGATGGATTACCGGTGCCGGCAGTGCTGCGCTCGGGTGATCATGCCGCGATCGCGCGCTGGCGGCACCAAGAGGCGCTGTGTCGCACTTTGGAACGGCGGCCGGATCTGATGGCAGGGATCGAATTGAGCGACGCAGACGCGCGATTGCTTGACGAAGTGAGAAAGGAGCGGCGCTCTGGTGCTGCGCTCCACGCATCTAGACAGGAGTGATGGTGGTTATGAATGTGATCGAGATGCTCGAGCGTGAGCAGATGAAGAGCGATGTTCCGGAATTCGGTCCGGGCGACACGGTGGTCGTGCAAGTCAAGGTGAAGGAAGGCGATCGTGAGCGTCTCCAAGCCTTTGAAGGCGTCGTTATCGGCAAGCGGAACCGGGGTTTGAACTCCGCGTTCACCGTTCGCAAGATGTCATCAGGTGTTGGCGTTGAACGAACATTCCAGACGCACAGTCCGGTCATCGCGCGTATCGACGTCAAGCGTCGTGGAGCGGTGCGCCGCGCCAAGCTCTATTTCTTGCGTGACCGTACGGGCAAGGCCGCACGCATTCGCGAAGACATTCGTCGTGCTGGGCAGTGACATGGTTTGCTTTTCTCGCATGCTTGCTCACTCGGATTTTGTGTCGGGCTTGGTAGGCGACTGTTGCTCCAAATAGGCGCTTCGTAGCGTCGCTAGACTTTGGGTGTGAATATCCGGTGTTCCCGGTGGATTCGCGAATCAGGCGTTCCGACCGGGGAGTACGGACTTGAGCCTTAGTCGCTGGATTTCGATGCGAGCCCTTCATGGTGGACGCATTCGAATCCCGCGTGTGTGTGGCGCCCGTAGGCGCGTCCCGGTGCCTCGGGACGCGCCTGAGCGCAAACGGTTTGATACGAAGCCTGAGGGGATTTCCCTCGGGCTTTTTTTTGGCCTTCTGAGGTTGGTGGGGTCGTTGAAGGGTGGGGTCGTTGAAGTTACGTATCGAAGCGGGCGGTTGTGATCTGAGCGTCCGTCGATTTGCGACGTCGTAGGCTGCGCGATAGGGACCGTCTAACGTCGGGACTTTCGGGGAGGCCGCTACCGGGCGGCAGTTGGTCGACTGCGGTTGAACTTTCAATTCGAACTTGGGCAGGCTGAGCCAATCTGGACGACATGGGGTGTCAGAGATGGTTGGCGCGATTCGTTGGTTGGCTCCAGTCATTGCCGCGGTGATGACCCTGGTTGGGATTATTCTGGAGGGCGAATTCGCGTCGCGTTGGGTCGTGGTTGGATTGGCGCTGTGGATGCTTTTGTGGTGGATTTTTGAAGCGGTGCCGTTAGCGGTGACGGCGCTGCTACCGCTGATCTTGTTGCCGAGTACAGGTGTACTGAGTGTCGATGATTTGGCCGGCGCATACGCCAATCCGGTGGTCTTTCTGTTTCTCGGAGGCTTTTTGCTGGCGGCTGCGGTGGCCTCGAGTGGACTACATCAGCGCTTGGCAAGCTTTGCATTGCGCATCGCGCGTGACGACCCCGCATGGCAGGTCGGCGCTATTTTGATTTCTGCGGCGTTCTTATCGATGTGGATTTCGAATACCGCGACTGTCGCGCTGCTGTTGCCAGTGGTAACCGCCATCGCTGCGACGACGGTCCTCCGTGAGCAGGCGGGGCGATCTGTTCCGGGTCGGATTCTCGACGAGCGGTTGTTGCTGCTGGGCTTGGCTGCCGCGGCGAATATCGGCGGGATGGCGACGTTGATCGGGACGCCACCCAATGCAGTGTTGGCCGGGTATCTATCGCGGCAGATGGGTATGGAGGTCGGTTTTCTCGAGTGGATGGTATTGGCCCTGCCGGTCAGTGTGACGTTGTTGCTGATCACTTGGGGCTGGGTGTTGTGGTCGATGCAGCGTCAGATTGGGATGGTTTGGCTATCATCGGCTGGCGCGTCGCAGGGCATGGACTTATCGAAGACGGCAGCCCAACGCGACGCTGGCGCAACATCACCCGCCGCGGACGGTTCTGCGCCGCCGTCTTCTGTGGTGTTGGGCGCTGCGCGTGGCGATGATCAGCGTCGTTCCACGACACGCCTTGAAACAAAGCCTTGGAGTAGCGCTGAACGTCGTGTCGCGTTCGTCTTTGTGCTTACCGTTTTGGCGTGGATAACACGCCCCTGGATGAACGGCCTCGGGCTTTCCGGGATTGGCGATGCACAGATCGCTTTGGTTGCTGCCGTGATTCTTTTTGTGTTGCCAGCTGGCCAATCGACACAGAGAATGACGCAGCCAACGTCGGCTGATTTCGGCAGCAAGAACTCCAAGCGTTATGCGGTGAACGCGAGATTGCTCGACTGGCGCGACACCCGTGATCTGCCATGGGGCGTTTTGCTTCTGATCGGTGGCGGGATTGCGCTGGGTTCAGCGATTGAGCGCGTCGGCCTGACCGAGGTCATCATCCTATCGGTCCTTCCCGCGATCGACGGGTCGACTTTGCTGTGGATTGGCGCGATGAGCGTGTTTGCGATCGTGCTTTCACATTTTGTGTCGAACACCGCAGCTGCGGCCCTGCTGGTGCCAATCGTCGCCGCTGCGGTCGGTTCTGTTGCGGCAGATGAGTTGCTCAGGTTCGCCCTTCCAGTCGTGCTGGCGGCTTCCTGTGCCTTCCTGTTACCAACGGCTACGCCGCCAAACGCCATCGTGTTCTCCACGGGTCGCATCCGAGTTGGGGACATGATTCGCTTCGGGTTGCCGCTGTCGGTCGCGGCCTTGGCAGTCATTGGTGTGCGGGTCCTGTTGCTGTAGTCATCAGAAGCGACGTCTGCGCCGTCAGATGGCGGACTGTGAAAATTTTCCGGAATTGATTCGAAAGGCCGGGCGACGTTGTGCGCCGCTTGGGTCTGGTGGTGCTGTCTTCCGGTCGCGCGCCGTCTGGCTGATCTAATTGTCGTCTCTGTATCGCGTTGATTGGATCACACAGCCGTCATGGGTTTGGAGCAAACGGCTCAGAAAAGGCTCGCGAGGTGCGGGCTTTGATGCTGTGACCATCGCAACGCTGGGATGTCGATAGGCCGGCGAAGATATGCTTGAAGCGATGTCTCTCCGACCTTTTGATGTTTTTAGGACGTTTTTCTGGGTCGCTGAGGATGTAACGCGCGGTTTTAATGAGTCTGCGTCACGGTGGGCATGAAATTCGGTTTCCGTCGAGGGAATAATCCAATTCAGGGTGTCGTCAATTAGGCGTTCCTTGGGAAAACAAAACGAATTTCAGTGGTTTAGAGTTTTCTAATGTAGCTGAAAACAACCCGGGGACGGGTGTCGCTGACTCGTAAGCTTTTGCTTTTTTGAGGTTTTCGAGTGACCTGTAGCGGGAGGACAGGCCGAGGACGCTTAGTCAGGCTGCGGGATGGTCCCGCGCTCGATCGAATCACGTGATGGAGGCTTCCATGCTCAAGAAATCTCTGCTGGCTCTGCCGGTGGCGCTGGCGGTCGGTGGCGCCGCGCAGCTT
The DNA here is from genome assembly GCA_046299415.1 of Thioalkalivibrionaceae bacterium. GTDB lineage: Bacteria > Pseudomonadota > Gammaproteobacteria > Ectothiorhodospirales > Ectothiorhodospiraceae > JBKBII01. The sequence goes on along the minus strand of JBKBII010000008.1, from coordinate 140,311 downwards.
GCGTCTGCCGCTGAGCCGTACGAAGTGCTGCAGGGTGTGCTTGATGCTCACCCCGATTCTCTTTACCTGCATCAGAGCCCGCAAAACGTTCAGATGATGCCGGATAACCCTGCGATGTGGGTCGTCGAGGAAGGCGGCAGTCTGTTCAGAACGCCCATGGGGCCCAACAATGTTTCCCTCGAGTCTTGTGATTTCGGGAAGGGGCCGGGCGTTCTCGAAGGGGCTTACGTTGAGCTCCCGCGTTATTTTGAAGACACCGGTCGAGTGATGGATTTCGAATCCCGCCTCGTGCATTGCATGAAAACGATCCAAGGCTTTGCGGATGATGCGCCCGAGGTTACACAGCGCCACGGCGACACGCTGATCATGAAGCTCTCGACTTATGTCGCTGCGCAGTCAAACGGAATGGCGTGGAATCCACCTCTCGATCATCCGCTCGAGCAGGCTTTCCGTGCTGCGGGTGAAGAGCTCTATTTCCGTATCGCGGGGACTCATGATTTCAATTGCGCGACCTGTCATAGTGCTGCAGGCAAGCGGATTCGTGCCTCGTACCTGCCGAGCGCCAACCGCGATTACGAGTGGACAAAGTCGATCTCTTGGCCCGCTTTCCGCGTGGGTCACGACGCGGTTCGCTCAAGCCAGCATCGCGTGCGCGAATGCATGTGGCAGATGCGTCACGCCGATCCGTTGCCGGACAGTGATTTCAATGTTGCGATCCTGACTTTTTGGACCGATAAAGCTCGCGGTCAGCCGGCGATCCTGCCAGACCTCAAGCGCTGATGTCGCTATTTCAGTCTCAATCAGGAGAGCATTCGATGAATAAGACGCTTTTGGCCACCGGGCTCGCAATCGCTTTCGCGTTCGCCGGGATGCAGGCTTCCGCGCAGGATGGACAAAACCAGTATCTTGGTATGTCGCCAGCCGAAATGGCTGAGAAGATCATCATGGAATCGGGTTCGTTGAACCTGGCAGAACCCACTCAGGACGGACGCACAGCGCGCGAGCGCATGCAGCAGGACGAGGCTCAACGCCTATGTTCGACGACCCGCGGTGAGGCGCCCGATGCTGAGCTGGCTGGTCAGGTGATCGCGCTGGCTCGTGAGTCGATTACTCGGCCCGAGGGTGGGGTACAGCTGGGCGATTGGCGGCGCGGTGAAGCGATCGCTCGCGAAGGTGCCGGCTTTCGTGTGGGTACGCGTGTCGATAATCACGCCAACCGCGCGCCGGGCGGCAACTGTTACGCCTGTCATGCGATGAGTCCGAATGAGATCGCGTACGGGACGCTCGGTCCGAGCCTGACCGGTTACGGGAAGACGCGTGGAACCTCCGAGGCGATGTTGAATTACGTGTACGAGGTCGTTTACAACTCGCATACCTACTTCCCGTGTTCCAACATGCCGCGGTTCGGTGCGGCTGGCGTTTTGACGCACGAACAGATCCTTGATGCAATGGCGTACCTGTTGGATCCGGAGTCGCCGGTGAATCAGTGACGTCAACTAGGGTTAGGCGTCTTGGCCGATTCTGGTTCGTTTCGACGTCTGAACAAAGTCCTGCGGCATCGGCTGCGCAGGAGAGTCAGGGGCTTCGGCCCCTGACTGCGTTTGGGGAGTAGGGCGAATCGCGCATGCAATTCGATCATCGGTCGTCGCGGATGAGCTGCGGTTGCGATGTTTTTGCGCGCGCCGATCCGGACGCCTTAATCGAATCGAGCCACTTGGGGCGGTATGAGTGTGTTGTCGTTTCGATCAATGAGCGGCAATGGCTGATGCGTCCCTGATTCTCGAAGACGGTACCGCGTATCGGCGGCACGCTTGGGGGTGCATGGGAGGCGTCGATAAGGAACCTTACAGGCGTCTACCCTGTGCGCCCAATGATTGGCTTCGCTCGTCAACCGGAGCGCCGCTGCTCGCACGTCGGACCTTTGGGCGATCCTCTACCGGTGGTGCTGATCGAGTCACAATCACCGGATTGCAATGGCCGCCGCGGGGAATACGCAATGTTGTCGTATCAGCACGAATACCACGTTGGCAACTTTGCCGATTTGCACAAGCATTTGGTGTTGTTTGCTGTGCTCGAGTCATTGTCGCGCAAGCCTAAGCCCTGGACCGCAGTGGACTTGTTTGCCGGTTCTGGCTGGTACCAGCTCGATTCGCAGGCAGGCCGCGAGGCGCGTGCGGCGATGCCGGGCGTTAGAGCGCCAATCGTGCGTAGCGCCGAATGGCGCCGTGGCTACGGATGCTTGCGCGGGGATTTAGCGAGCGATCCGCTGTTGGCGCGTTTTCAGTCGCGAATTGGATCGGTGTCGATGGGCGGATTGCGGGCCGGATCGTATCAATCCGGTGAGAGTTTCGCCGTCACAAGTGATTCGCGCGTAACGGCTCAGAGTGACCCAAACGTCGAGAATGATAGTTCTGAGCTCCAGTGTGGCGGTCCGCCGCAGTCGGGAGGCCGTTGCGATTGGGGCGGATTGCCGGGATCTCCGGCCTGGATCATGGCCGCCTTGCGTGAGACGGATCAGGCGTTGTTTTGCGAGTGGCATCCACAGGCGTATCAGGCGTTGCGCGACTGGACGCGAGCGATGCACAACAGTCGCGACCGTGGCGGCGCGACTGACTCCAAAGGGTATCGAAATGGCGGCGCGGTCGCTGTACATCGGCGCGACGCACGCGAAGCCGTTAACGGCCTGATGCCGCCGCGTGTTCGGCGAGGCGTCGTCGTGATCGATCCGCCTTATGAACGGCTTGAGGAGTACTCAGAGACGACACAGATTGTCGCTGCAGCACGTAGTCGTTGGCCGGAGGCCTGCGTGTTGCTGTGGTCACCGCGCCTTCACGATGATGAGCGCGACCGACTTGCGGCCGGCTTGGTTGATGCTGTCGTGCGCCATGAACGTCGCGCGCGGCGAGCTGGGGGGGAGAGTGCGGCAACTTTATGTTCTCGACTTGAACTTGACGTCGAATCTGGGCTTCGTGGATCGACGGTTGCTCTGTTGAATGCGCCATTTCGCATTGAGCTCGATTTGCGCGGAGCGTTGAATGAGATGGTCGATCGTTTGAGGGGCTACCCAGGCGGGGCGGTTGCCGACGACTCTGGCGAGGGCTCAATACGGCATGCGCTCGATGCCGGTGGTTGAGCCACTGCCGCCGCTGAATGCGCCCACTGCAAGCCCCGTCGTTTTGATCGTGCGGATTCGTGGGCTTGAAAATTCTCGTGCGATCACAACATTCAATACATGTGGCCGGCAGCCCTGCGGCTAGCGGGCGGCCTGAATGCGGTCCAATCTGTTGATCGGGCACCAACCCGACACGAATCGACAAGGGTGTATCACGTGATGAATGAGTCCACTGCGCACGAACCGACGGTCACGACATCGTCTTCGTCTGCTGAGCAGCACGTCTTTCAGGCGGAGGTTCGCCAACTGCTCGATCTGATGATCCATTCGTTGTATTCGAACCGGGAGATTTTTCTACGTGAGCTGGTATCGAATGCTTCGGATGCCTGCGACAAGCGGCGTTTTGAGTCGCTTGCAAAGCCAGATCGTATCGCGACCCCCGATCAGCTTGCGATCGAAATCGACGTCGATCGTGAGTCGGGTGAGTTGATTGTGCGAGATAACGGTATCGGCATGAGTGCCGACGAGGTTCGCGAGAACATTGGGACGATTGCGCGTTCCGGCACGCGTTCTTTCCTCGCTCAATTGTCGGGCGATCAACAGAAAGATGCGCAGTTGATCGGCCAGTTCGGCGTCGGCTTTTATTCCGCATTTACGGTCGCGGATGCGGTCACTCTGGTGACTCGACGTGCGGATGCTCCGGCTGATGCCGCTGTGAAGTGGCACTCGACAGCGGATGGAACGTACACGATCGAGCCCGTCGAGCGTGAGGCCATCGGGACTGAGGTACGGTTGTATCTCAAGGAAGACGCTCGGGAGTTCCTCGAGGATTATCGTCTGCGTCACCTGATCCGAAAGTATTCCGATCACATCGGTTTTCCAGTTCGCATGCGTCGAGCGAAGGATTCGACCGATGCAGAGGATGCCGCTGGCGATGGTTCGGCCTCGCAGGCCGAATGGGAGACGGTCAATCAGGCCGCCGCGCTGTGGACGCGGTCAAAATCCGATGTCAGTGACGCCGAATACAAGGCGTTTTATCACCACGTGGCGGCTGACTACGCTGATCCGCTTGCATGGACCCACAATCGAGTCGAGGGGCGGCAGGAGTACACGAGCCTGTTGTACATCCCATCGCGGGCGCCGTTCGATTTGTGGGATCGCGACGCGAAACATGGCGTAAAGCTCTACGTCAAGCGTGTGTTCATCATGGATGACGCGCAGGCGATGTTGCCGAACTACTTGCGTTTTGTCCGCGGGGTGATCGATTCAGCCGATCTGCCACTCAATGTCTCGCGCGAAATTCTGCAGGACAATCGGCTGGTCGACGGCATCCGCGCTGGCTCGACGAAAAAGATCCTCGCACTACTGGAGGATCTCGCCAAGGATAAGCCCGAGCAGTACCAGATCTTTTGGAACACCTTTGGTCGGGTTCTAAAGGAAGGCCCCGGTGAGGATTTTGTCAATCGTGACACCATTGCAGGGTTGCTGCGTTTCGCGAGTACGCGGTCGACAGACGATGTTCAGAATGTGAGTCTCGCGGATTACAAAGCGCGGATGCATGAGGGCCAGAAGGCGATCTATGTCGTCTCGGCGGATTCGGCCCAAGCTGCGCGCAAGAGTCCTCACTTGGAGGTCTTTCGCGCGCGTGGGATCGAAGTCCTGTTGTTGTCTGACCGCGTTGATGAGTGGCTACTGAGCCATCTCCACGAGTTCGATGGCACGCCGATCGAAAACATTGCCAAGGGCGAGTTGGATGTCAACGATCTGCCCGTGGCGGGTGGTTCGTCAGAAAGCCGGACGACAGCGGGCAATGAGAAAGCCGACGAGGCGGTGCTCGAACGCGTCCGTGAGCAGCTCGCGGGCCGTGTTGAGGCCGTTCGCGCGTCGAGTCGGCTGGTCGATTCACCGGCTTGCCTCGTGCTTGGCAAGCATGAGATGGCGCTCTATCTGCAGGAGTTACTTAAACAGGCAGGCCAAACAACGTTCGGCTCGAAGCCCACTTTGGAACTCAACCTGGCCCATCCGCTCGTGAAACGCTTGGCGGCCTCGGAGGGGGAGAGCTTTGCCGACCTTGCTGAGCTGCTGTTCGAGCAGAGCGTCATCGCTGAGGGCGGGCAGATTGAGGATCCGCACGCGTTTGTCGAGCGACTCAATCGACTGCTGTTGGAACGACTGACGAATCCATCCGAACAGGCGCTGGCGCCAACCGAGTCTGCTGGAAGCGGCGAAACCAACGGCGATCATGTGGGCAGCGATACATTGACTGGTGAGGCTGGTGACGGAGCCTCCGCCAACGAGGACGCCGCTTCGAATACGCGTTGAAGAAGCTGCGTTCCATCCACGCAGTCAATCACGCGGGCAGGCTCACCGGTCGCGGACCGAAGCATGACTGTTGACAGTAAGCACAGTAAGCAGGGTTCGGCCGTCGGTTCATAAGATGATCGCGTCTTGAAGACCTTTGTGCCGCCGCGCTTCTGAATATGAGCTGCGCAGCCGATCGAAGGTTTCGGTCGATTGCGTTCTGTCTTCGGTGGCCGTCGGCGTGCTTAAATGGACCGCGTGAGAAATATTGAGATCCTTTCTGATTCTGTGCGTCAGGCCTTGCGTGCACCCGGCGATTGGTGGCAGCCACGTTTGCGTGTGGGTGTCACGGGGCTCGCCGGTGCGGGCAAAACCACTTTCCTCGTTAGTCTGATCAATCAGTTCGAGAATATCGTCGCACTGGACTGGAGGCGTCGTCCCGGGCTCGCGCGAATCGTGTCGGCGCGTTGGCACGAGGACTCGGATGGGGCGTTGACGAATGAGGTGTTTGCTTACCGCGCGGCGCTCGAGCGTTTGACGTCAACGCCACCGTCGTGGCCGGTGTCGACCGAGGGTTGTTCGACGGCGCGCATTGATCTGCGTGCGAAACGAGGTGGCTTGATCGACCGCTTTCGGGGCGATTTCGAGGCGACGATCGAGTTGGTTGATTATCCGGGCGAATGGCTGCTTGATCTTGCCTTGCTCGATATGGATTACGCGCACTTCTCACAGGTGATGTTGGATGTGCTGATGGGCTCGGGTTCTCCCGAGCCGGCGCGGGTTTGGGCGCAGCAATTGGCGAAACTTGATCGCAGCCGGGCGATGGATGATGGCGAGCTGTCGCGCTGGATTCGGGATTATCAGCAGGTGCTGCGAACGTTGCGCAATCCGCCCTTCCAGCGTCGCCGCTTGATGCCTGGTCGGTTGATTCGTGGCGCCGCGGCGCAAACGGCAGTGGACTGGGCGTTTGTCCCGTTGCCGAATGCAGAGGCGGACGATCCATTGGTGCGATTCATGCGCCAGCGCTTCGACGAGTATCGACGAAAGGTAGCCCGCCCTTTCCGACGTGACCTCTTTCTGCGTCTGGACGCTCAGATCGTGTTGGTCGATCTGTTGGGCGCCTTACGCGGTGGACAGGCGGCTTTGCGTGATACCCAGTCGGCTTTGCAAGATCTGTTGCAGTCGTTCCGGCATGGTGGTCAAGGCGGTCTATTCAAGGGCTGGTTCCCGCATATTTCGCATGTCGTGTTCGCTGTTACCCAAATTGATGAGTTGTTGCCGGAGGATCAGACTCAGGCGGTTCGGATTCTTGAGGATCTGCTGTTTGATGAGGTTCAGAGGCTTCGTGCCGCAGGCGTGAAGGTTTCGCTGCGGGCGGTCGCTGCGTTGCGCTCGGCGCGGCCTTTTGCGCATCCGGAGGGTCCGGCGCTCGAGGGTTTCGAGCGTGAGAGTGGGGCTGCGATTGCGTTACTTCCGCCGCGTTTACCGGAACATCTGCCTGGCGATCTCAACGTTAGACTCGCGCCTTTTCCGCGCTTGTCACCGCCGCCTGGGTTGCGGCGTGTCGGCGGTTTCCCGAACTTTCGTATGAGCGACGTGATCGAGGATTTGGTCGCAGATTGGATCGAGGCGCGGACATGAAACGATCAGGTGATTCGTGGCCAGAGGAAGCTCGCGAGGCGCCCAACTTGTCGGCGTGTAGTCCCAAAAAAACGAGCTCGACACGCACTGATTCGGTAACACCTGAACCGACAGCCGTAGAGATGACGTTGCGCGGGCGCGTGTTGTCTCCGTGGCCCAGTGTTGGTCCGAACGGCTCATCGGGGGCGACAGGTGATGTCGAGCCGGTGTGGCCGGATGCTGCACGAGATTCGGAGGCCGTGACCCATCCTCATGAACGAGCTGGGGAACGCGATGACGAACGCGCTCCTGATCAGTCAATTTCTGCTCAATCGAGCCGTGATCGGGCGCCAGCTCGGGAGCGCATCGAGCGGTCGGTGAATCCGAGCAAGCGATCCGAACCGGATGCGTTGGAGCTCCGGGGGGCGCGCGAAAGTGGCAGTCCGAAAGCTGAGTCGAGCGCGGGAGAGGTGCGGGATTTTGCCGCCGAGTTGCGCGATCTGGACGAGCGTGAGCGCATCATGGCCGTCACCGAGAGCACGGGCATTTCATCACCGACCGCGGAGAGTGGCGGACTCGCGCCCCTATCTCGTGGGGCGGGAATGCGCTGGTGGTGGTGGGGAGTTGCGACAGCTGTGGTGTTGATCGTGGCGCAGCAGGGTTTGGTAATTACTCAGAAGTTTGCCGATGCGCCACTGACGGCAGGTTTGCAGGCCAGCATTCTTGCGATTTTGGTCGTGTTGGCCAGTTCGGCCGTGCTCAAAGGCTGGCGCACTCGACGCCTGTGGGTGCGCTTCGATCGGCTGCGTGAGGCGCTTCGTGTGGCGTTGGAGCGAAATGCGCCTGCTGATCGAGAGTGGTTCGAGAGCTTTGTGCATGCGACTCGCTTGGCGCGTCGCGCGCCAGAGACTGAACGGCGGTTGCGCGACGCTTTTCATCAGGGGCTTTCGACGCGCGAGCTGTGCGTCTTGATTGATCGAGAGGTCTATGCTCCGATCGATGACGTCATGCGGCGACGGGTGCGCACCGATGCTGTCGGTACCGGCGTGTTCATTGCGGCAAGCCCATGGATCGTCGCTGATGTGTTGTTGGTGATCTGGCGCAATGTTCGCCTACTCGATGCGGTCGCGGATGCGTACGGTTGGCCACCGGGCGCGCGCTCACGTTGGGTGTTGGCCCGCGGGGTGCTGCGCAATATCGCGTTGGCCGGCGTTTCGGAGTTTGCCATTCATTCGCTGTCGACGACATTGTTGTCCGAGGTTATGGGCAAGCTGACGGCGAGGGTGGCGCAGGGCGTCGCGGTCGGGTTGTATACCGCACGGCTCGGTACGTTTGCGCGAATGGCGTGTCGTGTCACGCCTGTGCCTGATCGTGCGGCGCTGCAGCAAGATTCGGATTCTATCGCGCGCGAAATTCGGCGTAGCCTGAGTTCGGCGACCGCTCCATCAGCCGATAAACCTTGAGACCGAAGCCCTGATTTCGGGTCCTGATGTTAGGGGGCCGCGCCTTGCGGCGAGCCACCTTGATGGTTTGGGCTTTGTCGGGCCAGCGAGTGCGCTGGATCCGCACGAGGCGTCGCGTCGCGGGTGTTAAATGGTAAACAGCCTCGGTCGAGAGGCAGTGATCGATGAACACCGCAGGCGATCCGTCGTGGCTCTGATCTCGGCAGCCGAGGGTTTCTGTTCACGGGCCGGGGCGATGGGGCTGGATGCGCTGGTCGTTTTGACTGTCGCTAGTGACCACGCCGATGCGGTCGATGGACCCGTGAGCCGCGCTGCGGCGCCGTCGCGTGCGTTTGATTGATGTGAGGCGGCGAGCGCTTGCCGGTAAGCGTGGTGTAATGATCATCGATGAGGGCTTCAGCGCTGTAGTTATTCGCGCTCATGAACCCCGGAAGGCTGTCGGGGATCTCGCTGTTGCGAGAGCAAGCTTCGCGCGCTGGCTTGCCTGTGTTCACTCAGGGCCCGTCGGTAACTTGTGGGCACGCAGTGCTGTCTTGATCGATGTCGCCACGATTTCCGTCGCGACTCCCGTTGGCGTCGGGTGCGATCAAACCGGTTACTTTTCGCTCTTTTCAGGGGGCCGTGCCTTGCCGCGCTGTGGCATGGCATCGGAGGTGGCTGATGCCGGCGAGCGACTTGGTGAGTGTTTTTGGGATTGAGGCGATCGCTGCGCGCGCAATAGCGCCTCTTGTTCGTTAAAACTCAGCACCCGCTTGGGTTGGGGCGCGCGTAACGCGACGTCGTCGTCGGCGCTGACGTGTCCGCCTCGTTCACGCTCCTTGACGCGGCGATATTCTGCGAGCAAGTCAACGTTGCTGGAAGTGGGCGCGCGTGAATTATGGATGCGACGGGCATCGTCATCCGCGTAGCGTTGTGCGGGCACAACCCCGGCGGCACCGGGATTGGGGGCGTCGCGGCGCAGAAACAGCTGGATGCGCAGCGTCTTGTTGATGTCGACTAGACGTCGCTCGATCCAGAACAGATCGAAGACCGCCCACCCCAAAAGCCCGACGGCTGGGATGGCCGCCGAGACTGGGTCGATACCGATCTGTGTACCCAGACCGGCGATACCTGCAGTCGTGAGGGTCAATGCGATCTGCAGCGCGCCGCCCAACGGTTCGCGCAAGTAGAAGCGATGGAGCCCGAGCGCGAAGCCGATCCAGGCGAGAAAGGCGAGCGGCCGGCGGCGCGCTAGCGATGCATAGCGCGCGTTCATGCTTTGCAGCCCGCCCCCTTCGAGGTCGATGGTTTTCCATGCTCGATTCAAGAGGAACCTCCGTGTTTTGTGTGATGGACGGCGCGCCTCGATATCGCGCCGTTTTCCCGAGAGGCGATCTGTGCCCGTCCATTCTGAGCTTCACAGTCCATGTCGATCAAAAAATATGATCTTCGATCGGTTTCGTGTTTCAGCGATTTTTCGTCATTGGCTTATGGCGATACCGTTGTGGGCCTAACGCGCGCGTTAAAGGTATTCCGCTGTCTATCCATCTGGATTGGCGACTTTGGCCGACGTACGGTCCGATGGTTCGACGACAAAAGATCTTTGCTCGGCCAACGCCGTTGCGCCTGCGCCGAGATCTTTGGCTGCGCACGGATCCTGGAGGTGAACATGATGCCGTGGTCATGTACGACGTGTGAGGTGAGTCATTCCAGCCGATACTGAATGTCAGCCGACCGTCTCCGCGTTCCTGCGGTAGTCGGTGCAGCGTCGGAATTCGGGCGCTGGAATTCGCGCGCTGGAGTTTTCGGCGTCGAAAACATCATGGCTTGGAACCTGGGCGGCTCGTAGTCACTTCCATATGACGTGGGTCTCGCGCCCGGAGTCCCGACTCGATGGTAGGGCATCGTTGTGAGAGCCTCCGGGCGACGAGAAGGCGAGGCCATAAGGAGGCGGTTGTGAAGTTTGAGCTGGATTTTCTGGGACTCGGATATGAGTGATCGTCGGCTTCAGGTCTTTCAGGCCGTCGCGCGAACTCTGTCGTTCACGCGAGCGGCCGAGCTGCTGCACATGACGCAGCCTGCGGTGACGTTTCAGATCCGCGCGCTCGAGGATCGCTATGGGGCTCGCCTTTTTGATCGCAATCATCACCGCGTCGTGCTCACCGACGCAGGTCGTATCGTCGAGCGCTACGCCGAGCGGATTCTCGACACGCATCGAGAACTCGAGGCGGCTCTGGAGCAGTTCAAGGGCGGTGGCTCGGGAACGTTGGTGCTGGGCGCTTCGACAACGGTCGCTGAGTACTTGCTGCCACCGATGCTCGGGACGTTTCGCCGTAGTTCGCCCCAGACCGCGCTGCGAGTGCGCGAGGGCAACTCCGAGCAGGTGGTGCAGATGGTCGAGGAGCGTACGGTCGACGTCGGCGTCATCGAGGCGCCGGTCGCGCCGCGTCGCCTCGAGCGCCGAATCTGCATGGAGGATGAATTGGTGTTGGTGGTGCCGCCCGATAACACCTTGGCTCGGCTCGCGGAGGTTGATGTCGCTCGCTTGGTGGACGAGGGTCTCACTTGCATGCCATTTGTATGCCGTGAGTTGGGCTCAGGGACGCGCGAGGTTGTGGCCAAGTGGTTCGCGACCCAGTCAGCAGGCGAGCGTCTTGCAGGGTGCATCGAGCTCGGGAGCTCCGAAGCCATCAAGGGTGCCGTTGCGAACGGTTTGGGTTTGTCGATTCTCTCGCGTGTGGTCATCGGGAAGGAATTGCAGCTTGGGCTTTTGCGTGCGGTCCCATTATCCCCGCGTTTGCGGCGCCCGATCACGCTGGTGCGTCACGCTGAGCCCTGGCGTTCACCGGCTCTCGAGCGCCTGGTCCGCTTGATCGAACAGTCCTGTCGGGTGCGCGCTGACAGCTTGAAGGCGACCTGAAATCGGGGTCGCAAGGCGAGTCTCGGGGGGCGAGGATGACCGGGTCGAGCTTGGGTCTCGGAGATGGGCTCAAAGCCTATTTGTCGAGGTTTGACTGTAAACCGTCGAGTGCATAATCCAGCGACCGGGGGCGTTTGGGCGTCAGAGCAGGCGCTGAGAAGAGTATAGAAGTCGACCGCGAGCGGGAAAATCGCAGGCCGCAGGATTCAACCCGTCGTCGTGTAGAGGGCACGAACAAAGTCAAGCTCGATCAGCCCCGAAACTACAGGCTCAGGATGTCATAGGCGTCAAATCAGCATATGTGGGATCAGCGCCGTGTCGTTCGCGAGACGTTTGCGCGTTGAGGCGATTGTCCGGCCGTGAAGGAAAAAGCATTCGATTGACTCGTAAAACCTCGGCAGCGTCGGCGATCGTGGAAGAAACCCCTGATTCTTTCGTCTATTTCTCAGGCTACGAAGCATCCGACTCGGCAACCGATGGTAGCCTCATGCGCCCGAGACCCGTTGCACGAGAATGCGCGATCTTCGATGGGGGTGATGCGACGCAGACTCGGACAGCGGATGGTCGGGGAGGCGTCTCCACCTCACTTTCATCATCACTTTCCAGGGGCTCGAATCATTCTGGCTGGAGTTGGTGTGTCGTGGACTGTGAATGCCCACTCTCGGGCCGAGAATGGAGGGCGTCATGCCGGGTCAGACGGCGACGGTGCCTAGAACCGATTTGTGCGTTGAGGCGACGGGATGCGCTCGGCAAGGCTCGTGTTTTCGCTCGAGTTTGACGTCGTCAGACCTGCAGACAAGGGTCTGATGTCGAGAGCCAGAAAACGTGGGCGATTCGAGCTCATGGCGATTGACTCGGGAGAGATTCACAGGGGGCGGGGGATGAATACGCAGCCACAAGACCAAGCTTGGTTACCGATTGCGCTGATCTGCGGGACCGTGGGTGAGGCTTCTCGATTTCCAAACACCCGGCGGCCATCGACTGGTATTCGGGGCGAATGTGTGCGATCAGCATCGCTTCGAATGGCTTGGATGCCACAGCGAGGTCGTTTTTCGCGCACGTCAGCTGTGGTGTTGGATGCCGTGATCGTTGTGGTTGTGCTGGTCGCTCTGCTCCTGATGGTTGTGCCGGCGACTGCAAGCCAAAATGGGTCTGGTGCACAGCCGCTCTGGTGGGATGACGAATGGTGGAACGACGGTATTCTGTATCGCGATTTGGCGAACCACCGAGTCACCGTGACGACCACCGAGTTTGCCAACGGTGACGTCGATATCCCGATGATGGTTGCGCGCCCGGACGACACCGAGCGTTACCCGGCCATTCTGTGGGTACATGGGCGACGGGGCCTGGATGATCTGGCGCGGCTTCATGTGCAGCGTCTAGCTGCGCGCGGATTCGTCGTTGCGGCACCCGATCTCTATACCGGACGGTTCATCGAGCCGCATCCGCTGGAGCATGACGAGGTGCTTGAGAAGGACTTGAATCTGGCGTTGGATCAGCTGTTACAACGACAGGACATCAGCGGTTCGCAGGCTTGTCTGGTTTCGATCACTCGCGGGGGCTACAAGACGTTGCGGGTCGCGGTGACGTATCAGCGTCAAGAACGGGATGTCGCATGTTGGGTCGGGTATTACCCGCATTTGCAAAACCCCAATCTTGGTGAGCCTTATCAGGTGTACCGCTATGCACCCGAATTCGATGACTTGTCGATTCCGACGATGATTTTGATTGGTGATCAGGAGCAGTATCAGAGAATGCGCAGCGCGCGCATGGCCGCAGAGGGTTTGCAGCGGCGCGGAGGTGACGTGAAGTGGATCGAATACCCCGGCGTGGGGCGCGGCTTCGATTTTCGTAACGGACGTACACGAACCTTTGCCGATGATCTTGCGGCTCGAGATGCCATGCTGCGTGTCGCCGACTTCGTGAATACCCATCTGCCAACAAATGCAGGAGCGCGTCCTGAGTGACACGGGGGCACGGAGGGGAACTTTGTCGGTGCAACCGTCGGCTTGCGCAAGTCGTGAGCCCAGACCTGACCTGAGCCCAGGTCTCGCTAGATCTCGCCAAATCTCAGCGTAACTGAGGGCTCGAATGATCCATGGATTCGCGTTATCGATCGCTGACCAGGCACGTGTGTCTTCGCTCGCGCGGCGCGGCGACTTTTCGTGTCGGATTGACCTGTGCCGGTCGTCTCCGGTCCACTGGCGTGCGGGTTCTGCACGGCCTTCGGGGCTGCGAGTAAAACGGGGGTGATTGATCGTCGGGCGTCGAGCCAACACAGATCGACCGCGAGATTCGGCGCGCGCGCTGAGACTCAGTGTTGTCGATCGCGAGACGGGCTTTGTCGGTGCTGTGGGGTGCTGCTGTAGGATGTGGGCTTCTGTTGTCGAGCCGATTGTGAGTCATCCATGAAAAACTACTGCGTCATTCAGCATACGTACTCCGAGTTTCTCGGGTTGATCGAAAATCAGTTGGAGACACGAGATATCGGTTTTTCGTATTTCCGGCCTTTCGTGGGTCAGTATCTGCCGGGTTCGGCCGCGCAGTTCGATGGCCTTTTCGTGCTGGGTGCCGCGGCAGGCGTGACCGATCGCGAGCATCATGAGCATCTCGACGAGGAAATGGCTCTGATTCGGACCTTTGATGCGGCTCGGCGACCGATCGTGGGGCTGGGTTTTGGAGGGCACTTGATGGCGCATGTCTTCGGCGGTGAAGCCCATGCGGATCCCGCGTTTCGTGGTGAGTTCGTGGTGGCACACAAGACCGATGCGGGTGAGGGCGACCGGGTAGCCGAGGCGCTCGATGGGCGCGAGGTGCTGGTTCTGACGCATGGTCGAGTCGATTTGCCCGCAGGTGTCGAGCCGACTTTGGTCGATGACGCGGGTGGATGGCTGGCGGCACGCTTTGCGCCGCATGCCTACGGGCTCCAGTTTCGGCCGGAAATGAAGCCCGGGATGCTCGAAGACATCATCATGGAGGCGGGGCATCGCCCGCCGCCCAACATCGGTGAGTTGTTGAGCGAAGCCCGCGAGAAGTGGGACGCGATGCAGCGTGTGACCGATGACGTCGTCGTCGGTCTCGTGACCGAGCTGGGATTGATGCAGGAACGGCGCAAGATGCCTGTGTTTTCGCTGCAGGTGGAGTCATAAATTTGACGCTGTCGCCAGCAATTTTCGCTTTGAACGCACGTTCGCTTGCAAGGCTCGAGGAGCCAGGCTTGGGAGGTTCGAGTTGATGTCACTGCCGATCGATCCACCGCCGATCAGTCAATCGGCAGCTGCAACGATGGTCGACGAATCGGGTGCGGTAGCGTCGCTGGTGGCGCCGCTCGAGAGTTTTGTGCGGGACCGCGGGCGTACGGTGTTGACCCAGGCTCAGCGCGATCTGCTGGCACGTTTTGACGTCTTGCCGCCGCAGCGTCAGCGTCAGCTCCAAGATTTTGCCGATTTTCTCGTACAGCGCGAGGCTTCGGCGGATGCTGCGACGCCGGTTGAGCGGCCCTCGGGTCCGCCACCCGCGCCAGAGGCGATCGTTCGCCCCGAACAGGAATCGGTGATTAAGGCGATGCGCCGCTTGACAGCGACCTATCCGATGCTCGAGCGATCAAAACTCTTGAACGAGACTTCTGCATTGATGGCGCAGCACGTGATGCAGGGGCGTGCGGCTAAAGAGGTGATCGAGGATCTCGAGGGCGTGTTCAAGCGCCACTACGAACGTTTTTGCGTGACTTGGGGTGAACAAAACAACTGATCCGCGCGTGGATGGGTCATGTACTTGGGTCATCGAGCCGCGAGCTTGGTAGCAGGGACTGGGGACTGCAGCGATGTTCGACATGATCCGGCGTTGGTATTTACGCCACTTCACCGATCCACAGGTCGTGCTGCTCGCGATCTTGTTGCTGCTCGGGTTTTTTCTGATTGTGTTTATTGGCAGTCTGTTGGCGCCGATCCTGGCGTCGATCGTGATTGCCTACTTGCTCGAGGGGGCGGTTGGACGGTTGTGCCGGCTCGGCTTGCCGCGTTTGCTGGCGGTCAACCTGGTCTTTGTCGCGTTTTTGGCGTCGGTTGCTTTGGTGCTCTTTGTGCTATTCCCGATGCTGTCGACCCAGGTTACTCAGTTGGTGAGGGAGTTGCCGGGTATCGTCGTGCAATTGCAGAACCTGCTGCTGCAGCTTCCCGAGCACTATCCAAATCTGATTACCGAGGAGCAGGTGCGCGACATCACGGGCGCCGTTCGCGCTGAGGCGATCTTACTGGGGCAGCGCGTGGTGTCGTTTTCGTTGTCGTCGGCTCAATATATCGTCGTGCTGTTGATTTATCTGGTCGTCGTGCCGTTGATGGTGTTCTTCATGCTGAAGGACCGCGACTTGATCTTGAAATGGTTTCTCTCCTTTCTTCCGCAAGATCGCCGGCTCGTATCGGCCGTGTGGTCGCAGATCAACGTCAAGCTCGCGAGTTACGTGCGCGGCAAGTTCATTGAGATTCTGATTGTCTGGGGCGTGACGTTTGCTACGTTTCAGTGGTTTGGCTTGCAGTACGCGATGTTGCTGTCCTTTCTCGTGGGAATCTCGGTTATCGTGCCGTATATCGGCGCTGCAATCGTGACAATCCCCGTCGCTATCGTGGGTTATTTTCAGTTCGGGTTGTCGGGTGAGTTTGCCTGGCTAATGATCGCTTATGGCGTGATTCAGTTTCTCGACGGTAACGTTCTCGTGCCGATTCTGTTTTCCGAGGTCGTCAATCTCCACCCGGTCGCGATTGTCACGGCGGTGTTTGTGTTTGGCGGGATTTTTGGTCTCTGGGGCGTGTTTTTTGCAATCCCCTTGGCCACCGTCGTGCATGTCGTGCTCGATGCCTGGCCGCGTCATGGCCTCGTGACGCCTGATGGCACGCATGCGGATCTGGCGGTTGCCGAGACGGACGCGGTGATATCGGACCCGCCATCGAACAATCGCGATGGGGCTTGAGAGCGCGATGGCTAGCGCTCCGGGTCGGGGGTCGGAAAGCGTGCAGATCGCAGCGGCTGCCCACTGATGCGACGGCTTTAGGGCTGCATGGGCGCCCATTGGCAGGCGGCGCTAGTTGGTGACGGCAGCGTCACGGGATGGCCACGTCAGCGTTAACCAAGCCGATGGGTTTGTTGCGCGAGCGGTGACTTAGGCTCGACAGGCAAGGCCTGGAGTGGCTGGAAGCGGGTTTGGTCAACTTTCGATAGGTCCGATCCGAACAACGTTGGCGATGTGTTTACGCTGGCGTAACGGCGTTGGCGAAGCAGTGACCGTCGCCGGCCTGCTTTTGAATTCGATTGTGTGTTTTGCCTGGGTCGCTCCAGGTGTTTCTTGAGTCCGATCCGTTGTGGCGTTGGTTTTATTCGCCTTCGATGGGCCCGAATAGCGTGGGACTGGTGCCGGGCATCGGTCGTCGCAATCGGAACGCGTAGTCCACACGAGCCGTGTCGCTTCGCGACCCGCAGCAGCGCTTGGCAAGAGAACGGTCCGAAACAGTCGGCCGAGGCGACGACTTCGAGCAATGTCTCGGGCTTGCAGTTGCTTGTGGCCGTGGTGCCCCGAGGTGGTCCGGAGCCGATCAACGTCGTATGCGAGATCGATTGATGGATCTGCTGGCCGAAAAGGGCAGCCAATCCTGGGTTCCTCGCTCGGGGCAGGATCGGTGCACACACTCGGGTGTGGGCGTCGATGTGCTGTGGGGACGAACGCGAAACCTTGATGCGAGCGCTCCGACGGGCTTTGCGTTTGCGCCGGAGATTCGCCGACGAAAGCCGCGAGACGGAGGCAGAGTGAGGATACGGCCGGCGTCCGGTGAATGAGCTGCGGCAAGTCGTTTCGCGACGGAGCGAGCAGCGCCTGAGCCGCAATTTATTCGGCGTCCATAGTGTCTATGGGACGTATATCAGGCGTCGTCCGAGTAAGCGATCGAATCTTGTCGCGGTTCGGATTGTGGCTTTTGGATCCGTGCCACACGGCCGTTTTCGAAATGGATGGTGAGTTTTGCACGTTCTGAGCGACCGATTCCGGGTCGTCTAAAATAGACGTAGTCCCAGCGTTCACCTTCGCGGAAGGCGGCGGTGATCGCCGGCGACCCGAGCAAAAACAAAACCTGCCGTTCAGTCATACCGACTTGCAGCTGGTCGACGCGTTCGGCGTCTAGCGCATTGCCTTGTTGGACGTCGAGGCGGAAACCAGAGGCAAGCGAACAGCCTGCTAGGCTCGAGGCGGCCCCGAGGCCGAGGGTTAAGCCAAGGGCTGGTGTCAGCGCTGCATAGCTGAGACCGAGAAAGCGACGTCGGCCGGGCTGCGGCGTCGGCCGAGCCGACGATTCGCCAGAAGGTTGGAGAGGGCCCGCTTGGGCAGTGGCTGTCATGTCGAATCGCGTGATGGCCGAGGACTCGGTATTCAGGGCTTTGATCTGAAGCTTGTCGACGCAGGCGCGAATCATGATGGCCATTCGATCGGCGATGTTCCAATTCGAAACATCGGAGGTTGCGGGTACAGTCGGATGGATGCGACGCTTAGACATGGCGAGCCGTGTTTGTCAGTAGATTGCGCGAGTCTACCCGATCGTGTCGATAGAGCCACCGAGTCGATCGGGTTGGGTGGCGAGGCTAGGCCGCTGTGTGCAGATCTGATCACAGCCGACCGGAGAGAACAGTTGGAAACCCATGAACTGCGTAACGCCGGGCTCAAAGTCACTGTACCCCGGATCAAGATTCTAGAGATTCTCGAGTCTTCAAATACCCGTCATCTGACCGCTGAAGCCATCTATCGTGAACTGCTGGACGGTGGCGAGGAGATCGGTCTGGCGACGGTGTATCGAGTCCTGACGCAATTCGAGGCGGCGGGCCTCGTTTCGCGGCTGCATTTCGAGGGTAACCAGGCCGTCTTTGAGCTGGTGCGTGAAGGTCATCACGATCACATCGTGTGCAATCAGTGCGGTCGGGTCGAAGAGTTTTTCGACAGCGTTATCGAACGACGCCAGACCGAGGTTGCGTCGGAGCGCGGATTCAAGCTGCGTGACCATGCTCTGGTCCTGTACGCCGATTGCACCCGAGCACGCTGTCCGCACGCCCGCTGACAGTCAATCGACAGCACTTGGTGATGGGGCGCTCAAGCACCTGCTGATGGTGGTGTGGCGGCTCGTCCATGAGACGCGGCCCGCGGCAGTTGCCGGCGATGCTGCGTGGAAAACGCATCAACGGAAATATGCTGTGAACGCGTATTGTTGTCGGGTTGCGAAGTAGGGTGAATCAATGAGTCCGTCGCTTTGGTGTGGATCACGTTGCAGATAACAGCGAGTGGGTTGCAGCGCGAGGACTTGAAGCGAGAGCGGCGAGATTTGACGCGTCGCTGGGCAAAAGACCTACCGCGCATCGCAGCGATTTATCGAGTATCGCCTCGAAGGCCTTTCTTTAGTTCTGTCGGGCCACCGTGATCTCGCTGGCGATGTCAGGTTTCGGTCGGTGTTTCGCTGCGGGAAGCTGCTGAGAGTAGGTCGCGTGCGGTGGCGCGAGCGCTCTCGCCGGCGGCTGCGCCACCGAGAAGGGAGGCTAGTGCGTCGATCCGGTCCTCGCCGTCGACTGTGTGCGCTTCGGTCCGTGTGGTGGTCGCGGTGTGCGTTTTGCGGATTTCGATGTGTTGATGTGCACAGGCAGCGACTTGGGCCAGGTGGGTGACGCAGAGAACCTGAGCGTCGCGGCCGAGTGCTCGCAGATGACGTCCGACGATGTCGGCAACACGGCCGCTGATGCCGGTGTCGACTTCATCGAAGATTAACGTCGGTGGTCCGTCTTCTTGATGTCCGAGGACTTGCAGCGCCAGCCCGATGCGGGATAGTTCGCCGCCAGAGGCGACGCGATCAAGTGCGCCTTTGGGGCTACCGGGGTTCGTCTGGACAACGAAGGCGATGTCCTCGGTACCGTGGATACTGACGCGGGAGTCGTCGGGCACGATGTCGACAAAAAACTGCCCACCTGGCATTCCAAGCGCTTGTATCGCGCGAGTCACGTTCGCGGCGAGTCTGTCGGCCGCGGCGAGACGCGATGCGCGAAGGCGTCGGGCTGCCGCCTCGTACGCCTCTTTTGCGTTGTCGATGGCTCGATCAAGCTGTTCGAATGCGTCGCTCTCGCCCGTGAGTTGCTTCGATTCTTCGTTTAGTGTGCGGTGGTGGGCGGCGAGATTCTCCGGCGTGACGCGGTGTTTGCGCGCGATGCGGAGGTAGTCGTCGAGCCGCTGCTCGGCGTCGTGTAGCGCGGCAGGATCGACTCCGTCATCGTCGGCTTCGGCGCGCAGATCGTTGGTCAACTCCTGCAACAGCACGATGATTTCGTCGATGCGTTGGATCAGGTTTTGATGTTCCGGGGCGTGGCGGGCCGCGACTTCGATTTGCTGGCGTGCGCGCAGCAAGAGGCTTTCGGCGCCGTCGTCGTCGAGTGTTTCGAGTGCTGAGGCGAGTGCGGCTCGGCGTTCTTCAGCGTGAGATAGTCGCCGCTGGGCGGCCTGAACTTCGCTGAAATCGGATTCCGAGGGGGCGAGTTGGTCGAGCTCTTCGAGCTGAAAGCGCAATAGCTCGAGTCGGTCGCGCCGGGCGTCGGCACGTTCTGCCAGTTGGCGTCGGCGAGCCTGTAGGTCGTTGAGTCGAGTGGCCGACTCCCGTACGGCTGCGAGAAGGTCTGCGTCGACGAAGCGGTCAAGCAGGCGGCGCTGCTCGGTGCTGCCGAGGAGTTGGTGATGGGCGTGCTGACCGTGGATCGCGACGAGCCGTTCGCCGAGGCCACGTAACTGGCTCATCGTGGCGGGTTGATCGTTGATCCAGGCTCGCCCTTTACCGTTTGCTGAGATCCGCCTGCGAATCAGCAGTTCGTTGGTCGGTGTGGGTGGGTCAAAGCCGTTGTCGGTCAGCCATTGGCGCGCGCGTGTCGCCGACCGTCGGCCGCCGATCGACTCGACCGCGTCGGAAGGGTCGCTGGCTGTTGCGGCGTGATCGGGCGTAAGCTGGAAATGCGCGACGAGAATGGCTTCATCGCCGAAGTTGCCGACCGCGCTGGCTTCGCCTCGGTCACCAAGCAGCAGGCCGATCGCATCGACCAAGATCGATTTGCCGGCGCCCGTTTCGCCGGTGAGCGCGCTCATGCCCGGCGCGAAGTCGAGGGTTGCGCGTTCGATGATGGCGAAATTTTGAATGCTCAAGCTGGTGAGCACAGGTTTCTCCGGAGTGGTCGATTGGGCAGGCAAATGTGCAGGGTCTGCGTTTCGGTTGGCTCGCGATTATGACGATGGGCTCAAGCGATCAAGCTCAGGGATGTTCGGCCCAGCGTAGTTTTCGTCGCAGCGTCTGTAAAAAATGATGGTTGGGCGGATGGACGAATTGCACGCGGGCTTGTGAGCGACCGAGGGTCAGCCGGTCTTGCCCACCAAAGTCGATGTTATCGCGGCCGTCGAGGGCCAGTTGGGCACTGGAACGGCTTCCCGGCGAGAGGCGGCACTCGATCGCGCAGTCGCCGTTAAGAACCAGGGGACGATGGCTGAGTCCATGTGGGCAGATCGGGACGACGACTAGCGCATCGAGATGCGGCGTGACGATTGGGCCGCCGGCCGATAACGCGTAGGCGGTCGATCCCGTGGGAGTGGAGAAAACGATGCCGTCGGCTCGCATTCTCGCGACATCAAGGCCGTCGACCGTGAGATCGAACTCGAGTACGCGGACGACACCGGCGACGTGAAGCGCGGCGTCGTTCAGGGCGTGCCCGGTGAAGATTTCGACACCATCGCGCTCGATGCGCGCTTCGATCAGGGCGCGGGATTCGATGCGACCGCGGCCGGCGAGAACGTGTTCGAGGTCCGCTGCCGCCGATTCGGGAGGAACATCGACGAGAAAGCCCAGCCGACCTAGATTGACGCCGAACAGGGCCGTGCGGGTGCCATGGACGGCCCGGGCGCAGGACAGGAAACTGCCGTCGCCGCCGATCACGATCAGCAGATCGGTCTGTGCGGCAGCGTTGGTTAGAGTAGCCGTTTGCGGCGCCACGCCTTTAAGTGTTGCGGCAAGCGACGCGAGCGTTGTGTCGATCCAAACTTGCGCGGATGCTGCGGTCAAAACGGGCCACAGGGCTTGGAGCACGTCGCGCACGCGTGGGTCATCGGGTTTGCCCGTCAGGCCGATACGACGAAATTCGATCATGGGTGCATTATGCGGTAGGCGCGTTGAAACCATGCAAGGGCGCTTTGCGTCCTGGGGGTTTGGGTTGCGGGTTTCGGGTTGCGTCGTTGAGGCTGTTTTCGGCGTAGCGTTCGATGTCTGCCGACGACCGCATCATGCAGGCGACCGCTTGTCGCAGCGATGACAGCGTGTGTGGTCTGGTGTGGATCCTGCGTGGTGTAGGCGAAGGGTTGGGATGAGGTCGCTGTCGTTTCGCTAAGCGTGTTTTTCACTGCTGACCTCGATCTCTTGATTGCAATGCTGAAAAGGTACGAACTCGAGTGTCAGACAAGGATCGAGACGACGACAGAGCGGAATCATTGACGAAGCCGACTGCGGGTGTGACCGTGAGCCGCCTTCCGACGACGTCGGCCAGTCATTTGAACGCGGTTCTCGACACGCGTGCGCGCGTGCTGTTGCGCAATCTTATCGAGCTGTATATCCGCGATGGTCAGCCGATCGGTTCGCGGACCTTATCGCGTGCCGCCGGCTTGAATCTGTCGCCGGCAACGGTTCGCAATGTTATGGCGGATCTCGAAGAGCATGGCTTGATTATGGCGCCGCATGCCTCCGCAGGCCGTGTGCCTACTGCGTCGGGCTATCGTTTGTTTGTCGATGCGCTGCTAGAAGTACGTGACCCCAACCATGAGGACGCCGCACGGGTCGAGCGGCGGTTGCGCGAGGCGGCGGAGCACGGTTCGAAAGATTTGCTCGGCGCCGCTTCGGAACTCCTGTCGAGTTTGACGCATTTGGCAGGTATGGTTCGCTTGCCACGCCCGCGGGCACGCGCAATCCGCCAGATTGAGTTTTTGCGTCTCGGCGAGCGGCGTGTACTGGCAATCCTTGTGATGGCCTCCGACGAGGTGCAAAACCGCGTGTTGAACACGATGCAGGACTTTTCGGCTGCAGAGTTGACACGCATGGCGAATTATTTGAACTCGCATTTGGCCGGCCGTCCGCTAAGCGATGTTCGCGAGCATTTGTTGCGCGAGATGCGAGACCACCAACGTGATCTTGACACGATGATGGTTGCGGCGATTCAACTCGGCGAACGGGCAGTCGCTGGATCGCAAGCGAACGACGACGACATGCTCGTTGCAGGACATACCCAGCTGCTCGATTATCAAGAGCTCGCGAACGTCGATCGACTGCGCGCGTTGCTGGAGGCTTTTCAGGAAAAGCGCGAAATTCTCCAGATTTTCGACCAATGCGTGCAGGCTGATCAGGTGCAGATTTTCATTGGTGCCGAAGCCGGGATCGAGTGGTTTGAAGACTGTTCGGCCGTTACGGCGCCTTATCGGGTCGACGGCGAAGTCGTAGGCGTTTTGGGCGTCATCGGCCCAGCGCGTATCTCTTACCAGCGTGTGATCCCGATTGTCGATCTGACGGCGCGGATGTTGGGGGCTGCGCTGTCGCGCTCAGGCAGTGGCGCGGAGTGATTCCGTTGTCACGTTGATCCAGACGACGCGGCGGCTTTGATAGAGCGTATGACCCGACGGCATGCATCGTGGGCTCCGGTTGCGTCATGAAGTGCACCGTGTCGGATCGGTGCCGCCCGCGAAGCAACGAGCGATGAGTAACAGCAGAGGTCAGGAGTCTTGGCGTGCCGACCCGGTTCACGAACGGTGGGTGGGTTGATTTGCTCTTCATTGCCCCCACACCCTTTTCGGGGGTCGTGCCCGTCGAGATGTTCGGCAGGACCGCGGTGGGTCTCATTGCGGTGGAGAAAAAAAACACGGCGGGGTCGGTCGGTTCAACTGACTATGCGGTCCGGGTCGTACGAAACCGGCCACGAGATCACGGTGATCTTGACGGGGCGGCGCGACCAAAATACTGAGCGACTCAATACATCCACTAGATCGAGGTTAGATATGAACCGTCAGGACACGTCCACCGAAGCGCAGGCTCAAAATGGAGAACATGGAGAGCAGCACGAGGGGCATGAGGCTGTTCAAGGCACCGCGCCGGAGACGGCGGAGAGCGGCGCAAGGCAAGGCGATCTCGATGCCACGGGTGAGGGCGAGATCGATCCTGCGGGTCTTGCGGCTGAGAATGCTGTCCTGCGCGATCAGCTTCTGCGCGCACGCGCAGATCTCGAGAATTTGCGCCGGCGAGCCGAGCGCGATGTCGAGCATGCGCACAAATACGCGGCGGAGAGGTTTGCCGAGGCGTTGCTGCCGATTTGTGACTCACTCGAGATGGGCATGACCGCGGCCGAAAGTGGTGCCGATGTCGTCAAGCTGGTCGAGGGGATGCGTCTGACGATGGATAGTTTCCGTCAGGTGTTTTCACGCTTCGGCATTAGTGAAGAGGATCCAACAGGCGAGCGCTTTGATCCTGAGCGTCATCAGGCCATGTCGATGCAGGAGCACTCTGAGCAGCCGGCTAATACGGTGCTTCAGACTCTGCAAAAGGGCTATTTGTTGAACGGACGGGTTTTGCGTCCTGCGATGGTCGTCGTCGCTCGGGCGCCTGCGAAGCGCATCGACGAGTCGGTTTGACGGTTCGGTCTCGATCGGCACGAATGAGTCGCATACGGGCCGTGGTTTCGTTAGGCGCTCGCGACAGGCTCGCCGCGCAACGACCGTATTCAAGTCGATATCGGGAGATGGTCGACGTCACTGACGCGGGGGCGGCCCCAAGCTGTGAAAGGGAGCGACGGTTCATCGACACGTGCCTGGTGCCCGAAGACTGAAAGCTGGCGAATCTTGAACGATCCTTTTTGGGGACGGTTTTCGCGGCCGCGTGGCACGCCAGGCTCGTCCCACGTCATGGATCCACTGGCGATTCGTCGCACGGTTTTCATCGTGCCCCCGACGAGGCGCTTGGGTAAAAGCCGCTGAGCCAATCGGTCGAGCAAAGGGGATCGAGCAAAAAAACGAGCATTGGGGATCAGGGAAAATGATCGCCAGTGAGATGATCATCGGACTTGAAAAGCACTCAGGCGACCGCATATCTGAGTTTAAAGATTAATCGGCAGGCGCTTCGTAACGGATCTTAGACGAGAGTCCTGGCAAGTTTCAAAGGGATTGAGCGAGGGGCTTCGTCCGTCGTGGGGCTTCGTCCGTCGTCAGGGTTTCAACGCCGGTGATGCGTTTACAGGGCGCCAATCGAATCGTGATGTCTCGATCTCTGAATCCGGTTTCAGGCGCCGGAGCATGTCGGCTCTGATCGCAGGCCATTTCGCACTTGGCTAGGCCTTTGGGCCGAAATTCGACCTGCATCGGGTTGGGGGTGAGGCGATTGGCAGCGGGCCGTGAGATTGCGGGCCCAGGGTCTTGATCGCCTCAACGCTGTGCGGTGACGAAAGGTATGGTGCAGCGCGGTCGAACGCATGCGCGGCTAATAACGATCAACACTTTACTTGGAGTTTTTCATGAGCAAAATCATCGGGATCGATCTTGGTACCACCAACTCATGTGTCGCTGTCATGGAAGGCGACCAGGTCAAGGTGATCGAGAACAGCGAGGGCGCAAGAACGACGCCTTCGATCGTGGCATTCACCGAAGACAACGAGGTTCTTGTCGGTCAGTCGGCCAAGCGTCAGGCGGTTACCAATCCCAAGAACACGTTGTACGCGGTCAAACGCTTGATTGGCCGGCGTTACGACGAACCGGCGGTGCAGAAGGACATCGGTCTCGTGCCGTTTGCGATCGTCAAGGCCGACAATGGCGACGCTTGGGTTGAAGTTCGCGGTAAAAAAATGGCACCGCCAGAGATCTCGGCCCGCGTTCTGCAAAAAATGAAAAAGACCGCCGAAGATTATCTTGGCGAGACAGTGACCGAGGCCGTTATTACCGTGCCGGCTTACTTCAACGATAGTCAGCGTCAGGCAACGAAAGACGCCGGACGTATTGCGGGCCTCGAGGTCAAGCGCATCATCAACGAGCCGACGGCTGCGGCGCTGGCCTATGGTTTGGATAAAAAGCGTGGCGATCGCAAAATCGCGGTGTATGACCTTGGCGGGGGGACCTTCGATGTGTCGATCATCGAGATCGCTGAAGTCGATGGTGAACATCAATTCGAGGTTCTGGCGACCAACGGCGATACGTTCTTAGGTGGTGAAGATTTTGACAATCGAGTGATCGATTACTTGGTCTCTGAGTTCAAGAAAGACCAAGGTGTCGATCTGAAGGGTGATGCGCTTGCCATGCAGCGTGTCAAAGAG
Source organism: Thioalkalivibrionaceae bacterium (assembly GCA_046299415.1). GTDB lineage: Bacteria > Pseudomonadota > Gammaproteobacteria > Ectothiorhodospirales > Ectothiorhodospiraceae > JBKBII01. The sequence goes on along the minus strand of JBKBII010000008.1, from coordinate 114,537 downwards.
GCGGCTGAAAAGGCCAAGATCGAGCTGTCATCGAGTCAGCAGACTGACGTTAACCTGCCCTACGTGACGGCCGATGCGTCGGGGCCGAAACATATGGCGATCAAGCTGTCGCGTGCCAAGCTTGAGAGCCTCGTCGAGGATCTGGTCGAGCGCACGATTGAGCCCTGCCGCGTGGCGCTGAAGGACGCTGGCCTTCAGGCTTCCGAGATCGACGACGTCATTCTGGTTGGCGGCCAGACGCGCATGCCGAAAGTGCAGGAAGCCGTCGCGAAGTTTTTTGGTCAGGAGCCGCGCAAGGACGTTAACCCCGATGAGGCCGTTGCGATCGGTGCTGCGGTCCAGGGTGGCGTGCTCGGCGGTTCGGTGAAGGACGTGCTGTTGTTGGATGTAACGCCGCTGTCGTTGGGTATTGAGACGCTCGGTGGCGTCATGACCAAGTTGATCGAAAAGAACACGACGATTCCGACGAAAGCCAGCCAAGTGTTTTCCACGGCCGATGACAACCAGCCCGCCGTGACGGTGCATGTGCTGCAGGGTGAGCGCGAGATGGCTTCGGCGAACAAGTCTCTCGGCAAGTTCGATCTGACTGAAATCCCACCGGCGCCACGCGGTACGCCGCAAATCGAGGTGACGTTCGATATTGACGCCAACGGCATCCTCAACGTGTCGGCCAAGGATAAGGCGACGGGCAAGGAAAACAAGATCGTGATCAAGGCTTCTTCGGGCCTGTCGGACGAAGAGGTCAAGCGGATGATCCGGGATGCGGAGGCACACGCCGAGGAGGACAAGAAGTTCCACGCTTTGGCAACGGCGCGCAATCAGGCCGACGCGTTGGTGCACTCAGCCGAGAAATCACTGAAAGAGTTTGGTGATCGCGCCAGCGCAGAGGAAAAGTCCGCGATCGAGGCGGCGGTTGCCGAGGTCAATCGCGCCAAAGCAGGAGATGATGTTGCCGCGATTGAGGCCGCGACGCAGAAGCTGGCTGAGGCATCGGGCAAGCTGGCAGAACGGGCCTACTCGCAAGGCACGCCTGATGGCGAAACCGGTCATGCCGGTGAGTCGGCTCAGTCCAAGGGTGATGATGTTGTCGACGCGGAGTTCGAAGAAGTCGACGATAAAAAGAGGTCGTAAGGCCTCGATCCCTTGAGTGACCGGAGCGGTTCGTCGCTTCGATTTTGGTGGTCGCGTCGCGATAGCGTCGATAGACCCCTGAGGCGATGAGAGGCAGGGCCGGGCCAGCGATGCTGCCCCGGCCTTTGCCTTATCAGTGGTCAGGATTTTTTCACGCGTTGCGATCCGGGGCGAGTCATCACCGGTTTCATCATGTAGCGTTTGAGTCGCAATCAGAGATGGGTATTGCTATGGCGGAGCGGGATTATTACGAGGTGTTGGGTGTGCAGCGGGATGCCAGTCCTGACGCGATCAAGAAAGCGTTTCGGCGCCTGGCAATGAAATACCACCCTGACCGAAACCCCGGCGACGCGGAGTCGGAGGCCAAGTTCAAGGAAGCACGCGCTGCGTATGAGGTTCTGTCGGACACCGAGAAGCGCGCGGCCTATGACCGTTTCGGGCACGCGGGTGTTTCTGGGGCCGGCGGTTTTCAGGGTGGTGGTGCTTCGTTCGGCGATATTTTTGAGGATATCTTTGGCGATATTTTTGGTGGAGCTCGTGGTCGTGGTGGACCACGGGCGAGCCGGGGCGCCGACCTGCAGTACAACCTTGAGATCAGTCTCGAGGAAGCGGTGTTTGGCTGCGAAAAGAAAATTCGCATCCCGCGCAGCTCTGAATGCCAATCCTGCGGCGGCAGTGGTGCGCGCAAGGGTACCAAGCCAGAGGTTTGCCAGACCTGCGGTGGTGTTGGTCAGGTCCGCGTGCAGCAGGGTTTCTTCTCGGTGCAGCAGACGTGTCCGAGCTGCGGCGGCCTAGGGAAAGTGATCCGTGAACCATGCCTCGATTGCCATGGAACAGGTCGAGTGCAGGAAAGCCATACCCTTGAGGTCAAGATTCCGGCGGGGGTTGACAGCGGTGATCGCATACGTCTGTCCGGACAGGGTGAAGCCGGCTCGATGGGCGGTTCGCCGGGCGATTTGTACGTGATGATCCGGGTTCGTCCTCATGAGCTGTTTAAACGCGACGGCAACGATCTGCACTGTGATGTGCCGATATCTTTTGCGACGGCCGCGTTAGGCGGAGAGCTCGAAGTGCCGTGTTTGAATGGTCGCGTGATGTTGAAGATTCCGCCCGAGACGCAGACTTCGCGCCAATTCAGGCTGCGGGGCAAGGGTGTGTCGTCGGTGCATGGCGGCGGTCAGGGTGACTTGATTTGCCGTGTCGTGGTTGAGACGCCGGTCAATCTCACGGCAAAGCAGAAAGAGTTACTTGAGGCGCTTGAGCAGAGCACTCAAGAGGGTGGCGATCGCCACAGTCCGCAGGCGTCGAGCTGGCTCGGTGGGGTCAAGCAATTTTTTGAGGACCTGAAGTTTTGGAGCCGGTGAGTCGCTCGCGACTTCAATCTGCTGGCGAGCACCGCCTGGTTTGCGCCGCGACTCGCTCGGATTGGGCCGCGTGCACTGCGAAGCGCGCACAGTGCAAGATCACGCACAGTGTAATATCAATCGGGTCGCTTGCCACGTTCTTACACTCCGAGGCGTGGTTCCCAAGCCGCGGCCGTCGAGCCTTGATTTGATGGACCCAAGTTGCGCAAAAGCCAAGGGCCTCAATGTCTGCCGTTGCGGAGGGCTATCCTAGGCTGGGCCCGGCGGGCGCCCTGGTCAGAACGCTTCGAAGTCGAAGTTAATTCCGTCTGTTGGTGCTTGGATGAAGTTCCCTTGGGCATAGTCGATATTGAGCGCGAAGGCTTGTGCGAGCAGTTCCGCATTCTCGACGTGTGAGACCATGAAACATGCGCCAATATCGTGTGTCGTTTGCACCCATCGACCGAGATCTTCGTCGCCCTGCTTGAGCCGCTCGATCTGAGCCGGGTCAAGTTTGACAAAATTTGGTTTGACGAGGCCAAGCATTTTCTCGGGGTCGAGGCCATTGCCGAACTCGACGAGACAGAGCGCTGAACCAATTCGGGCCAGTGTCGCAGCGACCGCCATCGCGGGTTTGAGGTGAGTCAGGATCGCCGATTCACGAATTTCGATCACGAGACGATCGGCTGGTACTTGCAAACGGCCGAAGTCTTCGAAGATTTTCTCGATGGCCCCGTTTTCACTCAGGGTGTGGGCGGATAGCTTGACGAACAGGCGCATCTCGGGATGCGCGGTCAGCAGGGATTTCAGCCGTGCGGCTGCGTGCATGAGGACAAAGCGATCGATCTCTTGAGCGAGCCCGGCGCGCTCGGCAACGTCGATGAAATCGTGAGCGTCGTGGGTGACACCGTCGCCATCGGTCACACGCACGAAAACGTTGAAGTTGGGCTGAACTTCGCCGCGCAATGACACGATGGGCTGAAAGGCGAGACTGACGCGTCGTTCGTCCAATGCCTCTCGCAGCAAAGCTTTCCACGTCGCGTCGTTGCTGCTGCTGCGGGTGTCGGGGCGGGTCACCGTTATGAAACGGGCTTTTTGTCCGCCTGCGCGCTGGAGATTGCCAAGCTCTTTCAAGGCTCTCGGTAGTAAGGCATCGGCGCCTTCCGAATAGACGCCGCCAGCAATGCCGACGGCGCTGGTGTTGATCTGAACCGATGCGTCGGTGAGATCGAGTAGGGCGTCGTTGGTGATCTGATGCAAGGTTTGCATGGCGGATTCGGCGCTGCTGCGCCGCGCGCCGGGTAGAAGGATGCCGAAGGTTTCGGCCTCAAGGTGAGCGCCGATCGCGTTTTCTGGAAGGCTGTCTCGGATCAGTCGTGCGCAGGCTGCGAGCAGATCGTCCGTGCGCGCCACGCCAAGCTGGGCGCGATGGTGATCAAGGCGATCGACACCAAGTAGCACCACGCTGAATGATTCACCGTCATCGTTACCGGCGTCGGCGATGGCGCGTTGCAGTTGTGAGAGGAAATGCCGCCGATTGGCGAGTCCGGTACCAGGGTCGATCGTGGCCAGTCGCTCGATTTCGACTGGTGACAGGGCGTCAGACGTTTGCAAGACGATCTGTTGGCACTGCTCGCTTTGAAGGTGTGCCGGTGAAACGTTGATTTCTGCGTCGAATTGCGCGCCACGCAAGCCACGGAAATTGAAACGTTGGTGGTGCTGGCCTGGGCGTTCCGCTTCACGAAGAAACGCCTTAAGTGCCTCACGATCGTCACGTTCGACGAGATCGAGCAGGGTGAGCGTGAGTGCTTCGTCAGTGTCCTCGATTTCAAAACGCTCGAGCCAGGCTTCGTTAGCGTAGAGATGAAGACCTTCGTGAATGTAGGCGATCGCGTCTTTCGAGTGGTCGAGCAACAGACGACAGCGGTCGTCGCTTTCGCGGACGGCTTGCTCGAGCTTGCGAAGGGCGGCGAGGTTTTTGGCATGCTCGGCGGCTCGAATGACGTAGAGCGCGACGAGATCGGGCGAGTCCGGCGGACACAGGGCGTAGATTCCAGATTCGAGCAGGGTGAAGGCGGTGTCTACACTGTGTTGCTCGACCCAGACGACAGGCGGCAGGCGTCCAGCCTGACTGTGTCGGTCCATCCATGTCTCGGCGACACCAAGGTCCAGCGTGGTCGCGAGGACGACCAAGGCTTCGGGGCGAAAGGTCTCGATGGTTTCATCGATACATGCTTCGTCGTCGCAGGATTGAGCGCGTACAGCGTGTCCGTGTCGACGAACACGCGCGATCACGGCTTCCGCTGCGTTGGCGTCCCGTGTCAAAAAAAGCAGCCGAATGTTGTTCATGGCGACCCTTGAGAAACCTGTGAATGATGGGGTGTTCGTCTGGCGGGCGCTGGGCGTCGTTGTCGTCAAGCGATGTCCGGCATCTGCTTGCTTACCGTGCCGGGCCGGGGCAACAGACTAAAGCAATTGAGTCGACGTGGAATGTTCGGTGCTGAGTCCGGTTGACCGACCATCATGGCTGCTCGGCGCTCGGTCGGTTCGAATCGAGTTGCGCGAAAAGCGCGGTGCCGTCTGGCGTCTGGACGCGCGGCTAGTCGTGCTCGATGCGAGGCGCGAATACGCGTTGTTGTGCGCCAGCGTTTGCGTGGAGCTCATAATGTCATTCGCAACAGGGCCCGCGGCAGTATCGTCCACGATACTCGGCGTGGCGCGTGCCATGGCCTGTCCTGCAGCTTTTTTGTGCATTGGGTGGCAGTGTCGTCGGATACGGGGTCCGAAAGCCATATCAAAGAATTTTCCACTCGTCGGCTTGTTCGTATCGAGTGGTGTTCGATTCGTCGGGATTGGCAAGAAGCTTGTCGTCGCTGACTCGGAAGCTGCGCATTTGAAACAGGGCACTGACGGCTATGGTGGCTGGGTTGAGATGAACGATTCGAGAAACGCCAGCGATGCGGAGAACAATCATTGACTCGTTAGCGAGCTGGTGAGCGGGTAGCAGCAGCATGGCACCAGTGTTGCCGCGGTCATCGGAGATCATGAGCGTCGGGATGACCTCGCCGTAGGCGCGGCGATTGCGCATGACGAAGGCGTCTCCAGGAAGAGGGTTTATGGCGAGGCGCTCGAATCCACCTTCGAGCACTCCGGATTCGTCTTCCTTGATCCAGCGCAGTACACCAATCTGCCAGGGTGGCTGCGCGGGTGTGCGAGCGGGCGATGAGGCGGCGTCCGTTCTTGGTGTCGCGCGGGCTTCGCCGCGCAGCGCGATCAGCTCACCGACCAACAGGGCGCCGACTGGCGCTTGCCGAATTTGCAGGCGAAGTCCGCCGGCGCTGCGATTGCGCAGGATCCAGCGGTAAGTCGTGTCGGGGTTCGTGCTACTCGATGATCCGGTCGATGGGCTGTCGAGGCCTCGTTCGGCCGCCAGCCATGCGGACTCGGCGGTTCCGAAGTCTCGTGCTCCAAGCGGTTTGGGGCCGTCTTCGATGGCCGGTTGGCCGTCGAGCCTCCAGTTCGGCACCGTGTTGTCCTCTGGCAGCACGAAAACCTGAACGGCGCCGCGTTCGGTGGCCTTCGGGCCGACGGATTGGCTCGACGCGTCCTGCGGATGCTGTTGCCGGGCGGATCGTGGAGTCGCCGGAGAATCATCGGGCTCTTCAGGGCCCGGCGGAGATCGAACGGGAGCCGCCGCACTCACGGCCTGCGATGAGGCAATCTGCTCGTCATCGTCGGCCGCCTGAGTGGCCGCTTCGTGGTGGGCGTATTGGTCTGCAGCTTTGCGTCGTGCTGTCGCCTCTTGCGTCAATCGTTCGTGAATCGCGGGGATTCCGGTGAGCGCCGTGATTTCGGCGTCGACCGCGACGCGTGAGTGCCGCCGCGTGGGTTTGTGCGTCCAGATGCGGATTAGGTGATCGCGCAGATGCAGGCTGGAAGAGGTTTTTGCGTCGTGTCGGGCGGGTTCAATCGTCACAGCGTCGGCGTCTTCGCGGAGCCGTTGTACGAGGGTGTCGAGTGAGAACCAGATCCCACGACGCATGGGCAGACGCGTGTCGGTGGCGATCATGGGTGCATCGGCTGAGCTCATATCGAAACCGACCACGAGCCTGCCGTTGGGCATTGGGCGAGTGAGGCCGTTTTCGACAGCGGGAGGCGTGGTGAGGGTCCATTCGAACAGGCTAATTGCAGCGCCGCGAGGCAGCGCGATGGGTTGACTGACCGTAACGACGGCAAGTCCGGTCAATATCATCGCGGCCGAAAGTTCGTTGACACCATAGCGCGGTGGTGTGAGCGGGATCTTGCGATCAAGGGCATCGTCAGCCGTGAGGCTGGATATTAAGACGGCGGATTTTCTCCAGAAATCCGGGCGGGTCGAGCGATAGAACGACCATAGCAACAGACTGTGCTCGCCCCACCATGCGAGCGCGCGCACGCGTGCTTCGATCGACGGTTGGTCGTTTTGTTTGTTCAAGCCGATGCGCAGTTCGAGCAGCGCGAGAAAATCGAGAATTGAAAGAGCGGTCTCAAGCCGCTGTTGATGCAAGGGCCCGAGTGGCGGATGTACCTGACGCAGGTTTGAGAGTGCTTGATCGAGCACGGCCAGTGCGGCGGTGACGAAGCGGATGTGGTCGTTCGGTGAGCTGTCCAGGCGCTCGGCTTCGAGGAGACGCGCAAGCTCATCTTGAACGAGGCTCAGGCGCAGAAAACGATCATCGGCGAGGGCCGAGAGAAGTGCCTCGTCGAGACGTTTACCATCAATCTTCAGGCGCACTCCGGCAGAGCGCTGCGGCCATCCCCAGCGTTCTGCATCGCCCCACATCGGCTCGGCGGCACCGCTAGTGTTTGGCCTCGGTTGATGGGGAACGAGGTTGTGTGGTCGGTTGGTGCGATCGTTATCGGCCATGTTCCGGCTTCCGTAATTTTTGAGCTCTGCGGGCTCGCGAGCGGTCGGTCAGGTGTCGTGAATTCTGCAGGCGGAAATTTGACAGCGGTGCTGGGTGTGGGCGAGCTGCCGTGATGGGTCCTGACGCGCTGCGCTTTGTCGTACTAAATTGAGCCGCTCCATCGGAGTCGAGCTTGGGCGACGGTCGAATGAATCAGGCTTTGTCGGATGCGGACGAGACTGGCAAAAATGTTACTCATGCGGGGCTAGTGAGCGACGCGGGTTGATCCGAACGGCGATCTGGGCGCGCTTGGATCAAACGCCGAGGCGGGGTTGATGGGCGTATTCGTCCGCTTGGCGACCGCTGCGCGCCGACGTGATTGTTGTCGAATAAATCCAGCACCGTGACTCTGTTTATCGAAGTGAACCACGAAGTCACTCATCTGCAAAGCACATCGTGTCGCAGATGGCCGACGAGAGCGCGATGTCAGGCGGTGATTCGGACGGTGGTTCGAGACGGGACGGGTCGAAAGGGCGGTCGTTTTTTGCTCAATGACAAGGTCGCTGCGGGGCTCTGGTCTTGCAGAGACATTCGCTCTACGGCTCTTGGCATGGTGGTGTTTACAGCGGCGATTTACTCGGTTCACCGGCGTGCTCACGCACCAGCCGCGGAACGAGGTAGCCCGGTAGCCGGTTGCGTAGGGTCGCGACGATGCGCTTGGCGCGGTCGTCCGCGACGGCAAAGTGTGCGGCGCCAATCACGGGATCAAGCTGGTGCAGGTAGTAGGGCATGACGCCCGCTCGGAACAGGGTCTCCGAGAGTTCAACGAGGACGTCGCAATCGTCGTTGACGCCGGCGAGCAAAACGCTCTGGTTCAACAGGTGAACGCCAGTGCGGCGTAGGGCAGCGAGCGCAGTTTGTGTCGAAGGCGCGAGTTCTCGTGGATGGTTGACGTGCAAGACGATGACGATGCCGTCGAACCGTTCTCTGGCTTGCTCGAGGATTTGACACAGACCCGGTGTGACGCGGCTGGGTTCGACTGTCGCGCTGCGCGTGTGAATGCGCAGTCGGCGTAGGTGTTGGATCGTGCTGAGCCGCATGATCAGATCGCGCAGGCGTCGATCAGAGAGTGTCAGGGGGTCGCCGCCGCTGAGGATGATTTCGTGCAGTTGATCGTCGCCGGCGATGTGGTCGATCGCCTGTTCGAGAGCCCGCGGATCGGCGCCTGCCCCGTCGTAGGGATAGCTGCGTCGGAAGCAGTAGCGGCAGTGGATGACGCAGGTCGGGCTGGCGAGTAACAGTGCTCGATGCGCGTATTTTTGTAGCAGGGCGGGTCCCTTGCGCGCGGCTTGGTCGCCAACAGGGTCGGCATGAAATCCGTCGATGGCGTGTAGTTCCTCTTCGATCGGGAGGAATTGCCGGGTCAGCGGGTCGTGAGGATTGTTGGCGTCGGCGAGCGCGGCAAAGTGTCTCGGGACTCGCAGTTCGAAGGCGTCGGCGGCTGCCGTTGACGCGGGCCAAGCCGACGGGGTGGAAGGGCTCGCACGGTGCCCGGAAGTGTGGGCGTCGGGCTGCACATTCCATTGCGCGACGCCGACGATGAGTTTGTCATCAGAGAAAGCTGCGCGGTGGTCTGGGTTGCGGACACAGGGTCTGAGGTCGGCGTGCTTGAGGGCCATTGGCTCGTGGTCGAGATGCCGGGAGTCGGTGCGCGCTGGGGTTGGCGGCGCGTGGTCGGATGCGATGGCCTCGAGCGTCGCGGTTTCGATGGTCATGATTTTGATGGCGCTGTCGTCACCGATGCGTTGGCCCTCGCCGGATTGCGGGTCGATACCCTGTTGAGCGGTCGTCGATCGGACCGTTTGGCTGGAGTCGTGCACCGTCATTTTACGCTCAATATCGGACGACATCTCTGCCGGATGGACTCTGGACATGCCGCGAAAGCGCCGGCCCGTGGGGTCGCGAGAACGGTGACCCATAAAGTGCAGCGCGCGGCGAGAGCCGATTAACCTATTCGCATCAGTGGGGTGGTTGGGGAATGGATGGCTTGATGTGCCTCAGGCGGCTCTACGGGTGATGGGAGGCTGTCGCAGAGCCTGAGTGGTGTCGTGGGCCTGGACGTGGTCGGTCGATCGTTCTTGTGCCTAGATTACGCGGCTCTGTGGCGCACAGAGGTTGTCGTCTGGATCGGTTGTTGGCTGGGTCCGTGTTGCGGGCGATTCCCGGTGCGGGCTTGCAGCGCGGTTCGCGATCGAGGGACAGCGCGTTTATGATGCCGGCGAATTGGCTGTGGGGCTGCGCGCGTTCAGAAACGATTCGCTCGGTCGTGGCCCTTTTTGATATCAATTGTCGGTGCGCAGACGCACGAGCCGTATGCGCGCAAACCCTTCGATCGAGGATTCTCATGGCGTCGTACGGTACGAGTGAATTCAAGGCTGGACTCAAGATCATGCTGGATGGCGATCCGCAGGCGATCGTGGAAAATGAGTTCGTCAAGCCGGGAAAAGGCCAAGCGTTCAACCGGGTTCGGCTGCGCAATTTGCGTACCGGGCGTGTGCTCGAGAAGACTTTTAAATCGGGGGAAACGGTGGAGGCGGCTGATGTCGTCGATACCGACATGCAGTACTTGTATAACGACGGTGAGTTTTTTCACTTCATGGTGCCGGATACCTTTGAGCAGTTCGGCGTTGCCGTGGCGAACCTCGAGGGCGTCACGCAATGGCTCAAAGAACAGGACATGTGCGTGGTGACGCTGTGGAACGGTGAGCCGTTGACCGTGACACCACCGAATTTTGTCGAGCTCAAGATCACGCAGTGCGATCCGGGTGTGCGTGGCGATACGGCCCAGGGGGGCACCAAGCCCGCGACGCTGGAAACGGGTGCTGTGGTGAAGGTGCCGTTGTTCGTTGAAGAGGGTGAGACCGTCAAAGTGGATACCCGAACGGGGTCTTACGTTTCACGCGTGTAATCAGCGTGGTGAGTGGGCCGATCGGTTTCGCTCCTTCTAGTCGATGCGGCTTCTTTCCTCGGACCGCATGATTGGGTCAACGAATCGGGGCGCGACAGATGAGTGATGGGCGACGGGTGACCGAGTGGCGACCGGCGGCTGGACAGAGCGCTAGGCGCGCGCGGGCGGAGCTCCTCCGTTACTTGCGCGCTTTCTTCATTGATCGGGACGTGCTCGAAGTCGAGACGCCTCTGCTCGCGCGTCATCCCGCTGCCGATCCCCATATTCGCCAATTCCGCGTCGATGGTCATTTCACCGGTTTTCTGCGCAGTTCGCCCGAGTATCCGCTCAAGCGTTTGCTGGCGGCAGGTGAGGGCGACATCTATCAACTGGGCCGCGTGTTTCGCGATGAGGAGTCGGGGCCTCGGCATAACCCCGAGTTCACGCTGCTCGAATGGTATCGGCTGAAATTCGATGATCAGGCGCTGGCGGCCGAGGTTTTGGCGCTGATCGAGGGCGCCGTGCAGGTGGTCGACGGCGCGCGGCGGCCGGTCGGGGTGCGTTGGATCCGTTACGCCGAGCTGCGCGAGGCGGCGATTGAGTTTTTCGCCCCCGGCACGGATGCGGATGAGTGTGCGATCGCTGAGCGGGATGTGATTCGACCTGGGGTCTCGCGAGTCGAGTGCGCCTTGCTGGCCTGTGGTGCTGATCCCGATTGGCCCGAGTCAGCGCGCGAGGATTGGTTGATGGCTCGTGCAACCGAGCGTTTGCCAGACGATACATTGACGGTAATGACGCATTTCCCGGCGGCGCAGGCCGTGCTTGCGCGTGTCGATCCTGTAGACCCACGTTGGGCCCGCCGTTTCGAGATCTTCTGGGGGTCGTTGGAACTGGCCAACGGGTATTGGGAGCTGGGTGATCCGGCTGAGCTGCGGCGGCGCTTCGACGAGGAGATGTCGCGACGGACATCCGCGGGGGGCGGCGCGGAGTTGCCGTTTGATCCGACTCTGGCTCAGGCGTTGGAGTCGGGGTTGCCAGAGTGCGCCGGGGTCGCGCTTGGCGTCGATCGGCTGTTGATGGCGTTGCTGGGCGCGGAAACGATCGCGGAAGTCATGGACTTTCCGCTCGATCGTGCCTGACCCGCGGGGTTCTGCCATTCTTCTTGCTGGTGTGTCTGTTGGTGAAGATCCGCGAGTTGCGCGCTGGCGGTGTTGTGCGTTGTCGGCCGTTAGTGTGGCCAACGCCCAATCGCCGCGCGCACCCGCACCGGGTCGTTTTCGGCCAAGCTGTTGAGCGTCGCGTCGCCGGGCGGTAGCAACAGGATGATCGATGAGCCGAGATTGAAGCGGGCGAATTCCGCACCGCGTTCGAGGCGCGGTGCCGTCGATGCGGAAAACCTCTGATCGACAATTCGTAGCGCTCGGGGTGGGGTGGCTTCTCCACCCCAGACGGTCTCGATCGAGCCGACGTTGATCGCGCCGATGAGCGCGAGCGCGAAAGGGCCCCGCGAGGACTCGAAATGACAGACGAGACGCTCGTTGCGCGCATACAGGCCCGGGATGGTTTCGACCAGGCGCGCCGCGACCGAAAACAGGCGTCCCGGGATTAGGGTTGTGCGTGTCAGGCGTGCGTCGAGTGGGAGGTGCAGTCTGTGGTAGTCGCGCGGGGACAGGTACAGGGTGACGAAGCGGCCGCCGACATAGGTCTGTGCGGCCCGTTCGTCACTGAGGAGCGCGGCAAGGGTGTAGTCGTGCCCTTTGGCGCGAAAGCGCGTGAGCGTCGATGGGTTGGCGGCAGGATCGGTTGCGTCGAGTGGTTGTGGCTGGCCATCGGTGTCGATCGTGCCGATGGCCGCGACACGTGCGTCGGCGGGTGAAACGATGGTGTTGTCATCTGTGGCGAGTGGGCGAACCTCGGCGCGCAGGGCGCGAGTAAACAGGGCATTGAAACTCGGGTAGTCGGCGAGATTCGGTTTTTCGGCCTCGGAGAGATCGATGCCGTAGTGCCGGACGAATTGTCGCAAGACCGGCTGCAGCAACGGGGATTCCCAGCGGGCGAGGCGATGGGTCAGACGCGAAATGGCGTGGCCGGGTAGCCACTTCGCTGTGGTGGTCGCGAGCTGATTGGTGAAAGTTGCGGGCATGACGGCCTCGGTTGTTGCGTCGGGAATGGATTCGGGAATTCGGGTTCGATGATCGCTCCGGGCGAGAGCTTGGTGTTGCCGACACCGCGGCGCTCGCGACGGTCGATTGGGCGGTCGGCGGTTGCCTGTTCCGGGGCCTGTAGCGCCGGATATCACTGATTTCGGAACGGCTGAACTGAGTCGGTTCGCCGGTGATGGCGTTTACTGTTGGGCTGAGTGGCGTACTGCACCGCGAGCCTTCGTCCGCGATAGTGTACGGCGGCGTGTGGGGTGGTGGGTTGAAGGGCAGCCGGTGATTGATGCCATCGATCGGGTGGTGGCTTTGCCGACGCGATGTTGTCGATACGCGCTCGACGTGACCTGCTTGCGAGCGCTGCGAGGACTCCGGGTGGCCTCGGTGCTCGCGGTGAATGTTTTGGCCCGGGGTGGCGGTCGTCCGAGGTCGGCTCACGCTGCGGTGTGAGGCGTCGGGGACGCTACGTGACTTATCGTGCGAGGCCGCGCGCGGTGACGCCTGCAAGGCCGAGCGGCGATGATCTAGTGGTTGTACTGGCGCGAGAACGGGGGTGACGACGATGGTGGAACATCGCGAAGATCAACACGAGTTACAGACGGTGCGCGACTGGGTTCGCTATGGCGCGAGTCGCTTTCGCGCTGCTGAGCTGTTTTTTGGGCATGGCACCGATAATGCCTTCGACGAGGCCGCGTGGCTGGTTTTGCATGCCCTGTCGATGCCGTTGGATTTACCTGAGACATGGTGGGATTGCCGCGTGACGCGCGCTGAAGCGGGGCGGATTAGAGCCTTGATCGAGGCCCGCGAGCACAGTCGTGAGCCGGCTGCTTACCTGACGGGCGAGGCGCTGTTCGCGGGGATCTCGTTCGCATCCGATGCGCGTGCGCTGGTTCCGCGTTCCCCCATTGCTGAATTGATCCCGCAGTGTTTTTCGCCGTGGATCGACGCCGCTGCGACACGGGCGCAGGCGGAGGCTCGCGCACCACGGATTTTGGATTTGTGTACCGGGTCGGGGTGTATCGGTTTGGCGACAGCGATATATTGGCCCGAGGCCGCGGTGGTGGCGACAGATCTTTCGAGGGCGGCTTTGGCGCTCGCTGAGGAAAATCGACGACGGTTGAGGCTAGAGGCGCGTGTCCGTTTGCTGCAGTCCGATGTGTTCGATGCCTTGGCAGGCGAGCCGCCGTTCGATCTCATCGTGTCAAATCCGCCGTATGTCGATGCGGACGACATTGGCGCGATGCCACCCGAGTTTCATCGTGAGCCGCGCATCGGGCTCGCCGCGGGGCGCGATGGCCTCGACATCGTGCGCCGGATACTCGCGGATGCCGCGTCATTTTTGACAGAAGACGGCGTCATGATCGTCGAGGTCGGCGCTTCACAGCCAGCGTTCGAGGCCACCTTTCCCCGTTTGCCGGTGACGTGGCTCGAGTTTGAGCACGGCGGTGAGGGGGTATTCGTCGTCGATCGGCACGCGCTTTTGATCGAGGGTGCACTCGATGGCGCCGATGAGGCGCTTTGAGTCAATGAGAGTCGTCAATCGCTGGCTTGACGCCTCGACTACGGGGCGCGCTGAAGATGAGCCCGACGGGCTGCTGTACTGGATACGCGTCGCGACGGCTTCGATTCCTGTCGGGAGTGGATGCGGGCAGCGCTGAGCGATGATTTGCCAGGACCGTCGATAGGTGCCGGAGTCTGTTTTGAGTTGGGTTCGTTGGCTTGGGCGATGGCGTCAGCATTGCTCCCACGGCAGTCCGGCAAAGCGCCAGCCGGCGACTTTAGAACGTTGGTGTTGGTCGTTGAGCGGGCCTTCAAAACCGGATTCGATGTGATAAATCGGATTCGGCAGTCCAGCGTCGATCAGCGCTTGCCCGGCGGCCAGCGTCCGTTTCCCTGAGCGACAGATCAAGACGATCGCCGGCGGATCGTGGTCGTCGACGCCACCGAGCAGCCGTTTACGCACTTCGGCGGCAAAGCGCGGGTTCTCGGTCCAGTCGGGTTCGTCGATCCATGGAATGTGAATCGCCCCGATGGGGTGACCGACGAACAAGAATTCCATCGTTGAACGGACGTCGATAAATAGCGCACGTGGATCGTGACGAATGCGCTCGTAGGCGTCTACCGGGCTGAGGGGCAGGACAAGCTGGCGCTTGACCGGGGCAAGTTCTGGCTGCAGCGATTGAGTGATTTCGTCGGGCATGCAACACCTCTTGACGTTGGGCGCGATGCCCTGGGCTCAAGTATGATGGGCGCTATGGCAGGCAATAGCTTCGGACAACTTTTTCGTGTCACATCTTTTGGCGAGAGCCATGGTCCCGCTTTGGGCGCGATCGTGGATGGCTGTCCGCCGGGCATCGCATTGAGCGAGGCTGATTTACAACGCGATCTCGATCGTCGGCGACCGGGCCAGTCACGGCATACGACTCAGCGGCGTGAGCCTGATGAGGTGAGGATCCTGTCTGGGGTTTTCGAGGGACGGACAACTGGAACACCGATCGGGTTGTTGATTGAGAACATCGATCAACGCTCGAAGGATTATGGCGAAATCGCCAAACAGTTTCGGCCGGGGCATGCCGATTACACGTATTGGATGAAGCATGGCGAGCGCGACTATCGCGGTGGTGGGCGGTCGTCGGCTCGTGAGACGGCGATGCGCGTGGCCGCTGGTGCGATTGCGCGCAAGTTTTTGGCGGAACGCTTCGGTGTGACGATTCGGGGTTGGCTACGACAGCTTGGCGAGATTCCGCTGGCGGTACGCGATCTCGATCGTGTCGATGAGAATCCGTTTTTTTCTCCGGATCCTGACCGTGTGCCTGAGCTCGAATCCTACATGGACGCGTTGCGCAAGTCGGGTGACTCGATCGGCGCGCGTGTCGATGTGATTGCGCGAGGGGTGCCGCCAGGCTGGGGTGAACCGATCTTTGATCGACTCGACGCCGACATCGCCCACGCGATGATGAGCATCAATGCGGTCAAGGCGGTAGAGATCGGCGACGGCTTTGCGGTGGTGAGTCAACGTGGGACCGAGCACCGTGATGAGATGACGCCGCAGGGTTTTTTGTCGAACCATTCGGGTGGCGTTCTGGGTGGGATTTCGAGTGGGCAGACGATTCGCGTGTCGATCGCTCTGAAGCCGACGTCGTCTATTCGCCTGTCCGGACGCAGTATCGACGTGACGGGTGCGCCTTGCGACGTGGTGACGAAAGGACGCCACGATCCTTGTGTCGGTATCCGCGCGACGCCGATCGCAGAGGCGATGCTGGCGTTGGTGCTGGCGGATCATGCCTTGCGTCATCGTGCCCAAAACGCCGATGTCTCGGTCGATACTCCGATCTTGGGCGATGCCGCAGACGGCAGCGACGGCGTGTTGTCGATGCTTCGTGCTCAGTCTGCCGAGTGACGAGGTTCGGGGTGTGACGAGGTCGGGGGCATTCGTCGGCCTCGCGGATCAAGCGCGAACGAAACGCTGGGCGTTGAGTACTGCTCTCGTTTTGCGGTGTTCGGTTCGCCTCGGTATTGGTCATCGCGTCGGGAATCGTGTGCGCGCCCACGCAGGCGCTCTCGCCGTTGTTTCAGGTGGCAGCGTTCGATTTGCCGCGCTGGCCTGATATTTCGCTGATCATGCATTTTTCTACTGGTCGTCGCCTGTCGACTCTGTACTTCTTGTACTTTGGGTCGATCGGTGCGTTCATGCCGTTCTGGGGGCTCTACCTCGCCGACCAGGGGTTTTCCGGTCGGCAGATTGGTGAGTTGATGGCCGTCGTGCTGGCGACCAAGATCATTGCGCCCAACGTCTGGGGGTGGGCGGCTGACCATAGCGGGCGCCGCATGTTGTGGGTGCGTCTGGGCGCGGTGGGCGCGCTGTCAGGCTTCGCAGGTGCGGCTTGGGCCTCGGGCTATGCAGCGCTGTTCGTATGGCTCGTCGTGTTCAGTTTTTTCTGGAATGCGATCCTGCCGCAGGTGGAGGCGACGACGCTCGAGCATCTGGGCGCCGACCGCCACCGTTACGCGCTGATCCGTCTGTGGGGGTCGGTGGGTTTTATCGTTGCGGTCGTTGGGCTGGGTGCAGCACTCGACCATGTTCCGATCACCTGGTTGCCAGGCGTGATCATGGCGACGCTCGTCGCGGTGGCGTTGGCAACAGGGGTTGTGCGCGAGCCGCCGCATCCACCGAGCGGCCCGATCCCGTCGGTGGCGCCAGTGCTGCGGCAGCCGGCGGTGATCGCGCTGTTTGTCGCGTGCTTTTTGATGCAAGCCAGTCATGGCCCGTACTACGCGTTTTTGACCCTTTACCTTGAGCAACAGGGTTATTCGCGCGCGCTTGCCGGCCAGTTGTGGGCGCTCGGCGTCATCGCCGAGGTTGTGTTGTTTTTATTGATGCCGCGCTGGATTCCGCGGTTCGGTGCCGGCCAGCTTTTGCTCGTGGCGTTGGTGCTGACGACGCTGCGATGGGTGGGGTTGGCATGGATGCCCGAGTCGTTGCCGGTCTTGATTTTGATCCAGTCGTTGCACGCGGCTTCCTATGGGCTTTACCACGCGGCCGCCATTGCGTTGATTCAGGGATTTTTTGCAGGTCGCCGTCTGGGTCGCGGTCAAGCGTTGTATTCGTCTCTGACGTTTGGCCTCGGCGGCGGTCTCGGGGCCTGGATGGCGGGTTGGTTCTGGGACGGTGTTGGGCCGGCGTCGGTGTATTGGTTGGCGGCAGTCTTTGCGGGCATGGGCGCTGTTGTAGCGTGGTGGGCGGTGCGCGGAGGGCGCTGGCAGGGGGTTGAGGCGCGGCTTTGAGATCGCGGCGCGATTCGCGCTTGAAAACTTGGTACGGTGCGTTCTGGCTAAATGTCGTGAGTGTTGCGAGCTCGGATTCGGTGCTGGGCGCGCTAGTATTCGATTTTTCAAGCCAGCGATAGTCACGCCGGTCGCGGCGGCATTTGCGCTGGGTCGACGCTGGCTTATGCGGTTCGAGTCAACGCCATGGGACCGAGGCGATAGAACCGCGTGCGCGCGGCCATGGTGCGCTAAAACGGTTGACTTGCGGTTTGAGGAGCGTGCTCGCGGGGATCGTGGCGAGCCTCGGCGTTGGGCCACGGATGGGCATCGTGGTCGGGTGGGGCTCGCGCGGTATTGCGGACGAGCATTGCGAAGTCTCGCGGGGTTTAAAGCGAAGGAGGGATGAACGATGGCCGATTCCATCGTGCGTGTTGCGATCGCTGGTTGCTCGGGCCGGATGGGGCAGTCTTTGATCGCGACGTTGGTCGATGGGGCATCAGGCGCTGCTGATCATGGATCGTCGCCACGGCTCGTTTTGGCGGCGGTGTCCGAGCGCGCCGGACATCCTTGGGTGGGTCAACCGTGCCCGACGCCGGTGGCGATACCTCGCGAGGCCATCGTCGATGACGAATCTAGACGGGTCGTCGCCGATTTGCGTGAGGCGGGATCGTTCGATGTCCTGATCGATTTCACGCATCCCATCGCGCTGTCGTCGCATCTGGAGGTGTGCGCAGCGCGTCGGGCGCGTCTCGTGCTAGGTACGACCGGTTTGTCGGCAGAGCAGGAACAGGCGCTGGCGGCATTTGCGACGAAGACCCCTGTGGTTCACGCGCCGAATATGGGCGTGGGGACCAATTTGTTGTTTCATCTCGCGCGTGTCGCGGCTGAGGCACTCGGCGACAGCGTGGATGTCGAGGTGATCGAGGCGCATCATCGCCACAAGGTTGACGCGCCGTCGGGCACCGCGCTCAAGCTCGGCCGCATCGTGGCACAGGCCACCGGACGGCAGATTGAGGATTGCGCGGTGTTCGGGCGGGAAGGGCAGACCGGGGCCCGTGATCGTGCGACGATCGGTTTTGCGACGATTCGCGCCGGCGATATCGTGGGCGAACATACGGTCATGTTTGCGACTGATGGTGAGCGTATCGAGTTGACGCACCGGGCGAGCGCGCGATCGGTTTTTGCCCTTGGCGCCTTGCGTGCGGCGCGTTGGATCGCGTCGAAATCCGAACCGGGTCTTTTCGATATGCTTGACGTCCTCAATCTGCGGGCGACCTCAGGCTAATCAGAGCAGCCACTTGACTTTGACGCGCTTGGGTAGATCAAAGTGGATATAAAGCGATTGCTCGAGACGGACGAACGCGCTTCGGCCGAAGGGATGAGAGGGGCGGATCGACGGCGCCGAACACCGCGACCCTCTTCGCAGTTGCGTACGGGTGGCCCGGCTTATGACTCCGTTTGACCAGAGCGTAGTGAGCGAGTCCTCGGGTCGCCTGCATTTGCATTCCATCATCGCGCTCGGTGCGATCGTCGTCACGACGATATCGACCTTGGTTTTTGGCGTGTTGGCGTTGCAGCGAGAGTCGACGTCTCTAGCCGACCAGGCTGGGCTTCGATTGGTTAATCAGGCAACATCCGTTGCGCATGCATTGAACGATTCATTCGATGAGCGGTTGCGACAGATCGAGTTGCTGGCGTCCTGGGCGATGGCCGATCTGCGCGGAGCGACAGACCGCGTGGCGGCGCCCGTACAACGCGAGGCGCTGGATTCGATGCTTGCGTTTTTCGATGGTCTGGTGTGGCTGGGGGTGACCAACGCAACGGGAGAGGTGCAAGTCGCTTCTGGCGGGCTTCTCGAGGGGATGTCGATCGCGGACCGACCGGTGTTTATCGGCGGGATGCTGCGCGCCTTCGTCGGCGACCGGCATCGAGCCTCGCGCTTGCAGTCGTCGCTGCGTCCTGACCGCCCGGCCTGGGAGGTGCTCGACGTTGGTGCGCCGATCAAGGCGCAAGGCGGCGCGCTCGCGGGGGTGGTCGTCGCACATCTCGATTGGGATTGGTTCCTTGCATCGCATCGCCAGGTTTTTTCAACGCGGCGTCTCGACGCCGGTGGCGAGGCCTGGTTACTCGATCGAGACGGGGAGCTGGTCTCTGGAACCGGTCACCTCGATGCCGATGCGTCAGCGCGACGACTTCCGCAAGCGATCAATGATCGGATCGTGGCGCTCGCCGCGCAGGGCGGTGGCTGGACTCGCGTGACCTGGGTTGATGGGCGAGACGTGTTTGTGGGGGTGAGCGCCGTAGCGGTTGGCGGTGGCCATGCCGATTTCGCTTGGACGTCGGTCGTGATCGAGGATGCCGCTTTGGCGCTCGCAAACGTTCGCGAGACGATGCTGTGGTTGACTTTGGTGTCATTGCTCGTGATGGGTCTTGCGTTCTTGATCGCAAGGGGGCTTGCCGCTCGCATCGTGGCGCCACTCAGGCGATTGGTGGATGTGACGCGGAGCCTGAAAGATCACCCGTCGTCGGATATTCCTATCGTCGGTGGCTATCGCGAGGCCGTCGAACTGTCGACCGCGCTGCAGTCGTTAATTCATTCACTTGGAGTGGTGAGTTCGCGTCTGGCGGTGGAACGGACACGATCGACTCGCGATGCGCTGACCCAGCTTCTCAACCGGCATGCGCTCGATGACATCGTCGAGCGCGCTGCGGCCGAAAGCCTAGCCGCAGGCGAGTCGCTCGCGCTGGTCCATATCGATCTTGATGGTTTCAAGCCGATCAATGATCGTTACGGGCACGCGGTGGGCGACGCGGCGCTGCGCGAGGTCGCGACGCGATTGCTGCGCGAGATTCGTCATCATGATTTCGCTTTCCGACTTGGCGGCGACGAGTTTTTCGTCGTTTTGCGTATTTCGTCCTTCACGCCGGATCTATCGGCATTCAAGCTGGTAGACCGACTGTTACGAGTGATCGAGTCGCCATTCACGGTGCCAGAGATGACGGAGCCTTTGCGTCTGGGCGCGACGGCTGGTGTTGCGATCTGGCCCGAACGCCTTGGCCACGATTCTGCTGAGCCGACTGCGGCCGCATCACCGAAAACGACATGGCAGGCCGTGATGGTGCGGGCTGACGAGGCGCTGATCGCGGGTAAACAGCAAGAAAAAGGCCGCGTTTACATGGCGCCTTGATGGGTCGCCGTCAATGATTCGCAGTCGGGGCGCGGTCCGAGACTTACCGCAGCTTTTAATGGATACACTCGATCGGCCCCAATGAGTGTCTTTGATCGCGTGCGCGCGTCTCGTTACACTTAGGGTCCCGGTGAGCGCCGGTCGCTGCGCGTGCACGATGTTCTGCATGCACGGTGGGCTTGGGTGTCCGCCATCAGGACCGTGCCGAACAGGATGTCGATTCAAGGTTTGATCTGTGGCCTGCAGCTCGAAAGGTCCGCGGGTCGTGGCGGTTGGCGAGCGGTCAGCATATGGTTCATCAAGCCTTCGCTTCGCGCCGCTTATGGGCTGTGCGATGATCTCGGTGAGTCAGACTTGACGTCGCGGATCCGAGCGGCAGTGGCCGCGCTCGCGGGCGTTGAAAAAATCCGAATTCAGTCCGCGAAGCCGTAGCGCGGTCGAGTGTTTCGGTCGGAGGTTTCGCATACTGAACATCGCGGCTCGTCGGCGTCAATCAGACGCCAGTGGTGTTCTTCACCGATCGCGACCGCTCAAGGGCCTGAGGTCATCGGGCCCAAAAATCCCCAAAGGAGCTTGCATGAACCCGGGTGTTGTTCCGCGTCAGCCGCTGCAGGCGCTTCTTGTTCTGGCCGACGGCAGCGTATTCAAGGGGCGTGCGGCTGGTGCCGATGGGACGACCGTCGGCGAAGTCGTTTTCAATACGTCGATGACAGGCTATCAAGAGATCCTGACCGATCCGTCGTACGCCGGTCAGCTGGTGGCGCTGACGTATCCGCACATCGGTAACGTCGGCTGCAATCCGGAGGACGAGGAGTCGGACCGTGTGCACGCGGGCGGTTTGATCGTTCGAGACGTGCCACCTTTGGTGTCGAGTTGGCGGTCGCGGGAACGCTTGCCCGACTACCTTCAGCGTCACGGAATCGTCGCCATCGCCGGAATCGATACGCGCCGCTTGACGCGACACTTGCGCGATCGAGGTGCTCAGGACGGGGCGATTGTCACCTTTCGCGACGGGGAATCGGCGGATGACGCGATTTCCAGAGCGTTGGATGCAGCGCGTAGTTTCGGCGGAATGTCGGGCAAGGATCTCGCGAGCGCAGTCTCGGTTGATGAGCCCGTGGAGTGGCTCGAAGGTGTCTGGCGTCTCGGTGAAGAGCCTTTTCGCGTCGATCCGGGCTCGGCGTGCTTCCATGTCGTGGCGTACGACTTTGGCATCAAGCGCAATATTTTGCGTTTGCTGGCCGAGAGAAACTGTCGGGTCACGCGAGTTCCAGCGAAAACACCGTTTGCCGACGTCTTGGCTCTGGAGCCGGACGGTCTGTTTTTCTCGAACGGTCCGGGCGATCCAGAGCCCTGTGACTACGCCATCGAAGCGCTGCAGAGCGCATGCAAACAAGGGTTACCGGTGTTCGGGATTTGTCTTGGACATCAGCTACTGGGCATTGCCTCCGGGGGGCGCACCGAGAAAATGCCCACGGGCCATCATGGCGCCAATCACCCGGTGCGTGAGGCGGCGACCGGGCGTGTATCGATCACCAGCCAGAACCATGGGTTCGCCGTTGCGGCAGATGCCTTGCCGGATTGCCTTGAGGCGACACACGTGTCGCTCTTCGATGGCACGCTACAGGGCCTGAAACGGCGCGACTGTCCGGCGTTTTCGGTTCAGGGGCACCCCGAAGCCAGCCCGGGGCCGCACGACGCACAAGGTCTGTTCGACGACTTTGTTGCAGCGATGGAGTCCGCCCGAAATTAGGCTTGATGGGGGTGGGTTTGGATCGTCGTGCCAGATGTAGACGGGGGAGACCGGTCCAAACGCGGATCGCGAGGAGCGACGTGAGATCCATTCGTTGGGACGGATCAATGACGATGTGTCAAGACGGCTTGGAATGCAGTCTTCGACCCGGTCGGGTCTCCGCCTGGGTCGGTGACGCATTGATTTTGACGCTTTGAATGGTTCGTTTGGCTTGCTCTTGCGCGGATTGGACGGCGGGTTTCGTCCATTGCTCGACAGCCATGCGTTCCAGGGGTCGAGAAGATCGTCGCCGAATCGTTCTGGTTTCAAGGTCCGAAAAGCCGAAGCGCGAAGTGCCAGTCGATCTGGCTTGACGCTCGCGGCGTTGCAGCAACGTCACTCATTGAATATTCGTTGGGGCTGAATTTGCCCCCGACCGAGGATTGCCATGCCCAAGCGCACCGACATCCACAGCGTTCTCATCATTGGCGCGGGACCGATCGTGATCGGTCAGGCCTGCGAATTTGACTACTCCGGGGCTCAGGCGTGTAAAGCGCTGCGAGAGGAGGGTTACCGTGTGGTGTTGGTGAACTCCAACCCCGCGACGATCATGACCGACCCCGAGACGGCGGATGCGGTCTACATTGAGCCTGTGGATTGGCGAGTGGTCGAGAAAATCATCGAGAAGGAGCGCGCTAGGCATCCCCACGAAAAAATGGCGTTGTTGCCGACGATGGGCGGTCAAACCGCTCTGAATTGTGCACTCGATCTGTCGCGCAATGGCGTGCTGAAGACGCATGACATCGAGCTGATCGGAGCCAACGAGGACGCGATCGATATGGCCGAGGACCGTGATCGCTTCAAGAAGGCGATGGCGGAGATCGGCCTGGATACGCCCACAGCGTTCGTCGTGCACAGCTGGGAAGAAGCGCAAAAGCTGCAGCCGAATATTGGCTTCCCCATCATAATTCGGCCGTCGTTCACCCTTGGCGGCTCGGGCGGTGGGATTGCCTACAACCGCGAGGAGTTCGAAGAAATCACGAAGAACGGCCTCGACCTGTCTCCGGTCAACCAAGTGCTGCTCGAAGAGTCGGTTCTAGGCTGGAAAGAGTTCGAGATGGAGGTCGTGCGTGATCGCGCCGATAATTGCATCATTATTTGCTCGATCGAGAACTTTGACCCCATGGGTGTGCACACCGGCGACTCGATTACGGTCGCGCCGGCGCAAACCTTGACTGACAAGGAATATCAGATCATGCGCAACGCCTCGTTGGCGGTGTTGCGTAAGATCGGTGTCGAGACCGGGGGGTCCAACGTTCAGTTCGCGATCAATCCCGAAAACGGTCGCATGATCGTGATCGAGATGAATCCACGCGTATCTCGTTCTTCGGCACTGGCGTCGAAAGCAACGGGTTTTCCGATCGCGAAGATTGCGGCCAAGCTCGCCGTGGGCTATACGCTCGATGAGCTCGAAAATGAAATTACCGGTGGCAAGACCCCGGCTTCGTTTGAGCCCACGATCGATTACGTGGTCACCAAAATCCCACGCTTTACGTTTGAGAAATTTCCGCAGGCGGAAGCACGACTGACGACGCAGATGAAATCAGTCGGCGAGGTCATGGCGATCGGTCGCACGTTCCAGGAGTCACTGCAAAAAGCCTTGCGCGGACTCGAAATCGGTGTCGATGGCTTGGATCCGCGTCTCGATCCTCCCGAAGCCGAGGCATTGCGGGCCCGTCTTGCCAATCCGGGGCCGGAGTGCGTGTTCTACGTGGCCGATGCATTCCGGTTGGGCATGTCGATCGAGGACGTTTATCGTTTGACAGCGATCGATCGCTGGTTTTTGGCACAGATTCACGAGCTGGTGCAAATCGAGCGCGGGATTTCCGAGCGCATCCTGAGTGAAGTCGAGGTGGAAGAGCTGTTTGCATGGAAACAGCGCGGCTTCTCGGACCGTAGACTCGCGCGGCTTTTGGGCGAGACCGAAAAAGCCGTGCGTGCCAGACGCCTCGCCCTCGGCGTCAAGCCTGTCTATAAGCGCGTCGATACCTGCGCTGCCGAGTTTGCGACATCGACGGCCTATCTGTACTCGACCTATGAAGAAGAATGTGAGGCGGCACCGACGACGCGCGACAAGATCATGGTGCTCGGCGGTGGTCCGAATCGAATCGGTCAGGGCATCGAGTTCGATTACTGCTGCGTGCATGCGGCGCTTGCGATGCGCGAGGATGGTTTTGAGACCATCATGGTCAACTGCAATCCGGAAACCGTCTCGACCGACTACGACACGTCGGACCGACTGTATTTCGAGCCCTTGACCCTGGAGGATGTGCTGGCAGTCGTCGACGTCGAGCAGCCTAAGGGTGTGATCGTCCAGTACGGTGGTCAGACACCGCTGAAATTGGCGCGTGACCTCGAGGCTGCGGGCGTGTCGATCATTGGGACCAGCCCGGACTCGATCGACCTCGCTGAGGATCGCGAGCGATTTCAGAGTCTGTTGAACAAGTTGGGCTTGAAGCAGCCGCCCAACCGGACGGCGCGCAGCGAAGAGGAGGCCGAGCGGCTGGCGGCCGAGATCGGTTATCCGTTGGTGGTTCGACCGTCGTATGTCCTCGGCGGGCGGGCGATGGAAATCGTTCGCGACGAGGACGATCTCAAACGCTACATGCGCGACGCGGTGTCAGTCTCGAATGACGCGCCTGTGTTGCTCGACCGGTTTCTCGATGATGCGATTGAGGTCGACGTCGATTGCGCCTGTGATGGCGAGACGGTTTTCATCGGCGGCATCATGGAACACATCGAGCAGGCTGGCGTGCATTCGGGCGACTCGGCCTGTTCGTTGCCGCCGTTCTCTCTGTCGGATGAGTTGCAAAACGAAATGGCGGAGCAGGTGCGGCGCATGGCTCGTGCGCTGGGTGTGCGCGGTCTGATGAACACGCAGTTTGCGATCAAGGGCGAGGATATTTACGTCCTCGAGGTGAATCCACGAGCCTCGCGCACGGTGCCGTTCGTGTCGAAGGTGATCGGTCAGCCGCTGGCGAAGATTGGCGCCCGTTGTATGGTCGGTCGTACACTCGCTGATATTGGTGTGCGCGAGGTGGTGCGGCCACGTTATTTCGCGGTGAAGGAAGCGGTGTTCCCGTTCGCCAAGTTCCCGGGCGTCGATCCGATCCTTGGCCCCGAAATGAAATCGACCGGGGAGGTCATGGGTGTGGGCCGCTCATTCGCTGAGGCGTTTGCCAAGGCGCAACTCGGCGCGGGCGTTAATTTACCGACGAGCGGACGAGTATTTTTGTCAGTTCGAAGTGTGGACAAACCCCATGTGGTCGAGGTCGCAAAAACGCTGCACAGCGCGGGTTTCGAGTTGCTGGCGACGCGAGGAACCGCCGCGAAAATCGCGGAGGAGGGCGTTCCGGTGACAGTTGTCAACAAGGTGGCAGAAGGGCGGCCGCATATCGTCGATATGATCAAGAACGATGAGATCGATCTGATTGTCAATACTGTTGAAGGCAAGCGCTCGACGGCGGATTCGTTCACGATTCGACGCGAGGCCTTGATGCATAAGGTGACCTATGCAACAACGATTGCGGGTGCTCGGGCGATGGCTCAGGCGCTCGCTCATCGTGAGGTCGCCGAGGTATTTCGGCTGCGAGACCTGCACCAGGCCTGAGGTCTGACTGGACGCGGTCCGAGTGACTTTGCGACTCAAGATCTCCTCTGGCCGGGCTTGCAGATCTGAGGGCTCAGGCACAGGCGCTGGATTCGGTTTTTAGGTGGCGTCGTAATGCGGCGCCAAGCTCTGTGTCTCTCACCCTGTGAGACCGGACCCCGGGAACCAACCAGACGCTGGGCACGTTGCCCCGGCTGACAAATGGGCGCATCCATTTTTGCGCCTGCGTCTGTTTGCCCGTCAGCGGTTCAAAATCAACACTGTGATGAATTCAAGGCTCGCCTCGCGAGCCTTTTGGGTATCGACTTTTGCTTGCAGCCCCCGGCTGAATTTTTTTAAGACGATTGATGGCAGCGCGATGCGTTGTCGGGAGGATCCAATGACAAAGACACCTTTGACGGTTGCGGGCGCGGACAAGCTCAAGAACGAACTCAAGCGCCTGAAGAGCGAGGATCGGCCCCGTGTGATTCAGGCGATTTCCGAGGCTCGAGAGCACGGCGATCTCAAGGAGAACGCCGAGTACCATGCGGCGCGGGAACAGCAAGGTTTCATTGAAGGCCGCATTCAGGAAATTGAAAGCAAATTGGCCGGGGCTCAGATCATTGATGTCTCGACATTGCCGCAGACCGGAAAGGTGGTTTTTGGCGTGACCGTCGATCTCGAAGCGATTGAGGATGGCCGTCAAGTCACTTATAAGATCGTCGGTGATGACGAAGCGGATTTGAAAAAAGGCTTGATATCGGTGTCGAGTCCGATCGCGCGAGCGTTGATCGGCAAGTCTGAGGGAGATGTTGTGACGGTTCAGGCGCCGGGCGGGGCGGTGGAGTACGAATTGCTCGCGGTTCACTACCGCCCGTAATACGAGCCGTGTTCGCGCTGGATTCGATCAAATGCTTTCAAGTCTACAGTCACGTTATTTCGGATCACGTGGGCCGAGAAGCGTGTCCTCCGTGCGGAGATTGTTCGAGCCTGCTTGCGCCCAATGGGAACGAAAATGACCGCCTTGGCAGCGTGGGTCAGAACGCTTCGAGGCGGCTGAAATGTTGTCAGAGAGGGTTGTGGTCAAATCCGTGGTTGAGCAGGTTTGCGCAGTGATGGCGCGCCGAATACGGCGCTTGTTGTGTGTTTGTGTCCTTGCGCTGACTCGCGCGCTGTTTTGGGGGCCGACTCGTGCAGCGACCCGTCGGCTGAACCTTGCGGCGCTCCTCGAGACTCGGCAACCGTTGCTGCTCCGCTCGCTCGGACTGGCGGTTGTGCTGGTGTTGCTGGCGTCGTCAACGGTCGCGGCACAGAGTCTTGCGCCAGCGGGCGAGCGCTCGAGCGACCGGGCATCCTTGTCTTTCGGTAGTGGTGCGCTTGAATCGGTTTGGTTAGAACGCAGACCGGACGCGTCGGGATCGCCGCATGATGCCGGTGACATCGCCGATGCCCTCGATCGGCCGCTGGGAACCACCTTGCGCTGGGCGCGCGCGGCGCAAGGTTATGCGACGACGCTCTCCGAGCTGCGTGAGCGTGTCGCTGAGTTTGATACCTCGGCGCTCGCGGACTGGCGCGCCCAGTTCGATATCACGGCACTCGATGAGCAGGCGGCACAGCACGCCGACGATCTGGCTGTGGCGACACTTTGGGCGGCGGCGGCCGAATCGATGCGCGAAGCCGAGAATCGGATTCTGAGCGCCGAACGTCGGCTCGAGGAGTTGGAGGCGCGGTTGGAGGCGTCTGCTGCCGTGTTCGATTCGCTTGATGAGCGAATGCAGATCACGCTCCGCGAGTTTCTCGCCCTTCGCGAAATCGACCTGGAAGGCGCGACGGTTGCAGAGATCGAGACCGCGATCGCACGTATCGAGAACGAGCTCGATGCGCGCCTGATCGAACGATCGGAACGCGAGCGACTGATCGCGCGATTGCAATCACAGCGCGGTGCCGCACAGACGCCCACCGCGACGGGAAATGATCCGGGTGCAGCAGGCGCGGATTCCCTTCCTGAGGGTGTATCTGAAGCCGAACTCGAGGCTGCGGGGCTGACAGCGGCCTATCGGGCGTGGCGCGAGGCTGTGGCGCGCGATGCAGAGGCACAGGAGCTGGTTGCGACATTCGACCAACGCTTGATCGGCGAGCGCATCGAGGTGCTCGAGCTTGAAGCGGCCTTGGAAGAGTGGCGCGATCGCGTGCGTACCCTGTCTCTACGTGCGCTGCGCTCGTTCGTTGAGCTGCGCTCAAATGCCGAGATCGAGGCGTTGCGCGAAAGATTACGCGAGCTCGTACGTGCGGATCCGCCGCGTTTTGAGGGCTCGACGTTTGAGCAAGAGACGATTTCTCGACTTGATGATGCGGCAACGCAATTGACGCGAGCGTCGCGCGCGGCGATTTTGGCGCGACAAGCCGAACAGCTCACCGATGAGCTGGCAACGACGCTGGCGGACATTCGGGAGCGCCTCGAAATCGGCGGTCTGACGGATGTTCTCGGTGGCGTTCTGGTCGAGGAAGAACGGCGTCTACGACGTCTTGGTGACTTCGCACCGTATTTGCGCGATGTCCAGCGCGAGCTGGCTCAGGCGCGACTGCGTTCAATCGGTTTGCGAGACGAGCTGCGGCGCGCCGAGCGCCTGATCACGATTCCGGATCTCGATTCTCGCGAAGATCGGAATAGAGCCGCTGAGCAGGCGGCCCAACGCGATACGCAGACGCTGACGCTAGAGACGCTGTCTTTGCTAGAACGCTCCGATCGCCAGTTGATCGACAACCTCTTGCAGGCCGAACGTGCGTTCTCCGCACTGATCGAAACGAGTGGTGAGCTCCGAACGTTGTTGCGCGAGTCTTTGCTGTGGTGGCCCAGTCATCGCCCAGTGAGCTTTTCTTGGCTCGGGTCTGTGCCGGCAGCCAGTCTGGCCTTGTTTGATCCCCGAACCTGGACGGCGATGCATGAGGCGCTGGTCGAGGCCGTGATGAGGTCGCCGTTGCTCTCGATCTTCGTGGTCGTTGTGGCCTCCGCCATTGCCGTATTTGCGCGTGGCGCTCGCGCTCACCTGCGTGACTTGGCGAGACAGACACAACACCGCTACACCGACCGTTTGGCACTGACTTGGGCGGCACTAGGCTGGACTGCCGTGCGTGTCTTGCCGGTGCCGATCGTCCTCGTCGCGCTGGGCTGGCAGCTGACTCGCGTGGAATCTTCCAGCCGCGAGATTGAGATCGTCGCTTTTGTGACGCTCTCGATTGCGCTGTGGTGGGCCGTTGCTCATCTGCTATACCTGTTTACGTCACCCGATGGCGTGGCAAGGGCGCATTTTCGCTGGCCGACGCCGTTGCTGCGACGCTTGCGTATCGAGATGGCCTGGTTCTTGCCATCGCAGTTGGCGTTGATGCTGCTCGCCGCGGCGGCCTTTGGCCATCCTCAGGAGATCGTTGCAGACGTTTGGGGCCGTTTGGCGCTCATTGGGATTTTGCTGGTTGTGGGCGCTTTTGCGTGGCGAATGTTGGGCTCGTTGCCGGCGCCCGGCGATGACAATGTGACATCGTCGAGCTTGACGCTGCCCGCACAGTCGTCGAGCGCGGCGAGCGCAGGCCTCATCGGCAAATCGCGGTCTGCCGAGCGGCATCGGCGTTTCATTCGCGGCATGCTGATGCTGAGCGTTGCGGCGTTATTGATTCTGAGCCTCGCAGGCTACCTACTCACTGTGGCAACGCTGCTCGAACGCGCGATTAACACGGTGATCGTCGCGGTCGTTGCGTGGATTGGCTATAGCCTCGCAGCGCGTGCCCTCGTGTTGTCGGAAGTTCGTCTGCAGCTTCAGCATATGCGCGAGGCCCGCGCCCGTGAGGCGGCGCCAACCGAAGCGACGGTCGGCGAGGGCGCCGTGATCGATGTGGCACCGCCGATCTCGATCGAGAACGTCAATGCGCAAACGCGATCCTTGCTGCGTGTAACAACCGGGACGGCTGTGGTTCTTGCTTTGTTGTGGGTGTGGGCGGACGTCCTTCCGGCATTGACTTGGCTCGATGGCGTGACATTGTGGTCACGCACCATTTCGGTGGGCGAGAGCGAGATTCTGTCGCGCGTTAGCTTGCAGGATTTTTTGCTCGCGGTATTTCTCGGCGTGGCGTTTACCGCAGCAGCCCGTAACTTGCCGGGCCTGGTTGAGATCTTATTGTCTCGCTCGGCTTTGCTCGATGCTGCGGGTCGCTACACGGTGACCACGTTGCTGCGCTACGCCCTCGCCGTGATTGCCGTGATCTCGGTTTTTTCGCTCCTCGGGTTGCGCTGGTCTGAGCTGCAATGGATGGTGGCGGCTCTTACGTTGGGTCTCGGTTTTGGCCTGCAGGAGGTCGTGGCCAATTTCGTCTCGGGTTTGATCATGCTGTTCGAGCGACCTGCGAGGGTCGGCGACACCATCACCATCGGTGAGTATTCTGGAACAGTGTCGAAGATTCGCACGCGAGCAACGACGATCGTCGATTGGGACAACCGCGAGGTGGTGGTGCCCAATAAGATGTTTATTACCGAGCGACTGATCAACTGGACGCTGTCCGACACGATGACGCGTGTGGTCATTCCCGTTGGAGTCAGTTATTCCGCCGATCCGGATCGTGTCATGCAGGCTTTGTCGGAGGTGGCGGCTGAGCATCCGCAGGTGCTGAGTGAGCCGGCACCGCAGGTGCTATTCATGCGCTTCGGTGACTCGGCGCTCGATTTCGAATTGCGTGCTTACGTCGCAGTGATGCGTGATCGGTTGGTGACGATCTCTGATCTCCATCGTGCGATCGTGCGACGATTCCGCGACGAGAACATCGAGATCGCGTTTCCGCAGCTCGATTTGCACGTGCGCGACTGGGCGCCGACGTCATCGATGCCAGGTTCAGAACCCCGTTCGGCGTCATAATGGCGATTAAGCAGCCATGGGCTGCCTGCGTTCGGTGTGCCGATGGGCTTTCCCGGCGGATATGAGCGTGCGCGCAGGGCGGTCGGCCGTTCGATCGGCAGACGACGAACTTTTTGCGGTTGGCGTGAGACCGGCGCTCGGGCGTGTCGGTGCCGAACGGCGGCGTGGTGACTGGCGCTCAGCGCTTGCGCGTGGAGACGCCCAAGATCGCGGGGAGATGGGTGTAGCGTGAAGGCGCGCTCCGGGCTACGAACCCCGAGACCTCAAAAGTCTTCAGGCAAGGGCGCCCGTGGCACACGACGCCGTGATGCGCCCACGCTGCAGTGCAGTCGGCGTTTTACTGGGTCAGTGACCCGGGACGGCGCTTAAGTCGATGACTGGGTTTTTGGGGTTACGCCGAAAAAGCACCGCTGTCATGCCGATTGTTTGTAGGCACTCGGCCTGCGTCTGCTGACACAGCTCAGCGATCGTGCTGTGGCGGACTTGGCGGTCGCCAATCGCGACTTTGACCTTGACCAGCTCGTGCTGGTCAAGGGCGCGGTCGAGTTCCTCGATAACTGACTCGCGCAGTCCTTGACGGCCTACGCTGACGATCGGACGTCGATGGTGGGCAAGGCCACGAAGAAAACGGACTTGATTCGGAAGTAGCGCCACGTTACGGCTGGCTCCAGCGGGGAAATCCCAAAAGATTAGAATGCTAGCATGTGCGGCTGGAGGCGTGCGCGAAGCTGTGCGAGCTCTAATTCGCTGGAGCGAGGCACACGGGGGCGAACGAGCGACTTGTCAATGGGCGTGGCGTTTGTTGCTATGGACGCCAATCGAAACTAGCGCGAAGCCTGTGCTTGGTGGTTGCGTCGGGCTCTTGTCGTCATTTAAGGGGTATGGCGAGCATGGCGTTTTCGGCTTAATGACGAGGGTGGGCGCAGCGCCCGATTTTGCGACCGCGGTGCAGGTTGGCGGTTATTGTCGTGGACAACGGGGCGGTGTCTTCAGGATGGCCGCTCGATTCGGTGTGGTTGAGCCTTATGCCCAAACGAACGAATTCGAGCCGTCGCTGGCTGAGCGAGCACTTCTCTGACCCTTACGTGCTGCGCGCGCAGCAGGAGGGTTATCGGTCGCGTGCAGTGTATAAGCTCATCGAGTTGGACCAAACACTAAAGCTGGTTCGTCCGGGGCTGTCGGTTGTTGAGTTGGGCGCTGCTCCGGGTGGTTGGACGCAGTACCTGGCCGATCGCCTCAGATTGAGCGGCTCGGCGCGCTCGAAAAGTCGCTTGATTGCGTCTGATATTCTGGAAATGGATCCTCTCGAAGGGGTCGATATCGTGACTGGCGATTTTACCGAGCAGGCAGTGCTCGATCGAATCTTGTCTTTGCTCGAGGGACCAGCGGATCTTGTGCTTTCGGATATGGCCCCCAACCTGACGGGTACCGATGCGATTGATTTGCCGCGTTCGCTGTACCTGAATGAACTGGCGCTCGAGTTGGCACGAGATATCTTGAAGCCCGGCGGGCAGTTGTTGCTCAAGCTCTTTCAGGGCGAAGGCTCCGACGTGTTCCTGCAAGAAATTCGGAGACATTTTTCGAAGGTTCGAGTGCGTAAGCCGGAGGCGTCGCGTTCTCGCTCGCGAGAAGTGTATGTATTCGCGGAGAACCTTCGAAGGCGTTAGCGTTCTGATACATCGCTTGGAGGACGCAGCGCCGTGCGTCCCGCAGACGGAAAAGG
This sequence comes from Thioalkalivibrionaceae bacterium, assembly GCA_046299415.1. GTDB lineage: Bacteria > Pseudomonadota > Gammaproteobacteria > Ectothiorhodospirales > Ectothiorhodospiraceae > JBKBII01. The sequence goes on along the minus strand of JBKBII010000008.1, from coordinate 82,114 downwards.
TGAGACCTTGAACGGATTGGTCCGAAACCTCGTGATTTGGGCGGTCATCGCACTGGTGCTGATGAGCGTTTTCAATAGTTTCAACAGCGAGCAGCCTCAGCAGGATGCGCGCTCGATTGCTTACTCGAATTTCATCCAAGAGGTGAAGTCGGGTCGGGTTGAGTCGGTCACCATTGAAGGTTCGACGATTCGTGGTCGGATGATCGATGGGCGAAGCTTCCGCACTGAGAAGCCTGACGATCCGGGCCTCTACGGTGATCTACTGAATAACAATGTCGAGATTAAGGTCGGAGAGCCCAAACGCCGCTCGCTGTTGCTCGACATCTTGATCAGTTGGTTCCCGATGCTGCTGTTGATCGCCGTGTGGATTTACTTCATGCGTCAGATGCAGGGCGGTGGCGCTGGCGGTCGCGGCGCGATGGGCTTCGGCAAGTCGCGCGCGAAAATGATGTCGGAAGACCAGGTCAAGATCACGTTCGCCGACGTCGCCGGTTGCGAGGAAGCGAAGGAGGACGTCAAAGAGCTGGTCGACTTCTTGCGCGACCCATCGAAATTTCAGCGCCTAGGAGGTCGGATTCCGCGCGGTGTGCTGATGGTCGGCCCGCCCGGCACCGGCAAGACCTTGCTGGCCAAGGCGATCGCCGGTGAAGCCAAGGTGCCGTTCTTTTCGATTTCGGGCTCTGACTTCGTCGAAATGTTTGTCGGTGTCGGCGCTTCACGTGTTCGCGACATGTTCGAGACTGCGAAAAAGCATGCACCGTGCATCATCTTTATCGATGAGATCGACGCCGTCGGGCGCCAGCGTGGGGCCGGCCTCGGTGGTGGCCACGATGAGCGTGAGCAGACACTGAACCAACTGCTGGTCGAGATGGATGGCTTCGAGGGTTCGGAAGGTATCATCGTGATCGCTGCGACGAACCGTCCCGATGTGCTCGATCCGGCACTGCTGCGTCCCGGCCGCTTTGACCGTCAGGTGGTCGTTTCGGCACCGGACGTTCGTGGGCGTGAGCAGATCCTTAAAGTCCACATGAAAAAGACGCCGCTCTCGGAGGACGTGCGCCCCGAAATCATCGCGCGCGGGACGCCGGGATTCTCCGGTGCTGACCTCGCCAACCTCGTCAACGAGGCGGCCCTGTTTGCAGCTCGATCTGGCAAGAAACTCGTCGAGATGATCGATTTCGAGCGTGCCAAAGATAAGATCATGATGGGTGCCGAGCGCAAATCGATGGTGATGAGCGAAAAGGAGAAGCGCCTCACCGCATACCATGAGGCGGGTCACGCCATCGTCGGTCTCAACGTTCCTGAGCATGATCCGGTCTACAAGGTGTCGATCGTCCCGCGCGGCCGGGCGCTGGGTGTGACGATGTTTCTGCCCGAGGAAGATCGTTATAGCCACTCGAAGACACGGCTTGAAAGCCAGATTGCGTCGCTGTTCGGTGGGCGTTCAGCTGAAGAGATCATTTTCGGTCATCACGCGGTGACGACCGGGGCATCGAACGACATCGAACGCGCAACAGCCATCGCCCGCAACATGGTCACGAAATGGGGGCTGTCAGACAAAATGGGGCCGCTCGCGTACGGTGAGGAAGAGGGCGAAGTGTTCCTTGGCCGCCAAATGACACGCTCACAGCAGATGTCGGATGAGACGCAGAAGGCGATCGATCAGGAGGTTCGCGAGATCATCGATGGTCAATACCAGCGCGCGAAGAAAATTCTGCTTGATCATCTGGACCCGTTGCACCGCATGGCGGATGCCTTGATGAAGTACGAAACGATCGACGAGCGTCAGATCCGTGACATCATGGAGGGTCGCGAGCCTCAGCCGCCAGCTGATTGGAATGATGGCGATAACGCCTCGGATGACGGTGCCAAGCCCTCAAATGGCGAGAAAGCAGATGACACTCAGTCCAAGGGGCGCGCAGCGAATGATGGCCTTGTCGGCGGTGCTTCTGCGTCCTAGTGACGGCGCTCGTCGCCTGGAATGATGGGCGCCTTTCCTCAAGTTGTGCTTGAGGGCCGCAGCCATTCGCCCAAGCCCACATAGGGCGGCGTCCTCTTTTGGTGTCGGCCAGCTGGGCCCGCCTCTTGGCGGGCCTTTTCGTATTGGGCTGGTGCTCTTTCGGTACCGTTGCGACTGTCAGCGTATCGAACACGAGCCCGTTCGGCTGTCGCGTCGACCTTGGGCGTTCTTCAAGCCCATGGCTCCGACTGCTGGGTTTGGCGTGGCTGTGGCGGAGACTTGTACGGTTCCATCGTCGTGTTGTGCTGACCGGTGCGCGCGGACTCGACGGCGCTGACTGAAGCGCCACGTGAATGGATCGCCGGGAGCCGATGTCGGTCGGCTCATGCGGGTGATTTGGAGGCTCGGTGGGATGAAGACGAGACAGAACAGGGCGCTCATATGATCGGACGCGATACAAAGAGCTTTGAGTCTGAGCTTCTCGCCGTGAGTGAGGCAAGTCCGCTCGTGATGGGGGTTGTCAACGTAACACCCGATTCGTTTTCCGATGGCGGTCGTTATTTTTCGCCACAGGATCGTCACCGGGCGGCGATTGATCACGGGCTCCGGCTGATCGAAGCTGGCGCCACCTGGATCGACGTCGGCGGTGAATCGACCCGCCCGGGCGCGATCGCGGTTTCGCTGGCCGATGAGCGCGACCGAGTGTTGCCCGTCGTTAAGGGTTTGCGGGAGGCAGGCGTCGAGCGGATTTCCGTTGATTCGCGCAAGCCGGCTTTGATGCGTGAAGCGCTCGCCGTCGGTGCAACGATGCTCAATGATGTGTCAGGATTCAGTGATCCGCAGGCCATCGAGGCGGCTGCAGATGCCAATGCCAGCGTGTGTGTGATGCACATGCAAGGTGTGCCAAACACGATGCAACAGGCACCGTCTTACCGTGATGTCGTTGCTGAGGTTGAGGCGTTTCTGCTTGAGCGAGCCGACGCACTGGAGGCGTCGGGTGTCGCACGAACGCGGATTTGGCTCGATCCCGGGTTCGGTTTCGGTAAAACCCTCGAGCACAATCTTGCGCTGTTTGCGAATCTTCCCCGTTTGGCTGCGCATGGTTATCCGCTGCTGATCGGCGTCTCACGTAAGTCGATGATCGCTGCTCTGATCGGTCGTGGACCCGATGAGGTTCCGCCTGCCGATCGCGTGGCAGGATCGGTTGCTGCGACGTTGTTGGCCGTCGACGCTGGGGTTCGGATGGTGCGGGTTCACGACGTTCGAGAAACGGTCGATGCCTTGCGCGTGAGAGCCCGTTTGCGCGCGCAGCGAGTGCACGGTCCAACAGCGTGGTGAATGGAGCGTGTTGCCGGTCGGTGGGCGCCAGCTGAAGGTAACGTTGCGCGCCACATGGCGCTGTTGTGAAACGTCTAAGGAGTCGCTGTATATGGGTCAGTGGTTTGGTACCGATGGAATCCGGGGGCGCGCCGGCGACGAGCCGATGACACCGGATTTTGCGTTACGACTCGGGTATGCGGTGGGGCGAACCCTGGTGACGGCGAATACGCGACAGGTTCTCGTGGGGAAGGACACGCGCGTCTCCGGCTATTTGTTTGAGTCGGCCATCGAGGCCGGACTTGCAGCGGCGGGGGCAGACGTCGCGTTGCTGGGGCCGATGCCGACGCCGGCAGTCGCGTATCTGACCCGGACATTCCGAGCGGCGGCCGGGATCGTGATCAGCGCGTCACACAACCCGTATTACGACAACGGGTTCAAGTTTTTTACGCCTGATGGCGACAAGTTGTCGGACGAACTCGAAGCCAATATCGAACGGTTGTTGAGCGAGCCAAAGATCCGATGGGATCTTCGCCGACCTGGTAAAGCCTCACGAATCAGTGATGCACAGGGACGATATATTGAATTTTGCAAGAGTGCCTTACCTGCTCGAGCTGATCTGCATGGGCTCAAGCTGGTCATTGATTGCGCCCACGGTGCGACCTACGCCCTCGCACCGAAAGTCTTTGCCGAGCTGGGAGCAGAAATCGACGTCATCGGCGATCAACCCGATGGCTACAACATCAATGAAGCGCGCGGCGCGATGGATCCGGCGGCCTTGAGTGAACGCGTATGCGCGGTCGGCGCCGATTTTGGGATTGCCTTTGATGGCGACGGCGATCGCGTGGTTTTGGTTGACGCTCGCGGTGAGCTGGTCGATGGGGATCGAATCCTTGGGATTTTGGCGCTTGCCCGTCATCGTCGCGGCGTTTTGGCGCACGCTGAGGGTGTTGTCGGCACCGTGATGTCCAATCAGGGGTTGGTCAACGCGCTGGGCGACGCTGGGATCCCGTTTGAGCGCGTTCCTGTGGGCGACCGGCATATTCTGCAGCGGCTGCGCAGTCGCGGTTGGCACCTTGGTGGTGAAGGATCAGGACACATCGTTTGTCTCTCGCACACCACGACTGGTGACGGCATCGTCGCGGCGCTGATGGTTGCCGAAGAAGTCTTGCGTCGCGGCGAGCCGTTGGCTGCTCTCGCGGCGGAAATCCCGATGTTTCCGCAGCGTCTTGTCAATGTGCGATTGCCGACGGGTTGTGAGGCCCAGCCGGTTCTCGATGATGACAGGGTGAGTGCACTTGTCCGGGATGTCGAAGCAGCTCTGGGACAATCTGGGCGGGTGCTTTTGCGGGCCTCCGGTACAGAGCCGTTGATTCGAGTGATGGTTGAGGGTGTCGACGTTGATGTGATTGCGGAATATGCGGATCGCATCGCGGCGGAGGTGCGGGACGCTGTGGGCTGACGTGTTGCGCGGGGTTTTGCTCGCGCTGGCGCGATTTGTGGCTGTCCCGCGACATTGGGCTCTCGCTTGAAGCGTGGTCCGATGGGTACGAGAGTGCAACCGGTACTGGTTGTTAGAGGTTTTGAGTCAGTCGACTGCGGATTTGCAGGGCCACTTAATATGAAATTTACGGTTTACGATTCGTTTCTGGCCCCAACGACTGAATAACACAGACGTCGGGCGACCCGTTTTGGTCTCGTGAGCCTCTGAATAAGGCCTGAGTTTTTTGAGCCAGGGGCCTACAGTCGCTGCTGAGTTTTCGATCGCCTTGGGTTTTTCGGTTTAGTTTAATTGGGATTCGCGCCGGTGGAGTGTTCTGAGCGTAGCTGTGATGCGATTTTCAGCGCTTGACGCTTGAGTGGGGTTGACGGCTGGCACGCGCCCCAGAGCATCCGGATTGTCCATGCGGTTGCAGGCCGCGAACGGGATGGGTACCATCGCGCAACTTTTCCGGCCTCAGCCCTTTTCACGAAAACTTCATCAAACACGGACTGCGATATTGATATGCGAAAGGCTCTGATTGCAGGCAATTGGAAAATGAACGGCACGCGCCAGTCGAGCGCGGAGCTGGTCAACGCCATCGCCAGCGACTTTTCGAGCGACCGTGTCGACGTCGTCGTGTGCCCGCCAGCTGTCATGCTGGCGGACGTGGCCCAGACTCTGAGCAATAACCATCCCGTGGCGCTGGGCGCCCAGGATGTGTCGGAGGAGGCTGTGGGGGCTTTCACCGGCGAGATCAGTGCCGCGATGCTGATGGAGTTCGGTGTTCGATATTGCATCGTCGGACATTCTGAGCGTCGTGCGCGTCATAAGGAGTCGAGCCAACGAGTCGCGCGGAAGTTCGTGGCGGCGCGCAAGGCCGGTTTGATCCCAATACTCTGCGTTGGTGAGACTGAGGAAGAGCGTGACGCGAATCAAACCGAGTCTGTCATCGCCGAACAATTGGGTGTCGTTCTCGAGACGGCGGGTGTCGAGTCGTTCGGGCATGCTGTGATTGCTTACGAGCCCGTTTGGGCGATTGGCTCTGGCAAAACCGCGTCGCCCGAACAGGCCGATGCGGTGCATGCCTACCTTCGAGACCGCGTTCGTCGATGTGACGGTGAGATCGCAGATCACCTTCGTATCGTATACGGGGGCAGCATGAACGCCGGTAATGCTGCAGACTTGTTGCGCTGTGATCATATTGATGGGGGTCTGATCGGTGGAGCATCACTCGATGCTGACGCCTTCAACGCCATCATTCACGCTGCGGAGCAGGCTTGATGCTGTACGGAATCTTGATCGTCGTTCAGGTACTTGTGTCAGTGGGCATCATCGCTTTGGTGCTGATGCAACACGGCAAGGGGGCTGATGCGGGCGCGGCGTTTGGCTCGGGGGCTTCGGCCACGGTTTTCGGCGCGCGCGGATCAGCCAATTTCCTCAGCCGTGCCACGGCGATCCTGGCGGCGGCGTTCTTTGCGAACGGATTGCTTTTGGCGCACCTGGCAGCAAATCAGCCGCTTCCTCAATCGTTGATCGAACGTATGGAGGCTTGGGCGCTGGAGCAGGAACGCCGTAATCCTACCCGAGAGATCCCCGAGGAGTTGCCTGGGACCGGCTCGACTCAGGACGTGATCGGCGACATCCCAGACTGATCAGCTCTTCGTTAATCGGTTCGGGCGAGCTGGCCGCGGTCCTCGGGCTCCAGCTAGAGCAGTTGCGTAAATTTTTTGAATGATTTGCAGATGTGGTGGAATTGGTAGACACGCTATCTTGAGGGGGTAGTGGCGCAAGCCGTGTGGGTTCGAGTCCCACCATCTGCACCATTTTTATCGTGAGCACCGATGCGTCTTGACGCCCTGCGCGTCCAGACACCTCATCGCCCACGGCGTTTTTTCGAGACAGTCGACTTTAATGTCGGTCGATCGTGCTCCTGACCGCGGCTTTTGGACCGCACGGTCTTTCGCGTCCGCATGGAGAGATCGCCTTTGATGTTCGCCCGGCGAGGTCGAGATTTGGATGCGTCAACCGTGATCAGCGGGTGTTATCGCCCTGGTGCCGTAGTTCAGAACGCCGAACGAGGAGAACGCAATGCTCGAAGGCTACCTGCCAATCCTGATTTTCATCCTGGTTGGTCTTGTCACTGGAGTCGTACCGCTCGTTGTCGGTATGGCCGCCGGACCGCGCCGCCCGGACGCCGCGAAGGATGCACCGTACGAGTGCGGTTTTGAGGCATTCGAAGATTCGCGCATGAAATTCGATGTGCGCTTCTATCTGGTCGCTATCCTTTTCATAATTTTCGATTTGGAAATCGCCTTCCTGTTCCCTTGGGCCGTCTCGCTTGACACCGTTGGTTTGTTCGGGCTTCTTGCGATGGCGGCGTTTTTGTTGATTCTAGTCGTTGGATTCATCTACGAGTGGAAGAAGGGGGCCCTGGAATGGGAGTAGAAGGCGTTCTCGAAAAGGGCTTTGTGACCACCTCGGCTGACAAGCTGATCAACTGGGCACGCACTGGATCGCTTTGGCCAATGACGTTCGGCCTTGCTTGCTGCGCGGTCGAGATGATGCACGCTGGAGCATCACGCTACGATCTCGATCGCTTCGGCGTCGTGTTTCGCCCCAGTCCACGTCAGTCAGACGTGATGATCGTTGCCGGGACGCTGGTCAATAAAATGGCGCCGGCGCTGCGCAAGGTCTACGACCAAATGGCCGAGCCGCGTTGGGTGATTTCGATGGGCTCATGCGCCAACGGCGGCGGCTATTACCACTACTCGTACGCGGTTGTGCGCGGCTGCGACCGCATCGTGCCCGTTGACGTCTACGTGCCGGGCTGTCCACCAACCGCGGAGGCTCTGCTGTACGGAATCATCCAGCTGCAAAACAAGATCCGCCGGACAAATACCATCGCCCGCTAGTGTCATCACTCGCAGGGATTGGGTTTCGATTGTCCTGCTGCGAGAAAACTCGACGTAACGGACAAAAACCGTAAGCGTCGACTGAAGCGGCACGGCGAGATCCGAGCGCACCGAGCTAGAGCGCAGTCGAGGGAGAACTGAATGGCTGAGGCACCGCAGAACCTGCCGGAGTGGGCAGACCGTGCGTGGGCGTCGCTGGGCGACGGCGCTCTCGCAGCACTTGTCGCCGATCATGGCGAGATTACTTTCGAGGTGAAACCCGGGGCGTGGAAGGCTTCGGCATCGGAGCTCCGAGACGGTTTTGGCTTCGAGACTCTGATTGATCTTTGTGGCGTCGACTACCTCGCGTTCGGTGAGGCGGAGTGGTCGACTACGGCGGCGACTAACAATGGGTTTTCGCGCGGCGTTGAGAAACGATCGGCGGGCCGCCTGAGGTTCGATGATATTCCACCAGACCATCTGTGGACAGGCCCGCGCTTTGCGGTGGTCATCCACCTGTTGTCGCTCCAACACAATCGTCGTTTGAGAGTGCGCACTTGGATCGACGATGACGAATTCCCTGAGCTCGATTCTCTGTGCGAGGTTTGGGCCGCTGCGAACTGGTACGAGCGGGAGGCGTTCGATTTGTTCGGCATCGCCTTTGCGGGCCACCCAGATTTGCGACGGTTGCTAACAGACTACGGCTTTGTCGGTCACCCGTTTCGCAAGGATTTCCCGCTGATTGGGCACGTCGAAATGCGCTACGACCCTGAAACGAAGCGTGTGGTGTACGAGCCCGTATCGATCGAGCCGCGAGTGCTCGTGCCACGCGTGATTCGCGACGACAACCGTTACGTTGTGGAGTCACGCGACGGAGGCCCCGATGCCTGAGATCCGAAATTTTACTTTGAACTTTGGTCCGCAGCATCCGTCGGCTCACGGAGTTTTGCGCCTGGTGCTCGAGATGGACGGCGAGACGATCGAGCGTGCTGACCCGCATATCGGGCTGTTGCATCGGGGAACTGAAAAGCTCGTCGAATCCAAGCCCTACAACCAATCGATCGGATACATGGATCGTCTCGACTATGTATCGATGATGTGTAATGAGCACGGCTATGTGCTCGCGATCGAGAAATTGGCTGGGATCGAGGTGCCAGAGCGCGCGCAATACATCCGTGTGATGTTCGATGAAATCACTCGAATTCTTAATCATCTACTGTGGCTCGGTGCACATGCGCTCGATATCGGGGCGATGACGGTCTTCTTGTACGCATTTCGTGAGCGTGAAGACTTGATGGACTGTTACGAGGCGGTATCCGGCGCGCGTTTGCACGCGACGTATTACCGCCCGGGCGGCGTGGCGAGAGACCTGCCCACAGAGATGCCGACTTTCAAAGAGTCTCCTGCGCGTTCGGCGGATGATCTCAAGCGGTTGAATGAGGCGCGCTCGGGATCGATGCTCGATTTCCTCGAGGATTTCACCGAGCGGTTCCCCGGCTATATCGACGAATACGAGACGCTGTTGACCGACAACCGTATTTGGAAACAGCGCACGGTCGATGTTGGTGTGGTGTCGCCTGAGAGGGCGATGCAACTCGGTTTCACGGGGCCGATGTTGCGAGGGTCTGGCGTCGCGTGGGATCTGCGCAAGAAGCAGCCCTACGAGGTTTACGATCGCGTCGATTTTGATATTCCGGTGGGGGTCAATGGAGACTCTTACGATCGCTATTTGGTGCGCATCGAAGAGATGCGCCAGTCAAACCGAATCATTCGTCAATGCATCGATTGGTTGCGGGCCCATCCGGGCCCAGTCCTGGCCGAGAACTACAAAGTAGCGCCTCCGCGGCGAGAATCGATGAAGCACGACATGGAAGCCCTGATTCATCACTTCAAATTGTTCACTGAAGGCTTTTGCCTTCCGCAGGGCGAAGCCTATGCGGCTGTCGAGCATCCAAAAGGTGAGTTCGGCGTTTACCTCGTGTCTGACGGCGCAAACAAGCCTTATCGACTCAAGGTGCGTGCGCCCGGATTCGCGCACTTGTCTGCGCTCGATGAGATGGCACGCGGCCATATGCTGGCGGATGTCGTGGCGATCATTGGCACGCAAGACATCGTGTTCGGGGAGATCGATCGATGAGTCAAGCGACGACCAACGCCCAGCCGGTTCAATTCGTGCGCCGTGATGAGCGTGATGAGCACTCGGTCATCGAGCTGTCGGAGACTATCCGTCACGAAATCGACGAGTGGATGCGCCGCTATCCGAGTGATCGCAAGCAGTCGGCTGTCCTCGGAGCGTTGCGAGCGGTACAGCACGAGCGTCATTGGCTTTCGAAGCCAGCGATGAATGCGGTTGCCGATTACATGGGACTGCCGCGAATGGTCGTCTACGAAGTGGCCTCTTTTTATTCGATGTTCGAAACCCAGCCGGTTGGCCGACATGCCATTTCGGTGTGTACCAACGTGTCCTGCATGTTGCGCGGCTCTGACGCGATCGTTGAATACATCGAAAAGAAGCTCGGTATCCGGACGGGCGAGTCAACACCGGATGGAAAGTTTTTCCTGAAGCGGGAAGAGGAATGTCTCGCGGCCTGCTGTGGTGCGCCGATGATGCAGGTGGATCACCGCTACTACGAGGACCTGACGCCAGAGAAGGTGGATCAGATCCTCGCGAGCTTTGAGGACTGATCATATGGCGAATCAGATCTGTTTCGTGACCCGCCATCTCGATGAGCCGCATTCGCTAGCGACCTATCGGTCAGTTGGCGGCTATCAGGCACTTGAGAAGATTTTCAAGGAGGGTTTGACGCCCGAGGATGTGATCGAGGAGGTCAAGAAGTCCAACCTTCGGGGACGTGGTGGCGCCGGGTTTCCGACGGGGCTGAAGTGGTCCTTTATGCCCCGTAACTCGCCGGGACAAAAGTACATCGTGTGCAATTCCGATGAGTCCGAACCGGGTACCTGTAAAGACCGAGACGTTTTGCGGTTCAATCCGCATGCATTGATCGAGGGTATGGCCATCGCCGGTTACGCGATTGGCGCGTCGGTTGGCTACAACTACATGCGCGGCGAGTTCATGGATGAGGTCAATACTCGCTTTACCGGAGCGTTGAAGGAAGCTTACGACGCCGGTTATCTCGGGCGCGACATTCTTGGCTCCGGATTTGATTTCGACCTTTATCCATCCCTGGGCGCCGGCGCGTACATTTGCGGGGAAGAGACCGCGCTGCTCGAGTCGCTCGAAGGGAAAAAGGGTCAACCGCGCTTCAAGCCTCCGTTTCCGGCGAATTTCGGTCTCTACGGGCGGCCGACGACGATCAACAATACCGAGTCGCTTGCTTCGATTCCGGCGATCATTCGCCATGGCGGCGAGTGGTTCGCCGGTCTCGGTGTGCCAAAGTCGGGTGGCGAGAAGTTGTTCTCGGTGTCAGGTCACGTCAACAATCCGAGCAACTTCGAAATCCCACTCGGTACGCCGTTCCGGGATCTACTCGAGATGGCTGGTGGCGTTTTAAACGGCCGTCGACTCAAGGCTGTGATCCCCGGTGGCTCATCGGTGCCCGTGGTGCCCGGTGACGTCATGATGGGCGTCAACATGGACTACGACTCGATCGCGAAGGTCGGGTCGTATCTTGGATCTGGCGCAGTGATCGTCCTCGACGAGACGGCCGACATGGTGCAGGTGTTGCGACGGATATCGCGTTTTTACTTCGCAGAGTCCTGCGGTCAGTGCACGCCTTGCCGTGAGGGAACGGGCTGGCTTTACCGCATGCTGACGCGGATCGTCGAAGGTGAGGGCACGCTCGAGGATCTTGATCGGCTCGACGATGTCGCTGCGAAAATCGAAGGCCACACCATATGTGCCCTTGGCGATGCCGCGGCGATGCCGGTGCGCAGTTTCCTCAAGCATTATCGTGACGAGTTCGAACATTACATTCGCCACGGCAAGTCATTGGTGGCCGAGGCCGCCTGAATGACACCGTTTTGCGCCAATGCGTGTTGTTCGTTCGCGCGGTCGATCCGACCGATGAGCATGCACGCCAGCCGTTGGAGCGAGCAGGTATGAGTGGATCCGATACAGTTACGGTCGAGGTCGATGGCCGCAGTATCGAGGCGCGCAAGGGCCAGATGCTGATCGAGGTGACGGACAACGCGGGTGTTACCGTTCCGCGTTTCTGCTATCACAAGAAATTGTCCATCGCAGCAAACTGCCGGATGTGCCTGGTCGAGGTCGAAAAAGCACCGAAACCGCTTCCGGCTTGTGCGACGCCTGTGATGGACGGCATGGTCGTCCACACCAAGTCGGCCCGCGCGCTAGCTGCGCAAAAAGGCACGATGGAATTTCTGCTGATCAACCATCCACTTGATTGTCCCATTTGTGATCAGGGCGGTGAATGCGAGCTGCAGGACGTGGCAATGGGTTTCGGTAGTTCGGTGTCACATTACGTCGAGGCGAAGCGCGTCGTCGCCGACAGGGACATTGGCCCTTTGATCAGAACCGAGATGACGCGATGCATCCATTGCACCCGTTGTGTTCGATTTGGAGAGGAAATCGCTGGGGTCCGTGAACTCGGTGCGACCGGGCGCGGAGAGAACATGCGGATCGGGACCTACGTCGCGACGACGGTTCGCCACGAGCTCTCCGGCAACGTAATTGATCTGTGTCCGGTCGGCGCTCTAACTGCAAAACCCTCGCGGTATGTCGCGCGGTCGTGGGAGTACGAGCAGACGGCGGGTGTATCTCCGCATGACGCTGTGGGTTCAAACACGTTCATTCACACGCGTAATGGTGAACTTATTCGTGTTGTGCCGCGTGAGAACGAGGCCATCAACGAGACGTGGATTGCCGATCGCGATCGTTTTTCGTATGCCGGTAACGCGAGCGAGAACCGAGTCACGACACCGTTGCGTCGCATCAATGGCCAACTGGAGGCTGTGACCTGGGACGAAGCTCTGCCTGCGGTTGCAGAAGCGATTCGCGCGTCGGGTGCGACAGCGGCTGCGTTGTTCGGCGGCTGTGTGACGGCTGAAGAGGCGTACTTGGGGCAAGCGGTGCTGCGGGCCTGTGGTGTCAGCCGAATCGATAGCCGCTTGCACCGCGTCGATTTCAGTGATCAGGCCGTCGAGCCGGTGTTCCCGTGGCTTGGGACCTCGTTTGAAGCGATCGAGCGGGTGCGCGGCGCCTTGCTCGTCGGCTGTGCACCGCGTCGCGAGGCGCCTTTGTTTGCGCATCGCCTGCGCAAGGCCGCGTTGCGCGGTGCCGCGGTTGCGTCGATCGGCCCAGAATTGTCCGATCTGACTCACGCCACGGCGGCCGAGGTCGCCGGTGACTCGGCGACACAGGTCGCGACGTTGGCTGCTCTAGCCGAAGCGGTCGCGGAGCGAATGGGTGTCACGATGCCCAAGGTGTTGTCGGATCGTCTCTCCGACTGGATGACGGCCGCGGGCGGTCGTGATGACGATATCAGGCAACGTAAGGCCGCCGTCGATGCAATGCTGGCGGTCTTTGCGGGTACTGGTCATGATGCAGATGACGCACCGGACGCGGGTCTTCTGGACCAACCGGCCGCGATCATCATCGGCGTGGCTGCGCAGATGAGCCCAGCGTTGCCTTCAATGCGAGCGTTGTGCGCGTGGCTTGCGCGTGCGACGGGCGCAACCATCGGTTATTTGCCGCCCAATGCCGGATGCGTCGGTGCCGCTCTGGCCGGTGCGTTGCCTCACCGGGGTGTTGGAGGCGTGATGCTTGACGAGCCGGCTGCGCCTTGGACTCAGTGGTCCGACGAGCGCGAGCCGCCTACGACCCTCGTGCTGACAGGACTATCCGGAACTGCCGATTGCGGCGCTGCCGGTGCTTTCGCGGCTTTGGCGGCTGTGGCGAGACAGGTCATTGCGCTGACGTCACATCTCGATGACGACCTGCGTGCTCATGCTGATTGGGTACTGCCGCTGACGACGCCTTTCGAGTCTTCGGGCACTTTCGCCAACGCCGAGGGGCGCTTTCAGACATTCCGCGCGGCCGCGCGAGCACCGGGGGCTGCGCGACCGGGATGGAAAGTCTGGCGCGTGTTGGGCGATCTTCTGGGGGTGTCCGAAAGCGACGGCGTGATGTCGTCGAACGATGCTCGCGATCGGTTGTCTCGCGCGCTCACGGACGTCGATTTGAACAACGACGTCAATTTCCATTTGGTTCAACCGGTCGTCGTGAACCCGGTACAAAGGGAGGGCGCGCTGACCTTGATGCGTGTCGCTTCGGCAGCTCACGGGGATGCGTTGATTCGCGGCAGCGCTCCGCTGCAGGCAGCACCCGCCGCGATTGAGGAGTCGGCCTTGCGTGTGAACCCGGCAGCGATTGCGCCGCGCATGGGTTTGCCAAATGGTCGCGTCGTGCGTGCCGACGTGAAAGTGAAGGGGCGTCGAGAGTCGATTTCGGTCGATTTACTGATCGATGATCGCGTGCCTGACTGTGCCGCGTTGGTCTCGGTGGGTACACACCTTAATGCTGTTTTGGGTGACGCGACCTGCGCTGCGGATGACGGAATCGAGATACTGCGTTTGCTGGAGGCCTCGGCGGCTTGAGCCAGTGTTGGTCGGGGCAAGTCGCCGCCGTATTTGGGGTGTCGCTCGCGTTGTGCTCGGACCGCTGGTTGCTTTTTTTTGTAGGCTGCGGCGGGCGTCGGGCGGCTGGAGCCCTTCGACGATTTGTGTCACAGCTCTATGGGTCGAACCAGGGGGTACGGCAGAGCACATTTTGGGCGGATCCTGGGGCGCGTTTCGATTTGGCGCCCAGGCCGTTGCGTCGCTTGTCGGTGTGAATCGTTGAGGCGCGGCCGCTGTACCCTCGCAGACGCGTTGTAAACGAGAAGCGCTGCCGAGATCGAAGCGGTGCGGGCTGGCCTTTGGCTCGATCGTCGACCGCGGCACGGAGTTGAGGATTGTCTGGACGAGATCAAAGGCGGCATACAGCGGCCTGAGCTTTTCGGCCACCAGAGGGAGATGGAGCGCCAATGTTCGACTGGTTGACGAATGCTTTTGCGGGTCTGCCGACGGTGATGCAGATCTTGATCAAGATCCAGCTCATTGTGATTCCGTTGTTGTTGGCGGTTGCCTACACCACCTACGCCGAGCGCAAGGTGATCGGTTACATTCAGGTGCGCATGGGGCCCAATCGGGTGGGACCAAAGGGATTGCTCCAACCCATCGCGGACGCCGTAAAACTCTTGATGAAAGAGGTAATCGTCCCGACCAACGCGAATCGCTTTCTGTTTTTGACCGCGCCCGTGTTGGCCATCGCTCCGGCTCTGGCTGCGTGGGCGGTAATTCCGTTCGACGATGGCATGGCGCTGGCCGATATCAACGCAGGGTTGTTGTATCTGCTGGCGCTCACGTCGCTCGGTGTTTACGGAATCATTATCGCGGGCTGGGCCTCGAACTCGAAGTACGCGCTGATGGGGGCGATGCGCTCCGCTGCGCAGATCGTCGCGTACGAGATCGCAATGGGGTTCGCCTTGGTCGGCGTGCTGATGGCCGCGGGAAGCCTCAACCTAGGTGAAATCGTTCGCGCTCAGGATGGCTCGATTTTCCATTGGTTCTGGTTGCCGCTATTGCCGTTGGCCGTCGTGTATTTCGTGTCAGGCGTCGCGGAGACGAACCGTGCGCCGTTTGATGTGGCCGAGGGTGAGTCAGAAATCGTTGCGGGCTTTCATGTCGAGTACTCGGGCATGGCGTTCGCGGTGTTTTTCCTTGCCGAATACGCCAACATGATCCTGATTGCGGCGTTGACTGCGCTGCTGTTTTTCGGTGGGTGGTTGTCACCACTCCCGCAGGCGATGGCTGACTGGCCGCTTATCGGCTGGTTGCTCGGTGACGGTATCCATTGGTTCCTGGCAAAGACCGCGTTCTTTTTGTTCCTGTTCCTCTGGTTCCGTGCGACGTTTCCGCGCTATCGCTATGACCAGATCATGCGATTGGGCTGGAAGGTCCTCATTCCGATCACAATCCTGTGGATCTTTGTCGAGGGTGTGATGGTCGCGTTCCGCGTGGGGCCCTGGTTCGCTTGACGGTAAATACCGAAAGCTTTGAGGCAGGCGTTTTGGGTGTTTCGATGCGGCGACGATGAACGGGCGTCGAGGGGTGTACGAGATGCAAAAGATTGCACATTGGTTCCGGTCGTTTTTGCTGGTCGAGCTGTTGCTCGGGATGCGGCTTACGGGTCGCTATCTGTTCGCTCGCAAGGTCACCATCCAGTATCCCGACGAAAAGACGCCGATTTCACCGCGCTTCAGGGGATTGCACGCCTTGCGTCGCTATCCCAATGGCGAAGAACGCTGCATCGCGTGCAAATTGTGCGAGGCCGTCTGTCCTGCGGCGGCGATCACGATCGATTCAGAAGAGCGCGCCGATGGCACGCGGCGTACCACGCGCTACGACATCGATCTGTTTAAATGTATTTTTTGCGGATTTTGCGAAGAGGCCTGCCCGGTCGATTCGATAGTGGAAACCAGTATTTATGAGTATCACTTCGAGCGCCGCGGTGAGCAGATCATGACGAAGGATCGATTGTTGGCTCTTGGAGATCGCTTCGAAAACGACATTGCGGCGGCTCGCGCCTCCGACGCCGCGTTCCGTTGATCGAGCAGGGCGCGGTGCCGCGGCTGTATGAATCGCGCACCGCAGGACGCGCGCTCCTACGGCTCGCGTTCGGTTCGTTCTCACGCCATTTTCGCGTCGATTGGTTTTGGCCGTTTGTTGTCGTCAGATGGGATTTTTTGATCCGCGGTTTTGGTGGTGAACGTCCGCGATCTTGCGGCCAGCAATTGGGTTTGCAGGGACACAACGGCGATGGCTTTGGCCTTTCGAGGCTGAAGGCCGCTCGGTCGGTGTCGAGTCAGTCCGCCATGGACGGAGACGATCATGAGCTTTGAGTTGTTTTTGTTTTATGCGTTTTCCGCGATCCTACTGGGCGCGGGGCTGGCGATGATTTCGGTGCGAAATCCGGTTCACGCGGCCTTGTTTCTGGTTCTGGCTTTTTTCTCGGCGGCGGCCATCTGGTTGCTTGCCGAGGCGGAGTTCCTTGGCATCGTATTGGTGCTGGTGTACGTCGGTGCGGTGATGGTGCTGTTTTTGTTCGTCGTGATGATGTTGGATATCAACCTCGCACGTTTGCGTGAAGGTTTTGCCGAATTTCTGCCTCTGGGACTGGTTGTCGCTACAGCCATGGCGACGGTGCTGACGCTGGTGATCGTGCGGTATGTGCGGATCGACGCCCATCCTGAGCGCGTGGCGGCCGACCACTCGAACACCGAAGCCCTCGGTGCGATTCTGTATACCGAGTACGTTTATCCGTTTGAAATCGCTGCCGTGATTTTGCTCGTGGCAATTGTCGCGGCGATTTCGTTGACCATGCGTCGGCGAGCTGGCAACAAGTATGTTGATCCGGCGCAGCAGATTCGGGTGCGGCGCGAGCAGCGCGTGAGACTGGTGTCCATGGCCGCTGAATCGATCGATGGGGCGAAAGGCTCGGCATCGTCCTCGCATGATGCTTCCAAGACAGAGGCACGATGATGATGCCGCCGAGTCTTGATCGGGACGTTCTGCGTACGAATCGATGTTCAATCAGTAGGGCCGAGTCGTGTGTCGCTCGCTCGCCTGCGACTGTGGGAACCCTTTCATGATCACTCTTACGCATTTTTTGGTTTTAGCGGCGCTGCTGTTCTCGATCAGTGTCGCGGGTATTTTCGTCAATCGAAAAAACGTGATTCTGCTTTTGATGTGTATCGAGCTGATGCTTCTCGCCGTCAACATCAATTTCGTCGCATTTTCGTTCTTTCTCGACGATTTGGCGGGCCAGGTTTTTGTGTTCTTCATCCTGACCGTCGCCGCTGCAGAGGCTGCGATCGGTCTGGCGATCCTGGTCCTTTTGTTCCGCAACCGTCGCACGATCAACGTCCAGGATTTGGACGCGATGAAGGGGTAATCGGATGGATTCGGTGTACTTGATTGCGGTGCTCGCGCCGCTGGCCGGTGCCATCATCGCGGGGCTGTTCGGACGGCAGATTGGCCGCGCGGGGGCCCATACCGTAGCCATCGCAGGTGTGGCGGTTGCGTTCGCGATGTCGTTAGTAACCTTCTACGCACACGTCTTTGGTGGCGCCGAGGTGTATGAAGAAACGCTCTACACTTGGGCGCTGACCGACGGTCTGCACTTCGAGATCGGTTTTCTGGTGGACACTCTCACGGCGATGATGATGCTCGTCGTGACCTTCGTGTCGCTGATGGTGCACATCTACACCATCGGTTACATGAAGGAAGATCCGGGCTACCAGCGCTTCTTTGCCTACATCTCGTTGTTCACCTTTTCGATGCTGATGCTCGTGATGGCGAACAACCTGCTGCAGATCTTCTTCGGCTGGGAAGCCGTCGGGCTGGTTTCTTATCTGTTGATCGGCTTCTGGTACAAGCGGCCAACGGCAATCTACGCCAACATGAAGGCGTTCATCGTCAACCGTGTCGGGGACTTCGGCTTCCTGATAGGGATCGCTGCACTGGTCTACTACGCGGGCAGCCTGAACTATGCGGAGGTTTTCGGACAGGCCGAGGCGATCAGCACCCAGACCATCACGTTCTGGCCGGGCTGGACGTTCAACGCACTGGATCTGGCACTGATTTTCCTGTTCATCGGTGCGATGGGGAAGTCGGCCCAGGTGCCGTTGCATGTGTGGTTACCTGATTCGATGGAGGGTCCGACGCCGATTTCCGCGCTGATCCACGCCGCGACCATGGTCACGGCCGGTATCTTCATGGTGGCGCGTTTTTCGCCGATGTATGAGTACTCGGTCGCGGCATTGAGTTTCATCCTGGTGATCGGTGCGATCACGGCGTTCTTCATGGGATTGATCGGGCTGGTCCAGAACGACATCAAACGGGTCGTGGCGTATTCGACGTTGTCGCAGCTGGGTTACATGACGGTGGCTCTTGGCGCATCGGCCTACGCGGCAGCGTTGTTCCACCTGATGACGCATGCCTTCTTCAAGGCGTTGCTGTTTCTCGCGGCGGGTTCGGTGATCGTGGCGATGCACCATCTTCAGGACATGCGCGCGATGGGCGGTCTGAAGAAACACATGCCGATCACATATTGGACGTCATTGATCGGTTCTTTGGCACTCATCGGGTTTCCGTTTTTTGCCGGGTTCTATTCCAAGGACGCCATCATCGTGGCTGTTGGTTACTCACAGACGCCGGGTGCGACTTTTGCCTACTGGTTGGTGCTGGCCGGCGTCTTTGTGACGGCGCTGTACACGTTCCGGATGTTCTTTCTCGTCTTTCACGGGCCCGAGCGTTACCACGATGCGCATAAGTACATTGAGCACCACGACGACCATGTCGAGGCGCACGATGCTTCTCCAGCGGGTTCGGACCCGACGCACGCCGACGCAGGGCACGACCATGATCACCATGACGTTAAGCCGAAAGAGTCTTCATGGGTGATCACGCTTCCCCTAGTGTTGCTTGCGATTCCGTCCGTGGTCGCGGGGTATTTCATTGGGCCAATGTTGTTCGGCGATTTCTTCGAGTCGTCGGTGTTTGTGTTGCCGGAGCAAGACGTTCTCGCGATCAAGGGCGAAAGCTACACGGGTGTCCTCGGGTTTACGTTCCAAGGTTTGTTGACGGCACCGTTTTGGCTGGCGATGGCTGGTCTCGGGACGGCGTATTACCTGTACCGGGTCAATCCCGATGTGGTGCCGAAGATCGCTCACAAGATGCGTTTGAGCATTCGAGTACTTGAAGACAAGTACGGCTTCGATCGCTTCAACGATTGGTTCTTTGCCGGTGGGTCGCGGCGCTTGGGTTATTGGTTCTGGCGAATCGGCGACCGCGCAATCATTGACGGCTTTTTTGTCAACGGCTCGGCGCGGGTCGTGGGGTGGATTTCCCGCCACATCCGGGGCGTTCAGAGCGGTTACCTGTATCACTACGCATTCGGCATGATCATCGGCCTGTTGGTGCTGATGTTCGCTTTCGTCATTTGATTGACCGCCGTGAGCGGCCCGAGCGAGTGCTTTGGGCGCTTGCGGATTTGTCGCCCGATCACGGGCGCGTAACGGCGCGTCCCGTCAAGGAATGACTATGTTCTTGAATTGGCCCATCCTGAGTCTTGTTACCTGGCTGCCGATCCTCGGCGGACTGTTGGTCTTGCTCGCTGGTCGTGAAGCACCCGAGGTCGCGAAGAAAATCGGCCTCGCGGTGGCGCTCGCGGCTTTCGTCGTGAGTCTGCCTCTGTGGTTCGGGTTCGATCGAACGACGGCCGAGATGCAGTTTCAGGAAATGGCGCAGTGGATTCCGGCGTTCAACGTCAACTACCACCTCGGGGTGGACGGCTTGTCAATGCCGTTGATTCTGTTGACGACGTTCACAACGGTGCTGGTGGTGATCGCAGCGTTCGGGTCGGTCAAGGACCGGATTGCCTACTATCTCGCGGCGTTTCTGGTCATGGAAGGATTGATGATTGGCATGTTCAGCGCCATGGACGCGGTGCTGTTCTACGTGTTCTTTGAGGCCATGCTGATTCCGATGTTCTTGGTCATCGGAATCTGGGGTGGGCCGAACCGCGTCTATGCGACGCTGAAGTTTTTCCTCTACACCTTCCTCGGCTCGGTGTTCATGCTGATCGCTCTGATCTGGATGTACAGCCAGTCGGGCAGCTTCCTGATCCAGGATTTCCATGCACTGCCGCTGGGGATGACGGCTCAGATCCTGATCTTTCTGGCGTTTTTCGCAGCATTCGCCGTCAAGATTCCGATGTTCCCGGTGCATACCTGGCTGCCAGATGCGCATGTCGAGGCGCCGACCGGTGGCTCGGTGATTCTGGCAGCGATCATGCTGAAGATCGGTGGCTACGGCTTCTTGCGGTTTTCTTTGCCGATCACGCCAGACGCCGCTGCGGTGCTCGATACTTTGGTGATCGTGCTGAGCCTGATCGCGGTGGTCTATATCGGCTTGGTCGCCTTGATTCAAACCGATATGAAGAAGCTGATTGCGTATTCGTCGATCGCTCATATGGGGTTTGTGACGCTGGGCTTCTTCTTGGCATTCACGATCTACCGCAATACCGGAAGTTTTGACGGCGCGACGCTAGGGATAACCGGCGGCATGATCCAGATGATTTCCCATGGCTTCATTTCGGCGGCGATGTTCCTCGCGGTTGGCGTGCTTTACGACCGCTTACATTCGCGCAACATCGGTGACTATGGCGGTGTGGTGAACACCATGCCGTGGTTCGCTGCGTTTTTCGTGCTGTTCGCCATGGCCAATACCGGGTTGCCGGGGACGTCGGGTTTCGTCGGTGAATTCATGGTGGTGCTGGCCGCCTTTCAAGCCAATTTTTGGATTGCGTTCGTCGCAGCGACCACGCTGATTCTCGCAGCGGGTTACACGCTCTGGCTGGTGAAGCGGGTGATTTTCGGGTCGATTGCCAATGAACAGGTACGCGGACTGAAAGATCTCGATCGCCGTGAGTTTTTTGTGATGGCGGTGCTGGCGTTTGTGACCTTGTTGCTCGGGGTGTGGCCGCAACCCTTGATCGAGGTCATGGACGCGACGATCGTCGCTCTGGTCGAGCATATAGCGGTTTCGAAGCTGCCTTGATGACGCGACGTCTGCCGACTTCTAGGTTTCAAGTTCTGCCCGCCGTACGCGGCGTGTGCCCGCCTATCCGGGGACTGTGATGACGTTTGAAATGCCTAACTTTTGGCTTGCTGCGCCCGAAATCTTCGTGCTGGTCGCTGCCTGTACGATCTTGGTGATCGATGCGTTCCTGCGTGATGATCAGCGCGACTGGACCTATGGTCTTGTGCAGGCGACGCTCGTGGGTGCGTTTCTGCTGACTTGGCTCGGGGGCGCCGGTTTTGACGATCGGGCGACGACTTTTTCCAACATGTATGTCGTCGATGGGCTTTCGACGCTGCTCAAACTCGCAATCTACGCAGTGGCCTTTGTGGTGTTTGTTTACGCCCGGCCGTACCTGATGGCGCGAGATATCCACAAGGGTGAATTCTGGATGTTGGGCCTGTTCGCGACGCTCGGCATGATGATCATGGTCTCGGCCAACAATCTGCTGACGTTGTACCTCGGTCTGGAACTTCTCTCGCTTGCCTCGTATGCGTTGGTGGCGTTTTGGCGGGTCTCCGAGCGAGCATCCGAAGCCGCTATGAAGTATTTCGTCCTCGGGGCGCTCGCTTCAGGACTCCTGCTTTACGGAATGTCGTTCTTGTACGGGATGACGGGCTCGCTCGATCTTGCCGAGATCCGCGCAGCGCTTGTCGCGGCTGACGATTCGATGAATGTGCCGCTGGTCTTTGGTCTGGTGTTCGTCGTGGTGGCGATTGCATTCAAGTTGGGGGCGGTGCCTTTTCATATGTGGGTGCCCGACGTCTACGATGGTGCGCCGACCGCGGTGACGCTGTTCATCGCGACAGCACCGAAGATTGCTGCCTTTGGCTTCCTGATGCGCTTGTTGGTTGAGGGTCTCGAGCCGCTTCACACTGACTGGCAGGGCATGCTGATTGTGTTGGCCGTGTTGTCGCTTGCGATCGGGAATCTGATCGCCATCGCTCAGACGTCGATCAAGCGAATGTTCGCGTACTCGACGATCGCCCATATCGGGTTTTTCTTGCTCGGTATCTTGACGGGGTCTGAGTTGGGCTATGCGGCCGCGATGTTCTACGTGATCGTCTACGCACTCACGGCAGCAGGGGGCTTTGGCATGGTCATTTTGCTGTCTCGCAAAGGCTTTGAAGCCGATCAAATCGCTGATTTCAAGGGTCTGGCACAGCGAAATCCCTGGTTTGCACTGGTCATGTTGCTGTTCTTGTTCTCGATGGCCGGTGTGCCGCCAACGGTTGGGTTTTACGCGAAGCTTGCTGTGCTTCAGGCAGCGGTCAGCGTTGAACTCGTCTGGTTGGCCGTGTACGCGGTGATCTTTTCGATCATTGGCGCGTTTTACTATCTACGCGTTGTCAAAGTGATGTTTTTCGACGCACCTGAAAAGGGCAATGACACTCGAATCGAGCCGCCGGCGACGCTTGGAGCGCTGCTGTCTGCGAACGGCGTCGCGATCGTCTTGCTCGGGATTTTCCCGGGTCTTTTGCTTGGCGTGACGCACTTGGCCATCTCGTCGAGTGTGGCGGGCTGATTTTCGCGGTGGACAAAATCCCACGAAAGATCAGCGTGGAGGCACGATTGGCTTAAGAAAGGCCTCTCGCCCCTCAGCCTGATTGTTGTTGTGCCGGAGGCCTGGAAAGCGTCTGTGGGATAAATCAAAGTGCAGCGCCCAAAGCACCGTTCTGCGCTTGGGAAATTATCCGCGAGTCGCATACTCGTGTATCACCCCGCCAAGAACCCTGCGATTTTTCTGAACGTCGGCGGGGCTAAATTTGACGGAGGTGATCTGGTGTCACTCGATTTTTTGGTCATGGTGTTTTTGGTGATCGCTTTCGTAGGCGCCAATCTGCCGTGGTTGTCCGATCGCATTTTTTTTGTGTTTGTGCCTGCGAACGGTAAAAAATCGCCCTGGACTCGCGTGTTTGAGTGGGGCGTGCTCTATGTTGTCATCGGTTTGATTGGTTTTGGGCTCGAGCGCCTGGCAACGGGTGACGTTCATTCGCAGGGCTGGGAGTTCTACGCGATTACGGCGTCGTTGTTCGCGGTATTTGCGATCCCGGGTTATATCTGGCGGTTCGATCTCCGCCCGCATCTGCGGTCGCGGTCCCGTCGAGCTCGCTGATTTCGTGATTGTTTTTTCGGCGCGGTGGTGGCCGAGCGATCGCAAGCTCCGCTAGACCCCAGGCCTGATAGACGGTCAGCGGTCCGTTTGACAACACTCAAGCTTGCCCGTATATTGTGCGACCTCGGTTGCGGGGTAGAGCAGTTTGGCAGCTCGTCGGGCTCATAACCCGAAGGTCGCAGGTTCGAATCCTGCCCCCGCTACCAAGTTTTTCGAAAAGCCCCATCTGGGGCTTTTTTATTGGCTGATCTTCGGCCTCGGTGGTCTCCGGGTTTGCTGGCTGCGAAGGCTCTAAGTCTGCCGGACGATTGCTGCGAGCGCATTAGATCGACGCGGTTCCGAATTGTCGCGAGTTGTAACTGCGATGCCCGGGGCGCTTGAACACCAGTGGAGTATTGGGCGCGGGAGCCTGTTTTGGCAGAGTCATCAAACGATCAATTTGATCCCGACGCGGTGGTTCGGGGCCGGCGGGTTCATGAGACCGAAAGTGGGCTTGCTCCTCGTCAAGCCATTGGCGAGCGGAGCACACAGCGGGTTGCTCTGGAGGCTTTGGCCGACGTGGCCTCGCGGTCCTGCGGAGTTGATCTCTGGGGCGTTGAGTACAGACCGCATGCGCGCCCAGCGCTGCTGCGTGTTTTCATCGACCATGTCGATGGTATCGACGTCGACCAGTGTGCGGCGGTCAGCGAACAGTTGTCGTTGATGTTGGATGTGGACGCTCCGATTAGCGGCGCCTATACGCTTGAGGTTTCGAGTCCGGGTCTCGAGCGCCCGTTCTTTTTCGTCGATCAGCTGGCTGACCGATGTGGTGAATCGATGGTCGTTCGCCTCGGTTGGGCAGACGAGGGCCGGCGTAAGCTGCGCGGCAAGCTCGTCGAGATCGACGCGCAGGGCGGCCGTTTGACAATCGACGAGGTTGCCATCGGGGTCTGCGAGATCGACATTGCGGCGATTGCGCAAATCAAACTCGCGATTGAGTCTTGGGCCGAAGTTTTGCGCGAAGGGAAGAATCGCGGGCGCAATGGCGACTCCGCGAATCGGCCGTTGCGTGAGGGTGATTCGACAGACGCGGTTTGAATCTTCCGACGGCTGGTGCGGTGGTGCGAATGGGTCCGTCCGACTTGGACTGGTCGAATCGAATGGCGATGGCAATCAGGGTATTCGCGGTGGGCAGGGTTGAGTCCGTTGCGGCCCGTGGTGGGGGCCCATCGGGCTCTACGGCGACCGTCAAAAGGGATTGATCGAAACGTAAGGGTCGGTCGAGCCGGCGGAATCGATCGAAATGGAAAGTTCGATTGAACGGGAATGAAATGGCGGGAGCGCCGGCCGGTGCTCCTGGTGACGACGCTGCAGACAGTCAGCGGCAAGCGAGAGAGAATGACGATGAGCAAGGACATTCTGCGAGTCGTGGACCAAGTCTCAAATGAGAAAGCGGTCGACAAATCGGTCATCTTCGAAGCTTTGGAGTCGGCGCTCGCGATGGCGACGCGCAAACGCTACAGCGGCAAATGGGACGTGCGTGTCGAAATCGATCGCCAAACCGGCGAGTATCGAGCGTTTCGACGATGGGTCGTGTTGGATGACGAAGACCCGGATTTTGAGTCGAACGATCACCAGATGCTGCACGCCTACGCGATTCGCGAATATCCCGAGGTGCAGGTCGGCGATATCATCGAAGAAGAGATAGAGGCGGTCGATTTCGGTCGCATAGCGGCTCAGACTGCGAAACAGGTCATCGTCGCGAAGGTACGCGAGGCCGAACGTCAGCGTGTGGTCGACGAGTACCGGGACCGCATCGGGACGCTGTTGATGGGGATCGTCAAACGCGTTGATCGTCACGGCATCGTTCTTGACCTCGGTAATAATGCGGAGGCTTTGATTCCGCGTGAGCACATGATCGGCCGCGAAACGGTGCGGATGAACGATCGATTGCGCGGCTACCTCAAGGAAATCCGCCCCGAAAATCGCGGCCCGCAGCTAATCGTTTCGCGCGCGGCGCCCGAGTTCTTGATCGAAATGTTCAAGCTTGAGGTGCCCGAAGTGGGCGCTGGAACGATCGAGATCCGGGGCGCCGCGCGCGTTCCGGGCATTCGCGCCAAGATTGCGGTGCACTCGATCGATCCGCGTTTAGATCCGGTGGGCGCCTGTGTCGGTATGCGTGGCTCGCGTGTGCAGTCAGTGTCAAACGAGCTCTCCGGCGAGCGCATCGACATCATCGTCTGGGACGAGAATCCTGCTCAGTTCGTCATTAACGCCATGTCGCCGGCGGAAGTGCTGCAGATCGTGGTCGATGAAGAGAAGCAGACGATGGACCTTGCGGTTGCGGCCGATCAGTTGTCCCTCGCGATCGGTTCCGGTGGACAAAATATACGCCTGGCGTCTCAACTGACGGGCTGGACGTTGAATGTCATGAGCGAGGCGGAGATCGCGGCGAAGGGTGATGCTGAGGCAGCAGCGGCTCAGGCGATGTTCATGCAGGCGCTTTCAGTCGATGAGGAAGTCGCCGTTATTTTGGTTCAAGAAGGCTTTACGTCTCTCGAGGAAGTGGCGTACGTCGATGAGCAGGAGCTGCTCGCGATCGAGGAATTCGACGAGGGAATCGTCGGAGAATTACGCTCGCGTGCGGCGGACGCCTTGTTGCTCAAGGCTATTGCAGCAGAGGAGGCCGTCGAAGGCGCAGCGCCGGCAGAGGACCTGCTCAGCATGGAAGGCATGACTGAAGCGCTGGCAAAGAAACTTGCCGCGCATGGCGTGTGTACCATGGAGGACCTGGCCGAGCAGGCGACCGACGATGTCGTGGAAATGACGGGCATCGACGGAGAGCAGGCGGGCGCACTGATTTTGGCGGCGCGCGCGCCGTGGTTCGAAAAAGCGCGGTGAATGCTGCGGCGCCGATCCAATTCAGGAGCGGCGCTGCGCGGTTCGTTTTTTGTTCGCCCGATTGGCGAGCGCTCGAGTTTGACCGCGTCGTACCGACGTGGAGCATCCCAGACTACGGGGCGCGATCCCTTCGAGCGACAGAGTTTGCATCGCGGATGCAGGCTGGAAGTAGGTAAGGAGGAGTGCGCATGGCGCAAATGACGGTTCAGCAGTTTGCGGAGCAGGTAGGAACACCGGTCCAGCGACTGATCGAGCAGTTGCAGGAGGCGGGCGTGCCGGTTAAAGACGCCGCGTCCTCGATCAGCGACGCAGAAAAGCTCAAGCTGTTGAATCACTTGCGCGCAGCCCACGGTGCAAAAAACAAGGCGGACGGCGGCGATGCTCCGCGGGTGACCGTCGCGCCGCGGCGGAGTGGTACCCAGACGCTGCGCGTCGGTGCCGGGCCCGGTCGTAGCAAGACGGTCGCGGTCGAGGTTCGACAGAAGCGCCGTATCGTGCGCGCGCCGGCGCCCCCCGTTGCGCCGCAAGCGGCCGATGTCGTGGAACCCGAAGATTCAGCGAACGCGATGGCCGGTGAGCAACAGGCCATGGAGTCGAATCAAGGGCCTGTTTCTGCTGACGGCCAAACCTACGCGGCGTCTGATACCGGTGTGGCTGGCGACTCTGCTGTAACCGAACAAACGTCAACGCATGCTGAGTTGAAAGCGAATTCGATGCAGACGGGTGCTGATGACGAAGCCGAGGGTGCGAGCGGCGATTCTGTCGGGACTCCGGTGGTGAAGGCATCGATAACCGCGGCAGATAAGAGTCGATCTGCGGCGGGTGTCAAAACGGATGTCGGAATTTCGAAGACGAAATCGGTGGCGGAACAGAATCGCGAACGCCTGAGGATGGCAAGAGCCGCGAGTGAAGCTGCGGAAGCCGAAGCGAAACTTCAGGCTGAACGGGCCGCGAAAGAACAAGCCGCTGAAGCCAAGTCAAAGGCTGACAAAGCGGCCAACGCGCCGGCAGTGGCGCCGCCCACGCGTCCCCTATCGCGCACCGAGCAGTTGCGGCTGCAGATGGAGCGTGATCGGCAGGCTCGCATGCAGGCTCAGAATCAGCGCCAGGCGGAGGCCGACGCCGCTAAGCGCCGGGCTGAGCTTGCGCAGCGTGAACGCGAAGCGGCAGAGGCGCGTGCGATGGCTGAGCGTGAACGCCTGCAACGTGAGCGAGATGCCCCTGCAGCAGCGGCTCCGGCAGGCCGTCGTCGCCGAGGTGGTGAGCGTGTCACGAGCAAGGAAGACGGTCGCGAAGAGCTTCACGTCCGGAGCGATCGTCGCGGTCGGCGCCGCAAGGGCGAATCACGGGTCGCGCAAACCGCGGCGGCATCGGCGATCGCGACCAAACACGGTTTCGAAAAGCCGACAGCGCCAGTAATTCGTGAAGTCGAGGTGCCGGAGACGATTACCGTCGGTGATTTGGCTCAGGCCATGGCGATCAAGGCGCCACAGCTGATTAAGGCGTTGATGGGAATGGGCGTGATGGCGACCATAAACCAGGCGATCGATCAGGACACGGCCATGCTGGTCGTCGAGGAGATGGGCCACAAAGCCATCGCCGCTGACACGACGACGATTGAAGACGAGGTCACGTTCGAGCAGGGCGAGAACACGGTCGAGCCGCAACCCCGTCCGCCTGTGGTGACCGTCATGGGGCACGTCGACCACGGCAAAACTTCCCTGCTCGACTTTATCCGTAAAGCGAAGGTTGCCTCGGGCGAGGCCGGTGGCATCACCCAGCACATCGGGGCCTATCACGTGCTTGGATCACGGGGCGGAATCACATTCCTCGATACGCCTGGGCACGCGGCGTTTACCGCGATGCGCGCTCGTGGCGCCAAGGCGACCGACATCGTCGTGTTGGTGGTGGCGGCCGATGACGGCGTCATGCCGCAGACGGTCGAGGCGATTCAGCATGCTCGCGCGGCTGATGTGCCCTTGGTGGTGGCGATCAACAAGATCGACAAACCAGAGGCGGATCCTGAACGTGTTACGAATGAGCTCTCGCAGCACGGCGTGATTTCGGAGGGCTGGGGTGGTGATACCCAGTTCGTCAGGGTGTCTGCGCAGACAGGCGAAGGCGTCGAGGAGTTGCTCGACGCCCTGAGTCTGCAGGCCGAAGTCATGGAATTGAATGCGCCTCCAAGCGGGCCTGCTCGCGGCATCGTGGTTGAATCACGCCTCGATAAGGGGCGGGGGCCGGTCGCGACGGTTCTGGTTCAGTCGGGCTCGTTGAGTCACGGCGATATCGTGTTGTCAGGTAAGGAATATGGACGCGTGCGCGCGATGTTTGACGACACGGGCGCGAAGGTCAAAAGCGTTGGGCCATCGATGCCGGTCGAGATCCTCGGCCTGTCGGGCGTTCCTGATGCTGGCGACGAAGTCCTGACCGTGGCCGATGAGAAGACGGCGCGAGAAGTCGCTGAGCTGCGCGAGACCAAGCAGCGCGAACATAAATTGGCGCAGCAACAGGCGGCGAAGCTCGAAAACATCTTTAATCAGATGAAAGACGGGCAGATCGCGACGGTCAATATCCTGCTCAAGACCGACGTTCAGGGCTCTGCCGAAGCGTTGCGTGATGCGTTGATCAAGATGTCGACCGACGAAGTGCGGGTCAAGGTGGTGTCGACGGGTGTCGGCGGGATCTCCGAGTCTGACGTCAACCTCGCCCTCGCATCGCAGGCTTCAGTGATTGCGTTCAACGTCCGCGCGGAATCGGCAGCCAAGCGTTTGGCGGCCGATAACGACGTCGATATTCGCTACTACTCGGTGATCTACGAGGCCATCGATGACGTCAAGCAGGCGCTCTCTGGTTTGCTGTCGCCGGAAATGCGCGAGGAGATCATCGGTCTTGCCGAGGTCCGCAGTGTATTCCGTGCATCGGGCTTTGGTGCGGTTGCTGGCTGTTTGGTGATCGATGGCACGGTCAAGCGCGGCAATCCGATTCGTGTTCTGCGCGACAACGTTGTGATCTTTGAAGGCGAACTCGAGAGCCTCAGGCGTTACAAGGAAGACGTCCAAGAGGTCAAAAACGGCACGGAGTGCGGGATCGCGGTCAAGAATTACAACGATGTCAAGGTCGGCGATCAGATCGAGTGCTTCCAGCGCGTCGAGGTCAAGAGGACGCTCTGATGCCAGGTTCTCGCAGAGCTTTTCAAAGATCCGACCGCGTCGCGGACCAGCTACAGCGTGAGTTGGCCGAACTGATCCGTGATGAACTCAAAGATCCTCGGATCGGCATGGTGACTTTGCGTGAGGTCAACGTCACTCGCGACTTGTCGCACGCGAAAGTTTATTTTTCCGTTTTGGGCGGCGAAGCGACGCCCACCGAAGTGGCCAAAGGTCTCAATCATGCGACCGGCTTTTTGCGTGCCCAACTGGGCCGCCGCATGCGGCTGCGCGTGCTGCCGACGCTGAAATTTCTGTTCGATGACAGTGCCGAACGTGGCGCTGCATTGTCGGCGGCGATTTCAGCGGCAGTCCGTGATGATGAGGTCAAGGCGCAACTCGGTGCCGGTGGGCCCGATGATCTGGATGCGGTCGAGAATACCGATGAGCTCGTCGATGCTGGGGATTCAACTGCCGTGGACGGTATGCACGTTGAGACCGAGCGTACCGCAATGACGTCGTCCGAACGCGACGAGTCGGATCAGGATTCAGTGATAGACACAGAAGCTCCTGGCACACGGGGTGAGGTCGCGTTGTCAGGTCGGTTGCTCGATGACGAAGCGCGATCTGCGCATCGTCCTACCTCGCGCAAGTCGGACTGAGCGAGTCGATGGCGAGTGGTCGAAAGCACGTCAATCGGCGTGATGTCAACGGCATTGTGCTGCTTGATAAACCGCAGGGATTGAGTGCGACGCAAGCGCTGGGTCGAGTCAAGTGGTTATACGGCGCACGCAAGGGCGGTCATACAGGCGCGCTTGATCCACTTGCAACGGGTCTGCTGCCGCTGTGTTTTGGCCATGCGACGAAAGTATCGGGTCTGCTTCTGGATGCCGACAAGGTTTACGAGTGTGTCGCGCGGCTGGGCGTGATCACCGATAGCGCCGATCTCGATGGCGCGGTGTTAGAGACGCGCGCAGTGCCCGATTTGAATGCCGCCAGTGTTGAAGCCGCGGTCGCGCAGTTCCGCGGGGCGATCCAGCAAGTTCCTCCAATGGTTTCGGCGCTCAAACACAAGGGCCAGCGTTTGTACGCTCTGGCGCGAAAGGGCGTTGTGGTTGAGCGGGAACCGCGCGCCGTCTCGATCTATTCGCTCGAATTTAGATGTCTGGATGAGACCCGGCTATGGTTGCGGGTGCACTGCTCGAAGGGAACATACATTCGCTCGCTGGTCCACGACCTCGGCGAGGTACTGGGTTGTGGCGCTGCCGTCGAAATGCTAAGGCGGACGCGACATGGGCCTTTCAGTATCGCTGATGCGCATACGATCGAAGATATGGAGGTGCGTTTCGCTGACGCGGTTGGGACGCCAGCGAGCGCTGACGATGCGTCGTCTGGGTCTGTGGTCGACGGCGCTGAAATTTGTTCGATCTCTGCCGTGCAGGCGGGTCGCGAGGCTCTCGATGCGTGGTTGCTCTCGCCCGATCTTGCGTTGGCCCACCTTCCTGAAATTGACCTCGATGCTGCGAGGGCGCGCTTTTATTGCTCCGGGAATCCCGTATTTGTTGCGAAGCCGGGTGATCTGGGCGCCCGTCGAGTCTACGCGAAGGGTGTTTTTCTCGGTGTCGGTGAGATCATTGATGACGGTCGTCTTGCACCGCGCCGACGATTCGTCGACGCCGAGTGAGCCTCTGGGTCCCCGGTATTGACGATTGGCGCTCAAGGATTGAGTTCCTTGGGCACTTGGGTGGCGCGTGCTGAGCGAGGGGTTCGAGCGGGTTCTTGGCGCGTGCCTTGCGCTCGCCCGCTGTGATCCTGATGCAAGGTGGGCACTGTTGCGCGCCGCCGAGCGTGATGATCTGGATGTAACGATGTGTTAACATGTTTGGCCCGCTGCCAAGCGGTGCTGCGCTTTTGGTGAGCGGAATCCTCCGCCACGGACGCTGCGGCTGATTAGAGGAAGAAACATGTCGGCAATTGGAACCGAACGCAAGCAGGAAATCATCCGCGACCACGCTCGCGAGGCCAACGATACGGGTTCGCCCGAGGTGCAGGTTGCGTTGCTTACCGGTCGCATCCAGCATTTGATGGATCACTTCAGTAAACACAAGAAGGATCATCATTCGCGCCGTGGTCTGATCAAAATGGTCAATCAGCGGCGCAAGCTGCTCGACTACCTGAAGCGCAAAGATCTTGATCGCTATCAGGCCTTGATCGCGAAGCTCGGTTTGCGTCGCTAGAGAAACGCGGAGTCAAGCCGCGGGCCGGGAGCAGCGCAAAGGGCCGAGAACGGCCACCGCGCAACGCAGCAATCCGCGCCCACGGCCATTGATTCAGTGTGGCCCCAAGATTTTATCGAGTGTCTTGACAGGTGTCTGATGATTTTGGGCACTCCATCTGGCTAGAGCCCCCGGCGTCTCGTCCTGACGTGCGGGGGCTTTGCTTTTTTGGCGGGGGGCGTCGGGGCTTCAGGACCGCTGGAATTGGGCGCGGCCGCGACTGAGCTTCGTTGTATTACCAGCGATAAATCGCTGGCGGCTGGCCGTCGTTGAGCAACGGACGTGAGCGCGGAAATCAGTGCTGCGAAGCGGTCTTGTCGCTGTTCGTTTCGTCGCTGTTAAGGCGTCGCGCGGTTTCGACGTGCGGGAGCGCCTCCAGGCGATCAAGCACGCGCGCGAGCTGTTCCAGGCCCTCGTATTCGGCGACAATCTTCATGCGGACACTGCGGTCGACCGCATCGGTATGGCTGTGTACGTCGATCATGTTGAGACCAGCACGTACGAGAATGTCGGCGATATCGCGTAACAGACCCGGCCGATCATGCGCGAGAACTTCGATATGTGCTTCGAGGCGTTGAGGATCATCCCCCCAGCTGACCTGAATTAGACGCCGACGTTGTTCGTCGGTGAGATGCAAAATGTTGACGCAGTCAGCGCGATGAATGCGAACGCCAGCGCCTCGTGTGATGTAACCGACGATGCTGTCTCCGGGCTGTGGCTCACAGCAGGGCGCGATATCAGTCTTCAAGCCGCCAACACCGCGAATGCGAATCTCGGAGGTTATCGATGTCGCCGTATCCTGACGCGCGTGGCTCGGTGGGCCGCGGCGTTGAGGTTTTGGAGGCGTCAGGCGTCCGATCAGCTGGGCGACGGTGAGATCACCCGAGCCCAGCGCGATTGCCAGGCTACGCGAATCGGGTTGCCCGGTGAGCTTTGCAAGCTCGTCGTGAGACAGGTGCCCGAGACCGAGCCTGTGGCGTTCTCGATCAAGGATCTCGCGGCCGTCAGCGAGGTGGTGGTCTTGGTCCTGCTGACGGAACCACGCACGGACCTTGTGCCGGGCGCGGGCTGAAGCGAGATAACCCAGGTTGGGGTTCATCCAGTCGCGCGAGGGTCGTGCCTCCGAGCCTGCGAGGATCTCGACGCGCTCCCCCGATCGTAGCCGATAGGTGAGTGGCACGATTCGACCGTCGACCTTGGCACCGCGACAGCGATGGCCGAGCTCGGTGTGTACCGTGTAGGCAAAGTCCAGCGGCGTAGCGCCCCGAATCAGGTCGAGAACGTCACCCGCTGGCGTCAGGACAAAAACGCGTTGGTGTAACGCGCCGGTCTGCAAATGCTCGACGATTTGATGATCGTCAACATCGCCTTCGAGCACGTGGCGCAGTGCGTTGATACTGGCTTGTAGCGCGCGATCCTCACGACCCCCTTCCTTGTACGCCCAATGGGCTGCGACGCCGAGCTCGGCGAAGTCGTCCATCGCCTCGGTGCGCACCTGAACTTCGACGACCTTGCCGCCGGGCCCGATGACCGCGGTGTGGATACTCTGGTACCCGTTGGGTTTGGGGTTGGCGATGTAGTCATCGAACTCGGATGGCAAATGACGAAAGTGGTCGTGGATGACACCGAGCGCGGTGTAACAGGCGTTGAGGTCGGCGACGATGACTCGCGTTGCGCGGAGATCGAATAAGGTATCGATCGGACGTTTTTTGCGTTGCATCTTGCGCCAGATCGAGTACAGATGCTTGGGACGACCGAAGACACGAGCGCTGACGCCTTCGTCTTTCAATACGCGATCGAGACGAGCGACGAAGTCTCCGACATAGGCTTCGCGCTCTGATCGGTTGGCGTCCAGACTGCGGGCGATGTCGCGGTAAGCCTGTGGCTCAAGAATACGAAACGCGAGATCTTCAAGCTCCCATTTCAGAGAGCCGAGTCCGAGCCGGTTGGCCAGGGGCGAGATGACATCAAGCGTTTCTTGTGCAAGCCGTTCGAGCGCGCAGGATTCCTGTGTTTCGGTCTGTTCCAGAGCGTCGGGCTCGGTCGCTGAATCGGCGCCCGACGGCGCGCGTCGTGCGCGATCGATGGCTGTCTGGGTCTCCAGCGCGTCACGTAGATGCTGCAGGCGATAGGCAATCTTGATGGGAATGGCGCGGGTGTCGTCGACCATCGACAGCAGCATGCGACGAAGGCGTTCGGTGCGCGTCTCGGTGTCGCGATCCGTGGCTCGACCTCCGTCTGGTTGAGTATGGCGAGCGGCGTCGGTGGCGCTGTCGAATCGTCGACGCAGGAGCTCGGCGACATTGCGTGCCAGATCTCGGGCGCGTGGTGTGCCGATGGATTCGATGGTTTCGGCATGGGAGGGGCCGGCCAATATGGGCACGACGAGTAGAGCAGCCATCAGTGTGTCGCGGTCGACTCGCAGCGTTGCCAGTGTCGTCGCGACACGCACTGGATCGGCAATCAGTCTGCTGTCGGGCCAGGCTTCGCGCGCTGCAATGACAGCCGCGACCAAGTCCGAGTCGGACGGTGGAGGGGCAATCGGCGCCGCGTCATCGGCGCTTGCATTATTCGCCGCCGTCACAGCTCCGCTAGTGAGCGCGAGCCAGATGCCGACCAGGGATTCCGGCGATGCGTCGCTGGCGATCGAATCAGGAGAAAGGAGGTGGCGCATGGCGTTAGCCTAGCGCGAACACAGCGCGTCGGGGCAATTTTCGCGAGGTCACGCCGCGTAAAAGTCGGCGTGGCGTTTTTTTCCGTGCAGCTTGTGTCTGCGGCGCAGAGTTTGTTTTGAACACATCAACGCGACGATCGCGATTAGGTGATGCGCCGGTTCGAGTCTGTGCATGTTGTCGGCCTTCACTTTTTGGAACGTTGGAAAACGCCGAGAGGGCGATGCAGCGCAGGGCGTTCGAAGCGCGAGAAGCCACCGCGAAGCGCCCGCATCGCGATCCACTCAGTGTTCGCTCAGCGTTTGCTTAGTGGGTGGCGCGCAGCACAGCGTTTGGTGCTGTCTTCAATACGCCACGGCTCCCGAGCCAGCTCATTCCAACGACGCCGATCAGACCTGCACCGAGACCGGTCGCGAACAGCAGGGGGGAACCGAAATAGGCGAGTTCGAATACGCGGTCAGCGAGGATGCCGCCGAGAACGGCGGCCAGCAAGCTGGCAAAAACACCCGACAGCAATCCAAGTGCGGCGAACTCGGCCAGTAGCGTGCCGGCGACAGCGCGCCGCGATGCACCCAGGACACGCAGCAAGGCGCCTTCGCGGGCGCGTAGCGTGCGGGTCACTTGGGCCGCAGCGGCCAATACGGTAAGGCCCGCGACGAGGCTGAACAGGAATACCAGTTCGACTGCGGCAGAGGCGCGATCGACCGTCGAGCGAACCTGCGCTAAAACGCGGCGCAGATCGATCACCGTGACGGACGGATGCGCTCTGATCAACGCAGCCAAGCCAGACGCGGCGGGGTCTTCGATGTGGACTGCCGTGATCCACGTTTGTGGTAGATCGGTCAGCATGGCCGGCGTGCCGATAACGAAGAAATTGACTTCAAAACTGTCCCACTCGACGGCCCGCAAGTTGGCGACAGGTGCGCGGATCGATCGCCCTGCGATTCGGAAGGCGAGTTCGTCGCCGACTTGAATACCGAAGCGTTCAGCGATGCCCAGCTCGACAGACCAGCCGGCTTCATCCGCTGCCATCCAGCGGCCCTTGACGATTAGATTGTGTGCGGCCGGCGCTTCGCGGAACGACAGGTTGAACTCACGTTCGAGCAGTCGAGCGTCGCGGCCGTCGTAGCGTTCAATGCTGATCGGCTGACCTGCAATTTCGACAAGCCGCCCACGAATCATGGGCTCAAGTTGCGGGGGTTGATCGAGGCGCTCGCCGAGCGCCGCGGCGAATTGTTCGCGTTCTTCGTCCTGGATGTTGATGAAGAAGTGATTCGGGGCGCCCGGTGGAATCGACGCGTCCCAGGCGTCGATCAGGTCGACGCGAACGATTGCGAGCAGCAGAAGGGTTGTAAGTCCGAGCGTGAATGCCGTTAGCTGTGCGACGGTTAAAGCACGTCGGCGGGCGAGATTGGCCAACCCAAAACGCAAAAATAGACCACCGCGATGGCGAAGAGGATCGATCAACCGTACCAGGAGCCAGCCGATGGCTGTGAGCACCAGCAGGGCGATCAGAAGACCGCCCAACGTCCAGGCACTGAGGGCGACGTCGCCGGTTTGAAGCAAGAGCAATGCGCAGAGTGCAACGAGAGCGGCCAGAGTCACGAGCGACAGACGTCGCGGACGCGACACGTCGGCCCGCAGGACGCGGATTGGCGGTGTGTCGGCAACGTCGAGCACGGCTGGAGATGCGAAGCCGATCAGCGCAATGATGGCTACAGCTGCTGCGGAAAGCCATGGGGTCAGGCTTGGGGCGGGGAGTGTCGTGGTCAGCAGCGTCGCGAGAGTCGCTGCAAGCGCGAGTTGCGATAGCCAGCCAATGGCGAGGCCGATCGGTAGCGCAAGCATGAGGATTCGGAGGAACAGTCCTCCATGAAACGCAATTAAATCGCGGCGACTGGCGCCGAGGCTACGCAGTATGGCGCTGGCGTCACGGCTGCGATCGGCAAAGCGGTGTGCGGTGATGGCGATCGCTGCAGCGGCGAGAACGACGGCAAGCAGAGCAGTCAGCGCAAGAAACTGAGATGCACGTTCCAGCGCCAGAGCGAGCTCAGGATTGCCATCTTCGAGGCCGAGGGCGCGCTCGCCGGGTTCGAGTTCGAGGCCACGTCGAAACGCATCGATCGCGTCACTGGGCCCAGCCAGTGCGAGGCGATATTCGACGCGGGCACCGAATCCTGTGAGCCCGGTGTCACTGAGGTCTTCGCTGTTCATCAAAAGACGAGGCGCAAAGTTAAACAGGCCATCTGCACCACCGTCAGGCTCGTCGATCAGCCAGGCATCGACGCGCAAGGTGAGCTCGCCGACGTCGACGTCGTCGCCCAGCGAGACGTCGAGAGCCTCGCCGAGGGCGCGATCGATCCACACGGTGCCGACGGGCGGCGGGCGGCGGATGTCGAGCACCTGAGTCGTACTTTGGGTCTCGCTGGAGGCGTCGTCGTCGGCAGCGGTGAGGTGATTGTCTCGCTCGATGCGGGCATCTCGTTGCAGCGGCCATGCGGCGTCTACCGCACGAACAGCTGTCAGGGTCGAGCGCTCGCTCGCGGCGCCGAAGACAACGCTGGTAAGACTGGCGGAGACTGATGACCGAAGACCTAGGTCCGTCGCTCGATCAAGCAGTGTGTCGCGTGGAGTCTGACGCGACTCGATAACGAGGTCGCCGCCTAGCAGGGCACGCGCTTCTGCCAACAAGCCGCGTTCGACACGGTCAGTAAACAGGCCGACGGCGGCAACGGCCGAAATGGCGACGACTAATGCAGCGAGCAGGACGCGAAGTTCGCCGTGAACGCGCAAAGCGCGGCCCAGCGGCAGGCCATTGAGCTGGCGTTTACGCCGCGGTGCTTCGAAACGATCTGAATGTTCAGGCGGCATTGCGATCCCGCTTGGATTGCTGGATGCGAGGATCTCTGCCGTGTTGGTTGTCGTGGCGATGAGTGGACGCTTCGTTTAATGTGTTTTTGGTCTCGACGTGGAGGTGACCATCGCTGATCCGAATAATGCGATCACAGCGGGCTGCGAGAGACTCGTCGTGAGTCACAAGCACCAACGCGGCTCGTGGCGGTGTGGTTTCTGGTGCTTGAGCGGTTGACGTCGGAGTGCTATCGATATGCGTGCCGTCGCTCTTGGCATCACCGAATAGAAGATCGACGATGCGCTGGCCGGTTGCACGATCGAGATTGCCAGTAGGCTCATCGGCGAACAGGATCCGCGGTCGTTCGATGAAGGCGCGTGCGACCGCGACGCGCTGTTGTTCACCGCCTGAGAGTTGCGCGGGCAGGTGATGCGCGCGGGCGGCGAGGCCCACGTCTCTGAGCGCGGCGAGGGCGCGGTCGTCGATTTCTCGACGCGTGATGGGCTCGCCTGCGGCCCGGGCCAGCTCAAGGGGCAGGCGGACGTTTTCCAGGGCCGTGAATGCTGGCAGAAGTTGAAACGACTGAAAAACGAAGCCCACCCGCCCGCGCCGGAGCGCCGCTCGGCTGTCTTCGTCGAGTTGATCGAGATGTTTGCCGAGCAAAAGAATCTCGCCATCGCTCGGCGTGTCGAGTCCAGCGAGTAGGCCGAGCAGGGTCGACTTACCCGAACCTGAGGCACCGACGATGGCAACGCGTTCGCCCGCATGGATCGTCAGGCTGATGTCATGCAATAAGGTCAGTGTGGCCTCGCCCGATTGGACGCGGTGCGTGAGATGACGCACCTCGATGACCGGAGCGGCATGCTCGCGGGCCGGGCCGGCAGTCGAGCCAGCCGACGTCGCGTGATCGGCGTTGACCTCGATACGTGCATCCTTGCCGTGTGGAACAGAGTCCATGGTGGAGAGTCCATTAAATTTGAATTACGACTGTCTGACTGTGTTGACGCCGGCAAAGTTCGGGCGCTCGCGGTGCCAGTGAGCCTATGAGTGGTGGGCCCATGAACGGTGGGCCCATCGCGGGTTTTCACGGCCTCAGCTCAGTCGGTGGTTTGCGCGGTAGGTTCCGTAGGCGCATCCGTTCACCAGAGGCTGACAATGATCGGTGGCTCGTGGGCGACGAAGACCCGTCTAACGAGGCGGGCGATGACGAGTGATTTTGCGGCGCTCGCAATGCCTGTCGTGACTAGCTCGCGGCTGGCGCTGGTCGAAACGGACAGGTCGTGGGGCGCAGGTACCGAGTGGTTTTTTGGCAATCGTTTTTTGGCCATTAGGGGTGGGCGATGGGTCGAGTGACACAGCGGTGGATGCAAAGAATGGCGGCGGGGCTCGAGCGCGTGTTGCCGAGAACATCGGGAGGCGCGATTGGTTTTGCAGACGATCAGAACCTTCGACGCCTCAGTGCCTCTGTTCTGGTCGCCAGCGCAGTGACCTCGGCATCCGCGCGGGCCTCGCTGGCTGGTGTATCCGCGTCTGGGTCTTGGATGGCGCGGCCCCTGTCGGCGCTCGTCTGGCTGGCGGTCTTGTGGTTGTTTGTGGGGCCGTCGCTTGCCAGCCAACCCGACACCCACGGCGACGACGTAACGTCGTCGAATCATTCAGCGGAATCGTTGGGCGCAGCATCGATCTTGGTGTTCGGCGACTCTTTGTCGGCGGCTTACGGCCTGGCGGAGTCCGACGGCTGGGTGGCTGGACTCGCGGACGCCCTGCGTGAGCGCGGTCTTGGTGATGTCAAGGTGACCAATGCGTCGATCAGTGGGGAAACCACCGCAGGCGGCCGCGCCCGATTTGATGCTGCGATGAGCGATGCCAATCCGGATTTCGTCATTCTGCAGCTGGGCGCCAACGATGGGCTCAGGGGATTGAGCCTCGAGTCCATGCGCGACCACTTGCGCACGATGATGACGACGGCCGAAGAGGCCGACGCTAAGGTGGTCTTACTCGGCGTTCGCCTACCGCCGAGTCTTGGGCGCCGTTACCTCGAGGCCTTCGATCGCGTGTATGCGGATCTGGGCGCCAAGGCCGCTGCTTATCATCCGTTCTTTGTCGAGGTCGTCGCTGAAAAACCGGAGCTCTTGCAGGACGATGGCTTGCATCCGACGCGCGAGGCACAGCCGTTGATTTTGGGGACGGTCGTCGAGTTGATCGCGCCGCTGTTGGAGTCGCGCGACCGTTAATTGGCCTGTTACGTGGGGGCCGGGGGGCGGGCGGCGCGGACCAAGAGTCGAGCGCGGGTTGACGGGTGACCAGGTTGAAGGACGGGATAGGCCGTTCACTGCCGGGGGCGCGGCTGGTCGACTCTCGACGGTCGCTGCCCCTGGAATGCGCTCGTGGTTCAACGGAATCGAAGGGCCATCGAGTCGAAAACGACCGATCGAGTGCCATCGCCGTCAATTAGCGTGTAGACGCTGAAGACTAGCGCGGGTGGTACGGCGCGCAACACGCCCGAGCTGCTAGCTTTGACGTGTCGCTAGGCGATAAGGCGATAAGGCGATAAGGCGATAAGGCGATAAGGCGATAAGGCGATCAGACGAGGACGCGACCGCCGCGCAACACGGCGACGCGACCGTGCGAGAGTCAATTAAGTGATGTCTTGGGTGTTGTCGTCTGGTCTGCCTTTGGGCAGCACTTCACACAGCGCATCGAGACTCATGGGCTTGTGGAAGAAGAAGCCTTGCGCTGTGTTACAGCCAGCGAGTGCGATGCAGCCGCGGTCTTCTTCGCGTTCGATGCCTTCTGCGACGGTGTCGAGATTGAGGCTTTGGGCGATCCCCACGATCGCGCGAAACAACCCTGCGAGTTTGGCGTCGGTCGCGATGCCATCGACGAGTGATCGATCGATCTTGAGAGTATCGACGGGCAGGCTGCTCAAGTAGGCCAGCGAAGAGTAGCCGGTGCCGAAATCGTCGAGGGCAATTCGGACGCCCAATGCACGGAGTTGCTCGAGTACGTCGAGCGTTTCGGCGAGGTTTGCGATCACGGCGGTTTCCGTGACTTCGAGCTCGATTTGGGCGGCATCGATGCCGGTTTCGTGCAGGATGCGCTCGACGCGTAGAACCAAGGGGTGACGCGGGTCGCGATTGGGTTGATCAGGCGGAGTCTTTGATGGGTCGGACCGCTCGATACGCCGGCGGCTGGCGAGCTCGAACATGCGCGCCGAGACATTGATGGCCATCGACAATCGCGTGCCGGTTTGGGCTTGGATACGCGCCAGCGCGCGAATGCCTTCCTGAATCGCGAAATCGGTGAGTTCGATGATGCGTCCGTTGGTCTCGGCAATCGGAATGAATTCGCCGGGGGATACCGGGCCGAGATCGCTGTGTTGCCAACGCATCAGTGCCTCGACGCCGGTGATCCGCCCGGTGCCGATGTCGACCTTGGGCTGATAAACGAGGCGTAACTCGCCTCGCTCGAGCGCGAGATCGAGATCATGCTCGAGGCGTTGTAGACGCCCGGCCTCTTGCTCGACGATCTCGGCGTAGCCGGCGTGTCGTTGGTTGTTACGGCGCACGCGTGCCAGCGTTAGCATCAGGCGCCGCAGCAGGAGATCGCTGCTGGTGCCGTCTTGCGGCGCGATGACAGAACTCGCCGCAACGCGGGGTCGGAGGGTCCCGCGGCCTATCGAAATACGCGCGTTTTCGAGCCGCTCGACGAAATGTTCGATCTGTTCGGCGGTATGCAACACGCCTGTTGGCAGGATCAGAAGATAAGTGTCGTTGCCCCAATAAGCGACGCGCGTTTCTTTATCGAGCTGGTCCGGTAATTCGGAGAGCAGTCGCTCGGCGGCTTCCCGCAACGCGGTATCGGCCGCAAAGACACCCTCAGCGGTTTCGGCTTCGCCCTGGATATCGATGGTCATGAGGATCAGTTGCTGGCTCTGACCGACCTGAACACTTTCGAGGCGGGCGCCAAGGATTTGCAGAGCCCGCACGCGGTTGGGTAGGCCGTTGACCGGGTCGTGATGTGCGAGGTGCTCGAGATCCGCTTCTCGTGAGGCGAGCTCCAGATCGCGATCGAGCAAGGAGTGATGCAACTCTTGCAGTTCGACGCGGGCAGCGTTGTGGGTGGCGCGGACTTCGAGGAGGTTGCGAATGCGCTGGACGACTTCCTCGGTGTCAAAGGGTTTGGTAATGAAATCGCGAGCGCCGGCGGCGAGCGCGCGGTCACGGGTCTCGGTGTCGGTCTGGGCCGTCAGAACGATGACGGGGAGCCAGTCGCCAGAGTCGAGATCTCGTTGCAACGTCGACATGACGGCGTGCCCATCAATCTTGGGCATGCGGATGTCCAGGAGCAGAAGGTCGAAATCCTCTCTGCGCCATCGCTCGATTGCGGCCTCTGGATCGGTTTCGCCCTCGACGTTGGTGAACCCCGCGGCCTCTAGCAGGCCGATGAGGAGTTCGACGTTCATCGGGTTGTCGTCGACCGCGAGGATGCGCGCTTCGGTCGGATCGTTAAAGGGCGTGATCGCCTTCAAGTGTAGTCCTCATGGGTCTGTAGTCATGTGGCCGAGCGAAGGATCGACTCGTTGGCCAATCCGGATCCTGTGAGTGTCGTGGCGTCGCCAACGGGGTCGTCTGTATGCACTTGTCGCTGACAGGCGCGCGTCTGTGCGTTTGTTCGATCGCCTGCGCACGCAATCTGCTCGTTCAAATCCGCGGGGGTCGATCACGATGCTTGAAGCTCCGCGGACACGCCGGCCCGGAGACGTTTGCCGATTCACGATCTCGGTGGCAACAACCGCTACAACTTCATCCATGAGTCGGGATCGTTTCCGTCTGGTCGATGGCCATGGTCGTGCGGGCCGTGGTAACCGTCAAGGTCGGTTTGAGTTTGCGCGATGCCACCTGCGGTGTTCAAGACGGCAGTGGCCTCAGTTGTTTTTGGGGTGAGTGATTACAGCCAAGGGACTGCCGGACTCGGCCGGTGGTCTTGTCTCCAATTTTTTGGGGCTTTTGATCGGTTTTCGCGCGAACTCGATAGCGCTTGGTCGGTTGGCGCCGGCGACTGTGACCGCAATGACTGGCTCGACTGGAGTATCCCGGCGAGTGAATTCTGACCGCCAGCCCCGAGACATGGCTGAACATTCGACCCAGATATATGGGCTGGGTCTCTGTGGGCCGGGTCGCCGATACCGGTCGCCCACATCGGCGTTGGCTCTACTGCTTCGTGGGCTTACGGTGGCCTGAATCTGCGGGTGTTTCAGCGGACCGGATGATCTCTCGCAGGGTGCTCAGCGTTGCATCGATCTTGATCGGTTTGGTCAGATAGGCAACGAAGTCGGGGTTGGCGCGCCCCTCCTGAACGGCGTGTTCGGTGGCGTTCGCAGTGATCGCGATGATGGGTATATGGGCGGTGGTCGATTGCGAGCGTAGCAGTCGGGCGGCGGCCGTACCGCTGAGTCCGGGCAGGTTGATGTCCATCAGGATTGCGGCAGGCTTGAACTCGCGTGCGGCGTGGATGCCGCCCTCGGCGTGCCTTTCAACGATCAGTGTCATGTCGTCGATTTCATCGAAGATGTCGTTCATTAGCTCGATGTTGGCCGTGTTGTCCTCAATGTATAGAACCAGCCTTCGTTTCTCCGAGCCGGCGTTCGCTTCGTCGCCCGGCCAAGCCGCGCGATCGGCGATGAATGCGGTGAGTTGATCAGGGATTCGCGAGCACTGGTCGAGCGGGAGATGAACACGGAATGTCGAGCCGACGCCCACCTCGCTCTCGAAGCTGATATCGCCGTTCATGCAGCGCACAAGTTCGCGCGTGATCACCAGGCCGATCCCGGTGCCTTCGATGGCACCGGCTTCTTGACCCATGCGAGAGAAGGGTTTGAACAGCTCGTTTTGGCGCTCATCGGGGATGCCGATTCCGGTGTCCTGAATCTCCAACGTGACGCAGTGCTTGTCGTCGTGTACGGCGATGTGGCAGGTGACAAACACTTTGCCGTCGGCCCGGTTGTATTTGATGGCGTTGCTGAGCAGGTTGATCAAAACCTGACGCAGCCGGACGCGATCGGTGCGAACCCAGAGATCGAGCTCCGTTTGTGTCAGGCGCGAGTGATCGTGAACGGCGATCGCGTGGCGGTCGGCCATCGGTCGAATGATGGTCAAGGCTTCTTGCAGGACGGGCGCCAGTTCGACCGGTTCGATCGAGAGCGTTAATTTGCCTGCCTCAATCTTGGCGAGATCGAGAACGTCGTT
The DNA here is from genome assembly GCA_046299415.1 of Thioalkalivibrionaceae bacterium. Lineage (GTDB taxonomy): Bacteria > Pseudomonadota > Gammaproteobacteria > Ectothiorhodospirales > Ectothiorhodospiraceae > JBKBII01. The sequence goes on along the minus strand of JBKBII010000008.1, from coordinate 38,609 downwards.
GATCAGCGACAACAGATGCTCGCCGGATGTTTTGATGTTTTCGAGCTGGCGCCGTTGTTTGTCGCTCGGGGGTTCTTTGGTTGAGGCAAGCAACAACTGGGAAAACCCAATGACGGCATTGAGCGGCGTGCGCAGCTCGTGCGACATGTTGGACAGGAACTCCGACTTGGCGCGATTGGCTTGTTCGGCGACGGCCAGCGCTTCGCGCAGCTGCTGCTGCTGCTGCTCGATGGCGATGCGGTCGCGCAGCGCGGTGATCAGGACGGCGTAGGTGGCTGAAAATGGCGACAGGGTCTCGATCAGTGCGTCGTCGTAGCCTTCGGCCCGCCCGGAAATACCGAACATGCCGATGATCTCATCGGCTTGGAAAAGCGGCATCCCAAGATAGCTCGTCAGCGGCGGATGGCCGGGGGGTAGACCGCCCGCGCGTGGGTCGTTGATGACATCATCGGTGCGGATCGCGATGCCATCGCGTACCACTTGTCCGATCAAGGAGTCCTGTCCGCACAGAAGCATGTCGCCGTCGCGAAGCTTGCGATAGAGTTCGCGCGATTCCTCACTCCACGAGATATCCGTGATGGCGTGGATTTTCACACAGCGGACGCCATTTTTGACGACGGTTTCCCCGATGAAACCGTGCGGACTGTCCGTGATGTCGAGCAGCGTCGCGAGCAGAAACTCCCAGACTTTTTCCGGCGCTTCCGCAGCGAGAAAGCGTGTTGTCGCGAGACGTAGCGATTCGAGCAGACGAGCTTGTCGGGCGCGATCGGTTTCGGCGCGCCTGAGGTCAGAGACGTCTTGAAGAATGCCGATCAGGCGTCGATGGCCGACGCTGGAGTCTACTTCGCCATGGGCGCGTATCCGGCGGCGCCCAAGCTGCGCGCGAAACTCGACGTCAAACGTGGATGATTGTTCATTGATAACTGCGTCAAGGGCTGTGGTGACGTGATCAAGATCTTCGGGATGGATCAGTGCTTCGAGCGGTGGTGGCGTTCCTGCGATGTCGTCCAGCGGCACCCCCATCAAAAATAAAGCCTCCGCCGACCAGGTCATCTCTCCGCGATCGAGGTCCATCGCCCACGAGCCAATGCGCGCGATGCGTTGCGAAAGCGCACGCAGGCGCTCGGTTTCATGTATCTCGCGGTTGGCGCGCTGCAAGTCGGTGATGTCATGCGCAACGGTGACCACACCGTCAGGTGCGCCATCATCACCGGGCAGAGGGCTTTTGAGCAGCTCGAATTCGAGCAGGCCGTTGGCTGAGGGAACGGCGACTCGTACCGACGTGGTGGTGTTGCTGTTCAAAACGGCTTCATCGGCCAGACGCGCCTTCTCGGCGATGTCTGTCGGAAAAACGTCGAAAGCAGTTTTGCCGATGATGTCTTGAAGCGGTTGTCCTGTGACGTGGACGCAGGCCGCGTTGCCCAAAATGTAGCGTCCGTCGCGGTCGGCAGCGTAGATCGGGTTGCGGGTTCCGTCGAGAATCGCACGAGCCAATCGGGCCTGGCGAAATTGCTGGTCCCGAGCCGCGTGCAGCTCGGTGAGATCCTGCAATACGCCGTAAAACACGTCGCGACCATCGGTTTTGACGTGGCTGACCGAAAGATGCAGTGAAATGTCGTGGCCATCGCGGTGACGTCCGGTGACTTCCCGGCCTTTGCCGATCACCCGGGCTTCGCGCGTGTCGAGGTAGCGCGCGACGTAGCCGTCGTGGGCCAGTCCGATGTCCTGTGGCATGAGCATGCGAACGTTACGACCGATGAGGTCGTCGAGCGTGTAGCCGAACAGATTGCAGGTGGCCTGGTTGGCGTATTCGATGTGGCCGTAGGCGTCGATGCGAATGATCGGCGCGGCGACAGTTTCAGCCAGTGAGAGGGTTTGGTGTCGGGCTTCTTCGCGTCGGCGTTCGAGCTCGGGCACCTGCGATAGCTCGATATTTTTCGCGAGCATGCCGGCGACGGTTGCGGCCAGTTCGCTCAGTCGACGAATCAGTCGGTCATCGGCTTCGCGGGGGCGTGTGTCGATCACGCAAAGGGTGCCAACGGCGATACGCAGGTCGGTTTCCGCCGCCGTGAGCGCGGGGGCGCCGCGCTTGGTGAGGCTGATGACGATGGGGGTGCCGAGATAAAAACGAAGGTTGGTGTCGCCCGAGACCAGAGGGTTGTCGGCGAAGCGCGGATCGAGGCGGGCGTCGGTGACGATCATCGGCGAGTCGAGCTCTAAGATGGCGTGTGCGCAAAATGAAATTTCGCGCGGTGTTTCTTTGAGATCGCCAAGGCCGATCGGTGAAATGAAGCATTGCCGTTCGTCTTCGACGATCGAGATCAACGCAATGGGTGTCTCGGCGAGATCCTGGGCCAATCGCGTGATGGGATCGAGCCGCCCGGAGGCGTGCAATCGGCTGAGCTGAAGACGATGCACGGCCTGTAGCCGCCGTTCTTCATCGACTGGGATGGGGTACGCCGTCATTGCGCGTTGATCCTTTGAACGGTTCAGTCGAGGACGATGATGTTTGACCAACATGTTGCCACGTCGCCATGGCCGATTTGTAGCCCGAGATCCTGCGAGGCAGTGAACCTGAAGCGTCAGTCTATCTCTGACGGTGCGCGGAGCGATGGGCTTTGGCGCTTGAGGGTTTCATCATCGCGACAATGTGTTTTGCCACCCTTGATCGCGTGAACCCTTGGTGACGTGGCGATAGACGGAAGAACGCGAACGATGGCGTGTCCTCAGACGCCTTGGCGACGTACGCGGGTGGGGCCTTAGGTTGCCTTACAATCAGACCGAGAAACAAGTGGCGCAGAATGGCAAAACTGTATGGAGGCCCGCGCTTATGGCATGGCCTGCGAGAGGCTTTGAGCCGAGGATCGGGATGTACGTCCTCTTGTATTCACGGGTGTTCGTCCCCATCTACCGGATTGTAAGGACTTCGGCGGGGTGTCGGTGCGACAGGCGCGGACCTTCGGCCCGAATTTTTGGTCTGCGAGCTGAAACCAGATTCGGGTTCAGACAGCGGTCGTTGAACCAAGCCCGGTGTTTGGCCGGCAAAGCGAACGGGACTTGACGCAAGAGGTCGGTCAGTGAGGCACGATTACCGTGCGCGCCACCGACGAACGCCAGGCGTCTGAGGAATAGAACACTTTTTTGGGAATAGAACACTTTTTTGGAACGGTGACACATGAAACGAATACTTCTCTTTTTGGGTACCAACTTGGCGATCATCGTCGTGCTTTCGATCGTCCTGCGGCTGTTGGGCGTCGAGCGCATTCTCGACGAGCAGGGTGTCGGGCTCGATTACACGTCGTTGCTGATCTTTGCCGCCGTGTTTGGCTTCGGTGGATCGTTTATCTCTCTGGCGATTTCGAAGTGGATGGCCAAAAAGACGATGGGTGTCCACGTGATCGATACGCCGCGCAATGCGACCGAGCAGTGGTTGTACGAGACGGTGCAGCGTCAGGCGCGCGAGGCGGGGATCGGGATGCCGGAGGTCGGGATCTACGACTCGCCGGATCCAAACGCCTTCGCCACGGGCATGAGCCGGAACAATGCGCTGGTCGCAGTCTCGACCGGCCTGATGCAGTCGATGGGGGCCGATGAAGTCGAGGCCGTGTTGGGTCACGAGGTGGGCCATGTGGCCAATGGCGACATGGTCACGCTGGCGTTGATCCAGGGTGTCGTCAACACCTTCGTGATCTTCATCGCCCGCGTGGTGGGGCATTTCGTGGACCGGGTTTTGCTGAAAAACGAGTCTGGACACGGCATTGGTTTCTGGGTGACGACGATCGTGATGGAAATCGTGTTGGGTATCCTGGCGTCGATCGTCGTGATGTGGTTCTCGCGGCAGCGTGAGTTTCGCGCGGATGAAGCTGGGGCGCGGCTGGCGGGTCGCGAGAAGATGATCGGAGCGTTGGAAGCCCTTGCGCGTGCCTCGGGGCGGCCCACCGACATGCCGGATCAGATGGCGGCGTTCGGTATCCGTGGCGGTGTGTCAAGCGGGTTGAAGAAGTTGTTCATGACCCATCCGCCGATCGAGGAGCGTATTCGGTCGTTGCGCGCGAATGGCTGAAGCGCGCGACGCACCGCGTCCGGCGTGGCCCAAGGCGCGTGACGTTTTCACCGATCCCATCCACTTGCTGGCATTTGGGTTCGGTAGCGGATTGTCGCGCGTCGCTCCGGGCACCTTCGGCTCTGCGGCATCTCTGGTGGTGTATTTCGCTTTGCTGGGGCAACACCCCTACCTGATCGTCGCGCTGGCGGTGATCTTTACGCTCTTGGGCTTCGAAATTTGTGGCCGCTCAGCAGCCAAGCTGGGTGTACACGATCATCCCGGCATCGTGTGGGATGAATGGGCGGGGATGTTTGTCGCCCTGGCGTTCATCCCTGTGGCCATCGTCAGCGCCGTCGATCTGCTGTGGGTGCTGGCGGCGTTTTTGCTGTTTCGATTTTTCGACATCGTCAAACCGTGGCCGGCACGCTACTTCGACCGGGAGCGCCATGATGGTGTGGGTATCGTGATGGATGATGTCGTGGCGGGCCTGTATGCCGGTCTGGTGTTGACGCTCGCGGCGGTGTTGATCGTGCCCTCGGCAATCGGCGGGTAAATAGGGAATATCCTTATTTATTTCCCGTCTTGATTGTCGTGAGGCTTCTGTTCATTCGCGGGGTTCGGGTGGCGCCGATGCACAGGCCACTCGATGCTAGATGTGACGGTCTTGCGGATTGCATTGGATGAGGTCAACACGACGTTGCGGGTCTCTTCAAGAGGTCCCAGCGGCGGTTGTCGGATCGACGTGCCCGGTTGTCCTTGACTCGTTTTAAGTGCGGTTGACGCGACATCCAAGGCAGCACGCCCGGGCGTTGACATTGATCCAAGAATATTAGAAGATTCTTACACGTTGACTGAGTAGTCAGCCAACGGACTCCTCCATCCTCCTTTGGTGGTTTTTTCGCGCGACTCCGTGAGTCGCGCTTTTTTTTGCGCGCATGTCTCGTTGACGTTTGGATCGCGCGCAGAACGCTTGCGTTGACGGCTTGATGTGTCTCGACTCCGAGCGGGCTCCATGTTCACGACCAGCAGACGCAGATCGTCGCGTCGTGGTGCCGTTCTTTCGAGGGCTGTTGTGGTCGTGACGTGACGTTTTGGACGCCGATCGATGACATCGAGCCTTGGTCCTCGTCGATCTTGCGACGCGCGCGCCATTCTCGCGCGGTCCTGTGCCGACTGCGACGTTTCGTCGGCGGGGTGTTGAGCGTTCGTCGGGGTCGTGGGCGGTCGGCGGAGACGCGGGTGACGTCATTCGCGTCGGGAACACGGCGCGCACTCTGATTCAGAACGCGATTGCGCCACAGCGTTTCGCGTCGCGTCGGGGCGGCCTTTGGATCAACGGCGCGTAGACACGAGTTTTTTCAAACAGGACGCTTGGTCATCAAGCGTGGTGGCTAGAGCGGGTCGCCGATGCCGAACAGGCGGCGATGCTCGCGGAGTGCGTAACGGTCGGTCATGCCTGCAATGTAGTCGGCGATGATGCGCTCCTGTGGGTGATGCTCGTGATCGTCGTGTGCGGCTTTGCGAAACTCTGGCGGTATCAGGCGCGGCTCATCGCGATACGCGTCGAACAGCGCGGTTAGCACGCGTTCGCCGTGCGTGGTCATGCGCAATACGCGGTGGTGTTTGTACAGGCGTGTGCGGAGAAAGCTCTTCAGCGCTTGATTGAGGATTTTCATGTCGGCGCTGAAACGGATCAGCGGCTGGCCAAAGCTGCGGACGTCCTCGATGCTTCCGACTTTGGCATCAAGGATCGCTTGACGCGAGGTTTCGATGAGGTCGCGGACCTGGGCATCGATCATGCGACGAATGGTCTCGTGATGGACGCGCCGTCCTGATAGTGCTGGGTAGCGTTGCACGACCGCGTCGTGAGCGCTTCGGAAAATCTCAACCTCGCGAAGGGCGTCGATGTCGATCAGTCCCGAGCGTAATCCGTCGTCGACGTCGTGATTGTTGTAGGCGATTTCGTCGGCGACGTTGGCGAGCTGGGCTTCCAGTCCAGGTTGACTGCCGGTCAAAAAGCGCTGGCCGATTTCGCCTAGGCGCTCGGCATCCTGTCGACTGCAGTGTTTGAGGATGCCTTCGCGGGTCTCGAAGGTGAGGTTGAGGCCGTCGAAGTCGGCGTAGTGTTTTTCGAGAAATTCGACGATCCGAAGCGACTGCAAGTTGTGCTCGAAGCCACCGTAGTCGCGCATGCAGCGGTTGAGGGCGTGTTGGCCGGCGTGGCCGAACGGCGTGTGACCGAGATCGTGCGCGAGAGCGATGGCTTCGACGAGATCTTCGGCGAGGCCGAGGGCGCGTGCGATCGAGCGTGCGATTTGGGCGACTTCGAGTGAGTGCGTCAGGCGAGTACGAAAGAGATCGCCCTCGTGGCTGACAAAGACCTGCGTCTTGGCTTCGAGACGACGGAATGCCGATGAGTGAACGATACGATCGCGATCGCGCTGGAAGGGGCTGCGATACGCAGGGGGTGGCTCCGGGTAGCGGCGACCGCGCGAATGCTCGGGTTGCGCGGCCCACGGTGCCAGACCGGGGCCTGGGAACGTGGCTGAAGCCTCGGGGCGGTTGAGATTCATTGGAGTGAGCTCACGAGTTCGGTGTCGAGCGCGTCGATGTCGAAGTCAGCGGTCACGACGCCGCGTCCAATGCCGCGCAGGAGCACGAGACGAAGCTGGCCGTTGGCGTTTTTTTTGTCGACCGCCATGTGGCGTCGGAAGTCGTCCGCAGACATCGTGGCGGGAGGCGTGAGGGCGAGGCCGGCCCGTTCGATCAAGCGCTCGACGCGGGCTGTCGCAGCGTCGTCGAGCCAGCCGAGACGGCGCGAAAGCCGTGCTGCCATGGCCATCCCGGTGCCGACGGCTTCGCCATGTAGCCAGTCACCGTAGCCCATTTGTGCCTCGATGGCATGGCCGAAGCTGTGGCCGAGGTTGAGCAGCGCACGTTGTCCGCCTTCGCGCTCGTCCGCCGCGACGACAGCCGCCTTGGCGGCGCAGGACAGCTGGATGGCGGTGCGAGTGACATCGGGTTCGAGCGCGAGGAGCGCATCGATGTTCTGCTCGAGCCAGGCAAAAAAATCGTGGTCGAAGACCAGTCCGTATTTGATGATCTCGGCGATACCGGCGCGTACTTCGCGCTCGGGCAGGGTTGTCAAGGTCGTGATGTCGATCAGGACGGCGCGGGGCTGATGGAACGCGCCAATCATGTTCTTGCCGGTCGGGTGGTTCACGCCGGTTTTGCCGCCGACCGATGAATCGACCTGAGCGAGCAGAGTTGTTGGAATTTGCAGAAATTCGATTCCGCGTTGATACACGGCCGCGGCGAAACCGGTGATGTCACCGACGACGCCGCCACCGAGCGCGATCAACGCACCGCCGCGCTCGAAGCGAGCGTTGAGCAATTCACCAACAATATGCTCGATCGTAGCGAGAGATTTCGTGTGTTCGCCGTCGGGGAGTTCGATCACCAGTGGCGGCGCGACATCGAGTGATTTTAGGAACTCAAGAACCGTTTCGCGATACAGCGGCGCCACGGTGACGTTGGTGATGATCGCGGTCTGGCGTCGGGCCAAAACCGTTTGCCAATACTGCCGAAGTGCCGACGGGGGTTGGTGGAGCAGATTGGTTCCGATCGTGATCGGATAGCTGCGGTTACCGAGGGCAACGTCGAGCGTCGCTGTGGCGGCGGAATCGTGGTTTGGGGTCATGGTGATCGAGTCGGTTATGTTCGAGGTATGGATAGGCCAATCGGGCCGGTTGTTTGACGTGCGTCAGTATCGGCTGAATATTCAGGGTCGCGTCATGGATCGAGAAACGACGGCGAGACGGGCAATCTCGATACCGGCAACGGTTGCCAGTCGCGGGTCGAGTTTTGTGTAGTCGTTGACGAAGTCATTGCTCCCAGATTGCTCCTCACAGGGCTTCGAGTGTGCCCGGTGCCGGCAACATGATGGCCTGTTGCGCAGCTTTCGCTTTGCGGTCGTCGCGTGATGGCCGCGCCCTCACTTCGGCCGACAAGGACTGTTAAGACGGTCGCAGTCCGTCGTGCCATTGTGGCCTTAAATTGACTGATATCTGAAGTGGGCACGATGAGGATGAGTCTGGCTGTGCGATTTCGCCCCATAACTGACATGAAGGTCGCGCCGCTTGGCGAGCGGTTTTTGCCGAGCGAGTGCCTGACAGACGTTCGCTTTGGTGCCACCCAAAGGCATCATCCTTTTGGCGCGCCCCGACGGTCAACGCAGAGCGGGTCGGCGATGTCACGCCTGTGGCGTCGGTCAGCGATGCAAAGCCACCCAGCGCTGTGGGTCGCTTGTCGTCGACCTCGCTCGTATGCAAGTCGGTGCTTGAATCGGCGCTCGACTCGGTGCCCAGATCAGCGCGGAGTTCGCGCTGCGAACCCCTGCGTTGCGGGGTCGTCGCGGTGCCGTGGGCCCGTCGTCGACGCGTTTTGCTGTGACCTGAGTCGGTGCAGTTAGAGCGATGATTGCGTGTTCTGCGGCTGCGCGAGTTCTAGTCACTCGGAACGTTTGTTGTGAGTGCGTTCGTGGACATCAAACGTCGCTCGCGAAGCGATTGGAATTGCGATGTTTTCCCGTCTATACTTTGCGGCCCTTGTTCTGAGCGATTCGGTTTTCAGTGGAGGTTAGCAGGTGTGTTGCCTGCGTCGTCGTCTACGTTTGATAGCCGGACTCGATCGGTTTCGAGTGATTTCGAGCACCATTTATTCGGCGGCCGCGGTCGTCGATCCTACAGCCAACCTTCGGTGGCAGACCCGCCGAGTAAATCGAAACGCCGGCGCCTAGACTTGCCGGAAGCATGGAGAATGATATGCCGAGTGTTCGCGTCCGAGACAACGAGCCGTTCGAGGTTGCTCTTCGTCGTTTCAAGCGCACCTGCGAAAAATCTGGCGTCGTTGCCGAGGTCCGTCGTCGCGAGTCGTATGAGAAGCCCACCACGGAACGCAAGCGTAAAGCTGCCGCGGCCGTGAAGCGCCAGCTCAAAAAGGATTCGCGCGAAGTCGTCCGTCGCGTTCGGATGTATTAAGGCGAAGGGCGGAGTCGCGAGCGTCGATCGGATTGACTCCGGCGCCGCGCGTCGCACCTGGGTCTCGGTTGCGCCTCTGTCCTGTGGGTCTCGGACGATTTCCAGTCTGGATTTTCCGGTCAAGCCTTGTGTGATTCGCCGATCGAGTTTGAGCTTTAAGGGACGCGCTGCGATCGCTCGTCGTTTCCGTCGGGTTGAGCTTCTACGCGAACGTACGACTCGCGCAAACCGCGACGGTGTCGTTCTGCGAAATGCGTTCGAATCATTGGGCGCATTGACGTCGGCTTCAGGGCCCACGCCTGATGGGGTCTGCACGCGTAGGCGCATCCGCTGACCCTTCGGCTAACGTGCTTGGGGCTAACGTGCTTGGATCGACCTGCCACGCCGCTTTCGGGGTGGCAGGTCGATGCGCTCGCCCGCGACCTGCGCGGGTTGCCCCCCGCGACGTGATCGGTCGAGTCGTGTGACGGGTGCACCGCCCGCGCGAGGCCCAGTAGCGAGCCCGGTGCCTGGTCTAGTGGCTGTAGCGACCCGATCGAGCGAATCCCGATCACGCGCGATCTTGGCAAGGCGGCGCGTATTAGAGGATCGGCCGTTGATACGCGAAAAGCCTTTGGCGTGGTCCGATCGTCTTTCCGACTGCGTCGATTCTGGCCGCGAATCGCATCGACGGCTCGAGCGTCTGTCGCAGAACTCGAGCCGGGCAAAGCTCGACACGGGTAAAACGCGATGCGAGCGTGGATCGGGCTGTCAGACATGAGAGTCGTGTAGTCGCGGGTGGCTTTCAGTTCGTCGTGCCCTGTAGGCCGGTCCCGTGGGGTGTGCGAGATCGTGCATGATCTGCGCGTCTGCGGCTTTGAGGACTGAACGGATCGTGACCGCGCTGAGAGAGCGCTCGATGGAGGAAAGCGATGACCGATACGGACCCTTCTACGTCAGCGGTTGATTCGGCCGCGCGGCCGACGAACCAGGCGGCCGATTCATCTGGAAGTCCTTTGGCGCGGATGCTCGACGACATCAAAGCGGCAATGCGCGCAAAAGACCGCGATCGGCTCGGTGTGCTGCGAATGTTGTCGTCCGAGGTCAAGCAGATCGAGGTCGATGAACGCATCGAGGTCGATGACGCGCGGTTCCTCGCGCTGGTCCAAAAAATGATCAAACAGCGTCGAGATGCTGAACAGCAGTTTCGCGACGGGGGGCGTGAGGATCTCGCTGAGCGCGAGCGCTCCGAGATTGTGATCCTCGAGAGTTATCTGCCGGAACCCTTGAGCGAGGTTGAAATCGATCGAGCGATCGACGCAGCGGTGGTGGCGCAGGGCGCGACATCGATGCGCGACATGGGCGCGGTGATGGCGGTTTTGCGCGAGCAGCTGGCCGGACGCGCCGACATGGCGGCGGTAAGTCAACGCGTCAAGACGCGGCTGGCGGGGTAAACGCGGCCTTGTGAGCAATAGAGTGGGCAGAGAAAGTGGTTGTCGGCAAAGCTGGTGGTGTCGATTTTCAGCCGCCTGCGGCCGGCGCCGCTGGTTGGCCGGCACCGCTGATTGAGGTTTAACCCCAGGGTCACATGCGCTTGCGGTACCTTGCGCGCGCGAACCGTTTCATTCGACCTCGCGCGGCTGACCGACACTAAGGTGGTCTGGTCGCCCGCGTCGCACGTCGCGGGTCGGTGCGTTGCGTGTCATTCGACAGGGGATCACCTCTCTTCACCGATGTGAGCGATGTGAGCAATTGGCCCGAATGATCCATGACCGGCATCCGCCGCGATGTTGCGTCAGCCTCGCAAGCGTCCAGCGTTGCGAAAAGCCTGGTGTGGAGTTCGTCGAGTCGCGTTCAACCGTGGGCGAGGCGCAGGCCCGTTACAAGGGTAGAGCGGTCGGGTTGATTCGCTCTGTAGTCGCCTCTCGATGTTGGGTTGGATGGGCCCGACCTTGATTGGATTGGGGCCGCCCTGTGGCGATACGCCCTTAGCACTCCATGTCAGTCAGCCGAGGGCGATCGACTTTCTAGTGCGTCACTCGAACGTGGGTTTATTCGGCTGTCGACCGTAGGCCGATAGAATGTGGAGACGCAGTTGGTGTCGGACTGGTCCTTGGGGGACTCGCTTGATGCGAGAGGCCGACTGTAGCGGCGGTCGAGAGTTAGCAACTGAGAGCGAATCGCTGCGCGACAGCCGGTTTTCGCGAGGTCTCTCGCGTCGACTGTCGAATTGCGGCATGTTCAACAGAGGTCAGCGACGGCTGGCGGCGGTAGCGTGCGCCGAGGCCGCGAGTGGGCATTGCCTTCGCGTGGCGCGCGCGGTGCGTTGCCTGCGATGTGCTGTTCGAGTGGCCGGCGTGTGAGCGGCGGCATTGAATCGTCAGGAGCGGTGAGCAATGGCTAACCCGATGCAGTTTCTCGAAGTCCCGCGGCAGGACCCGGAAAAGACACCGGCGCGCATCCGCATCACCGAGTTTAACGAGATCATCGGGCACTTCGACCCGGAGACGGCCAAGCACCAGGCGGGCCGTTGCCTCGCGTGCGGGAACCCGTACTGTGAGTGGAAATGCCCGGTTCATAACTACATCCCGAACTGGCTCAAGCTGGTCGCCGAGGGGCAGTTGTTTCGCGCGGCGGAGTTGTCTCATCGCACCAATTCACTACCCGAGATCTGTGGGCGCGTATGTCCGCAGGACCGTCTGTGCGAGGGCGCCTGCACGCTGAACGACGGTTTTGGCGCGGTGACGATCGGTTCGATCGAGAAATACATCACCGATGCCGCGTTGGCCGCCGGGTGGCGACCGGATGTCTCCAACGTCAAGCTGACCGGCAAGCGCGTCGCGGTGGTGGGCGCGGGGCCTGCCGGATTGGGTTGTGCGGATGTTCTCGTGCGCAATGGCGTTACCCCGGTCGTGTTTGACCGCCACCCAGAAATCGGCGGTCTGCTGACGTTCGGTATCCCGCCGTTCAAGCTGGAGAAATTCGTCGTGCAGCGCCGGCGCGAGCTGCTCGAGGGTATGGGCGTCGAGTTTCGCCTTGGCGTCGAGGTCGGTCGCGATGTGGGTCTGGACGGCTTGCTCGAAGAGTTTGACGCGGTGTTTTTGGGAACCGGGACGTATACGGCGATGAAGGGGGGGTTCCCCGGCGAGTCGCTGAACGGTGTTCATGAGGCCCTGCCGTTTTTGATCTCGAACGTCAAGCGTGTGATGGGTTGGGAGCGACCCGAAGACCAGTTCATCGACATGGCCGGCCAGCGCGTCGTCGTGCTGGGCGGTGGCGATACGGCGATGGATTGCAACCGGACGTCGATTCGTCAGGGCGCGGCGTCAGTGACCTGCGCCTACCGTCGCGACGAAGACAACATGCCGGGGTCGCGTAAAGAGGTTCAGCACGCCAAGGAAGAGGGGGTGCGTTTCGAGTTCAACGTGCAGCCGGTCGAGATCGTCGGCGACGGACGGGTCGAGGGTGTTCGCGTTGTGCGGACCGCCCTCGGCGCACCCGATGCGCGCGGGCGTCGTCGGCCTGAGGCGATTCCCGGTTCCGAAACGATCCTGCCAGCCGATCGTGTGATCGTGGCGTTCGGTTTTCGACCCTCGCCTGAGCCGTGGTTTGCCGAGCACGGCATCATGCTCGATGACGGCGGCAGAATCGTGGCCAAAGGTCAGTCACATCCTTTCCAGACGACGAATCCCAAGATCTTTGCCGGTGGCGATAACGTTCGGGGCTCTGATCTCGTCGTGACGGCGGTGTTCGAAGGGCGTCAGGCGGCTGAGGGTATTCTCGGCCACCTCGGAGTTTGAGCTGATGTCGGCTTTCACTACGCAGGCAATGGATACGGGCGCTCGTTCAGTCGCTGAGGCGGGTGAGGCATCGACGCGGTCTTCCTCTTCGCATCGGCTGATTCGTGCGTTGCTGCGCGAGCCGGTCGACCGGACACCGATCTGGATCATGCGCCAGGCGGGGCGCTATCTGCCCGAGTATCGGGAGACGCGCGCGCGTGCGGGGAGCTTTCTCCAGCTGGCACAGAATCCGGAGTTGGCCTGCGAGGTCACGCTGCAGCCGTTGGCCCGTTTTCCACTCGATGCCGCCATCCTGTTCTCCGATATTCTCACGGTGCCCGATGCAATGGGCCTTGGCCTGTTTTTCGAGGCTGGCGAAGGCCCGCGGTTCGAACGACCCCTGCGTGATGCGGCGGCGATCGAGGCGCTGCCTCGCATCGATCCGGAGCAGGAATTGCGCTATGTGATGGATGCGGTGCGGCTGATTCGGCGTGAACTCGAAGGCCGCGTGCCGTTGATCGGATTTTCTGGTAGTCCGTGGACGCTGGCGACGTACATGGTCGAGGGCGGCGGCTCGAAAGATTTTGCGCGGGTCAAGCGCTTGATGTACGCCGAGCCGCAGACGATGCATCGCTTGTTGCAAAAGCTCGCCGATGCAGTGGCCGATTATTTGAACGCCCAAATCGCGGCTGGCGCTGAGGCCGTGATGTTGTTCGATACTTGGGGCGGGGTGCTTTCGCCGCGGCACTATCGCGCCTTCTCACGCGATTACTTGGCGCGGGTCGTCGAGCAGCTCGAACGTCGCCGCGATGGCCAACGTATCCCTGTTGTGAGCTTCACCAAGAACGGGGGTCCGTGGCTCGAGGCGCAGCTCGAGATCGGGGCCGATGCTCTGGGTCTCGATTGGACTCAGGATCCGTCGGAGGCCGTGCGGCGCGTCGATGGGCGGGTGGCCCTGCAGGGCAACCTCGACCCATCTGTGCTGTATGCCGATCCGGAGACGGTCCAGCGCGAGGCGAGGCGAACCCTGGACGGCTTTCGTGGCGCTGCAGGACATGTCTTCAATCTTGGGCATGGGATTCATCCGGGTGTCGATCCAGCCTGTGTGGCCGCGCTGGTCGAAGCTGTTCAAGGGTACGCGGTTGGCGGCGAGACATAGACCGCCTGGCGATCGCACGGCTGTGGTTGCGCCTCCGGTGGGTAAGCGGGGGCCTCGGCGGATGAATCTGTAGGCGTGAGCTTTTTGCTCAAGTAATCGGCTTGCATTGGTTTCTTTCGGCTGAAGTTGATGGCGGACCACAATCGTAACGACGGTCCGCCTTGTCTATGCAAACACCGGCCTTGGTCGGCGTCGGGTGTCTTGCGTTTTGTGTTTGCGCAATGCTCGAGAGCGCTGCGAGTGAGATACAGCGCCCGCGATGTCATGAATCGTCAGGCGAGAGGGTGAGTGACAAGCTGCGCGACGCGTCTATACCGCAGTGACTCTGCGTTGCCTTCGGTCGGTCAGAACGACCCTGCCTCGGGTCTGTAGGGAAATAATTTAAAAAATATGGTTTTCGATATTTCGATATTTCGATGACGCGATCGGCGCCGAGAACCGGCTGCACGTCCCTGAAACGCAAAAGCTCTGCATATACTCAGGACCCCGTTCATATCCATGGCTTCCCCCGGAGTGTCTCGATGGTACGCAAGGTGATTCACACCCCTGAAGCGCCAGCGGCGATTGGTACTTACTCGCAGGCAGTGCGTGTTGGCGACAGGGTCTATCTGTCCGGTCAGATCCCCCTTGATCCGAAAACCATGAGCATGGTCGACGGCATCGAGGCTCAGATCGACCAAGTTCTCGATAATCTCGAGGCGGTATGCCGCGCTGCCGGTGCTAGTCTGGCCGATATCGTCAAGCTGAATGTTTTTTTGACCGATCTGTCCCATTTCCCTCTGGTCAATGAGGCGATGAATCGGCGGTTCGTCGAGCCTTACCCCGCTCGTGCAGCGATTGGAGTCGCCGCTTTGCCCAAAGGGGCTGCGGTTGAAATGGATGCGATTGCTGTTGTTTCGGGCGCGGACTAGGTCGACCACCGTCTCTGCTGTCGACATCGTGACGGCAGGAGGCCGGGTTTGGCAGGTTGTGCACGGGGTATCCGTTGCCTGAATGCCGCATCGCCGCGGCGCGAATGCGCTCAGAACGCGGTCAACACAAGGCTCCGCAAGTCGCCGTACCAGAGGGTGATGAGGACCGAAGCCTTGCCTTTGGCCATAAGTTGCGGTCGTTAAAAGCGCCGACGCGTGGGGGCATCAGCGCCTTTTTGCGGTGGTGAGTGTGCGACAGCAGTCACGCGACTGTGGTGAGCGTCGGGCGATGGTGTCGTCAAAACCTTACGCTGCCGACTGGAGATCCGCGTTGGTGTCCTCTGCCGGGTGGCCTCGCGCCGTTGCGCCAGCCCCAAGGCTGTGGGCCGGGCCGTCGCCGGCACAGAGGCTCGGAGCTCGAACGCGGGCCGTCTGATCGAATCGCTCCGGGCGAATCGGGGACACTCTGATGTCAAGTGCAGCAACTTGGAGCGTTGATTGTGTCAATGCCATCGACGCTGGCTGATCCCGTCGAACAACTGCCGGGCATCGGGCCGCGTCAGACAGAGCGATTGGCACGGCTCGGTATCCGGCGAATCGGCGATCTGCTCTGGCATTTGCCGCTGCGCTACGAGGATCGTAGTCGTGTTGTGCCGATTCGTGCGTTGGAGGTTGATGTTCCGGCGCTGGTCGAGGGGCGTCTGTGCGCCGTCGGCTTCATCGGGGCGCGGCGGCGTCTGTATGGTGCCGATCTCGAGGATGTCGCGGGCGATCGTCTGGCCTTGCGTTTTTTTCGTATTGCGCCGCGTCTGGCGGCCAGCCTGAAGTCAGGCACTCGTGTGCGGGCTTACGGCGTGCCGCGTGGGATGACGGGCGCGCTTGAGATGCATCATCCCGAGCTGGTGCTCGGGGCTGCAATCGGTAAGGCGCCCAAGCCGAATCTAACGCCGGTCTATCCGACGACCGAGGGCGTGTACGCTGCATCGCTGGCGCGCTGGATTCAAGCGGCGCTCGTCATCGCGCAGCAGTCAACGGACGCCTCGGTATCCCACTCATCGCCTCGGAATGACGCCCGGTCGGCTCGATCTCAACTCCAGGAATGCCAAGGGCCCCGGGCCGGTGGTGCGACAGAGCTCGCGGATTTTCTGCCTGAATGCGGCTGGCCGATTCTTGATGCGCTTCAGCTGTTGCATGCGCCGCCCATCGAGATGCTCGATCGACGCTTAGGCGGGCGCGGGGGGCCTCGCTGCCCGCTGGCGGACGAGTCTGATCTGGACCATGACGAATCCTCAGCCGACAAGGTCCGACTCAGCGGTTCGGATCAGGTTCGCGATGTTTTCGGACCGTCATGCGAGGCCAGTGAAACGTCGCGTCGAGGATCTGCAATCGATGCGCGCCGCGATCTCAAACTTGCACGGCGACGACTGTCATTCGAGGAGTTTGTCGCCCATCAGGCCGCCCTCGTATTGTCCTCGACGCGTTCGCCGCCTCGCGCTTCGGCGTTTCCGTCAGTCGATGCGGCTGGTTGTGAGACGCTGTCTTCGCAGACCGTGGCGGCGCCTGCGGGCCCTGAAACGGCGCCGCGACTCGCCGTCCCGGGCAAGCTCTGGCGGGACTTTTTGCAGGGTTTGCCCTTTGCTCTGACTGGAGCGCAACGGCGCGCAATCGCTGAAATCCACGCTGATCAAGGTTCGCCGCAGCCGATGCAACGTCTGTTGCAGGGGGACGTGGGCTCTGGCAAGACGATCGTCGCGCAGGCGGCGATTCTTCAGGCGCTCGAGACGGGGTATCAGGCGGTTTTCATGGCTCCGACCGAGCTGTTGGCGCGGCAGCACGCCGAGGAGCTCGAGCGACGTTTGACGCCCTTGGGAATCGAGGTGTGTTGGGTTGGGGGGGGGGTGCGTCGTAGTGAGCGGGAGGCTCGCTGCGAACGGATCGCGAGTCGCGAGCCGCTGGTTGCTGTGGGGACGCACGCGTTGTTTCAGGCGTCGGTCACTTTTGGCCAATTGGGCTGTGTGGTGATCGATGAGCAGCATCGCTTTGGTGTGCACCAGCGCATGCAATTGGCGACGCGTGGGCGGTCGATGGAGGTGCCGCACCAACTGATCATGACCGCGACACCGATTCCGCGCACGCTTGCGATGGCACAGTATCAGCGACTGGCTGTGAGTGTGCTTGATGAGCGGCCTCCAGGCCGCAAGCCGGTGATCACCGCGGTGGTGTCAGCTCGCCGCCGGGCGGAGGTCATCGAACGCATTCGGGCGCAGTGCGCCGACGGCGCGCAGGTTTACTGGGTTTGTCCGCTGATCGACGATTCAGAAAAGCTCGCCGCAGAGTCAGCGACGGGCTTGTTCGAGCAGTTGACCGAGGCGTTACCGGGGCTGCGTCTGGGGCTTGTGCATGGGCGCTTGAAGACTGCTGAACGCGATGAAGCGATGGCTGCGTTCCGAGAGCATCGGCTCGATGTTCTCGTGGCGACGACGGTCATCGAGGTCGGCGTCGATGTGCCCAATGCCTCGTTGATGATCATCGAAAATGCCGAGCGTATGGGCTTGGCCCAGCTGCATCAGCTACGCGGTCGCGTGGGTCGTGGTTCGCGGCAAAGCTATTGTGTGTTGCTCTATGGTGACGCCGTATCCGAGACGGGGCGGCGTCGATTGGCTGCGCTGCGTGAGTACGATGACGGTTTTCGTCTCGCCGAGATCGATCTCGAGCTGCGCGGTCCGGGTGAGTTGTTGGGGACCCGACAGACGGGCGAGGCGAATTTTCGGGTGGCGGATTGGTCGCGTGATCACGCGTTGTTCGAACCCGCGACTGAAATGGCTCTTGACCTCGTGCAGCGAGATCCAGACCGCGCGAGGCGTCTGGTCGAGCGCTGGGTGGGTGCCCAGGAAGCTTACGGTCGGGTCGGTTGAGGCGTTACTGCGCCGCGGCTTGCGAGCGTGGCGGCTGCAGCGTTGGATGATTTCGGGTGCGGTTGGGCGAGGCGGGCCGAGGCTCAAGTCGCTCACCGAAGCGGTTGGTCGATGCCAAGCGGAACGAGGCTGTCAGGTGATCGCTGGCCCGCGGATGGCGGCTGATTCCGATCACGGTCGCTGTCCGGCCCGAGTTGTCGGTGTGGCAGCGCGCTGCCGTGGTGGAGAACGCCGGCCCTATCGGCGCCGGGCTGCGGGTGCGAACGGAGCGGGTATCAACGTGATGGCCGGGGCGGTGATCGGCGCTGGGCTCCGGGCGGCGCGGGCAGGATGAGCGTATCGCTGCGTCGCAAACCGTCATTCGCCTAACCCCGTGTCGGGTCTTGTGGCTTGCGCGCCATCGCGTTTTGCGGAGTCTCTGGCCCGCTGATCGCATCCGGGCGACCTGTGTTCGAGTTTGACTGGAACACTGGCGCGAGAGGTGGCGCGGCGATCAGGCGTTCGATTGCGTCCTGATCGAGTCGAGGAATGGGTCGTCCATCAATCGGTGACGGTGGCGAGTGATGCTCTCGGCCCGGCGCGAACACCGTGACCTCGACATCGACGTCCAGCGGGCCGCAGAAACGGATCATCGGGAAGGTCTGAGTCGATGCTCGCGCTGATTTCTGGCGATGGGTTCGCGATTTTCCGCGCGTGCTACGGGCCTGGGGATCAGCGTAGCGGCGTTCATCGGATTCGGTTGCGATACCTCGTTCGGAGAGTGTCCAGATCAGCTCTTCGGGTTGTTCAGCGAAGGCATGCAGCTGAATACAACGGATCGGAAGCACGATGCCGCGTGTCAGGGCGCCGACCAAGCGTGGTGAGAACGGTTTGAGCGATTGCACGACCTTGATCGCGGCCATGAGCCGCGTGCGCCATTCGCGGGCCGTTTCCTCGTCCCAGCACTGACGTTGGAGTGCTTGCAGTGCCCGATCGATATCCGCAGCGTCCGGTAGACCCGGCGTATGTGGGGCGATGCCGAGTTTTTCGCAGGTCTTGCGGCGCGCCTCACCGTAGCCTTCGATCGCTTCGACGAACATTAGCCGCGCGGCTTCTTCGGCAATGATCGAGCTGTTTCGAGTCGGGATGGAATGATTCAGCGGCATGGCCAATATCCGGGCGTGTGGCGTCAATCGATTCAGCGGGATCGTGTTTCAAGGCGATGACGCCGTTCAGTGTGCGCGTCTTCCGTCCGTGGATGTTGTAGTGATCAGCATCTGTCACCCCACACACTAATTGACGGCGACGGCTTTTGGGGACAGTGGTGTCGTTCTTCGATCTTGAGCGCGGATCGAACAGGCTTCCGCTCGGTTGCACGGAGGGCTGCGGTCTCGCTGATGGTTGATTGGAGTCAACTTGTTTCAGCGGATTTCGCGAGCTAAACCGTCATGCCGATCATTTACCTGTTGAATAAAGGGTTTTGGGGTATCGCGCTCGACTTCGTCGAATGTCGAAATCAGCGCCGTTTCTCATGGCCCTGATCGTCTAGGGCCGGCTCGCCGGCTTTTTGGAGTCGTGGTTTTCGCTCGTGTTTGGAGTTGATCTCTGCTCGGGCCGGCCCGGGTCAACTCGGGTCGGGGGCGCGATTCAAACGTTTAGAGCGCTCACGGCGCCGCACGATCAAGCCGGGCCTTGAACCTACGAATCACCCGCGTGCTCAGCCTGCGGTTCGCACCGCGGTAGCGACACGGCATCGGGTCATGTCCCAAAGCGTGCGAGAAATGATGCGTACGGGCCCCCGCGAGGCCCAGCGTCAAAAGATCAGTTCGGGAGTGTCTTCGATGGAGGATTCGGTGGGGCGCGAAGCGCCTGGTTCGCCTCGAACGGGCCGCGAGCGCTGAGTTTCGGTCAGCCAACGGCCACCGGATTCGATCAGGTTGTCGGGCCGTGGAATATGGGCCTCGGGTTGGTCACGCAGCGCCTCGCGCATGAAATCGATCCAGATCGGCAGTGCTGCGCGACCCCCCGATTCGCCACGACCCAAGGGATCGTTGTTGTCGAAACCCATCCATGCCGTCGCGACGAGTGAGCCGTTGAATCCGGCGAACCAGGCATCGCGGTACTCGTTTGTCGTGCCGGTTTTGCCGGCGAGGTCAGATCGGCCAAGGTCTGCCGCTGCGCGTGCGGTGCCCGACGTAATCACGGCGCGCAACATGTCGCTCGTCTGCCACGCAACGCCCGGATCGAGAATGGGCTCAGGCTCGATCCAGCGCAGCGAGCCATCGCTGAGATTGACGGCCAGTTCCTGGCCCGCAGGGCGGCAGGGTTCGGCGCAGTAGCCCGGCGCAGGCGCCTCGTAAATCACCTCGCCGTTGGCGCGCTCGATCCGCTGAATGAGCCAAGGATGGACGCGTCGTCCGCCGTTGGCGAATGTCGCGTAAGCGTTGTTCAGCGCCAGAGGCGGCGTGGATCCGGTACCCAGCGTCAACGACAGGTTGCGGGGATGCGCGGCGGGGTCGAGCCCATACGCGCTGGGCAGCCGATCGAGGACGGTCGCTACGCCGATTTCGTTCAAGAGTCGAATCGATGCGAGGTTGCGCGACGCTGCCAGCGCCGCGCGCAACGTCGTGGGGCCGTAAAACTCCCGGGTGTAGTTTTCGGGTCGCCACTCAGCGCCCAGCGCCGGATCAGCGAAGACCATCGGTGCATCGTTGATCGTGCTATCGGGCGTCCAGCCTTGCTCCAAAGCCGTCGCGTAGATGAAAGTCTTGAAAGCCGAGCCTGGCTGGCGTTGAGCCTGACGGACGTGGTCAAACCGGTTGCTGAAAAAGTCGAAGCCGGAGGACCAGGCCAGTAACGCTCCGGTTGCTGGGTCCTGGACCACCAGCGCACCGCTTACCGTCGGCGCTTGAGCCAAGGCCCATCCGTCGTCGGGGAGCGGTTCCAGCCAGACAAGCTCGCCGCGCGTCATTCGGTTGACAGCAGCGCCAGCCCATCGTGTCGCGCTGGCGGGTAGCGTCACCGCCCGAAGCTCGTCGTTGCGCCACAGCCGAACGCGCAGCGCATCGCCGTCGGTTCCTTCTACGACGGCCGGAAGCAGGAAACCGCCGATTCGTCCACGACTGCGCAGCGCGTCGGTGAGCGCGTCATCATCATCGAGCACGGTATCGTCGATCCGATCGCCCGTCGGACGAAAGCCATGACGACGTTCGTAGGCCAGAATGCCGCGCTGCACCGCCCGATTGGCGAGGGGTTGTAGGCGGCTGTCGATGGTTGTGAAGACGCGATAGCCATTGAGATGCGCGCGCTCACCAAAGGCGTTCAAGGTTATTTGTCGCGCGGTTTCTGCCGCCCAATGTGCCGAGATCTCGACGCTGCCCACGTGCAGGCGAGCGACGACAGGGGCGCTTCGGGCAGCTTCGAACTCGTCGCGTCCGACGAAGCCGATTTCGAGCATTCGCCGCAAAACGTAGTCGCGCCGAATTTTTGCACGCTCCGGATCGGTGACGGGATTCGACACCGATGGTGCTTTCGGCAACGCAGCCAGAATCGCCATCTGATCGAGGGTCAGCTCATCGAGAGCAAGGCCCCAGTACACCTCGGCCGCGGCGGCTACACCATAAGCACGGTGGCCGAGGTAGATCTTGTTCAGGTACAACTCGAGTATCTCGTCCTTGCTGAGCTCGCGCTCGATCTGGACGGCCAGCACGATCTCGCGCAGCTTGCGATCGAATGTGCGTTCTCGCGTGAGGAAAAAATTTCTTGCGACCTGCATTGTGATCGTCGAGCCGCCCTGTGAGCGCTCGCCGGTCGACGCAAGATTGAGTGCTGCGCGCGTCAGGCCGACCGGATCGATGCCCGGATGGAGATAGAAACGTTCGTCCTCTGCAGCGATAAACGCCTGCTTGAGTCGCTCGGGGATGTCCTCGATCGCGACGGGCGTGCGGCGTTGTTCGGCGTATTCGCCGATCAGGCGGCCGTCCGACGTGAAAATTCGCAGGGGCGTCTGTAGCTCGACTTCGCGCAATTCGGCCGCTTTCGGGAGCGTCGGCGCATAGTACGCGTACAGGGCGAGAGCACCGCCGGCTGTCAGGGCGAGCGCTAGAAAGGCCAAGGTCATCAGACCAATCAAGACTCGAGCGACGATTGCCATGGGCCAGATACTCGCTGAATTAGTGCGTGAATGACAGAAATAACCTGAAAGAGATGGCACAAATCAGCGTTGCAGCATTGATTTGTTGGTGTATAGTCGGTGTGAACAAAACCTGAGCCAAGCTCAAGCGCCCCCGGTTTCGAGCAGTTTAGCGTGAGAGCCAGCGGTCGTGACGGCCGGCTTGAGGGCATCAGGCCCAGCTGCATCGGGCGTGGCGACGAGTGCCGAGCGGCGCGCGCATCGTGAACGCGGGCAGTGGCGAGAAGCGATTGGCGGATCCGAGCTGTTTTTCGCTGCTGACGAACGAATCCGGTTAATCGGTTTCAGCGGTGGAGTCGAGGTGCGGAAAGATCAGAAAACAGGATCGCCATTGATGCAAGACGTCTTCAGGTGGCAGACGCTGTTCGGGCTCGCCGTCTGGGGCAGGGAGATGAGTCTGCCTTGCGTTTTGCGGGCCTTGATAACGGCAAAGTGGTGTTCCGACGGATCGAGTTACAGGAGCCGAAGTGGCCTACGAACATAGTAAAAACCGGCCTCTGCTGGGTGTCGATCTCTCGTCGGCGGCGGTCAAGACGCTCGAGCTATCGCGACGCGGTTCGCGGTTCAAGGTCGAGTCGTACGCGGTGGAACCGCTACCTGACGGTGTGATGGTCGACGACGAAGTGCGCGACCCGGTAGCGGTCGGCGCGGCCCTCGCGCGATGCGTCAAGCGATCGGGGACGAAGCTTCGTCGGTGCGCGATGGCGATGCCTTCGACGGCGGTCTTCACCAAGGTCATTACGATGCCGGCGAGCCTGGGCCCAAAAGAGCTTGAAGGTCAGGTCTTCGTCGAGATCGATCAGCACATTCCCTACGCGCTTGAAGACGTCAACCTCGATTTCGAGACCCTTCGGCGTAACGCCAAAAATCCAGAGCTTTTGGATATTCTGGTGGTGGCCTCGAGGCGGGAGAACGTGTCTCTACGCGAGTCGGTGGCTGACCACGCCAAACTCGAGCTCGATATTCTCGATGTCGAGGCGTTCGCCATCCAAGGGGCGGCCGAGCGCATGATCGAGCAGATACCTGGACTTGATCAAAATGCCCTGGTAGCGGTGATCGATGCGGGGGCTTCGGCAACGTCGATCTACGTGATGAGTCTTTCCGAAGGTGTTGTTTTTACCCGAGAGCAGACTTTCGGCGGTCGAATGCTGACCGAGGAAATTATGCGCCGATACGAGCTCAGCTATCAGCAGGCCGGCGCGGCCAAGATGACGGGCGATTTACCCGCCGACTACATACCGGCGGTTCTCGACCCGTTCCGCCAAGGTCTCGTCGATCAGGTTCAGCGGCTGTTGCAGTTCTTTTTCCTGCAGCAAGCGACAGCGACCGTCGCCCACATTTTGATTGGTGGTGGTTGCGCGGCCATCCCGGGAGTGGACGACCAAATCGAGCAGGCGACCGGCACGCCGGTATCAATCGCCAATCCATTCCGTGGCATGACCCTCTCCGGACGAGTCAACAAGACGCGGTTTGCGAATGACGCGCCGGCGCTGATGACCTGTGCCGGTCTGGCCCTGCGGGGGAGCGCCGTATGATTCGCATCAACCTGTTGCCATGGCGTGAGAAAGCGCGAGAACGCCGTAAAAAAGAATTCCATGTCATGTTGGGTGTCGGCGTCGTGATCGGCGCTCTATTGGTCGCCGGTGCGTGGAAGTTCATGGCCGATTCGATCGCCCACCAGGAAGCGCGCAACGAGCTGTTGCAACGCGAGATCCGCGAAATGGACCGCCGGATCGCGGAGATTCGCGACATCGATCAACGTCGACAGGCTTTGATCGATCGCATGGACGTGATTCAAACGCTACAGGCACAACGGCCCGAGATCGTTAGGCTGTTCGACCAGATGGTCACCGTCTTGCCGGCTGGCACCTATCTGACCGAAATCAGACAGACCGGTCGATCGTTGCAGCTTGTCGGCCGCGCTGAATCGAACGCTCGGATCTCGTCGTATATGCGATCGATCGATCGTTCGGACTGGCTTGGCGGCGCTAATCTTCAAATCATCGAGACGCGCCAGGATGGCCGCCTGCAGGTGCGCGATTTCCGTCTTCAGGCCGAGCAACGCAGCCCCTCGAGTTCGCGCGCGACGGATCAGGAGGGCGCCGAATGAATCTGCAAGATTTGCGCGAGATCGATTTCCAGAACGTGGGCGAGGCGCCGATGGGCGTCAAGGTCCTGCTGGTGCTGATTTTGATCGCTGCGCTGTGTGGTGCGGGGTATTACTTTCTGATCAAAGACCAGCGAGTTGAGCTCGAACGTGCCGAGGCCCGTGAAACTCAGCTGCGAGCCGATTTCGAGGACAAGCAGCGCCGCGCCGCAAACCTTGATGCGTACCGCGCGCAGCTTGAGGAAATGGAAGTCATGTTCATCGGCCTGCTTCAGCTGCTTCCAAGTGAGGCCGAAATTCCAGGACTGCTGAATGACATTTCTCAGACTGCACTTCAAGCCGGTCTCGAAATCGAGCTGTTTCAGCCGCGGCAAGAGATTCAGCGTCAGTTCTACAACGAAGTGCCGATTCAGGTTCGGCTGCGCGGCGGTTACGAACAGGTGGCCAATTTCGTCTCGGGCATTGCCGGTTTGCCGAGAATCGTCACGGTACACGACGTCCACCTTCGTCCTGTCGAAGGCGACGCCGTACTCGTGATGGACGGCCAGGTGCGGACCTACCGGTACCGCGAGGACGCTGAGAAATGATTTTTCTCCCAAAATCCGCACAACATTTTGGCCACTCACGCGGCTCGTCGACTCGCCTCGTTCAACGATTCGGACAGCTGACTGCGATCGTTCTGCTGGCGACGACTTTTGCCACTGGTTGCTCGCGTGACAGCTCGGATTTGCAGCGCTACGTCGAGGAGGTCAAGGCCCGCCCCGGGGCCGGAATCGAGCCGATTCCGTCTTTGCGCCCCCAGGTGTCGTTTGTTTACCCGGGGCATCAGCGCTCGCCGTTCGATTCGTCGGTCATCGCGCAGCCTGTGGCCGAGCCGGAAGGCATCGCCGGGACCGTCGATATCGATTTTGATCGGCCACGCGAGTTCCTCGAGCAATTCCCGCTCGATGCTCTGGCGATGGTCGGTTCGCTCGAACAGGACGGCGGACGATTTGCGCTGGTTCGGACACCCGATCGTACCGTTCAACGCGTAAGAGTGGGCAACTGGATGGGGCAGAACTTCGGTCGCATCGTGGCGATTACACCGAACTCGATCGAACTGGTCGAGGTGGTGCCGGATGCCTTTGGCGGGTATCAGGAGCGTGACAACACGATTCGGCTCATCGATTGAGGCGTGGTGGTCGTTGATCGCGTCAGTGGTTGATTGAGATTGTTTGGCGCGGGGTGTGTTCATTGTCGATGGCGTCCCCGGCTGGTCGTTTGGATACAACGGTTTTGGTTTTGGATCGGCGGATCGATGCAAGGGTTGTCCTAGAGCCCGATCATCGACTCGTGACCCGAAATAAAAAAGGATCAAGGGAGAGAGCCATGCAGGTCGTCGCGCAAGTGCGGAGCCGTACAGGATGGGTGCAGTGTTCCCTCGCGCTGGGGATCCTGTTGACCCCGGGCCTGCTAGCTGCACAGACATTGGAAGCGATTCAAGCGTCTGGGTTGGGTGGTGATCGAGTGCAGGTCAACATGCGTTTCTCGGCGCCGCCGCCCGACGCCAACGTGTTTGCCATCGAGAATCCGGCTCGTTTGGCGATCGATCTCCCGGGTGTGAAAAATGCCGCAGGGCGCACGACGGCCTTCGATCTCGCGCCCCTGACCGGCGCGATGGCGGTCGAGGCGGGCGATCGCACCCGAGTCATCCTCAACCTCGATCGCAATGTGCAACATGCGACCCGCACCGATGGCAACGAGTTCATCGTGGTGCTCGGGGCGGGAGCAGAACGCACGACTGCGGCGCGCCCAGCTGCGGTGCCCGTCGCAGTCACGGAGCCGGTGGCAACACCGACCCGTCAGCAGGCGAGCGCCGAGTCGACGCCGCGTCCGTTCAATAATCGGCCGCCAGAGATCGTGGAGATCGATTTTCAGCGCGGTTCTGATGGAGAGGGGCGCGTCATCGTCAATTTCGACCGCGCCGCGAGCGGCGTTGACGTGATTGAGGATGTCGGTCGCATTACCGTGCGAGTTCCGCGCGCCTTGATCGACGACGAACAACTCGCGCGACTGAACGTGAACGATTTTGCTACGCCGGTATCGTCGATCGTGCCCTCGCGCAACGGCGACAGGGTCGAGTTGGTCATCAACGCGTCGGGCGAGTACGACGTGATCTCGTTCCAGTCCGATCGCCGATTCGTGCTCGAGGTGGCGCCGATTTCGACGACCGAGCGTGAAGCCCGAGCGCGAGCCGAGCAGGAATTCATTGGTGAGCGCCTGTCGCTCAATTTTCAGGACATCGAGGTCCGCTCGGTTCTCCAGCTTTTGGCGGACTTTACCGACCTCAATATCGTGGTTTCGGACTCGGTGCAGGGCAATATCACCCTGCGCCTGAACAACGTGCCGTGGGATCAGGCGCTGGACATCATCCTGCGCACCCGTGGGCTCGATAAGCGCGAACAGGGCAACGTGATCTACGTCGCCCCGCAGGCCGAGATCGCAGACCGCGAGCGGAGTGAATTCGAAGCGATTCAGGCGCTCGACGAGCTCGAACCGCTGCGCACGGAGTTCATTCAGGTCAATTTCGTCAAGGCCGAGACGCTGGTGGGCATCATTCGGGAGTCTGGCCAGCGGTTGGTAGGTACAGGGACGACATCCGATGACCGTGGCCTGTTATCAAGCCGCGGCAGCATTACCGTCGATCCACAGAGCAACATCATCGTGGTGCAGGACAGCAGCTCGCGGATCGCCGATGTTCGCGCGCTCGTTGATCGTCTCGACACGCCAGTCAGACAGGTGTTGATCGAAACGCGAATCGTCGTCGCGCAGGACAATTTCTCGCGGGATCTCGGCGTGCGCTTTGGCGTGTCGGGTGGTCGTCGGTCAGGCAATACGTCGGTCGGCACCTCCGGGAGTCTTGGTCAGGCTTCCGGCATCTCGCAAGGCCTCGCGTCGGGCAACGTGGGCGTACCGGCCCTGCCGGACCGCTTGAACGTCGCATTGCCGGCGTTGGCGGATAACGCGGGCCGAATCGGTTTCAGTATCTTGCGACCGAATGTCCTGCTCGATCTCGAGCTTTCGGCGCTGCAAGCTGAGGGTCGTGGCGAGATCATTTCCACGCCGCGAGTGTTGACGACCAACGGCAGAGCGGCCGAGATCCGCCGTGGTACGCGTTTTCCGATTCGTATCGTTCAGGATGGAACGGCAGAGGTTGATTTCGTCGAGGCCTTCCTCGAGACCAAAGTGACGCCGCAGATCACTGCAACGGGCTCGGTGATCCTCGACATCCAGGTGTCGCGCAACGATGCCGACTTTGCCCAAGCGGTCGATGGTATTCCAGCGATCGTCACGCGCGAGCTCGACACCCAGGTGCGCATGGAGAACGGCGAGACGGTCGTACTCGGCGGCATTTATGAGATCGACAGCCAGACCAACGTCAGCAAAGTGCCTTTCCTCGGCGACCTGCCGATCATCCGGCATCTCTTCCGTACCACACAGAATCGTAACGAGCGGGCTGAGTTGTTGATCTTCGTTACGCCGCGAGTGATCGAGTAAGCGCTGCGGATCGGATTACAGGCCGAAGGCTGGGTGGCCACGTAATACGAGGTCGACGACGAGGGGCTGGTAGGCGATTGGAGACCGGGAGCATCGTGTGCCATTCGCCGGCGATCCAATCCGCCGGCGATCCGACGGCCGATCGGGCTGACTGCTCGCTCGATCAGCGCCGTTGTCAGGCTAGAGTTGAGGTCACGAACGACGGGAGTCGTGATCACTCGGGGGTTGCCGATTTATGCGGCATCGATTTGTGCAAGTGGGATCGACGAATAGCCAGTCGTCGCCCGCGGGTGGTTGAGAGCAGGGCCGCAAGGCCTGTGCTCGCTGCGGTTTTTTGGAAGTTGAGCACCATATGACTGATGGGGAGAAGGGAATGCTGCGCATGCGTCGTCAATCAATAAGGGCTTTGTGGTGGTCTGCCACTCTGGCCGTGCTAACAACCCTTCTTCTCGCGGGCTGCGGAGGCGGCGGCGGTGATGGCTTCACGCAATCCAACCTGCGGTTCGACGACCTATCGACCAACGTGACGGTCGATAATCTGCCGCTGCGGCTGTCCGGCGAGCCGGTGAACGCGACCAGTCCGTTCGTTTCTCGCGTGACGGTGCGAGTCATCGATGGTGCGGGTCTGCCGGTCTCGGGCGCGACGATCAACGCCAGTGTCTCTGGCCCGGCGACCGTATCCGCGCTGACGGAAGGCGCGACGAGCGGAACACTGGCGCTGACCACACAGACGGACGGTTCGGGCATCGCAACGCTGTTTGTCATCGCGGGTGATCGTCCCGGTTCGGCTCGCCTGAGCGTACGTGCGTCGAGGCCTGGTGCAGCGTCGGGTGCGGCCGATCGAAGCTTCGTGTTCACGATCGGGCGGCCGGGTGCGATCCCAGGGCCTGTCAGTGCACTGTCGTTCACCGGTCCATTTATCGACGCGATCGTTGCCGGAAGAAAGCAGTTTGATTTGGTCCCCGGTGAGTCGACTGACTTTCAGAATGGCACTTACTCTCGCTTGATCACGGTGCGGGCGGTAGACGCGGACGGCAACCCCGTCGAGGTCGGTACCGCGATCCGCCTGAAATTGATCGACAGTCCGTTGGTCGGATTCCCCGAAAATGGGTCGGGCGCGTTTTCGATCACCGGTGTCGCTGATCCGGAAGAAAATGGGCGCCTTCTCAGAACGCCCGTCAGTACCGGTGAGACCGGATTCATCACGCGCGGTGCCCGAGTTGGCGATCGCGTGGTTCTCGATCCTGAGCCGCGTTCGTCCGACTTTTTCCACGCGGGCATCCGTACGATCTCGAGGCTCGATGCCAATCGTCCGCGCGAGCTCGAGATCTCGCCCAACGAGCCGCCATTCCGCAATGGTGAAGATACGGGATTCCGTGTCCCGTATGTGGTGGGTCGCGCGCAGGTCGGCTCGGTTCCGCCTTTGGCCTTCACTGATGCGCAGGGCAACGCGTCGTTCCTGTTGACCTACCCGTTCTCGTCGCTGGGCCGGACTGCGATCCTTGTCGCACACACCGAGGACTTTTCGGTGAGCGCAGTATTCAATCCCGGCGGTCCGGTCTATCTGGGTGAGCAAGGCGAAAACGCGTCCCTCAGCGTGAGCCCGACGATCCTGCCGGCGCGGGTCCAAAACGGTGAAGTGACCGCCTGTGTTAGGGATGAAAACTCGGTGCCAGTATCGAATGCGGCGGTCGCGTTCGCGTTGGCCGAGGCCAACCCCGCGACGGTCGACGTCAATGGCCAGGGTGCCAACGGTGCGGTTCGGACGGGTGCCAATGGTTGCGCGACCCTAAGGGTGAGCGTGAGGGGCCAGTTGCCGGGCGAAGACGCTATCAATCTGTCGCTCAGCAGCTTCGGGAAAACGGTCGAGGTGACGATCCTCGGAATCGGCGAGGGCACGTTGGTCGGCAACCTCAACTGCGGTGCTGGCACCTTCGATTTGGCTTACATCGACGATCGCGGTAACCCGATTGAAGGTGCGGCACTCTTTGTGAACTACATTGCTTTTTCGGTCCAGGACTATGCACCGAACTTCCGGTTTGATAGTAGCGGCGGTGGACTCTCGGGTCGAACGGATGACCAAGGCCGAGATCGCTTGAACTTTGATCCGCTTCCTCAGCCGGAAGTGGGAGAGCCCGACAATACGCTCGACGCGACCGTAACTGCGGCCAATAATTCGGTTACTTTGTCCTGCTCGAGAGCGGCGCCTCCCCCTGGACCGTAATGATTGACTCTCACTTGGGGCCGGCCACCGACTACGGACCTCGTCGGTGGCCGTCGGATCGTCGCGCGTTGCACGACTTCGTTGCGCGTTGCGTCGGCGTTCTGGTGGGTCGGTTTTCCGGCTTACCGATCAGGCGAGCCGGAGGCGAGTCATTACGGACGGATTCCCTGAGATGGCCTTCCTTTGGCCTTCTCGAGTTGAGACTTCGAGGCAAGATGCGAGGCTCGATTCGAGCGTTCGCATCAATCGGCGATGAAAGCGGCGAAAGGGCCGGGGTCCCGAGTTGGCTTGATTGACCCGAAACATTCTGGGTCGACTCAATCATGGACCGAAACCTCGCTGGCTCAGGTCCGGTAGATTGGCCAACGTTGAACAAAGCGCCCTCGGGCGCTTTGTTTTTTGGAGCGGAGTCTGCACCGGCGGTTGATGCTTGGAGTTTTTGCGTGTTTTTGGCGCTAGCCAGCGGGTGCTGGTGAGCGGCGATGTGCTCACACGGCGAGCGGTTTTCCCGCCGGTGTTGGATGGCCCAAGCCGGGATCAGAAGGGCCGGGATCGAAGGGCCAAGGCGGCAGGGGCCGGATCGATACGAGTGCGCGAACCGTGCGCGCGCTGTTGGCGCGATTCAAGCGATGGGCCGTGTGTCGGTTGGGGTGTTTTAGGTGTGCCGGGTCGCGCTTAGCACGGCGCCTGAGTGTCCCCAAAGCTGGAATGCTACGGAGTCGTTGTCTCGACGCGGGACGCGGCGATTGTCCGGACCTACGCGCCAGCACGTTTTCGCGAGACAATGTGTAGGTGCAAACCCTGATGAGCTGCCGCGGGTGGTCGATGTCGTTTGTTTCTAAGGGGGCCCAAGTTGACGTGGCTCAAAACGACCTGTCCGAGAGCCGAGTCGGATGGTTGTGATCTCGCCTCACCGCACGCGGGCCGGGCGGCGGTGGTTTCGGGATTGGGTCGTCGGTCGATGGGGCCGTGTCGAGGCTTGCAATCGTTCGGGCGGTGTTGGCGCCAAACGCGGGGGTCGCCCTGTGCAGGCGCCAGTGCCGGTGCATGTTCGCGACCTTGCTGTGCCGTCGAACGGGTTCGTGCGCAGCTGGTTGCAGGGATGGTCGGTGCGAGGCGATAGGCAGGCGGTCGATGGCGTCCTCTTGCCGCTTGGGCGCATAAGCGGGACGCCGCAACGATGGCGTTCCGAATTTTGGATGGGCGGCGGGATTCAGCCGATGGCGATTGCAGATGCTTTGTTGGGGCCGCAGCGATGACTTCGGCTGAACGTGATGCGGCCGCTTCGCGAGTCGATGATGCTGCGATCGTGCGAGTCGGAGCGATGGCGCCGAACTGCCAAGATACCGCGTCGTCGCGGCCCGACGATGCCGCGATTGTGTTGGTCGGGCCTATGGGCGCGGGCAAGAGTTCGATCGGGCGCGGTTTGGCGCGGGCGTTGAAACGGCCGTTTTTCGATACCGATCACGAGATCGAACGGCGCACGGGCGTCGATATCCCAACGATATTCGAGTTCGAGGGTGAGCAAGGTTTTCGCGATCGCGAAGCGGCGCTGCTGGCTGAAATGATCGGAAGACCGGGCATCGTTTTGGCGACCGGAGGCGGTGTCGTGATGCGCGCGGAGAATCGCGCACGACTCAGGGACGCCATGGTGGTGTACCTGCGGGTGCTGCCCGAGGAATCGTTCAGGCGGACTCGTAAGAACAAGCGTCGTCCATTGCTCAACACCGCGGACCCCAAAGCGCGCCTGGCCGAGCTTTTTGCTTTGCGCGATCCGTTGTACGCAGAAGTCGCGAACGTTGTGATCGAGGGGCACTTCCCTCGTGTGCGCGACGCCGTCAGGCAGGTTCTGCGCACACTGGGTTGAGCTTGGCAGGCGTTTCTGGATGGACGGGTTCGCGAGCGTCTGTACCGCGCTAAGGGCCGTCGGCATTCGTGGTGCCGGCGGTCGTCGGTGCCTCGAGGCGAAACCACGACCGAAGTATGGCCTGAGGGTCTCTGCGACCTGTGCGGTGGATCCAGTCGCTGGGACTCGCGCCAGCCGTTTGAGTTGGGCTCGGTGTTGGGGCCCGTGTCGGGCTCGAAAACGGATGCAACGTTCGGGTTTTGCGTCCCCTCGGATAATGTGTTGCGTTTTGCCTCTCGGCAAGGGGTAGCGACGATCGCCGGCATGGACGCGTATCGCTGCGAGCGACTTTTCGCCGGGGCGGACCCCTGTCGTCATTGGTTGTGCAGGGGACTAGAGATTAAACGAATGGCCGACACGGCGCGTCGCAAGCTGGGGCAAAAGGTCAGCAATGACGTTCGAGATTTATCCTCGACCTCGTGCTGGCCCGCGGGGTGTTTTGACGCTCGTTCGGGTCTGGCACCGTGATGCGCTCGACGTCGGCTGGCCGCCAGGCGACGCTCGCCGGTGAATTCTTTGAGATTGGCTCGACTGCAGATGGCCTCACGACCGGCCCAGCGGGAAGCGGGCGTGACGGCACCAAAAAGTCGTTAGGCATGGGCCTGAGGGCCGAGAACGCAATCCGCGGCAGTCAGTTGGTAGCAATTGGCTTGCGAAAATTGGTCCGCGTCGTCGGTTCGAGCGTGTGGGGCTGGCGGTCGGTTATCTGTTGTATCGTGGCGTCGTCCGTACGGGCCGGGTTAAACGGGCATGTTTTGTGCTACTCCGCCCCATACCGTTGGCGGCGGGCCGCGCGAGGGCCGGGCGTTCGAGGTTATGATCGCGGCACGCGCATGACCTGCTCGCGGTGAATGGTCGTCGTTGCCCCGTCGCCCGATGGGCTTCGGAGGCCGCCACAATGACCGGGAACCGGCGTCAGCCGAAGCCAGACAGAGGCGATGGCACACTATGGCTCATTCCACGATCCCTGAGGCTCGCTCTATGGTGCCTGCACCAACCGGCATGACAGCGTCGATGGTCGGGAGGGCCAGTGTGCGCCGAGCGTTGGGGTTTACGCTGGTTGAATTGCTGATTGTGCTCGTCGTACTCGGAGTTTTGGTCGTGCTGGTCGCTCCCAACCTGGGACCGATACTCGATCGCAATGCCGCAAGAGCGACGGCCAATACCTTGGTGGCGGATTTTGCATTCGCTCGCGGCGAGGCGGTGCGGCGCGGCGGGTCGGTGGCGGTTTGCTCGGCGGTCGATGCCAACGCTTGGAGCGATGCCACCGATTGCGGGGGTGATGACGACTGGACGCGCGGTTGGGTGGTCTACGCGACCGATAGCGGCGATCTCCTACGCGTTGGCGTGCCATCGACGCGTGCTGAAATCTCGTCGACGGTTGTGACGCGATCGTTTGACGCGCTTGGATTGTCGATGGCCGGGACGTTTGAGGTGGTGGCGGGCTCCAGCGAGCGCTGCGTTCGACTCGAGCGCTCGGGCGCAGCAGCCACGACCGTGGGAGGTTGCTGATTCGATGAACGATATGAAGTTGACTCCGCCGTCTGACCGCGGGTTGGTGCAACGAGGGGGCGGCCAGGCGGGGACGGCTCGAGACGACGCGATCGCCGTCGGTGCCGACGCCGCGATGGACATCACCGTGGGCCTGTGGCGATCCGATTCGGCGGCCAAAGTGGATCGCGCGGTCAAGGCGGTGAACTCGCAGGCGGTGATGAGATCGGGCGAGTTTCAGCGCCAGTCCACACCGGGGCTCGATCGCGATGCGTCGCGACGCGGTGCGCAGAGTCTTCTGTGGTGGACTCACTTTCGCTCGCGGTCGGCGGTGACGGGTTTAGGTCGCCTGAATGCCGTTCACGGTTCGGATCAACAGGCTTTATCGTTGCAGTCGCTGCGCGGTGATGGGCGCGATGCGTTGTCGCGTCGCGCGTCCTCGGCCGGCGGCGCGCTCAGGCGAAGCGCGGCGAGGTCGACGCGTTTTGCATCCGATCAGGTCTGTGGCTTTGCGCTGATCGAGGTCTTGATCGCGGTTCTGGTGTTTTCCGTTGGATTGTTGGCGATCGCGTATACGCAGCAGACTTCGTTGCGAACCAGCCACGCGGCGTTTTTGCACTCGCTGGGCTCGATTGCCGCCGCCGATGGTGTCGAGCGCCTGTGGGTCAACGCCTGTGAGGCGGATCCTGCGAACGCCGTCCGGGCGGATTGGCAGTCGCACTGGAGCGCAGGGGCCAACGCCATTCCGGGCTGGGATGCGAGCGCCTCAACGATTCAAGCGAATGGAGGGCGCGCGTACACCGTAATTGTGGCGTGGATCGACGACCGCCTCGGTGACGATGCCGCGCGTCGGGTGGAGTACGACATTCGCCTGCCGGCGGTCGATCAACTCAAGGGGTGCGAGACATGATGGACGCGCATCGATGCACAGAGCCGCGGTCTTGTCGTTCGGCTCGTGTTTCTGTTGGGTTTACGATGGCCCGTCGTGATCTTGGCGGTGCCATGACGGGGTTTGTCGACGCACCTTTGGTATCGGATGCGGCGCTGGCGCGGCATCATCTGCGCTGTGGGCAACGGCGGCTTGGCGCGCCAAGCCATCATGCCGCGTTGCAGGGGGGCTTTGGCTGGCGCCGCGAATCCTGCACGCGACTGGTTCATGGAGCGATTCATGGAGCGAATCGCGCACATCGTCGAGGGCCGACACCGGCGCGGGCTTTGCGAGCGGACAAGGCGTCGGGTTTTTCCTTGGTGGAGTTGCTGGTCGCGGTGGCGATCAGCCTGTTGCTGCTCGTAGGCGTGGTGACGGTCTTTGCCGCGAATCAAAACGCCTATGTGCAAAAGGTCGAGCTGGATGCGGCCCAGGAAGCGTTCCGCTTTGCCCATCACAGCATTTCGCGCATGGCCCGCATTGCTGATGAGGCCAGCGTGGACAACGACGGTAAAACGCTGACGCTGACCGCGCGGCTCGCCGACTTTGAAAACGAGATCGCAGGCTGCGATCAGGCGCTGGCGCCCGACGGAGATCGGACGATCGTCTTGTCGATCAACGACGGCAGACTGTTTTGTGGTGGGGAGTCATTCGTCGTTGGGCTCGATGATGCGGCGTCGAGTTTTGCTGTTCCGGCGGCCGCGGATGAGCGTGCGCTGATTGTGACTTTGGTGATGGACGGCGAGGCGCGACTGCAAACGCAGTTTTTTGCGGCCCTGCGCAATCGAATCGTGAGCGGTGGCTGATCACTTGTCGTTGGTGGGTTGATCGCTTGTGGGTCTTTCGCCGGTTGTTGGCCCGTGGTGGAACGTTGGCCGTGCCGTACGCCGCGCCATTCGGCGTGATATGACGTTCATGCCCCAGATCCATGCCGGTGGCCCACGGTGCTGCTCCACACTTCTGGCCCACGGTGCTGCATAGTGCCGGCCAGCGTTGATGGGCGACGTTGGGGGGCAGGGCTGGCGGTGCGTGCCGTTGGACCATGCGTTGAGGGTTCGCCCCGTGGTTTGTCCACGCCGTCGCCGATCGAGCGCCGTGGCTGGAGCGACTCGATCGTCGGCTCGAGCCTCCAGCCGCCAGCACCAAGCTTCCAGCAGGGTCGCTGCGTGTCGCTCGTGCGCACGATGATTCGCCCGGTCTGTCCGTCTGCGTTGATTGGCGGCACACAGGTTTGTGCGGGCGGCCGTCGGTTGTCTGGCCGCTTGTCGTTTTTATGGGTCGCAAGGTCGCGCCCATGCGCTGATTTCGTTCGAGTGGAGATCGTTGGCTATGGGCCCAGTACCAGCGTTTATCGCGGAGCCGTCTCAGGAGTCGGACGCGTTTGAAAAACCTGATTCGACGCGAGTCGCGGTGATCGGGCTTGGTTATGTCGGCTTGCCTCTGGCGGTGGCCTTTGCCGCACACTACGAGGTGTTGGGCTTTGATATCGACAGCCGACGTGTCGGTGAGTTACGCGCGGGCCACGACCGCACGCTCGAGGTGGCGGACGCCGAACTGCGGGCGGCCACTCGCCTGAGCGTAACCGATCAGCGTGACGAGCTGCGGACTTGTGATGTTTTTATCGTGACGGTGCCGACGCCGATCGACTCCAATCGTCGGCCCGATCTCGGGCCGTTGCTCGCGGCCAGCGCAACGGTGGGCCGCGCGTTGAAGCGCGGCGACGTGGTGATTTATGAGTCGACCGTGTATCCGGGCTGTACCGAGGAGGACTGCGTACCGGTGCTGGAGCGCGAGAGCGGGCTGCGGTTCAACGTGGACTTTTTTTGTGGCTACAGTCCGGAGCGAATCAATCCCGGCGATCACGAGCATCGCGTGACGACGATCGCGAAGGTGACATCCGGATCGACGCCGGAGACAGCGGCGTTCGTCGATGAACTGTACGCGAGGGTGATTACCGCCGGCACGCATCGGGCCGCGAGCATTCGCGTGGCTGAAGCGGCTAAGGTCATCGAGAACACCCAGCGCGATGTGAACATCGCGCTGATCAACGAGTTGGCGATGCTGTTTGCGCGGATGTCGATCGATACTCGGGCCGTGTTGGCCGCCGCGGGCACCAAGTGGAATTTTTTGCCGTTCAGGCCGGGGCTGGTGGGGGGGCACTGCATTGGCGTGGATCCGTACTACCTGACGCATAAGGCGCAGGCGCTCGGCTTTCACCCCGAGATGATCCTTGCCGGGCGGCGGACCAACGATGGCATGGGGGCGTTTGTCGCGTCGCGTCTGGTGAAAGCCATGCTGGCCCGTGGCGTGGCCTGTCATGGCGGACGCGTGTTGGTCTTGGGGATCACGTTCAAGGAAAACTGCCCCGACCTGCGCAACACGCGCGTGATCGACGTGATTGAAGAGCTGAAATCCTTCGGTTTTGTGGTCGACGTGCATGACCCTTGGGTGGATGCGGAGTCCTGCGTCGAGGCCTACGGTCTGCAATTGATCGACGAGCCTGAAGCGGGCGCTTATGCCGGGATCGTTCTGGCCGTCGCCCATCGCCAGTACGCCGAGATGGGCGAGGTCGCGATTCGGCGCTTTGGCGCTGCCCAGCATGTGTTGTTCGACGTCAAGGGCTTGCTTCCGAGCGCGGACCTTTGCCTGTAGAGCTCGACGGGCGCGGTTTTTCCGCGGCGCGTCGTTTGTCGACGCCCGCCAGTCGGGTGCCTGCCCTTGGACGGTGGTGGGGATCGGCCGCCGCGGTAGAACCCCGTCAGTGCGTGGGATGATGGGCCCGTCCGGGTGCTTTGCCGCCCGCGAATCGACGCGATGCGCTTGCCGGCGCGTCGTTCGCGGCGCTGGCCTGGTTCGTCTCCCCGATGTCTCTCGCAGGTGTGATTTGACGCGCCTATTCGCGATGGGCGTGGCGCAGTCGCCGTGGCGGCCGGATGGCGGCCTTGCGCGTGGCGTGCTGTCGTCGTGCGCTTGCCCCTGCCGGGTCGCTCTGGCGTTGGGCGATCGTGTGGGCCGATGGGATCGCTCCGATGCCGGTCCGGCGCTGGCTGCTATGACCCGGCGCGAAGCCGTCGCTCGCCCATGCCGACGCCAATCCGACTGGCGCGAATCCCTCTGACGTTAATCCTACGGACACCAACCTCGCCCGACGCAAACCCTACTGAAAGCGTCCGGGCCGGTGTCGAGTGTGAGTGGTGGGCGCGTGGCTAAAACCTGCGTGAACGGGTACGCGAACCTCGATGCGGGGACCTCGATGCGCGGGCTTAAACGTGGGCCGACTGCGTGCCCTCGCGAGCGGTCCTGCGGGCTGCTCTCGATCCATGTCGGTGGGTCGAACGGTTGCGCGGGGCGGTGACGCCTTGTCGAGCGCTTCGGTATGGCGAGGGGAGGGAGGGTGACCAAAATGGTCAGTTAGACTGACCATTTTGGTCACCTGACGCGACGGGTCGGCCGCTGCATGTCGAATTTGGTCACCCTATCGATGGTCGTAATGCCATCTGGCGTAGTCCTTGCTAACCCACCGAGCAAAGCAATTTCGTTGCTCGATTTATCTCTACGGTTCGTTGTCGCGGCGCGTGACATCAGAACGGTACGCGGGTTCGAAGCGTCGTGTGAGGCATCGCCGCGGGTGATGCGGCGCGGCGGGTGCGCTCAGATCGGGCCCTCGATCGTGAGGCGGTCGCCGGTCAGACTCCGTGATGCAGCGAGATTGCGCAGGCCCAAGCGGGGCGATCGGCTCTTGCGGGCCGTGTATGGACACAATGCGTAATGGAGCCCGACGATGAAATCGTTCACCAAGCGGATCAATGAAATTCACGTTGAATGCAGCACTGACGATCGAGCGCGAGGTGCTGACCGGGGCGCTAGGCGGGGCGTGGCTGACGCTTTCTCAAGCCGTGGCGGGTCGAGCGGGCGTGGCGCGGATCATTCAACGTTTGGCGTGGTTGGCGGAGGTGCGCGCCCTGCGTCCGTGGGCGCAAGGGCTATGGGCGCAAGGGCTATGGGCGCAAGGGCCGTGGGTGAGAGGGCCGTGGGCCGCGCCGGTGCAAAGCGGGCGGTTAAGGTTGGCGCGGATCGTCTGGCGTCGCTGGGGCCGCAGGCGGCTGACCGTGGCTTGGCGGATGTCGGCGCAGGGCGTGGCGCGCTGCGAGGTTTTACGTTGATCGAGCTGATGATCGTGATCGCGATCATCGGCATCCTGGCGGCGATTGCGTTGCCTGTTTATCAGGATTACACCAATCGGGCCAAGGTGGCGGAGTTGGTGTTGGCGGCGTCTTCAGCACGAACCTGCGTGAGCGAGATCGTGCACAATGTCGGTCGCGACGACGCGCAGATGCGGCTGTCGAACTGTGATGAGGCTTTCGATTCAACGCAATACGTCTCGTCGATGAGTGTCGTCGATACGACCGGCGTGGTGC
>JBKBII010000007.1:33238-177785 GCA_046299415.1 Thioalkalivibrionaceae bacterium | reverse complement strand
TGTGGGGTGATGATTGAAATGCGACAAGGGAAAAAAGGCGAGAAACGGGTATCTTGCAATAGGAACAACAGGTTAGAGCACGCTTCCGGATAACCCGATTAATGGATGATTTGCGACAAAAACGCGCAGGAATTCCCGTTTTACCGGCAAAAAATACCGGGAACGATCGGAAAAATGGCCTCGAAAATAGCCATTGAACGGCCTTCGATGGGGCATCGAGAGGGCATTCCGGATCACTTGAAGGCTCGCATCAGGTGGCGCCGGAGCAGCTCCAGGACGGTGGTCTGTGCATTGGGGCTGAGGCGCTCCGTCTTGGGGTCCATCGGCAAATAGGGTCGAGCCGGGATCTCCTGGTTTGGGATGGCGCTACGCGGTGATGTGGTGCCTCCGAAGAAGTGCATCGCGGCGTAGGGTTTGTTGCTGCCGATCCAGGCAGACTGTGAGTCAGGGCGAGGCCGAGGAGCCGGCCTCGGCGCGCGTGGCGGGGTTGATCGCCCGCAGCGACAACGAGCGCGGCTTCTGGTGGTCGCCATCGAACCGCATCATCCAGGGCATCACCGGGGCCTCGCGACCCATCGTCTGGACTTTCAACGATCGCGATACCCAGGCGAATCGCCTGAACGAGGATCACGTGACGACGATCATTTACGAAGACGGCTATCGCCTGTGGGGCAACCGCACCTGTACCTCGGATGCGCGCTGGCAGTTCTTCTCGGTGCGCCGCACCGCCGACATGATCAACGAGTCGCTGGTGCACGCGCACCTGTGGGCGGTCGATCGCAACATCACCCGCACCTATGTCTCGGATGTGACCGAGAGCGTGAACGCGTACCTGCGGCGGCTGACCAATGTCGGCGCGATCCTCGGCGGCCGCTGCTGGGCCGACCCGGACCTGAACAGCCCGGAGAACATCGCCGAAG
Organism: Thioalkalivibrionaceae bacterium; assembly: GCA_046299415.1. GTDB lineage: Bacteria > Pseudomonadota > Gammaproteobacteria > Ectothiorhodospirales > Ectothiorhodospiraceae > JBKBII01. Next base: position 176,865 of record JBKBII010000007.1, on the reverse strand, counting down.
GCCGGGTGTACTTCGATTTCGACTTCACCGCGCCGTACCCGGCCGAGCGGGTGCAGTTCCGCAGCCACATGGTGCATGACTACCTCACGGAGGTGTTCTGATGAAGCAGTTGCTCACCAATTTCAGCCTGTTCGTGGACGGGCGCGGCTACGCGGGCAAGGTGAAGGAGTTCGATCCGCCCGAGATTTCCCCCAAGACACTCGACTACCTGGCCGGTGGTATGGCCGGGACCCTGAAGGTGCCGATGGGCCAGCTCGAGGAGCTGGAGACCTCGTTCACGCTGATCGCCTACGACCTCGAGCTGCTCAAGCATTTTGGCCTGGTCTGCGGCGAAACCGTGCCGCTGACGGCGCGGGGCTCGGTCTGCAACGAGGAAGGCGCGGTGCAGGCGGTGGTGGTCACCATGCGCGGCCACCTGACCAAGTTCGAGCCGGGGACCTGGAAGCCCGGCGAGGAAGTGAACATCAAGGGCACCGTGTCGTGCGTGTACGCCAAATACGAGCAGGCGGGCACGGTGCTGTTCGAGGCCGATCTCGAAAACATGGTGCTGATCGTCGACGGCCGCGACCAGCTCGCAGCCACCCGCGCGGCACTCGGCATTTAAGGAGACCCCCATGCCCGACCACACCACCCGTTACACCGTCGTGAGCCCGCTACGGTTCGCCCGCAAGCTTCACCAGCCCGGTGAGGAACTGACCCTCTCGCCGCAACAGGCCGCATTCCTGTTCGCCGCCGGCAAGGTCCGCCCGGCCGAGGACCAGGCCCCGAAAACCACCCGCAAGAAGAAGGAAGACGTATGAGCAAGAAGGCGATCGAACTGCAACACCCCCTGATGGTCTCCGGCGCCCAGGTGTCCGTGCTGCACCTGCGCCGGCCGAAGGTGCGCGACCTCGAGCGCATGGAGCGCGCCGGCGACAAGGATGTCGCGAAGTCGATCACGCTGATCGCCGATTTGTCCGAGCAAGATCCGGACACCATCCGCGACCTCGACGCCGAGGACTTCGTGGCCGTGTCGGAGGCGGTCGGCGCCATGCTGGGAAAGAAGATCACGCCGGCGGCGTAACCAATGGCCTCGAGCGGCTGGCGCTCGCCTACGGCTGGCCACCGGCCGTGGGCCTCGCGATGGACCCGGCCGAGTTCTTCGAATGGACGCGCCGCGCCGAGGCCGTGCTCAAGGCGCGGGCCGGCGCAACAGGGCGGTGAGCGCCGCCAACGCGAACAGCCCGGCACTGAGCACCGGCGCCAACAACAGCGCCGCGACCGCCGCGGCGATCCACGCGCCGGTCAGCCAGCCCCAGACGCCGGCGACGCCGACCAGGCAGACCAGGGTGATCAGATGACCGAGCAACAGTACAGGCATACCCGGGAGTATAGGCCGTGAGTGCCGCGCAGCTCACGCTGGGCGTGCTGCTCACCGCCACCGATCGCCTGACGGGGCCACTGAAGGATGTCAGCGAGTCGATCGAGGGAATCAACCAGCGCGCGGCGCGCCTGGCCGAAATCGGCACCCACCTGACCGGCATGGGCATGGCCGCCGGGCACGTGTCGCGCCAGCTCCGCGGGCTACTGGATGGACCGGTACAGGCGGCCGCGCAGTTCGAGGCGGCGATGGCCGGAGTGCGCGCGGTCACCGACGGCATCACCGACGACGCCTTTGAATCGCTGCGCAAAAAGGCATTGGAACTCGGCAGCACCACCAGCTTTAGCGCGCGCGAGGCCGCCGAGGGCATGGAGTTCCTGGCCAAGGCCGGGTTCGATGCCAACCAGCAGATCGAGGCGATGCCCAGCATGCTGGCGCTCGCTCGGGCCGGGAAGGTCGAGCTGGGCGCGGCGGCCGACATCGCGAGCAACGTGCTCTCGGGCTTCCGCATGGAGGCATCCGAGATGACGCGCGTGGCCGATGCGATGGTGATGGCGGCGACCACCTCGAACGTCGATATCCACATGATTGGCGAGTCGATGAAGTACGTGTCCGGCACCGCCGAGCAGGCGGGACTTTCGATCGAAGAGACGCTCGCGATGATCGGCCTGATGGGCAACGCCGGCATCCAGGCCAGCCAGTCCGGCACCGCGCTGCGCGCGATGCTGCAGCGCCTCGCCTCGCCCAGCGATGCGGCCGCCGGCATTCTGGCAGAGTTGGGCGTGGAGACCGTCGATGCCGCCGGCAACCTGCGCAACCTGACCGACATCCTGAACGACATGGCCGCCGGCATGGAAGGCATGGGCAGCGGCCAGAAGCTCGCATCAATCAGCGAGGTGTTCGGGCTGATCGCCTCCACCGCCAGCGGCACACTGCTCAACGAAGGCGACGATATCCTCGCCTATATCGAGCGCATCAACGATGCCGAGGGCCGCGCCGCCGCCGTCGCCGAGGCGATGGGCGACAATCTGCTGGGTGCCAACACCCGCCTGCAGTCGGCGATCGAGGGCCTGAACATCGCGCTTGGAACCTTGCTGCTGCCCACCCTCGCTGAACTGACCGATCGCGTGACCGCGCTGGTGGGCCGCATCACCGAATGGGTCGACGCACACCCGCGCCTGGCGCGCGGCATCATGATGACCATCGCGGCCCTGGCGGGCATCACCGCGGTACTGGGGCCGGTGTTCCTGATGGTGGGCGGGCTGTTCCTGATGGCCGCATGGATTGCGCGCATGGTCGTGGTGCTGAAGGTCTGGCGCGCGGCGCAACTCGCGGCCGCTGCCGCCACCGCGGTACACGGAGGGGCCATGAGCGGGTTGGCCGTAGTGCTCTGGGGCCGTCTGCTGGGCGCCCTGCGGGCCGCGCGGGTGGCGGCCTTGGCGCTGAGCCGAACGCTGTTGCTGTCTCCGATTGGTTGGATCGGCATGGCCATCGCCGGCGTCGCACTGCTCGTCTATAAGTACTGGGATCCGATCAGCGACTTTTTCGCCGGGATCTGGATCGGTTTGCAGGACGCGTTCGCTCCGGTTCTGGAGGCACTGACGCAAGCGTGGGAGCCCGTAGCGCTGGCGATGCAACCGCTACTGGCTATGCTCACCCAGCTCTGGGAATGGTTCGGCCGCCTGCTAACGCCAATAGAAGCTGTGGGCGATGGCGCCGAATCGATGGGTCGCGCGTTTGGCCAGGTGTTGGCTGAGATCATCCTGTTTCCGACGCGCATGCTGATCGCCTTTGTGCGCCTTCCGGCGGCGTTGGGCTCCGTCGGCATGGCAATTGTTCGATCTCTGATCGACGCGCTCCAGTCCTGGAGTCCCCTGGAATGGATCCGCGAGCAGTGGGACGCGGTGATGGATTACCTCAAGGAGGTCCCTGGGCGCATGTTCGAGGCCGGGAAGGAAATTGCCATCGGCCTGAGAGACGGCATCATCAGCGCGCCTGGCCGCGTCGCCGACGCCGTCACTGGCACCGTCGGCGGCGCGGTCAACCGCGCCAAGGATGTCCTGGGCATCCGCTCGCCGTCGCGCGTGTTCATGGAGATAGGCGGTCAGTTGACCGCCGGGCTCTCTGCCGGTGTCTCCCACGGCAGCCGCGTGGTTCGCGAGACCGTGGGCAACCTGGGGCACGGTCTCGGACGCCCCCTGGTCGCCGGGATCGGCGCCGTCGCGGCAGCGGGCGCGTCCGCCGCGCCACTGGAGCACGGCCCCGGTGCTCTAACGCCATCGGCCCCGATCGCGATCACCATCAACGTCACTGTCAACGGTAACGCCGACGGGGACGATATTGCCGAACGGGTCCGCCGGGAAGTCGAGGCCATACTGCGCGAGCGCGACGATGCCGCCGGTCTGGCTCGCCGCGGGAGGCTGTTCGACTGATGGACGTGCTGCTGCGACTCGGCGAGTTCAGGTTCGCGGTCGACACCGCGGCCTACCAGGAACTGACCCGCGCGGCGGAGTACCGCTGGCCGGCACAGGAGCGCCTCTGGAACCGCTCGGCGGTGCAGTTCACGGGCATCGGCGACGACGTGATCACACTCACCGGCAAGGTGCTGCCGCTGTGGCGCGGCGGGCTGCGCCAGATCGACCGCCTGCGCGAAATGGGCGAGGCGCCGGCGCAGTCCGTTGCAGCCGAACCGCTGCCGCTGGTGACCGGGTACGGCGAGTTCCTGGGGGAATGGGTGATCACCCGCGTCGAGGAACAGCAGGGCCACGTGCTGACCCGAGGCGCACCCGGCGAGCAACGGTTCACCCTTCGCCTGCAGCGCTACGCGCGCGATCTGGGATGACGGCATGACCGAATACACCACCCGCGAACGCGACCGCCTCGACCTGGTGTGCTGGCGCCATTACGGGCACCTGGCGCGGACCGTCGAGCGCGTACTCGAGGCGAACCCGCACCTGGCCACGCAGCCACCATTGCTCCCGGCCGGGGTCGTGATCCAGCTACCCGACCTGCCGCCGCCGCCTGGCGCGCGCATCCGCCTCTGGTAGCCATGCGCCCGATCTTCATCCTGATGTCGCTCGACAGCGGGGCCGAAATGACCGTCCAGGTCATCGACCGGACCACGCGCCTGAACATGGTCGATCACGAGAGTGTCGAGTCCAACACCCTCGAGATCGATCTCGACGATCGCGACGGCCGTCTGATCCTCCCGGACAACGGCGAGCGCCTGCGGCTGATGCTCGGCTACGCCGGCGGTCCCGTCGAGACGATGGGCGACTTCGTGGTCGACGAGGCGGGACTGTCCGGCCCGGCGCTGCGGATGACCGTCAGCGCGAAGGGCGTCGACCTGCTCAAGGGTCTGAAGGCGCCCCGCGCAGAAGCCTGGCACGCGCTGACCCTCGGCGAGCTGGTGGACACGATCTGCACCCGGCACGGTCTGGAACCTCGGGTACACGAACGTATCCGCCCTTGGCCCATCCCGCACATCGACCAGGTGGGCGAGAGCGACATGGCGTTGCTCACCCGCTTCGCCAGCGAATGGGACCTAACGCTGCGCTGCGAGGGCGACCTGCTGATTCTGCGGCCCCATGCCGCGCGGCTCGACCCCACGGACCCGCTGCTGCCGCCGTCGACCCACCTGCACGCCCGCCAGATCAGCCGCTACCAGTGGCGGCGCAAAAGCCGCACCCGCTACGGCGCCGTGCGCGCCTGGTACCGCGACCTTGACCAGGCGAGCCGTATCTCCGTGCTCGTGGGCGATGCGGACGGACCGGTACTCGACCTGCGGCACGACGCCCGCGACCGCGACGAGGCCGTCCGCGAGGCCGACGCCCGGCTCGCCCAGCTCCAGCGCGGCACCGCCTCGCTCACTCTCACCTTGCCCGGAGACCCGCGTATCCGCGCCGGGGCGAGACTCACCATCGAGGGCCTGCGCGACCCGATCCCCGAGACCGCCTGGGTCGTCGAGCGTGTGCCACACTGCATCGCCGCCGGCGGGTACACCACTGAAGTCGAAGCCGTCAGCACGGAGAGCCTCTGATGCCTACTCACCTCACCGGCATGCACGCCCACCTGGGCGACGACCTCACCGGCGCCGACCACCTGCGCCAGAGCATCCTCGATATCCTCACCACCCGCCGCGGCGAGCGCGTGATGCGCCCCACCTACGGCAGCGCCCTGCACGAGTTCGTCGACCGACCCATCAACCCCGAATTCCTGGTTGACCTGTACTACGAATGCGTGGTCGCCATCCACGCCTGGGAGCCCCGCGTCCGCGTCGTCCGCATCCGCGCCGCCGAAGCCCATCCCGGTCGGGTGACCATCGACCTCACCGTCCGCACCCACGGCCAACTCGCCGAACTCGCCGGCTTCGAAATCCCCCTTTAAAGGGAGTTTGAATGGGCTTTGATGGCCGTTCCAGCAATCGCGCGACGGTGGGAATGCGGCGGTCTACAGTCGAGATTGCTGCATACGAACGAAGGGGCTGTCATGGCAATTCCGCTGGAAGATCGTTGCAAAGCCATCGAGCGCGGCTTGGCACGGATTAAGGAGGGTGTTCCCGCGAAGAAAGCGTGGTCCGAGGCAGCACTTTCGATTGGTGCCAACGCATCGACTCTCTACCGCTGGTACCAGAAGGTCCACGGTCATCACCGCGCGGATTGGTCCAACGCTCTCTCTACTCGGTACGCGGGCCGGCAACCGAACGAGATCCCTGGGGAGGCTTGGGAACGTTACGTGGTCTTTTACCGAGAGACGTCACCACCCAGCATGGCAGAGACATATCGGCTCACCGAGCAAGAGGCCCGATACCGGGGCTGGATGATCCCCTTAGAGGCAAAATTCCGGCGACACCTCACACACCTCGGTCTCCGCCGTAGCCGCTACGACCGGACCATCGTCTAAGGGCCGAATATTCACGAAAAATGCTTGTCGCAAATTAAGTCTAAATTTGTCGCAAATCATCCGCGACGCTACAAGCTCGGAATTCCTGCCAGAACGCAATACGAGACTTGTTTTTGGACCTACTTGAGCGGTTACTCGAGCGAAGTGCATCTGTCGTACCGCATTCAGCCAAAACGGTCGCGCCTGCCTGCGAGAACTTTGTGGCAACACAGCCTCAAAACGATCGGTAACAGCTGAAGAATCGCCTCGTTCGCCGGTGAAAGAACGCCCTTTGGCCGCGATGGACGATCGCTTTCGCACCCCGGAACACACCATTTGGATCAAACAGCCTCCACGGCATCGAGATCGTGCTCACGCGCGCCGACAATCCGCACATCGAGCCACTCACCCGGCTGAGCATCGACGTCGTGCACGATGATCACGCCATCAACCTCGGGGGCCTCATGCTGCGAGCGTGCGACGCAGGAGCCGTCATCGAGCATTTCATCGACCAATACACGCTCGATGCAGCCGACTCGCGCGGCGAGGCGTGCCGCCGAGATCTCGTCCTGCACGGCAAAAAAGGCCTCGACTCGCGCCATTTTTTCTGCCTCGGGGATCGGATCGGGCAGCGCGTTCGCTGCAGCCCCTTCAACCGGCGAGTACGGGAAGACGCCGGCTCGATCGATTTGCGCCTCGCGCAAAAACTCGAGCAACGCCTCGAACTCGGCCTCAGTCTCACCCGGAAAACCGACGATGAATGTCGAACGCAACGTCAACTGAGGGCGTCGCGCGCGCCAATCGGCGATCCGCGACAGCATCCGTTCGGCCGCCGCGGGCCGACGCATCGCCTTGAGGATCCGCGGCGCGCCATGCTGCAAGGGCATATCGAGATACGGCAGGAGACCGCAATGATCAAGCGCCATCATATCGATGACATGGTCGACATGAGGATACGGATAAACGTAGTGCAGGCGCACCCAGGCGTCGTGGCGCGCGGCGATTTCACCAAGCTTTTCCGCAAGCCCGGCGAAATCGCTGCGTACCGGGCGTCCGCCATGAAACGCCGTCTTGAAACGAAGATCGACACCGTACGCCGACGTGTCCTGCGACACGACGAGAAGTTCCCGAACGCCCGCTTCAAACAATCGCTCGGCCTCATCGAGGACCGCGCCGATGGGGCGACTGACGAGGTCTCCGCGCAGACTGGGAATGATGCAAAAGCTGCACCGGTGGTTACAGCCTTCCGAAATTTTCAAGTACGCGTAGTGGCGAGGTGTCAGCTTGATTCCACCCGGCGGAATCAACGATTCGAATGCGCCTGTCGGCGGTGACAGATGCTTATGAACCGTATCGAGAACGGTGTCATACGCAGCAGGGCCCGATACGCCCAGCACACCCGGGAAACGCGTCTGAATGCGCTCCGCGTCCTTGCCGAGGCAGCCCGTGACGATGACGCGTCCGTTTTCGACCAGCGCTTCATCGATCGCCTCGAGAGACTCCTCGATCGCCTGCTCGATAAAACCGCAAGTATTGATTACAACAACGTCTGCTGATCCGTAATCCGGCGCGATCTCGTACCCCTCGGCGCGCAGCCGAGTCAGAATGCGTTCTGAATCGACCAACGCCTTCGGGCAGCCCAACGATACAAAGCCGACTCGCGGGCTTTGGTTTAGTCCAAGCCCATGGTCCTCGGAAAGTGCCCGTTGCGGCGCCTGCGACACGTCCGGCACGAGATCCGGGGCTTGACTTTTTGAAAAGTTATTCACAAGAGCGGCTTCCGGGTCAAGACCGATGACAGGTTTCAAAGTTAACGCCAACGGCTAGTTTCATACGCGAGAAAAAAAACTTAAACGACTGATATGTATTGTTTTTTTCTGATTCGATGATTTTTTGACCAAATCGTGCGATCCCAATCCACACATGGCGTTACAGCGTCAAACAACATTCCATCCACATCGTTATCCACAGGTTTTGTGGACGACAATGACGAGCATTCTAGATCAACGGCTTGCACGACCTTCTTGACCTCGGACACTCGCCTTCTCTCGCATCGTGAGGTCTTCGCGAAGCCGGTGACGGCGTCCAGCCTTTTCACGTGTATTTCGGCTCAACATTACCGTCTACGCCGCCACATTGCGGACAGACCTAAACCGGATGCGAGAAAACCTTCTCGATGACTTGTCTCTTCGTCCGATCGCAGGGACTCAATCGACTCGGAACCTCTCGCGACCATCGATCCGGACTGCGTATTGCTGAGCACCGCTCGCGAAGACGACGCAGTCGATACCCGTCGACGACGAGATGACATCCGATCCGGCGTGAAAGAGGCCACGAGTGCTGGGGTCGAGGCGTAGCACGTCCCACTTGTATTGGGAGCGCTCCCCGCTTAGGATATCGCACCTTTTTTAAACCATCGTTTTTACTGGTTGGCCGCGCTTCATTGAGCACGCCGGCACCGACGTGAGTGTTCCGAGGCCGTTCCGTGCTCGATTTGGCAAAGCATTTCGCACACAAGCGCCTCGGGTGAGACTCGCCAACCGACCGGCGCAGACCGACCGACACGGGCGCGACCGCCGTGAATGCACGCCAGACTCAGGCCTTACCACGGGCTTGTGTGGTTGCAGCCGAACGCCGCATGAGGAGCTCCGCGACCATCCCGAGAGAAGGTCCGAGGAAAAAATCCGGAGAGGGTCGAGACACACGTTCTGTTCAACACGGCCTCCCCATGACGCAAATCGAGGCGTGCCGCCCATGCAAAAATTACGCGCCGCCAACTACTTTCACCGGCCGACTCGTTACCGGATCGATTGGTGACCGGGCCTCCTGCGAGGCCGATCCGAAATCGTTGTCATCACCGCCTTTTGACTTGCCGCGAAACGTTTTCCAAAAAGATTGTCAACGGCAACAACGCTCCGCAAAGTCAACCTCCGTATCATCACGAGAATTGTGAGTAAGCCATGAAAGCCGACATCCACCCGAACTACCACGAAGTCAAAGCGACCTGCAGCTGCGGCAATACCTTCACGACGCGCTCGACTTACTCCCGCGACGAAATTCAGTTGGACGTCTGCTCGCAGTGTCACCCGTTTTATACCGGCAAACAGAAAATGCTCGACACCGCCGGTCAGGTCGACAAGTTCCGTCGTCGCTTCGGGTTCTAAAAGCGCCCGCGTAGGACGCGTCTTGCTGCACTTGCGCGAACCGGGCCATCCCAGCCAAGCGAAAGCCAGAGCTGCCGGTCCGCTGCACTCAGCGTCTGCAGTTCAAGAGGCAACCGATCACTCTGACGGCTGGAGTGGCTGCGAAAGCTGGCGCGTCCGAGTCGCGCTTTCTTCTGCCCGCTTGACGCCGCAGTCCGGTTGAGTGCCTTCATGAAAGCGGGGCAGTCCGACTCTCGCCGTTCTCGGTTGGGATCGAGCCACCGGCTTCAAACCAAGTGTCGACCGCGTGCGCGCGGGCTTCCACGACGCTCGGCAGACAGCAACTACGGATGACTCGATCAATTGGGAGTGCGGGTCGCACGGCAACCTCGTTACCTAAGTCGTTCGACAACCAAATCGCCTCCAACGGCCAAACGGCAACCGCCGCGCGCTCGCTCAACGACCCCATACGACCAAGCGCGTCCCGCACCATGGCGAACAAGCCCATCAACAGCGTCCGCGACGCTCGTAGAACGCAATGCCACACCTCGATTGTGATTCACAACGACCCGGCATTCACCGCCCGCGCCACGCGACGCGGCCTCTCACGAGGCTGGCATCGGCGATGTCTTTAAGCGCCTGGATCGCCCTTGCCAGCGCACAGGTCGATGATGCTGCCGTCGAGCCCGCGGCGCCGATAACTGCCGGGCCCGACGCGGCGTTGCCAACACCAGCAGACGATCCCAACGACGGGATCGCTCCTGCCGCACCGCCCGCAGAAGCGAGCACGAACGGCACCGCAAGCGCACCGGCACGTTCAGCCGGGCGCAACGAGTGGGGCCGCGCACGCACAGACACTCGACTGGACACTGCGGATGGCGACCCCTGTCGAATTCCTGCTGACCGGTTCCGCGCGCTCGCGCCGATCAGCGCCTTCGAAACGCCCGATTCCACTGGCGACACGATTCAGAGGGCACGAAGTCACGGTCTCGCCGACGAACGTGATCTTTTCGGCATTGATCGCCGACCGGTCATCGGGCCCGATGGCGATCGCCCTCGCGTGTGGTCCATCGAGGGATTGAGCGAGGCCGACCAAACCGACGAATTTCCTACCCTCGCGCTAGCGCTCCCGGAGCCGTCCAACAGGTTCGGTACCCCGGCGCCTCGCTGGGTCATCTGGACCGACACCGCAACGCTGATCGACCTGGCCAAACGCCGTGACGCTGCCAACGCACCCCAAAACCCTGACGCAGCGCCTGCCCCTGACGCGCTAAACAACAATGCTGACAGGCAAGACATGCCCGCAGCAAACGGCGACGGCATCGCTGATGACGCGATGATCGACGACGTTTTAGCCAACGACGCCACGGGTGATCAAGCAGGCGAGGCCGCGCAACGCGACCTTCGCCGCGACCCAGAGACAAACACAGAGCCAGCTCCCGCGCCCGCCCCGGAACCTGCACCCGCGCGCGACGAACGCGATCGCTCAACACAGCCTGCGCAGCAATGGGCGACCAGTTCGCCATTGGTTGCGCCGTTTATCGCAGCCGATGTCCTGCGCTTGGATCTGAGCGTCAACGCGACCTTGATCGCTTCTGGCGAGGCGCTACCGGAAACGTCGCGAATGCCGCGACAATCCGCGCCTCAACGATCCGCGAACGTGGATGGCACAGACAGCCTGAAAGATTGCCTTGTGCGTCTCGGTCAGGCCGCAGCCGCCAACGGTCGTGGGCTGTGGGCGTTGCCTGCGAGCGTCGAAGACGCACCGACGTTGACGCTGAGTGCGCGCGACGCTCGTCAACAACTGCGCGCGTGGATGCCCGTGTCCGGTGTAGTCACCGGCGCGCGCAGTCAGCGCGGCGGTTGGCAATGGCAACTTGATGACCAGCTTTGGCTTCGTGCACCCGCAGCTCTGGAGGCCTACGATCCTGCTGCGACGGCAGACCCGGCCACCTACGCTCAGCGCCCGGCTACCGACGTTCGCCTAGGCGACCGTATCGCCACCTTGGGCCGCCTCGAGGTCGAACGCGGACAACGCATCCTCGCGCCGCACCCCCTCGCACCCATCCGACGGCTGGACCCCGCCGCGCCGTAGCTATCTGCGATGGCGGACTGCGCTCGGAAGTTCAACGATTTGCATCGACAGTTTTACGCCGATCGACATCAGCGTCCGTCCGAAAATCTCACCGCTTCGGCAACCCGAGTCGTCTTCGGCCAAAAAACCAAGAGAGAACCATTGCGGTTCATATTGCAGCCGAATCGTTTCGCTAACGTCAGTGGATGACTATCGGACCTTTGCGCGCAAATGGCGCGGACCCGTCGCACACCGCAGGTATGCGACGCTCGCCAAAGTGCCTCGCTCTGTAAACCAAATGTGCCGGCCAACACCAGCTCCAAACCGCCAATACGACCGGCGAGGCCGACCGCACAAGCCGGAACGGCTGCGGTTGCGGCGGCCCGATCGACCCTTTCATTGAGGCAAAGCCTCGCAGTCGTGTGAGAATCGACCCATGTCAGACGTTGCTCTAGACCGACCCTCAACGCGGTCCAGCGAGAGACCATCAAGCGATGGATGCGGTTGGGCGCAAAACGACGAAAGGATACGCCCCCACGGGTGCGCCCCCGCCAGTGCGTCGCTCTCCTCAACGCAGTTAGCTCGTCGGCCTGCACCATCGCACAAGCCTCAGACAGGTCATGCGCCCAGCAAAGGGGTCCGCTGGCTGGCTGCACTCGCACTCATCGTCGCCACAGTAGCCATGCTTTCAGCCTGTTCGACGAACCCTGTCACCGGGCGATCGCAGCTCATGCTGGTGCCGGAGTCGACTGCAATCAATGCTTCTCGTCAGGCGTATGTCGAGATGCTGACGCCATTACAGCGACAGGGGAAGGTGAACGCCAACCCAGCACAGACAAACCGAGTACGGTTGATCACTGAACGTATCGTCGCTCAGGCCATCCGCTTCCGGCCAGAGACTGCCGATTGGGACTGGCAGATGGCTGTGATCGACTCTGACGAAGCCAATGCCTTTGCGATGGCTGGCGGTCGTATGGGCATCTACCGCGGCATCATCGATCGCCTCGAACTGACCGATGACGAACTCGCACAGATCATCGGCCACGAAATCGGACACGCGATTTCCGGTCACACAGCAGAAAAGATGTCGGTCGCAATGGCTTCGCAATTGGGCGTCGCCGCTTTTGCATTGTCAGGTGAACGTTCTCAAGTCGCGCTGTCAGCCACCATCATGGCGGCCACCTTGGCCGTTCAGCTCCCACACTCGCGACAAATGGAGCGAGAAGCGGACCGCATCGGCATCGAACTCGCGGCCCGCGCGGGCTACAACCCCGATGCCGCTCCCGTCCTATGGCAAAAGATGGCCACGCTTGGTGGCGGTACGCCAACGTTCCTCAGCACTCATCCGGCGCCCGCAGATCGCCAGCGTGATTTAGCGGGGCTGGCCAATCAATTTCGCCCGATCTATCTCGCAGCGAGTCAAAATGCACGGCAGTTGCCCCGCCACCCGATACGTTGACGTCCCAAGGCAAAACCGAGGCGAGATCGCGCTTAGATATAGTGGCCACTCATTCAACTCGATCGACGGGCTCTCGCGCCCCTTGGCCCGTACCGATCGCTCAACAACCGACCCAGGAGCCTAGCCTACATGTCTGACTCGCTCTATCAGCGCGCCCTCGCGTACCACGAGGCAAAACCCGCAGGGAAACTGGGCGTCGCGGTCACCAAGCCGACGGCCACGCAAGACGATTTGTCACTCGCGTATTCGCCGGGCGTTGCAGCGCCAGTGCGTGCCATCGCGAAGACGCCGGACGACGTCTACCGATACACCAACAAGGGCAATCTGGTCGCGGTCATCTCCAACGGCACCGCGGTGCTCGGCCTGGGCAACGTCGGACCCGCGGCCTCCAAGCCCGTGATGGAGGGTAAAGGCGTTCTTTTCAAGAGCTTCGCCGGAATTGATGTTTTCGACATCGAGGTCAACGCGCCCGAGCCCGAAGACTTTATCAACACTGTCGCGCGTATCGCCGGAACCTTCGGCGGCATCAACCTGGAAGACATCGCCGCGCCACACTGTTTCGAAATCGAACGCCGATTGTCAGAACGCCTCGATATCCCCGTCTTCCACGACGACCAGCACGGCACGGCGATCATTCTCGCGGCTGGCTTGATGAATGCGTTGGACATTCAGGGCAAGACCCTTGGCGATGCGCGCATCGTCTGCGTCGGCGCAGGCGCAGCGGGGATCGCCTCGATGCAACTGCTGATCAAGCTCGGTGCACACAAGTCGAATATGATGCTGGTCGATCGCAGCGGCGTCATTCACGCGGCGCGCGACGACCTCAACGAATACAAACAGATTTTCGCGCTCGACACCGAAGCGCGCACGCTCGCCGATGCGATGCAAGGTGCGGACGTGTTCATCGGCCTCTCGGGGCCCGATCTGCTCGACGCCGACATGCTCCGATCGATGGCCGCCAAACCCATCGTTTTTGCGCTGTCAAACCCCGAGCCAGAAATCGATCCGCAGCTCGCTCACTCGACACGTGACGATCTTATTCTTGCGACGGGACGCTCGGACTACCCGAATCAGGTCAACAACGTTCTGGGCTTTCCGTTCATTTTCCGCGGAGCACTCGACGTGCGCGCCAGCCGGATCACCGCAGAAATGCAGATCGCCGCAGTACATGCGCTCGCACGTCTCGCACGCGAGCCCGTACCGCAGGACGTACTCGACGCCTACGGTCTCGAGGCATTGGTGTTTGGACGTGATTACATCCTTCCCAAGCCCTTCGATAAACGACTGATCGACATCGTTCCGCCTGCCGTCGCTGCGGCCGCGCGCGAGTCCGGCGTCGCCCGCATCTAGATCGCGTTAGCGACAGCGCGAGACATCGACGCGGTCAGCACCTGTAAACGGAAACAATCACGGCCGATGCATCGTCTTCACTCGTGTAGACAAGCGCAACGGCGTTCGGGCCGCCATACAAGCCGACTGCTCCGCAACATCGCAGACAACGTCTGCCTGCATCGTGGACCGATCCCGTCCCAGTCGCGGCATCTTCTGACGTCACGCACGCCGGAAAAAGATACGCATCAAAAGACTCATCTCGAACCGTCATCTAGAGGGTAAAGGCATGGACAAAATCGCGATCATTGGCGCCGGGCGCGTCGGCGAGTCCACCGCGCAGTTCCTTGCCAAAACCGACATCGCGCTGGAAATTGCGTTAATCGACGTTCGCGAAGGGGCCGCGCGGGGGGCCGCGCTGGATATCCAGGAGGCTGCGCCGCTATTCGGCTACGACACTCGTGTGCGCGGGGGCGCCGATCCTGCCTTGATCGAGCGCGCGGATCTCGTGATCGTCACGGCTGGCCTCCCTCGCAAACCTGGAATGTCGCGCTCTGACGTACTCGACAAGAACGTCGAAATTCTCGACAGCATCCTCGATGACATCATCCGACATGCCCCGGATTCACGGATCCTGATCGTCTCAAATCCAGTCGACGTCCTCACCTTTCGCGCATGGCAACGAACGGGTTGGACACGCGACCGCATCATGGGCCAGGCCGGCGTTCTCGACTCGGCGCGCATGGCTGCATTCATCGCGCTCGAGACGGGACTGTCGGTGCGCGACATCAACGCCCTCGTACTCGGTGGGCATGGTGATTCAATGGTGCCCCTGCTGCGTTACTCGACGATTGGCGGCGTGCCTGTCAAACACTTCGTCGACGCGTCGGCCCTCGATCGGATTGTCGACCGCACGCGCAACGGCGGTGCCGAGATCCTTGCACTCAAAGAAACCAGCTCCGCCTACGAGGCCCCTGCTGCGGCCATTGCCGCCATGGTCGAAGCGATCGCCCTAAACCGGCGTCGCATTCTGCCCACCGTGGCCCTGCTCGACGGCGAATACGGCGAGAACAACATCGCGATGGGGGTGCCCTGCATCCTCGGCGCAGGCGGCATGGAGGCCGTGATCGAACTCGACCTCGACGAACAAGAACGCATGGCCTTCAGCCAGTCGGTCGCCGGTGTTCGTCGCGATCTCGATCGCCTGTCCGAGTCAGCCTCGACCCATGGCAAACGAGCATGACGATGCAACCGGCCCGCCGCCCGCCACAGCCTGCGCGAGCCACAATCACGTTGATCGACACGAGCGGACTCGTCTGGGCATTGGCCGGCGATCGCGGCGCTGAACAGCCACTGGCCGTGACCGCCGAGGCCGTCGTTGATGCGGTCGCGGCCCGCGGCGCGTTTGAAGGGCGCGGTATTTTCGTACTCGACGGCTCGGCCTACCGCCGAACTGCAGGCCACATCGACCCCATTTACAAAGCGCAACGAGAACCACGTCCAGACGTCGTTCAGAACGCTCTTGATGCGTTGCCAAGGCAGCTCCCGATCGCGATCGCCGCCCGACGAGAATCTCTGCCCCCAACGCCCTCGGACGCAATGATCGACGAGCGATTGCCCGATCGACGATCCACCGCTCGAGTCGGGGAACGCGACCAGGCTGGTTTCGATTGGCGTGTTTTTCATGAGCCAGCAATCGAAGCCGACGACGCGATTGTCGCGATTGCCGCGTGGTGCGCGCAGCGCGGCATCGCCGTCCACGTGCTCAGCACAGACCGTGATCTGATGCAGATTTTACGTGGCAACGACGATCTTTGGATCGACCTGCGAGCCTGGCTCAGCGATCGCGAGTCCGCTCAACGGGTTCATCGACACATCCTCCACGGAGAAATGACCGCCACCACGAGCGTGGGCTCCGCCGTACGTCGCCTCGCGATCGATCGCCGCGGTGCACAGCGGATCTGGCGGTCCACACCCGAACGAATCCCCGAGATCCTGGCGCTGACGGGTGACCGCTGTGATCACCTCGATGGTGTGCCGGGTCTGGGCCGCCATGTTGCGGGCCGCCTATTGCAGCGCTACGGCAGCCTACGCGGACTCCTTAGGCAATCTCGTCAACGGGCGGCACCGGGCGCAGGTTTTCAAAATCAAGCGCGCGGCACCGGCCACACAGGCCAACGTGTATCGCGACGCATGGCACAGGCATCGCGCCTGCACGACGAGCGACTCGTTCGCATCCTGAGCGTCGAGCGTTCAATCCGTCGTAATCACGCGTTGCTGCGACATTGTATGCACGCTCGCGCAGTGCGCGCGTGGTGTAACGAGCACCTTGGTATCGGCACGCACCCATCTCAAGATAGGGCCTCGCCTGACGTCGACCCCAACCGCATCGAGACGACCACTGGCACCGGCGATATTCGACAACCCTCGTGCTGCGATCACACCGGCGCCACGACTGAGGCTCACGAGTCACGATGAGCCCCTCGCCGCCGCGTCACGATCCCCGTCGCAAGCCACGATCCAAGCCTCGGTCGGGTGACCGCGTTCTGCACCATCGTGGCGCAACCAACCGAAACGAGCAGCGCGAGGATCAACTCCCGCGAGCTGCCTTGGTGTACAAACCGTACGGTGTACTTACGCAATTCCGACCGGAGCGATCGACGGACTCGGCTGAATCGCCCGAACCTGTGACACAAGCCACACCCAAGCCACGCCCCACGCTCGCGAGCTTATTTCCATTTCACGGCTATTCCGCTGCCGGACGACTCGATCGCGACTCCGAAGGGCTATTGATACTGACCCGTGATGGACGTCTTCAGGCCGCGATTACCCACCCTAGACATCGTTGGGTCAAGACGTATTGGGCCGAGGTTGAGGGCCACCGCGGCGAGACAGACATCGACGCCGCGGCCCTTGAATGTTTGGCCAAAGGCGTCGACTTGAACGATGGCCCTACACGCAACTGTGACGTCCGATCCATCCCCACGCCGCAGCTTCCACTGCGGGATCCGCCTGTGCGTTTCCGACGCGAGATCCCGACGTTCTGGATCGAACTCAAGCTCAGGGAAGGCCGCAACCGTCAAGTGCGACGGATGACGGCGGCTGTGGGCTATCCCACGCTGCGCCTGATTCGCGTCGCAATTGGCCCATGGTCCTTGTTCGAGCAACGCGACGAAGGTGCTGCCGACACGGTGAGCACAGCCAGTCAATCGGTACGGCTGGATGCGTACTCGCGCCACTCAACCTCCGCTGGCCGAGAGACGTTTAGCCCGGTGGAGTTTGCTTCACCGCAGCATTTCGCGGCGAAACGGTCAGCCGCTTATCCGACGGACGGCGCTACGCTTTTGGGTTCAGTATCTTCACGTGCTCCGCGTCGTGGCGTTGGCGGCGACAGCGACGACGATGCGCGACCCGACCCAATTCAACACCGAACGGCGATCGACATGAAACCTGGCGAACGGAGGCCGCCTCTCAAGGCCCCCGTCGACACAGTCTCGCGACCCACACTAAAACCCGGCGAGTGGCGCTGGCTCGACGAAAACGAAATTCCGAAAGACATTTCGCGCGGGAACGTTGGCGCAAGGCCGCAGGCGATGACCCGGAGCCGTCGCCCTCGACCGTGAAACCCCAACACTCGAAAGGTTTGAAAAACAACGCTGCGCGTGCAGACGTGCTGGTGACGTTCGGTTCGACAAGCATTGAGCCACGGTAAGACCAAAGTCTGGCATATTCGTGATAAGGCCCGTTGACGACGCGAAATCAACGCCTCGTGTCATCCTTCGTGGCACACCAATCTTCGCTAAGCTTGTCGCCGTTCCAAGTCGGCTCCTCGCCGCCCCCGCCGGCATCGTTCACGAGTTTCACTCATCCGGGTCACGACCATGCTCCGTTTCTGCCAGTCCGCGCGTCTGTCGCTTGCTAGCATCCTACCGGCGCGATGGGTCGAACCAGACCTTGATCTCCCAGTCAGGCAAGTCTCCGCCTACAAACGCTCAGCGCCCGGCGGGACCACGGCTGAGCCGGCGTCAAGGTCGAACAGCAAGTTCGATCGACGCGTCTTTGAGCGCAGCCAGTCAATCGCCGGATCGACAGCGCGAACCCTGGGTTTTGCAGGGCTACCGACCTGTCTTGCGGTCGCCATCGGGTTGACCAGCGTCGGCTTGAGTGGTTGCGCCGCCGCCACCGATCCTAGTCTCGCGCGAAGCGACGCCGTGACGAGTACGGAAAATACGACCTTCGGTGCCCATGCGAGCGCGCAGTCGACGAACACCGTGGATGTCCGCGATCCGATAAACGCCGGATCAACGGCCCTTATCGATGAAACGCCTGCGACGCGGCACACTTTTCGCTCAGCGGCTGACGATCTGCCCGGCTCGCGTTGGACCGTCGAACGCGGCCTGTTTCAACGGGCTGAGCGCGCGATCGAAAACAGCGACCACGAGACTTGGCGCGCAGTCCGACCCTTCCTCGGTGGCTATCCATTGACACCCGTGCTCGACGCTCAAGCGTTGAGACGCGCCGTTGCGGGACGTAGCACCCCCGTCACCGCGACAACCGACACCGTCGTCGAATTTGCGAGTCGGCACCCCGACCTGCCACAGACCGCAAACCTACTCCGGGAATCGATCGAAGCTCGCCACAGCGCTGCGGATTGGCCCGCTGTGGAACGACTCGCCACCGCTTTCGACTTCGTCATATCGGCGGGGGCGACGCTCGATAGTGCGAGTGACTGCCGGATCCGCCACGCACGCCTGATGCGCGGCGACCCGACGGCGCTGCATGACCTTGAGCCACTCTGGCTCTCCGCGCGGTCACTACCCAATGCCTGCGACCCGCTGCTCGACGCCTGGCGCCAGACGGGCGGGTTGAATGAGCCGCTCGCCCTCGCGAGGCTCAAACTGGCCGCAGCGGCTGGTGAGCTCCGGCTCGCGCGGTTTTTGCTGCGCGACCTCACTGGAACCAACCGCAGCACGGCTGACGCCTGGATCGCGCTTGCTGAACAGCCATCCCGACTGCGCGACACGCCTCTTCGTGGCACCGATGCTGAAACCGCCAAATTCCTCGTCGCGCGCGGACGCGCCTGGCTACGCGCAGATCTCGACAATGCGCTGGCGTTCGTCGATACAGATACGGGCGGCGTCAGCCGACTTGAGTTACCGCTCGCTGAACGACGTGCCCTCCAGGCAGAAGCGGGCGTGCGGCTCGCCGTCACTCAAGATGCTCGCGCTGCCCGCTATATCGACAGCTTGATCGCGCAGATCCGGAACGAACGCGGCGCGGCATCTCCGGATGCCGCGATGGGCTTCGGCGATTCGGTGTTTGAGTGGCGAGTGCGATCGGCGCTGCGCGACCGCGACTGGCGCGCCGTCCTCGCCGCGATCGATGCGATGAGCGACGACGCGCGAGCAACCGCGCAATGGGCCTACTGGCAGGGGCGCGCATTCGCTGCGCTCGGTGACAATGAAAACGCCGCTGCGGCCTGGCGCAGAGCTGCGGTCTCTCGCGACTTTCACGGCATTCTGGCAGCTGAACGGCTCGACCAAAAACCCTCGCTTGCACCGCAGCCGACGCCGGTTCGACCCGCTATCGAAGAAGCTCTCGCGTCCGATCCCGCGATGTCCAGAATGCGTGAGTATGTCGCGCTGAAGCGGTGGGCCGACGCTCGACGCGAATGGTCAGCGGCCATCGAGCGTTGGTCGACGGAAGACCGATGGGCCGCAGCGCGCGCCTTCGACGCCTGGGGATGGCACGACCGCGCCATTTTTACGCTGGCACGAGCGCAGCATTGGGACGACCTCGACCGACGCTTCCCACTGGCTTTTTCCGACGCCATCCTCGCGGGAGCCCAAACACACGGTATCGACCCAGCTTGGGCTTTCGCCATCGCCCGTCAAGAGAGCGCCTTCCTTCACGACGTGAGGTCCAGCGCTGGCGCACTCGGCATCATGCAGATCATGCCCGCGACAGCGCGCAGTATCGCTGGACCGGCAGGCGTCACGATCACGGGCGATGCTTCGATTCTCGATCCCGTGAACAACGCACGCATGGGGACGTACTACCTCGGTCGCAACGCGGAGCGTTTTGGCGGCCACTTGGTTTTGGCTTCCGCCGCGTACAACGCCGGTCACGGTCGCGTGATGAGCTGGCTTCCGGGCGGCAGTCGCGCCCTGACCGACGGCCCGGTCGAGGCCGACATCTGGGCCGAGCTCGTACCCTTCGCCGAAACTCGCGAGTACCTTCGGCGAGTCTTCTCGTACAAGGTCATCTACGCCGACCGACTCGGCCAACCGCTACCGCGTCTGAGCGACATCCTTGCGCCGATCACCGCGGCCAATGATCTTGCAGCATCCATGGCCCGGCACCAGCGTCTTCGAGCCGCCGAGCTGGGCGGCTGAACGAAGCAGCTGAGGCGCGGTGACCAAAGTCACGACTTGACACATGGCGGAGTCGCATGGCCTCGCCCGGCGTGCAAGGGGCCCGACTCCTTTGCGCCCCGGCTGCTCTGTGACGTCGGGATGGACGTTTTGGCCAACACCGCCGCACGCCATCATATGGCGCCAAAGCGGAAAAACCCTGGTACCGGATGTCGACAGCGCATCAGATCATTTACGAATGACCTCCTGTTCCAATCGACTCGCGATCCCGCGCGCCAGACGCTGCCAGTCTTGTGCGACGGCCGGGTCGAGGAACTCATTCGTTGTCGCGTCAAAATGTTCAAACCAGCGCTCGAGATCGGCATGAGTCAGATGGAGCGGCGCGTGACGCGCGACCATATCGATGGTTGGTGGCTCGTCGAGACGACCGCCGAGACTCTGATACCAAAAATCGGCAATTCGGCGGACGTGGGCCGGGAAGTCGCTGACGCGCTCGAAATGGTGACCCAGACGATCGTCGGCGCTCAAGCGGCGATAAAACGCATCGATCACGATCTGAATTCGCTCGCGCCCAATTCGATCGCATAGCGGAACCAGCGTGCGATAGGCCATTCGAACCTCCAGAGTTGTGTCCGACCGATGGTCGAAGACGATACCAACAGCGGGCCCAAACTGCGACGCTCGGATCATGAAAGAGAAAGACAATCGGCAAGAAAAGCCCGCCATGACGCGATGTCGGAATCGTCCTAAAAATCGGCCCGAGACGACGGTAACACCCGTTGACCTGAGAGCTGCTGCACAGTCGGTCGTCGCCGACATCGAGCGCATGATTGCGCCGCGGGGCCAAGCGCTCTCCTCATTGATGACAGCGTTGCAAACGCGCGAGTGCGGCCGCTCGAGTCGCCCCCAACGACGCTTGTTTTTCAAGCAAGGCGCCCTCGAGCAGCTCGAAGCCGAGGCCTACGGACTCGCTCTCTTGCGCCTTGCTGCATGCAACTCCGGGGCGGAAGACCTCTTCGTACCCCGCATCCACGCGATCTTGATCGCCGATGATTGCGCCGCACTGGCCATCGAATTTCTTGAGCTCAGACGCGCTCACGGCGAGAGTCTGGCGCGATTCGGACGGGCCCTCGGTCGCTTGCATGCCCTACCCGTCACACACTTTGGCGCCGCCCCCGACAACTTCATCGGCCCAACGCCCCAGCACAACCCCGACAGAGACAATTGGCCCGATTTTTTCGCCGAATTTCGCCTCAGCGCGATCGCGGACGCGTTGACGCGGTCAGCTCGGGGCGCGAACAGCCCTCGTTTACCCGTCGGTGCTTTCAAAGCGCTTGACCAGCTCTGCTCGCGAATTCACACGTTTTTTGACGATCGTGAGGTCGTGCCGGCCTACGTACACGGTGATTTATGGAGCGGAAACTACGGCGCACTCCCAAACGGGCGACCGTGTTTTTTTGATCCCGCCGCCCACGCCGCCGACCCAGAAGTCGATCTTGCAATGATCGAACTATTCGGCTCTCCGGGTGCAGAATTCTTTGCCGCTTACGACTCGGCGCGAACGATAGACTGCGGTTTCCACCGCCGAAAACCGCTTTACAACCTGTATCACCTTCTCAATCATTGTCTGCTGTTCGGCGGCCGCTACTGTACCGACGCCGCAGATTCGATCCAGAAGTTACTGCTCGAAACCGACCGCTAGCGGCGGCCTCGACCCATCCCGGAGCGCACGACGAGAACGACTCAATCCGTGACGTTCGATTGCGACGCGTGCCCATTCGCTATGCTCGCTGAAATCATCGCTACGTGTAGCTCTGAGTGCCCGATGGCCACTGAACTCAGTCATCGCTGGAGGATGATGCCCAGTGGGCGTATCGCGACGTCACGCTGCGCCCCCCCGCTCGCCGAACCGCTCGCCGTGCGTCGTGGCGCGCGCCAAACGCCGAGCCGAGCGCCGCGTCCAACTCGCAGCCGTCTCAACGCGACCCTACGCGGCGGCGTCCTGTTGGTCGCGCTCGCCCTGAGCCGTTACGTAGCGAGGATCATCTCCTACCGGCTCGAGCAGCAGACTGACGCCCGTCATCGCGCGTGGCTGCGGTACCCCCATCAACGCTAGCACCGTCGGCGCAACATCAGCCAACCCGCCACCGGTTTTCAGGCGCCAACGTTCCTTATCCAGCACCATGCACATGACTGGATAGTTCGTGTGCTGCGTATGGGGTTCACCCGTGACCGGATCGACGTACTCATCACAATTGCCGTGATCAGCCGTGAGAATGACGGAAAAACCGCTCTCGACCGCGGCATCGAGAACCCGCCCGACCTCCCGATCGAGGGTCTCGACGGCACGAATCAGCGGCTCCTGCTGCGCGGTGTGCCCAACCATGTCGCCGTTGGCGAAGTTGACCAGCACAAAGCCGTACCGCCCCGATTGCATCGCCTCGATCGTTTGGTCGGCGACCGCCGCTGCACTCATCTCGGGCGCCTGATCGTAGGTATCCACGGATGGCGAAGGAACCATCTCGCGATCTTCTCCCGCGTACGGGCTCTCCTTGCCGCCATTGAAAAAGAACGTAACGTGAGCGTACTTTTCGGTTTCGGCGCAGTGAAATTGTGGAATCCCGGCCTGCGCAATCGTCGAGCCGAGGGTCGTCGTTGGTCGTTCCGGCGGGAACGCGATCGGCGACAGGAATCGGGGGTCATACTCGGTCAGACAGGTCGCGTTGACAGTTTGGAAACCGCCCCGATCGAAGCCATCAAAGGCCTCCATCCCGAGTGCGGCCGTCAATTGACGCGGGCGATCATTGCGGAAATTAAACAACACGCATGCCGCTTCTGCCGGCATCGCGGTCGTTCCCTCGATCACGCAGGGCTGGATGAACTCGTCGGTTTCATCGCGATCGTAGGCCGCCTCGATTGCGTGCCGAGCTGATTTGCAACGCGCACCTTCGGCCCGGGCAATCGCACGAAACGCCGCTTCAGTGCGGTTCCAACGGTTATCGCGATCCATCGCGTAGTAGCGTCCCGACACCGTCGCGATGCGCCCACCGGTCTCCGAGAGCTTGGCCTCGAGTTGCTCAAGATAGGTCAGAGCCGAGCGTGGCGCCGTATCGCGCCCGTCGGTAATCATATGAACCCAAGGCTCGACGTTCTCGTTTTTTGCCATGTCGAGCAACGCGAAGAGATGCTGAACATGACTATGCACACCACCGTCGGAAACCAAACCAATCAGATGGATAGGCTCGTCACGATGACGGGCGGCGCGCATCGCTGACAACAGCGCGTCATTATCGAAGAAGCTTCCATCCGCGATAGCGTCGTCGATCCGCACGAGGTCCTGCCGCACGATCGCCCCCGCGCCCAGGGTCAGGTGACCGACCTCCGAGTTACCCATCTGCCCGACCGGCAGCCCCACGGCCCGCCCACACGCATCGAGCGTCGTGTGACTGGTGCGAGACAAATACTCATCGATTCGCGGAGTGTTGGCTTCGGCAAAGGCGTTGTTGATTTTGGACGGGTTGACTCCTACGCCGTCCATGACGACGAGCAGCACGGGCTGGCGCGGTGTGGGGCGTGGCTGAGCCATGACGAAGAGTCCTCAATGCGGCAACGTGTCGCCAGATTTTATCATCTAGCGACAGGCGCTCGGGATGCCGGTCGCCAGTGCGGCCGATTCAAACCGCAGTTTTCAAGGCATACCGCATCATCCAAAGGGATGTAAGCGCATGCGACTCCGGGATTTACACCTCTTGGAATTACATATGATCAGCCGGCGGGATCACTTGGCGAGTGCAAACGGCAGTCGGATGAGAGCGGCACACGAGGCCATGGCACGCGGCCTAGCCTACGCTGGCACCACGGCTTCAGGCCAGCGACCATCCATTCGCACGCGTGGAGAGACGGCTCTCGACTGCGCTTGGCAATCCACCCCGACGCCAAACGACCGCTAGATGACCACCCGGCAGCACCAACCGGGAGGCCGCGGTTAACCTCGCCAGTCAGCCACTGGCACTTGAGCCAGTATGGGATTTGGACAGGTCGTCTGCGGAGTCGTCGGGCATTCTCGCCCTCTCCTCGCTGAGCTGGGCGGATTGAGACGCCTCACCGCTCGAAGAAAACTCAGATGGCACCGTATTATTGGTAGCCAGAGCCGAATCGTCGACAGTTCGAGAGTGATCACCACCATCAGCCGACTGGATCGAAGGATGTTTTGAGCGAAGCTCAGCACCGCGCGCTCGATTGGCCGCTCGTAACTCATCCATCTCGCGCGCTGCACGGTCCAACTCGTCGTCCATGGCCTCAGGTGTCAGGGCCTGAAAATCGCCTTGGTCGGCAGTCGAACGCGAAACGGGTTGGGCACCGGCCGCGCGCGAAGATGCATTGACCTGCGACGCGTCCGCAACTGCGCCTCCAGCAGCGAGGCCATGAACCCGTGCCGGCGAATAGGTCGCTTTGGGAATCGGCGTCGATCCTCCACGGGACTGCGCGGCATGTGTGCTCGGGCTCGGCAATTTTGGACCCGATGGTCTCGGACCAGACGATGATGGGCCCGACGGTGGCGGCTCATCGCCAGATTCGCGATCGTCGCGTTCTCGCGCGGCCTTGCGGCGCACCATGATTCGCGAGAGGACGAGACCGATTTCGAACAACAGCCACATGGGCAAGGCCAACAACGTTTGCGAAATGATGTCTGGGGGCGTCAGCACCATACCGACGACGAACACGCCGACGATCACGTAGGGACGTTTTCGCGCGAGGGACTCAGGGGTTGTGGCGCCGGTGGCCACCAGCAATATCGTCGCGATTGGCATCTCGAATGCGATCCCAAACGCGATAAACAACATGATGACAAAGCTCAAATATCGCGAGATATCGGTCATCACCGACACGCCCTCGGGCGCAGTCGCGGTAAAGAACGCAAAAATCAGTGGAAAAACCACGAAGTACGCAAACGCCATCCCAAGATAGAACAACAAAGTCGACGACAGCACCAGCGGGCCCGCAAGTCGCTTTTCATCCTCGTAAAGCCCAGGCGCCACAAACGCCCAGAGCTGATAGAGCACATAGGGGATCGCCAGTACGAAAGCCAGCAAGAAGACCAGCTTGAAAGGCACGAGGAAGGGTGCGGCGACGTCGATCGCGATCATGCTCGAGCCCTCAGGGAGCTGAGCCATCAACGGTGTCGCAAGCGCCGTATAAATCGGATTGGCGAATGGGAACAACACCAAAAACATCACAAGCACCGCAAGCACGACACGCAGCAGCCGATCGCGAAGTTCAATCAGATGCGACAGAAGCGACTCACCCGGCTCGCCGTCGGCAGGATGAGTGGCGGAGCCGTTCTCGTCCTTCGGCTCTTGCCGTTTCGATGACTTATCCATGCTCATTTTCGATCGGCGTTGTGCGGAAGCTGGCCGGTACGAGAGTCCCCTCGCTGCGCTGGTGCCGAAGCTGAATCATTGATGGGGTCACGCGCCGAGTCGGGGGAGGCGTGGCGAGGCTCGTACTCGCGAGGCTGAGTTTCAGCGTCAACGGAGTGACCAGTCGTCTGCACGGTGTCGGCGTCATCAGTCGCTGCAAAGTCTGTTCCCACGCCTCGATCCTGCGAGTCATCGCCGACTGCATCTTGACCCGCAGCTGGCAAACCTTGCGGTTCGGCAGACGCCCCCCCTGTCAGGCTGCCGTCCGTCGCCAGCTTGACCGGCTCGCGGCGAATACCCGGTATACGGGGATCGTCGTCGAGAGATCTGATCATCTGACGCTGGTCATCGATTTCGCGCTTGAGCCCGCGATCAATATCGCGCACATCTCGAGCGATCGAGTCCTCGGCGTCACTCATCAGGTTCTTCAAACGCTCAATTTCTCGATTCTGCTCCCGCATCATCTCTTTGAGCTCATCAGTCGCTAGCTCTCGCTCGACATCAGCGCGTACGGAACTCACAAACCGACGAGTCTTGCCAACAAAACGACCTACATCGCGCGCGAGTTTCGGTAGACGCTCCGGCCCGACGACCAAAAGCGCCACCACACCGATGACGAGAATCTCGAAAAAACCAATATCGAACATGAGCTTATGACCCGCTGATGACCCAGCGCTCGCACCCAGCGCGCAGCCGAATCACGTCGCTGGAGCCGGCGCGCAGGCGAATCAACCCTTGTCGTTACGTTGATGTTCGGCGTCTTGGTCGAATACACGTCCGCCGCTGGCGCCGTCGTTCTTCTGCCCATCTTTGCCAGCCTCAGGCAACTCGCCCGCCGGCTTCCCGCCTTCGTCATTCTCGCCGTCCTTGACGGACTGGCGAAAATTCTTGATCGCGGAGCCAAGATCACCACCGATATTGCGAATCTTCTTGGTGCCGAATAACAGCACCACGATGACCAGAACGATCAAAAGCTGCCAAACACTGATGCCACCGATGCCCATGAATCTCCACCCCGAATCGTCTTTACATCTTTAATTGAGTTGTCCGACGCGCTCATCGCGTAGACCCGCGCAAGATTGCACACCCGCCACCCGGCCTCATGCTGGACCACCCGCCTTTCGTTGAAATGACCGGGCTCACTTGTCGACCCCAGGGATAACAGCCTATCCCAACGCGGATCGTCGCGTGTAACCCAATCGAGGCGATTACAGAAATCCGACGCTGTATTGACCCGATAACCTAACGTCTGTCGCGCAAATCCGATAGTCGAAACGACATCGCTCAACCGTTAGGGACGATCGTCCAGCACGCGCCTCGAACCGGGATCTCATCGACCGCGAGCGACGTCGCCAACGAGAGCAGTCCTACCGAGCGGTTCCGCGTCACACACTCCATCGGATCATCCATCATCGCGACCGGTGCCGCCGATTGGGGCAGCCGCCCAAGATGGGCCGTGGGCCGCAGACCGAGGACAGAGCCTGCAGTCGCGTACTCGAGCTCACAGATTCAGTCGCAAAAATTCAGCTCCAACACCGCCACATCCCCGGTGCGCGTGCCACCGGCTCGGGAATCGACGCCCGATCGACGGCCGCGAACGAGGCTTGATCTGCGCCGTGGCGCCGTAGATCAACCGGCTCCATTAATCGGAAACATCCGATCGCTGTCCTTCTGTGCTACGCGCGGCTTTCTCAGCGACGCCAGACTGCCCAAAACGCCGCTCGAGCTCAGCCAAAACGTCATCTGGGGCGACATCATGCGCGGCGAGCAGTACGACGGCGTGAAACCACACATCAGCCATCTCGCTAATCAACGCCTGGGGATCGGAATTCTTGGCTGCGATTACGGTCTCAATGGCCTCTTCGCCAAATTTCTTGGCGATGCGATCGACGCCACCCGCCCACAGGCCGGCGACATAGGACTGTGTCGCATCAGCACCCTTTCGAGCCATGATGATCGCATGTAGGCGCTCAAAAATTTCGCTGTGGGTGGCGTGGATTGCAACACCATCCTTGCTTGAGCCCTGTTGAGGCGAAACCATGGTCATGCTGGATGTCCGACTGAAGAATTCGTTTCTGTGCACAGCGAGCCAGAATCAGTGATCGCTCGCGCGCATCCGTCTCTAGATCGCTCGGAACCCGTAGCGACCTGGCGAACAGCCACACCCGCTGCCGCCATCGCGGCCTTGGCCTCACCGACGCTGTGCTGACCAAAGTGGAAAATACTTGCTGCAAGAACGGCATCCGCGTGCCCTTCCGTTACGCCATCGACGAGATCCTGAAGGTGGCCGACGCCACCCGAGGCAATGACGGGGACATCCACCGCATCAGCCACGGCACGCGTGAGCCCGAGGTCAAACCCCGAGCGTGTGCCATCGCGATCCATGCTCGTCAACAGGATTTCGCCAGCACCGAGTCGCACCAGGTGAACGGCCCAATCGACGACGTCGAGACCCGTCGCTCGCCGCCCGCCGTGGGTATAAACCTCCCAGCGTAGGGCGTCATCGGGGGTATCAGGGACCCGTCTCGCGTCGATGGCGACGACGATGCACTGCGCGCCGAATCGCGCGCTGGCTTCGGCCACCAATTCAGGGCGCAGCACAGCGGCGGTGTTGATGGCGACCTTGTCCGCCCCAGCCATCAATAAGCGACGGACATCCTCAACGCTGCGAACACCACCGCCTACCGTCAGCGGAATGAAAACCTGTTCAGCGACCAGGCGTACGACATCAACGATCGTTTCGCGCGCGTTCGCGGTGGCCGTGATGTCTAGGAAGGTGAGTTCATCGGCGCCCTGAGCGTCGTAGCGCCGCGCCACCTCTACAGGATCGCCCGCGTCGCGGATATCAACGAAATTGACGCCCTTTACGACGCGACCACCGTCAACGTCAAGGCAAGGGATCACGCGTCGAGCCAGCATTTCAGTGCTCGGCCAGCTGAGCGCTGTCTTTGTCTGTACCGCCGCCGGATCCAGCAGCAACCGCCTCGGCGAACGTAAACACTTCGTCGTACAAGGCACGGCCGACGATAGCACCTTCGATGCCTTCGTCAGAGTAGCTCGCAAGCCTGCGGAGATCGTCAAGGGTCGACACACCGCCCGACGCGATGACTGGCACCCGCACAGCCTGCGCGAGACGCAAAGTGGCCTCGACGTTGACGCCCTTCATCATCCCGTCGCGCGCGATGTCGGTATAGACAAACGCGACAACGCCGTCGTTTTCGAAGTGCTGTGCCAGATCGATCACGTCGTGATTCGACAGTTTGGACCAGCCGTCTGTCGCCAATTTACCGTTCGCGGCGTCGAGTCCGACGATGATGCGACCCGGGAATTCCAAGCAAAGGTCGTTTACAAAATGAGGTGCTGTAACCGCCTTGCTTCCGACGATCACATACTGAACACCGGCGTCCAGATAGGCCGCGACCGTCTCATCGTCGCGAATACCACCACCGACCTGGATCGACAGCTCGGGCAGAGCCTCGGCAATCGCGTGGATGACCTTGGCGTTTTTTGGTGTCCCGGCGAACGCACCATCCAAGTCCACGATATGGAGCCGGCGCGCGCCCGCATCGAACCAGCGCTGCGCCGTCGCGACGGGGTCATCACTAAACACCGTTGAGTCATCCATCTTGCCCTGACGCAGTCGGACGCATGTGCCGTCCTTCAGGTCGATGGCGGGAATCACCAGCATCGTCGTTCTCTCCAAGCGTAGATGATGTTCAGGACCATGGATAAAAAACCGCTGGAGGCGCCTCGACCATTTCAGCGACCGGGAAAACAGCACCCCCGAGTTCAGGACCCGCGTCGCACACCGGTATCAGGTAAATGCCACGCAGTATCGGGCGCGATAACTGCCTTCGATCGACAAATCCTGCAACCAGCGGGCCGACTCAACCCTACAAACCAAAACCAACACCTCATACGGTAAAGCCTTTCATCGCAATCCGGTCATCAATGCGACCCGACTTTGGCACGACCGTCCCGCGCTAATCGTGACAGGCTCAGGACATGCCTGTCTCGGCATTTTTGCCGCCATCACTCCGTCCGACAGCGCTGGAATTCACCACTGAAACCAAAATGTTCGCGAGAATGGCATCTTTGTGTCGATAGACGCGCCTCATTAACCACAAAATCGGTCAACCAGATCAGTCGGCAAACGGATAAGACAAAGCGCCGCGAAAGATCTCGTCGACGCGGCCTCACCGGCCATTCCAATGCACGAAGTTGCGCAACACCGTTAGACCAGTTTCCGCGCTTTTTTCGGGGTGAGGCTGCATCGCGAACAGGTTACCTGACGCAACCGCGGCGACGAAACGCTGGCCGTGCTCGGCATAGCCCTGAACGATATCGGCGTCGAGCGGGCGCACATGGTAACTATGGACGAAATAGAACCACGCCTCCTGTGAACGCACTCCCGCCCACAACGGATGATCACCGAGACTCTCGACGCGATTCCATCCCATGTGCGGAATCTTGATACGCCCACCGCGCACCACCTCACCCGGGTTCTCGGTTCGCGACGGCTGAAGCCGAACGACGTCACCCGCAAAGCGACCCATCAGATCGACACCACCATTTTCAGCCGTGCGCTCGAAAAGGATCTGCAGTCCAAGACACAGACCTAGGAACGGGCGGTCGACCCAACTACTCAGCAAATCGAGAAGGCCCCGCTGCGCCAAGGCGGCCATGGCGTCGCGGGCAGCCCCCTGGCCAGGGAAGATGATTCGATCGGCGCTATTGATCATCGCTGCATCAGCAGTCACGACAACGTCCGTACCTGTGGGCGCCACATGGCCGACAGCCCGCTTCACAGAAGCGAGATTCCCCAGACCGTAGTCAATGATGGCAATGCGAGACATAACGCGATTCCACTACGAGGGGCTCAATCACACGATGACGAGGACTGCGGACTTGGGTGCTGCGTCGCAAAACACGAGGGTCACACGTGAAGCAGCGCAACGGACCTGTGACGAACGTAGGCTTTGCAAATTCCTTAATAGACACCGAGACTCGAAGCGCCCGACTAAAGGGATCCCTTGGTCGACGGCGTTGAGTTGCCGATTCGCGGATCGAGTTCAGCCGCCATGCGCAACGCTCGACCGAAGGCCTTGAAAATGGTTTCTGCCACGTGGTGGGCGTTTTGCCCACGCAGGGTATCGATGTGCAGCGTCATCTGAGCATGGTTGACGAGACCCTGAAAAAACTCGTGAAACAAGTCCACATCAAAACCGCCGACCTGGGACCGACGGAAGTCCGCGTGCATTTCAAGGCCGGGGCGACCGGAGAAATCGATCACGACACGGGACAATGCTTCATCGAGCGGTACATAAGCGTGGCCATACCGACGGATGCCACGCTTGTCTCCCAAAGACTGCGCCAGAGCCTGGCCGAGGGTAATGCCAACATCCTCGACCGTGTGATGCGCATCGATATGCAGATCGCCCTGTGCTTCGATATCGAGGTCGATTACGCCGTGACGAACGACCTGGTCAAGCATGTGATCAAGAAACGGCAGCCCCGTTTCGATCCGACCGACGCCTTCACCGTCCAGATCGAGCTGGACGCGCACCTGCGTCTCTAGCGTGTTGCGTTGAACATCTACCCGGCGCACTCGGTTTCTCCATTGCGTGGTCGACCAGTGTAGCAAGAGACCGCATCCGGCTCGCAACGAGCGGCACGACGAAGCGTGAATTCGTTCACTGATCAGGCCTCAAATCGTCACACTCACGAGGTGGTCAACCAACGGTAATCAAACGAAGCGCCACGTAGAAACGTCGAGGCGCCCACCAATTCAGCGTAGGCGCCTCGACGGTTTACAGGAAAACCTCGTCAATGGACGAGGTTTTCGTCGAGCAACAAGCGTTTAGCCGACCGAAACTTCGGCCGAGTCGCTTTCGCCCTTATTGTCGGTCCAGGAAAGCACCAACTGCTCACCGGCCGCACCATTGAACTCGAACTGATAGAAAGGGTTCCGCGAGATGCCCGGCCCCCAGAAAGCCGTCATGACGGTGCGATCGCCGACCTTGGCTTCGACCGTTTCGATGTAGTGAGCGGGAACCGTATTGCCTGAGCCATCACGGCGAGCACCGGTTTCCATCGGGTGAGTAATCAGCGCGCGGACGGTCACCTTGCCGTCGGCCGCTTGAGCGCGTGCACGAATCGTGGACATGAAACACTCCTAAAATTGAGTTTTCAGAAAACAGACGCTCGGCTTAGCCGCCGCAGCCACCAACGGTGACCTTGACTTCGCGGGCCGCCATCATCCAATTATCGCCAACCTTCACGGCCGCGATCACGTCAGAGGTTTCGCCCATTTTGATGCGCGTACCGACGACCGGGATGGCGCCGTCGCCGAGTAGATAGCGTGACGTCAGCGGGGTGCCGTTGTTTTTGGCAAATATCGCGATTTCCGAAACGTTGTCGAGGCTGGTTTCGACGGTGACCGGGACCACGGCACCGTTCTCGGCAATTTCGGGGGCCGTCAGGGTGATGTCTGCCGATTCAGTCATTGCGGCGCCGCCGGTCAAGGCGTTTGCGGCCGAATCAAAACCTTCGGCGAGGATCTGGTCGCTCGGCCATGCTGCGAGCAGCTGACTCGGGGCAAGCAGACCGGCACCCACTGCGACGCCTACGGTTCCGGCGGCGAGGGTGCCTTTGAGGAAGACACGACGCTTGTTGCTGATCATGGAATACTCCTCTCTGGGGTGGTTCGTAACACCAGTTCGGGATAGCACAGCACGAAATGAGCTGTACCCGTCCGGTTGGATGGACGACGGTGTCCTGAGTTCTATTCCGTGTGCACCAAATGTCGTAAAGAGACGGCGGACCGCCGGTGCTTACAATCGCGTCGCTTGCACCATAGGGTGACGGAATCGAGACGCGCTCAAGACAGTCTTCCACCGCTGAGTGTACGCAAGCTATCTGAAGTCCGCCTGAGACAGCTTAATCCTTATTGATGTTGACCGCGTGCAGTCACGTTTCACGTTAGCATATCAGCGTGATTCTCCACCGCATCCGCAGACAACCCGCTGTAAAAAGCCGGAAAAGCTTATGTTTCGATCGCTGGCGACGTGTTTTTGCCCCGTTCAGTGGGTGTTCATTGCCGTGGTCGGCGTGCTGGGCATTACGACAATGCTCGCAAGCTGTGGTCAACGGGGCCCACTCGAGCCGCCGCCGGCTGCGGAAAGAGCAGTGAACTCAGAGATAACGGGCAAAATCGAGCAGTCGGCGGCCGACGCCGAGCCGCGCGCAATCGCTGACGACCTGCCCGCTCTCGACGCACCCATTTTTGGCGCATCCGGGACGGATCCACGCTGAATCAGTGCGCTGGAACGCCGCGCCCGATGTCGCGATGCAAGAGCACCGCAGTACCTTCAGGCTAGCGCACCAACCTCGCAAGTCGGTCGCCGTCACTATGAATCCAGCAGGCCCCAAGATCAGCGGTCGTATTTTCTGGCGACAGACGCGCGCAGTGAGGTTGATTGCGATTTCGATACGCGATGCGACGATCCCAACGCCAGATTTCGCCAGTGGTCCTGTCTTGGCGATGCGACATCGTGCGCTGTGGCATCTTCTTTCAGTCGTCGGCTTGCGGCCAGAATTGCAAGTTTTATCTCGTTCTATAAGGTTGTCACGTGACTCGAATTGTTCCCAGCTCGACGACTCCTGCGCGTGCGACGGCTTCGCACTCCGGTCAATGCGCGGCACCCTCGCCTGACCGCCACTCGATGAATCTGACGGCACAGGATTCGATCGCCAACGAGACGGGCGCCGACGGCGATTGCGCGCGCGGTGCAGCCGGATTCTGGCGCAACGACGATGGCCAACTCATGGTTGAAGGTGTCGCCCTGGCCGAAATTGCGTCGACCGTCGATACCCCAGCCTATGTGTACTCGCGCGCGACACTCGAGGCCAGCTACCGCGCTTGGGACGAGGCTCTCGCACCCCATCCTCATCGCATCGCTTTTGCGGTGAAAGCAAACTCTGCACTTGGAGTTCTCGACGTCCTCGGCCGACTCGGCGCCGCTTTCGATATCGTCTCGCGCGGCGAGCTCGAACGGGTGCTGCGCGCAGGTGGCCACGCACGAGACGTGGTGTTTTCCGGTGTCGGCAAACGCGATGACGAAATCGATCGGGCGATTGCACTCGGCATCAAGGCGTTCAACGTCGAATCGGCAGAAGAACTCGATCGAATCGCTGCACGTGCGCGCGCACTGAATCAGACGGCACCCATCTCGATACGGGTCAATCCCGAGGTCGACGCAAACACCCACCCCTACATCGCCACAGGATTGAAAGAAAACAAGTTCGGCGTCGCCTTCGATGAGGCCGTCATGCTGTATCGACGCGCCCATGTCTCAGCGATGCTTGACGTGGTCGGCATTGATGCCCACATCGGATCGCAAATCACCTCGCTGTCACCGTTCGTGGCTTCGGCGGAAAAAATTCTCGGGCTTGTGGATGCACTAGGGGCCGAAGGCATCGCACTCGATCACATCGATCTTGGCGGCGGCCTCGGTATTACCTATCGCGACGAGACGCCACCGACCCCGGCTGATTGGGGGCGAGCCGTGCTGCCATTGCTGGAGGGTCGACGACAGACGCTTCTGGTCGAACCCGGCCGATCGATCGCGGCACCCGCCGGCGTGCTGCTCGTTCGTGTCCTTGGGCGGAAAACCAACGGCGATCATCACTTCGTCATCGTCGACGGTGCCATGAACGACTTGATGCGTCCCGCGCTATACGGCGCTTGGCAAGCCATCGAATCGGTCGCCAAACCGGACACGACCGACAACGGTGCGTGCGTACCCGTGACCGTCGTTGGGCCCGTCTGCGAAACAGGCGACTTTCTTGGCAAGCAACGCACCATCGACGCGATAACAGGCGATTTGCTCGTGGTGCGTGACGCAGGCGCCTACGGGTTCACCATGGCGAGCCGTTACAACAGTCGTCCCAAGCCCGCCGAAGTGCTCGTTTCTGGGGCTCATTACAGCGTGATCACGCGCCGCGAAACGATCGACGATTTGATGTCGCGCGAAGCGCGCATGCCGTCGAGTTGGTGAGATCACGAGTCGCACGACGAACGACCGAGGCCACTCCCAGCGACCGATCGAACACGGGTCAGACCATCACCACCTCCAGAGCACTCGGCCCGAGTCGCCCAGTCGAGACACGGTGAAACAGGTCATTCAGGCAGACTCGTTTGAAGGTGGCGCACGATGCAGCTCGTCCTAACTGCAACACCCGCCACGGCTCCATGACCCAGAGCCACCCAAGCTCGTGAGGCCCTCGCGTAAACCGGGGTCACACTCCAAATGACACGAGCCGCAAACTAGTCAAGAATCCGAAACATCACAGCATTCCTTTCGACTCAGCTTTCACGACTCAGCGGACCCAATGCAGCGCCGACTTGAACCCGAATGCATGCACGATCCAGAGCAGGCTACCGCGTACGCCGCTGCGGATTTTGACGCTCCGCATCAAGCCTTCGTCGATCTGTTCGCGTCGATTTTTTCTGACATCACTGCCGCTGCCCCGCTGACAGGCGTCGTGTTGGACATCGGCTGCGGCCCCGGCGATGTGGCATTGCGTTTCGCCGCAGCACACCCGCAATGCTCTGTGCTCGGTATCGATGCAGCGTCGGCGATGCTCGACGCGGGCCGTCAACTGCGGCAGCATCATCCTGCGGGCTCCCGCCTACGCGTCGAGTGCCGCGATGCGCTCTCGCCTTGGCTCACGCCCGACGGCCAACCGCAACGCTTCGCGACGCTGATTTCGAACAGCCTGCTGCACCACTTACATCAGCCGAATCAGTTGTGGCAGAGCATCAAGCGCCTCGCCTATCCTCGGTCGGCCGGTGGCAGTCGGTTTTTCCTGATGGATTTGCGTCGACCCGACGACGAGGCGAGCCTTGCAGCGATGGTCGAGCGATACGCCGCGAACGAGCCCGAGATTCTGCGCCGAGACTTTGCGGCATCCCTCGCGGC
Organism: Thioalkalivibrionaceae bacterium; assembly: GCA_046299415.1. Classification (GTDB taxonomy): domain Bacteria; phylum Pseudomonadota; class Gammaproteobacteria; order Ectothiorhodospirales; family Ectothiorhodospiraceae; genus JBKBII01. Next base: position 140,842 of record JBKBII010000007.1, on the reverse strand, counting down.
CGCACTCCGTCCCGAAGAAGTCGCCGAGCAACTGCGAGCCGCTGGGCTGATCGATCTGACCGTCGAGACCTACGGTGATCGTCACCTGTTGGTGTTCGGGCGTGTTTACGCCGATGACCCGGCCCCTGACCCTCATGGGTATGGCGACAAAGCTGGTCGTAGCGAAATCGATTCGCGACTCAGCCGCTCGCCGCGCGGCGTTGTACAAAGTCTGGCCTTCACCAAGATGCACGGGCTCGGCAATGACTTCGTCGTCATCGACGGCATCCGCCAATCCGTCGACCTGTCGCCACAAAACCTGCGACATCTGGCCGATCGCCATCGGGGTATCGGCTGTGACCAGATTCTCGTGGTCGAACCATCGAACTCGCCGGACGCGGACTTCCGCTATCGTATCTTCAATGCCGATGGCGGCGAGGTCGAACACTGTGGCAACGGCGCCCGCTGTTTTGCGGCCTTTGTTCAGCGCGCTGCTTTGACAACCAAAAATTGTGTGATCGTTGAAACCTTGGCCGGACTACTGACGCTCGACATCGAACGACGGCATGCAGATCACCTTGGTGCTGACGTTCGAGTGGCGATGGGCGTGCCTACATTCTCGCCTGATGCGATACCGTTCGACGCGACGCACGCCGACGTTACTGCCCGGGATAACGGTGATTTCTGTCTGCGTCTCGAGCCTGATGTCGACGCTGAACCCGCTGTCCCTACAGCCCCAAGTGAGTCGCTGCGCAGCGTTCGATTCACTGTCGTCGGCCTGGGCAATCCCCACGCCGTGATCGAGGTCGATAACATTGACAAGGCTCCCGTCGAGCGACTTGGTCGCGCCCTGCAGTCACACCCGGCATTTCCGCGTAGCGTCAACGTCGGCTTCGCGCAAGTGACAGGCTCGGATGGTCTGCGGGTGCGTGTTTTCGAACGCGGCGCCGGCGAGACCGAAGCCTGCGGCACGGGCGCGACCGCAGCGATGGTGGCCTTCGCCAAACGAGCGCGAATCAAGCCCAGAACGACAGTCACACTGAACGGTGGCGAGCTCGTGATAGAGTGGAAAGGTGAGGGCGAACACGCGCTGATGAGCGGCCCCGCTCGCGTTGTTTTTGATGGCCAGATCAATCTCGCGGCGTTCCCAGTCCCGCAATAGCCCCGGGTAAATGCTGAGCGTCAAGCAGTTTCATCCGCGAATCGATCTTTAAACTAAGGCGATCGGGGATTCGAGAACTGCCAAATCGCAACGAACACGAGGGCCTAGTCGTCATCGACGCGTCTCGCGCTTGTCGCAGCAAGACGCACGACGGTTCCGGTCTATTATCTACCGGATCTACCGGGCGAGACGTGTGCCTGAGGCTTGTGACCAAGCGCGCGCGACCCCAAGGCTCAATTCCGACACATCCACATGACTTGCGCCGAAGTCATCACCGAGATTTCATTGCACCCATGACCGTCCGTTCGCCGACAGACTCCGATACCGATTCGCAATCCAGTGCTCAGACGACTTCAGAGGCTGACTCAGAGCGCGCGAGTGAGCACAACGAGAAGCCTGCGTCGGCCCGACAGGCGGCAAAGTCCACGCGACGCGCAGCAAGCCCTGACGATCCGAAAAGCGCTCGGAAATCCAAATCCGACCCAAAGCACGCGACCCAAAGTGCCGTAAAGAAGCCCCGACGAGAACTGAAGAGCACGGTCAGAAAGTCGATCACGGCACCATCATCGACGCCTGATACCGATCGGGATGCAGAAACCCCTGATGTTCAACTTACTTCAAAAGACATTGAACAGTGGTTACGCGCGCATCCGGATTTTTTCGTCAACCACATTCCCCTGTTGGAGGTGCTGACGATCCCCCATCCGGTCCGTGGCGCGACCTCCTTGCTAGAAGCCAAGCTGCGCTACTTCCGCGAACGCGATGCCTATCACCGCAACCAGCTGCAAGCCGTATTCCACACCGCGGCGACCAACCAGCGTCTGGTCGAGCGACTGCATCGCCTCTCCTGCCGCCTTCTTGGCACGAATGACTCGGAAACGGTGCTCGCGACCATTTGCAATGAGCTGCGCGAAAACCTGACTGACGAACGTGTGGAGATCCTGCTTTACCCACCCGCGCTCAGAGCGGTTTCAGCCAACGCCGCTTTACCTCTCAAGTACTGCATGGACGACGACGCCTGGTCGGTTTTGCAAGACATCATTGAAGCAGGCACCGTGCTATGCGGACGGCACCGTCAAACACGCCTAAGAGCAGCCTTTGGCGGCGCGGGTCAAGAGTTCGGTTCCGCGATTCTGGCGCCCCTGCGGGTTCGCCTCGCTAACACGCTCGACGGTCATCCTGATGCAGCGACCCATTCGGCGACCCAAGCTGACGGCTACAAAGGGATCGGCTTGCTCGCCATAGGAGCTAAAGATCTCGAGCGCTTTCAAAGTGACATGGGCACTTTCCTGATCGACTCCCTCGCCGATCTCTGTGCCGCAGCGCTTGTTTCTGCAAGAGCCTCATCGACCTGATCACGAGCACAACGCAGCGGGGAGGTCACTCGTGACAACCAACCGCGAACCGGTGAACCCCTAAAACGCCGAATACATTCGTTCGCCAACCGATCGACGCGCGACGCAACACGGGCTTCCTCATCGTGCGGCTTCTTTGTCTCGCGCCTCGCACGGCATCCCGCGCGCCGTTTTCCTCGATACTGCCCTAACGGACTGTCCGGCCCCGCTCTTAGCCACGTCGGTTGATCACCTCGATGAATGACAAAGCACTCGAACCTTCCAAGCTCGATCATCCCCCTACATCGCACGACGGTTTTGAGATCGCGCGAAGCGAAGTTGAACGGTTCAGGGCTTCGTTGAAGGATGATGGTCGTCACTCGATGCGTACGGCCGAACACTATGCTCGCGACCTCCTGGGCCTCATCAAGGACTGGGCCGAGATCGTCGACGGTAAACCCGTGGCTCGCACTGGAGGCGCCACACGCTTGAGCCACAGCCCGGCTGGCGATACGGATACATCGGAAACGGGCTGGGGCGACCTAACACCGGAAATGCTCCGGCGTCTACTTGCTAACCGCGCCCGTAAGGGACAGGCCGCAACCAGCCTGCGACGACTCCTTGCGAGCCTGCGAGCTTTCTACCGCTGGCGCCAACGTGAGCGGCTCACCGGCGTCGATCCGAGCCTCGGGCTGCGGGGACCCAAACTCGCTCGGCGCCTGCCCGATACATTGTCGATCGAAGAAATCGAACGCCTCACGACACCGCTGGAGCCGATCACGTCACCAGAACACCAACGCGACCCAGCGCGAGCACGCTTTCTCGAAATTCGAGATCGCGCACTGATCGAGCTGTTCTACTCGTCTGGCCTGCGCCTCTCCGAGCTCGCATCGCTGACCACCCGAGACGGCGACATGATCAAGCGAGAAGGCTTTGTCCGCGTTCTTGGCAAAGGGAGTCGCGAACGCGTCGTCCCGGTTGGATGCGCCGCGCGCGCCGCTCTTGCAGAACTCGACCGCGCAACCAACGACCTGTTCGGGCTCGCAAACGACGCGGTGCAAACCGACACCATAAAGCCTGCGGCCATTGGATCGAGTTCCGCTCCGTGTTCTGCCGAAATTGGCCTTTTTCGTGCCGTCAGTGGCGCGCGGCTAAGCCGTCGCAGTATTCAAGAGCGTCTCGCTCGGCGCGCGCGCCAGACCCATTTGGAACGAGGGCTTCATCCACATCAATTGCGCCATGCCTGTGCAACGCATGTACTTGAATCTAGCGGGGACTTACGCGGAGTCCAGGAACTACTGGGACACGCAGACCTCGCGACGACTCAAATCTACACCCACCTCGATTTTCAACACCTTGCTGCCGTCGTCGACCGTGCTCATCCACGTGCGCGCCGACAACGCCCCGATCAAGATGCCGAACGCCGGTCTGACGCAGACAAATGGACCGATCTCAAGAACTTCAACAATCAAATAACCGCCGACGAATAGATGACCTGCCGGCCGCGCGGGCGAAAAGCGTGCGGTGTGTCGATGTTTGGCGTGAACGGATCCATCTCCGATCAAGGGCCACGCTTGACCGCGCAGCCATGGGCCACCCGACGATGAGCACTGAAGCGATGCGGGCACCACCGTGGCGATCAACAAACTCGTCGCCATTGAAAAACGGCGAGTTGCCCCGACTTTAACCAGGGGTGGTTGAGTGAAGCATACGCCCTACGACAACGAGCGAGACCGTGTTTCAAGCGCTACGCTCCAACGCATCGCGGCGTCGGGCTGCGGGGCCGCTAACGCTGATGCCTACAGATCTGCTCGATCTCTGGTGCGGAGCTTGCCTGACCGAGACACCTCAAATTCGGCTCGAGCACAACGCTCACCTGCAGGCAGTCCTGCGATCGCAGTGACCACTCGTCAACCGACCGCGCCTGAAACGCGAAGAGGATAAGGCACCCGGGCGCATCAACGCGGTGAACCAATCGCCGTCTTAACACCGTCGCGATCCACACACGCGACTCGTCTGAGCGTACTGATCTACGAGCGGGCGCCATCATTCAGGCTAATGGCCACCCCGCCTTTCCCGGCGTTCGAGTATTTGAGGCCGTTTTTGGGAGAACCGACTTGCAAAGCTTTCATGGCACCACGATCTGCTGCACGCGGCGGGATGACGGCGTCACCATCGGTGGCGACGGTCAGGTCTCGCTGGGCTCGACCATCATGAAGGGTAATGCTCGCAAGGTCCGACGCGTTCATAACGACGCGATTCTGGCGGGCTTCGCAGGTGGCACCGCCGATGCCTTTACGCTATTTGAGCGTTTCGAAGCACAGCTTCAGCAACACGGGGGACAGCTTGCCCGCGCTGCGGTCGAACTGGCCAAAGACTGGCGATCCGATCGTGCCTTGAGACGCCTCGAAGCCCTGCTGCTGGTTGCCGATCGCGACCGCACCTTCGTGATTTCGGGCAATGGTGACGTCATCGAGCCCGAGCACGACGTCATCGCGATCGGCTCAGGCGGCGCATACGCGCAAGCGGCAGGGCGCGCTTTGCTGGAACATACGTCGCTCAGCTCGCGCGATATCGTCGCCGCAGCCCTGCGCATCGCGGCCGATATTTGTGTCTACACCAACCATCAGCACACGCTCGAAACGCTCCATCACGACGATCGATCGTCGCCGGTTTCGAGCGCCAATACAGAAGCCAATGGAGATCGAACCGCATGATGACCCCGCGCGAAATCGTCGCCGCACTCGACTGTCACATTGTCGGTCAGACCGATGCAAAGCGGGCCGTCGCTGTCGCTTTGCGAAATCGTTGGCGGCGTCAACAGCTCGACGCCTCGCTGCGCGCTGAAGTCACGCCTAAAAACATTCTGATGATCGGCCCGACCGGCGTCGGAAAAACTGAAATTGCCCGCCGTCTGGCCAGCCTCGCGAAGGCACCGTTCATCAAGATCGAAGCATCAAAGTTCACCGAAGTCGGCTATGTCGGACGCGATGTCGAGTCAATCATTCGCGATCTGGCCGATATTGCAATCAAGCAAGTACGCCAAGAAGCCATGGCCGAATTACGCCCTCGCGCTGAAGATGCCGCCGAGGAACGCGTGCTCGACGCGTTATTGCCACGCCCCCGCTCAAGCTCATTCACACAGGCAGAACCCGCTTCGCAGGATGCTGATACCCGGCAAAAACTGCGCAAAAAGTTTCGGGAAGGGCAGCTCGATGAGCGCGAAATCGAAATCGACATCTCGACAAGCCCTGTATCGGTCGAGCTTATGACGCCGCCCGGCATGGAAGATATGGCCCAACAGCTTCAGGGCTTGTTTCAACAGATAGGTAGCGGGCGGACCCAGCGCCGCCGCATGCGCGTGCAGGAGGCCTATCGGGCGCTGATCGACGAGGAAGCATCCAAGCTGGTCCATCCGGAGGAAACGAAAGCCACGGCGTTGGAACGCGTCGAACAGCACGGCATTGTGTTTCTTGATGAGATCGACAAGGTCGCTCGCCGCGCCGACAGCGGTGGAAGCAACGCCGACGTCTCGCGCGAGGGCGTGCAACGCGATCTGTTACCGCTGATCGAAGGCACGACGGTCAATACGAAAATCGGCATGGTTCGCACCGACCATATTCTATTCATCGCGTCGGGTGCGTTTCACTTTGCGCGCCCCTCGGACCTCATCCCGGAGCTACAAGGCCGGTTGCCTATCCGAGTCGAACTCAGTGCACTCAATGTCGATGATTTCGTGCGGATTCTCACCGAACCGACGGCCAGTCTGACGCGACAGTATCAGGCACTGCTGGCCACGGAAGGCGTCGCCGTTGATTTCACGGATGACGGCATACGGCGCCTCGCGGAAATCGCTCAGCAGGTCAATGAGAGCACCGAAAACATCGGTGCCCGTCGCCTGCACACGCTAATGGAGCGCCTGTTGGCCGAGGTGGCCTACCAGGCACCCGACGTACAGGACGCCATCGTCGTGGATGCGAACTTCGTCGATCAGCGACTTGCGGACCTCGCAGTGCATGAAGACCTGTCGCGCTACATCCTCTGACGCGCGATCCGATGCCGCCATCCAAATCGCCTAGTTTGCTCAGACAGGCACCACTGGCGCCGCCACTTTCCGAAGCGAGGAGTCAAGCCACCCTATGAATACGCGCAGCCACCGTACGGATCGCATACGCCCCGAAGCGCTTAATCTACATCGCAAGTCGCGCGTCCTCGAGGTCCGCTACCCAGGCGGCGAACACCATGAACTCCCCTGCGAATTCTTGCGTGTCTACAGCCCCTCCGCCGAGGTCGTTGGCCACGGCCCCGGACAAGAAACGCTGCAAACCGGAAAGCGCGACGTCGAAATCGTCGCCATCGAGCCAATCGGCCAATACGCGGTCAAGCTGGTATTTTCCGACGGTCATGACACCGGACTTTACAGTTGGGACTATCTCTATCGCATCGGTCGTGATCAGGACGACCTGTGGGCGAAGTATCTCGAACGACTCGCCGCCGCCGGCGCCAGTCGCGACGCCTGATTACCGATCCGCCTCTATGCATCGTTCAAACGCAGCGATTCCGGATCGGCCCAAAGCACACGACGCGCATCGTTGCGCAGATTGCAGAGACCACTCAGCGTCTCGACTGAAATAAAAAATACACGCCTGCCACGGTCAGCACGGCACCAAAAGCCTGCGCGACCACGCCACCAACGCCGCCGCCCTGGGGCGCGATTCGATGCATGACCAAGTCTCCACCGAACAACAAATAACCCCCGGTCACCAGCAGTAATACGCCGATCAGCACGAGACCCTCGTCAATTCGGCGCCGTCTCATTTCGTGCCCCCATCGTTGCCCTGCGACAACCCGGGTTCCCAGCCCGCTCCCGCAAAGTCAGATTCGTAACTGACACGATTCACCGGTGGCACGCTTGACGTGGAGCCCATCCACTTACCGCATGGCAGAGACGCGACTAACGAGGCGTACCAAGCCGTGTCGCTGGTGGTTGCACCTTCGATACAGGTCACGGCCCCGGCGTAGCGCGTAGCCCTGCGCATGACGCCCCCGATGGTCTCTTGCCAGCCATCCACCACGCCGTTCGAGACTGCGCTCCCAAGGGCGCTTGTTGCCGGTGAAGGCGCGTCGCTTTGCGTCACGCGCACCCCCACCGCAGACCATTCAGCAAGCAGGGCGGCGCTGAAGGCGTCACCCGCACCGACCACATTGCCCCGCGTGAGCACGGTCTGCGCGGCTTCAGATCCAGACGAAGACGACAGCGCGTCAGCGGGCTCCGGCACTTCGCTCAACCATTCGGGTTCGGGCGCCACAAAAAACCGCGCGCCGCGATAGTCGACCCACAAAGCACCGTGCTCACCCAACGTCACCACCAGCCCCACTTTCAAGGCCCACTGTTCAGCGGTCGAGATAGCCGCCTCATAGACTTGACTCATCACAACGGAGAACGGCGCATTATCGAGACGGCGCAAATCCTTGCCAGCCTCGCCCTCACCGACCTTTTCCGCATCGGATCGCGAAAAATTGACCGCGTGCCGACGAAGCGACGAGGTCAGCGCATTCATCGCCGCCTCAGCCGACGGATCAAGCAACACCCACTCTGCCGCGTTCAACTTCACGATATCGGCGCCGCGCGCGGTCTTGTGGATATGATCGAGTGAAAACCACGGCGAACGAAGATTCACATCGAAGAAACGGCGGGGCGCAGCGCGAATCAACCGCTCGAGCACGGTCTGCATCGGCTTCGATCGGAATGCTAAGCTGCCGTGATAAAGCCAAGAAAAATCACCGCTTTCAAAGCCTTCGATGAGTTCATCAACAACGGTATCGGGCAAGTGGTCGAACGCTTGATCAGGCGGAATGACGTAACTCGGTTCGCCTCGATCAAAATGCACGTCGACCCGCCCAGTCGGTCGATCGACGACAACCGTGCCATCAACCGTTCGCGGCTTGAGTGTCGCGAGCCTCGCGCGCAAACGCTGCGCTGCGTCGTCGTCTCCGATGCCGCCGACGAATCGCGCATTGACACCCATCTGCGCCAGATTCCAAGCGACGTTCAGCGACGCGCCGCCCAGAACCTGTCGCGCCGGCTGATTCGATGTCTCTGGGAACACGTCAAAAAGTGCCTCGCCAACGACCAGAATCGCACCGACACTCGGCTGAGCAGACTTTCGTTCATCCACATTCAATCGCGACGCGTCTTCTCGATGGCGTTGATCGATCCCGAACCTCGGCTCAGTGGACATCGTGCCTCCATTCCTGTTACGTACAAACCTGCAAAGTGCGAGCGACGCCGGACGAGACCATCGGCATGACCCGAGCCCATGCCCACTTCCAGCGAACGTCGCGACCGTTCAGGCCTGAACCAACCGATTACGACCTGAAGCCTTTGCAGAATACAGTGCGCGGTCGGCGCGTTTGAACGCCTCATGACCCTCGACTCGTGCCGGCGCTTCCGCTAACCCGACCGAAATCGTCAGCTGCACCCGTTCGCCGCGATTCCGCACCACCAGCGACTCGACAGCCTGGCGCGCTGCGTCGCACATTCTGGCAGCCTCTTCAGCATCGCCTCGCACCAACACGACGAACTCCTCACCACCGTACCGTGCGACGAAATGTGGTGAAGGAAAGGTTCGAGCGAGCAGCTTGGCGATCACCTGCAGGATCTTGTCGCCTGCTGAATGCCCATATCGATCGTTAACGCTCTTGAAATGGTCGACGTCGAACACCGCGACGTGATTCGGACCGGGATGCTCGCTCAATTGGCGGAACGCGCGCTCAAGTGCATGACGATTGGGCAAACCTGTCAGCGCATCGGTTTGTGCCGCCGCCTCGGCGCGGGCGAGGTCATCAGTCAGCGCCTGCACTGTGCCGTGCAACTGCTGGAGCTCGCCGCGCATACCACGGTTGCGCTCCAGCGCGGCGAGCAACTCGGCCTCGTGAACATCACGGAAATGTTGAATGCGATCGGTGATCCGATCGAGACCGCCCAGAATCGAACGCCTCAGACTCTCGACATCCGAAAGCTCGACGACTTCCCCACGCAGATCGGCGATGTCAATTGAAATCGCATCCCCAAACGATTGCAGACGATTGCGCGCAGCATCGGTGACAGTCTCATCGCCGGTTAATGCAGCCGTGACGGTTTCGATTTTCGACCACACGTTGCCGACCAGCTCCGCCAAGCGAGCCCGTTCATTTTCAGCGCGCTGACAATCGGTGTGCAGCTGATCGAACGTTAGATCGAGCTGACGCACCAGCCGCTGGGCATCAAGTCGCGGCTCCTGCAATAGAGCCTCGAGCTCGGCAAGCGCCTCGCTCAGCGCAGGAAAACGGTGCAAGCCCTGAAACCAACGCGCATCGACGGCCGTTCCACCATCCGCGGGTGGCGCGCGGCGGACAAAGTCGGTTAGTTGGCCCGTTGCGCGATCGAGGGCGGCCAGATCGATCGAGTCTGAATCGAGGCTTGCCTCAACTTCGTTTCGAACACTTCTGAGGTCCGGAATATGCGCACCCGCCAGCGCCAACGCGCGAAGCGCCAGGCGTCGCAGCGCTCGCGCCTCGTCGCGCGAGCGGCTCAAGTCACGATCCAGCTCTAAGATGGTGCTGCGCAGTTCGGCGTCCTTATTCATGCGATGACCCGCTCGTTGACGTGCATCACCTTATACCTGGAAGACTTTGAATCGATTACTGCGTCGCGCGGCGCTCGCTCCAGGCACCTCGCGCTACACCCTGCTCGCGGCCCTCTTGAGGGTTGCCCTTATGCCATCGGACAGCCTTGATGGGCTCTCACTGCAAACGCCGAACAAGATAGATCTATCGAGAGGCCTCGGTCGATCGCGACTCGGCTCAGTCAAGATCGCCGTGATCGGTTCTCGCTCCGTGGCTCTGGCGGCGAGATCGCGTCATCAACACACAATTCCACGCCAATCGGCAAGTGATCAGAAAGCTTGATTGGATAGGCGCGGTGCAATCCCGCAGCCAGCTGCGGTGACGCCAAAATGTGATCTAGCGCCGCACGCGGCGCCCAGGCCGGGTAGGTCGCCACCGTCGGGCCAGCCGGCAATAATCCCGTCATATTCAAAAATTGCTTGAATTCGGACGATTTAGGCTGACAGTTGAAATCGCCCAGCACGACCGCTCGATCATGAGCGTTCGCGGCCTCGGCCAAATACGCCAGCTGGCCAGCGCGCGCGCGTGGCGACAACGCCAAATGAACGATAAAAACACCGAGAGTGCCTCCGTTTGCCAACCGAAACTGCGCCTCGATCGATCCGCGACCCGGAATCGCGCCGGGCAACCGATGCATCACGACGTTGTGTGGCGCTCGCCGGGACAACAGCGCCATCGCGTGGCGAGCGTACCCGAGATCACGATTGATCCGCGTGTATCGAAAGGGGAAGCCACCACGCTCCGAAAGTCGTCCAGGAATATCGAAATTGCAGCGCAAACTTCCGGCATCGACCTCCTGCAACCCCACAACGTCGAATCCAGCGATGAAATCAGCGATTCGATCAAGGTTCGCACGACGTCCATTGAACGGAAGAACATGCTTCCATGTCGAGCGTAAGTAGTGGGCAAGATTGGTGGTCGCGATGCCGACGTGCACGTTGTAACTCAGCACCCGAAAACGGTCGCCGGCAGACAGAATTGGCTCACCCGAAGACACGGTCGAACATGGTTCATCGATATTTGGCCCGTTGCGGCCATCAAGCGAATCGACGTTCAGCATCGCCGATACGCCGCCTGCTTCGACAACGAATGCCGCCACGCGCACGGCGGCGAGAACTCGTGATCAAGCTTTTCTTTGATCAGCAAGGGCCTGTCCGTATCGTAGGGCGCTTTCAAATCCGATACGTCGATGGACTCTTGGGCAAAGCGTCTTCTTCGATCCCGGTTCCCGGGTGTACGGGCGATCGCTTGCAGAATCGCGAGCGTCGCGTCGCGCCACGTGTCTTTCTCGGCGAGACCCTCGGCCTGCCACGCTCGCACCGGTTCGCAGCACAGAGCCGGCGAAGAAGGCGCAACTCCGAATTCACATCGAATTTTTCGCAGCATGGTTTTGCGACTTGGTCTCTTCGACGATTCGACAACGATAATCAGGCGTTCGCGAGACAAGGACGTCTACGAAACCGACGCCGCAAGCACCCGGTCTGAACCTGCGCAGCGGCTGATGACGCGGGCGAGGATTCCTTGACGGCTCGCATGAACGCGCGCACTGACTTCGTCCGTGTCATCTCACAGTTTAAACGCAGACCTGCATTTGTCGCTGAAGCGCCGCAAGAGTGGCGTTTTTCGCTGGATCGGTTTCGCTGTGCGCGATTCTGGCGTGTTACGCGGCGCACCAGCGAGACTTTGGCGAGTCAGTGGTGTACCTCGGTATGACGCAGGGGTGGCTGACTGGAACTCGTTGCTCGCGGACCAATACGAGAAGTGTGCTTCGTAGCCGGGTGACGATCGCCGATGAATACACAGCACGTGCCATCGGGCCAGACGTCGGAGACCTCCTGGCAACTTCGAGCATCGGGCCTGATTTGGGGTTCAATCTGATGAACCAGCGGCACTGAGAAACGCGTTGAATTCGGCGCCGAGCTGAGCTGCTGCGCCAGTGTCCCAGCGCGGCGTTGGCGCCCAGATTTAGTTTTGGAGGAGTATCCAAAACACTTTTTACGATCGACGCCCGTCCAACGGGCGCGCATTCGCGAACGGGGTATCCACTTTCCTTAGGTGGGTCTCATCCCGCTGCGAAGCTAAAGCGACTCGGCCCAGTTGAGGTCCCACACGAGCGAGTCGCAATGCATCTGCGCCGGAGGCGAGACGGATACCGTAGGGCCGATTCATTTAGAACGGGCAAACGAGCTCGCCCAATCGCTCCGTCAGGCGAAGATTCTCCGAATAGTCCACCGGACAATCGATGACTGTGATGCCGTCGCGAGAAAACGCTTCGGTCAGCGCCTTTTCAAGCGAATCGCCGCCCTCAATGCGAACGCCGGTTGCACCAAACGCTTCAGCCAGCCGAACAAAATCGGGATTACCGAACCTCGCAAAAGCCTCACGGCCGTATTCCCGCTGCTGCTTCCACTCGATCAAACCATAAGCCGAATCGTTCCAAATCAGCACGACAAACGACAAGCCAAGGCGAACGGCCGTTTCCAACTCCTGCACGTTCATTAGAAAGCCTGCGTCTCCCGTGACCGCCACCACCTCCCGCCCGGGATGCACGAGGCAGGCCGCGATTGCGCCCGGCAAGGCAATGCCCATTGACGCAAATCCATTCGAGATCAGGCAGGTATTCGGCTGCTCACAGCGGAACATGCGTGCCATCCACAACTTATGAGCGCCGACGTCGGTAATCATGACTGCGTCGAGCTTGGCCGCTGTACGCAGATCCCAGATCAATTTCTGCGGCTTGAGCGGTACGGACGTATCCGCAGCGTGCTCGTTCATGTCGTCGATAAGCTGCTGGCGCAGTCGCCCCACCTGCCAGTCTTCGCGCGGATCCGCGCGTGCCGTTAGCTCCGCAAGGGAAAAAGCGAGGTCGCCGACGAGTTCATCACAGACGCGATAGTACTGGTCGATTTCGGCCGACTCCTCGTCAATGTGGATCACCGGCCGAGCACCATCGGGGTTCCATAAGCGCGGTGGGTATTCCACAAGGTCGTAGCCGACGCAGATAATCAGATCAGAGCGATCAAAGCCGAAATTGACGAAGTCCTGACTTTGCAGACCGATAGACCCGAGCGCCAGAGTATCGCGGAACGGAATCACGCCTTTCGCCATAAAGGTATTGGCTACGGGCAAATTCCACGCACGAGCAAAGCCTGCCAACGCTTCGGCTGCACGAGCCCGTACGACGCCATTACCGGCGAGAACCAAAGGGCGACGAGCGTGTTTGATACGCTTCGCTACAGCATCGAGTGCATCATCTGCAGCCACCTGCATAGCGATCGCATGCGGAGCCAACGTGGGAGTATCACAGCCCATCTTCATCAAATTCTCCGGCAACTCGATGAAGCTGGCGCCGGGCTTGACCGCCTCTGCTTTTCGGAAAGCGCGGCGCACGACCTCCGGCACGGTCTCCGGCGCCACGACGCGTGATGAAAACTTCGTTACCGGTTCGAAAAGGTTTTGCAGATCCAGAACCTGATGAGACTCCTTGTGCAGTCGCGTCGAAGCCGCCTGCCCCGCGAGGGCAACGACGGGCGCGTGGTCCATATTGGCGTCCGCGACGCCCGTCAACAGATTCGTCGCACCCGGGCCGAGCGTCGCGAGGCAGACACCCGCACGACCCGTCAAACGACCGTGGACGTCCGCCATGAAGGCTGCGCCCTGCTCGTGACGGGTCGTAACAAAGTCAATCGGGGAGCCCAGCAATCGGTCGAGTACGGGCATGTTCTCCTCGCCCGGCAGGCCGAAAATCCGTTCAACACCTTCGCATTCGAGACTTTCGACGAGGGCGTCGGCGGCTGTGCGTGAACTCACGATTTGCTCCTTGGATATGGGTGCGGCGACCCAACGTCACCATCAATGGCGGCCAAAAGCCGCCTGGCATTCGGTTGAAATACAAATTTACTCAATCAAAGCCGTGATTAGAGGTGCGCGCATCCTGGCTCGCTGGGCCAGAACCTCGCCAAGATTGTGTCTGATCTCCGAGACTGAACCCAGCGACCGTTCTTGACCGCCGTCTACGCGGTCAATGGAACGCCGAATCGGCCACACGAACGATCGTAAGCAGATTCACTCAGAGAGAGATCCCGGACCCATCAAAGTCGGCGGCCCCATCGCCGACCATGACTTATGACCGTCACCCGATGCGCCGAATAAGCCCGAGCAAGCGCGTCGAGACAACCCCGGGGGAGCGAGTCACTGATGATCGGCCGCTTAGCAGATCGCCCAACTAGACCTATCGACGACGACGAAGGTGGTGAACTCACGCCGGGCGCGTACGCGCGTGACCCAAACCCGACATAAACTCGAACGGCCTGCTTTCGCACGCGGGGCTGCGCGGACGCAGACATCGCCCGGGGCTCTTGATTTCTGGCCCATTGCCATGGTGCGGTCAATCGATACCGTGAGCTGAGACGAACGCCCTCAATGCTTGGAGCTGGGAACTGTATTCGCGGAGCGCGGACAACACGAACCCGCGGGCCTAGGCTTCAAGACGCAGATCGCTGTTGTCGCACGGCGCTGATCAGCGCGTCCGCGATCTCAATCATCCGTGCGTGCGATCCGGCCATGCCCGCACCGATCAGGAAGCGACCGTCGACGACCAAGCTCGGTACACCGTCGACCCGCCAAACGCGTAGGTTCGCGAGATCCGCTTCGATCTGGGCATCGACGGCCTCGGTCGTCATGGCAGTCTGGAAGTCTTCACGGGTCACACCGAACACCGTGGCGAATCGCGCGATCGCCGAGGCGTTGTTCAGATTACGCTGCTGATCGTGAATGGCGGCAAAAAAAGCTGAATGAAACTCCGATTCAATGCCCAGATTTTTGGCCGCATAGTAAGCCCGCGCGTGCAGTGCCCACATCGGATTGAACGGCGCGGGCAAGTGGCGAAACGCGACGTCGTCGTCGAGCGAGTCGATCCACGGACCAACGGTCGGTTGAAAAGCGTTACAGTGCGGGCATCCATACCAGAACACCTCAACCACTTCAATGCGGTCACCGTCGATAGCGGCCTGACTAGGCTGGCCCACCGTCAAAAAGTCGATGCCTTCGTCGAATCCCGGAACCTTGATGGCGTGACCAGCCGCCGCCTGCGCCCGCGATGACAAGGCGCTCGCCGCGAGTAGAGCGATCGGCCCGAGCGCCAGACCGGTCAACAAACGACGCCTTGATACTGCGTGACTGAGTCCACTGCCAACGCGACTCAAAACCTGCGTTGTGGCTTCGGATGTAGCCTGTTCGACGGACCGCGGCTGGACACCTACGACTGTCGAGTCTGGAACCAACGGGGTGACCGGAGACTCGATCGGGGACAAGAGTTTGTCGGTCGGTCGTTGAATCATCACGCCTCCTTATAGCTCACCGTATGAATGCAAGCCCGACAGAAACATGTTCACGCCGATAAAGGCAAACGTCGTCAGACCAAGACCAATGATCGCCCACCAAGCCATCGCGGGCCCGCGCCAGCCCTTGGTAAACCGCATGTGCAACCAAGCCGCATAGTTGAGCCACACGATCAGCGCCCAGGTTTCTTTCGGGTCCCAGGACCAGTAGCCCCCCCAGGCCTCGGCTGCCCACATGGCGCCGAGCACGGTCGCGATCGTAAAGAATGCGAAGCCGATCGCGATCGACTTGTACATCACCGAGTCAAGCGCGTCCGCGCTCGGAAGGCGCTCGGTAAACGTGGCCTCAGGATGGGTCCTTTCAAACCGATGCCGTAGCAAAAACGCAACCCCGAGCATGGCCGCGATCGCGAAACCACCGTAGCCAACGAAATTGGCTGGGACATGAACCTTCATCCACCACGAATTCAGTGCAGGAACCAATGGCTCGATCACGTGCGCTTCGCGTGTCGCTGTGTACCAGACGAGGAAAGTGGCCGCCGCAGCGATGATCAGCATCACAAACCCGCCCATCGTGCGACTGTTCACGCGCTGTTCGTAGTACAAGTACATCAGCCCGGTCATGACACAAAACAGTATGAAAACTTCGTAGAGGTTCGCGACAGGCACGTATCCATGCGCGAGCTCAGGGTTTAGCCACGTCTCACGCCAGCGTACCAACAGCGCCATCAGGCCGGAACCTGACGCGATCCATGCGAACGCTGTCCCCACCCTCGAAGGGAAGTCGGAACGGGTAAACAACCCGACCAAGTAGATGACCGTCGCGAAGTAAAAGAAAACGATCATCCACATCGCGCCGGCTTGACCGCCACCGATGTAGTTCAGCCAGAAGTTGCTGGCATTGTCGAGCGAATTGCCGTAGAGCCAAACGCCAAACAGCGATAGCGTCGCGACAATCGCCGCGAAAGGGCGCCAGCTTTTCCAGTACCAGCCTAGCCACACACCAGCGCCTGCAACCAACAGCAGCGTTCCGATCTCATATCGATCAAGGCGATCACCGTAAAGTGCCAACACATAGAGCGTGCCCGAAACAACGGCGGCCGCGTACAACCAATCACCGATACTGAGCCGGCGCCACAACGATGTGCGCTCGAAACTCATTGCCTCTTGCGGTACCGACATTTCCACCCCTCCCAAGGGCCGTCACAAGCGCACGAAAGCGTCGTGTCCGCCCAACGACTCCGCATTCCAACTTCACGACCGACGGGACGCATCAATGACACGACCCTAAAAAATCACCAGGGCACATCCGTCTGACCAGAGGCCCAGTTGTCAGCGATCGACTCTCATCGCCGTGATTCGACCGAAGGTTTGAACCGATGGAAGACGCCGGCTCTAGCGGTTTTTAGGCGTCTCTTCGACCCACTGGGTTAGACGGCCGAATTCTTCATCAAATTCATCTTTTTTCCGATTGGCCGTACCAGCAACGACCACCGACACCCCGTCATGGCCGTCTGAATCGCGAGCCATGACCCACACCCGACGGTACGACACGTAGAACATCAGGAAAATTCCGATAATCAGAATCAGCGACCCAAAGTAGACGATGTTCTGGCCCGGTGCACGCGCGATTTGCAAGCCGGACGCTTGCAGGTGATCAAAATCGGTCAGCATGAAGAAGTACGGCGAGTCATAGTGCTGCTGAGCATTGATCGCTGAAATCGCATCCTCCAGAAAACGTTGCTGGGCTGGCCCGATCTCCGTAACGCCCTCCTCATCGAGGATGGCGACGTAAAGCGACTGGAGGCCTGAGTGGAGCAGATTTGCGAGCACCTCGGCCACGCGGCCCTGCTCATCGCCCGCGGGCACCCGAGCTTCGACATGTTCAGCGACGGCCGCGTAGCCGCCGCGCGCGAATAGGCTCATCAGTTCTACGATCGTTCGCTCGATGACGTCGCGCTGCGGATCGCCCGGCAGCAAGTTCGAGGTTTGTTGCACGTGATTAGCCGCGATGCGCTCAAGTATTGGGCGTTGATGCAACATCGCCAACAAGGTGCGGTAGCGATCCAGCGTCCCGCGGTCATCCGCCGGCAAAAACAGGTAGCGGAATTCGTCGGTGGGGGACTCTCGCACTCCACTCAAAAAATACAATGCGCCTTCCTGCACCAGGGGCGACATGTAGTTGCGGTAGTACATGCCCTGACCGGTCTCATCGACCAGACGGAAATCGAACGACGGACCCATCTGACGGGTTCGACGCCCGGTTGCCTCGTCCTCAAACGGCACGACGTTTTCCAACTGAAAGTCATTCAGTTCGAGTGTTCGGACGCGACCGTCAGGGCTTGGAATTTCAAGAATATCGAACACCCGGCCCGGGACCTCGAGGCTCCTCAAAGCCTCTGCGCCCAACGGCACAGCGTCGAGAGTGAGTCGCGAACCACCATCCGCGAAGCTGGCTTGGTAGATCGCAGTACCCCGATGAACGAGCGGATGGTTGACCTCGATTGTTTGACGAAGTGGCTCGTCGAGCGTTGGATCATAAATTACGAGGTCGCTTTCATAGCTGCGCGGCATGCCGTTAGGATGCCGCTGGATGCGGAACGCCTCAACCTCGACGCGAAACGGGAGTTCTTGGACGAAGTAGCCTTCACGACGTGGCAGAAACACCACACCGGCAGACGAGCCTTCCGGAATCTCGACGGATCCCCGAAAAGCAGGATTCCATGCACCGAGCCGAGAGATTTCAGGAACTTGAGACGCTGGAATGTTGCGCGTCTCGATCTCCAGTGCGCCGAATGCCTCCTTGGCCTTCAACCAGATCGCGCCGTCGATCATCGCGCCAACACAGATCACGACGATCCCGATGTGGGTCAACAGGTATCCCCAGCGATTGGCCCCGCCCTTGCTCGCTGCCAAGACCGTTGCGCCATCGCTCTGTTCAGCGCGCACCCGATAGCCTTGTGCTCGCAACACCCGTTCGGCGTGCTCAACCCGTTCACTGCGCTGGACATGATCGACAAAACTGTGCGAGTGCGTGAACGCGCGGAGCGACTTTTCCCGCACACGTGTGTTGAGCCTACTGACGTCCCGCATCACGCCTGAGTAGTTGCGCACGACACAGACCGACGTCGATAGCACGAGGAACGACAACACCACGATGAACCACGTCGCTCCGTAAACCTGATACAAAGCCAGATCGGCGAAGATCTCGTGCCAGAAAGGACCGAACTGGATGAGATACTCGGTATAGGGCTGGTTTTGAACCAGAACCGTTCCGATGACCGAAGCGATCGCCAGCGCCAAAAGCAGAGTAATGGCCAAATTCATTGAGCCGAGGAACTCGAGCGCCACGCGCCCGAAGCTCACGCGTTGATCCGAGGTTGAACGCACACGCGCGGAGGCACCGGTCGACGATGAATCAGGAGGTACGGGCAACGTTTCTGACATCAGGAACCTTCTCGGAATGCGGAACGGCGATGTTTACGGTTTTCCGTACCTTAGAACGAATTCGGCAACTCAGTCGGTGAAACCTTCCTCGCTGCAGAGAATAGGTGATCGATGATCCTCTGACGGAACCCCGCGTGGCGGCCGCAGTAAGGCAACGGCACTGCAGCTCGGTCGTGAGCCAACAATCAGCCCCTACGCGCCGCCATCGGCATCCCGCATTTGAATCCTGCGAAGTGCCGCGTCATTGTGCAAAAGAACATACGAAAAATGCTCGGCACGCGAAGCACTCCAACTCCCGAGCCGCGTGAATGGTACGGCCCCTCCTGCCCTCGACGCGTTGCAGCCGAATCGATTGCATAACGCCGAAAAAAGCGAGAACTGAGGCACGATGCCTCGCAGTGAAACGACAGAGACGCCCAAGCGTTGCCGAAAAAAGCCTCCGAGCCGGCGCCCAAGCCACGCATCCCAGAGATCGGCTGCTGACTCAGGCGCCCGCAGGGTCAAACCTGTGCAGTGCAGATACAAAAAAGGGCGGCAAACGCCGCCCTCTCGTAGGAAACGGATCAAGATTTGATTCTATTCCCCGCGCAGACCTGCCATGTATTCAGACACGGCCTCGATATCCGAGTCGCTCATTCGCGCAGCGACGTTGCGCATCATGCGACCGTTATCATTTGCGCGCTGACCGGAACGGAAGTAGCCCAGCTGGTCGTTGTTGTAGCGAGCGTGCTGACCCGCAACCTTTGGGAACATCGCTGCTGGGTTGCCGCGACCGTTTGCACCATGACAGGCGATACAAGCGGCGACGCCCTGAGCCGGAATTCCACCGCGGTAAATCTGTTCACCGCGCGTCACGACGGCTTCGTCGGCAACCCCCGTCGTCATGGTCTGACCCGCGTAGAAAGCCGCAAGATCACGCATGTCCTGATCGCTCAGGTTGGCGACCTGACCGGCCATCAGCGCGTTGACGCGGCGCTCGGACTTGTAGTCTTGCAGCTGCTTGTAAATGTAGCTTGCATGCTGTCCGGCGATCTTCGGCCACTCAGGGTTCGTCGAATTCCCGTCCGCGCCGTGACACGCTACACAGGCTTGGGAAAGCTCCTGGCCGCGGGTTGGATCGCCCATCTCGGCACCCATCTGGGCAACCGCTGGCGAAGAAACCGCGAGCGAAGCAGCGGCAGCAAGCAACAGTCTGGCGTAACGCATGGTCAAGAGGCTCCTACAGTCACTTCGAACAAAACCCGCGCGGCTTGGCGCGAACCCCCGCTCGGCGCGAACCCGGCGGGCCCGGTGATGACATCGCGCTCACCGGTTTCCGGCCGGTGCCAAAAGACCCGCGCCTACGCCTGACTCGACTCGCTGCCGTAACAGCCCGCTGGCGTCTGGTGCGCGCGCCTAGTTGGTTTAACGGCGAGCGGGCGATCTTATAGCACAGCGGATGTTCAGCAACCAGTAATACAGGTGCGCTGCACGGTTGAGCGTGTGCGACCACGCGCAGCAGTCAAACGATGTGTCGCGACGTAGATTGGATCGGCTGGATCGGCCATCGTACCGGCACGTCTTCAAGGGTTTATGCCAACGCGCGAAATTTCGCCCAACACAACCGCGTAGGATGACGGGCGCGGACGTGCCACCGCGCCCCTATCGGACACGGCTCTCATGCCTGCCATCACAGATCAAACTCAGGCTCAGGATTTCGCAAATGTCACAACCTCGACCGCGCGTTCAAACTGTACCCGAACCTGCCGCACACAAGTCAACAGCACAAAACTCGGCCGGTGAGAATAGCCAACAGTCAGTCAGAACCGAAGCGGCGGCCTCCGCAGCACCGACTCGCGGTCGATATTCGGGTTTTCGCGGCGCCCGGTTCCTACTCGCCGCCCCCGATCAAAGCTTTCTGCCAGAAGACGACTTACCCGAGATCGCCTTCGTTGGCCGCTCGAATGCCGGCAAGTCCAGCGCGATCAACCGGCTGACCGATCATCGCTCGCTGGCTCGGGTTAGCCGGACACCCGGTCGCACGCAACAACTGATCGCGTTCGACCTCGGTAACCCCACCTTCGCCCGCCTGATCGATCTGCCCGGTTACGGTTTTGCCAAGGTGCCATTGAGCGAGCGCAAGCGCTGGGAACAGGCGATCGGAGGCTACCTGCGCAACCGCACGAATCTTCGGGGACTCGTTCTGGTGATGGATATTCGCCACGCGTGGACACCGCTAGATCAACGTTTGGTGGGCTGGCTCGAAGACAGCGACAGACCAACCGCCATCCATCTCTTGCTGACCAAGGCCGACAAGCTATCACGCAATCAGGCCCAGCGCGCCCTGATGGAAACGGCGAAACGCGTCGAAGCAGACGGCATAGCGGCGAGCCTGCAGACGTTTTCCGCGCAGTCTGGCGCAGGCCGCGAGGATCTCGAGCATCTATTGCTTG
The DNA here is from genome assembly GCA_046299415.1 of Thioalkalivibrionaceae bacterium. Lineage (GTDB taxonomy): Bacteria > Pseudomonadota > Gammaproteobacteria > Ectothiorhodospirales > Ectothiorhodospiraceae > JBKBII01. The sequence continues at coordinate 119,481 of JBKBII010000007.1, read as the reverse complement.
ACTGGGTCGAAACCCCGAGCGCTGGGACTTGATCTGACACAGGACCGATTGTTGGGGCGCTTCTGGCGAAGAAACGTCAGGCCGCGGTCGTTGAACCATGAGGTGAACGTCTGCGCACCATGCTTCGTAGCCTTTCGTTGGGTTTCCTTAGCCGTATCTCAAAAAGATCGCGGGCCACCGTATCCACCCTCGGCCTGAACCCCGCGTTAGCGGCATTGACAACTCAAACTTAGTCCTGCCACGAGTCGACGCGTTCAGACCGACCATTAGCGTCGTCGGACGCTTGCCCCGGTCCTTGTTCCGAGTCTTGCGCGGATTCGCCAACAGGACCGCGAAAACTGACATCACTCGGGCGCTCGCCTTGAGGCTCACCGCTTTCTCGAACAGACTCATCGACCACGCCCGTATCGGTCGAGATTGCCGCTGTCGCGACAGCTGTTCTAAGCGCCTCAACCAGCTCCCCTGGGCCTTCACCATGGTCGTGCACGACCACCACTCGCGATTCAGGATCAAGTAGGTAAACCATTGAGCTGTGATCGATGACGTAGCCCATCGCAGAGCCCTCGAGCTCCACACGATCGAACACCACTCCAAAGGCGCTGCGAGCGTATGCGGCCGAGGTCTCGGGCAAGACGCCGCCGCGAATGGCCGAATGAAAGTACTTGGCGTACTCGCCGACCGTTTGGGGCGAATCTCGCTCCGCGTCGACCGACAGGAAAAGAGCCTCGACGGGCGCATCGTGCACGGCGCCGGAGCGCGTCATTTGCCTCCTCAACGCGTCGTCGGCGAGCGCCTCACGCAAGGCCATCGCCAGAATGGCGAGACTGCCAGGGCAAATGTCCGGGCAAGCGGTGTATCCAAAATAGACCCAACGCCAAGCCGGCGGCAGGTCATCGATTCGGACATCGCCCGACTCATCGACCAAGCTCAGACGGCCCGGCTCAAAAGCGTGGTCAAGCGCATCGACAGGCGGGATCGCGTGTGGCTGCACCCGCCCTTGGTCTGAACCGAGATCGAACGTCGCGTCGTGCTCGAACCACAACCCCAGCACGAGCAGCACAAGCGCAGCCATCAGCGCGCCACTCCAAGCCACGACGCGTAGCACGCCACCGCGCACGACGCGCGGGCCATGACACCCCCGAGAACAAAAACTCACCGACGTCACTGCCACCAAACGAGGCTCCGCGACACTTGGATCCATCGTGACAACAGTCGAAGGACACCCAGCGGATGGCCACGAGCAAGGCCCGTGTGCTCGTTTCTCCGTCATCGTCTCTAGCCCCTTTGCCCCAAGCCTCTGCAGCCCGACATCTCGTCAATCATCTGCACGCCACCGGAGCCATTGACCGCTTGGCTTTTGCCCTCAACCCGGTCGCACAGAATCATCGATGAACTCGGCTCGCTGCTGAAAAAACACTCGACCTCAAGTCAATAAGGCATTTCTCTATCGCTTGTCGACTCATCGCCGGCTCGCTCACGCCCACGCTTCTTTCCGCCAATCCCGTCGACACAGATCAGGGCGCAGGTGATATTCGCCCAACCAAATCGATACGCGTCCCAGACGAATCTTTCGCGGAACAATGCCACCTGCTCCGACGCGGTCCGACGACAAACTGATTCGATGCGGATGCAACGCGCACTGCAAAAATCATGGCGCATGCTCACGATCAGAATTCAGCGGCGCGTCCAGTAAGGCGCGCCCTGGGCTCGCCTCATCGCCGCCAAATAGCGCGTCGATCGCGCGCTGGCCCTCGGGCGTGAAGCCGACATGGCGTCGATCAGTGGTCAAACCGAAAACTGCAACTCGTGACGTCGGTGAGTCACTGAATGACAATGACACGTCCCAAGTCATCTGCTGACTGGTACACAGCGGCAGATAGGCCGAACCACGATAAAGACCTCGCACGCGCTCCCCGTCATCAACGGCACGCGTTAGCGTCACGCGATTGACGCCCATGAACATCTCGACCCCACTTAAATCGAGCATCCAGCGGTCGGGCCAAGGCCACGTCTCGGTCTGAATCGGTTCTCGGCTGGTCTGCGCCTGGGTAATACCAGATTCATCGTCGAACTCGTCAGTGGGCGGCGATCCCGATTCGAGCCAACGCTCGTCAACATTTGCGGCAGACTCCACCGGGTCTAGTGTCAGCTCGACAATGATCGGAGCCAACATCGGGACCGGTTTAGGCGTCAGGTTGAGCGTCGCGCGCCAAGTACGGCCATCGCTCGACTCGACCATCACAGAACACGCCGACGTCGCTAGATCACAGTCGTCGAGCGACCCCGCAGCGCCACCCTCCTGCGCTGCGGGGAGTTCATCGAATGCCGTCACGCCGGCCCAGCGAGCAACATGCGGCGCCCACACCCACAATGCCGCGACGACGGCGGCGGCTGTCAACCAAGGCACGATCGCAAACACGGCTCGCATCGACATGCCTCAGTGTGCCGCCGACCAGTCGGCGCCATCGCCAGCTTCAACGACGAGCTTGACGTCAAGCTCTGCTGCGCTCTCCATCGCTGCGACGACAAACGTCCTCACCGCATCGACGTCATCTTCACGCACCTCGAACAGGAGTTCGTCGTGGACTTGCAAAATCATTCGTGCGTCCTCGGCGATGCCTGCCAATTCGGCATGAACACGCAACATCGCACGCTTGATGATGTCGGCCGCCGTACCCTGCAATGGAGCGTTGATCGCAACACGCTCGGCCGCGGCGCGGCGAGCCGGATTGCGCGAATCGATTTCTGGAAGCGCCAGACGACGACCCATCAACGTTTCGACATACCCCTGTTTGCGACCGCGTTCGCGAGCCTCTTCCATGTAGCGCGCGACTCCGGAATAGCGTTCGAAATAGCGATCCATGATGATCCGTGCCTCGTGTTGATCGATCCCGAGGTTACGCGCCAATCCAAACGCCGAGATGCCGTAGATCAGGCCGAAATTGACCGCTTTCGCTGCACGTCGATCGGCGTCATCGACGGCCTCCAGCGGTTTGGCGAAGACTTCCGCCGCCGTTGCGCGGTGGATGTCGCAACCCGCTCGAAATGCCTCGAGCAATTTCTCATCCTGAGAAAAATGGGCCATCAAGCGCAATTCAATTTGTGAGTAGTCGGCCGATAACAAACGTTTGCCCGGAGCAGCAACGAAGGCGCGACGAATACGCCGCCCTTCTTCTGTTCGGATCGGAATGTTCTGCAAGTTCGGATCCGTCGACGATAGTCGACCTGTCGCCGCGACCGCCTGCTGGAACGACGTGTGGATTCGACCCGTGCGTGGGTTGACCAGCGTTGGCAGCTTGTCGACATACGTCGAAATCAGCTTGCTCAAACCTCGGTATTCAAGGATCAACGAGGGCAGCGGATGATCCGCGGCCATCTGCTCAAGCACATCCTCCGCCGTTGAAGGTTGGCCCTTTGGCGTCTTGCGCAAAACCGGCAGGCCCAGACGATCGAACAGGATGTCCTGAATCTGCTTCGGGCTACCGAGATTGAACTCGCCATCCGCGACGCGATAGGCCTCGGCCTCGACCTCGGCCAAGCGTTTGTGCAGGGCCTCGCCCTGACGCGCCAGCTCGTCGGTATCGATACGCACCCCGGTGCGTTCCATGTCGCCGAGAACGGCGATCAATGGGCGCTCGATCGATTCGTACACGTTGAGCGGCCCGGTTTGCGCTGCCAGACGCGGTGCCAGTTTTTCATGAAGCCGCATCGTCACCGCTGCGTCTTCGACCGCGTAACGAGAAGCGTCAGAGACCGGCACATCCGCAAACGCAAGCTGTTTGGCGCCTCGACCGCACAAATCCTCATAGTGGATTGTGCGCCAACCGAGATGCCGCTCAGCGAGGCTGTCGAGATCATGACGATGGCTGCCGGCATCCAGCAGATAAGACTCGAGCAGCGTGTCATGGGCAATCCCCGCAAAGCTCAAACCATTCTCGATCAAGACCGTGCGGTCGTACTTGAGATGATGACCGAGTTTTGGCGCGGCTTCGTCAGCCAGCCATGGGGCGAGGCGTGCAAGGGTCTCGGCTGGCGCGTTGACCGCGTCGGCTAGATGCGACTTTTCGCCGTCAGCTCGGCGCTGCTCGATGGTCACATCAGTGGACGCGCCCGGCCCAGCCGAGTCGCGATGCGCCAGCGGCACATACCAGCCACCATCGCCATCGACGGCAAACGACATCCCAACCAATTCCGCCTGCATCGGATCCAGCGCCGTCGTTTCGGTGTCAAAAGCGACGAGCTGCCCACGCGACTTGGCCTGATCGAGAACATCGATCAAGGCATCGAGCTCTGCCACCGAATCAACGATCCTGACAACCAAATGACTCGCATCAACGGCCCGAGACGCCGCGGTCGACGCCCCATCCGAAGGCGGCGGAGACGGTTCGACACCGACGCCGTTGTCGGCGCCTGAGTCATCGCCCGAATCGTTCAGACTTCGCAACAACCGCGTCAGACCAAAACGCTGAGCCAGACCGGAAAGCGCGTCGCGATCCGGCTCGCTCAACTTGAGCGTGTACCACGCCTGCCCGATCTCACAATCACGTCGGACCGTGACCAGTTCGCGCGATAACGGCAAGTGCGACAGGGCGTCTCGCAGATTTTCCCCGACCTTCCCCTTGACGCAATTGGCACCGGCCATGATCGAATCGAGATCGCCAAACTCATTCAGCCATTTGACGGCCGTTTTCGGCCCGACCTTGTCAACGCCGGGAACGTTATCGACCGTGTCGCCGATCAATGCCAAATAATCGACGATGCGCTCAGGCGGAACGCCAAACTTGTCGATCACGCCCGCGCGGTCGAGTCGGGTGTTGGACATGGTGTTGACGAGCGTGATCTGATCATTGACCAGCTGCGCGAGGTCCTTGTCTCCGGTTGAGATCAACACCGCTTGACCGTCGGCTGCCGCCTCGACGGCCAGCGTCGCGATGATATCGTCGGCTTCGACCCCGTCCACGCACAGCAACGGATAGCCAAGCGCGCGTACAAGGTCGTGTAGCGGCTCGATCTGACGGCGGATGTCGTCCGGCGTCTCGACACGTGTCGCTTTGTATTGCGGATAAAGATCATCGCGGAAGGTTTTGCCGGGCGCGTCAAAGACGACGGCCATATACGTCGGCGCACATTCAAAGCGAAGTCGCTCGAGCATATTCATCACGCCCAAAAGTGCACCCGTTGGATGGCCGTCTGGGGCCGTCAACTTGGGCAACGCGTGATACGCACGAAACAAATACGATGACCCGTCAACGAGCACAAAGGGAGCATCATTCAGAACCGACATCGCATTGACCTTGAGACACTGACGGAGGGTCGTGAGATGCTAGCAGGATCGAGTCGGGCGCCTGCGAATCCGCATGTTGCGCACGTCGATCGAGGCTATCAACCACGACGCCGGATACCTTGAACATCAGCCGTTCCAGTCCGTGTTTTGCTGATATCGCGCGACAGTCATGGGCTGCCGCGTGACTCGAACGCGCTTCGCAGCGAGCTTCAAAAACACATTGCTCGACCCGCCCTCGTGACCGCGCCCATCGGCAAACGTCGTCGATTGTGGTGACAGGGGCAGCGGACATCGACATCAACCAGCCACACCGCACCTCAAACTGGCGAAGACACCGGTCATATGCGCGGAAGGCCATTGCGAAGCGTCGATGAACGATTCCGTCCAATCGTGAAGGCGGCGGCAACCGCTCATCGTTTTTTCGCGTGTCGCAGAATGCTTGGACGCTAAAGTTCAGCCGCACTCGGGCAAGCATTGAAGTTTTCAAGGGTAGCCCGAGCGCCTTCAGAGCGTCCCGGATTCAACTTTTCAGTAGCCTTAGTCCCAAGAAACCATCAGTTCCAAGAAACCCTAGATGGAGCCCCACAGATGACCCCCAAGGAGCGCGCACAACACCCGGGCTTGTTGCCGATCGACGACAGCGAGCTGACACGCGAGAGTTGGAAAATTTTTCAGATCGTCGCGGAGTTCGTCGAAGGCTTTGAGCGTCTCGCTCGTATCCGCCCCTCGGTCAGCCTGTTCGGTTCGGCTCGCACGCCCGTCGACCACCCGCGGTACGCACTCGCGGAACAAGTCGCGCGCGAGTTATCCGACTCCGGGTTTGCCGTCGTCAGCGGCGGCGGCCCCGGAATCATGGAGGCCGCCAATAAAGGGGCTTTCGCCGGCAAGTCACCCTCGATAGGCCTCAACATTCAGCTCCCCCACGAGCAACGCGCCAACCCGTACCAAGATATCGGTCTCGGCTTTCGCCACTTTTTTTCGCGCAAGGTGATGTTCGTCAAATACGCCTCGGCCTACGTCGTGCTGCCGGGTGGTTTCGGTACTCTTGATGAGATGGCTGAAATTCTGACGCTCGTGCAAACCGGAAAAACCCGCCAAATCCCCATCGTGCTCGTCGACTCCGAGTTTTGGCATGGGCTGATCGAGTGGTTCAGGAACACCTTGGTGCCTCAAGGCATGATCGACGCGGAGGATCTAGAGCTGTTTCACGTCGTCGATACGCCGAAGGCTGTCGTTGATACCATCTTCGATCACTACGAAGCGCGAGGCTCGGTTCCTTCAGCCGAGGACCGAAGTCGATTCATGGAGCTATGAACATGACATCAGGCAGCGAGGCGTCTCGCACCCTTCTCAAGTCGGACAACGCAAAAGCGTTGGCGCCAACGCCTCGAACAACAGGCGGAGCCATAACCGCCGCGATTGTTTTGTTCGCGAGCGTCGTGACGCTGTCGACCGCGCAGGCGCAAAGCTTCGTGCCTGACGCGAGTCCGGCAGCAGGTGGCAGCGCCACAGCTACGAACGTCCCGCCACCGCCCGCAATCGATGCTGACGGCGACAGTGGCGAGCGCATTCCGCCGACACTCGACGAACGGGCTCGGGCGCTCGAAGAGCTCGAAAACGCCGAGGTCACGATCATCGACGGTGTCGGTGAGCGCCGACTCGAGTATCGCGTCGAGGGGCAACTGATCTTCGTCGAAGTCATTCCCGAGGTCGGGCCGTCCTACTATTTGATCGACACCAACGGTGACGGGACAATGGACTCGCGCCGTGACGACTTGGCGCCTGGCTTCATCTCGCCGCGCTGGCGAATCTTCCAGTGGTGAGCCGGTCGTCGCCGTCAGCCAAGGCCGGTTTAGCGCAAGCCGCCTTGACCACAACAGCGCTCGAGAGTGATCACGAGTATCCAGCGGGTTATCGAAACGCATACCGCCACATTCCCGGCGGACCCCATGTGATCCCACACCAAGGCGCACGCGATACCGGGAGATTGCATTACAGCGGCTGTCAAAACGTAACCAATGCGCACTGACCAGCGACGAATCCGCGTCAACGAAGAATCGGCACCGAATAAAATCGACGTATCAGGATCAACGTCAGAACGTCAATACAAAAAAGTCGACGGCGGAAAACCGTCGGAATGGTGTCGGCGAAAGGCTGGCCTTGTACGTCGGCCGATGCTCGGAATTCGAGCCTGCGGCCCGCGATCCGGAACGACGATCCAAACTTCGGTCGCGGGCTGTCTTCGTCGATTCCGCGGCCTGTGCCGGTTTGCTCGTACAAACGGTCGCTATGACGCCGGCCGGCGCTGCAACCGTTCGCCAGATTCGAAATCGCCTCGCCGTGTCGGCGCCGAGTTATGTTCTAGCGCCGATAGGACGAGTCAACACTCAGCCAAAAGAACGCCTGCCCACCGAGCGAGTCACCGCGGCTGAACCCGCTCCTCCGACGGTCTCGGATTAAAACGGAAAGCCCACGATGCAGCACAGTGCTAGACGAGCGATCGCACCAGTCGGCGCCGAAGCCGCAAATCCGATTGATCCCCATGCTCTCGCGTACGCCGACGGTATGGTCTGCGCCCAAGCCCTTGCCCCGTACGCAGCGCCTCACGGCGATACGTCCGTCGTTCCGCGCATCTTACAACGCTGGTTGCGCGGCGGAATCGAGAGGCTGGCCACCGACGATCCGCGCCGCCCAGCACTCGAAACCGAATGGCGTTTCCAGCAGTTATATCGTTTCGAGGACCTCCCCTCCGTCATCGTCGAGTCCAGCCAGCTGAATCTCGGCGAAGGCTGGCTCGAGCGCCTCGGCGAAGACGCCGCCGACCACAGGCCTTTCCGTCGCGTACCGCGCGCGCTTTGGATCGCGGATCGTCTTTTCGACACCGTGCTCTATGCCGATAAACACCCAGACGCGAGTCCAGATTCGGGGCACGCATCCACCGATCAGCCCGGCGTATTGAAACTAGACGAAGAACGCGCCCGAAGCTGGCTGACTGGTTTTCGCACGCACCAACCCCTGGCCGCGATTGAGCGGGGCGCGCTGCCTGTACTCATGCGCAGCACCGCCGCACTCCGCCTCCTGCGAGAATCCGAAGAGTGGGCGTCGTCGGCTGACGCGACGGCCTCGTCTGCCCAGAGTCCAGTTCTTGGTCTCAAATCGCCGTTGATCGACACGCCGCTGCCGCCTTCTATCACGGCGCCAGGTCGCAAACTAGACCCGCAGGATCTGGCGACCATTGCCAAGCTGGCCAGTCGGCTGAACAAGGTTTGGCCACGCGACTAAACACCTCCAGAGACGACACCTGGAGCCAGCCCACCGAGAATCCATCCGCCTCGCTGCTTGGGAAGGGAGACGCGGTTTCGTCGCGGTGTCGCTTGGCCTGATTCGCCTTCGTGTGTGCTTCAGCGAGCGATGGTCTCTAGGGTCTGACGGTACTGTGCCGCGAACTCTCTGATCTCATCGACCCCTACGAAGTGCGCACTCATGGCCCCGCGGTCGTACCCAGATTTGGAGCCGTGCTCGACACTGGACCTCGCACCAGGAACTCGGAAGCGGGGCTCGGCATTGCACAACGGGCAGCACCAACACGAGATCAGTGCCACACTCGATCCGAGGCTTCGCGCGAGATTTTTCCAGGAACAGCAGCCAGGACGACGAGCGGGGGTGCGCAGTTCTCTATGGTCCCGATTGCAGCGCGTCCGAAACCTCTGCGACGGCTGCATCAATCGCGCTCAGGAGCGCTCTATAATTGAGCAATCCGTCCGGATTTTGCACGCTAACAACGCGCAGCTTCACCAAAACAGGGCAGGCACGACACTCGCCGGCGCCCGCGCCGCGATCTGGCAACCGCAACGTCGGCTGATCAATGGCTGGTCGATGGACTGCCTCGACACCGGCAGCCAGCGGCCCTTCTCGCGATCCGCGTGCCGACAACGGTTCTGATCGGCTTCCTGACTGACCGATCACATCGGGGGTGATTCGATCCGAACCTCGGCTTCCAAGCTTGGCAAGCCTTCTGCATAGGTCGGCGGGTAGCGGTTTACTTTGAACAAAAAAGATCTGACCTCGGCGATCGCGCACGGCCCTACGGTCGCGTCAACCGACACCGCAGGACGCTCCAGACGCCTTTCATTTTGACGACGACGGTGTCTCACCGACGTCTCTGATCTCGCCGACGACATCTCTGGATTCCCATGCGACGTGCACCCGCTCTACCCGCCACGGCTTTCGATGAGATGAGCATCGGCGTGCTCTGGCTCGACGACCAATGTCGCGTGCTCGGACTCAATGCCACGGCGGAGATGTTGCTGGGTGTTTCTCGCAGCCGCGCGGTGAATACCGCACTTCATGAACTGCTGGGCCTGAATGAGCCGCTTACGCACAACCGGCCACCAGCCGAGACCATGGGGTTACGCAACATCCACCTGCATCCGCCGCGCAGCAAGTCGTTCCTTGCCGATGTCGTCATGACCCCCGCGGAACTCGATAATCGGCACGGTCTGCTCGTCGAGTTGCTCCCGCTGGATCGCGCCCGCCGCATCGCTGAAGACGAACAAAGCGAACGCCAGCAACAATTGTCGCGAGAGATTCTGCGAGGATTTGCGCATGAGATCCGCAATCCTCTCGGTGGAATGCGCGGCGCCGCCCAGCTTCTACAGGTGGAGCTGGCCGAATCATCGCTGGTCGAATACACGACCATCGTCCTCCGCGAGGTGGACCGCCTTGTCGCGATGGTCGACCGAATGCTTGGACCCAACCAAGCACCACAGCGAATAGCGCTCAACGTTCACGAGGTCCTTGAACACGTGCTGTCTCTTATTCGACTCGAGCTCCCGGAAAGCCTGAGAGTCGTGCGCGATTACGATCCGTCGATTCCGGACATCACCGTCGACCGTGACATGCTGATTCAAGCGACGCTAAACCTTGTCCGCAATGCCGTTCAAGCGATGGGTGGCGCGCAGGGCGAAGGGCGCCTGTCATTGATCACTCGTGTTCTTCGTCATCACACCGTGCATGGCGTCCGTCATCGTCTCGTCGCCCTGCTGCGCGTTGGCGATGATGGCCCTGGCGTCGCCGAGCACCTGCACGATCGCATTTTCTTTCCGATGGTGTCGGGACGCGCCGATGGCAGCGGCCTTGGCCTTTCGATCGCCCAGCGACTCGTGCAGCTCAACGGTGGCGTCATCGAATTCCGCTCACGTCCACGAAAAACCGAATTCGATATTCTGATTCCGATTCAGCCGGAGAGCGCCGTGTGACGAATGCCAGAGCCAGTGACTCGACCGCCACCAAGGCGCCCCGGTCTGGGTCCGCACAGATCGCCGCGCAAAAAGAAACCATTTGGGTCATCGACGACGACGACTCGATACGCTGGGTACTCGAGCGCGCGTTGCTTGCGGAACAACGACGTGTACAGTCGTTTTCTCGAGCCAGCGAGGCTTGGCGAGCATTGAAGAACGGCGCGCGGCCCGACGCAATATTGGCCGACATCCGTATGCCCGAACTGGACGGACTGCGCTTTCTGGAACACGTTCGAAGCATCGACGGCGCGCCGCCGGTCATCATCATGACCGCGTATTCTGATCTCGACAGCACCGTCGCAGCCTTTCAGACCGGCGCCTTCGATTACCTGCCGAAGCCGTTCGACGTCGAACACACCCGGGCACTTGTCGACCGCGCCCTTGCAACAAGCCGCGCGCAAGCGGCGAGCGCGAGGCCCTCCGGAAGTGAGCGCGCCACGCGGAATCCAATCGACGGCACCCACAGCATCGAAACCCCAGCCGAAGAACCCAGCGACGACGGGAATCTACAAGGCGCATTGATCGGAGAGGCGCCCGCGATGCAAGCCGTTTTCCGTGCGATTGGCCGGCTTGCGCGCTCCAACATCACCGTTTTGATCCAGGGTGAATCCGGATCGGGCAAGGAGCTCGTCGCACGCGCCCTCCACGAGCACTCGACCCGCGCAGGTGGCCCACTGATCGCGATCAACACCGCAGCAATTCCCAAAGACCTGCTCGAGAGTGAGCTGTTTGGCCACGAAAAAGGCGCCTTTACCGGCGCCAGTCAAATGCGACGCGGGCGATTCGAGCAGGCGCATGGCGGCACTCTGTTTCTTGATGAAATCGGCGACATGCCATTCGATCTGCAAACGCGCCTGTTGCGCGTCCTCGCCGACGGCAGCTTTTACCGTGTCGGCGGGCAAACGCCGGTCAAGGTCGATGTTCGCATCATTACCGCCACGCATCAGAACCTCGTCGAGCGCGTTCGTGACGGGCGTTTTCGCGAGGACCTCTATCACCGCCTTAATGTCATTCGAGTCGACGTTCCGCCGCTCCGAGCGCGGCGCGAGGACATTCCTTTGTTGGTTCGACACTTTCTCACCCGCATCGCCGCCGAACTCGGCGTCGAGGTCAAGCTGCCGTCGGCCGACACCATGGCCGTGCTGGCGGCGCACGACTGGCCCGGCAATGTTCGTCAACTCGAGAATGCCTGTCGCTGGATGACGGTCATGGCCGTCGGCCGTGATGTCCTCCCTGACGATTTGCCACCCGAACTCTGCGCTGACCTCCGCGTACGCAACTCTCCCTCTGGCGCAGCTTCGGGCGACCTCACGGCGGGCGGCCTCATCCACTCGGGCCACGGCGCCGGCGTATCGACAAACGCCGCCACGACGAGCCGTGACGTCACGGCTTCGATATCAGATCGAAGCGAAAGTCCTCGCACACTGACAGACTCACACACTGCATATCGCTTGATCGGCGATCCGCCTTCGCCGCTCCATGAAAATCCTGATTCAAAATGGGAACAGGCGCTTGATCAGCGACTTACGGCCTTCTTTGCCGCCGGTCACAGCGACGCCCTGAGCGTCGTCGGACCCATCTTTGAACGATCGTTGATCCGCTGCGCGTTGCACCGCACACACGGCCACCGCAGCCGCGCCGCGACATTGATCGGCTGGGGCCGCAATACCCTCACGCGCAAGATTCAGGAGCTCGAGATCGAAAGCCCGGACGACGACATCGATCACCGCGAACGACACTGATGGCACACTAGCGCAATGTTCGAACTTGCCTTATTCGAGCCCGAAATCCCACAAAACACAGGCAATCTCATTCGCCTGGCGGCCAACACCGGCGTGCGCCTGCATTTGATCGAGCCTCTGGGCTTTGTCTGGGACGACCGGCGCCTGCGTCGAGCGGGCCTTGATTATCACGAAACGGCTGCAGTCTCGCGCCATAGCAGCTGGACGGCGTTCTACAGCGCTATCGGTGCAAGCGCTCGCGTCGTTGCGTTCTCGACGCGCGGCCACCAGCGCTACGACCAATTTCGATATCAACGCAGCGATATCTTGTTATTCGGGCCAGAAACACGCGGCCTGCCACAGGCGTTACTCGACAGCCTGCCGGCCGAGCAGCGTGTCGTCCTGCCGATGGTCGAAGGCTCGCGGAGCCTGAACCTCGCTAATGCTGCAGCGATCGGCGTGTACGAAGCTTTGCGTCAACAGAATTTCGCAGGCCTCGTCGGCAATTCCGGCCCCCAACCCGACCCGCAACCCAACGCGCAAGCGTGACGCTGGGTGTCTGGCTGCGCGATCGCTGTCGTGCCAGGGCCTCGCGCTGCATCTTCCTCACAGCTTTCGCCAGCGTTTTCCGGAGCAGATTGACGGGCATTGGACGCCGGCGCGCCGTCGACTCGTGCCCCCCTTCAGACTTCGGGCCCCGGCTCGCGCTCCAATAAACGAACCATAGCCTGTCCAACGGTACGACGCCCGGCGATCACAGCCTCGACCTCAGCGACAATCGGCAGGTCGACACCGCAAGCTTCGGCACGAGCCAAGGCCACACGAGCCGTATCGAGCCCTTCGACCGCCTGACCGATTTCACGAGCCGCATCCTCCGGCGACACTCCACGTCCGAGCGCCAGACCCAAGCGCCGGTTGCGCGACTGATCGTCGGTGCAGGTCAGTACGAGGTCACCGAGGCCCGAAAGACCCACGAGCGTCTCAGGTCGAGCGCCGAGCGCGGCCCCCAGCCGTTGCATTTCTGCCAGCCCCCGAGTAATCAAGGCCGCACGCGCGTTGGCCCCGAGATTCGCACCATCCGCGACGCCCGCGGCGATCGCGAGGACGTTTTTCAGTGCGCCACCCAGTTCGACACCCAGGACGTCATGGTTGTCGTACACGCGAAAAGCTGCGCCATGAAATACCGCCCTCAAGCATTCGAGGACGGCAGCATCCCCACTCGCACCGACAATGGCCGTCGGCAAGCCGGCTGCGACATCGGCAGCGAAAGATGGCCCGGACAGAACACCCGAGGGCCAGTCACCAAAGCGCTCGGCGAATACCTCGTGCAAAAAAGCACCGGATCGCGGAGCCAGTCCTTTGGTTGCCCAGACGATGGGCGCCCGCGGTCGATCGGCCGCGGATGACACCGCACCCGCATGGCGTCGAGAAAAACCCTCGCCACTCCACGATCCTGTTTTTTGAGTGCTCGTCGCGGCGGGGCCCGATGCGCTTGCTGAACTGCGAGGCGCCGGCCAGGCCTGGGCTTGTGCAAGCTCGTCGAGCGAGTCGGAAAAGCCGCGCGAAGGCACAGCCAACACGATCAAGTCCGGCACAAAAGCGTCGGTATCATCATCGGTGAGACCCACGCCATTCGGCACGAGCTCACGTTGTGGCTGGCCTCGGGAATGTCCAATCGCCTCGGCAAGAGACGCAACGGGCGTCAGATTCGGCGGCAACGTCACACCATCGAGATAACCGTGCGACACCCGGTCTTTGGCCATCGCCGCCATCCGCGCCGCGTCACGCCCGTAAAGCCGCACCCGATGACCGAGTCGAGCCGCGTGCACCGCAAGCGCGGTGCCCCAAGACCCTGCACCGACAAAAGTCACATTGTGTGGCATTTCGCTCTCATCCATTCCGTCAGCTCCTACAGCGTCGTGGCCCACCGCCGCAACACTGAGCTGACAATGACGGCGCCAAACGAGAAAAGAAATAGAGCAACGATGGACCGATGGACCAAGCGCGCTTCAACGCTCGAGGCGAGCCTCGCGACTGGCGTGGAAGATCAGACCAACGGACACCTTTGTCATCGGCGCCCGAGTGCCTTGGATGCCCCATTGGAGGACGCTGTTGCGGGTCAACCGATACAGTTTTCGATTGCCACAAACCGAGCCGTTGACCACGCGGTCATGCCACGGCGTCGCGACGAGACTCGGAGAGCGACCGTAGGCCACGGGAGATTGATCGAGTGCGTCACATCACCGTGCTGTTGCCGTGCGATCGCCGAACTTCAGAGGCGCAAAAACCTCATCAAGATCGTCCAGGTACCTGCTCGTCAACACTTGAATCAAGACGGTCTGCGTCTGAAAGACTCCGTCCACGACACAGCCGGCAGATGCTACGAGCCATCCGAGTTGAACCGTTTACATCGCGGCTGAGCCGTGGGCCGCACGGGCCGACTCAAACATTCATGGCTCGAGGCGCCACGATGTCATTCCAGCCCGTCCGAGCGGACGCTTTCCCGGGCCCCGACACGTCAGCGCGGAGGGTGCAGGCCTCAGGCGACCGGCGGCACCGGGGCCTGCGAACCTTGACCGGCCTGGCGTTGCGCCAGGTGCTGCTGATAGAGCGCATCGAAGTTGACCGGCTGCAGCAGCAATTGCGGGAAGCCTCCCTTCTGCACGAGATCAGCCACGGCCTCGCGTGCGAAAGCGAAGAGCACATTCGGGCAGTAGGCCCCGAGCAAAGCTTCTCGCTGTGCAGCTTCGAAGCCCCGGATCAAGAACACACCGGCCTGACGGATTTCGCACAGGTAGGCGGTCTTATCCTCGTTGTCAGTCGTCACCGTCAACTGCAATTCGACTTCGTACAGATCATCCTGCTGCTCAAGACGGGTCGCAGTCGTGTTCATCTGCACATTGGTTTTACCGTCCCAGCGAGACAGGAACACCTCGGGTGTGCGCGGCGACTCGAAAGAGACGTCCTTGAGGTAGATCTTT
The DNA here is from genome assembly GCA_046299415.1 of Thioalkalivibrionaceae bacterium. Classification (GTDB taxonomy): domain Bacteria; phylum Pseudomonadota; class Gammaproteobacteria; order Ectothiorhodospirales; family Ectothiorhodospiraceae; genus JBKBII01. The sequence continues at coordinate 104,195 of JBKBII010000007.1, read as the reverse complement.
TGCATCGAGAACTCGGGGCGGGTATCCGAGGCATTTTGTGCACTGGCGCCATTCGGGGCACCGTTGCTTCCGGCCCCGTTGATACCTGTCGGTGAGCTGTCGTTGGAGGGCGTTGTGCTCATGAGTCACCTCAGTCAAATGGTTCAAAAAACAGAACGACCGAACAACACCGGCCGACAGGGCCCGCTGGGCAAGCCCGAGAGAACAAGGCAAACCAGGCGAGCGTCAAGGCGGAGCCTGAGCCAACCACGCGTCAAGCTCACCCGACCGGCTCAAGGCCAGCAAATCGGTGTATCCACCGACATGGCGACCGTCCAAGAAAATTTGAGGAACGGACGTGCGCCCCGACCGTTCCTCCATGATCGCGCGCGCGGTCGGATCATGATCGACCCGGACCTCGGCCCACGATAGCCCCCGCGAGTCCAGAAGTCGTCGCGCCATCACGCAATATGGGCAGTGCCGCGTCGCGTACATTTCAATCCGCGTTGGCTCAGCGACAGCGTCGGACATTGGTGGCGTCGTCATTTCGACTTGACGGGAAGGCCCGCGCTCATCCACGCCTGTATGCCACCTGAAAGATTGTGCACGTCCTGAAAGCCAGCCTTGACCAGCTGCTGTGCGGCCATGGTCGAACGCGCGCCCGATCGGCAGTACACAAGCGCTGGCTTCGTCTTGAAACGCTCGAGCTCATCGATGCGCTTACCGAGCTGGCCAATCGGGATGTGGCGCGCGCCGCCGATGCGACCACTACGCAGTTCCGAGTCCTCACGAACGTCGAGGACCAACGCACCGTCTTGGTTGACGACGCGAACGGCCTCGCTCGGCGATACATCTTTAAACTTTTTGGTCAGGCGCCGGAATTCGGTGTAAACAATCAATGCGATGATCGCGATCAGTGCACCAGTCAGGATGGGATGGCGAGATAAAAAATCGATCATGTAAACAAGGACCTCGATAAGGGCAGGCGTGAGATACGCGAAGGGTCGCACACCGTTGCCACACCGCAAAGTGACATGGACCGATCAACGGTCCCGACTCCGTCACCCAAGCCTCCTGCGATTCCATCGCCTCGGCAGCGCGCACACGGCTCGACTCATATGATCGCAAAAGATGCAGGACGGTGAGCGCCAATCGCGCAAGCTCATGTCGAAACCGATCGCCCTCATCCGTGAAATGAACCCACTAGGTGTCACTGCACAAGACTATGGGTGCCCAGCTTGTAGGCCATTGAGCTCGCATCCGTAAACGTAGTGCTGCGCAACACGACCGGCCATCGTTTGCGGGGCGTCGTCGCTAGGTCCCAACGCCCCCTACGGGCCCCAACATGATCTGCCGATAATAGAAGTCATCGATAAACCCTTGGGGTATGGTTACGAGCGCCCCATTTGGCAGACTGGAGGGCAGTTCCGAATCACCAGATTCGCACGCCTGCCCACGCAAACGTATGGCGGCCCTGAACTAAGCGAAGCTGCACGCTTAGGCTTCGGACGGAGCGAACGCGACAAGCGCCTCGGCCCGCGTGGCTGTCCAAACACGAAGAAACACGCAAACACGCGACTGGCAACCAAAGTCCACGCGACCCAGCGCCACGTCGACGGCTCAACGAATCAACGTGGCTCAAAAACGACGAGTGGGCAGCTTGACAATAAACCAACCAAGGACCGTCAGATTGAAATATAGACGTGCGCCCGCGCTACGGGCAGTCGCCCTCGCATGAGTGCTGACACCTACCTACGTTCATTGATGGAACGAAAGGATGACCATAAACAACAGGCGGGGCGTTCAAGCCGACATCGTGCTCGAGCAGCCCTATGACGTGTCCTCTCGTCACCTGCTATCGATCGGAAATCTCCTAGCGCAGGTTCGTCGTCGAGATCAGACGCGGCTGGGGTTACGAGTGACAGAACACTTGCTGCATCATGCCGATCAGACGGAGGGTTCTGGCATCGCCGACACGATAGAAAACGCGATTCGCGTCTTTGCGCGTCGCAAGAATGCCTTTGTCGCGAAGGATGCCGAGGTGCTGCGAAATGTTGCTCTGCGACGTCCCTACTTGATCGACGATTTCTTGCACACTGACTTCTCGGTTACCGAGGACACACAGAATCTTCAGACGTAAGGGATGCGACATCGCTTTCAGCGATCGTGAGGCCCGTTCGATGTCCTCATCCTGGGTCATCAATTCGGATTCGTTGAACGCGGGTTCCTGCTGCATGGGGCTCCTCGCCTAACTCGCAACCCGCTCGCCGACAAACGGGAGGCCACAGGTCTAATGGGATCGAAAACCACCCGAAAGATCCGTCACTCAATACGCATCTCGGGTAAAACAACAAACAACGATAATGGGAACTTCGAATGCTCGCAAGGTGACCGTAACAGGTAGGCCGCCCCTTCAACGGCGTGGGCGCTTTATCAACAGCGAAGACATCGGGGCAGTAAACGCGTCGCGCCCGATAAGTCGCTTGGCTTTCATGTCGATGTCAAAGCGTCGGATCTCTGTGGTCTCAATGGTCTGATCGCGTCTCGCGATCATTCATCCAGCACGCTTCCGAACTCAGTGGCGTGATGCGCGGGCCGCAGAGGTTTCGCACGATCGACCGCACTGAGCCCCCAACTCGACAAGCGTCTAATGGCCGACAAAGGGGTGGCCACTTGCGCAGCGACGCCAGAACGCGAAGGTGTCGCGGCGCACCCAGACCGCGGCGCCGACGTCCGCGTCAGTTGCGGCGCAAGAACGGTCGGACCGGTATCGACCACGACTCGCCATCGACGAGTCGATGCTCTAGGTTCAGCTTTGGATCCATGGCATGAGTGGCGTCGTTGAACGCCACTTCAAGCGCTCAGAGACGCGGATCACTTTGATCTGGGTGATACGACCCATCCGAGTGCCTTCTCTTCTCCGGATGCCTCACCGAAGCGTGCGAGGCCGCTTGCTCGCGACGCGTTTGAACACGGCGCCTGTAACGCCGCGTCGTCGGAACTTTGACTTGCCGACTAAAAACATCTATCGGAAGAAGACCATCCAGCACTGGAGCAGAACGAGCGATTTGGGACAAACCCCGGCGCAGAACACATAATCGCAAGCGAAAATGAGATAAATCGACGACAATTTACGCTCGGACGCGGGCGTCGAGACCTTAAAAGAAGAGCGAACGCAAGCGATCCGTTGCTGTCATGTGTAGAGCAACGCAGCAACGTCACGCAAGCAATCCGGCTGCGTAGGCGCAGAACCCCAGTACGATGGAGTCACTCGATGAAAGCCAACCCCTTGATCAGCCCCAGTGCCGGATTCGGCATTGTTACGGGTATTGCGATCGGCGTCGTGTTGAGCCTGTCATTCGGGGCGGGTGCTCAGCGCGCAGATTCCACCGACGACGTTCTGCGCGGTCTGCCGATCGACGAGCTGCGTTCGTTCGCAGAGGTCTACTCGCGTGTGAAGCGGCATTACGTGACAGAGGTCGACGACGCAGATCTGCTGAATCACGCGATACGCGGGATGCTGTCCGGCCTCGATCCTCATTCGGCATACCTCGACGCCTCCGAGTACCGCGACCTGCAGGTCGGGACGAGCGGCGAATTCGGCGGCCTCGGCATCGAAGTCGGGATGGAGAGCGGCTTCGTCCGGGTCATTGCACCCATCGACGATACGCCCGCAAGCCGCGCGGGCCTGCGCCCCGGCGATCTCATCACACGCATCGACGATACCGCCGTCCAGGGCCTCACGCTGAATGAAGCCGTACAACGCATGCGCGGGCCACGCGGCTCTGAAATCGTTCTGACGATCGTTCGCGAGGGTGAGGATCGCCCAATCAGCGTGACGCTGGTACGCGACACGATTCGCGTCAGAAGCGTTCGCGCAGAGACACTGGCCCCGGGGTTTGGTTATGTCCGAATCACCAATTTCCAGGCGCGCACCGCCCGCGATCTCGTGCGAGCCATTGAGGACTTGCAGGCCGAATCGAAACTTCGCGGCTTGGTGCTCGATCTGCGCAACAATCCCGGCGGCGTTCTCAACGCATCAGTAGGGGTCACCGACGTGTTCTTAGACGGTGGCCTGATTGTTTACACCGAGGGCCGCCTCGAAGACTCACAGTTCCGCTACTCGGCGTCGCCGGGCGATGCCCTTGACGGCGCGCCGCTGGTCGTTCTCGTAAATGAGGGATCAGCCAGCGCAAGCGAAATCGTGGCCGGCGCACTGCAGGACCATGGACGAGCCGTAATCATGGGGTCGACGACTTTCGGCAAGGGCTCGGTACAGACCATTCTTCCGCTAGGACGCGATACAGCCTTGAAACTGACGACCGCGCGCTACTTCACGCCTGAAGGTCGCATTATCCAATCGGAGGGCATTCGACCCGACATCGAAGTGGCCGCAGTGACGGTGCAACGCTCCGAAAACAACGTCGCTTCGACGACTGAGCGCAATCTTCGTCGTCACCTTGAAAATCCGCAGTCTGAAGAAGGCGCAGCATCATCCGACGAGGAATCAAGCAGCGAAACGCTTGCCGAGCGCGACTTCGCGATCCACGAGGCTCTGAATTTGCTCAGGGGGCTTGACATCCTCAACCGACGCGGTGACAGCAGCGATCGCGCTGAAGCGTCGTCGCAACACTGAGTCAACACTGAATCAGGCGAATCATATCGTCGCGTAGGCGCGTTCTCCGCGACGACGCGACCCCGGAAAAAAGGCGCTCGGTCGTGACACCGACGCCAACTCGATCGACGCGTCATCTCACATGCGCGCTGTGAGGACCGCTTCGTGATCTCGGATGACGACCCGAACGAGGGTTGTTCGCGGTGACGCAACGACGTCCATCGTGCGAGTCGCATCGAACGGCATCCGAGCGCGGATAAAAACATTATTCGAAAATAGAGGCGGAGATCACGGCGCGGATCCGAGCACAGCCGCCAAGCGACGGGATACCCGGCATCAGCCGATCGATCCCATGTCCGCTTCGACCAGCGCCAAAGGCGAAAGTAGCCGACGAGCGTCGTGCAGTAAAGGTGGGGCATCACCGCTCAAAACAGCCGTCCGTAGGGAAAGCTGCAGCTCGTCAAGTCGTTTTGAAGTCGCTTTCCACGTCCGGCGACCTGGCAAGATCTTGTGAAACGAGCCCTATCGAACCCCCATCGGGGCTCGCTCAGTTTAGTTTGTTGCTACACGATGGTTAAAGGCTCCACAGCGCTGGATGTTCGGGCGGCACGCCGTTAGCCCGCGCGCCGCCCTTGTTGACCGTCAGCCGCTCAGGTCTCAAGCCGCTCGCGTCAACAATGGTCGCTGTCCGCTTTGAACGGCTCGACGAATGAAGTCAGCGCGGCCAGGATTGCGGTTGTTCAAAGTCTCCGCACACTCGGACGGCACGTAGGCTGCGGCAGACAACATGACTTCGAGTTCGCACAAATCGACCTTTGGGTCGACCCACTGATCAGGGCGGGAATTGAGCAGCTGACCCACTTTCCAGAACATGCGGGGCGACCACAACTTGTTGGCGACTCGAGGCGAGGTGAAAAGCTCGACACAGCGCTGATTCAGGGCTTCTGCATTCACGGCAAGGTCTCTCGTAGTTCAATGGTTAACAAGGGGGATTGCAAACGGCGCTTTTGAGTCCGATCCGCTACCGAGATGTATCACTCGGCGACTACGGACGCCGCCGTCAGCGGAAATATAAGGACGTAGAGCTTGCGCATCGACGTCCGGCCGGTCACGGTAGTAGAACTCCCGCTCCATGACAATTCGTTGATGCTTGCAGCGGGTTTCATGAACCCATAATTGCCGGTGATCGAGCGTCAGGAAAACGCCTGAAGAAGTCGCGTAAGAGATTGATTGCACGGCCTATCGAGGACCGCCCTTTGACATCGCGGGATTCAGCGAGCGAGCCAACACGCGCCAGACAGAGATGCATTCCGCCTAGCCATTCAGTCAGTGCTTTCTCGAAGTCTGCCTGTGCGACTGCGTCACGGAACGGCTATTCCACCGTCACTGATTTGGCCAGGTTCCGGGGGCGATCGACATCGGTTCCGCGCAGCCTCGCCACGTGATAGGCCAGTAGTTGCAGCGGCAGTGTCATCAAGATTGGCGTTGTCAGCATCGCGGCGACGGTGCCCATACTCGCAATAGTGTCATTCCCCGGCGATTCGGTGCGAGCGGGAAGCTGAATCCAGCGATCGTGTTCGGGTAAATCTGGCTCCGGAGGTCGATCCGCCAGCACGAAAAGGCGTCCACCGCGCGCCCGAACCTCTTGCAGATTCGCCATGAGTTTTTCCAGCATCGGGTCAGTGGGCGCGACGACCACTACTGGCATCCGTTCGTCGATGAGGGCGAGGGGACCGTGCTTGAGTTCGCCCGCGGGATAGGCTTCGGAGTGGATGTACGATATTTCCTTGAGCTTGAGGGCGCCTTCGAGAGCAATCGGGAAAAAGACTCCGCGACCCAGAAACAAGGCGTGGTCGTATCCTTGGAGATCGGCGGCCAGTGCCTCGATTGGTTCACGAGCCGTGTCGAGCCAAACCTGCGCGAGAGCCGGAAGCGCCTGCAGAGCACGAACGTAGTCGGGAGCCTCGGAGCGTAGCCTACGGTCGGAAGGTAATGCGCGGGATTGAGCGACACGCAACACCAACAGGGCCAGGGCCAACAGCTGGGTCGTGAACGCCTTCGTCGAGGCAACGCCAATTTCTGCGCCAGCCCGAGTTAACAGTGTCGCGTCGGCTTCCCGCACCATCGTCGAATCAGCACGATTGCAGATGCCGAGTCGAGCTCTGTATCCAGCGTCACGAGAAGCGCGCAGCACGGACAGGGTATCGGCCGTTTCGCCAGACTGGGAGACGACGACGAGGAGGGCATTTTCGGGTACAACGACGTCACGATAGCGGAACTCCGACGCCACTTCGGCGTTTGCCGAAACCCCGGCGATCGCCTCGCACCATTGGCGCGCAACCATCGCGGCGTGATAGCTCGTGCCACAAGCGACGAAATGAACCGCCTGAATGCCTTGAAGCAAACGTTCCGTATCCGGCCCCAAAAGAGTCGGATCGACTCCGCTTTCGGTCAAGCGACCCTCGATCGTCTCGGCCAACACGGCTGGTTGCTCAAAGATTTCTTTCTCCATGAAATGCCGATAGCCCTCGTGACCGGTAGTCGCATCCGCCTCCGCGATGACTTCAATAGGCCGGTCGATCGAGACGCCCTCGCGGAAAATCGCGTAGTGATCGCGTGCGATGAGCGCAACGTCTCCGTCTTCAAGTCGAACCATGCGACGCGTGACTGGAGCAATGGCCTGGGCATCGGAGGCAGCGAAATGCTCACCGAGCCCAATACCGATTACCAAGGGGCTACCGTGGCGAGTGGCGATAAAGTGGTCGGGGTCGTTGCGATCAATGACGACCAGCGCAAACGCACCACGCAGGACGCGGTGAAGCTCGGCGACAGCGGTGATCAGCGCCGTACCCCGTTCAACCGCGCGCAGCAACCACAGGGCGATGATCTCACTGTCCGTGTCGCTGTCGGCGACGTATCCGTCCTCTGCAAGCTCGGCGGCCAGTACGGTGTGGTTTTCGATGATTCCGTTGTGAACGATCGCGATCCGCCCACCAGCAATGTGTGGATGCGCATTGCTATCACTGGGGACACCGTGCGTCGCCCACCGGGTGTGGGCAATTCCCAGCGTTAGGCTCAGAGGCGATTGATCGAGCCGTTCGGCGAGCATTCGGACTTTGCCGACAGCACGGACCCTTACGATGGTCTCGGAGCGACGAGGGATTCCACCTTCCGCTTCTCGGCCTTGAGCAAGGGCACACCCGGCACTGACCTTTGCGGTCGGCGCACGACCTTCGCTGAGCTGATTAGGAAGCGAGTCAGCTACGGATACGCCGGCCAACCCCGCCGAATCGTAACCGCGATACTCGAGTCGGCGGAGGCCTTCGAGGAGAATGGGCACGACGTTGCGTTCGGCAACCGCTGCGATGATTCCGCACATCGAGAATGATCCTTGAAAATATTGATTCTGTCGCCTGGGTCAGCGCGATCAGGGTTGGTCGCGGTATCCGATCGCAACCGAGTCGAACCGACTGTCCAGTTCCGAGGTACCCGACTCGTCGCTGCTCCAGGAAAAAAGCCTGAGTCTGCGATGTTCGACTGCAGCGCCGCGTCGTGGCGTCTCGCTTTAGATAGCCTTCGATTCCATACCGAGCCGTTGAAACTGAGACCGGTCAATCCGCAAATGCCTTGTGCCGTAACGCTATACGTTGAGTTTTTCACGGTTTTTGAGCGAGCTGCCGGCTCGGGTTATCCGGTGCTTCACGGTTTTCACATCAGGCCATCACGACGAAACCGGCCCTGGGCGTTGATCGACCGAGACGACCTGCAGTGCCCTGGCCAAGTCATGACTCCGCTTTAATCGGCGGCCGATTGGCGGTCCATTGCGCTTTGGTCACTTGTCGCGAGCGTGCCACGGCAAGAGCATCGGCCGGGACATTCTCCGTGATGACAGAACCTGCACCAATCACACTCCCTGAGCCCACTGAGACCGGCGCGACGAGTGCTGTATTGGAACCGATGAACGCACGATCTCCGATGGTCGTTCGGTATTTGGCTCGGCCATCGTAGTTACAAGTGATGGTCCCGGCACCAAGATTACAATCGGCCCCGACGGTTGCGTCGCCGACGTAACTTAAATGATTGACCTTGGATCGATCACCAATGTTGGCGTTCTTAATCTCAACGAAATTTCCGATGCGCGCGCCAGTCCCGATTCTGCTGCCCGGGCGTAGCCGAGCATGAGGCCCGATCTGGGCGTGATTCCCGACGACGGCCGATGTCAGTATCGAATACGCGAGAACCGTGACGTCGTCACCGATCGTCGTGTTTTCAAGATGAACCCCTTGCCCGATCGTGACTCCACTGCCCAACCGCACCGCGCCACGTATTACGACGTCGGGCCCGAGTCGACAATCCCGCCCGAACATCAAGTCCCCCTCGACCGTCACGCGAGAAGGTGCGTCTAGTGCCAGGCCGTCGCGCTGCCATTGATCGATGTGTTCGTCCATCATCCGACGCTCAAGATTGGAGCGTTGAGCCTGATCGTTGACGCCCTCGGCGTGCCAAGATTTGGCAAGCGTCGCCACTGGCACGCCGCTATCGCCCGCAAACAGGCGTACGACATCGGTCAGGTACCATTCCTTCGCCGCGTTTTCAGGGGGCGTGGCCATGATCGTCGCAAGGGCGGATCGAAGGTCGTGGCGATGAGCCACCAGAATGCCCGTGTTGACGAAGTTAACTTGTTTTTGTTCTGGGCTCGCGTCGCGTTCTTCGACGATGGCCGTCACGCCACCCGCGGCATTGGTCATCAATCGGCCGTAACCCGTTGGATCCGGCTTGATCATTCCAAGAATCGCGCAAGGGTGATTCACAGACTTCGCGTGCATTTCAAGCAACGGCTCGAGATCGTCCTTCGTTAATGCCGGTACATCGCCATACATGACCAGAACGCGTGGACTGTCATGGCGCAACGCCCCGTCGGGCGCAGCCGCTAGGCGCTTGTCGGGAGTGATGCCTTGGCTAGTCGTGATCGATAGTTGGCCAACGGCAGTCTGAGAGTCCGTACTCAGGCATTCATCGAGGGCGACGGCCACTGCATGACCCGTCCCCGCGGGCGGATTTTGCAAGGCAAAATCAAGGGTCGGCAGTGGCGCCATTGATCCTACTCCCCGCTGAGCGTTGGCAGAGTCTTGGGCCAATCTCACCGACACCTCGTTTTCCCACCACGTGTTCACCCCCTCACGCACCTGTTCTGAACCAAAGCCAACGACGACGGTGATTTTCTGTGGATTGAGCTCGATCGCCGTCTTCAACACACGAACGATCATCGGCGTTCCGAGAACGGGGTGAAGAACTTTGGGGCGTGCGGAATTCATCCGTGTTCCGCGACCCGCCGCGAGAATCACGACATGTAAGCGAGAAGATCGCGGGTCTGACATGAGGACTCCGTAGGCGTCTCAATAAGCTGGGTTCAGGCGACCTAGCCTAGCGAACTGGGGGAAAGCGGATACATCGACGAGCAAACGTTGGCCCATACCGTCGCTGGCGCTTCTACTGACCGAAGTCCAGCGCTGTGACAGCTCGGCCTCACAGGCGAGCGACTCATTACGCTCATCGCGGTTCGCCACGAAAAAACCGGCCACTGGGGCCGGTTTCTCGGTAAACCTGAAGCCGTCTGGGCGAAACCCAGCCGTCTTCTTCGCAAACGCACAACCGTGGTTCCGATACCTAGCCTGAATCGAATTCGCCACGAATGCTGCCGACGCCTTTCTCAGTTCCGGCGAAGCTTTTGAATCATCTGCAGTCGCGCCGAAGCTTCGATCAACTCGGCCTGCGCCTTGGCATAGTCAAAATCGGCCTTCGAATTAGCCAAGGCTTCCTCAGCACGCTTCTTCGCTTCAAGGGCCTCGGCTTCGTCGAGGTCCTTGGCGCGAATGGCCGTGTCCGCCAGCACGGTCACGACGTGCGGCTGTACCTCTAATAGCCCTCCAGACACAAAAACGTGCTGCGGCTCCGCGCCTTCCTTCTCTTGTATACGAAGCTCGCCCGGCTTAAGCCGCGCGACGAGCTGGGTGTGGCGGGGATAAATGCCAACCTCCCCCGTCTCCGTCGGAACTGCGATCATGTAGGCAGTGCCCGAGTAGATCGACTCTTCGGCACTGACCACGTCTACGTGGATCGTCATGGCCATATGCCACCCCGCTTATTTTAGTTTCTCGGCCTTTTCGACGGCTTCTTCGATGGTGCCAACCATGTAAAAAGCCTGCTCGGGCAAGTGATCGAACTCGCCTGCGACGATCGCTTTGAAGGCCCGGATCGTGTCTTTAAGCGACACGTACTTGCCTGGTGCACCGGTAAACACTTCAGCGACAAAGAACGGCTGCGAAAGGTAGCGCTGGATCTTGCGTGCGCGGGCGACAGTCAGCTTGTCGTCTTCGGACAGCTCATCCATACCCAGAATGGCGATGATGTCTTTCAGCTCTTTGTAGCGCTGCAGGGTGTTTTGAACGGCCCGTGCGGTATCGTAATGCTCGTGACCGATAACCTGAGGATCGAGCTGACGGGACGTCGAATCGAGCGGGTCGACCGCCGGATAAATGCCCAGTTCAGCAATCTGACGAGACAGCACGACGGTTGCGTCCAAGTGAGCGAACGTCGTCGCGGGGGACGGGTCCGTCAAGTCGTCGGCGGGCACATACACGGCCTGGATCGAAGTGATCGATCCCTTTTTTGTAGACGTGATCCGCTCCTGCAACACACCCATTTCTTCTGCCAGCGTTGGCTGGTAGCCCACCGCCGAAGGCATACGGCCGAGAAGCGCAGACACCTCTGTGCCCGCGAGGGTGTAACGGTAGATGTTGTCGATAAACATCAGCACGTCGCGGCCTTCGTCGCGGAAGTACTCGGCCATTGTCAGGCCGGTCAGCGCAACGCGAAGACGGTTGCCCGGCGGCTCGTTCATCTGGCCGTATACCAGCGCCACCTTGTCCAGAACGTTGGAGTCCTTCATTTCATGATAGAAGTCGTTTCCTTCGCGCGTCCGCTCACCGACTCCTGCAAAAACAGAGTAACCGCTATGCTCAATGGCGATATTTCGGATCAGCTCCATCATGTTGACGGTTTTGCCAACGCCGGCACCGCCGAACAACCCGACCTTTCCGCCCTTCGCGAAGGGACAAAGTAGGTCGATAACTTTGATACCCGTCTCAAGCAACTCGGTTGAACCGGCCTGTTCCGCAAACGATGGGGCCGAGCGGTGGATGGACCAGCGGTGTTCGGTTTCGACATCGCCTGCGTTATCGACCGGATTGCCGAGGACGTCCATGACACGGCCGAGCGTGCCTTTGCCAACTGGTACCGAGATGGGACGGCCGGTCGATTCGACGGCAAGCTCACGCTTGAGGCCGTCCGTGGTCCCCATCGCGATCGTCCGTACGATACCGTCGCCGAGCTGCTGCTGCACCTCGAGGGTCAAGCCGACATCAGTCACGATCAGAGCATCGTAAACCTTCGGCACTTCGGTGCGAGGGAACTCGACGTCGACAACGGCGCCGATGATCTCGACAATCTTTCCTGTGCTCATTGGGGAAGTCCTCTCAAACGAATGTTCTGCGTCAAGACGTACACACCGTCGCAAGTTAGACCGCCGCGGCGCCGCCGACGATCTCGGAGATTTCTTGCGTGATGGCCGCCTGGCGCGCTTTGTTGTAGACCAGTTGGAGCTCCTTGATTAGCGATCCGGCATTGTCGGATGCCGACTTCATCGCGACCATTCGGGCCGCCATCTCGCATGCAACGTTCTCTACAACAGCTTGATAAACCTGTGACTCCACGAAGCGCTCAAGCAATGTATCAAGGACCGGCTCGGCGTCGGGCTCGTAAATGTAATCCCAGTGGTGCTTGAGTGATTCGTCCTCGATCGCTGGAGTCGGCAAAAGCTGACTTACGGTCGGCTGTTGAGTCATCGTGTTGATAAACTTGTTTTCAACGATGACGATTCGATCAATCTCACCCGCGCGAAACTTGTCGAGCACGACCTTGATGCTGCCGATCAGGTCAGAAAGCCTGGGTCGATCGCCAAGATGTGTCGCTTCAGCAACGATCTTTCCGCCAAGGCGCTTGAAGAAACCAAGCGCCTTGTTGCCGACCAGACAAAGCTCCACATCAACGCCTTCCTCACGGTAGCGGCGCATTTCGCCAACCGCTTTTTTGAAGACGTTCACGTTGAGACCACCGCACAGGCCGCGATCCGAAGACACCACGATCAACGCGACCTTTTTTACAGGGCGCTCGATCATGAACGGATGCTTGTATTCGGCATGTGCAAGCGCGACGTGACCGATGACCGCACGGATTCTCTCCGCGTAGGGACGCGACTCTTCCATTCGGTCCTGAGCGCGACGCATCTTTGACGCAGCGACCATTTCCATGGCCTTGGTGATCTTCTGCGTATTCTTGATGCTCTTGATCTGAGTGCGGATTTCCTTGGTGCTCGCCATTACGGCCTCCGGCTTACCAGCTGTGCTTGGCCTTGAACTCTTCGAGCGCCTTGCGCATCGCGCCTGCGATCTCGTCGTTGTAGTCACCTGACTCGTTGATCCGGTCAAGCAGCGCTTTCTGCGACGAGCCTAGGTAGTCGATAAGCGCACGCTCGAAGTCGACCACCTTGTTCGCTTCGACGTCATCTAAGAAGCCTTCGTTGGCCGCGAACAACGAAAACGCCATCTCGGCGACGGACATGGGCTGATACTGCCCCTGTTTCATCAACTCAGTAACACGCTTGCCGCGGTCCAGCTGTTTGCGTGTCAGTTCGTCGAGGTCGGAGGCGAATTGTGAAAAGGCCGCGAGCTCACGGTACTGGGCGAGTGCCAGACGGACACCGCCGCCCAACTTCTTGATGATCTTCGTCTGAGCCGCGCCACCGACACGCGACACGGACAAGCCGGCATTGATGGCCGGTCGGATACCCGCGTTGAACAGGTCGGTTTCGAGAAAAATCTGACCATCAGTGATGGAAATCACGTTTGTCGGCACGAACGCCGACACGTCGCCCGCCTGGGTCTCGATGATCGGGAGAGCCGTGAGCGAGCCGGTCTTGCCCTTGACTTCGCCATTGGTGAACCGTTCGACGTACTCGGCGTTCACGCGAGATGCGCGTTCGAGCAGGCGAGAGTGCAGGTAGAAAACGTCACCAGGATAGGCCTCGCGACCCGGAGGACGGCGCAGCAACAACGAGACTTGGCGATAAGCCCAAGCCTGTTTGGTCAAATCATCGTAGATGATCAGCGCGTCTTCGCCGCGATCACGGAAGTACTCACCCATCGCACAACCGGCGTACGGCGCGATGAACTGCATGGCCGCAGACTCTGACGCGTTGGCGGCGACAACGATCGTGTGCGCCAGCGCACCGGTTTCTTCAAGTTTGCGAACGACATTCGCGACCGACGATGCTTTTTGTCCGACGGCAACATAAATGCATTTTACGCCCGTGCCGATCTGGTTGATGATCGCGTCAACGGCGACCGCAGTCTTACCTGTCTGGCGGTCACCGATGATGAGCTCACGCTGGCCGCGGCCGATTGGAACCATCGCGTCGATGGCCTTGATACCGGTTTGGACTGGCTGATCGACGGACTGACGCTCGATAACGCCCGGCGCGATCTTTTCGATCGGACTGGAATGCTCGGTATCGATGGCGCCCTTGCCATCGATGGCATGACCCAGTGAGTTTACGACTCGACCGAGCAGGGCTTCACCGACCGGGACCTCGAGAATCCGCCCAGTACACCGGACCGTGTCACCTTCGGAGATTTGTTTGTAGTCGCCGAGCACAACTGCGCCGACTGAATCTCGTTCGAGGTTGAGGGCCAAGCCGTAGGTGTCGTTCGAAAACTCGAGCATTTCACCTTGCATGGCGTCGGCGAGGCCGTAGATGCGGGCGATACCGTCGGTCAGGCTAACGATAGTGCCTTCGGTGCGCGTCTCAGAGCGGGCGTCGAAGCTGGAAATACGCTTCTTGATCAGCTCACTGATCTCGGAGGGATTGAGTTCCATGGTTGTAATCCTTGGTTATCGGCTGAGCTGGGAGGCGAGGCGTTGCAATTGGCCACGCACCGATCCGTCGATCACGAGGTCCCCTGCGCGGAGCACGACACCCCCGAGCAACGACTCGTCGACGTCTTGTTCGAGTTCGACTTCGCACTGCAGACGATCTGTGAGAGCTTGCGTCAGCGTCTTGAGTTGGGCCTGTGTCAGTTTGCGGAACGATGTGGCCCGCGCCTGAATCTTTCGCTCGGACGAAGAACGAAGCTCGCGGAAGGCCTGACTAACGGCTGCGATGGCAGCCAGCCGACCATTTTCTCCCAACAGACGCAGGAAGCTCTGTTGTTCGGTATCAAGGCGATCAGCCGCGATGTCCAACAGCGCTTGGGTCTTCTCTGCTCGACCGTGGCGGGGATCTGCCAGAAGAGCAGACAGGTCGGCGTCTGAAACGACAGCTTCGAGGAAACCCAAAGCTTCGGCCCAGGCCTCGACCTTGTCGTGCTCTCGCGCCCACTCAAAAGCGGCGCGGGCGTAGGGTCGAGCGATCACTGCGGTGGCGGTCATAGCTTCCCTCAAAGTTTCGCGGCGAGGTCCTGGACGATATCGCCGTGCGCTTTCGCGTCGATCTCGCGTTTGATCACCTGTTCGGCACCTTCAATGATCAAGGTCCCGAGCTGTTTTCTGAGCTCTTCGCGGGCTTGATTGACGGCGGTTTCGATTTCAGATTGGGCGGAGTCCTTGATGCGTTGCGCTTCTTCGCGAGCCGTGCTTTTTGAGGCCTCGACGACCTCGTTGGCGCGGCGCTGAGCGTTGGCAACGATCTCGGCTGCTTCGGCCTTCGCCTTCTTCATGACGTCTTTGGCGCGCTCTTCGGCGAGGCGTTGTTCGTGCTCGCCCCGTTCAGCGGCAGCGAGGCCCTCGGCGATTTTCTTGCGCCGAGTCTCAAGGGCTTCGGCCAGCGGGGGCCAGACGAAGCGCATCGTGAACCCGACGAAGACCACGAACGCCAGGAGCTGGCCGATCAGGGTCAGATTGATGTTCATGCGGCTACCTCAGCGTGTCGAGTGGAGGAATTTTCGACTCGCCCGCATTAGCCAGCCAGAGCGAAGAGGACGTAGAAGCCGATACCCACGGCAATCATCGGCACGGCGTCGGTCAGACCCATGACAACAAAGAACTGCGTGCGCAACATGGGGATCAGTTCGGGCTGACGCGCTGCGCCTTCGAGAAAACGGCCACCCAGCGTACCGACACCGATTGCGGCGCCTACGGCACCCAGACCCATCATCAGCGCAGCCGCGATCACCAACAGAGCATTCGCCATATCCATCGTTTCAATCTCCAGTTTTAGAGAAGTTTCAAGCAAAAGAATTTTTGCGTCGAAGTAGTACCCGTGTGCGACGGGGTCAAGCGGGAATCAGTGGTGATCGCTGTGTGCCATGTCGAGGTAAACGACCGTCAGCGTCATGAAGATGAAGGCCTGCAGAGGCACCACGAGAATGTGGAATACCGCCCAGCTGAACTGTAGGAACCCGCCGAAGATGCCCAGGAAGAGACCAGCTGAGTACATCGTGGCGATGAGGATGAAGATCATCTCTGCAGCGTACAGATTGCCGAACAGTCGAAGCGAGAGCGAAAGAGGCTTGGCGATCAGATTAACGAGTTCGAGCACCCCGTTGATGACCCAAAACAAAGGCTTCAGGACCGCGATATTGGTCTGAAACGGGATACCCGTAAGCTCCTTGATGAAGCCGCCGGGGCCTTTCATCTTGATGCTGTAGTAAATGATCAGCGCAAACACGCCGAGCGCAAGGCCTGAAGTCACGTTGGGATCGGTGCTTGGCACAATCTTCATGTATTCGACGCCGGCGAGCGAGAACAACCAGGGGACGAGGTCGATGGGAACAAGATCCATCAGGTTCATCAGGAAAACCCAGATGAAGATCGTCAGCGCTAGCGGAGCAATCAAAGCGTTCTTGTGGTTGAACGAACCGCGGACTTGGTCGTCAATAAATTCGACGATCATTTCGACGAAGTTCTGCCAGCCTACGGGAACTTCGGCTGATGCTTTTTTTGCCGCTGCACGAAAGGTCAGAAAAAACAAAAGCCCGAGGCCGATCGACCACAACATCGAATCGACGTGTATGGCCCAAAAACCCATCTCGGCGGCTTCGCGGCCGCTCTGCGCGAAGCCTAGGCCGTTTTCCGGATGTAATCCGAAGGTCAGGTTCACGAGGTGATGCTGGATGTACTCGCTGGTGCTTTCGTACGCCATGCGGTGCTCTCGTTGTTCAAGAAGATCTACGGTGTATCCACCACGCAGGTATCAGGTGGACCAACAAAAAGCTTGCGATCAGCCACAAAACCGACGCGGTCCGCCACGTTGCAAACGTGGCCGCGAACGCCGCGCCGACAACCATCAGACGCACGCCTTCGGCGACCATTAGCCGTGCACTGATGGCCTCGGGCTGATCAGCGCGATACGGACGGTACGCGATCCACGTGACGACTCCGTGACCCAATGAGGCGATCGCGCCACCGACAAGAACGGATGCTCCGACCGTCGAACTGATCATAAGTAAGGCGGCTGCCAGGGCAACCGTCACGGCGGCCTGGATGAGTAGTGCTTGCACGGCGAGTATCTTGCCGTCGCTCGCCATGGGCATGAGGCTCGTGGGTTGTGAATCACGCCGCCGAGCGTAAGGCTCGTGCGGACAGCGCGGCTGAGTATAAGGATGAGCTGAAGATCGGTCAACGCGCATTCAGGAATGCACGTCGGACGAGGTCCTGACCTGTGGCCCGACAAGGGCTTCGGAGTTTAGAGTGCCGCGAGTCTTCCGGTTTGGTGTTCGTTTTGTGAACGCACAGCGCGAAAAGTGCATGAGAGAACCGAATGCCTGCGTTCAGACGCCGATACGTTCGATTAGGCCGTCGAGCTCGTCGAGACTGTTGTACTCAATCACGATCTTGCCGCGGCCCTTGCTTCCGGGTCGGATCTTGGTCGCGGCGCCTAGGCGCTCCGCGAGGCGTCGTTCGAGGTCGCGGTGATCGGTGCCCGGCGCGGCCGGAGAGTCTTTTGGCAGGGTTGGCTGAGGGTTTTCACCCTGGGTAGCCAGACGCTCCCGCACTGCGGCTTCGATCTGGCGGACGTTCCATCCGCGCAAAACGGCGCGTTCTGCCAGCGCGGGCTGATCGTTTTCCGGCAGACCGAGCAAGGCGCGCGCATGGCCCATTTCGATTTCACGGTCACGAAGCATGGCTTGAACGCGTGGAGCAAGCTGCATCAGACGGAGCAAATTGGTAACCGCAGCACGTGATCGACCAATAGCGTCGGCCACGGCCTGATGCGTCAAGCCGAATTCTTCGATCAGTCGATGCAGGGCCTGAGACTCCTCAAGGGGATTCAGGTCCTCGCGCTGGATGTTTTCAATCAAGGCAACGGCAGCTGCATCTCGATCGTCGATGTCGTGGATGACCGCCGGTATGGTTTTGAGGCCAAGGCGCTGCGCTGCGCGCCATCGGCGCTCTCCTGCGATGAGTTCGTAGGGCGGCTGGTCCGAACTGAGTCTCGCGGCGGGCGTTCGCCGAACGGCAATCGGTTGCACGACGCCATGGTTTCGGATCGACGTCGCCAATTCTTCCAGGGCGGCATCATCGATATGGCGACGCGGTTGCCACGGATTTCTGGCAATGGCCTCGACGGGTAGATGGTGCAGATCGGCCTGTGGTCGAGCATCATCGACTGCGCGATCATCGCTCGCGGAGACTGCGCTTGCAGGCATGCCTGACTTTTGTGGCGTCGTGGCATTGGTTGTTCGGGAGAGCAGTGCGTCAAGACCACGACCCAGACCCGGGCGTTTTCTATTCATGGGCGAGAACTCGGTTTTTGATTCGATGGGGCCCAGCGCGAATGGTGACGGAGATATTCGCCCGCCAGCGCCATGTAGGCTTCCGCACCACGTGATTGAGGATCGTATTGCTGAATTGGCTGCCCAAAGCTCGGCGCTTCGGCCAGCCGCACGTTGCGTGGAATCACCGTTCGCATCAGACGGTCCTGGAAATGGGCTTCGAGCTGCGCCGAAACATCGGCTGTCAGGCGGTTTCTCGGGTCGAACAGGGTTCGCACCAAGCCGATGATCTCGAGAGTTGGATTGGGGTTCGCGCGTATGCCCTCGATAGTATCGAGTAACGCCGATAGCCCTTCTAGCGCGAAGTATTCACACTGCATAGGAATCAGCACGCCGTCAGCGGCGACCAACGCGTTTACTGTCAACATGTTCAGCGAAGGCGGGCAGTCGATCAGTATTTCGTGATAACGATTGCGTACGGGATCGAGCCTTAGACGCAGGGATTGTTCGCGAGTCGAAGAGTCGAGCAGCGCGAGCTCGGCACTGGTCAGGCGTGTGTCGGAAGGCATGACGTCAAATCCTGCGTCGACTCGGATAATCGATTGTTCGAACGCGGCGCTGCCGACCAACCAGTCGCCGATCGACGGCATGTCGGCCGCATCGCCGGATACGCCGGAGCCGGTAGATGCATTGCCCTGCGGGTCCATATCCAACACGAGCACGCTGCGCCCAAGCTGGGTCAGCGCCGCGGCAAGGTTGATAGCGGTTGTGGTTTTCCCCACGCCGCCTTTCTGGTTGGTGATCGCGATCACCGCCATGGGCTTTGTCCTCATGCTGGACACGATGGGGCGCGCCGAGCTCTGCCGAAACCGCCGAGATCCGCTCTGGTGCCCCGGCATGTGTCGTATTTCGTGACGAATAAGAATCGATCGCCACAGGATGATCGAGTCTTCGTTTTCTCGCCAGTACCGACGGTGACCCTGTCCAATGACCCAGGTCGCGACTGCATCTTAAACACGCAGACGCGAACATCGTAAAAATCGGCTCAGTGCCCGATCTTTGGGGAGGATCGGCTAGGTTCAGCGAAGGTCGCTCAATTTTCAGGTTCTGAGGCGCCGTCGATCATGCTCGGCCTTCTCGCACACCGTCGATCCTTTGATTGAGCCCATCGGGGCGAAAATCTCCCGACATGTGACACGCGTGAGCCTGCAGAACGTGTCAAGTCGCTGAGACGACCGTGGTGTCCAATTCTACACGGCGAGGGGTGATTGATTGCTTGACGACCAGAGTAGGCGCGCGAGGGGCAGCAATCGCTGTAGGCCTTCGTGGCGCGCGAGCGTGCCGGTGCTGACAAGTGAGCCATGGTGGGGGCACACGCGCCGCGAACATGATCCGGCGATAAGCGCGCTTTAGTGACCTGACGGATCAAGGCGAAAATTGGAAACGAGCGACGTGACGGGCCTCGACCGGAGCAAGCTCTCGTTTGCGATCCGAACTCATCCATTTGGCGCGGAGATCGCCTTGGGGTTCGATTGCGCGCAGTAGCCATTGCGCGAACCTGGGGTGACCGCTGTCAATCGAGTCATCGTTTGCCACCGGCCGCCAGTCATCAGGTTTGCCTGCGAGCATAACCAATGCGTGTGCGTCTGCTCCCATCAGCGGCGCAATCATCGGGAGCCAATGCTCCGGGGCGGCGAATGCGCGACTTGTCGCGACCTTGTAGGCAGCATGATGACTGGGTTCGGAGAGCAAATCTTCGAGCCGCTGTGGGTAGACCCTAACCTTGGCCAGCCCAAGTTCAGCAATCATCGCGCGCAAAAACGCCACTCGCTTTGCCGCCGGCTCAACAAGGAGGATCTCAGATAGAGCGGGTCTGTTTGTGTAATGCATCGCGATCGCGAGTAGTAGACCCGGAATCCCTGCACCGGTGCCGATGTCGATCAAACGGCATTCTTCAGCGTGTCGGGTGACCACCCAGTCGATTTCCGGGATCAGATCAAAGCTCTCAAGAACGTGGCGATGAAATGCATCAACGGGATCGGCGACCCGTGTGAGATTGTGAACGTGGTTCCAGCGTTCCAAACCTGCTAGGTAATGCGCAATTGGTTTGTGCAGTTCCGGGGCCAGCGACGCCTGCGCGAACGCATGAGCTAATGGCCCCGGCACGGCGTTCAACTCCGGCCCCTTGGGCGGCGGGACCCGATTCGCGATGTCGGCCTGCTTAGCGATCGTGGGTAGAGCGGCTACTGGGCTCGATCGTAACTCGGTCATGGGTTAAGCCCTAGGGAAAGATTGCCGTCAGGTCAAACGCTGAATCGATGGCTGCGTAAGCGCAACGCTGCGTAGCGTGATCTGCGCCTTCCGGCCGACCTGAGATACCCCGCGACTTGCGCCACGGTCGCGTTGCCGTTGCTCCCGCTTGAGGCTCTACTCAGGGTTTGCCCCGAGCGTCAGCCTCCAAACAGGTATACCGGGCCTAGCCGTGGCGAAATGTTCGCTGCAGTTTCGCGGCGCTATGTGCATCGACGCTCAGTTTCGCGGCGGTGAATCAGGACGTTACGTTTTTCAGATGTATCGATAGCGCAGTCAACGCGGCGGGCGTAACGCCTGCCAATCGCTGGGCCTGAGCAAAATTTCGCGGCGCCGCAAGGGTGAGTTTTTCACGCAGTTCGTGCGAGAGGCCATGAACCTTATGAAAGTCAATGTCGGGCGGAAATTGGCGTTTCCCGTCAGCTCGTTGCCGCGCCGCCTCAGCTTTCGCACGTTCGATATAGCCTGCGTAGTGACACTCGATTTCAAGCTGCTCGGCGACGTCGGGCGCGAGCGCGTTGGCGTCTCGCTGTAGAACCGCGGCGGTTGAGTAAGCGACTTCGGGTCGGCGCAGGTAGTCGTAAAGCGATGTTCCGGCGGTCGGCAGTGGCGTGTTGGCCACAAACAGATGAGGCGCAGCATGCAAATCCGCCGAGTCGATGCGCGTTGTCTGAAGACGTTCACGTTCGGTCGCGATGGCCTCGGCACGAATCTGGTGGCGACGCCAGCGCTCGTCGTCAACCAATCCAAGTTTCCGTCCGATCGGCGTCAAACGAAGGTCCGCGTTATCTTCGCGAAGCAAAAGTCGATACTCCGCGCGTGACGTAAACATGCGGTAGGGCTCTTGCGTACCCCGTTGAATGAGGTCATCGATCAAGACTCCGATGTACCCGGTGCCACGATCGATTTCGAGCGGAGCCTGTTCCAAGGCCGATGCCGCCGCGTTGGCGCCCGCGACCAAGCCCTGAGCCGCGGCCTCTTCATACCCAGTCGTCCCGTTGATCTGACCGGCAAAAAATAAATTTGCCACGGCCCGCGTGGCGAGGGTTGCGTTTAGTCCACGCGGATCGAAATAGTCGTACTCGATTGCATAGCCGGGTCGCGTAATCCGGGCCGACGCGAGACCTTCGAGGCTTTGAACGATCTTCACTTGGACGTCGAAAGGCAGCGAAGTCGAAATCCCATTTGGGTAGAGCTCATCTTGATCGAGACCTTCCGGCTCGATAAAAACCTGATGCCGATCCCGTTCTGCAAAGCGTACGATCTTGTCCTCGATCGACGGACAATAGCGTGGACCGACCCCCTCGATTTCACCTGAATACATCGGTGAGCGATCGAGATTCGCGCGAATCACGTCGTGAGTTCGTTCATTTGTGTAGGTGATATGACACAGTGTCTGCTGGGGATGATCAGCGGCTGAGCCGATAAACGAAAACACCGGCCGTGGCTCGTCGCCGGGCTGAGGCGTAAGCTGCGAAAAGTCGACGCTACGCCGATCGATACGCGGCGGCGTCCCGGTCTTGAGCCGTCCCACGCCCGACGCCATTTCCCGCAATCGGCTCGCGAGTCGGGTCGATGGTGGCTCGCCTGCCCGACCGCCAGTGCTGCGTTCAAGGCCGACATGAATCACGCCGTTCAAAAATGTGCCGGCAGTGAGTACGACAGCACGCGTTTCTAAACGAACGTTGGACTCGGTGACTACGGCAACGACGCGGTCACCGACAACCTCGATATCAGCAGCCATACCCTGAAAAAACGCCAAGCCAGGGCAAGCCCACAGCAGGCGTTGCACGGCGCTGGCGTATAGGTTTCGGTCGGCCTGCGCCCGAGTGGCACGGACCGCTGGACCTTTGCGCTGATTCAGTAAACGCCAGTGGATGCCCGCTGCATCGGCTGCTCGTGCCATCAAGCCGTCGAGAGCATCGATCTCGCGGACCAGATGGCCCTTGCCAATGCCGCCAATAGCAGGGTTACAGCTCATTTGCCCGATCGCGTCGAGCCGTTGCGTGAGCAAAAGTGTCCGGGCACCACGACGGGCGGCAGCAGCAGCGGCTTCAGTCCCCGCGTGGCCCCCGCCGATAACGATGACGTCGTAACTGGAAGTCGGACGGCTCATATTGCGTCTACTGGCTCTGGCTTGCGTGAGGATTTGAGAAGGCTCTGCTGTAAGGCGACCACGAGCGCAATTATCGTGATATTCACAGATTTGGCGTGCATGGGACGCGACGTCGTGTAACGTAGGCTCCTGCCGGCATTCGAGTTCTTGCTTGTAGACCGCGCTCGCAGACATTATAGGCAAGGCGAGTTCTGCAGCTGCAGCGCCCCCATCTTACTTGCCAATACAAAAGCCGCTAAAAATCGATCCCAGCAGATCCTCGACATCTGAGGCCCCAAGGAGTCGGTCAAGTGCACGCTCAGCCAGCCGAAGGTGTTCGGCGCGTAGATCCGCGAAGGATTCCCGTTCAGCTTCGGCGAGAAAGGCCTCGAATTGGCGTAGGCCCTCGAGATGGCGCTCACGAACGCTGAATGCTAGGTCGGCGGCGTCATTTGGAATTTCAAGTTCGCGCGAGCGACTGGCAGAGGCCGTCGTACTGGCGTATTCGAAATCTTCTGCGGTCCGATCGGACGAATCCTGGGAAAACAATCGATCAAGCGCACCCGCAAGTATCTCGGCGTTACCCGGTGTGGCGGCAGATGTTTGGCAAACGACCCAGCGATACGGCGTCAACGACGATGCCGGTCGGACTCGCGAATCCGTGACGCCGGTATCTCGGCGCTCAGCGTCAAGCGCATCGTCTGGCGCTTCTATGGGTGATGACGCAGCCCACGTGGGGGCAGATACCGCGAGCGGACCCATGGTGTCCGAAGAGACTGCTGGACGAACATTGAGCGTTCGCTTTTGCGGATCGATGTCTTCAGTAGGCGGTTGTGCCAGGTCGATTTTGTTCCAGATGATCAGCCACGGCTTGTCGACGGGGACATCGCTCGATCCGATGGCGGAATGGCTGTCCGGAGTCGTCGAGGCCGATACATGAGTCCACCACGGTGGTGCCGATTCAACCGGACGCGTGCTGTCAGCGACCCAGAGGACGACGTCGGCTTCGCGCATCGTCGCAACGCTTCTTTCAATCCCGATTTTTTCAACCGGGTCATCAGTAGCGCGCAGGCCGGCGGTATCGAGAACGCGCAACAACCAGTCTCCAGCGACAAACTGGGCCTCTATGACGTCGCGAGTGGTCCCTTCATGAGCACTCACGATCGCTCGATTTTCGCCGAGCCATGCGTTCAAGAGACTCGATTTGCCAACATTGGGCGCACCAACGATGGCGATTTTCACGCCGTCGCGATAGTGACGTTGACGCGCAAGGCCATTGACAAGACGATTGGTCAATTCGCGGAGCCGGTGGAGGCGCTCTCGAATGGTGGCCTCGACAGTCGAACTGTGCGCCGTGGCGATCGTAGACGTCGTCGAAGGCCTACCGGCTGACGACCGCGATGGCGCGGATACCATCATGGACGCGTGGTTGACAGGTTCATCGTCTGGTGCTGAATCCATCTCGTCGAGATCGGTTTCACCAAAATCGAGATCGGCCTCGACCCAAGCGCGCAATTCGGTCAGCGGCTCACGTAGCACGCCAAGCCGATCCGCCAAAGCACCATCAAGACTTGCTCGAGCTAGGGCTGCAGATCGTTCGGTTTGAGCGTGGATGAGGTCAGCGACGGCTTCGGCCTGAGCCAGATCGAGTCGTCCGTTGCGGTATGCGCGCTCTGTGTATTCGCCCGGTTCTGCAGGTCTCGCCCCGAGAGCGTAACAAGCACGCAGCAGACGACGAGCCAACAACGGGCTTCCGTGGATCTGAAGTTCCACGACGTCTTCGCCCGTGTAGGAATGAGGTCCCGGCATATAGATGGCCAACCCGTCATCGATTACGCCCACCGCGTCGACAAAGATCCGGTAGTGCGCATAGCGCGGCCTGAGTTTAGCGATTTGACGAGAGTTCTCGGGCGCCAAAAGCTGAGATCGCTCAGGCTTCGCAAGGGTCTGTACCTGCGCTGGTGGCGACTGGCTTTCAGGCGGGCGCGGTGGCATTTGACTCAATCGCTCGGCGATGGCCTTCGCGTTTGCTCCGCTCAGACGAACGATTGCGACACCGCCGACGCCCGGCGGTGTCGCGAGAGCAGCGATGGTGTCGACGACCGCTGTCATCGGTAATTTTGCACCGAAACAGGCAATTCGGCCAAAGGACTGAATCGCTTCGTCGATTGGAAAGTCGGCGATCGAAAGGTCATGGATTGCAGAAACGCCACGGAATGATGGTTCGTAGTGATCGAGAAAAACCTAAATCTTGTCGGTTTTTTTCTCAGGGTCTCGTCCTTTCTCGATTCGACGGGTGATGAACCACTGCTGGGCGATCGAGAACAAGTTGTTCGTGAACCAGTACAGAACCAAGCCGGCCGGGAAGAACGCGAAAAACACAGTAAAAACGAAAGGGAGCGCCGCGAAGATCTTCGCCTGCATCGGATCCATCGGCGGTGGATTCAGCTTGAACTGGACGAACATCGTTACGCCCATCAAAATCGGAAGGATGAAGAAGGGATCACGTACTGACAGATCCTGAATCCATAGCATCCATGGTGCTTGGCGAAGCTCGACGCTCTCCAGCAGCACCCAGTACAGCGCGATAAAAACAGGGATCTGGACGAGAATCGGCAGACACCCTCCGAGAGGGTTGATCTTTTCCTTCTTGTAGAGCGCCATCATCTCCTTGCCCATGCGCTCACGGTCATCACCGTAACGTTCCTTCAGTGCTTGAAGCTTTGGCGCTGCGGCCCGCATGCGGGCCATCGATCGATAGCTGGCAGCGGATAGATGGAAAAAGGCGAGCTTGATTGCGATCGTCAACACGACAATCGACCAGCCCCAGTTTCCGATCACGGCGTGAATCCAGCCCAGTAGCCAAAAGAGCGGCTTTGCGAGGAACGTGAAGATTCCGTAATCGACTGTCAGCTCAAGGCCTTTGGCGATTTCAGAAAGCTCGTTTTGCAGCTTGGGACCAATCCACAGGCGAGTGGTAAAGCGATCTTCGGCACCCGGCTCGATGCGAAGGGGATCAGCACCAACCAGACGGATCACAAAGTCGGCTGTCAGCCCGCCTTCGACGGCTTGGGCTTGGAAAACACTGAGTTCGTCGGCGTTTGGAATCCACGCGCTGAGAAAGTAGTGCTCGATGATCGAGGCCCATCCGCCCTCGAAACGCTTCTCGATCGGTGAGTCGCGAAATGACTCGAATCGCTCACGCTGATAGCTTCCATCGAAATAGGCGAGGCCGGTGAAGGTGTACAGGAACCAGGATTCACGATCCGGCGTGGTTCCGTGTCTGAGCTGGCGATACTGGCGACCAAGCCAAGGGGTTTCGGAGGCATTACGGACCACGTGCTCGAGCTCGACGAGGTGCGAACCACGTTTGAATACATAGGTTTTTTCGACCTCGATGCCATCGTCCGAACGCCAGACCAGAGGTACGCGCAATTCGTCGGCGTCGCCCAAATCGTAGCGATCGCGAGCGGTGGTGTAGACGGCATGATGATTGGGTGCCCGATTCGCGTGGCTGCCATCATCCGTGGGAATGTGGAGCAATCCGGACTGGGCGACGTAACCGCGACGCCGCTCGTCGAGAACGCGAACGGGTGGCGCCTCCGACGCGAGCGAGACCGGGTATTGCATGAGGTCGGCGCGCAGAACGGTTCCACCGCGAGTGTCGATTTCAAGCTCAAGTGTGTCGGTGACGACTCGGACTGTACGACGGTCACTTGCGATATCGACGGGCGTCTCGGACCGTATTGCAGGCTCACGCAATACGTCACCGACAGCCGCATCGGGAACGTCAGCGAATGACGCGGATTCTTCGAGAGCAGCCGAG
Source organism: Thioalkalivibrionaceae bacterium (assembly GCA_046299415.1). GTDB lineage: Bacteria > Pseudomonadota > Gammaproteobacteria > Ectothiorhodospirales > Ectothiorhodospiraceae > JBKBII01. The sequence goes on along the minus strand of JBKBII010000007.1, from coordinate 77,541 downwards.
TCCTGCTGAGCTACCGGCTGCGGAATTTGTTCGCGGTTCCAGGCCTGCCACAACAAGAACAGGACAAAAAGCAGCGACAACCAAAGGATCGGGCGAAGAGAATCCATGAAATATCCGTTCTGAGCGAGCGACGGGGGCGAAAAGGGTATCAGTCGCCGAGAAGATCAGTGATAAAGGCGCACATGATAGAGCGGTCGTGGCGTTTCGGCGTCGTATTTCTCGGATATGGGTGATTGAGATTAGTCGGCGTCGGTCTGACAGCGAGTCCGGCAGAGGAAACTTCGTGCGACGACAAACAATGGACGCTGTCGATGCGCGCCCTATCGTCGATCAGGCGATTTTGGTTTGTTCGTCAAGTCTATCGATTGAATGCGTTCCCCCGGATCCGTCGCCACCTGTGTGTTTTGACGATCAACCTCCGCGCCGTCAATGCCGTCATTGGGGTCTTCGCTCGTTGCGTCGCAGAATTTTTCCCATCGACCAGTCGTATCATGACGGGATGGAGAACCGGTCTTGGCCAGGTTCACAGAATCGCCTGGCGGCACAGGGTCGTAGCCAAATCCCCCCCATGGATGGCAACTGAAAAACCGTCTCAAAGCCATTCGACCGCCGCGGATTGCACCGAAACGCTCGATGGCTTCGATCGCATACTGCGAACAGGTCGGCATGTAACGACAGCGGGATCCAATAATCGGCGAAATTACGAGCTGGTACACGCGAACGACTGCACGCAAGACGGTTGCAGCGATGGATGGCCGATTTGTCGGTGTCTCGGATTTCATGAACGTTGGTTCTCGTAGGCCATTGAACTCAGTGTTGACCAACCAGCGGTGTCTCGCCGTTGGTGACCCTGCGCGAAATCGCGCGATCAATCGGGATGCACGCCTACCACGCGGAAGCGGCTAAACGGTCGCGTGAAACGACTCAAGTGCACGTCGTCCGTGGGCCCATTGTCGGACAGATGAGCGGCTTTCGCGATGATCGAAGATCGAAAGAAGCCGAAGACGCACAGCCTGTCGATTCCGCGCCCATCGTGGGAACGGCTCATCCGGTTCCCGCTCATCGAAGTCAGTTTCAAGCGCTCGACGTCAAGCCCATGGTCTCAAATCTAAGGAGTCGCTCAAGCGCGGTTTCGAAAGCGAACGTATATTGAGATTAGGTGGATAACGCACGACTATCGCCGGTCAGACGGAGCAAAGCCTGAATTGGACCGGCCATCACCCTCGCGGCTGTAATGGGTCGCGTGCTGAATCAAGCTTTTCCTGTGTTTGGACGATCAGACGACTGAACTCATTCACGAAAGCCTCGTAGGTCAGTCGCTCTGCACCCGCGCGTGGTAAAACGACAAAGTCGACCGGAGAAAGTCCCGGTGTCTGACGAAACACCTCTCGGATGCGGCGCTTGACCCGATTTCGGGTCACGGCTCGTCTGAATTGACGTTTGGCGACAACCAGTCCCAATCGAGCTGAGAGTTTTTTTTCCGAGCGAGACGCCGACATCGGTGGCATCGAAGAATCATCGTCGCAAGTCTGCGTGGTTCGATCGGTGGGATCGATCGATTCAGGAATACGCGGCGCAAACAAGACAGTGAAGTGCTTCGAACGAACGGGTCGACCGTGATCGAAAACGCGCTGAAACTCTGATCGCGTGAGAAGACGTTGATCGCGTGAGAAAACGTTGGACCTGGCGATAGAACGATGTTCTTGCGCATCGGGGATGGAGAAATTCCTTGGACTCGGCATGACGTAGGATCCGAACTGACTCTACCGGCGTACGAAACAACAACGATCTTGCCCGGTGAGATCGACAGGCTAAGCGAGTTTCTGCGCCGGGAGTTGGAAGATCGCACATGATCGTCGGAGGACTTGCTGTGTGCGATTACGGCTTTCTACAACGCGGATGGATCCAGATCGACCGCGCGCGGTTCTAACCCGAGTAGCGCAGGGGTAGCGCGCGAGAAGCGGCGGCGAAAACGCCAAAAAGACACCGATCGACGGATCGGCGATTCGTTGGCAACTAAGGGTCGAGGGCAGCCCAAAAAGTGACGTGATGCGGCCCACTATCGTGACTGCTCGGTCTTGGGCAATCCTTCCTTCCAGCGCGCGCGTTTTTCCAGCCGGTTCTGGACCCGCAGAAGATACAGGAACGATCCGCGATCGAATCAACACGCAAAACGAGCGGAAAGGGGACATTCGATGCGGGCGTCTGCAAAAGCGTAGGCAAACTGTAACAGTCGAACGAATTTAGAGGCTCACGCTGTTTCGCTTCAGCGACTGTTTCTACTCGACGCAGTCGCTTTGGCTGCGAACACGCCACTGGACCCCTGAGGCCAACGTTTGATCCGCGATCGGGCGTCGTCAGCCTTGAGGGAATACGGGATGCTGAGGCCGGTCGTCAGCGTCGTACCGCTAATATCAACACCAGTTCGTGCGCGGAGCCTAACGCCGCAAGCGTCGGCTTGGGTCAAGCCACCGGCGAGCCTCAAGAACACTAGAGCATCGTTCAGGCTTCTAAGTGAGCACCTTTCGGTGCTCAGGCATCGGCGATCGGTTTTTCTGCTAGGACTGCTGCAACAAAGGATTCCGGAAGCGAGGCAACGCCGTCAAGAAGTCAGACCGAAAGTTAAACCTACGCCTTGGAGCCGTTGAAGCTAGCCACGGGGAACCGTGGAACTCGCGAACCAAAAATGCGAGAAGCCACGACCGAGTGCGTTGCCGAACGGCCCTCAAGGAGTACCCCGAAGACTTCAGGCCGCGACCGCGTTGCGGACGCAATGAGCCGCGTGCAGCACCTGCGGGTGCAATTCATTGACGTGTTCGAGGATTTACGGGCAGAGGCGTTTACGCCCCTTGGCGCGGCGCGCATTCAAAATTTTTCGGCCATTACGAGTCGCCATACGTGCGCGAAAACCGTGCGTGCGTGCGCGATGAAGTTTGCTGGGCTGAAAGGTACGTTTCATTGTCGAATCCAGATTTGCAGGTCGGTAGGCTCAATTGACGAACATCGGCGTTGGCCAACGTCGTTAGCTCGGTATTTTTGTTCAGCACACAAAGTCGCGATATCGTAGCCTTTCGAAAGGCCGCTTGAGGAGTCATAGTCCGTCGCATTTTTGCGGCTTCACGAAAACAGCAGTTCGTTGCGGCATTTAGGTGCGAGAGTAAACGCTAGATTCACGCGAGTTCAGACGGATTGCTGCAGGCCTACGCTAAATCGGGTGCTCCCAAATGCGTTTCATGCGGTCATGTTATCAGTGCGGGTCGTGGCTTTATCCAAAGACTTCCAGCTGTTCGTTGCGGTTTGCTAAGCGCGTAAATGCCAACTGTTCAGACGCGTTCGAAACAGCGCAGCGTTTTTCCTGCCAAGTACTCGACGCGGACATCACCACGACCGTACGTCAATACCAGGGGATCAGATTCAAATGGGTCGGGTAAGATACGCGACCCGAGTTGCTTGTCGCAAGGGGGCATGCAATTTTAGCGAGACACTGGTGGCTTATCCGTCGCTAAAGCTGAAAGCGCCTCGGCCCAGCGCTGCGCGAAACGTACTCGATCAGGTGGTCTCCGTCGGAGTCTCTGCCTCGCGCTGTTTCAGTCGAGGCACAGAATCCCGGATCCATGATGCGATGCGCGTGCTTTTCATGCGTCGGCCTTCGTTTACCGGAAATGCGTCCACTGCTGTTGGAACTACATGCACAAAGAACCGCCTTCTTCTAACGTCGTAGATAGCCGAATTGGCCCTACTTCTGAACCCTGTGAGCTGTGGGCGCGATGCCTTGCGATTCTGAGCGAGTCTCTCGACAGTCGTAGCGTCGTCACGTGGCTGAGGCCGCTGCGGCCACAGATGATTGAGGGAACACTCTGGCTGTTCGCGCCCAACCGTTTCGTGCGCGAATACATTGAAAACCAGCTCCTTGAAGATATTCAGATTGCATTGGCACGATGCGCGGGACCAGAACTCGACGCGTTGAGAATCACGGTCGACGATGAAGGCCCGGATCAGCTAACGGTGTGTCGATCACTGCCTGAGGAAGGCGATAAAGCGCGACCTTTTTCCGGTGAGCCGACACAAAGGACGCTTCTCGGAGAGCGCAACAGTGGTACTGGTTCCTCTAACCACTCTCATCGATCTGGAGCGACCGAAAGCGCGTCACCCGCACACGGGACCCTCGCTTCGCAGGCCGTGGCAAGAGGCTTTGCTCCTTTGGCCCGAATCAGTGGTGGGCAAGAACCTGAGTTTACCGCCGAGAGATCAATCAATCCGCACTTCACATTCGATAATTTCATCGAGGGAAAGTCGAATCAGTTTGCGCGTGCGACAAGCCTTCAGGTCGCTCAGAATCCGGGAACGTCGTACAACCCATTGTTTATCTACGGCGGTGTAGGTCTCGGCAAAACTCATCTGATGCACGCGATCGGGAACGCGATCCTCGAACGTGTTCCCTCCGGACGAGTGCTGTATCTCGCGTCCGAAAAATTTGTTCAAGACATGGTCAAGGCCTTGCGACACAACGCCGCCGACGCTTTTAAGGCTCACTATCGCAGCGCCACAGCCTTGTTGATTGACGACATCCAGTTTTTTGCGAACAAGGAAAGAAGTCAGGAAGAGTTTTTCCATACCTTCAACGCCTTGATCGAGAATTCGCAACAGGTCATCTTGACATCTGATCGGTACCCAAAAGACCTTGAGGGGCTCGAGGAACGCCTCAAGTCCCGATTTAGTTGGGGTGTCACGGCCCAAATTGAACCACCAGAGTTGGAAACACGAGTCGCGATTCTGCAACGCAAAGCTGAAGGGTCAGGGATCCTACTTCCTGACGATGTTGCTTTTTTCATGGCAAAGCGAATCCAGTCGAACATACGCGAGCTTGAGGGTGCTTTAAGAAAAGTCATCGCCAATGCGCGATTCACGCGGACAGAGATCTCAGTTGATATGGTCCGCGACGCGTTGCGAGATCTCTTGGCTGCGCATGACCGCGCGGTTTCGCTTGAAAACATTCAAAAAACGGTCGCCGAGTTTTACAACCTGAAGGTCGCTGACCTGCATTCACACAAACGCAGTCAATCGATCACACGACCTCGACAGATGGCTATGGCGCTCGCTAAAGAGTTGACCCAACATTCACTCCCGGAGATCGGAGCCGCTTTTGGCGGTCGAGACCATACGACCGTCATTCACGCCGTAAAACGCGTTAAAGCGTTACGTTCGGACGACCGGAAGTTTGACTCGGATTATCAAACCCTCCTAAGGAGCCTGGGCTAGTTCGCTGCACACGTCGACGTGCGCTCCCAGGCACACACGCTCAGCGAGCACTCAAATTTTCCTGACGTATTGCGCGCTTGGAAGCAGTGTATAAACCCGGAACATTTGTGCATAACAGGTCGTTTGCGCACGAGCTCCGGTTGTGGGAGAAAAATAGTTCATTCAGGCCCCACACGTTATTCACAGCTTTTTTCGGCGCAGTTCCTCAACAAGTCGTTGATATTCCCGAAAGGTTTTTTTAATCCATTGGTTACACACACGTCTAAAAACAAAGTTCTTTCTAAGTACATTCTTTTAACAGGAGTCGTGCATGAAACTTCGCGCTCGCAAGGAAGCTTTGTTGCCGGCACTGAGCCGAGTAACGGGAGCGACAGAGCGAAAATCAGCGTCGCAAAGCCTTCCACCCGGTTTGATCGGCATACAGTCGAGCGATGGACGGCTTGTTTTCGATGGCACAGACGGTGAGATCGCATGGCAAGCATCGACTGACGAATTTTCATGTGACGAGCATTTTCGCATTGCTGTTCAAGGCAAACTGCTTCTCGACGTACTCCGTCAGGCTCCAAGCGAAGCTGATGTGGAGTTTTCGGTTAAGCAGGACAAAATCGAAGTGGTGTACGGAAGATCTACGTTTGGCCTGTCGATCGTCGCATTTGAAGATCGCCTGATGTGGAGCGTCGCGGACGAAAGCGAGGATATTGCTCTCGATGTCGCTGCCGAAGACTTGCGTCGTTGGCTTGATGCAACGAGTTTTGCCATGGCGGTCAAGGACGTTCGGTATTTTCTCGAGGGTATCTTGATCTCGGTCGAGGGCGGTTCGATTCATATCGTCGCGACGGACGGTCATCGGCTCGCGCATTGGGTCGATACCATTACGTTGGAAAACAACGCGAGCGTTTCCGCGATCATACCGCGGCGGGCTATTGCGGAAATTCGTAGGAACTTGTCTGGTTTCTCGGACAATATCCAGCTTCGGTTGGGGCAGAGCAGCGGTTCGGTTTTCCTTGGAACCGATCGGTTCGATTTCAGACTGATCGAAGGAAAATATCCGGACTACGAACGGGTCATCCCGAAGAAACAGGAAAAGCCCGTCTCAGTTTCGGCATCAGATCTCCTGAAAGCGATCCAGCGGGTCTCTTTGGTGGCGAACGACCGAAATCAATCCGTGAGACTTAAATTCGATGGATCTGAGATCGTCGTCCGTTCGTCGTCGGATCACAATGAAGCCTTCGAGAGCGTTAAGGCTCAGATTGAGCAAGAAAATCTCGAAATTGGTTTCAATCCCCAATACTTGATTGACGTGTTAACCCTCGCCGGCGACGAGGATGTGCTTTTGTCTTTAAGGGATTCAGCGTCCTCGGCGAGAGTCGATATTCCTAGTGTGCCCAACGCACGGTACGTGGTGATGCCGATCAGGCTCTAGGCTTTTCGGCCTGGGGGTGTCGAGATTGATAAGCTGACGCGAGGACCTGTAGCCAGGGCTACACAGATTTCCAAACCGGGCTGGGCTTTTTTATCCAAAAGACGCCTTTTTTGAACATTGCGAGGTTTTTACCGGCGAAGGAAGCAGCTAGGCGGCGGCGGTTGTTTCACGTGAAACACTTTAGGTGGCCGAAGCGCACCCATACGTTATCGAGTAAGCCGTCAAATGTGCCACGCGCGTATCTAGGAAGACGATGCCGCCAGGGTCGCGATACACCGTGTTCCACGTGAAACACTCGAAGCGTTGCTAGACTTCATGATACGACCAGCAGAAGCCTAACTTGATCATCGCCGAGCATTGAATCCGCGTATCCTGTGGCGCTGTATAGCATATGTGTCCCGGTCCAAAAAAAACCTTCCTGAATGAGAAAGTGATGACCCCTTACGATTCCTCGCAAATCCAGGTTCTTAGAGGACTGGATGCCGTCAGAAAGCGACCGGGTATGTATATCGGAGATACCGACGACGGTACCGGTCTTCACCACATGGTTTTTGAAGTCGTCGATAACTCAATCGATGAGGCCCTTGCCGGGTATTGCTCGACCATCAATGTCACTATTTACGACGACGGAAGCGTATCGGTGACCGACGATGGCCGAGGTATCCCGACGGATATCCATCCAGAAGAAAATCGATCGGCAGCTGAAGTTATCCTCACCGTTCTTCATGCCGGCGGAAAATTCAATAACAACAGTTATAAGGTCTCGGGAGGTTTGCACGGGGTTGGTGTGTCGGTTGTGAATGCCCTGTCGTCCAGATTACTTCTCGAAATTCACCGCGATGGCGCCCGTTACACCCAGGTTTACACCAACGGGGTGCCAGACGCCCCTCTAGCGGTTGCCGGCCCATCAGAGGCTACGGGGACATCCATCCGATTCTGGCCAAGCGCTGAAATTTTTGCAGACACAAAATTTCATTACGACATCTTGGCGCGACGACTTCGAGAACTTTCGTTCCTAAACTCTGGCGTCCGAATCACGCTCACCGATGAAGAAACCGACCGTAAAGAAACCTTCGAATTCGAGGGCGGAATTCGCGCGTTTGTCGGTCACTTGAACCGTAAAAAAACGGTTCTCCATCCAACGGTCATACACGCTGTAAGGACAAAAGACGACTCTGTAGTCGAAGTCGCCCTTCAGTGGAACGATAGCTATCAAGAAAATCTGCTGTGCTACACCAACAACATTCCGCAACGTGATGGTGGAACGCATCTCGCTGGCTTCCGCTCGGCTTTGACACGCACGTTCAACCAATTCCTGGAATCTCAAGGCCATCTGAAGAAGGCCAAAATCGCCACGAGTGGCGAAGATATGCGCGAAGGCCTTACAGCTGTTCTCTCGGTAAAAATTCCCGACCCCAAGTTCTCTTCGCAAACAAAAGAAAAGCTGGTCTCGTCGGAGGTCAAACCTCTCGTCGAACAGGCGGTCTCTGATGTGTTGGCGACGTTTCTCGAAGAAAATCCGATCGAAGCCAAGATCTTGGCCGATAAGGTTTTGGAAGCGGCACGCGCTCGTGAGGCGGCGCGGAAGGCACGCGAGGTCACACGGAGGAAGGGCGCGTTGGATATCGCCGGTCTTCCGGGTAAGCTCGCCGACTGTCAAGAGAAAGACCCGGCGAAGTCAGAGTTGTTTTTGGTGGAGGGCGACTCCGCCGGCGGCTCTGCAAAACAAGGCCGCGATCGCCATTTTCAAGCCATACTGCCTCTTAAGGGAAAAATCCTGAACGTCGAGCGAGCGCGCTTCGATCGGATGCTTGGTTCGGCCGAGGTCGGAACGCTGATCACCGCATTGGGTTGCGGCATCGGTCGGGACGATTTCAGTGCCGATAAACTTCGTTACCACCGCATCGTCGTCATGACAGACGCTGACGTTGATGGTTCGCATATTCGAACACTGTTACTGACGTTCTTTTTCCGTCAGATGCGAGAGTTGATCGAGCGTGGCCACATCTATATTGCACAGCCACCCCTGTACAAGATCCGGCGCGGCAAGCGCGAACAGTACGTTCGCGATGAAGCCGAGATGGAAAACATCCTGATTTCTTTGGCGATTGACAACACCAGTTTCCACCCCAACGATGCGGCGCCAGCAGTGAAAGATGAGTTTTTCGAAAAGCTTGTTCGACACCATCTCGCCGCCGAACGCGCCCTCGCTCGATTGACCCGACTCTACGATGAGAATCTGATGCGGGAGTTGGCCAAAGCGGCGTACTTGGTACCGAACGACGTCCTCGAAGCAGCTGATCTCGGACAGCCCGAGGTGCGAACATGGTTCGAGTCCGCTATCGCGGGTGTCGATCAGAAAAAGGCCGGCGCGATACGTTACCGCGTGATAGTTGGTTCAGACGAACCCATATTTGATCCGAATCTTGCGTCGTCGGAAAAGCCCATCGTTGTCGAAAAAATCGAACACGGCTCGCGTCTCATGTTGATTTTCACGCGTGAGCTTTTCCGTTCGCGGGACTTTCGGACGTTGATTCAAAGTGCCCGAGACCTAGGCGCAATCATCGAGCCGGGCGCCTACCTCAAGCGAGGCGACCGCGTCCATTTGATTCGTTCATTCCACGAGGCTGTTCAATGGATGCTCGAAGAGGGCCGCAAAGGTCTCACTATTCAGCGATACAAGGGGCTTGGGGAAATGAACCCCGACCAACTCTGGGAAACAACAATGAACCCTGAGACTCGACGCCTGCTTAAAGTACAAATAGACGATGCGATCAAGGCCGATGAGGTGTTCACGATGTTGATGGGCGATCAAGTCGAACCGCGCCGAGAGTTCATTGAAGAACGTGCACTGAGTGCCGCCAACATCGATGTCTAAAGGCGGGTCGAGTTGAATCGCCGACACTTAGTCATCTCTGAACATCGTGTTTGAGCGTCAGAAATCATCCATTTCGCGAGAAAATGTCGTCTCTACTGTGAGTGCGGTCGCTTGACGACTCGATCCTTCAACCGAGCCTTCCGCGCAACGAGCGGCGTTCCGAAAGCGGTTTTGAAAATGCCCGTTTTGGTCGGAAAGCATCTTTTCAGTCAGTGCCATGGTTGGTCCACAAGAAGACCGTCTACTCCGAAAAACGAAGCGACAGGTAAACTCTCACAAAACATCGAGCGATGCTTTTGACAGGTCAGACTCGATAGATAACTAATCTGTGCCTGGTCGTTCCCGGTTTCGCTGCAGTTGGATTCCAGCCAACTCCGAACCCGCGTTTTTGGTTAGCTTCTGCCCATCTGGACAATAGCGAGACCCTTGAGATGAACGAAGCATGGATCGTCGCCATCGCAGTCATCATCGCCCTCGGATTGTATTTTGTCGTCGTATACAACGCCCTAGTCGCAATCCGCCACGCAGTCTCGCAGGCTTGGTCCAACATCGACGTCCTACTGAAACAGAGGAACGATGAGCTAACCAAGCTCGTGGCGACGGTTCGGGAGCACATGGATTTTGAGCACGAAACTCTCGTGCGCATCACGCAAGCACGTGCGAAAGCAGAAACAGCCCTAAAAAAAAACGACTTGGAAGGACTGGGTCAAGCTGAAGGCGCTATAAGGGTTGGCTTAGGCAACTTGTTCGCTGTTGCGGAGGCTTATCCAGAGCTAAGAGCTGCCGAGTCTTTTCAACGTCTCGCCTCCCGCGTCACAGGGCTTGAAAACGCCATCGCGGATCGTCGCGAGTTCTACAACGACTCGGTCTATCGAAACAACGTCAAAATCCAGCAATTCCCAGATATCGTCGTGGCGCGACTGTTGGGTTTTACGCCTTTTGAACTCCTTGAATTCGACCCCGTAGAAATCAAGGACGTCGACGTCTCGGCGCTATTTGATAGCGCCCGAAAACGTTGACACGGTCACTGCGACCTGAGCTTATTCGTTATTGTTCCACGCAATCCGTCGTCGAAGTCGGACTAGCCCTGCGGCTCAACGACGGGTCGAGCGGGACCAATTGCCAAGCGCCAATTGAACCCTACGATAAGCGGAGGCCTGGAATTGAGGCCGCGGTGCAGGCTTTCCACCTCAGGCGCTGTGCCAGGTTGTGAGAATCCGGATCCCTTTCCTTTTGTAGAGACCCTCAAACCTCATCACGAAAAGTGCCCGACACAGAAGCCAGAGATACTGCATCGTGTTTGACGACGGATTCCCATTCTGGATCGCCGCGGCGGCCGCCATAATCGTGATGGCCATCCTCGGCCGTCGGTTTCTTGGGGAGGTTGCCCTGGAGCGCCGAATTGCCGGAACACCGACGAGCCGGATCCGTTCCGCAGCCCAAGGAATCGTGCAGGTCGAGGGCAAAACGCGACTCCTGCCGGGCCCGCCTATTTACTCTCCGTTGACGTTAACGCCCTGCGTTTGGTATCGGTTTACCATTGAGAAGAGAGGCGGTAATGGAAATCGTAAGCGACGTCTCGTTGAATCAGGAGTATCTGACGACTTATTTGCGTTAACGGACGGATCTGGAACCGTCGTTGTCGACCCAGACGGCGCAAGACTCTTCTTCGCCAAGCGTTCACGCTGGACCGGATCAACGCCGCGCCCACCTCTGGTCGGTGAACCGACACGAACCGCTAGTACTCACCCTTGGGCAGCCTTAGCGATGCGCCCGGTTTCTGGCCTCGGTAAACAGTACATCTACAGCGAAGAATTGATCCTTGAACACAGTGATTGTCTTATCTACGGGGTGCTAGAGACCCAGCGTGCAGATCCCGATGCTCAACGACAGCAGACGATTGCTCAACTGCTTGCCGCGTGGAAACGCGAGCCACCTGCGGCGCTCGCGAGCTTTGAACGAGACGCGAAGGGTGATTTCACGCCGCTCGCTTGGACACGAATCAGGGCAATGGCCGCCCGTATTGCCGATCATCAGATCGTGCGCGAACGCGAGGCACGCGCCGTTGACGAGTGGCACGTGCTGTCGCGCGGGAAACGGGGGACGACGGCGTTGCCGTCGGGGCAGTTTTTGATCGCATGCGAGTCAGAAAAGAGAATTCTCAATCGCCTGCGGTGGCACATCGCTCTCGGATTCGTCGCATTCACAGCCGCTCTCGCGCTTAGCATCATCGCGATGACTCCAATGCTTTGATAGGTGCTTTTAGCTCATGCCTTAGTCCGGGAATCGCGCTCGAGACCGTAGCGGTGGTGAAGTCACCGGCCCGCCAGACGATCCTAGCGATCGCTAAGCCGTCGACTCAGACCCCGTTGGAGCTTGATTCCTCGACCGATTTTCCACCCGACACGAACGAACGCCACACGATCTGGGCCGACCGACACGCTAGCGTGAGTATTCGCGTGCAGCGAAAACGAACCCGCCTAATCAATTCTTTGTCTCACGACGCCGGCAATCGTTGCCGGCCGCCGTCAACACTGCGCACGTCGATCCAACGTTAATCACTTGATCAACCTCCGAGTGCCAACATGACCGAAAACTGTCAGCCCGTGTATGAGAACGCCGAGACAATCTCTCCATTGACCCAAGAACATCACGCGGGACCGTTTGCACTGCCTGATTTTGCCCGCCTGGAGGCGCTTTCCGAAGAAGGCTGTTTGATCTCGACTATGGCCGCGCTGATTACCGAAATTCGTGAGAGCATCGAAACGCTCGTCAACGATCACGAGCGCTCCGACCGAGCGCAAACTGCGACACCCGCTGAACCTACGTGGGAAAGCTTCATCGAGCCCCTGAGCGCGCTCGAAGATCGTTTGAATCGAGCGTGGTCGCCTTTGCGTCACTTGCATAGCGTCAAAAACAGCGCGGCGCTCCGCGATGCCCACAGCGAAATATCTGCATTGCTATCTGACCACGGTACCGCGCTCTCTCAGCATCGAGGACTCTTTCGGCTCTACGAAAGCCTCCGCCGTCGCGCCGATCAACTGAACCTTGACCTGGCCCAGATCAAATTGCTCGATGACGCGTTGACCGGTTTCCGCCTCGCGGGCGTCGATCGTGACGACGCGACCAGAGAACGCCTGAAAGCGATCAACGCTGAACTGTCCAGACTCACCACTGATTTCGAAAACCACGTTCTGGACGCAACTCAGCAATGGGTCAGGCCCCTGACAGGCGACGACATCGCCGGGCTGCCCGACGATGAACGCGCGCTTCTTGCTCAAAACGCTTCTAGACGGAATCAAAAAGGTTATCTCGCGACGTTGGATTATCCCAGCTATGCCGCTGTGATGACCTATGCGGAAAACCGCGATTTACGCGCCGAGGTTTATCGCGCTTTTGCAACCCGCGCTTCCGATCAAGCCGATACTGCGAGCTCTTTCGATAACGGTCCGCTGATGTTGAAAATTCTCAAGCTACGTGCCGAAAAAGCTGCCTTGACCGGTTTCTCCAACTACACCGAGCGGTCTCTAGCCACCAAAATGGCCGACACGCTGGATCAGATCGAAGGTTTTCTGCTCGACCTTGCGACCAAGGCACGTCCCCATGCGGAGCGTGAACTTGATGACCTGGCGAGCCGTGCGACGGCTGATGGCATCGACCAACTCGAGCCCTGGGACCAAGCGTTTTACGCGGAAAAAATCCGTCGCGAACGCTTCGCCCTGAATCAAGAAGAGCTGCGCCAATACTTTCCCGCCGAAGCGGTCATCGACGGCTTGTTCAAGCAAGTCGAGCGGCTGTTCGGTGTCAACATCAGACCCAGCACACTCGACGTCGCGGTTTATGATCCGGACGTTCGGTTTTATGAGGTGCGCGATCCCGACGGCGGCCCGCGCGCAGGCTTCTATCTAGACCTCTACGCGCGTCAAAACAAGCGAGGCGGAGCCTGGATGGACGTGTGCCGAACGCGTCGCCGCGGAGAAAACGGCATCGAGTTGCCGGTCGCCTATATGACCTGCAATTCCACCCCGCCAGTCGGTGACAAGCCGGCGTTGTTGACCCACGACGAAGTCATCACGCTATTCCATGAATTTGGCCATGGCCTCCATCACATGCTGACCGAGATCGATCACCCCGATATCTCGGGGATCGCCGGCGTCGAGTGGGACGCGGTCGAGCTTCCGAGCCAGTTCATGGAAAATTGGTGTTGGCAGCGCACTGCACTTGATGACTTTGCCCGTCACTGGAAGACGGGTGAGCCAATGCCCGAAGACCTTTTCCAGCGTCTGCTCGCGACGCGCCATTTCCACGAAGCGCTGCAGACCCTTCGGCAATGCGAATTTGCGTTGTTTGACCTCCGCTTGCATTCGGGACCGCCACCAGAAGACGTCGCCGGCGTTCTTGCGATCCTCGATCAGGTACGAAACGAGGTGGCCGTCATTCGCCCACCCAGCTGGCATCGGTTCCCGCACGCGTTCAGCCATATCTTTGCAGGCGGTTATGCCGCAGGTTATTACAGCTATAAATGGGCCGAGGTCCTATCAGCCGACGCCTTTTCCCGTTTCGAAGAAGAAGGTCTCGACAACCCCGAAATCGGTCAAGCGTTTCGACGTGAGATTCTAGCTGTTGGCGCCTCGCGACCGGCCATGGACTCGTTCATCGCATTTCGTGGCCGCGAGCCGAATGTCGAAGCCTTGCTGCGTCACACGGGCCTCACTGGTGCTGCGGCGTGAAGGTCGCGAGTTGGAATGTCAATTCGCTCAATGTGCGTCTGCCACACGTATTGCGCTGGCTTGAAACCGCCGAACCGGACGTTCTCGGTCTTCAAGAGACGAAACTTCCGGACGATCGCTTTCCGGCTGAGGCGTTTACCGAAGCGGGCTACCATGTCGTCTATGCCGGCCAAAAAACCTACAACGGCGTTGCGCTGATCGCTCGACGCCCCCTATCGGACGTCGTTTTTGACCCCCCCGGACTCGATGACCCCGATCGACGGGTTGTTGCTGCGACCGTTGATGGCTTGCGGGTGATCAACCTCTATGTGGTCAACGGCCGTTCGGTCGACGATCCCAAGTATCAGTTTAAGCTCGAATGGCTAAATCGAATCCACGATTGGCTGGCCGTCGAACGCCAACAGAACGCCGAGATGGTCGTGATGGGCGATTTCAACATCGCACCGGCTGACGGCGACGTCCACGATCCCGATCGTTGGCGCGACTCAATTCTGTGCTCACCACCCGAACGCGAACGACTGAAATCGCTGCTCGACCTGGGTCTTGTCGACGCCTACCGCCGATTCGATCAACCTTCGGGTGTCTTTTCCTGGTACGACTATCGAACGCGAGGGTTCCAGCGTGGTCTTGGTTTGCGAATCGATCTGACCTTGGTTTCGGAGGCGCTCGAACCGCGTCTGACAGCTGCCGGAATCGATCTTGAGCCGCGCGGCTGGGAGCGTCCCTCGGACCACGCACCCGTGTGGGTGCAGTGGAGCGATCGCTTGGCTTGAGACGATGTCGGCGTGAGCGGCCCGTGGCGACGTCGCGGGGCCGCAAAGGCGAACGCCATCATTCCATTGGTTCCATCGCTCAAAGCATCGCCCGAAACGTCGTAACGCACGAATCGATTTGAGTATGGCGCCGTCTTTTGAGAGATCGTGATCTAGCGTTGGTGTCGTTTGTTGCCTCAGGGCGCTTAGATACATAGGAATTCGTCATGCACTACGCTGACCTGCGGGATTTCTTGAAAGCGCTCGAGGACCGCGGAGAGCTGGTGCGAGTCACCGAGCCTGTATCGACTTACTTGGAAATGACGGCGCTCGCTGATCGCGTTCTACGCGCTCGAGGGCCTGCGTTGTTACTGGAACGACCAACATCGCAGGACCGTGAATTCACCGTCCCCGTGTTGGCCAATCTGTTCGGAACCCCTGAGCGCGTCGCTCTCGGCATGGGCGAGGAGTCAGTCGAGGCCCTGCGCGAGGTTGGGCGATTGCTGGCATTTCTTAAGCAACCTGATCCGCCAAAGGGACTTAAAGCGGCGTGGGAGTCACTGCCAATCTTTAGGAAGGTTCTCGATATGGCCCCCAAGCGGCTGCGTCGAGGTGTCTGCCAGGAGGTGGTTCTCGAAGGCGACGCGGTCGACCTCGCTGACTGGCCTATTCAGCACTGTTGGCCGGGCGATGCCGCGCCGTTGATTACCTGGGGTCTAGTTGTGACCCGTGGCCCCGCGGGCGGCCGACAGAACCTTGGGATCTATCGACAACAGGTGATCGGTCGCAATCGCGTGATCATGCGTTGGCTATCGCATCGGGGCGGCGCACTAGACTATCGCGCTTGGCAAGAACAACGCCCGGGGGAGCCGTTTCCGATCGCTGTCATTCTTGGGGCGGATCCCGCGACCACCTTGGGGGCTGTGACTCCGGTTCCGGATACTTTGTCCGAATATGCGTTCGCTGGACTTCTACGCGGCGGTCGCACGGAGCTCACCACGTGCATGGGCTCCGACCTCGAAATTCCGGCGCGAGCCGAGATCATTCTCGAGGGCCATATACACCCCGGCGATACCGCACCAGAGGGGCCATTTGGCGATCACACGGGCTACTACAACGAGATTGACACATTTCCGGTGCTGACCATCGATCGCATTACGCATCGAGAAAACCCGATCTATCACTCGACTTACACCGGACGCCCACCTGACGAGCCAGCGATACTCGGAGTGGCGCTGAACGAAGTTTTCGTGCCGATCCTGCAAAAACAGTTTCCCGAGATCATCGATTTTTATCTGCCGCCCGAGGGTTGTTCGTACCGAATGGCGGTGATCTCGATGAAAAAGCAATACCCGGGACACGCGAAACGCGTGATGATGGGGGTGTGGAGTTTCCTGCGCCAGTTCATGTACACCAAGTTCGTCGTGGTGGTCGATGACGACGTCAACACACGCTCTTGGGAAGACGTCATTTGGGCGATTACGACACGCATGGATCCTGCCCGCGACACTGTTCTGATCGAAAACACGCCGATCGACTACCTCGATTTCGCCTCACCCGTCTCGGGTCTAGGATCTAAAATGGGTCTTGACGCGACCAACAAATGGCCCGGTGAAACCACGCGCGAATGGGGTCGACCCATACGAATGGATGAGAGCGTTGAGCGGCGTGTTGATGGATTATTGGCAACCCTGGGACTCGATTCGGCGCTCAACCGATAGGTGCGTCGAGCGTCGATCCGAGACGCGCCGATGATGGCGTCTTCCGCATCGACCCCTGCGTTCATGCACACTGGCCCGTCTCCATGCGCGCCTGCGAGGTCAGACTTGTCACGCCAGCGGACCTTCACAGCTGCCCTCGTCCTTGGCGTGACCGTCATGCTTGCGGGCTGCGCGACCCCGCAACGCGCCGGTCCGCCCCTGGACGTTCGTTCCGATTCTGAGAGTGACCGAGATTCCGCCATGTTGATTACTGTCATGGACCTCGATCGCGAAGCTCCCGGCAGCCGCCCGGAAGCGTCAACAGAAAATACCTCCGCGGTTCGAATCTGGCGCCCGAATCAGACGGATGTCCAAGGTGTCGTCGTCGCATGGCATAGTTTTCGCGATCATCGCGGCGCCTACGACCAGATTGGACCTATCCTCGCCGCTGCAGGGTGGTGGGTCGAGGCGCCTGATCTACCCGGCCACGGCGCACACGTCGGTCCCTTCGGTCGTTTGCCCGCCAACGTCGATCGAGTCGTTGAAGACGCGACGGCTTCAGTACGCGATGCAGTCGCGCGAGCGTCCGCCTTCCAGGCGTCATCGACTAGGGCCCGCTCGGAACTCGGAACCGCGCCGCGAGGACGAGCCACGAATCACAGATCGCCCGCTGCGACCCTGACTGGATCCACGGCTGATCCGGTCCCTCCACCGGCGTCGTCGGTGACTCGATCATTGATTGACGCCGAAATAAACTCGGGTAGAGCACAGCAGTCCGTGACGTCGCATCAATCCCTCGCGACATCGGTTGAATCGGCGTCAGCATCTGAAAAAGTGCCATTGCCGGTCATTTTGCTTGGCGAAAGTCTCGGGGGATCGATTGCCTTGATCGTCGCCGCGAACCACGCGGAGACCATGAATATTCGGGGCGTGGCCACGGCGGGGGCCGGCCTGCGCGGTGGTATTCGTGCGCGGCGCGCTTGGGACGTTGGTTTGTGGTTGCTCGAACGTCTGGCGCCTGCGGTCAGTGTCGCTGTCAATCCGGATTACTCGACGATTCTTTCTTCGCGAGCGGTCCAGCGCTTCGCTGAAGATCCGGCGATCCTGCGCCGGGTGCGACTCGACACGTATATTCGGGTTGTTTGGTTGGCTCAGGCGGCTACTGACATCGTCGATAAAGTCGACATACCCGTTCTGTATTACTGGGGCGGCCAGGATCGCACGGTCCTGAAATCTTCGATTTGTGCGGCCGCAGCCGCCCATCCGAAGCCGGCGCGTGTACGCGTGATTACTCGCTCGGAGTGGCCACACCTGACGTTTCAGTCTCGGGATTTCGAGTCCATCAGCGCAACGTTGTTGCGGTGGATGTCGGATCCGTTGCGACTGGAACAGACGCTTGCCGATCGACCGCGCGATGGCGAGACGCCCACGCTACGGCAGCAGACTCAGCCTATCGCGCCCGATGGGTCGCGTTTAGACTTTTTGCCTCAGGCGACCTACGACGTCGAATGTTCTGAAACTCGTTGATTGGGGTGTGGGAGTCGAGCGATCGATGTCCGAGTCGCGTTTGAGTCAAGCTGAGGACGAAGGAAAGGGATTATCCACGAAGGGTTGGCTTGGATCTTACGATGCGCTCGGTCAGGCTTTCAGACGGAGATGACTCGACACCTGAACCAGGGCCGATTGAGGATGTCAACGACAGCTCAGGACCGTCGCCTAGCGTCTTGGCGCGTTCAACCGCGGCGACTCGCCGGTCGCTCTGTTGGCAGAATCTCAAGAAAACTGTTCAGAGCGCCCGAAATGCTCGCGACTGCACCCTTACCGAGCAACCGGCCTAGCAACTAAAAAGTAGACTCGACGACGATCGTCGAGTGCGGCCGCCGGGGCGTGCAGCATTTTTTCAGGATGCCGTCGAAAGGTAGTTACTGGTTTTCGGCCAGCGACGCTTGAATACCCTGCGGCGTGTCGTCAAATCGTGGCTGCCAACCCAGTGCGCGCAGGCGACGGCTATCGATCTGCTTTGAGTCGCGCAAAAACGCGGCCAAGCCTGGATGATCGCGACTCCAGCGCTCGGTGTTCGCGGTGCACGGAGGCCGAGGTCGCCTGAGTGCATCGGCGAGCCACCACACGAATTGTGTATACGAGGCGTGATCGCGCGCAGCGACGTTGAATCGCGCCAACGCACCGCCGCCAATAGCCGGCTTATCGCTGCGTTCGCGCGCATCTTCAACGTGATAGGGGGTGATTCGATCATAGTGTGCGCGGTTATATGTGTCGCGGTTCTCGATATCGTGGGCCTCAATCACCTGGGCGACCGTCAGGAAGGCGTCGACGATGTCATCGACATGAACGCGGTTCCCGGGACTGGCCACGCCCGGACAAAGCAGCGCTCCGCGATCCGACAGGCGTTCGATCGGCAATCGTCCCGGGCCGTAAATCCCAGCCAAGCGAAGACTTACCGCAAACCGGTCCTTGCGCCGCTGTGCCCAGTCTGCCAACAGAGACTCGTCATCGAGACGCGCAAGCGCGCGAGGCGACTGACTCAGGCAAGGGGAATCCTCATTGACGATCCGACCACCATGATCGCCGTACATCGCTGTGCTCGACGCATACACGATGCCTGCAGGCTGAATCTCGTTGATATCGAGGCCATCGAGCAGATGACGTAGGCGTTGTGCGGCGTTTCCAGGTTCGGGCGGAACCATGACAGCGACGATCGGGCGATTTCCGATTTGTTCAAGCACCAGATCCGAGATTCGATTGAGCGGCTGGGCCAGCTGCAGAGGCCAATCGATCATGCCAGGGCGGGCTTTCTGGGGCGATGTTTCTCCCGTGCACGGACCTCGCCGCGTCTGCCCGGTGCAGACCACACGAGCCCCGTGGGCTTGGGAACCGCTTCGAATGCGCTGCGCCAGTCTGTGACCAACATAACCGCATCCTACAATCAGCCAGTTCGGCGAGTCCGCGTTGGTGTTCGTGGAACGGATCATCGCAGAGTCAGCACCTAAGCTGGGATTGGCCATCGCACGTCAACGCTCCATCTAGATGTTTTGAGATTCGCTCTGCCGGTAGCCTTGGGGAACATGCTTTCTCAACGTGATTGGAAAGCGTTCAATCCGCTCATCACCGATTCGGCTGTCCGTGATCCGCTGTACAGAGCTCAAAGCCATCAACAACTTGGTGTTGATGCGACGCGCTCGAGTTTGGCAAACCCGGCAATCAGCCATTTCTCACCGTGTTCGGAAAAGCGAATGTGCACCCGGGCCTGATCGCCGTCGCCCTCGCAGGCCAGCACGGTACCCTCGCCGAATCGCGCATGTCGCCAACGCGAACCGGGCGAAAAGGGGTTTGCCGACTGCGATACCGCGCCGAAACGCCCGCTGCGGGTGCTGTCCGAGGTTGTCGAACGACCCACAGCCCCCATACTGCGACGTGGCCTGAGCTGTTCGCATAGTGATTCAGGCAGCTCATCAAGAAAACGCGATGGAACGGCAAAGCTCGGCTTGCCCCAAAGCGTGCGCCGCTCAGCGTGACAGAGGTAAAGCTGATGTTCGGCGCGAGTGACGCCCACGTAGGCGAGTCGGCGCTCTTCGTCGAGACGTCCCGGCTCGTCGAGCGCTCGGGCGTTCGGAAACAAGCCGTCCTCCATGCCCACGATAAACACAACTGGAAACTCCAGTCCTTTGGCGGCATGCAAGGTCATCAGCTGAACCGCGTCTTCGAAAGCACCGGCTTCTTCTTCGCCTGCGTCGAGGGCAGCCGCGGCGAGGAAAGCGTCGAGATCGGCAGACCGACTGTTGGTGGCGGAAGGCGGGTCGTTCTCGTTGCCGTTCAGTGCACGCACGCGACTGTGTTCGAGTGCAAAGGTGCGGCCGGCGTTGATCAGTTCGTCGAGGTTTTCGAGTCGATCTTCGCTACGACCCGCACGGTCGGCCCGGTAGTGATCGCGAAGACCCGACGCGTCGATGGCCGTGGCGATGGCGTCCGGCAATTCACCGTCGAGAGCTTTGCGGATGCGTTCGATAGTCTCAAGGAAGGTTTTGAGCGCGCCGCGCGCGCGCGCTGGCAGCGCCCCTCTGACGACCATTTCACGCGCAATGGCCATCAAGCTCAAGCCGCCCTCGGCCGCGAGGCCTCGAAGTTCATCTTGGGTTTTTTCGCCGATGCCCCGCGCAGGAAGATTGATCACTCGCAGAAACGCCGCGTCATCTTCAGGATTGCGTGCGAGCCGGAGATAGGCGAGCGCGTCGCGAACCTCCTGGCGGTCGAAAAAGCGCAGTCCGCCGTAGACACGATAGGGCACGCCCGAGGTGACGAGGGCTTCTTCGAGGACTCGCGATTGTGCATTCGAGCGGTATAGCACGGCACAGTCTCGGAGTGCGCCGCCGCTGGCGACATGATTTTCGATTCGCCCGACGACAAACCGAGCTTCATCGTGTTCATCGATCGCGCGAAGAATTCGGATTGGCGGACCATCCTCACCGGCGCTCCACAGGGTTTTGCCGAGACGGTCGACGTTGTTGGCGATCAGCGAATTGGCCGCTGCGAGGATCGTTTTGGTCGAGCGATAGTTCTGCTCCAGACGAATCGTTTCGGGTACACGGAAATCGCGCAGATAGTCGGCCAGATGCTCGACACGGGCCCCACGCCAGCCATAGATCGATTGATCGTCATCGCCGACCGCAAAAACCAGCGCGTGCTGGCCCGCGATACGGCGTAACCACCGATACTGCAGAGCGTTGGTGTCCTGAAATTCGTCGACCAAGATGTGCTGGAAACGTTGCTTGACGAAGTCTGCGACCTCGGCGTTACGCTCGAGGAGTTCACAGGATCGCAGCAAAAGCTCCGCAAAATCGACGGACCCGGTGCGCTGACAGAGGGCTTCGTAGGCGGTGTAGACCCGCACCCACTGACGCGATACCGGGTCACGCCCGGGTTCAATCCGATCGGCGCGCAAGCCTTCTTCTTTACGCGCGTTGATGTACGCCTGAGCGACTTTGACGGGCCATCGGGCTTCATCGAGGTCGAGATCGCGCAAGACCCTTTTGATCGCCCGCGCCTGATCTCCACTATCGAGAACCTGGAACGCAGCAGGTAGGCCCGCCTGCAGATGGAACTGGCGCAACAGACGGTGGGACAAACCGTGAAATGTGCCGGACCATAACCCGCCCAGGGGCCGTTCGAGGAGGTCGCTGATGCGACCCTGCATTTCGCGCGCAGCTTTGTTGGTAAACGTCACGGCGAGAATGCTGTGTGGCGCGTATCCTTCGACCTCGACTAGCCAGGCGATACGATGGACGAGAACACGGGTTTTACCGGAGCCCGCACCGGCGAGCACGAGCAAGTGGCCAGCCGGCGCCGTCACCGCAGCGCGCTGTGCGTCATTCAATGATGCAATCAATCGGGACACGTCCATCCCGTGCATGCTATCAAAGGGGCGGCCCGTTTCCGCCTCCGCCTCGGAGTTGCCATGGAAGATTCTTCGATTCGATCACCGTCCGCATCCGACACGCAAGGTCTGCATGAGCGCAGACACCATCTTGGCGGACCCGCGATGACGGCCACTGGCACCGATGTTTCCGGCTCGGTATGCGTGCCCGGTGACGCGTTGCGCTATGTCGAAAGCCTCGAAAACGATAGCGTTGACCGCTTGAGCGGGGAGAGCATCACCGCGCAGGCGCGGCCCACCCTTGGATCGAACCATTTATCGGCTACGGTCGCGTCTTCACCAGCGCGGCGGGAATCCGATGAAGCGCAAATTTCCGTTTTGCAGTGGATCAATGCTTATCGCTTTCTCGGACATTTCGCCGCCCGAATCGATCCGCTCGGTCGTCACCGTGTTGCACGGCCGAGCGAGCTCTCGCGTGAACATCATCGCTTGAACGGCATCGACCGCGAACGTCGTTTTGATACCGGTTCGCTCAATGGACTCGATTCCGCGACGCTCGATGAGCTCGAGGAACGGCTTGAAGCGATCTACTGCGGGCCGCTGGGTGCTGAGTACATGCACCTGCTTGAGACTGACGAAAAGCGCTGGATTCAGCGACGCCTCGAAGGGCGGGCCGGTCGTTACCGGGTCGCTGAGCCGCTCCGCACGGAAATTCTGGATCGAATCGTTGCCGCAGAGACGCTCGAACGCTATCTGCACACGCGTTATGTCGGTCAGAAGCGGTTTTCACTCGAGGGCGCCGAGAGCCTGATGCCTGTCTTAAATGCGCTGACACAGCGCGCTGGGGCCAATGGCGCCGAAGAGCTCGTGCTCGGCATGGCCCACCGCGGCCGATTGAATGTGCTGGTTAACCTGCTGGGCAAACCTCTCGCTGAGCTAAATCGCGAGTTCGAGGGCCATGCGTTGTCAGAGCGAGGCTCGGGCGATGTCAAATACCACATGGGATTTTCGAGCGACGTCTCGACGCCTGGCGGACCGCTTCATCTCGTGCTGGCGTTCAATCCCTCGCACCTCGAAATCGTCTCGCCTGTCGTTCAGGGCTCGGTCCGAGCGCGTCAGGTCCGTTTGAAGGATCGCGCAGGCCGCCGCGTCATCCCGGTGGTGATCCATGGCGATGCAGCGCTCGCCGGACAAGGCGTGGTGATGGAGACGTTGTCGATGTCGCAAACCCGTGGGTTTTCGACCAAGGGCACCGTGCATGTCGTGGTCAATAATCAAATCGGGTTCACGATCAGCACGCAGCGCGATGCGCGCTCGACGTATTACGCGACGGACGTCGCGAAAATGGTTTCGGCGCCGATTTTTCATGTCAACGGCGACGATCCGGAAGCCTGTGTTGCCGTGGCCCAATTGGCTCTCGATTACCGCATGCGATTCGCCAAAGACGTTTTTATCGACCTCGTGTGCTACCGCCGCCATGGCCACAATGAGGCCGACGAACCCGCGGTGACTCAGCCGCGCATGTACGATTTGATTCGCAAGCGACCGACGACGGCCGCGGTCTACGCAGAACGTTTGATCGCGGAAGGTACGATCCCATCAGACTTTATCGACCAGTTGCAAACGCGACTTCGCGCCGCTATGGATTCGGGCGGTGTCATCGCGCCGAACATCATCGCTGACGACTCGGCGCGGAGCCGTACCGCGCATCAAAGGCGCTGGAAACGTTTTGTCGATTGCATGAGCCAGTCGCAGCCCATGGAGGTACCATCGACGGGCGTCGATGGTGAACACCTCGTTGCGCTCGGAAAACGTTTGATGCAACTTCCCGAGGGCTTTACGCCGCATCGCGTGGTGGCGAAGTTGCACCATGACCGCATCGAGATGCTCGCTGGAAACAAGGCTGTCGATTGGGGCTTGGCCGAAACGCTGGCTTACGCGACGTTGATTGACGAAGGATTTCGCGTGCGCCTCGTGGGACAGGATTCCGGGCGGGGCACCTTCGCTCATCGACATGCGGTGTTGCACGACAACAAAACGGGCCAGGCGCACGTCCCGCTGCGGGCCATGCATCCCGACCGGCGTTTTTTGGTCATCGACTCGCTGCTATCCGAAGAAGCCGTTCTAGCGTTCGAGTATGGTTACGCGACGACCGAGCCTGACGCTCTGGTGCTCTGGGAGGCACAGTTCGGTGACTTCACCAACGGTGCTCAGGTGGTCATCGATCAGTTTCTGAGTTCCGGTGAAGCGAAATGGGGCCGCCTTTGTGGCCTCGTCTTGTTGCTGCCGCACGGTTTCGAAGGACAGGGGCCAGAACATTCATCGGCCCGTCCAGAGCGCTTCCTGCAACTCTCTGCCGAGGGCAATTGGCGGGTGGCTACGCCGACGACGGCCGCGCAGATTTTCCATCTGTTGCGAAACCAGATGAAGGCATCAATTCGACGCCCGTTGGTTGTTTTCACGCCGAAGTCACTGCTTCGCCATCCTCGCGCGTCCGTGCCACTTGAGGCCTTGACTGAAGGGACTTTTCAACCCGTCATGGTCGATGTACCCGCTCAGGCCGTGGCTGCCGAACGCGTGCTGTTCACGACCGGTCGGCTCGCGGTTGATCTGGTCGAGCGTTTACGTCCGAGCGATCGGCTGTTGCGCATCGAGCAGCTGTATCCATGGCCGCAGGCCGAAATCGAACACAATCTGAATGACGTTGCGCCCGCTGCCACGAGCTGGTGTTGGGCGCAGGATGAACCCGAAAACCAGGGCGCAATGCCGTTTTTTGTGCCCAGACTGGCGGCGATGGCCGCGCAGCGAGGCATTGCCTTCGAAGCGGTCGCGCGCCCGGAAGCGGCGGCCCCCGCTGTTGGCTATCCGTCGGTCCATCGCGCGCAATTCGAGACGCTGTTGGCGCGAATTTTTGGCGACGACTTCAGCGCCAGTGCGCGATAAGGTTTCGATCGCGAGACTCGAGCCTGTGACGCGGGTGAATCGAGGCCGTTCGAGGTGGCCCCGTCTCTGAGGACAGGCGAGGATCTAGACTGAGCCATCGCCGGGCGGCGATGTGCGAGGTGCTGTGCTCATGGCTTCCTACAGCGGTGACCGTCGCCGTACTCGGTCGATACTGGAATACAACCCGACCTGTTTATTTCTAGAGCCACATCGAACGTCATTGATTCGGAGAACGACATGAGCGATCTGAGAGACCTCAAGGTCCCCGCCCTTCCGGAATCTGTCTCGGATGCCACGGTCGCGGCCATTCATAAGCGCCCCGGTGATGCATTTGCGCGAGATGAAGTCTTGATCGAGCTCGAGACGGACAAGGTTTTGCTGGAAGTACCAGCACCGGAGGCGGGTCAGCTCGAGTCGATTGATGTCGCTATTGACGATGTGGTCAGCGCCGATCAGGTGTTGGCGCGTTACAGCGTTGCCAGAGATCAAGATGATGGCCAGAAGGTCGAGTCCGCGTCACGAGCGGCTGAGGGTGGGGATGCCGCTGCGGAGCCGGAGTCGAATACACACTCGGACGAGACGAAGAGCGCCGAATCCGATGGCGCTGGAGCTGAAACCGGCCCCCAGTCGAATAGGCTCAATACGCCCAAAGCAGGCCCAGGAGCGCGTCGTGCGGCCAGCGAGAAAGGCATCGACTTGGCGGCGGTTTCGGGCACAGGGCCCCGCGGTCGTATTTCGACCCAAGATGTTTACGGCACCGCAGAACATCGCGCGACACAACCCTCGACGACGACCCGATCAGCTGGCGCGACGGCGGGGGGGCAGCCATCGGGGAACGGCGAGCGGCGGGAGTCGATGACGCGCATTCGACGCCGTATTGCCGAGAGACTCGTGGCCGCTCAGCACAATGCTGCGATGTTGACCACTTTCAACGAAGTGGACATGAGCACGATCATCGCTTGGCGCAGCCGCCATCAGGAGGCTTTCGTCGCTCGCCACGATATCAAGCTCGGGTTCATGAGCTTCTTCGTTCGAGCCGCGGCCGCGGCGCTCGCCGCACAGCCGGTTATCAATGCTCGCATCGAGGATGACGAAATCGTTCATCCCGATGGGATTCATATCGGGATCGCTGTTTCCACGCCACGGGGCCTGATCGTACCGGTGTTGCGTCACGCCGACCGGATGGATTCTGCCGCAATCGAAAAAGCGATTCGCGACGTCGCGTCGCGTGGACGGGAAGGTCGAGTCACCGTCGAGGAAATGCAGGGCGGAACGTTTTCGATCACCAACGGTGGCATTTTTGGTTCGTTGTTATCGACGCCGATCTTGAATGCACCACAGAGCGCAATCCTTGGGATGCACACGATTCAGGAACGCCCCATCGCCGTCGACGGCCAAGTCGTGATTCGGCCCATGATGTATTTGGCTTTGTCATACGATCACCGCCTGATTGATGGCGAACAGGCGGTGAAGTTTCTCGTTCATATCAAGCAGAATCTCGAAGATCCGGCGCGCCTCTTGCTTGCGCTGTGACGATCATTGCTGCTCGCGCCTGTGGCTGAGGCGCTAGACTGCGGCGATCATTGAAACGGTCGCGGCGGAGAAAAGGATCGATGCGCGTCAGCGAGATCATGCTCGGAAAGGGTTTCGGGGGCGCCGAGCGAACCTTTGTCGATCTGGTCGTTTCGTTGGTCGAAGCTGGCCATCAGGTGCAGGCGATCCTCGAGCCGCGTGGCGCGGCGTATCGCAAACTCCACGACTATGCGGCCTCGCTCGCGGTGTCGCAGGGCGGGGCGCGTCTTGATCCATCTGGCGTCGACCAAGTCGACGCGCGTGAGGCGGATGATTGCGCCCGTGGAATGATGACGCTGACTCCGGTTCGAGTCCGTGGCGCCTGGGATGTCTGGGCGGCAGCGATGATTCGGCGATCACTGGCGCGATTCGGGCCTGAAATCGTTCACGGACACCTCGCGCGGGGTAGCCATCTCGGTGGTCGTGCAGCGCGCGCGCTGCGAATACCGATGGTGAGCAAGCTGCACAACGACGTGAAGTTGCACTACTACCGCCACGTCGACCATTTCCAGGTGACGACCGCGCACCAGCGACAATATTTGCTGGACCATGGCGTCGAGGGTCATCGCGTGACCCAGATCCCGAATTTTTCACGCACGCCGCCGCGCGTGGATGATCACCTTGGGATGTGGGGTAGCGCGGCCGTCGAACATGGTGGTGAGCCACGACCGCTGACGATGGTGGGCCTCGGACGGCTCGTGCATAAAAAGGGTTTCGATGTGGTACTTGAGGCCCTCGCAAGGTTGCGGGTTCGTAACCCTCGACTCACGTTCGAATTGGCTGGCGACGGGCCTGAACGCGCCTCTCTTGAGGAGCGTTGCGCGCTGCTCGGGCTTCGTGACGCGGTTGTCTTTCACGGTTGGGTCGATGACGTAGCAGAGTTTTTGGATCGCGGAGATCTGTTTGTTTTGCCCTCGCGCGACGAGCCATTCGGGATCGTCGTCATCGAAGCGATGGCGCGTGCGCTGCCGATTATTGCGACGCGTACCGACGGTCCGCTCGAAATTCTTGATTGCAGTTGCGCGTGGTTGTGTGACTTCGACAACGTCACGGACTTGGAAAGAGCGCTCGCCGCTGCCCTCGAGTCATCCGATGAGCGAGTCGCTCGGGCGAAGACGGCGTGCGAGCGGTATCGCCTGCGATATCACGTCGATGTCGTTGTGCCGCGATTGGTCGATTGGTACGGCGAGGTCATCGCCGCATCGCGTGCGCGCTGAACGACAGGAGCGGATTGCGAGTTTTGTCGCGGTGATTCGTTGTCGCGGCGTCGACCAAGTCGACTTTCGATGATCCGGTGATTCGCGCTGGACCGTTGACCGTGGGCGGCTGTTGACTCGCGTCTGCGTGTTTTTGACGGTTCGTCAGGATCAGGGGCCGGCTTTGGAGGGTGTCAGATGCTCGCCCTGAGCACGTTTTTAAAATGAATCTTTCTGTGGCGTGAGCATTTGGGTCTGAACTGGCGTTTTCGATGTTAGATGAACATGAGGCTATCGCGTGAAAGTTTTGGTCACCGGCGCGGCCGGCTTTATCGGTTCTCAGATCGCACTGCGTTTACTCGAACGCGGAGACGAGGTCATCGGCGTCGATAACCTCTCGGACTACTACGACGTCAACCTCAAGCGTGCTCGCTTGGCACGAATCGCTGCGTATCCGAGTTTTGCCGATGAGCGGGTCGACATTGCGGATCGTGCTGCCCTTGCCGCGGTGTTTCGTGCGCATGAACCCGATGCTGTGATCAACCTCGCGGCACAGGCCGGCGTCCGATACTCGATCGAAAATCCGCAGTCTTACGTCGACACGAATCTTGTCGGATTCGGCAATATTCTTGAAGGATGTCGCCATCAGGCCGTGCGGCACCTGGTTTATGCGAGTTCGAGTTCCGTTTATGGCGCCAACACGACGCAACCATTCTCAGTGCATCACAACGTCGATCATCCGCTGTCATTGTATGCCGCGAGCAAAAAAGCCAATGAGCTGATGGCGCACACCTATGCGCATTTGTACCGTCTGCCGGTCACCGGGCTGCGATTCTTTACCGTTTACGGCCCGTGGGGCCGACCCGACATGGCGTTGTTCAAGTTTACCCGGGCGATCCTCGCGGGTGAGCCGATCGATGTGTTCAATTACGGACGTCATCGTCGCGATTTCACCTACATCGACGATATCGTCGAAGGGGTGATCCGTGTGCTTGATCGACCGCCACAACCCAATCCGGAATGGTCGGGCGACCAGCCCGATCCTGCAAGCTCCTCGGCACCCTATCGGATCTATAACATCGGTAACAATCAACCCGTCGAGCTGATGCGCTACATCGAGGTGCTCGAAGACTGCCTCGGACGCAAAGCGGAAAAAAACCTCCTGCCCCTGCAGCCGGGCGACGTTCCTGACACGTTTGCCGATTTGGAAGACCTCGTGCGTGACGTGGACTATCGGCCAGCGACAAGAGTCGAAGACGGCGTAGCGCGTTTTGTCGCCTGGTATCGCGAGTTCTACAGCGTCTGATCGAAGCGGGCTGAGCGGATTTTCCGGGGCGAGACGATGAATGGGCGTGTGAACCGACGCCTTGAATGCTCGCGGTGTCGCTTGATGTTGCATTGGGCGACGCGCTGGTTCACCCTGAATTGAGCCCAATACCCTGAATCGAGCGATGAAATCAGGTCTCACGATTGGTTCCAAGATCACGTTGTTTCTGCTGACCGCGTTTGCTGTGGGTATCGCGGCTACGGCTTGGTTGCTCGGTGGCGCGATGAAGACGAAAGCCGAGCTCGAGATCGAGGATCGTGCGGAAATTCTGATGGCGACCGCGAATGCGGTGAGGCGCTACACCACGGAGCACATCGCGCCGCTGCTTGCCGACGAGGTGTACGCGTCGGAGGTTTTCATTTCCGAGACCGTCCCGGCGTTTTCAGCCCATCGCGTGTTTTCATTCTTTTCCGAAACCTCCGAGTACGGATCGTTTAGCTACAAAGAAGCAACCCTGAACCCGACCAATCCGAACGATCAGGCGGATGAGTTCGAGACGCTTGTCGTCGAACGTTTTCGTGCCGATCCCGATTTGCCCCTCCAGACGGGTTATCGTCAACGAGGGGATGAAACCTTGTTCTATTCGGCACGCCCCCTGAAGGTGGGTTCGGAATCCTGCCTCGTCTGTCACTCGACTCCGGATCGCGCGCCTGCGGCCCAATTGGCACGATTCGGCGATGAGGGTGGCTTCGGATGGTCGCTGGGCGAAATCGTTGCCGCACAAATGGTCTACGTTCCCGCCGACGAAGTCCTACAGGCCGGAAGAAACTCCCTCTTTTTGGCCATGGCTGTGTTTTTTGGTGTTTTTTTTGTGGGCACGGCCTTGCTCAATGCGCAGATCCAGCGGTCGATCGTCGCACCGATCCGTCACGTAACCGCGATTGCTCATACCTTGCGCGGTGGCACTCCCAGCCCCGAGACGCTCGCTGCATTCAAAAAGCCCGAATATCGTTCGATGCGTGAGCGGCGGGACGAGGCGGGCGAGTGGTTCCGCGCGTTCGAGGCCATGGCCGAAGAAGTTGCACGACGTGAACAACATTTGACGGCCACGGTCGAGGCACGCACCGAGGCGCTGCGAGAAGCGCTGAATCGGGCTGAGCGTGCCCAACAACAGGCCGTAGAAGCCAATCGAACCAAAAGCCAGTTCGTCGCCAACATGAGCCACGAGCTTCGCACACCGTTGAACGCGATTATCGGTTACAGCGAAATACTCAAGGAGGAAACGGCCGACGACGGCAATCTTCAGTACCACGAAGATCTTGATCGCATTCACCAGGGTGGCCGTCACCTGCTATCACTCGTCAACGATATCCTCGATATTTCTAGGATCGAGGCAGGCCGGGTTGAGCTCTACTTGGAGACGTTCGATCTCCGGGCCGAAATCGATCAGATCGTCGCAACCGTTCAGCCCCTGGTCGCTAAAAACGACAACCGCCTCACAGTGGAACAACGGGTTGCGGACTCGTCTGCGGGTGTTGGCACCGTGCACGCTGACCAGACGAAGCTCCGCCAAATCGTACTCAACCTTCTGAGCAATGCCGCTAAATTCACCGACCATGACGAGATTCGACTGATCGTCGAGGGCGACGACGCGTGGGTGCGAATCACGGTGCAGGACTCGGGCATCGGCATGACCGAGGAGCAAATCGGTCGCCTGTTTCAGGCATTCTCCCAAGCTGATGCGTCGACCACGCGACGCTATGGGGGTACGGGCCTCGGTCTCGCAATATCCCGTCACTTTGCCCGCATGATGGGGGGCGACATCGCGGTCAGCAGTGTTCCGGGAGAGGGCAGTCGGTTCACACTCGAGATGCCACGCCATGTCGCTGAGAGCGCCACCTCAGAACCGGGTGTCACGGCATCGCAAACCAAGAATGCCGCGAAGGCGCCCGATGGCACAGCAGACAGCACAGCAGAGAGCGCTGATACATCCGTTCCGCTGGTCTTGGTCGTTGACGACGATGAGCGTGTGAGGGACCTGTTGCGGCGTTTTCTCGAGCGCGAGAAGTACAACGTGGTTGTCGCCTCGTCCGGTGAAGAGGGCTTGGAAAAGGCTCGTGCGCTCAAGCCGGACTTCATCACACTCGACGTGATGATGCCCGGGATCGATGGGTGGACGGTGCTCACTCGCCTGAAAGCCGACCCTGAGACCATGGGCATCCCGGTATTCGTCTTGACGATGACCAATGACCGCCATCTTGGGTATGCGCTCGGTGCGACAGAATTTCTGACTAAACCCATTGATCGCGACGTTTTGTTGAAACTTTTCAATCGCCACCAGAAGCAGCATCTGAGCGCTGATACCGGTGGTGTCTTGATCATTGACGACGAGCCGGTCAATCGCGAACTGCTCCGCCGGACACTCGAATCGGCCGATGCAAGGGTGAGTGAGGCTGAAAACGGTCGCGCGGCGTTGGACTGGCTCCGAGCCCAACGTCAGTCGCCATCGCTGATTCTCCTTGACCTCATGATGCCGGAAATGGATGGCTTTGAGTTCATCGACGTCTTGCAGGCCGACGAGCAATGGCGAATGATTCCCATTGTTGTCATCACCGCGCGGACGCTCAATGAACAAGAGCGCGCGCGGCTCACAGGTCGTGTCGAGGACATTCTCGATGGTGCGCGTCGAGATGATCAAAGTCTGCTCGGCGAGCTTCGGCGGCGAATCGATGCATGTACGGGTTGTCGCCGTCCGCCGGGTCAAGAACATGGAGAGCACCCATGACGCGACTTTTACTGGTCGAAGACAACGAAATGAATCGCGACATGCTTTCGCGGCGCCTGAAGAAACGTGGCTTCGAGGTCATCACCGCCGTCAATGGTGTTGAGGGGCTGGCCCGTGCGGGCGATGCGGATCCCGATCTGATTCTCATGGATATGAGCTTGCCTGAGATCGACGGCTGGGAGGCGACGAGGCGCTTGCGTGCCGACTCCCGGACCCGGCATCTTCCGGTGATCGCATTGACGGCCCACGCCATGGAAGGTGAGCGTTCCCGGGCATTAGAGGCAGGCTGCGATGATTTCGACACGAAACCCGTCGAGCTGCCTCGTTTGCTGGAAAAAATCGAGCGCTTATTGCGCGATGGCCGTGACGATGGATCTTCGCCACGAAAAGCGTGACGGGCGGCCAGCCATTGAAGTACACGAATAAAGGCAAGATCCCATGAATCAGCGATCACCATGCGGGCGCAACGTCCGGCATGATCTGCGCACACCCATTCACCAAATCATTGGCTACGCCGAACTGATCGAAGAGGATCTCGATCCCGACGCCGGAGACGCGCGCGTGGCGATCGAAGCGGTCGTGAACGCCACCCGACGCCTGCTTTCGATCATCGATAACGGCGGGCCCGTAGAGCAGGGCCCGATCGATGTGTTGTTTCCGAATTGGCGCGCCAGCATCGCCTTGGTCGAACAGGAGGTTGCTGCCTTGCGCAACGTGTTCGTGCGCTCGGCGGCGGGACAGCTCAACGATATCGTGAGCATTGAACGGGCCGCCAGCGCGCTGAGTCTCCAGTTGCGCGAGCTCCACCACTTGGGCTCGATTGATTTACGCGGCGGCGCATCAGAAGCAGCGGTGAGTGTGGTCCGGTCATCAAGCGCGGAGGAGGCTATGTGTTCGCCAACGGCGCTGTCGACCGCCGACGCCCGCCTTCTGGTCGTCGACGATGATCCAGAAAGCTGCGAGCTTCTACGTCGACGGCTGCTACGTGAGGGACATCGTGTCGACGTCGCTCACGATGGCGACATGGCGCTCAGGCGAATCAAAGAGGGCGACTACGATGTCGTCCTGCTCGATTGGATCATGCCTGGACGCGGTGGTCTCGACATTCTGCGTGCCATACGGGCGGAGCACTCGGCAACCCGCCTGCCGGTCATTGTGGTGACGGCGCGGCGCAGTTCGGCAACGATCGTCGAAGCGCTGGAAGCGGGTGCCAACGACTATGTTGCCAAGCCTTTCGATTTCGCCGTCGTTTTGGCGCGAATCGGAACCCAGCGATACATCCGTGATGTCACGCGCCAGCTGGAAAACGCGAACGATCAGCTGCATCGGTTTTCGTATATCGATGGCCTGACCGGCATTGCGAATCGGCGGCGTTTTGATGAGGTTTTACGCAAGACTTGGCAGGCTGCGCAGACACATCGTCACCCGGTGTCGCTCATTCTCATCGACGTCGATTACTTCAAGCGTTTCAATGATTGTCTCGGACACGAGGCGGGCGATCAGTGTTTGCAAAGAGTGGCGCAGACCCTTGCTGCGCAGTTGTTCCGGTCGCGTGATCTAGCGGCTCGATATGGCGGCGAGGAATTCGCGATAATTTTGCCTGAGACGGGTCTCGATGATGCTCGGCAAGTCGCCGAGCGCCTGCGGTTGGCGTTGGAGGCGATGCACATTGACCATCCGGCGCGGGATGATTGTGCCGTCGTGACAGCGAGTTTTGGCGTTGGGTGCTGGCATCCAACCTCGTTTTGTGATCCGTTCTCATTGATACGTCTTGCGGATCAGGCGTTGTATTCCGCGAAGAACGGAGGCCGAAATCGCGTCAGTGCTGCCGGCCCCGGCCCCGGCGACCTTGCCTGAATTGGATTGCAGATTGCGACAGCAGGTCGGCGCGAACTTGGTCAGATGAACGATCTCAGGCATCGCGCCGGGGAGGGTCTGCTTCGATGCCTCTGAGGCTTGAGCGCCATCATTGCGGCACGCATTTTTTGACGCGACGGACCCGTCAAGGGCGTCGAAATAACATGTCACTCGACGGCACTCTGGACAATCGACGCTGCGACTAAGTCATCGTGGCCGATGTCGTCGAGTGTTGAGCGCGCGCTGCTCAGGAGTCGAGTGAGACGATTCAAGCGGCGCAGGAAACGGTCCCGCTTGTGATCATGTGAGGTTCTTTGGCGTACGTCGTGAGAGTGATCGAGCCCCGTGGTCGCCATGACCCGCAGGGCTTTAGGTTGGCAAAGGTCCTAGCGCAATCGGCCGTTCGGGGATGAGTCCAGAGATGAGTCGAGGGATTTGCTGTGCTACCGCGGAATCTCGCCGCACGGGCACGCAGTGGCCGCATTCACGGGCCTAATGCGGGCTGGAACAGAGGGCGCGCAGAGCGTGGGCATCGACGGCTCTTGGGCTGGGCTGCGGGGACACAACCGTTCCACGCGCCGGCGCGATCTGGGTCTGGCGTAATGCTACCGCTGACATTGGGGGCAAAAGGCGCTCATGCGTTGGCCAATAATGCGGCGTTTGATGACGGCACCACACTGCCGGCAGGGCTCGCCACCGCGGCCGTAGACGTAGAGCTCATGAGAAAAATAGCCGTGGCTACCGTCTTCGTGTGTGAAATCTCGTAGCGTCGTGCCTCCGCGCGTGATGGCATGGCGAAGTACCTCTCGAATGGTCGTGACGAGTCTTTCGCATTCTTGTCGAGTGACTCGGCCAGCGGCGCGACCCGGTCTGATCCCGGCGCGGAATAGCGCCTCGGTCGCATAAATGTTGCCAACCCCGACAACGTGTTTTGCGTCCATGATGAAGGCTTTGATTGCGGCTCTGCGGCCGCGTGTCAGCGAGAAAAGGTAGTCGCCGCTGAACCTTCGATCGAAGGGCTCGGGGCCCAGTGACTGCCACAGAGGGTGGCTCCAGTCGTTGGGTTCTCGGCCCATTGCCGCTTCTTCGAATTCGTCGCTCCCGTTGTTCTCAGCGCGCTCCAAGTCGATCGGCGTGGTGTCGACTGACGTTGCGAGGCGTTCATGGACCGCTGAGTCGCGGGAAACGAGCGGCAGGCACAATCCAAAACGGCGTGGATCGTGATAGCGCAACTCAAGTGTGCTGAAGCGCTGAGGCGATTGATCGATGCTCGCGCTTGATGATCCGGCTGCGAGGTGAAGCCGCCAGTGGTCGTGGCGTCGTAACGGCGTTGCGTGCGAACACAGCCGCAGGCTGCCGGACATGCCGAGGTGAATCAGAATCGCAGCTTCGTTTCGGTGCTGGTCCGACTCCGACGTTCGAGTACGCACCTCCGTATCGGCACCGTTGCCTGCAAGCGCCCGGTCGTCAAACGTCAGCCAGAGGTATTTCGAACGTCGCCCAACGTCGGTGATGTACAGGCCTGCGAGTGTGTCAGCGAGCGTTGGAGGAATCGGCTGACGCAATCGCGAATCACGGACCTCGAATCGCTCGACACGCCGCCCGATGATGCTGTGCGCAATGCCGCGCCGAGTGGTTTCGACTTCAGGGAGTTCAGGCATGGTTAGGCGCCGATAGATTTGCGAGCGAACAACGCCTCGATTTCGACCAGTAGCTCCTCGCGACAGATCTCACCGTGCACGCAGTCAATCCAAATCGAATTCCCCCAACTTGTCGGCGCCAGAACGCCGAGACGTTCATCGAGGCGACGGAGAACGATTTCCCGGTGCGCCGGGTTGCGC
The DNA here is from genome assembly GCA_046299415.1 of Thioalkalivibrionaceae bacterium. GTDB lineage: Bacteria > Pseudomonadota > Gammaproteobacteria > Ectothiorhodospirales > Ectothiorhodospiraceae > JBKBII01. The sequence goes on along the minus strand of JBKBII010000007.1, from coordinate 41,949 downwards.
AGATACACGCGCAGGTGATGGCAGTCGAACGCGTGACAGCCGCTTGATGCCTGTGGGTTGGTGGTTGTGCGGGACTGTGTTTGCTCAGTCATCGCGCTGGCTCGGGCCACCAACGCCTCGATGTTTGTCAGCGTTTCGTCGAGCTGGGCGAGTACGTCGGCGGTATGCATGCTTTCGTGTCCAACGATTGCAGCGGTGCCGGAGATGAACAAAAGTCCGAACGGCCGCGTGCGATCTCCTGTTTCTAAGACCTTCGTCGTTAATGACTCCGCGAGGATTGTCCCGTCGACAAGGGTCGCACGAGCGAACGCTGGCGCCTGCGGGCCGTAGAGTTTGGGGTAACGGTGCGCGGGTGTCTGCCGTGGATTCTCGACACAGGTGCCCGGTCGTTTGGCCATCACAGCGGTGATCGTCAGGTCGCGAGGGGGTCGCCCCGACGGTCGACCGATGGCCGTCGCGGCGGGCATCTCGCCCGCAGGTAGACCAGCTTCGTTCAACGCGCGGGCGCGACCGACGCAAAAGGCTTGATACCGGTCTAGAGACGTGTCGTCGCTCAGTCGACGATGCTCAGTCGCCGCCACGGCTTCGTCGTCTACCGCGAGCGAATCACACCCGCGTGGCCGATTCAGATCGTCATTCAGGTGGCGGGTCGCGCGGTCATGAATACGATCGAAGAATTGCCAGATCCGCAGGAAGTAGGGCGCGCCGAGCCGTTTGCCGGCGTCAATCAGGTGGCAGTATGCAGAATACGCCGCCAGCTCGGGATCATCGTCGTCGACTTCGAGATGCAGGATGACGAGGCCGCCACCGTCGCTATGAACGGATAGTTTGCAGCCTTGAGGCTGCGTTGTTCCGGGCACCACGGCTGGTGGAGCCGTTATCGGTGTGTTCCGTTCGTATGGGGCCTTCGCTGGACTTGCCTCGCTCGAGCCTACGCTCGACATCCCGCTGACAAAGCCATAGCCGACGGCGGACAGACCTTCGAAATAGGTGCCCGAATGGACGTCGAGCGTGGACAAATGCCATGAGTGATCCCCTTGATTCGACTCGATCGATGAGTCCGGCCACCATCGAGCATCGAAAGCTCCGCGGCGCTTAATCGCACTCAAGGGGGCGCATCCGATCGATACGGAGAGAACACGCCGCGGGGGAGCCGGTGTCGTGCCGTCCTGTGAATCTTTTTGCGTCAGTTGATCGGGCTGTAGGCTCATCGTTGCCGCAATTAAAACCTGCATTACCCGAACGCACCAGGGACCCCGTAAACGATGTGATGTCGGTCGCTTTTTGCGTGGGCATTGCCAAAGCGCATTCCACCACGCTCGTGTTGCCTTGACTCAAGTGGCACCGGGGGTTAACGCGCAATGGCTCTGTTCATGACGTCGGTTAGCGTTGATCTGTGTGCAGTCGTTTCTCGAGCTTTTAAATTGAAGGTCCGGCCAAGTATCCGGTGTGCTGGAGATCAACGAGACGTGCGAGCTAGGCTCTGGCCGTCTAGTCCAGGCTCTGAGAGAGCGCATGAGCGCGGGGAAGGGCATGGTGTTCTCAGAAGGCGCTCTGATTCGAAGGGCAGGCTCTCGAGTACGTTGTTGATTGCAGTATCCGAGTGCCTCGACACGCCGCTCGAGGGTCTGTCACATTCGGTCCTTGTAAAGGGCGTTAAGCGTTTCTTCGCTCCAGCGAACCGCTTCAAGATACAGACGTTCCAGAACGGGAATGGGGACGTCGTCGTAGGGTGGTACGGTGTCGGGCTGCTCAAAGACCCGCGCCAACGCCAAGGCTTCTCCGATTGGTCCCTTCTCCTCGAGGAGCGCGAGAACGAGGTCGGGCTTTACGCGCACGTGCTTCAAAATCTGTTCGACGCTTACGCCAAAAAGGCGCTCCGATTGGCTTAGCAGGCCCGTGACGAAAAAACGATCAGACGTGTCCGAATGGCCGGCTGGCTCTGCGTAGAGTTCGACGAAGCGCGCGCGGATGAGCGTGGCACCCAGAATCTCTGGATCGACCCCTTTGCCTGCTTTGAGCAGCAAAACCATTCGGGTCAGAGACGCGCGACCTAGTGTGACCAATGCCTGACGAAGTGAATCCACTGCTTCGCGGCCACGGTGAAATGCAGGCGTATTCGAGACGCGCAAAACCTCAGTCGCCAGCTGGGCATCTTGGCGTACAGCATCAAGAATCTCATCGACGGTCGAGCTTTCGTCTTGCAACAGGGCGACGAGCGCAGCGAACGAGCCGAATTCTTTCAATAGTCGAGCGCCTTCGACGATTTGCGGCCGAGAAAAGTAATAGCCCTGAAAATACTGAAAGCCCAGGGCAACACAACGCTGGAACGCCTCTTCGTTTTCGATTTTCTCGGCCAGCAGGGTCGCGCGATAGCGCTTGAGTTCCGAGACCTGTTGTTCGAGCTCGCGATCGCTCAGAGCGAGGATATCGACCTTGACAATATCGGCTAGCACTAAAGCGTCATGATGTGCTTTATCGAAGACGTAGTCATCGAGCGCGATGACGTAGCCGTTGGCTTTGAGGCCTCGAATCACATCGATGAGGTCGGCGTCGAGCTCGATGTCCTCGAGGATCTCCAGGACCACGGACTCTTTTGGTAAACGTTGTAGAAATTCCGCGTCGAGCAGGTCACGCGTGAGATTTACGAACGCTCGATGAGGTCCGACGAGTCTGTCGATGCCAATATCGACGAAGGCGCTGCGCAGGAGATCGCGAGTCGCGGCCGTGCCATCAACGACGCCGGCAGCTTCTGCGTCCGGCGCACTGCGGAACAGCAGTTCAAACGCCACGACTTGCCGCTGGCGGTTGAAAATCGGTTGTCGCCCGACAAAACACCGCCCGAAACTCACTTCGCGCTCTCCATAGCGATGACGCTAATTGCGTTCAGGCTGACATCACCGCGCTTATGCGTCGAGGCGCCTTCTGCGAATATGTGCGCCGGTTTTAACGTAGCACGAAGTCGATGGAGACATGTCATGGATGCTTTGGATCTACCGTACGGGCAACAAATCGAGGTGAGGCATGTGTTCCACGAGAGCGGGGTGCCCCTGCTGCGTTTGATCATACGTGATGGTGGACGGTACATGACGCTTGATCTTGATCCGGGTACTGCGTCGCGTTTGCGCAAGGTCATCCAAGCCTGGATCGATACTGAAGTGTTGTCGCGTGAGGCGGATCGAAAGTCGCCGTGACAACCGAAGCGGTAAGGGCCATCGCAAGAGACCCGCCACAGGGGCGGGTCTCTTGGCTGCGGTTTGCAGTTGACCGGGAAGCCGATGATCGTCGAGTACGGGGCGCGCATGGTCCGGACGTCGTTGTCGCAGGATCAATTGACGAAGCGCCTCGTACCGGATCCCCTCACCCAACGCCGCTTCAAAGAGTAAGCGCTACTGGATCTGAGGAGATCCGACGAACAACCGGATGAAACGATTATTTGATCTTCGCTTCTTTGTACTTCACGTGTTGACGCACAACCGGATCGAACTTCCGGATTTCCATTTTCTCCGGTGTGTTCCGCTTGTTTTTAGTCGTTGTGTAGAAATGTCCAGTGCCGGCACTGGACACCAGCCGAATTTTGTCGCGTACACCCTTGGCCATCGCGATTGCTCCTTAAGTTTTGTCTGCTGCCGTCGCTGCGGTCGACAGTGTTCCAATCGTGACGCCGACAGCGCCGTCCTGAAACCTGTTGGACTTGTTGATCGATCGAAAAAGGTGCTGGGATCAGACCTTTTCGCCACGTGCACGCAAATCGCTCAGCACGGCGTCGATGCCGCGTTTGTCGATCTCGCGCATGCCCTTGGCTGAAAGTCTCAGGCGCACGTAGCGATTTTCGCTGTCCACCCAAAAACGATGGTGATGCAGGTTCGGCAAAAACCGGCGCCGCGTCTTGTTGTTCGCGTGGGAAACATTGTTTCCCGTGGCCGGACGCTTGCCGGTGACTTGACACACTCTGGACATGATGGCTTCTCGAGGGCGACAACCCCCGTCGCGTGTGGCCGCGACGAGAGAGGATAAAAATGGTGCCGACGCGCAGAATCGAACTGCGGACCTATCGATTACGAATCGATTGCTCTACCAGCTGAGCTACGTCGGCGCGGGCGCGATAGTATACGCGCCTAGAAATGTGCTGACCAGTCAGTCGTGAGCCACTTGTTGTCTTGCGCGGCGTACGCGAATAACGACGTCAATGCCCACGATTTCGAGCGGGATGTCCAAATCCAGCCGGTCGGAAAGGGCCTCGATCTGCGTTGCAGGACTCGATTGCCGTTGCGTCGACGTCAGCTTCTCGACCTGCGCGATCGCATGCGGTTGTTGCAGAGATGTGACCGCGGTGATGGCCTTATCTGGCCGCGCCGGTTGATTCGCATGTGTGTCGCGCTGTGAGTTGTCGGCTGATGCGGTGCATAGTCGTTGAAGCGGAATGTCGAAGAGCTCGCCTGTGTCGGCGTTGAAGATGTGATGGTGCGGCGCCAGATTGGTGTCGAAGAATCGGCGTTGGGGTTCCACCACGACCTCTCGGAGCAGGCCGTGCTCGGTCAACAGGCGAAGCGTATTGTAGATCGTCGCGCGCGCCACTTTGATGTCGCAGGTGGCCAGTCGCGCCTGGACGTCTTCAGCGTTGACGTGCGCGTTGTTACCGAGAAGTACTCGTGCAATCGCGATTCGAGGCTGCGTGCCCGTGATGCCCGCGGCTCGCAGTCGAGCACGTGCGGTCGCGGTATCAAGCGTCGAAAAATTCACGCTTGAATCAGATGCCCCACCTGTTGCCGAAACCGTGGCCTGAGGTGCGGTCGAGAGTACTGTCGGGCGTGATTGGGTTGCGCACATTCTCGGAGACTCCGGCGGATGTATTGCTTTCGTAACATTCGCGCGGGTGAAATTCCAGAGACCAGACGCAACAAAGTCTCACTTCGGTTTATAGGGGGCGCATGATGCCTCTGTGCCCCCGTTCGTACCGAACCCGTCTTGCCGAACTCGGCCGATGGCCACGCGCCAGGTCGCGTCGATTGGTCGATAATTCGAGTGGCGACGCCGAATGCCGGCCGTGGGCTTTGTTGAGGATTCGGCGAGATCAAGACGACGCACCAAGCGCGTGCGTAAAGCCGGTACAGGCTGGACTCTGGCTTTTTCGGTGAAGTATTGATGCAGCGTACCCAGCGTCGATCGAGTCAATCTCGCAGTCGTACCTACCGGCGTCGATGTGACACTGACGAATCGTCTGGCCGCCGCGGTGCTCACAAGTACCCAGAAAACAGCCTGTCTCCGCACTCGCCCTTGGCGGCTGTTCCGTGCTGCACGCAGTTGAACCCGCTGACGCTATTGCCGACCGCGTGTTTCGAGCGCGAAGGCGTGATTCTTGCGGCGTGGTTGCGTAAGAAATTACTAGTTCTGCCCGGCCCGATGCCGGCTTGGCGTCGCGCTTCCTGGGCCCGGCCCGACGCGTGGCCGCTGTACTTTGCGGCAGAGTCGCGCGCGAGCGAGCGGCCCCATAGAGCCATGAGGTTTGTCGGGCCGCATCTGGAATCTGGAATCTGGAGCGGGTGAAGGGAATCGAACCCTCGTATGCAGCTTGGGAAGCTGCCGTTCTACCATTGAACTACACCCGCGATTTCGCAATGATCGCACAGTGACTTCGCCACCGGAAGGCCTGCCTGTTGCGTCGAGACAGCGTGTGTATTTTGCGACCGCGATGTCGTTGCGGATAATTCGGGGCCGCTCGCAAGCGACCGCCGCCTCGATGGACGAAACGGCCGACGCCTAGCCAAACGCCTCGTTTTCCCGCAAGCGTCAGGTCGATCGCAAAACCATTCTCGACCGAGAATTTTCAGGTCCGAGTACACGTTGAAAAGAGCGGCGAGCGCGCTGCGGCGCGAGGCGTCCGGAGCATGGCATCCAAGACGCAACAAGTCGTTATCGCGCGCACCGCGTGACGCACTGATTCACCCGGCTCGCAATTCACTCAGCTTTTCTCAAAGCGTTTTCCCAATCAAACCTCGAGGGCAGCCGCCGAAGCCGAGCGCCAGCCCGCGACTTCAGCTAGCGGAGAATCGGAAGCCATGGACACAACTGTATCGACCAACGACGGCGCGTCGACGATTCGCATCCAACTCAACGGCAATCTTGAGCATTTCGAGGTGGGCGACCTTGCGGAACTGGTCGCTGCGCTGAATCTGACCGGACGTTTCGCGGTCGAGCGTAACGGTGAATTGGTGCCGCGGAGTTTATTCGCCGATACCCGGCTCGAAGACGGCGACCGCATCGAGATCGTGCGGGCAATTGGCGGTGGGTGAACGGCCCGTCGGCCTCGGGTTCGCCCGTGGTTTTTACCGCGGAGATGCAGGAGGGGGCCGCGAGCAATGCGCGGCGCACGACGTTCGCACCCCGGCATCGTAGACAAGACAAGTCATCACGCGAGCGGGCGAACATCTCGTAACGACGCGTTCGCTCCGATCGACTCTGCGTTTCTCAGGGCATCCGCAGGTATCCGGATTCTTTGACGATCACGAACCATTAGGAAATGAGCCACGGTCCCCGCGTTGATCGGGTCATTCAATTGTTTGGGTCCTGCCTAAGGAAACGAGCACGCATTGAGGCAGATGTGTGGCGCGGCTTATCGCCGCGCGCCTGTGGTCGTGCGAGTAAGCGTCTCGGCCCTCGAGCGGCAGAGCCAGCCGTCTGTGTCCGCGCGCCTACGCTCATCCTCGATGGGCGCGCTACGATCTTTGGGCTTGGCTATGATGATCATTGCTCCTGCCCGCTATCAGGTCAGGCTTTGTCGCACCGTGCTGAAGCTGCGCCGCGGTCGAAACATATCGGGCTCAGCAGAAGTTTAAGGTCGATCCCGTGCCTGTGAGTGCGGGTCAAACCATTGACCAAAATACAGAGGGTTGTGCATGTCCCAGAACGATGCCATGACGGCAAGCGCTGATATCACGCCGCCAGCGAGCGAGCTTCTGACCGATCGGAAGGTCGATTTCATAACGGATCGCGAGGCGGCTCAGGTGCGTCGCGACGAGGCCGCGGACGATGACGATGGTTTTTGTGTCGGCGCACGGCGCTTTCGGTCGCGGCTCCTGGTCGGCACCGGCAAATACCGAGATCTCGAGCAGACGCGGGCTGCGATCGAGGCCTCTGGCGCCGAAGTGGTGACTGTCGCGATTCGGCGCACCAATCTTGGCCAGAATCCGGATGAGCCCAATTTGCTCGACGTGATTTCCCCGGAACGCTACACCATCCTGCCGAACACGGCCGGTTGTTACACCGCGGAAGACGCCGTTCGGACCTGTCGTCTGGCGCGCGAGCTGCTCGGAGATCATCGTCTGGTGAAGCTTGAAGTTCTCGGTGACGCAAAGACGCTCTATCCCGACATGCCGGAAACGTTGAAGGCTGCCGAAATTCTGGTGGCCGAGGGTTTCGAGGTCATGGTCTATTGCAGTGACGATCCGTTGCTCGCGCAACGTCTCGAAGCGATCGGCGTGCATGCGATCATGCCGTTGGCGGCGCCGATTGGATCCGGCCTCGGAATTCAGAACCGCTACAACATTCGCGAAATCGTCGAGAACGCGACTGTGCCGGTTTTGGTCGACGCGGGCGTCGGCACGGCGTCCGATGCGGCTGTCGCGATGGAGCTCGGCTGTGATGGCGTATTGATGAACACGGCCATTGCCTTGGCGAACCATCCGGTACGAATGGCGCGGGCAATGCGTCACGCGATCATCGCTGGCCGCGAGGCGTTTCGTGCTGGGCGCATGGCGCCGCGTCGTCACGCTCAAGCGTCGTCGCCCGAGACTGGCACTTTCTTCACCGGCTGAAAGGTCCGCGACACGTGCATACAGACGATCAGACGCCGGATCCGATGGCCAAGTCGGGCGCGCTCGCGCAAGGCGAGGCCGAAGGCAAGCGGCATCGCCGCATTCGCTCGTTCGTCAAACGCGAGGGGCGGCTGACGCCCGGTCAGAGTCGTGCGCTTGCGGCGCTTGGCGAGCGCTACCTGCTGACGCCCGATGCGACGCCGATCCGTTGGTCGGACGCGTTTGCCACAGCACGATGTTCTGAGAAACACGACTCGGCGGGTCGCGCTCCAGATTTTGCGCCCGCGGCGGGATTGAACGCGGGCGATGTCGTGCTCGAGATCGGTTTTGGTGATGGTGCGTCGTTGGCGCGCCAGGCTGCCCGTGATCCACAACGTCACTTTTTGGGCGTCGAGGTGCATCGCCCGGGTGTCGGTCATTTGCTGATCGAGGCCGAGCGATTGGAGCTCGATAATCTGCGTGTGGTCGAACAGGATGCCGTCGAAGTCATCGCCCGTCTCGCGCCAGCGTCGCTCGGTGGTGTACAGGTGCTGTTCCCAGACCCTTGGCACAAAAAGCGTCATCACAAGAGACGCTTGATTCAGCCCGAATTTCTTATTCGACTGGCAGCGGTCGTGCGGGCGGGCGGTTATCTTCACCTGGCGACCGATTGGGCGGATTACGCCGAGCATATGCAACAGGCGCTGGCCGAAGTCGCGACCCTGTGGCGGCCGGAGGGCGGTCAGCCGCTGGCGTCGCGCCCCCTCTGGCGCGCGGAAACCAAGTTCGAGCGGCGTGGTTTACGGCTTGGGCATGAAGTGGCGGATTTCGTCTACCGTCGCCGCACTGACGGCGATTCCGCAAGTAGCGCCTGACCCGTTCGAACCGCTGAGGCTCGGCGGCTTTCCGATGCTGACG
>JBKBII010000007.1:0-33139 GCA_046299415.1 Thioalkalivibrionaceae bacterium | reverse complement strand
GGTGTTGATCTGCTGCCGGCTGGTGCTGTCGTCGGCGTCGAGGCCGCCGACCGCAGATCTCCCTGATTGTTGGCCCCATGTCAGCTCAATGGGGTTCAGAGCGAAGCCAATAGGCCCGGATCAGCACGAGGGCACGTGGTAGCACGATCACGGGGAGATTGAGAACGCACGCGACGCACACAGCGTGCCGTCGTCTGGGCGCGACCTAGATCCGGCGAGGCCAATAGGCCCAGATCAGCACGAGGGCACTCGGTAGCGCGATCGCGGGAAGATCGAGAACGCGCATCGAGAAGGGCTCGTGCCAGAGGTCGATGCCGATCGTCACGATGATGACCACCAGCGCCAAGGTGCCGATTCGGGTGCGGCGCGCTTGTTCGAGACGCAATCGTTCGAGTATCTCAAGTCGGTCCACGGCGGCACGGAGTCCGATGAGCTCGTCGTTGCGAGACTCGTCGCGCTCGAGAAGGCGCTCGATCCGGGCGGGCCACTCCGGCAGTTCGGCGAGAAAGCGCGGGAGGTGGCGTTGTGCGCTGCGAATGAAGGCACGCGGACCGACTTGCTCGGACATCCAACGCTCGATAAACGGTTTGGCCGTCGCCCAGAGGTCGAGAGACGGGTAGAGCTCGCGCCCGAGTCCTTCGATATTGAGAAGGGTTTTCTGCAGTAGAACGAGCTGTGGCTGGACCTGCATATCGAAGCGCCGCGCCGTCTGGAACAGACGCAGCAACACCTGTCCGAAGGAGATTTCATCGAGCGGCTTCTCGAAAATCGGTTCGCAGACGGTTCTGATTGCGGACTCGAATTCGTCGACGCGCGTGCCCGCCGGGACCCAACCGGACTCAACGTGCAGTTCGGCGACCCGTCGATAGTCGCGGTGGAAAAAAGCATAGAAGTTTTCGGCGAGGTAGTGCTGATCGGATTCGAGCAGACTGCCGACGATGCCAAAGTCCACAGCGAGATAACGTGGGTTATGCGGCCTCGTGGGGTCGACGAAGATGTTGCCGGGGTGCATATCGGCGTGAAAAAAGTTGTGCGTGAACACTTGGGTGAAAAAAATCTCGACGCCACGTTCGGCGAGTGCTTTGAGATCGATGCCCAGTGCTGTTAGACGCGCAATGTTCGAAATCGGGATACCGTAGATCCGCTCCTGAACCATTACACGAGTCCGCGTCAAGTCGAAGTAAACCTGTGGGATGTACAACAGATCGGAGTCTTCGAAGTGGCGGCGAATAGCGACCGCGTTCGCGGCCTCACGAAGCAGGTCGAGTTCGTCGATGACCGTTTTTTCGTATTCCGCGACGACCTCCCGTGGTCGCAGGCGGCGGGCTTCGCGTGAATAGCGGTCTGCCAGCGCCGCGAGCAGGCGCATCACTTCAAGATCGGCGCGAATCGTGCGCTCGATTCCTGGGCGAACCACTTTTACGATGACGGCTTCGCCCGTTTTAAGGCGCGCGGTATGGACTTGTGCGATCGAGGCCGAGGCCAGCGGTACCGAATCGAATTCGTCGAACAATGCCGCGATCGGCTGCTCGAGTTCGCTTTCAATTACGGCGATGGCCTCTTCACCGGGGAAAGGCGGGACTCGGTCCTGGAGCTTGGCCAACTCCGCAGCGATGTCGTCGGGCAAAAGGTCGCGACGTGTGGATAACATTTGGCCAAACTTGACGAAGATCGGGCCGAGATCCTCGAGCGTGCGGCGCAGGCGTTCGCCGCGCGGCGCGATGGTCGGCCCGCGAAACCAGTTCCACGGTGCGGCGAGAAGAAGAAAACGCAGGGGTCGCAGCGGTTTCAGCTCGAACAGCAGGTTGTCGAGGCGGTGACGAACGAGAATGCGCGAAATGAACCACAACCGGCCGAATTGCGCGATGAAGCGCATCAACATCCGCAGCGGGCTGATGTCCTGCGACTCGCGCGATCCGGTTGGGCTCGGCGCTGTGTGGCTTGCGGGCTTCATCGTTTGGCTCCGCTGCGATTCCACGAAGAGTTAGAAAGATCGCTCTCGGTGTTGCCGGGCGAGGCAGCAGTGACAAGACGGTGCGCCACGCGGCGTTCAACGTCGGCCGTGCGACGTTCGAGCCACGCAATGCGATCGCGAAGTGCGCTGCTGGCGTCGCTCAGGTCTTCCAGCGCCTCACGTTCAGGCAGCCAATTTTTTTCGCGTTGCGCGAATACGGCTGCGTCCTCCATTGCTGTAACGGCAGCCTGTTGCAGTCGTTTTTCGACGCGCGCCAATTCTGCATCGACACGCGACGCGACCCCAGCACCGCCGATCGGCGCGAGCAAAGCGTCGATGGCGCCCGTGATACGCGAGCGCCATGCCTGCAATCCGTGCGCGGCTCTTAGCGCATCAAGCAGGCGTTGCCACGCGCGGAGGGCGCTCGCGTCGCCTTCGATGCGCAGTCCGGCCGGGCTTTCGCCGTTTGTCGCGGCCATCAGAGTTGCCGCAGTGGCTTTGATTTCGACGTCGACGCCGACGCTGTCGTCGCCGTCAGTACCCGTATCGCTCGGTTCCCATTCAGCCACGAGGGTGTCATGGGTCGCTGTCAGTCGCAGACGAAAGATCGGGTGGCTTGCTTTCGGGTCGGACGACGCGGACGTTGTCTTTTTGTTTGAGGCTGGATCGGTCGCAGACAGAACGCAGACTCGCAAAGTACCATCTGCGACGCGCTCGAGCGCGTCGCGCACTGCCGGGCTATCGACCGCTACAACGGATCTGGTCAACCTCCGCAGGGCCGCGTTGGCGACCGTGCGCGTGGCAAGCTCTGCCTCTCTCACAACCGAACACCTTCGTGAAGCGCGACGATACCGGCGCTCATGTTGGTGTAGTCAACGCGTTCGAAGCCGGCGTTGCGCATCATGTCGGCGAGCGTGTCCTGATCGGGGTGCATGCGTATGCTCTCGGCCAGGTAGCGATAGCTTGCAGCGTCATTGGCGACGATCTTGCCGGCCAGAGGGAGAAACTTGAACGAGTACAGGTCGTAGGCTGGGCGAAGGAATTCTGCAGGGCGTGAGAACTCGAGCACCAGGAGTTTTCCGCCCGGTTTCAGCACGCGGTGCATTTCAACCAGTGCGGCGTCCTTGTCAGTGACGTTGCGCAAGCCAAAAGCGATGGTGATTCGGTCAAAAGATCGATCGGGAAACGGCAGACACTCGGCATTGCCCTGCACGAACCGAAGGCCGTTCACGGCCCCCTCGTCGAGCAGTCGATCTCGACCTACCCCAAGCATCGACGCATTGATGTCGCAGACCACGACTTCGCCGTGCTCGCCGACCCGTGGCAGAAAGGCCCGAGCAAGGTCCCCGGTGCCGCCGGCCAGGTCGAGGACACGGTGTCCAGGGCGCGCGCGCGCCTGCTCGACGGTCATGCGCTTCCAGAGTCGATGAATCCCCATGGACATGACGTCATTCATGACGTCATAGCGACGAGCCACCGAGTGGAAAACGGCGCCGACTCGTGAGGCCTTCTCAGACTTTTGGACCGACTCATAGCCAAAGTGCGTGGTGTCGTCGTCGTGCTGCATGGCTGTCCTCGTCGCTTCATTAGTGCGCGAATCGCCCGTCTGACCCCGTGAGCCCATCCAAGACCAGCGCGAACCGAGTCGGCTAGCACAGCTTGGTCCAGTCAGGGGCGGCCACGACCGGTCAACGGCGCGATGGTTTATTCGATCGAGAGTTTAGCGGTAGTGATGCCTTTACCATACGCCTCGCCTCGGGCAATCCGGATATCGCAGCGAGCAAACACGCTAATCGTTCATAGGCGTCCGCGCGTTGTGCGTTGCAGATGTTTCACGACACATTGCGTGTAGCCGCATCAATCAGCCGGTCGAGATCAAAGCCGTAAAACTCGACGTTCCGAATTCCGACCAGCGGCGATCCAACCACTCCGCCGTCGGCATCGAACGCCACAACGGTGGGTGTGACACGAACTCGGAGGGTCTCCGCGAACGCTGTAACGCCGGTCTTCCGGCCATCGAAACCGATCAGGCGGGCGTGGCGATGAAGCCGGACATGGCGCATCACGATGCGATCGCGATAATCGACGTGATCATGCATGACTCCGAGATACGTGCGATCGATCTCGTGGCAAAATGCGCAGCCATCCATGAAAAAGGCCAGCAGCACGCCCTTGCCGGGATGCTGCTCGCGCAGAGTCGCGAGGTCTCGGGTTTCTGGCAAGCGGTAGTTCGGGTGCGTCTGACTTCGACCACGCCGTGGCGATCCGATCAGTCCCGCGAGCGCCATGCCAGTGGCCGTTCGTAATAGCCACCGCCGGCTTTGCTGAAGCGTCGTAACGGGTTCGAGGCGGTTGAAGTACGAGCTCGGTGAAACCGTATCATCACCGGGCATCAAAAAGCCGTCTCCGGGTGCGCGGCCGGTGCTGTGCACGACGTGGCCCCGCCGAAAGCGTACGGATTGGGCGCCGTTGTCCGCGGCGCCGTTCGAGGTCAGCGGGTTAGCGCGTGTCGAAGGCGCCACGGTGATCGAAGCGTGATCGCTATACTGAGGTGTTTTCATAGCAGCAGAAGACCATCTCACATGACGCGAGTTCGCATTGCCACGCGCCGTTCACAGCTTGCTCTCTGGCAAGCCGAGCATGTAGCCCAGCGGCTGCGTGACGCGCACCCGGGCCTTGAGGTCGATATCGTTGGTCTGACCACTCAGGGCGACCGGGTACTCGACGCCCCACTTGCAAAGATTGGCGGAAAGGGTTTGTTCGTCAAAGAACTCGAGCTCGCATTGCTTGAAGGTCGTGCGGACATCGCTGTGCACTCGGTCAAGGACGTTCCGATGACGTTGCCCGACGGCTTGACGCTGGCGGCTTTCTTGGAACGCGAAAACCCGTCCGACGCGTTTGTATCCAACCGGTTCGCCCGACTCGATGATTTGCCTCAGGGCGCCGTCGTTGGCTCATCGAGCCTACGTCGGCAGGCGCAACTGTTGGCCTATCGGCCCGACCTGCAATTGTGTGACTTGCGCGGCAACGTCAACACGCGCTTGGCGAAGCTTGATGCCGGAGAATACGACGCTATCATTCTGGCTTGCGCCGGCCTGATTCGCCTCGGTTTCGGCGAACGCATCCGCGAGGCGCTGCCCGCGCGCATCTCGCTTCCGGCGGTCGGTCAAGGTGTAGTGGCAATCGAGTGTCGGGCCGATGATCCGGCCATGCAGGCGCTTTTGGCACCATTGAACGACGTCGCATCGTCGCTGCGGGTGGCTGCTGAGCGCGCTTTCAATCGGCGGCTCGAAGGCGGCTGTCAGGTGCCGCTCGCCGCGCATGCCACGCTGGATCAAGAGCGATTGACGCTCGATGCCCTGGTCGCTGCGACCGATGGTTCGCGCATTCTGCGTGCCGGTCAGACGGACGAACTCGAGTCGTCGGGTGAACCCCAGGCTATCGTCACATGGTGGGCGCGTGCCGAGGCGCTGGGCATTGGACTGGCTGAGGTCTTGCTTGAACAGGGCGCGGGCGCTTTGCTCGAGGCGGCACGCGCGGCTGTCGATGAACGCGTCGGTAAAGTGTCGGCACTCGCCGATCGGGGCGTCCTCGTGACACGCCCGCGCGCCCAGGCCGGAGAACTCACGACGGCGCTTGTGGCGCAAGGGGCGAGGGTGCTGGCGTTCCCGGCGCTGGAGATTCGCGACCCGGCCAATGATGCGCCGCTCAACAAAGCCCTGGACCGACTCGCCGCAGCGGACATTGCCGTCTTTATATCGGTCAACGCCGTGCAGCGTGTGTTCAACCGGCTTGGTTCGTTGGGGCTGTCCTGGCCAACCAACCTATCGATTGCCGCGATCGGTGCGCGTACGGCCAAGGAGCTCAGGGATCTGGGTCATCCCGCGACGATCGTGCCACCGCGACGATTTGATTCCGAAGCCTTGTTGGCGCTCCCGGAGTTGGCGCCCGATGCGGTATTCGGGCGCCGTGTGCTCGTGTTCCGCGGTGATGGTGGGCGTGAGCACTTGGCCGACGAGTTGACGCGGCGAGGTGCAGAGGTTTCGGCGATCGAATCATATCGACGCGCAAAGCCCGACGCTGATGCAAGCGACCTCATGCGCGCCTGGTCGCGCAACGAGATCGACATCGTGCTGGTCGGCAGCGTGGAAACCTGGCACAACCTCTACGAAATGGTCGGCAAGCTGGGGCGCATGTGGCTGCGCAAGACGGCGATCGTGGCCGGCTCGGAACGTATCGCTGAAGCGATCCGTTCCTCGGGGCACGCCGGAATGCTGGTCGTCGCCGAAGATCCCTCGGATACGGCGATGATCGCCACCGCCGCTCGGGCCCTGGCGCCGACTGACGACGCCTAGTCTCTCGATGACCTGTCGGGTTTGCTACCGATCCGTGAAAAACGCCGGATTGTATCGGAAGATCGAATCAACGATCCCGGCGGCCCCATGCGGCGTGAACAGTTCCGTCTCCGCCCAGGGCCTGCGACAATCCGAACACTGCCGCGGGTGGGACGTTGATCAAAGTCCGGATCCCGTCGTCGGGTCTGTATATCCACACGGCGCGAGCACGTTCGCTCGTCCCGTGAGGACGCCGTAATCAAGCCGTGCTCGATCAAAGACGCGAGACGATCAGCGCAGCGTTGACACCGCCGAAACCAAAGCCGTTGCATAAGACGTGCTGCGGGTCGCCTTTGCGCGCCGTGTTTGGCACGAGATCGAGCCCGACCATGGTGTCATCAACCCGTTCGAGATTGATTGTCGGCGGCAAGACCCCGGTGCGAGCTGCCATGGCGGAAAACACAGACTCGACGCCGCCGGCGGCACCGAGCAGATGGCCGACCGCGGATTTGGTCGATGAAATCGGCACGTTCGGCAGATCATGGCCAAACACGTTACGCAGGCTGGCCATTTCGGCGCGGTCACCGACCGGTGTCGATGTGGCGTGGGCATTGATGTAGCCGATGTCGGTGTGCGCGAGGCCCGCCATCTTCAAGGCGGCGCGGATGGCCTGAGCAGCACCGGAACCATCTTCCGGCCCGGCAGTAATGTGATGCGCGTCGGCGGAGGTGCCGTAGCCGGACAGGATTGCCAGCGGAATAGCCCCTCGACGCTCGGCGTGCTCGAGCGTTTCGATGATGACAACGCCGGCGCCTTCACCCATGACAAAGCCATCGCGATCGGCATCGAACGGGCGCGAGGCGCGGGTCGGCTCATCGTTGCGGGTTGAAAGCGCTTTCAATGCGTTGAAGCTGGCGAGTGACAGGGGATCGACACAGGCCTCGGCGCCGCCGACGACAGCCACTTCGGCTTCACCAGAACGAATCATGCGCATGCCGTCGCCAATGGCCTGAACGCCCGCGGCACAGGCTGTGACCGGGCAGCCCAGTGGGCCTTTGAATCCGTAGCGGATCGACAAGTTACCAGCCGCGAGATTGGCCAGGAACGCCGGGACGGTAAATGGCGAAAGCCGCTTGTAGCCGCGTTCTCGCATCAAATCGTGGGCGCTTGTGATCGTCGGGAAGCCCCCGATGCCCGTGGCGATGATGGTGGCTGTTGCAGCCCGCTCGGCGTCTGACTGAGGTTGCCAACCCGATTGAGCGATGGCCTCTGCGGCGGCCGCGAGCGCGTACAGAGTGAATAGATCGACTTTTTTCTGCTCTTTCTTCTCGAGAACCTGATCCGGATCCAGACCGCCCTCGGGGTCGTGATCCTTTCCGGGAACGAGACCGGCGATGCGTACGGGTTGTTCAGCCGTGTCGAAGCGGTCAATGGGCACGATGCCGGAACGTCCCTCGACCAATCGGGACCAGACGGTTTCGACACCGCAGCCCAGGGGGCTGACGATACCCATTCCGGTGATGACGATGGGAGATGACATACGGACTCCAAAAAAATCGGTGGATATTCGACCGGTTCACTTTAGTCTGCGGCACCATATGATCAAGATCATATCGGCTGGTCGGGCGCCAGGACGCCCGCAGATCTCTCGGGAGGACGCCGCGTGCCGCATCCGAAGGACCAAAAGCTCCGCAGCAAAAACCGTATTTTGCAATCTGCGACCGAGCTGTTCTGCCGGTACGGCTTCGACCGGGTCTCGATCAGCGAGATCATGCGCGTCGCGCGTATGACGCACGGAGCGTTCTACGCCCACTTCGAATCCAAGGAAGCGCTGTATTCGGCGTCGATTCGGGAGATCTTCGAGCGTTGCCGCCCGGCACGCCTGATCAAAGGCCCGCTGTCTGTGGAACACCTGACCCGGCTGGTGGAAGAGTATCTCAACCTGCGGGACATCGAGACGCGGGCCAGCCCGAGTCCTGAAGCGATTCTGATTAACGAAGTCGGTGCCAGCAGCGCAGAGATTCAGCGGGCTTACGAGGCTGCCTACATGAGTCTGCGACAACTGGTTGAGCGTCGCATCCGGGCTCTGGCACGACTGCGCGCCTTGCCGTTTCCGCCCGAGCCCGATCTCGTTCGCGACAAGGCGCGCACGATTCTGGCTGTCCTCGTGGGCGGCGTGACGATTGCGCGGACGTTGCCGGCCGCAGCGCAGGCTGAGCGCGCGTCGCTGCTGCGCGCGGCGCAGGCCCAGATTTTTCTCACACTCGGAGTCGAACCCGCCGCGCTTGCAGTGCGCGATGCGTCGAGCTGATTACGGACCGCGCTCATGCCGGTACCACCGGCAGGTCAGCTGTGCTCGTTTCCTCAGGCGGTGAGCTGCTGGCCGGGCCGTCGTGTTGGCTCGTTTGACGCGCACCGGGCTAATGCGACCACCGGCACTACGCGCCCATCGGACGTTTCGCGCCGACGGCGAGCGCATCTGGGGCCTTGCGAGATCGAGCAGATGATTGAGCGGTGTCGACGGTTCGGCGTCAGTCAGGCCCGGCGTCGATCCTGACCACGCCCGACACGGGGCCTCGTCGCTTGTGCGACGAATCATCGTTCTTGTTCATCGCTAGCAATGCGAAGAGCGCGCGCAATTGCTGTGCGTTTGTGCCCCAATGCGGGGCCCGCCCTGGGCGGCAGCTGAACCAGAATCGAGCGCAACACGCGCAGCACAGGACCCGCTCATCCGGCCGTAAATGGTCCGCCGCACTGGAAATCTGGCCCCAAGTATCGGATCGCGCAGGCCAATTAATACGTCGAGTGGAATCAGCCGTGGCTCGTCGAGTCACTTGGCACGATTCAAGCAGTGCTCTGATTGGTATATCAGTTGGAGCGCAACGTGGCCGGGTCAAGTTTATCCTCGCACCCTCAAACCGTCTCGCAATGGCAGGCGGCGTATCGGCAGGACCGTTCGTCAGCCTTTGCGTGTCTGCGTGAGGCGTGGCAACGCATCGACCCGGAGGACCCGACCTGGATTTCTGTCCTTGACCGCGACGGTCTGGAGCGGGAAATCGAGCGTCTCGCGCAAATCGATCCGCATTTGCCGCTGTTCGGTGTGCCGTTTGCCGTCAAGGACAATATCGACGCGGCGGGCTGGGAGACGACGGCTGCTTGTCCGGCCTATGCGTATCGCCCGGCTCGTGATGCCGCGGTGGTCGAGCGTCTGCGTGCGGCCGGCGCGGTGCTGTTTGGCAAGACCAATCTCGATCAGTTTGCGACGGGTCTGGTGGGGACACGCAGTCCCTACGGTGTCCCGGTCAATCCGTTCGCGCCAGAGCGTGTTCCCGGCGGGTCGAGTTCCGGTTCGGCGGTCGCGGTGGCGCGTGGCCTGGTGGCCTTTGCGCTCGGAACGGATACTGCAGGCTCGGGTCGCGTGCCCGCAGCGTTCAACAATCTGGTTGGTCTGAAGCCATCGCGAGGCCTGATCAGTACGCGGGGTGTGGTGCCCGCCTGTGCGTCGCTGGATTGTGTCTCGATCTTTGCCCTGACCGAAATGGATGCGTCGCAGGTGCTGGATGTGGCAGCCGCCTTCGACCCAGAGGATCCGTGGTCACGCCGTGCGCAGCCGCGACCGCCGGCGGTGATCCGGACGCTGGCCATACCGGAGACGATCGATTGGCACGGCGATAGCGCTCAGGAGCAGGCGTGGCACCAGGCCTGTGCGGTGGCCACAGCGCAGGATTGGACGCTGGTCACCGTCGATTACACGCCGCTCGAAGAGCTGGCCGACCTGCTCTATCGCGGCCCCTGGGTGGCCGAGAGAACCGCCGCCGTGGGCGACTTCATCACCCGTCGACGAGATGCCATTCACCCGACCGTAGCGGCGATTATCGACGGCGGTCGCGCTTTCGATGGCGTCGATTTTGCGCGAGCCATCCAGCGCCGGCAGGCTTTGCTGCGCGAGATCGAGGGCATTTTTGAACGCTGCGATGCTTTGTTCGTGCCGTCGGCGCCCCGCTATCCCTTGCTTGTCGAAGATGCCGCCGAGCCCATCGCGGTCAACACGACGCTCGGGCGCTTTACCAATTTCGTCAACTTGGCGGACTTGTGTGCCTTGGCGCTGCCGTCCGGATGGCGCCACGATGGGTTGCCGTTCGGTGTGACCGTGATCGCGCCCGGCTTCTCGGAATCCCCATTGGCCGGTTTCGCCCGCCGCTGGCGGCAAGCGATACCGGCAACCCTGGGCTGCTCCGGCCAGCCGGTCGGGGGCGATCCAGCGGACGCGTCGTCGGTGCCCTCTCCACCCGGGACGCTGGGCGGCAACCCCCCGTCCATGGTGTCCGCGTCGGGCGATTCCGGGTCGATCGAGCTCGCCGTGGTCGGCGCCCACCTGCGCGGCCAGCCGCTGGAACACCAGTTGACATCGCGCGCGGCGGTGTTCGTCGAGGCGACCATTACGGCATCGTGCTATCGCCTGTACGCCCTGCCGGACACAACGCCGTCGAAGCCCGGTTTGGCGCGAACACCCGACGATGCCGAAGGCCACGCCATTGCGGTGGAGGTCTGGCGGCTTTCGCCCACCGCGCTCGGTGCGTTGCTGGCCGAGGTCCCACCACCGCTGGGGATCGGCAGCATCGAGCTGGCGGACGGACGCTGGGTGAGGGGGTTCATTTGTGAAGGCTACGCGCTCGAGGCCGCCGACGATATCAGTCGTTACGGAGGCTGGCGCAATTATCTGGATGCCGTACGGACGGCACCGGCGAAGGGGAGCCGTTGCGGCGTCGCGGATGCGCGCGCTGCCATCTCCGAAGCCGAGGTGACGCATGGCTGAGTTGCCAGGACGCCTGCTGATTGCCAATCGTGGCGAAATCGCCGTCCGCGCCATCCGCACGGCACGCCGGCTGGGTATCGAGACGGTCGCGATTTACTCCGATCCGGATGCCGATGCCATGCATGTTGTGCTGGCCGATCAGGCGGTCTCGCTGGGCGGTGCCAGCGCGGCGGAAAGTTATCTGAGCGCCGAACGGGTGCTCGAAATCGCCCGCGCGACGGGCGTCGACGCCATCTTCCCCGGCTACGGTTTTCTGTCGGAGAACGCCGATTTTGCCGCGGCGTGCGAAGCCTCGGGAATCGCTTTCGTCGGCCCGACACCCGAGCAGATTCGTGACTTCGGGCTCAAGCACCGGGCCCGTGAGCTGGCTGCCGCCGCGGGTGTGCCTTTGGCCCCCGGCACCGGACTTCTCGATGATCCGGACGCAGCGGTCGATGCGGCGCAACGCATCGGCTGGCCGGTGATGCTGAAAACGACGGCCGGCGGCGGTGGTATCGGCTTGTCGCGTTGCGCGGACGCCGCCGCGTTGCGCCAGGCGTTCGATTCTGTGCAACGCCTCGGTACGAGCTATTTCGCCGATGCCGGCGTGTTTCTCGAACGCTGTGTGGATTCGGCGCGTCATGTCGAAGTCCAGATCTTTGGCGATGGTCGCGGGCGCGTGGTGGCCGTCGGTGAACGCGACTGCTCATTGCAGCGGCGCAACCAGAAGGTCGTCGAGGAAACGCCGGCGCCGGGGCTGTCACCGGCGCTGCGCGACGCGCTGTTCGACGCGGCGGAACGCCTCGGACGATCGGTGGCGTACCGCGGGGCCGGGACGGTCGAGTTTCTCTTCGATGCGGATCGGGAGGCGTTCTTTTTTCTGGAGGTCAACACCCGCTTGCAGGTCGAGCATCCGATCACTGAGATGACCACCGGGATCGACCTGGTCGAATGGATGTTGCGCACCGCCGCCGGCGATCCACCGGATCTGGAACGTCGACCGCAGGCGGCTGGTGCCGCGATGGAAGTTCGCCTCTATGCCGAGGATCCACTGCACGGATTTCGCCCGGCGCCGGGACGGCTGGCCGAAGTGTCGTTCCCACCCGGCGCGGAGGACGGATTTGAGCCGGGTCCGGCGCCGCGCGACGCGCTGCGGATTCGTGTCGATGCCGGTGTGTCCTCCGGCGATACGGTATCGAGCCACTACGATCCGATGATCGCGAAGTTGATCGTTGCCGGCCCGAATCGGGAGTCGGTACGCCGGGCGATGGAAGCCGCGTTGGCCGCGACCGTGATCAGTGGCACGGTCACCAACCAGGGCTACCTGCGCCAGGTGATCGCGGCGCCGTTCTTCGCTCAAGGCCGGATCACCACACGGGCGCTCGTTGACTTCGACTATCGGCCCCGGGTGCTCGAAGTGATCGAACCCGGGACCTACACGACCGTTCAGGATCTCCCAGGACGCCTGGGTTACTGGAACATCGGCGTGCCGCCGTCCGGGCCGATGGACGCCTGTTCGTTCGCCCTGGCCAATGCGTTGCTGGGCAATGCGACGGGCGCGGCAGGACTCGAGTGCACGATCGCCGGAGCGACCCTGCGCTTTCATGCCGACGCCGACATCGTCCTCGCAGGGGCTCCCATGAGCCCCTGTCTCGACGGGGTCGCAGTCCCTTGCTGGACCGTCTTGCACGTGGTCGCTGGCCAGTTGCTGGAGATGGGGCGCGTCGAGCAGGGTGCGCGCGCCTATCTGTGCGTCGCAGGTGGGCTGCCGGTGCCCACCTACCTCGGCAGCCGTTCGACCTTTGCGCTCGGCCAGTTCGGCGGCCACGGCGGCCGGACTCTGGCCGCCGGGGACCAGTTGGCTCTGGCCGAAGGCAGCTGCTGTGAAGCCGGGCGACGGGGTCGTTCTGTGCCGCTACCGCTGCGGCCGGATTTCCCGGTGGGCTGCGGATCGTGCCGGTGGGAAATCGGCGTCATGGTCGGGCCGCACGGCGCGCCCGATTTTTTCAAAGAGGATGCGATCCGGACGTTTTTTGCGTCTGACTACGAAGTCCACTACAACTCGAACCGCCTGGGCGTGCGTCTGATCGGCCCCAAACCGAGCTGGGCGCGCAGTGATGGCGGTGAGGCCGGGCTGCATCCGTCCAACATTCACGACACCGAGTACGCCATCGGTGCGATCAATTTCACTGGCGATATGCCGGTAATCCTCGGCCCCGACGGACCGAGTCTCGGCGGCTTCGTCTGCCCGGCCACCATCGTGCAGGCGGATCGCTGGAAGATGGGCCAGTTGCAGCCGGGCGATCGGGTTCGGTTCGTTCCCATCGACTACGCGCAAGCCCGGGCTCGGGCACGGACCTTCGATGAACAGATCGGGTGGCTTGCGCACGCGGGTCGCGACTCGACCGATCCGGCAGAAGCGATGCCGCCGCTGGTCGCCATCGATCCGTTTGTCGATCCTGCCGGAGATCCGGTGCGTGCGCGGCTGGCGGCACGTGCAGCCGCGCCCGGCGTCGTCATGCGCCAGGCCGGCGACACCTATCTCCTGCTCGAGTACGGCGACAACGTGCTCGACCTGCGCGCCCGATTGCGGGTTCATGCCCTGATGGAGGCGTTGGCCGAGCAAGCCGTTCCGGGCGTCGAAGAATGCTCGCCGGGCGTTCGGTCGCTGCAGATTCGTTTTGACCCGGAGCGCATCGGGCAGGCGGCGTTGGTCGAGACTCTGCTCGCGATCGAGGACAGTCTGCCGGCGGTCGACACGATGTCGGTGCCCTCCCGCATCGTGCACCTGCCGCTGGCATTCGAGGATTCGGCCACGCTCGAAGCCGTCCTCAAGTACCGTCGGTCGGTCCGTGACAGCGCGCCATGGTTACCCCGCAATGCCGAGTTCATCCGACGTGCGAATGGTCTGGAAACGGTCGATGACGTCGCCCAGACCCTCTTTGATGCGTCCTACCTGGTGCTCGGTCTCGGCGATGTCTATCTCGGCGCACCCTGTGCCGTACCGGTGGATCCCCGGCACCGCCTGAGAACGTCGAAGTACAACCCGGCGCGAACCTTCACTGCCGAAGGCACCGTCGGAATCGGCGGCGTTTACATGTGCATCTACGGCATGGACTCGCCCGGCGGCTACCAGCTGGTCGGGCGCACCCTGCCGATTTGGAACCGCTTTCTGCAGAACCCGCAGTTCGTCGACGGCAAGCCGTGGCTGCTGCGGTTCTTCGACCAGGTACGTTTCTATCCGGTCGATGAAGCAACACTGGCCCAGGCCCGCACGGCCTTCCGGCGGGGGCGCTACCCGATCCGGATCGAGGACAGCCAGTTCGACATGGCGGCGCACGAGGCCTTTCTCGCCGCGAACGCCCAGTCGATCTCGGCGTTTCGCGAGCGCCAGGATGCGGCCTTCGCCGCCGAAATCGCGCATTGGTCCGAGGCGGACCTCTTGCCCGCCGATGCCGAGCCGCCCAAAGCCGTCGAGGCGATTGCGCTGGAGCCGGGCGAGACCCTCGTCCGCGCCGAGCTGACCGGCAGCGTCTGGAAATGTCTGGTGGCCGAGAACGAAGCGGTCGAAGCCGGCGCCACGCTGATCATTCTCGAGGCGATGAAGATGGAGTTTCCGGTGATCGCTCCGCGATCCGGACGGGTGGTGCGCCTGCTGGCTTCGTCGGGCCAGCCGGTGCAGCAGGGCGCCGGACTGGTGGTGCTCGCATGAATCCGATGCCCGAGGTTGCCGCCCCGGTGATCCCCCGTGCCGATGCGGCTTACACAGCCATCAAGGACGCGTTGTTTGCGTTCGCTTGGCTGCCGGGGGATCGCTTCAGCGAGAACGAGTTGGCGGAGCGCTTCGGTTTCAGCCGCACGCCGCTGCGAGAGGCGCTGTTTCGGCTGCACCACGAGGGCTACGTTGATGTCGTGCCCCGCTCGGGCTGGCAGGTCAGGCCGCTGGATTTCCAGCGTATCGACGAGCTCTACGACGTACGCATCGTGCTGGAGGAGGCGGCCCTGGCGCGGCTCACGCGCCGCGAGCAGCGGGTCATCGAAGCTGCGCTGAGCGGTTTGCTGGAAACCTGGAATGTCGCACCCTCGCAGCGCGAAAGCGCGCCGCCGCGTGTCTGGTGCCTCGATGAGCAGTTTCATACTGGGCTCGTCCAGGCGGGTGCGAATCAGGAAATGGTGCGGGTGCATGGCGAGGTGTGCGAGCGCCTGCGAATCGTACGCCGGCTCGATTTCACCAAGTCCGAGCGGATCGCCGCGACCTACGCGGAACACAGCCAGATTCTCGGTCAACTGGTGCGCGGCCGGCTGGCCGACGCGCGGCGATTGCTGCGGGCGCACATCGAGGAGAGTCGCGCCTGTGTCCACCAGATCACCCTCGGCATGCTGCATGCCGCTCGGAGCAGTGGTTCGCCACCCGGCGATCTCGTCGCCCGATCACCCCCTGGACACCCTGACTCTCCGTGACACCCCACGAGTGCGCGCCCCTCAGCGTGCAACCCCACTGTCCGTCCCCGACCCTACGTTTCTGATCCAGGAGATCACCATGAACGATTCCAGTTACGACTCGAACCCACACTCGCTGCGGCATGCCCCGCGGCGCCGCTTTCTTTCGGCTTCGGTCGCGGCGAGTCTCGCCGTGGCCCTGGGCCTTGCGTTCAATCCATTGTCCGCGCAGCAGGGTGAGCCGATCAAAGTGGGTGTCCTGCATTCGCTGTCCGGCACGATGGCGATTTCCGAGACCACGCTGAAGGACACCATGTTGATGCTGATCGAGCAGCAAAATGCCGCCGGTGGCCTGCTCGGGCGGCCGTTGGAGGCGGTGGTCGTGGATCCGGCGTCGGATTGGCCGCGTTTCGCCGAACTGACGCGCCAGTTGCTCGAACGCGACAAGGTCGCCGCGATCTTTGGGGCCTGGACCTCGGTATCGCGCAAGTCGCTGCTGCCGGTGGTCGAGGAGCTGAACGGCGTGTTTTTCTACCCGGTCCAGTACGAGGGTGAGGAGTCGTCGCGCAATATCTTCTACACCGGCGCAGCGCCCAACCAGCAGGCGATCCCGGCGGTCGATTATCTGATGAACGAATACGGCATCGAGCGCTGGGTTCTGGCGGGTACCGACTACGTCTATCCGCGGACCACCAACCGTATCCTCGAGGCGTATCTCAAGGCCAACGGCGTCGCCGACGAGGACATCATGATTTCGTACACCCCGTTCGGGCACTCCGACTGGCAGTCGATCGTTTCGGACATCAAACGCTTCGGCTCGGCTGGAAAACCAACCGCCGTGGTTTCGACGATCAACGGCGATGCCAACGTGCCGTTCTACCGCGAGCTGGGCAACCAGGGCGTGTCATCCACCGACATCCCGGTGATCGCGTTTTCGGTTGGCGAGGAAGAGCTGTCGGGCATGGATACCAGCCCGTTGGTCGGCCATCTCGCGGCGTGGAACTACTTCATGAGCGTGGATACCGAGGAGAATCGGGCGTTCATCGACACGTGGCACGGCTTCATCGGCGATCCGGCCCGCGTCACCAACGACCCGATGGAGGCGCACTACATCGGCTTCAATATGTGGGTTCAGGCGGTCGAAAAGGCCGGCACGACCGATCCGGATGCCGTGATCGACGCGATGGTCGGCGTTGAGGTACCCAACCTGACGGGCGGCACCGCGGTGATGGGCGCCAACCATCACATCACCAAGCCCGTCTTGATCGGCGAGATCCAGAGCGACGGCCAGTTTCTGGTGGTGAGCGAAACCGAGCCGGTCGCCGGTGAGGCCTGGTCGAGCTATCTCGAAGGCAGCAAGGATCTGATCGCCGACTGGACCGATCCGATCCGCTGCGGTGCCTTCAATGTCGTTACCGAAACCTGCGTTGGCAGCGGCTCGGGCGAGTAAGCCCCCGTCGCGTGGCATACCGCCCACGGCTCCGTTGCCCCTTGGTAACGGAGCCGGTGAGCCACTGATTTCTGGCGTCGCGGCCCGACCGCGTGGCCGAGGCGCCAAGCCCTAGACGTTCGTAGCACTGCGAGGTTCGCATGGCACACACTCCCCGCGCGCGACCGACCCACGCGCGACAGACTCGGGCCGAGGACCGGCCACGACTGCCGACACCACCGGCGGTCCGATCGGCCGTCGCGGCGCGGCGGCTGTTGGTGCTGCTGATCGTGATCAGCACGCTGGTGTTTGTTTTTGCCGCTCGCGGGTTGCTCGCCGATGCCGTGCCGTCGGTCGCCGACTTGGCCCCACCGACGCCGGGTCTTGATTCCGTCGCCGAGGAACCGCAAGTGTCGGCCGATGTTCGTTCGCCCAGCGGCGTTGATGCCGCCACTGCGGAGCTG
Source organism: Thioalkalivibrionaceae bacterium (assembly GCA_046299415.1). Classification (GTDB taxonomy): domain Bacteria; phylum Pseudomonadota; class Gammaproteobacteria; order Ectothiorhodospirales; family Ectothiorhodospiraceae; genus JBKBII01. The sequence goes on along the minus strand of JBKBII010000007.1, from coordinate 15,723 downwards.
CCAGCGCAGGAGGCGGCGATCGACGCGCCCGACGGTGTCACGTTGGACGCCCGTCCTTCGACGGACGATGGTTTTGCCGCTGCGCTGCGCACCATGGTGGCCGGATCGTTGCGAGACCGGCGTGAGCAGGCCGAGGTTCTCGCCGAGTCGAACCATCCACGAGCCGGGCGCGTCCTGAACGCCTTGCTCGAGGGTCGCCTGTTTTTTGATACGCGTCAGGGGCCCGACGAGACCGTGATCGTGCTGAAGGGGGGCGAGTTCGAATCCGACCTCGTCGAGAATGCGGTCACCGGGGAGCCGTTGTCCGCCGATGCCGCTGCTGGCTTGCGCGCGGTGCCGATCAACAATCCGCTGCGCAGTTTGCTGCGCGATCTGGCGGCTCTCGCGGACCTCGAACACCCTGACCCGGCGCGGCGCTCGCTGGCCGCACAGCGGCTGATGACCGGGAGCCTCGATCGCAACGTCGTCGAACGCCTCGACGAGCGCCTGGCCGAGGAGGGTCATGGCCGTGTGCTCGAGCATCTGCAGCGGACCCGGGCGCTGGCGCAGAGCTTCGACGTCGCGGTTGAATCGCGCCTTGAGGCCATCGAACGGCTGACCGGTGAACTCGCGACCCCGATCCGCAACCGGCTGCAGCAGCTGGCCGGAACGGATCCCGACGCCCGCGTCCGCGATGCCGCCGCTGAAGCCTTCGCGGTGACCGAGCGTCGAGTGGCCTTCTACCGGCAACTCGAGCATCTCTTTTTCGGGCTGAGCCTTGGCTCGGTGCTGCTTCTGGCCGCTCTGGGCCTGGCGATCACCTTTGGCGTCATGGGCGTGATCAACATGGCGCATGGCGAGCTGATCATGATTGGCGCCTACACCACCTGGTTTCTGCAGACGTTGATGCCCGAACAGGTGACCGCCGCCCTGTTGCTGGCGATACCGGCCGCGTTTCTGGTTTCCGGGCTCGTCGGCGTGGCGATGGAGCGCGGCGTGATCCAGTTCCTGTACGGACGTCCGCTGGAGACGTTGCTGGCGACCTTCGGCATCAGCCTGATTTTGCAGCAGGCGGTTCGCAGTCTGTTCTCGCCGCTCAACCAGGCGGTGAGTTCGCCGGCGTGGTTGTCGGGGTCGGTCGCACTTAATCCGGTGTTGTCGTTGACCATGAATCGGCTGGTCATTTTGTTCTTTGCCGTCGCGGTGTTCGTTGCCCTGGTGATTTTGCTGAAGCGCTCGACGCTCGGGCTCAAGGTGCGCGCGGTGACACAGAACCGGTCGATGGCGCGTGCACTGGGCGTTCGTGCGGCATGGGTGGATGCGATGACATTTGGTCTGGGCGCCGGGTTGGCCGGTGTGGCCGGCGTGGCGCTGGCGCAGCTCACGAATGTCGGCCCGAACATGGGGCAGAGCTACATCATCGATTCGTTCATGGTGGTCGTGTTTGGTGGCGTCGGCAACCTCTGGGGGACATTTGTCGGTGCGATGGGGCTGGGCGTGCTGACCAAGGTGCTCGAGCCCACCACCGGCGCAGTGCTCGCCAAGGTGCTGGTGCTCGTCTTCATCATCCTGTTCATACAACGTCGGCCACGCGGGTTGTTTCCACAGAAAGGCCGGGCGGCGGAGGCCTGACATGCTTGCGCGACGACTCTTTTCGGATCGCGGCGGCCTTCTGGTACTGGGCTCGCTCATCGTTCTCGTGGCCTATGTGGTGATCGGCAATCTGTTCATGACGCCGGACTCAGCGTTCTACGTCTCGACCTTCATGGTGACGCTGCTCGGGAAATTTCTGGCCTTCGCGATCCTGGCGCTGTCGATTGACTTGATCTGGGGTTATGCCGGTGTGCTGTCGCTAGGACACGGTGCTTTTTTTGGCCTCGGTGGCTATGCAATGGGCATGTATCTGACGCGCCAGATCGGTGATCGCGGCGTCTATGGCAACCCGGATCTTCCGGACTTCATGGTGTTTCTCGGCTATGAAAAGCTGCCTTGGTTCTGGATCGGATTCGACCAGTTGTGGTTTGCGCTGCTCATGGTGCTGTTGGCCCCCGGGCTGCTGGCACTGGTCTTTGGCTGGATGGCGTTTCGCTCGCGGGTGTCGGGGGTGTACTTCGCCATCATCACGCAGGCGTTGGTGTTTGCGTTGATGCTCGCGTTCTTCCGCAATGAGATGGGCTTTGGCGGCAACAATGGGTTGACCGATTTCAAGGATATTGCCGGTTTTGACATCACCGCGCGAACCACTCGCGTGGCCTTGTTCGTGCTGACCGCCCTGGCCTTGGCTGTGGCCTATCTGGCCTGCCGTTGGATCGTGACTTCACGTTTCGGCCATGTCGCGATCGCCATTCGTGACGCGGAAAGCCGTGTGCGTTTCGCCGGCTATCGCGTCGAGGCCTACAAGCTTTGGCTGTTCACGTTTTCGGCGATGCTCGCCGGCATCGCCGGGGCGTTGTACGTGCCGCAGGTGGGCATCATCAACCCCGGCGAGTTCTCGCCGATCGCGTCGATCGAGGCCGTGCTTTGGGTAGCGGTGGGCGGCCGTGGCACGTTGTTTGGACCGATCCTCGGGGCGTTTGCGGTCAATGGTGGCAAGACCTGGTTGACCACCACCTATCCGGAAGTCTGGTTGTTCGCGTTGGGCGCGTTGTTCGTGCTGGTCACGTTGTTCCTGCCGAAAGGGATCGCTGGCCTGATAGCGCGCAGGCGAAGCCGGGCGCGACCCGTCAATGAGGCACCGGCGGACTCCGGGGTCGTCCCGGCAATGGCCGATCAGGCTGCGGCGCGATCCGACGGTCAAGCCCGGCACGACCTCGCATCGACATCGCGCAAGGAACCCCGGCCATGACCGTCGCCAACGCCCAGGACCGCTTTCGCCGTGATCGTGTCTTTGACTTTCTGCTGCCGAAGCCGGATTTTTCAGAAGCCGGAGTGCCTGCGGGGCAGCCCATCCTGTATCTGGAGGACGTCACGGTTTCGTTCGACGGATTCCGCGCGCTGGACGCCCTGAATCTTTCGATCGACGCCGGCGAATTGCGCTGTGTCATTGGCCCGAACGGGGCCGGAAAGACGACCATGATGGATGTGATCACCGGCAAGACTCGCCCGGACGCCGGCTCGATTCACTTTGGCCGCGGCCTCGATCTCCAGCGTCTGCCCGAGTACGCGATCGCTCGCGGTGGCATTGGCCGCAAGTTTCAGAAGCCGACCGTGTTCGACGCGCTAAGCGTCTTCGATAACCTTGCGCTGTCGGCCGATTCCAACAAGTCGACCTGGGCCAGTCTGCGCTTTCGCCTGAGTGGCGAGGCGATCGACCGGCTCGACTGGGTGCTGGCGACCATTGGCTTGGAGAGCGCTGCGCGGTCTTTGGCGGGGCAGCTGTCGCACGGCCAGAAGCAGTGGCTGGAAATCGGCATGTTGCTGATGCAGCGCCCGAGGATCCTGCTGGTCGATGAGCCGGTGGCAGGCATGACGCCGCAGGAAGCCGAGCGCACGGCCGAGTTGATGACCGACCTGGCCGGCCGCCACACGGTCATCGTCGTCGAGCATGACATGGCGTTCGTGCGCTCGATCGCGCGGCGTGTCAGCGTGCTGCATCAGGGATGCGTGATTGCCGAGGGCAGCATGGACTTCGTCGCCGCGCACCCGAAAGTCGTCGAGGTCTACCTGGGGGAGACGCAATGATCCGGATCGAGGGCGTCGACCAGTACTACGGTCAGAGCCACATTCTGCGAGATTTCACGCTGCACGCCGAGGCCGGGCACGTGGCCTGCGTGATGGGGCGCAACGGCGCCGGCAAGACCACGTTGTTGAAATGCGTGATGGGGCTGCTGCCGATCCGCCGCGGCGAGATCTGGCTCGGTGGGATGCGCATCGACCGCCTGCCCACTGAAGCGCGCGCGCGTGCCGGGCTGGGTTATGTTCCGCAGGGACGCGAGATCTTTTCGCTGTTGACGGTCGAGGAAAACCTGCGTCTGCCTTTGACGTCGCGTAGCGACCGGCAACGCTCGGTGCCGGGATTCATTTATGAGCTGTTCCCGGTGCTGAAGGAGATGCGCGCGCGGCGCGGTGGCGATTTGTCCGGCGGGCAGCAGCAGCAACTTGCCATCGGCCGGGCTCTTTTGCTCGACCCGAAGCTTTTGATCCTCGACGAGCCGGGCGAGGGCATCCAGCCCAACATCGTCACCCAGATCGGTCAAGTCATTCGCCGTCTGCAGACCGACCTGGGTCTGAGCGTGCTGCTGGTCGAGCAGAAGCTGCCGTTTGCGCGCCAGTATGCGGATTCGTTTCATCTGGTCGAGCGCGGCCATGTCGAAGCCAAAGGCCCGATCGATGCGCTCTCCGATGAGCTGATCACGCGCTATCTGAATGTCTGAATCGCGACCGGCCACGCTGCGTTCGCCCGCGTCGCCCTGACGACGGGGCTCAAGTGACAAGACCGGGGCTTCGGCACAGGCGGCGTCAGCGCGTCGCGTCCCCGACGAGGCGGGCCCGTGCGGCGGCGACTTCGGCGCGAACACGCTCCGGCGCGGTGCCGCCGGTGAGGCGGCGGCGGGCGGCGGAACCTTCCGGTGTGAGATAGCCATAGACGTCGTCGCCGATCCGGGTGTCGATGCTCTGCAGTTCCGGCAGCGACAGATCGGCCAGATCAAGCCCGCGTTCGCTGCCAAGACGCACGGCGCGGCCGACGATCTCGTGCGCGTCGCGAAAGGCGACGTCGCGTTCGACAAGGTAGTCGGCAAGATCGGTGGCCGTCGCGAAGCCGCGGGTGGTGGCGGCGCGTGTGGCTTCGCGCTTCACGATCAGGTTGGGGACCATGTCGGCAAAGGCGCGCAGGCTGTCCTCGACCGTGTCGGCGGTGTCGAACAACGGTTCCTTGTCTTCCTGATTGTCCTTGTTGTAGGCCAGCGGCTGGCCTTTCATCAGGGTCAGCAGACCGATCAGATGGCCGAACACGCGCCCGCTCTTGCCACGCACCAGCTCGGGTACGTCCGGGTTTTTCTTCTGCGGCATGATCGAGGAGCCCGTGCAATAGCGGTCGGGCAGGTCGATGAAGCCGAACTGCTGGCTCATCCAAAGAATCAGTTCTTCCGACTGGCGTGACAGATGCATCAGGAGCGTCGCGGCGGCGGCGGTAAACTCGATCGCGAAATCGCGGTCGGAGACGGCGTCGAGCGAATTGCGGGTGACCCCGTCGAAGCCGAGTTCGGCGGCGACGGATTCGCGATCCAGCGGGTAGGGCGTGCCGGCCAGCGCCGCAGCGCCCAGCGGCAGGACGTTGGTTCGTTTGCGCGCGTCGAGAAAGCGTTCCGCGTCGCGGTCGAGCATCTCGAACCACGCCAGCATGTGGTGGCCGAAGGTCACCGGTTGCGCGGTCTGTAGATGGGTGAACCCGGGCATGATGGTGTCGGCCTCGCGTTCGGCGAGGTCGAGCAGGCCGCCCTGATAACGGCGAATGGCGGCGACGATGCGGTCGATGGTGGCGCGCGTCCACAGACGAATATCGGTGGCGACCTGATCGTTGCGGCTGCGCCCGGTGTGGAGCTTCTTGCCGGTGTCGCCAACCCGCTCGATCAGCCGCGCTTCGATGTTCATATGGACATCTTCACGATCCACCCGCCAGGCGAACCGGCCGTGCTCGATTTCTTCCCGAATCGCGTCTAGCCCCTGCACGATGGCCTCGACTTCCGAGGCGCTCAGCAGGCCGACGCGCCCGAGCATTCGCGCGTGCGCCTGCGATCCGGCGATGTCCTCGCGGTAGAGGCGCTGGTCAAAACCGACCGATGCCGTGAAGCGTTCGACGAAGGTGTCGGTGGGTTCGGAGAAGCGCCCGCCCCAGAGCTTGTCTTCTTTGCGGGACTGGTCGACGGGCAGCGAATTCCCCCCAGCCGGGTTGTTGGCCGGTGTGGGATGAAGTTGTGCGGCGGGTTCCTGATTGGGGCGGTTGGTCATCTCGGTCGCTCATCAAGCTGCGGAGTTCCGCGCTAGTATACGTAGCGCCGTCCGAGTCGATCGCGCCTGAGCTCATCCGTTGCCTGCGTGCGCAGTGATGGCGGCCGGAGAGACACGCTCATGCAGCCTGACGACGATGCGCAACGAGCTAACGCCCGACACGCGACGCGGCGCGCGCTGCCGGACTTTTGCGCATCCGAGACGACATTGCGGGTGGTGCTGTTCGCTGCGGGTGCGGCGATCGTTCTGCAACTCTACGTCGGTGCGCCGGATTTCATCGGCTTGATGCTTGCGATCGGGCCGGTGCTGTTGTTCGTGCTCTGGGTTGTCGTGGGTACGATGACGCTGCTGTGTGCGTTAAGTCGCTGGTTGTCTTCGCGACCCTGGCCGTTGGCTGTTTCGATCGTCGGTCTGATTCCGGCAATGCTCGTCGTCCTTGTCTGGTTGCTGGCGGAGTGGGTCGGTCTTGCGGATTCCGATCGTCGCGCAGCCGTGTGGGTGGCAGCAGCCATCGTCATCAGTTTTGGTTTGCACTACCTGCATCTCGAAACCGCTCGACGGCGCGAGCTCCGGGCCATGGCCGCGGCACGCGAGCAAGCCATGCGCGCGCGAGTGGCCCCACATTTCGTGTTCAACGCGATGAATTCTTTGGCGGAATTGACGCGCACGGACCCGCCCCGGGCCGAACGCATGGCGCAGGACCTCGCGGCGCTGTTCCGCGCGACGTTTCAGGAGCGAGAGGTTCATTCGCTCGTAGACGAGCTCGTTTTGGTTCGCCGGTTTCTTGCCATTGAGCAACTGCGTTTCGGTGAGCGTTTGCGCGTGGAATGGAAAGCCCCTGACCCGCTGCCGCCAGCGATCGAAACCTTGACGGTGCCCGTGTTGTCTCTGCAGCCCCTGGTCGAGAATGCGCTGCAACACGGTGTCGCGCCGTTTGTGACGCCCGCGCCGGTAAGAATCGCGTTGCGCCTCGATGCTGGGCGTCTTTGGATCGAGATCAGCAATGGCTGCCGTGGTGGCGCCGGATTCAAATCCGGATTCGTCGCGGCGCTCGCAACGCGTCGTCGCTCTCGCCTCCGCTTGAGCGGGTGGCGCGGGTGGCGGCCATGGCGCAGTCCGGAAGCTCTGCAGTCGCCTTCGGATGCGCCTGCGGCCGAGCGTTCAGCGCCGGTCGAGGCGCGCGCAGACGATGCCTCCACACGACAGCCGAAAGCGATCGAAATACTGTTGTCGCGGCGCACAGAGGCGACGTCTGCGCACATTGATCGAAGCGCGGATTCGCGCATCGGGACGATCGCGGGCACGGGTACCGGCACGCGCGCGGTTCTGGCCCGGCTGCGCGAGCATTTTGGCGCGCAAGCGGTACTGAATCGCCGCTTGGAAGACGGGCGTTGCATCGTCGAGCTGTCGCTGCCGACTCCGCGTCGCGATACGCGAGACGTCCTTTACGCGAGCGACGAATAATTCCCGTCGGGTCAAACGTCTGTCTCACAGGACCGCGACAACCGGACTGACGATAAGGAGTGAGGGATGCGTTGGTTGATCGTCGACGATGAGCCTTTGGCTCGACAGCGGCTGGCGCGTTTACTTTCTGAAGCGGGCGAGACGGTCGTGGCTGAAGCGGGACATCTGGTCGAGGCCCGCTTGGTCTATACGACTGCGAACGGTGACGCGACGCTCGGCATCGACGCCATCGCTCTCGATATCGAAATGCCTTGTGAAGATGATCGATCGCTTGGGCCGAGCGCAGTGATTGCTTCGTCGGTCGCGGTATTCAATTGGGTTCGTGAGCTGCGTAACGTAGCCCCTGCCGCAAACGTCGAGACGGTCGGGCCGGCGATCATATTGGTGTCGGCGCACGCCGACTTTGGTCCTGAAGCTTTCGATATCGCCGTCGACGATTATTTGTCGAAGCCGGTCGAGGCTGAACGAATCGCGTCCATGCTGGCGCGCCTGCGACGCCGCTCGGGTTCGCGCAGCGATCTGAGCGTATTGCTCCGCACCGGGCGCACGACACGGCGTGTGTCGCTGACGATGATTGGCGCTTTTGAAGCGGCGAACGGCGCGACGGTGGCGCATTGGCATGATGGCTCGGTCGCGCGCGAGGGTGTGCTGGATGCGACGCTGGCGGAGCTCGAAAACCAACTGGGTCAGCACGTGCTGCGCGCGCACCGTGGTTGGTTGGTGCGCCGCGATGCCATGCAGGCGCTGGAATCTCACCAAGGCGAGGCGAGCCTGACGTTAGCGGGGCTCTCGATCAAGGTTCCGGTGAGTCGTCGGCAGGTTGCAGGGATTCGCGAGGCGCTGGCCCGCGCGGCCCTGGGTGCTTGAGGGACTTCGGCGGCGCTGCGGTGAGCCGTCAGCGGACGCGTTGAGATGGTATTTCAGCGCACCTCAGCAGGCGGTGCGCTCCGATTCGCGGTCTTGGCCGCGACCTCGGGCGACGCGGCTTGGGCGTGGCGTCCGATGTTGTGGCGGCTGGCCTCTTGTTCGTGAGGCGGCCTTGAAACACGAAGGCAAGAGCAGCGCGGGCGCGACACGCGATGTCCGTGCCGCGACGGTCTCGCATGATGCCGGGCGTGATGCCGAGCGATTCGCGCACCGAGCGCCAGCGACGCTCAGGATTTGCGGCCTCGTTTGTTGTCAGCCGCTGGGTGTCCCGGTGACCGTTCGCCAGTCGATTCCATGGTGCTGACAGGCGAGCTCGGCGTCGCGGGCTTCGCAGCCGAGCCCGGTGGCGAGTGCCGCGCGTGCGAGTTGCGGCTGGTTGTTTTTTTCCGAGAGGTGCATGCCCACGCAATGTTGCAGGCGGCGAAAGTTGATGCGGCCGAGCAACGTTGCGGCCGCGTGGTTGGGGAGATGCCCGTGCCCACCACCGACCCGACGTTTCAGGCTCGGCGGATAGGGACCCGTCGCGAGCAAGTCGGGGTCGTGGTTACACTCGAGCAACAGCGCGTCGACGTTTGTTAGCGTCTGTTCGATATACGGTGTGATGTGACCTGCGTCGGTCAGCAGGCCGAGACGCGCGGCGCCGTCTGAAATCACGAACTGCACGGGTTCGCGCGCGTCGTGCGGGACGGTAAAGGGTGTGAACTCCAGCTCGCCGATGGCGAACTTGATGCCATCGGCGATTTCGTTGACGGTCGGAAAGCGTGCGTCGCGCGCGGCGAGGCGGGTGCCCGCCGTCAAATGCACCGGTGTGCCGAAGCGCCGCGCAAACGCCGGCGACGAACCGATATGGTCCTGGTGCTCGTGCGTGATGACGATGGCATCAAGCGATTCGGCCTCGACGCCGAGTCGCAAGAGTCGGCGAATCGTTTCCTGAACGGTGAATCCGCAATCGATCAAGACGCGCGTGGCGCCCGCCTCCACGAGCACACCGTTGCCATTGGAACCGGAACCGATCGCGGAGAAACGCAGCATCGACCAAGGCTAGCAGAATGCGAGGCGTTTGCGTTGAATCTGCTGTCCCGACGAGCGGACGTGATATCGTCTATCTAGAGCTGGGGGTGTCCGCTGAGGGCGGGCTGAGAGAGTCCCCTGGAACCTGAACCGGATCATGCCGGCGGAGGGAAGCTCAGCGTGGCAAGAGCGCAGATTGATCGCTGTTGCTGGCGGACGACTCAGCGCGTGCTGCGGCGTTCGAATACGCGATCTTCGCTTGGCAAGACTCCGATTGGCATGGTCCGGCTGGACGGATGCTGTATCAGCATCGCCGCCGACGCGAGAGGAGTTGTTCGATGAGCGCGAGCCCCGATTTGCTGTCCGATCATTTCGTCGAGCGTGCCAACGCGCTTTCGAACGAAGTCACGAAGCCCTTCGCGAATTCGGTAAAACGATTCAGTGAGGGTTCGCGGTCCGACATCCGCGTGCCGTATCGTGAAGTCCGGCAGACGCCGACGCATACCGATGCCGGGTTGGAAGAAAACCCGCCGATCCCGGTGTACGACACCTCCGGCCCCTACACCGACCCGGATGCCGAGATCGATCTGCTGCGAGGTCTCGCACCCTTGCGAGCCGCCTGGATCGACGCGCGCCGCGACACCGAGACGCTTGCCGGGCCGAGTTCCGTCTTCGGACGGGCACGGGCCGAGGATCCGGCGACCGCCAGCCTGCGGTTCGCCCATATCCGTGCACCGCGACGTGCGAAAGCCGGCGCGAACGTCACCCAGATGCACTACGCCCGCCAGGGCATCATCACGCCCGAGATGGAGTTCGTCGCGATTCGCGAGAACAACCGCCTGCAGGTGCTGCGTGCCGACTCGCGCTATCAGAAACTTTTGCGCCAGCACCGTGGTGAGTCGTTCGGGGCTGCGATCCCCGACACGATCACACCCGAGTTCGTGCGTGACGAGATCGCCCGTGGCCGCGCGATCATTCCGGCCAACATCAACCATCCGGAGCTGGAGCCGATGATCATCGGTCGCAATTTCCGGGTGAAAATCAACACCAATATCGGCAACTCGGCGGTGTCCAGTTCGATCGCCGAGGAAGTCGAAAAGCTGGTTTGGTCATGCCGCTGGGGCGGGGACACCCTGATGGATCTGTCCACCGGCAAGAACATCCACGAGACCCGCGAATGGATCCTGCGCAACAGCCCCGTTCCGATCGGCACGGTGCCGATCTATCAAGCGCTGGAAAAAGTGAACGGCAAGGCCGAAGACCTGACTTGGGAGCTGTTTCGCGACACGTTGATCGAGCAGGCCGAGCAGGGCGTCGATTACTTCACGATACACGCCGGCGTGCGGCTCGCCTACGTTCCGCTGACCGCCGAGCGGGTCACCGGTATCGTTTCGCGCGGTGGCTCGATCATGGCCAAGTGGTGTCTGGCGCATCACGAGGAGAATTTCCTCTATACGCATTTCAATGAAATCTGCGAAATCATGAAGGCCTACGACGTGAGCTTTTCGCTCGGCGATGGGCTGCGTCCCGGCTGTCTGGCGGATGCCAACGATGCCGCACAGTTCGGCGAACTGGAAACGCTGGGTGAACTGACGAAAATTGCCTGGCAGCACGACGTGCAGGTCATGATCGAAGGCCCTGGCCATGTGCCGTTGCACATGATCAAGGACAACATGGACAAGGAACTCGCCGACTGTTTCGAGGCGCCGTTCTACACGCTCGGGCCCCTGACCACCGACATCGCGCCCGGCTACGACCACATCACGAGCGCGATCGGTGCCGCCAACATCGGCTGGTACGGCACGGCCATGCTCTGTTACGTCACCCCCAAGGAACACCTTGGCCTGCCCAACCGCGACGACGTTCGCGAAGGCATCGTCGCCTACAAGATCGCCGCGCACGCCGCCGACCTGGCCAAGGGTTTTCCCGGTGCACAGCTGCGCGACAACGCGCTCTCCAAGGCGCGTTTCGAATTCCGCTGGGAAGACCAGTTCAACCTCGGCCTCGATCCTGAGCGTGCGCGTGAGTACCACGACGAGACCATGCCCAAACAGGCGCACAAGGTCGCGCATTTCTGCTCGATGTGTGGCCCCAACTTCTGCTCGATGAAGATCACCCAGGACGTGCGCGACTACGCCGCCGCACAGGGCGTGGACGAACGCGAGGCGCTACATCGCGGTTTGCAGGAAAAGGCGATCGAATTCGTCACCAAGGGTGCCGAGATCTACAAGCCGGTCTGAACCGCGAGCGCGGGAAGTCCACTCCTCGACGGCCTTGCTGCGGGCCCGTTTCAGGGCGGATCGGTGCCGTCGGTTCGGGCTGCTGCCCGATCGTGGGTCCAGCGGCAGTCGGCCAAGGTTCGGCGGATTCTGCGAACGGAGCTGCGTTGGTCTGGATCGTCAGGCAACCCGGTGCAGCCCCGCGCGGCGCAGGACCATCAGCGCAATCAGCGCAAGACAGGCGGCGGCCATCGCGACTGGAAACAGCAGCGTCAGCAGGCTGTACGCCTCCAAGGCACCGATCAGCAGCGCGTTGCGCAGAATCAACAGTGCGTAGAACCCGACCGACTCGGAGTGTGGGTCGCGCCAGGTTTTGCGGAAGGTTGGGGCAAAGCCCAGTACTTCGACGGCCGTGATCAGCACGATCGCGGCCAGCGGATCATCCAGCGCCAGCCATACTGGAATCCCGGCCAGAGCCGCCGCGAAGAACGCCCAATCGCTGCGTGTGATGTGGATTTCGCCGCGGCGTGTCCAGGCAATGGTCGCGATGGCGAGCGTCACCAGCGCCGAGAATCCAATGACCCACGCGCCCAGCCCGCCACCGCCGGCCAGCGTGGCGGCGAACGCAATCGTTGTGTTCACGCCCCAGATCACCCAGGAGAACACATGCGGCTTGACCCGGCCTCGGGCGATGCCTCGCAGATACGGCCAGAACACCACGACGGTGAGCACCATCGCCGTGCCTGCAAGGGTTGTGCGCAAGCCCGCGATCGATCCGACACTGGCCAGCAGCGCGTCGAACGCACCGACCACGGCGGCCATTACCTCGGTGTCGAGCAGCAGCACGGTAGCCGCAATCAGGCTGACCGTGACCAGCCCAAGGCCGATCCAGCGTCGAAAGAGCGCTTCGTTGGCGACCAACCGCTCGTGCAGTGCGAGTCCGGCGACGTGACCGATCGCGGCGATCGGCAGCAAGGTCAGCGAGGCGCCCGGTTGCAGATCGACGCCCAGCGTCGCAAATGCCGCCATTTTCAGCGCCACCAGCAAGAACCACAGAACGAATAACGTGTTGCGCAGATGCTCTCGAGCCACGTTGCGGAGAAAGACGGCCACCATCAATGGTGCACCGGTCAGCGAAGTGCCCGCGACATAGCCGCCCAAAACCAGCAGCGCACGGTCGCTCCATGGGCTGTGGCTGCGGACACTCCGCCCGATCAGCCAGAGCGCACCGTAGAACAGCGAGATGCCATAGATGAACAGAAGGAGCCAGGTGTTGGGTAGGCGGACCAGTCCGATAACGCCCACCAGTGCCGCCGGCGCGATCCAGCGTGCCGCGCGCCCCAGGTAGCGCCAATCGACGGCTGCCAGCCGGGTCCCCAGTGTCCAGGCGGAAAAGAACAACAGGTGCCAGCCGATGACCGGAAGCCACAGCAGAGGGTCAGGCACCACGAGCAGCATCAGCGGCAGGCCAAGCGCTGCGCCGCCAAAGCCAAGTCCGGCGCGTACGAACCCTGTCCAGACAAAGATCAGACCCACCCACACGAGGTCGGCAGGTTCAAGGTCAAGGGCGCCAGGCCAGGAGGAGAACGCGCCCACGAGGCCATCAGCCAGGGAACCCACGGCGATGACCTCAAATACGGGCGACATCGAACCGAACAGCTCTGGAGTCACACGATTCACCCGCGCTCAAAGGCTTCGACGCCAAGACAGGTCAGCTCGCCGTGTCGACAACGACACCATCGCGCCCGCGGTTTTTCGCCCTGTACAACGCAACATCGGCACGACTGAATGTGTTGTCGCGTCGATCGCCGCGCCGGTGTTCGGCAACGCCGGCACTGGCCGTGACCGCCCCGACACCCTCAAAGGCTTCGCCGCGGATGCGTTCGAGCAACGACACTGCAACGACACCGGCGTGGGCGGCGTCAGTCTGCGGCAGCAGGATCAAGAACTCTTCGCCGCCGATACGCCCGACAGCGTCGGTGGGCCGCAGGTGCTCGCGCACCAGGGCGACGAAGTGGCACAGAACGTGATCGCCGGTACTGTGACCGAATTGATCGTTGATCGACTTGAACCGGTCGATATCGATAAAGATGACTGAAAAACGCTCGTCATCGCGCTCCCTGCGGACGCACAGTTTGTCGAACAGCTCCAGAATGTGGGCGCGATTCCAGGCGCCCGTCAGATCGTCAACCCGGGCGGCATCAAACAGCACTTGCTGTTGATCGAAGATTTGCCGTTGGGCGCGCTCGAGCACGAAGGCGCCTACCGCGCCGAACGAAAACGCGGAAGCGATCCATAACAGGTGCAGCCACAACAGACCTGCTTCGGAAAATCGTTCGGCGGTGCCCAACCCGGCCAGAACGACGATCAGGCTAGCCGAGACCGCGGCTTCGCGGAACAACAGTCCGGAAATCGCGAACGTCCAAATGATGCTCAGATAAATTTCAGGCGCGAAAAAAAGAAAGGCCGGATCAAAATCCTTGACAGCATGATGCAGGCCGTTGGCCGCGACGGGCGCTGCGGCAAGTAGCCACCACATCGGCCGCAGCAAGCTCTGATATCGGCTCATGACGACGATGACGAGCAACAGCGACGGGACGGCCAGGGCGTGCAACGGCCGCACGGCGACGACGCCATCAAACGTAGTTGAGGCAATGACGGCATAAATCAAATACAGCGTCGCGGTCAGGGCTGCGATCCAGCGCACCTGCTGGAGACGATTCTCTCGCAGCCAGGCTTCGAATGCAGGTCGGCGACGATCTCGACGTGAACGACGATCGGATCGTTGATCCCTTGTTCCTTTCGTCGCGCTCGAGCCCGAGTGGGAGCGAGGCGATTGCGCCCGGTCTGCAGAGCTGGGATTCACTTGGGACGACCTCCGGGCTTGGATGCTCGTGCTGCACTGCGACTGTCGCCCGTGCTGTTTGCGAGTCGGGCGGATTGTCTCCATCGGGTCGCGCGGTTCGGTGTTCGCAGCGACAATCGAGTCAAGGTCCGTGGCGAATTGCGAGACAGACGATCGCGGACAAAAATCACGGAACGCACAAACCGGCGAGTTTTCGTTACCTGCGCGCCCGCGAATTGAGGCGCGCGAAGGCCAGGTTTCTGACCATCATCCGAAACATCGACCCTTGACACAACGCCTGAAGGCGAACGGCGTGCGTGGTCACAGCAGCACGACGGTATTGCCTCGGCACGCGCTGGCGACCCGGTAGAATCGGCCTGCGTGTCGCGAGGGTGCATGAGTGTTCCGTCCAAGCAGGCCATGCGCCGGAAGCTTGCTCGCGACAAGACGGTACCGATGCCCGAGACCCCGTAAAAGCTCGATGCGAGTAACGCCGCGGAGGAATTCCGTGAGCGGGACGCCGCGCGCAGGGCCCGGTGCGCCACCCCCGAGGCCGCGACCCGGTCAGATCGAAAGGCGACGCGAAAGGACGACGTCAACGACGCGTTGATGCGCCGGTCGCGTCCGTGCTCGCTCGTTTCGCCTACGCCGTCCTTCGCTCCGTGTTCTGCGCATCGGCTGTTCGTCGGGCTGGTGGATCGGATCGCGTCGCGACTCCGCGCCCTCTACATCAGGTATCGATACGTGGTGCCGATGGTGGCGCAGACGATCAACAGTCGAATGATTCCGACGCGAAAGCGTGCTAAGGCGCCCAGCGCGATCAGCACCGAAAACCATTCGAAGGGTCCGTCGAAGCCAGCGAGCCAGAACACGTGCCAGGCAAAGAACACCGCAAGGTTGATGATTACACCGACCACCTTCGCGGTGATCCCGGTCAGTGGCCCGGTGAAGTGCAGTTCGCCGCGCGTGCCCTCGACCATCGGCGCACCGACGAGAATGAACAGAAACGACGGCGGAAGCGTGAAGAACGTGGCGACCAGTCCGCCCAGCAGCGCAGCCAGAAAGGCATGTTCGGCGCCGAGGAAGGCCGCGTTCCAACCGCCCAGAAAACCGACGAAGGTCACGACCATGATCAGCGGGCCGGGGGTCGATTCCCCAAGTGCCAACCCATTGATCATCTGCGGGGCGCTCAGCCAGGCATAGGTTTCCACACCGCCGTGATAGACGTAGGGCAGCACGGCGTACGCGCCGCCAAACGTAACCAGCGCGGTCTGGGTGAAAAACTGCGCCATGCGGGTCAGTGTCGAATCCAAACCGAAGACGGCCAGC
>JBKBII010000006.1:0-178488 GCA_046299415.1 Thioalkalivibrionaceae bacterium | reverse complement strand
GGGCCGTGCAGATCACCATCGATCCACAAAACGGTGGAAGCCGGCCAACGGATTTCAGGATCTGGAACCATGAACGACCGGTCACGGCCTCGGGTACTTTCGAGCCGGGCCGCTACACTCTGTTGGTGACGCGCCAGCTGGCTGGGCGCCAAACGCTGCGCCATCGACTGGAAGTCGACATTCCTGCCGGCGATGGCGTTCATACCATCGATGAAGTCATTGCGGCTCGCCTGCGCATTCAGACGCTCGTCAATGCCAGCACACCGCTACCAGAAACTGGCCGCGTCGTTTCGGCTTCGGCCGGGGAACGTACGCTGTTCGAAATCATGCCGATCGTCGACGGCGTCGTCGACCCGAACCAGGCCATCACCGCCCACAAAAAGCTGGATCTCGCCCTGGCGCCGGGACTGTACTTCTTACGGGGCGCCCTGGATCGTTCGGTGACTCGCCAAAAGCTGATCGCGATACGCGCCGGCGAAACGTTGGACTTCATTTTCGATTTCGACGTCTCACCCGTCGTGATCGACATGCGCGACCGTGACGGCTTCCCACCCAATCGCCCTTCGGCGATGTTTTCGGATCGTCTCGATGATCGGGAGCACATTAAATTCGGCGAGCAGATCATCTACGGTCGCTGGATTGACGGCAACGGCCAAATTTTGCCGTTCCACCTTCCGCCCGGCCTCTGGCGTGTCGACGCCGGCCCGGACAATGACGCAGCGCGCCGCGCGCATACCGTCATCGACGTCGCACCCGGTGGTGCACCCATAACACTGACGCTGACCGAGGGACAAAAGCTCGATCGCGCCACACCGGCAGCGCGCGCCATGCGTGAGGAATCGCACCAAGGCTGCCTGGCCGATGAGCCCGGTGACTTTCGCTGCACCGTCGAGGTCGTGACGCCGCTGCAAGTGGCCCAAGCCAGCGGTCTTGACGATCTGTCCGCCGAGCAGCTTCTCGAGTCGTTTCCGTTTCAAGGCTCCTGGTACGGCTCGCGTGGCTGGGTCCATGTTCAGCAGCAAGGAGACCGGCTGATCGGCGTACGGGAGAAAGGTCGCCTGGAAGGCGTCGTCAGTCCGGATGCACGAATCGCCCGCGGCGTTTGGGATAACGCCGACGGCCAGTGGGGCCTGTTCGAATTCACCCGCATTTCGGGCACCGAGGCGTGGTTCGGGCGCTGGGGACGTGGCGCCGACACCACCCTAAGCAACGGTGACTGGCATGCACGTCGGGTCTCGGCAGCAACGCCGCGCATCGATCGGGTATCGGCCGACGCAGAAGACGCCTGGCCCGAGGCTACAGCAATCCATCGCGACGTGATCCGGGTCTTTTTGGATGAAATCGTCGATACGCCCGAGCCAGAATTCCCGTCCGAAACACCGACCCCCTTTTCAGCGGACTCGGATTCTACTGGCCTGACACAGAACGACGAGGCTGGGGTTGGCGAGGCGGAGACCACCGGCACGCCGAACGCGCGCCATGACCCTGCGCCTGCAGGGTCCGCCGATGACACTGGGCCGGCGGCCGCGACCCCCGACCCAACGCTGCCGTTCGCCCATCTCAGCGGGGTCTACACCGTCCTCGGACGTGGCGTCGACACCTGGATCGACGAACCGGAGCAACGTTTCGAAAGTTGTTTTCACGATCCCGCCACACTCTATCCCGATGGCTTACTCACGATCTTCGGGCCGCGATACGACGATGTCACCGACATGAGCATGCCGTTCCTTTCAGCCTTTCTGCGCTGTTCCGAACCGGGAGGCCTGTGCGAAGCCTTTCGCGGCCAACCGCACATGGCCGACCCGATACCCGAAGCCACTGCCGCGCTCGAGGTGATCGACGAGCGGGGGTTTCGCCACTGCGGACTGGGTGAGTGCCGGCTGGTGCAGCGTTGCGCGAGCGGCCCCGATGTGCAGGCCGGCCAGCCCGGATTCGAATGGACTGAAGAAGACATCACCGATGGCATCGCCGCCCGCTGGTCTCAGCTTGTGACGACCCGTCCGGAACCGGGGCCGGGGCTTCCAGCCCAATGAATCCATTGATTGACCCGTCGTGTCCCGCCGGGTCGCTTTCGAAAGGACCGAATCCGATCGGGCTGCCGTCTCGACTCCGGCGATCGCAGGGATGCGCAAGCTGTTATCGACAAGGGCCCGTGCGGGCGTTGCTGATCGCAACCCTTGCAGGCCGCGACAGATTGATGGCCCTGCGGTAATACTGTGCGAGTGGCTAATCTCTCGCTCCACGGCGGGCGCTGTCGAACCCGATCATGCCCGCTTGGCATGCCCCTTGGATCGATTCGGCGTGTCGCCATAGCCAGCGCCGCCGCGCCTGCCAACGGGATTGGCGGCCGTTTCGCGACATTCGAGGTGACGCGACCGAATTCCGGGCGCAGGGACCGACATGCAGCATCAAGTGGATTCCAGATCGGTCGCCGAGCGCCGGCGCGACGCGTGGTGGTTCGGGCGCAGTCTCGCGATCAAGAAAGAGAGATGGGACACAAACGGATCAGGAGACCGCGAGTCCTTGATCCTGCTGTTTGGCATCGCCATCGTGGTGTTCTTGAGTGGTGTCGTCTCGGCGATAGCGATGACTTCTGCGAACGGCGACGAGCCTTCGGCTGGCCCGCTACAGCATATGCCCAATGCTTTCGATGTCGAAGCCGGGGACGATAGTCGATCTCATGCGGTCTCGGACCCGGAACTGCAGACCTCCGGATACTCAACTCCAACCCACGAGGACGATTGTCATCGATTTCAGTCGCCGGAGGGATGCGATTTCGCGACCGATTTCGAGCTGCTTGAGCGGTTTCCAGTCACCGTCTTGAGCACCAGCACTTTTGATGAGCGGTTATGGCCCAATCTCGAGGCACACATTGGATGGCCGCCGAATACCAGCCCTGAGGTGATCGCGAGACAGGAAACGGGATGGCAGACGCTCCCTCGTTCGGCCTCGGTTTTCGGTAATCGTCCGGATCGTAGCTTTTCCCGCTTTGCGTTGGTGAACACCACAGACGAGTGGCTGCGGGTCGTCGTTGTTCACGAGCAGACATTCGTCGACGATGTCAGGCTGTATCACGCGTTTTCGAGTGCCGATGGCGCCGTGCAGTGGCGCGCAATCCGTAGCCTTCGAGATATCGACGGTGGATGGTTCGGCGGCGCGCGCAATCCGGTATTCGAGATCGATCTACCTCCCGGAGCGCGGACCGCGTTTCTTTCGAGTATTCAAACCCGGTCGTTGACGCGATTTCCTTTGCGCGTCCTGGATGCAGAGTCTTTCCAGCGACGCGAACAGCGCGCGTATATCGCGATGGGCGTGTTGCTGGTCATCCCGGTTTTGACGTCGGCGTTTCTGTGGTTGCTTTGGTCCGCGACCGGCCGTCCCGAAATGTGGATTCTGGCGACGATGCTGCTGACTGAACTGGTCGGCGCGTCGTGGGGTGGCGGTGTCTTTCATGTGGTGATGCCGCATATGAACGCCGCCGCGATGGGCCTGGTGGGCGTCACTGCGTGGTGGTTGACCCTGATTTTGAGCTACGCGCACGTGCGCTTGTTTCTTGATCTTAAACGTGATCAGAAACGGATGGATCGACTGCTGCGGGCGTTGCCCTGGCTGGCTTTTCTTTTTCTGGTTCTGGAGCCTCTGGGTCTGGGCTGGAATCGAACCGGATTGATCTATCTCGCTGGCGTGTCTCTCCTGATTTTCGTCGGGTTGGCTTTGTTACGGATGCGCCAGCGGCTGCCCTATGCCGGTGTATATGCATTTGCCTGGTCCACCTATCTGGCATCCGTCAGCTTGAGCATTGCCAATACTCTGGGCTGGGTCGAGCCCAATGTGGGCAATCTGGGTCTGTTCGCGCAAGGTTCGATGGTGTCGCTGATCTTCGGCCTCGCCGCGGTGGGACATCTACGCGAACGTGAGCGCAGGACTCGCGATGAGCTGGAGGAAAGTCGTGAACGCTTCGTACTGGCGGCACAAGGCGCTTCGGTTGGACTGTTCGACTGGCGCGTGGCCGCTGATGATGTCCTGCTCTCGGGCACGGCTTGTCGTTTGATGCAACTGCCCGGAGCGCATGTTTCTCAGCCTGCCGGCAATGACCAGCCCAGAACTTACCCAGTCCGCTTCGTGTGGCGTCACTTGCCCTTGTCGATGCGCAAGACGTTGCGCCGCGAGTGGTCTGGATTGTTGACCGCGCAGTGCAGCTGGGCGGGGTTCGAGTCCGTCGTTGGTCAGCGTCCAGTATTTGTTTCGGCGGCCGTTGCGCTGACGGTTTCGGGACCATTGCGGGTCTCCGGGTCGATTGCGGATGCCAGCGTACAGCGTGAGCTGCTGGCGTCGCGCGAACGCGCGAAGGTCCTCGCCGAGTTTGCACTGCTGTTCGACAATACGCCGGTAGGGCTCTATCGCGCGGATTCGCAGGGGCGTGTCTTGCGCGCCAACCGCGCCTATCGCGCATTACAGGAACGTTGCTCGCACGGATCCATCGCTCCCCGATCAGCAGACACGCCGCCGAAACCGACTTCCGGCGAAGGGCTCGCGCTGGTGGCGCGAAGTTCCGAGTGCGACGCGTTCTATGAGCTCTTGAGTCGTCGCGGTAGCGTTGATCCTTTTCAGTACGAGTTAATCGTGGCCGTCGGCGACTTGACCCATGGCGCCTCCTCGGATGCTTCATCGGATTCTTCATCCCGAGGCGATTCGGCTTGCGGAGATCCGACCCACCGCGATCCATCGGGACCCGCATATGGCATCAAAGGGAAACATGGGAACGACGCTGATGGCTTGCACGGTGCGACCGGAGGTCGCGAGGTGGTGGTGCTGCACGAAACGGCGCGTGTCGCCGAACGGAACGGCGATCGCTTGATTTATGAGGGCGCCGTGATTGATGTCAGTGAACGCGAACGACTCGCACAAGCCTTGACAATCGCCAATCAGGAATTGCAAGCAGTCTGGCAGAGCCGCGAGCGTTTGTTTGCTGCAACCAACCACGACCTGCGTCAACCTTTGCAGTCGATGGGTTTGTATATCGAGCTGTTGCGTGAGACCCCCGGTTTGCCGACCCCGATCAGCGATTGGATCGAGCGGTTGTCCAGAGCGCAGTCGAGTCTCACGACAACGATCGATGATTTGTTGCAACCGGTCTCGATCGCAGTGTCGACGACACCTCCATCGAAACAGGTCGACGCGGCAAATCGGTCGGGTCATAACCTCGAAGAGGTCCGTACGAATGGCTTTCGCGCGAAGTTTCACGCGGTTGATCATGCCGCGGGGCGAAACACGTCGCCCCCCCCGCCATCGGTGACACCGAAGCTGACGCTCATCGACCGCGCAGAAGCCGATCGTCGACCGCCTGCCAACGCTTTGTGTTCGGATGCTCGCAACGCGCCCGCGGTCTCGCGAGCCGCGACGGATTCGATGACGCCTTCAGAGCCACCCGCATTGGAGCTGTCCGTCCAGATTCCTGTTGCGGCGCTCCTGGTCGAGATTGCCGATGAGTTTCAGGTTTTGGCCGAGCGCTGCGGAGTGCGCATCCGCGTCGCACGAAGCGCAGTCGTGATCATCGCGCCCCGGGCCGTGCTGTCCCGGATGCTGCGGAATCTGATCGGCAACGCCTTGCGCCATGCGGCGCCCTGCCGAATCTTGCTGGGCGCGCGCCGACGTGGGGATCGGGTGGCCATCTGGGTGTGTGATGACGGCCCGGGAATCGCGCCAGATCTTCTTGATCTGATTTTCTCGCCGTTTGTGCAGGCCAATGGTTTGGCGTCGGCTGGATCTCTCGAGATGAATTCAATCCCGGGTGCCCATCACGATTCCGCAGGTCGATCCGAAGTCAGGCGACAAGGGACGAGAGCGCCGGATGACGCCTCCGCAACGGCTATCGGAACAACCGCAAGCGGGGACGCAGATCTTGTGGACTCATCAATGCACCGTGCCATGGAGGTTGTCCAGCACGTCCCGAACGATTCGAGGTTTGGCCATCAATCCGGGGGTAACCAGGGGCTGGGTTTGGGTCTTGCGATCGTCCGGGAACTGGGTGAACGCCACGGCATCGCTTCGGGGGTACGGTCGCAGCGTCATCGTGGCTCGACGTTCTGGTTGAATTGCGAACTTTGCCATGACCTTCGCGCAGAGCGACCCGCTGACGGGGCGGTCAGGAACGAAGCGTCACCCGAAGCCGAAAGCCGGCTCCTTTGGCTGGTGGAGGACGACGCGCCACTTCGTGACGCTTTGGCTCATGGCTTGCGGCATCGTGGCTGGCGGGTTCGTGCGTTTGGGTCTGCACGCGCAGTGCTGGCTGCGGCTGATGCATGCCCGGCAAGTGCGGAGGGTGGCCTCGGAAAAGGCGATTACGAGCCGGCACCAAAGGCCGCAGAGACTGAGTATCGGGATTCGCGCGTACTCTCGCAGGAGCTGCCTGTTGCCTTGCTGCTCGATCACCAGTTGCCTGATGGCAATGGATGTGATCTCGCCCAGGCTCTACGTGAGCGTCTCGCAGGCGACCGTGCGCTGGCAACAGAGCCGCGGTTCACGGTGGCATCGAACTGGGTTCCGGTCGTGATACTGAGCGCTCAGCATGGTTTGCAGGCGCCGCCGGCGCCGGCTGAAGTACTACGAAAGCCCGTCTCGATCGACGTCATCGAACGACACCTCAAGGCATTGCTCAACGTGCAGACGAGCACTTCGTAACCGGGATTCTCTCGGTTTCGTGGTTGCGGAATAACCACACTTGGTGTATGCGTCGTCCGGATTGGGGACGATCCTGATCACGCGTGAGACTGTCATCGATGAGCGCCACGGTTCTCCCAACATTCCAGACTCGAGTCATCACTATGGGCGGGACAGCGACCTCGGAAATCGGCTCTCGAAAGGTCCGATCGTTCGGTGGCCTCGGGCGTTCCGGGTCCGTTCGTGACGGCTCGGGTCCGCCGACTCGGTGCCAAATCCAAAGTGAGGGGCCCGCATGAAGGACACCGAGACTCGAGGTGCGCTCGTGCGTGATGGGGCCACCGACAGTGCAACGATTGGCGCGAGTCTTGCCGGAAGCGGGGCTGCGGCGGGCTGCGATATCCTGATCGTTGATGACCATCCGATGTTTGTAGAGGCCATCGCGTCGGTTCTGGCCATCGTCGCGCCAGGCCATCGTGTGAAGACCTGCGATCGCCTCGAAATGGCGCGCCGGGCGATCGAGTCAAGCGGGCCACCGACCTGGGTATTTCTGGATCTCTCGCTACCGGATTCAACGCCGGCGGGTGTCCTCGGCGTTCTGGACGTGTACTTTTCCGGGTCTCGGGTCGTGATTCTCAGCGGTCATGACGATCCAGCGACGCGGCGCAGTGCGGCAAAGAATGGCGCCTGTGCCTTTCTGTCGAAACGTCTGGATTCGGGACAGTTGCTGAGCGTGTTTCGCGCCCTTTTGACCGGGTCGGACGCCGGCTTGGGATCTGCGGGGAGCGAAGGGTCGGTCTCAGACGGGACTGCACCGGCGGAGACCTCGGACAGACCGGATTCAAACTGTTCAAGCACAGGTCCATCGATTCCGAAGGCTGCGGGGCCGGGCGGAACGACGCTGGACATGGTAACAGCGGGTGTCGACGATTCTGCGGAGCTGCGAGAATTTGTGGCGCCCTTGACTAACCCACAGGTTATCAAGGTACTGTCGATTCGGCAGAAGGAAACATTAGCCCTGATGGCTTTGGGGTGGAGCAACAAAGAGATCGCACGCCACCTCGAGATTTCACCCGGAACGGTGAAGACCCATGTTCAGGAGATCTGCCGGCGACTCGGAGCACGAAACCGGACTGAGGCCACACGCATTGCGCTGCGAGTCCGCACGCTTTCCGGCGTCTGAGCGGCAGACAGGCTGGGCAAGCCGTCTTCGCAGATGTCGAATGCATGGTGCCGCAGCCTCTGCGTCATTGATTAAAAGGCGTCAGTTTCAGGCTCGAACCGCGCTCGTCTCTGAGCCGACTGATGGTTCAGCCATATCAACTTAACCGCCCATGGCGTTTTCCTCCGGAATCTCTAAATATCGAGATATCGAGCCCTGCTCCCGACACGGCTGATCCCTGATCATCCGTCCTGAATGGTTTATTCGATGGAGCGCTCGCCGCGCACATTAAAAACGCCCAACACGGTGCGGATTACTAAAAAAACGGCGCCCCGATTGTGAGGCGCCGTCCAATCATTAACTGCAAAATTCAAAGGGTCTCAGAACTCAACGCGACCGACCTGCAATCAGTCGCGTTAGCATCATCGACCCGACCAAGCCTCTCGGCAACGACATGCGATTGATCGATTGCCTGTCACAGCTCAGCGAAACCACAATCACCGGTTCTGATTAACGGCCGATGGGAATCAAGCGCTCGTTGACGTCGATCGGCTTGTCGAACGCCGTTTCTACCGTACCGTGGAACGCCCGCATGTACTCAGCCATCGCGTCTTGCTCGCCGCCGGTATTCGAGAAGTTTGCCTCGCCCGGGTCGCGCGCCTCGAGCGTGGTCGCCCGATCGGCTGGCGTCCGGTCATCGACCACCAGGTTGACGTAATTGGCACTGGCCAGCCCCTTGAACGGATAAGAGCTGCCGCAGTTTGGAACGTTACGCGGGTCGTTGGCCGGAGCCGCGCAGTTGTTCATGAAGTCGAGCGCAATCACGCGATAAGTCGCCGCCTGATTGCCGACGAATACTCCGTCGCGAACGAGGATATCCACGCCGTCGGCGGTGTTCACAGCGAGGCTCTGGATCCTTCTGCCGTCGGTTCCACATCCCTTGTTGGTGTCTCCGCCCGTGCGCGCCTGACGGGTGGGATCAAACTCAGCGACAAGGCCGGCGGTATGCGAGAAGTTCCCAAGAATCGAGAACTCGATGAGGTCGTAGACTTCACAGGCGGTCATGTCGACGACCGCCAGACCGTTGTTGAAGGCCAGCGACGTCTGGATATCCAGCTGTGAAACGCCGCCTTCGGGCTTACCGAAATCGTTCGCTGCGGGCGGCAGCAGAACGACCTCATCGGCCGCACCCGGGGGTACGAACAGCGTGCCGATCGGTGCCCGAATCCCGCCGCCATTCTTGATCGAAATCACTGGTGGGTTCTCAGGATCCAGTTGGGCCCCGTACCACAGGTTGGCATCGGCAGAGATGTTGCCGAGGTTGGTCTCGCGCGAACGCACCGAGCCCCGGCGACCATCAAGAAAGACCTTGGTGAAACCAAAGGCCGATCCGTCCTGTTCAGCCAAAATCTCACGAATCACGCTGGCGGCTGCCACCACCTCGGGAATCGGTTCCGCCTTGAGTTGCTCGACCACAGCCGGGATCGCGGCCCAGGCGCCGTTCTTTCCGGAATCGAGCTTATCGATCAGGATTACGCCATCTTCGTCGAAGTCGACGATCAAACGACCGAGGTATTTGTAGTCGGCGTCGGTGTTGACCAACAAAACCGGCTCGCCCGAGGCGGACGTATAAAACTCGGGATAATTCGCGCCGGCCGTGTCACCCTCGCGCAGCAGATCGTTCGAATCTGCGAAAATCGTGTTCGATCCACCGCCAATGATGATGTCGACATCGCGCAGGCGCGGCGCGAGATTACGCTCGACGTTGATGCGCTGCATGTGAGTCCCGAGGATGATCTTGTTGATGCCCGCTGCGGTGAGCTTGTCAACTTCATCCTGGATGATCTTGGCGAGCGCATCGAAGCCGGCCGCGTCCTCGACAAACGGGGCTGGCGATAACAACAAACGCCCCACCGACGTGATCGACGGCAGTGTCGGCGTCACCGCCCCGACGAAACCGATACGTTCCCCGTCAACGGTCAGAACCACGCTGCTCGTCAAAGCGCCGGGCGGCAAACTCGACGCCTCTTGCTGTGACGGTTGCAACAGGACATTCGTCGTCGTTTCCGTAGTGAAATCGATGTTGACCGCAAGATACGGGAACTGCGCCCCGCGCCACTCGCCCGACGGCGCGATGATGCCGGCAAAACCCGAAGGACCGGTGTCCAGATCGTGGTTGCCGACGGTCGAGGCCTGCAGTCCCATGCGGTTCATGATTTCGATTTCGCCGCGCCCTTGTCCAGGCGTACCCACGATTGCCGCCATGCGCGGATCGGCGCTGGCCTCGAAGATCGGGCCAGGAATGTAGTTATCCCCAGTGCTCAAGAACAGTGTGCGTTCCGGCATCTTGCCGCGAAAATGCGAGAGCAGTGCCGAGAATTCATCGACGTTGAACATCGCAGCCGTACCGCCGCCATCCACATCTGCAAAGTGCAGCAGTTGCAACTGGAACGCCGAGTCGTCATCGCTGCTCGAACAACCGCCCAGTGACAGCGCGCCACTAAGCACCAATGCTAAGGCCAGCGCAGCGCGGCGCCGGGGCACCGGCCAGGACAGATTCTTTTTTATCCGATCACTAGTCATCGTTTTCACCCTGTGAGGTTGAGCTTCGGTCGACGCGATATCCCTGACCTAGGGACTAATCCATCCGTCACATTAGGGGCGAAGCGTGACAACGCGGTCACGGGTGAACGACAAAACGATGACCGATGATTCATCGATCTCGAGAATCAGCGGCACCCATCCCCCAGAACAGCCGGCCGAAACAGACTCTCGGCAGCACAGGTACACCACAGGAAGCTCGATCGAACAACAGGTGCAAACAAAGTTGGCAACGCCGCAGTCGAAAGGAACGCCGCATTCGAAAGGACGCTCGACCTTTTTGATCGCTCGAACCAACGATTCACCGACCGATTACGCCGCAACGACCCGCAGCAACAACATCGGAACTGATCAGGGGCCAAGTCGGATCATTGAATCAAACGGTTGAGGGCCACCATTATGTCAACGATCCCGGCAGTTACCGGCGCCTCTGAACCCGTGGTTACTCCACCGTCACCACCGACCGGTTACTCGTCGAACGCCCCGAGACAGAGTCGTCATCCACCGGCGGCCGACATTGATCTCTGACCGCCCGCCACACAACGCGAGCATGGCCCTGCCACTGGCGGCCTTCATTCACGAAAGAACCGCAGCGAAAGAACCGTGGCAACTCCCGAAAACTGCCTAACCGGCCTTCCACAGCCATCGGAGCCGGAGCCGACCATGCCAGTTCGAGCCTACGCCGCCTACCAACCCAAGGGCCACCTGCCGCTTTTGAATACGAGCCCGGCCCGTTGCCCGCAGATCCTGTAGAAGTCGTGGTTGAACACTGCGGCCTGTGTCACTCCGACCTCAGCATGGTGAACAACGACTGAGGCCTGAGAACGTACCCGCTCGTCCCGAGTCATGAAACTACCGGACGCGTCGCCGCAATCGGAGACAGGGTCGAGCGCGTGCGCATCGAAGACCGCGTCGGTATCGGCTGGTTCCACAGCAGCTGCATGGCCTGTCACCAGTGCCTAGCGGGCCATCACAACGTCTGCAGCGACGCTGATCCGTTGATCGTTTCGGGCCGCGGGGCTTCGCGGAACGGGTGCGCGCGCACTGAGTTTGGGCGACGCCTCTCACCGAAACGCTCGACGCCACGAGCGCGGGGCCGCTGCTATGCGGCGGAATTACCGTCTTCGGACCGATCAAACAGTTCGGAACACAGCCGACTGACCGGGTCGGTGCGTCGGCATCGGAGGTCTCGGGCGCCTCACGCTGCACTTGCTCAACGCATGGGGCTGCGAGGTCACAGCGTTTACATCGAGCGAAGCCAAAGACGAAGAAGCGCTTCGACTCGGCGCCCATCGCGCTGTCAGGAGTACCGACGCCGCAGCACTCGCGAACGAGACAGGACGCTTCAATTTCATTCGGGTTACGACCAACGTGACGCTACCCTGGGACGCCTACCTCGCAGCCCTCGCGCCCAACGGCCGCTTGCCTTTTGTCGGAGCCGTTCTCAAGCCGATTCCTGTCCCCGCGTTCACACTGATCAGCGGCCAAAAATCAATCAGCGGGTCGCCCCTCGGCGCCCCAGTCGTCATTGCCCAAATGCTTGAATTCTGTGCGTGCCACGCCTCGCCCCACAGGTCGAACGGTTCCCGATGTCTCAGATCAATGAGGCTTTTGAGAAGCTGGAAGCCGGACAGGCGCGCTATCGCATCGTCCTCGACGCCGATTACCAATGAGCCAGACCATCGAACGCGAGCATGCTGCTCGCCGCTCTGAGGCCATCGCCGATCGAGCCCCGTACTGCTTCGCCCGATCCGCTCGACCCGCCGTCACCTCGGCTACTTTTCGTCTCGCCTGAGCCCCCTGTTCGCACTCTAGACCCAGACCGGCAGCGACCCAGGCCAAAGCGGCCACCACGCTGAAACAAAGCGGTACCGGTCGAGCGGTTGGAGCACGGTGGATTTCACGTCACCGCAATCATCATTCACGAGCCCGCTAACCAAGTATTAGGACCGCGCGAGGGTGCAACGATCATTCCCAGTCACGATCATTCCCAGTCACGACGTCGTCGATAGCCGATTGATGTGGCCTGTGGGCAGTGTCGCCACGATTCTGCGAAAGACGTCATCCAGCGCGGCACTGGCGATGACGTCATCGCCCGCTGCGAGCCGCAAGTCGAAGTCAGCGACTTCTGGCACCGTTTGGATATCCGCATACCCCGCCAATCGCTCTGTGAGATGCGCGAGTATTTCTTCGTGGACCTCGTCGCCCGCGACAAAGCGGTTGATCACGAACACCACGTGTCGTCCAGCTTGGCTAAAGCCATCATGACTGATTAGCATTTTTCGCATGCGTTCGGCTGCCACCAAAGCCGAGAGATCGGGTCGCAACGTGACAACCAGCAAATGCGAATGCGGCAGCCATTCGAACAACTCCCGCCAACGTGATCGGGGCCAATCGACGACGACCTGGCGATCATCGACGAGGCCAGCGGGCACGACCTTCGCGGACGGACCTTCGCGGTTGAGCAGAACCGGCAACCAGCGCTCAGTCATGCTGTGGCGAAGAAACAGCGTACGAACCTGACCGATACGCCACACGCCGTTGAACAAGAATTCTGCAAACTCGGCCTCCTCGGTGCACCGCTCGCCCTCGGTCGTACAGCGAATCGCCGTCACTGCGCTACCATCGGTGTCGACAAGGCAGCAACCCGTATCGATCGAGAGTGCGCGCGCGACGCCAGCCGAAACGACCGAAACACCTGCGCCACCCAGCGGCGAGTAAACAAAGACACGTGCGGCACAGTGCGAACCGCGCCCGCCCAGGAAAGAGGTCGGGTCCCGGCGCAACCGCCTCAGCAGGTCCAGTTTCTCGCGGCCTCGTGAGTGACGTTCAGGCATCGCAGGATGACCCGGATCATCGTCAGCCGGATCGACATGCTCGACTCGCAATCGGGCTTCAGCGGTTTCCTGTCCGTACAAGCCAATCACCGAGGATGAGGGCCAACGACCCATCGATTTTGCAGCTTCGCGCAGTTGAGTGGTCTTCACCACCGCGATCTGCGGGACCTTGCGGCCCTGGTTGGCGTCCGCGACGGCACCCACGATCGGCGGGGCGTCGGTCCCAACAGCATCCACCGCAGTAGAATGCGCTGCAGCTGGACTGGACGTCGGCTCTCGAATCGTCTCACCCGCTTCTGTCGTCGGAGCCTCATCTGCTGGAGTCTCCGCGACGGGACTGGAAACCGGCTGGGCGGAATTCGACGCATTTCGCCCACGAACCTCGGCGGCAGCCCCATCGATCAGTGTTCCGGCGTTTTTCGGCCGCAGGTCCCGGTAGAAATGATCGGGAACCGCGTTGAGCTTGCGAAACAATCGATCAACATCACTTTTCATGATGGCTGCCTCGGGTCATGACTCATCGAGAGTCTTCACAGCCGGCAGTCTCGCATTAAATCGCGTCGGGAAAGCCAGATCGCCGGTCTGTTGAAGATCGAGTCGCGCCGATCTCGACCCCGTTGAGCACGACCCTCTTGATGAATAGTAGTGTTTTCTGATATCTATCGCCAGGATAAGTCAAGAAAGCGTTGATTTAACTTAAAATCGGCCTTTGAGGCTCGTAAATAAAAACCAGCGCTCAGGTCTCCGGTCGGCTCTAAAAAACCGCTAAAACATTGAACTAAAAACTTTTTTCGCACACGCAACTCCCCACCTTGAATCGGTAGTACGCTTGAGTGTGACCCAGTCGATCCGGCAGCGGACGGCTGCGAGTGATCCTGACACCGCTTCGAACTGAATCGGGAGGGATGGGGATGATCAACAGAGACACCAACCGATGCTGAATCTTTTGCTGTTCGCGAGTCTTTTGACGATCGGGGGCGGGGCCCTCGTTTTGGCAACGATTCCTCTGGACTGGCAAGGTCAGCTGATCCTCGCGGCTGGACTGTTCGTCATCGCGACGCTGCTCAACCGCATTCGCCAAAACTCGATCATCACGCTCGTCATTATCGGGATATCAATTTTCATAACGGTTCGCTACGGATACTGGCGAGCGACGGAGACACTCGGGATCGGACAACCCGAGTACCTGTGGATCAACCTGATCCCGACGATATTGCTATTTATATCAGAGCTGTACGCAATATTGATCCTCTTCCTCGGCTACATACAAACAGCGTGGCCACTTCAACGCAAACCGGTACCGATCGAACAAGATCCCGAGGACTGGCCGGACGTCGATGTCTTCGTCCCGACCTACAACGAGCCTTTGGACGTCGTGCGCCCAACCGTGATGGCCGCTCTGCAAATGGACTGGCCTACCGACAAACTTCACATCTGGCTTCTCGACGACGGTCGCCGGGACGAATTCAAAGCATTTGCCGAAGAAATCGGTGTCAACTACGTCCGTCGCGACAACAACGCTCACGCCAAAGCGGGCAACCTCAATCACGCCATCAAAATCACGTCAAGCAAATATATTGCGATTTTCGATTGCGATCACATTCCGGTGCGCAGCTTTTTGCAGCTGACTGTTGGATTCATGGAGAAAGACCCCGGAGTTGCGCTGGTTCAGACGCCACATCACTTTTACTCACCCGACCCCTTCGAGCGTAACCTCAAACTGTTTCGTAAAATGCCCAACGAGGGCGAGTTGTTCTACGGCATCGTCCAGGACGGCAACGATCTCTGGGACGCCACCTTCTTCTGTGGATCTTGCGCACTGTTGCGCCGCGAGGCGATCGAGCAAATCGGCGGAATTGCCGTCGAGACCGTCACAGAAGACGCACACACATCACTGCGCATGCACGCCATGGGCTGGAAATCCGTTTACATGGGCGTACCCCAGGCTGCCGGCCTCGCAACCGAAAATCTCGCCAGCCATATCGGTCAGAGAATTCGCTGGGCACGCGGCATGGTGCAGATTTTTCGTACGGACAACCCCCTTTTCAAGCGCGGACTCAAATTCGGTCAACGACTTTGCTACGCCAATGCAATGCTCCATTTCATGCACGCATTGCCACGCTTGGTGTTTCTCACCGCCCCGTTGCTGTTCCTGTTGCTCGATATGCGCATCATCGATGCGTTTGCGTTGACCTTCGCCGCATATGCGTTGCCGCATTTGTTTATGGCCAACCTTGCCAATTCAAGAATTCAGGGTCGACATCGGTTCTCATTCTGGAACGAAGTCTACGAGACAGCGCTCGCGCCTTACATTTTTTTGCCTACTTTGCTCGCACTGATCAATCCTAAACTCGGAAAATTCAACGTCACGGCCAAAGGCGGCTACATCAGCGAGACGCATTTCGACGGCAAGATCGCTCGACCTTATGCTGTCCTGTGGCTGCTCAACCTCGCGGGACTGATCGCTTTCGCCGCGCGTTATGCTTTCGAGCCTGACGTTGACCTGTCTACGCTTTTTCTGACCGGCATGTGGACGGTGTACAACTTCATCGTGATCAGCGCCGTCATTGCCGTCGCGCACGAGCAACGGCAAATCCGTCGCAGCGTTCGAATCCCAGCGCGTTTTCCGGCGACTATCAGCTTCTCAGGACGCGCCGTGACCGGCCACACAGAAGACGTCAGTAACGACGGCGCACGCATCCGCCTCGACGCACCGCTTGACACTGGAATTGAAAATGATCAGATCATCATGGTGAAGATGCACGATGACGAGGAGACCTATCACTTCCCAGCCCGTGTCATCGGCCAGCAGGATCGCGAAGTCCGCCTCCAGTTCACCGCCCTAAGTACAGAACAGCAACTTCAGCTCGTTCGCCTGCTGTACACACGCGCTGATGCCTGGATCGGCTGGGGCGAAGCAAACTACGAAGACAAGCCTTTCCGGAGCCTGATGATGGTCGTTCGTGTCGGACTGCACGGTGCCAACCTGATGATCGGGAGAGTCATCCGGCCTTGGCGATGGTTCAAACGCGATGCCAGTACAGCGTCTTTGTTTCTGATCGCAGGACTCGGCGCCGGAACTCTGCTCGCCCCTCTCGGGGTCAATCCGATTTCCGTCACATCCGCCCAGACACCGGCACCCTTGCTGGAGGGGCCATCGGAAAACGTCGTCACTACGCAAGCCATCAATGGCGCCCCGGCATCGCTCCTCGAATCCCAGCGACTTGCAGAGCACCTCAATCGATCCCTGACGGTTTCGGGGCACGAGACCGAACCCACCGATCGAATTGATCGCAGTGCATCGCTTCTTCAGCTCGGTCACGTAGCCGGCCTGCGCGCAACAGGCATCAATCGTCGTCAGGGCATCGAGTTTCGAGTTCCTCAGGATCACCTGATTCGCGAGGCCGAGCTCACCCTCGATTTTCTGGCCTCCCCTGCTCTGTCCGTCTCACGCAGCCAGTTCAGTGTGCTGCTGAACGGCAGCGTCATCGCTACCCGGCGGCTCGAATCAGCGATTCGCTCGCAGCGCCCCGAATCGACGACCGTCGCGCTCAATCCTCTTTTGATCCGCGAATTCAACAACCTGGTCATCGATTTTGTCGGTGTCACCGATCGCGAATGCCACGACCCTGCAGACCCCAGCATCTGGTTGCAAATCCAACCCTCGACCACGTTGAAACTGAATGGCACGCGGCTGCCGTTGGCATCGCAGCTCGCGCGTCTACCGGCGCCTTTCATGCTCGACCAACTGGTACACGACCCGGATATCCCGATGTTCGTGGGCTCCAGAGCCGAAGACATCCTGGCTGCCGCCGGCATCATCACGTCGTGGTTCGGAAGTCACAGCGACGGTCGGGGGCTACGCTTCCCGCTCATCCACGAGGTGCTCCCCGCAAAACACAGTGTGATCGTTGCCGATACCGAAAGCTTGAATCACCCAGCGCTCGTCAACGTTGACCTGCCACAGGTCGACGGGCCGACCCTTGCCGTCCGGGACCACCCCGTCGATCGATCGTCCAAACTGCTGCTCGTCCTCGGCCGCACTCCGAACGAAGCCAAAACCGCCGCCCAGGCCCTGGCGACCAACCGTCTTGCGCTGCAGGGTTCGACGCTTCACGTCCGAGAAGTGGATCTCCCACCGCCCAGCGCGCCCGGTACCGCACCGCGCTGGCTACGCACCGACCGGGCCGTTCGAATCGACGAGATTGTCGACCCGCTGGCCCTTCAGGTTGCCCAAAGTGGATATGTATCGCTTCCGCTCGTCTTGCCACCGGATTTGTTTTGGTGGGAGCGTGATGGGATCGAAGTCGATCTCGCCTACACCTACAACCCAACCCCGATAGGCCCGTTGTCGTCGATTGCCATCAAAGCGAATCAAATGTTCTCCGCGTCACTGCCAATGCCGCTCGATCGCGAGCAGTCTTTGCCGCTCAGAGAACGCGTCACGCTGCCTGCCGCGACGCTTCGCCCCCAAAACAACGAAATTTCATTCTTCTTCGATTTTCAGGTTCCTCGAACCGAGGAATGTGGCGATCGCCTGCCCCAAAACATCCACGGTGCGTTACTGGGCAGCACCACCTTCGACCTTCGCGGCGTTCCGCGGTACGTGCGCCTGCCCGATCTCGGACGCTTCGTGAATGGTGCGCTTCCCTACTCCCTCCATCATGATTTTCATGCTTCAACCGTGGTTCTCGACCCGGCCTCGCCACCAGAGCTGATCGCCGCTTATTTGAGTATCCTCGGACACATCGGCGCGCAAACGGGCTCACCTTCATTGCAACTATCGGTGACGCACCCCGATACGATCACCGACCTTACCGATTCGCACCTGCTATGGTTTGCTCCGTCTGATCAACGCCTCGATGATGCCTTGACCGAGCGAATGCCCGTCCGATTCGACGCACGCGAAGAACTGATCATTCAAGACATCCGAACCGCTTTGCGCAGGGTCACAGACCATCTCCCTTGGTGGGGATCACGCCCGGAACCCGGCCCTGATTCACCCGATGCGCTCGGGCGAATCATCGCACGCAGCGACTCGCCCACCGCAGTGCTGCAGCAGTTCATGTCGCCGTACGGTAGTGGCAACATCGTGACCCTGTTCACTGCGCGCGACGAGGCCGGGTGGCGTGACGTCGTTCGCACCATCGTCGATCCTTCCACGCGCCGTCTGGTTTACGGAGACGTCACCCTGTTCGGCGCCAATAGCCCCGTCGCTGCACGCTCATTCGTCATCGACGCACCGCGCACGTATTTCGGATCACTCGACCCTCTGACCTGGGTCCGTTGGCACCTGAGTCGCTTCAGTCTTGGAGTGGTCCCGATCGTTGTGTTTCTGGCAATGATTCAGGCTGTGATTCTTGCGGTGTGGTTGCGTCGCCGGGCCCAACTTCGGCAAAAAGGCAAGCTCTGATGACCCGCTTCGACACCGGCATTGCCGCGGTCAGCTCGCGTCGAGCGTTCCTGCGACGGCTCGGCAAGGCCGCGAAAGCGGGGATCATCGCCAGCCCCACATTGACCCTGCTGCACGGATGTGCCAGCAAGCGGTGTCGCTCAGGCCCGCAGTTTTGCCGCGAAGATTGGCTAGCGCTTTGGTCCGCCTACAAAACAGCATTTGTCAGTGCCGACGGGCGCGTTATCGATCACGCCGCCGAATCCATCACGACCTCCGAGGGGCAATCATACGCCATGTTTTTTGCCTTGGTCGTCGACGACCGCGAGCTCTTCGACCGCCTTCTCCAATGGACCCAACGCAATCTTGCCGATGGCGATCTCACGGCCACCTTGCCCGCATGGAAATGGGGACAGCGCGGCGGCGAAGGCTGGGGCGTGATCGATTCCAACAGCGCATCAGACTCCGACCTCTGGATTGCCTACGACCTGATAGAAGCCGGTCGTCTCTGGCAACAGCCCGGCTATTCCGCCCTGGGCCGGTCACTTGCTAGACGGGTCGTTAAAGAGTGCGGCTTCAAGGCTCATGACCGATTCTTCCTATTGCCGGCCGCGCACGGTTTTGGACCGGACGACGCCGGACGCGTCACCCTGAACCCCTCGTACTCACCCATCTTTTTGCTCGATCGACTGCATTCAGAGACTCAGGATCAAGCCTGGCTC
Source organism: Thioalkalivibrionaceae bacterium (assembly GCA_046299415.1). Taxonomy (GTDB): domain Bacteria; phylum Pseudomonadota; class Gammaproteobacteria; order Ectothiorhodospirales; family Ectothiorhodospiraceae; genus JBKBII01. Next base: position 159,114 of record JBKBII010000006.1, on the reverse strand, counting down.
GACCTGATCGACAGCGCCATCGAGACACTTGATGCCCGCCGAGAAACCGGCTTTGCGCCTGATTGGATCGACTGGCAGGCGGATGAGGGTTTTCTCACCGCCGCCCAAGGGAGCGCCGGGAGCTATGACGCGATCAGAACCTATCTGTGGTGGGGCTTGACCCATCCAGCCCGCCGCTCTGCAGTCGGTCTCGACGAAGCCCTGGCTGGCATGGCAAGGCACCTCGACCACAACCTATACCCACCCCGCCTCGCAGACAGCGAAACCGGCGCGACCACTGGTACTGCACCGCCTGGATTCTCGGCGGCGCTGATCCCCTATCTGGCCGCACGGGGCCGCGAACAGGCTCAAGCCACACAACTCGAACGCGTCTTCGCAACGCTGGATCGGCAAACATCGCTGCTGGGTTCCGAGCCTTTCTACTACGACCAGAATCTAGCGCTCTTTGGCCTGAGCGAGCAGGTCTTTTCCTTCAGTCGCAGCGGGGAGCTGATCCACACATGAATCCGGTCCCGCGTCATTTCGGCGTCAATCGGCGCTGCGACAAATTCTCTGCCTCCCCGCGACCGCTGTGCGCCGAGGATCGATCAGAATACCGACAGCATCGGCGATCCTTGATGCAGGCGGTGGTTCTCATTGCCTTGGTGACGGTGCTGACACTTTCAACGCCGTCAACGGCGCAAACAGACGAGATGCAGCTGTTGATCGATCGGGCACAAAACTGGCAAAGCCAGGGTCAGCCCGAGCTCGCACGACAAGAATGGTCACGTATTCTGCAGATCGATCCAGAAAGTATCGAAGCCATCGTCGCCATCATTCAACTGGACATTGCCACGGGCCGGCGTGAAGCCGCACTACAGCGCCTCAACCAGCTCCGTCGTTTAGCACCCGACCACCCACAAATCGGAGAACTGTCTCTCGCCGCCGAGTTCGCGCCGCGCGACATGGCCCGTCTGGAAGAAGCACGCGCAAGCGCCGCGGCGGGCGATTCCGCGAATGCCGTCAGGCTCTACCGCGAAGCCTTTGGTAACCGCACGCCCCCGCCGGCACTCGCAACAGCCTACTTTCATCAATTGATCGAGATGCCGGGAGGGCGTGAACGAGCCTTTCGCGAACTTCAAGCCATCATCGATCGAGCGGAAGGTCCCACGCGTCCCTTCCGTGTGCTGCTGGGGCAACTGAAAACCTACGATCCAGACGAGCGAGTATCTGGCATGCAAATCCTGCAATCCGTTGCCACCGAGAATCAGCGCGACGACTCGGGTCGCGCGGCCCTCGCTGCGTGGAAACAGGCATTGATATGGGAGGACGGCAGCGCCCGCAGCGCCGCCGCCCTCAGCGCCTATCTGGCACTGAACGACGACACTGATCTGCGGCGTCTGCGCACACGGGCACAGGCCGAAGCCACTCAACGCGCTATCGATCAACGTCGGTCTCAAGCCTACCGGGCGCTTGCGCGCGGCGACTTCGAGACGGCCGAACGCATCTTCGAAGACTTCCTCGAGCGCAGTCCGAACAGTCTGATCGACCTCGAAGGTCTGGCCTCGACGCGCCTTGGGCAGGGCCGCGCAGATGAGGCCATCGTCCTGATCGACCGCGCACTCGAACGCGCATCGGATCGTGAGCGCCTGCGGTTGCAGCGCCTACGCGATGACGCTGAACTCAGCGAAGGATTCCGGCAAGCCGATTCGGCCACTGCAGGCGGTGACATCGCACAGGCGCTGTCGATCTACGACGGTCTAGTCGGACGATTTCCAGACGAAGCGAATGTCCGCGCGGCCCGTGGCGCGTTGCTTCGCGCCGCGGGCCAGCCCATCAGAGCCATCACCGACTACCGCCAGGCATTGGCGCAACGACCCGACGATCCAGCGATTCGCTCGACTCTGGTCGAGTTACTGCTCGAAACCGATCAATCACAGGATGCCCTGCGCCTAATTGAAACCACATCCCCCGATCAACGCAACCGACTCCAACGGGATCCCGCGTGGTTGTTGACGGAAGTCGCGGTCTATCTCGCCAATGACGACCGGCGAGCGGCTCGACAGGCTTTCGAGCGTGCACGGCGGCTGCCACTTCCGGAAAGCGCAGCAGACCGGCTACGTCTTGCCTGGGCCTGGCATAATATCGACCCGGGCGCGCGTGAAATCGACGACCTCATTGATCGAATTCGGCCAATGGATCTCTCGCCGACACTACGGCAGGACCTTCGCGAGCTCAGCCAGATTCACCTGCGCGCTGGCATTGATCGCCTGGTCGATGCGGGCGAATTCGAAGCCGCCGAGAGACGAATCCAGCGCGCTGAACAGGAACACGCCAACGACCCGGACGTGATTCGTTTGCGCAATGACCTTGATCTAGCGATCGCCTGGAAACTCCACGAGCGACAGAACTATTCTGCGCTCTACGCAAAACTGATGACGCTTTACTTCAGAACCACCCTCACCGACGCACAAGCAGACGAGATGCGAACACTCTTTCGCGTGGGCGCGAGTGCCGAAGCGACTCCGCTCAAGCGCCAACGTCACTTCGCCGCCGCGGCCATGATCTACAACAATCTCAACCGCCTGTTTCCCGACGACCCCCACTACTTGCGTGAGCTGGGTTACCTATACCTTGAAGCTGGGCAGGTTCAGGACGCCTGGGCCGTACTGAGCACGATCCGCCCTGAGCACGATGCAGGGAGTTATTCTGCTTTTCTCGGTGCCGCGCTCGGCGCCGGCCAGCTGCGCGAGGCCGCCGCTCTACGCGACGAAGCACTCGAACATTTTCCCGACGATCCTGATCTCTGGGAGCTCGGCGGCACACTTGAAGAGACCCGGGGACGTCGACGGCATGCGCTGTACTACTACGAACAAGCGCTTGCACTGAGACAGTTGGCCGAGGTGCAAACGCGGAGCAGTGCTGCACCTCGCATCCAGAGCTTCCCGCTAGCGCCATCCACACCACTGCCTGCCTTCTCCGGAGCTTCGTATGGCCGTCCGTGAATCCGTCTTTGTCGCTCATCCTTTGGTTCTCGGTCTGATTGCCGTGTTGAGCACCCCCGCTACAGGACAAACCATCACTCTTGAGGACAGGCTTCGCGCCGAAATCGAGCAAATGAGAGCAGACGAGTCGCGACTCGAAATGCAGCTCGAACTCGCCCGTGAACTCAACGCATCGCGTCAAAGGCTCGATTCGATGCGTCGCGAGATCATGCAAAACCTGGGCGGCGAAAGCGCACCCATGCACACCGCCCCGTTTGGTCAAGTGGCGAGCTCAGGCGTGCCTCTTAACGCTCCATCGCCGTACGCTCCCACTCGAACCCCATACCAGAACGTGGCGCCCTACGCGCCACCGCAATACGGCGGCTATCCGGCCGTGTCACCGGAGGCGCCAACATTGATCCAGCCGCAGGTTGCGAACCCACAACAAGCACCGCAACAGATGGCACCCTTGTTTCCGCAGGCAGTCACTCAACCACCGAGCAGACCTCAATGGCAGCCTGCAGCCGGCAGCCCCATGGGCGCAGTTCCCGACCCAACCGAAATGCGCGCGATCGATCGCGTCCCGCAACCCGTCACTGCAGACCAGGAGCGAGTGGCACTCGAACGACGCATCAGGGAGATCGAAGCCGAGCTCAGCTCGCAGCTGGGTGGCGCATTGGGTGTTCGCACCCGCACCGGAACCGAAGGCCTGAGTACCCTCAACGAAGTCGTCGCCACCGCCTCGGGTTCAACACCGATCGGCGACCTTGGCGAGGTCTGGGTTGAAGCGACCCAAGTCAATCTCGATACCCAAAGTCGTCCATCCGAAGAAAACGCGCAACTGGTTGGAAGCGCGCCGCTGTTTCCGGCCACGGTACCGCCAACCGTGACCAGTGCCGACGGAACCGGGCTGCGTATCGGCTTTGAACGGCCTGACTTTGGCGCCTCGGTAGGCGTCACACCACAGGGATTCCTGAGCGAAAATGTCATCGGGAACGTGTTCTGGCGACCGTTCAGCGGACCCTTTCAGCTCGAATTCGATCGTTCGCCAATGCGCGACACACTATTGTCTTATGCGGGCACACGCGACTTCTTTACACGCAAAATCTTCGGCGGAGTGGTGTCGAACACCGCACGTCTCTCGTCGACCTTCGGGGATCCCGATCAAACCGAATTCTATGGCTCCGCAGCCTACTCGACGTTCGAAGGTGAAAATGTTGCCAGCAACACCGGGTACTCACTCAATGCTGGAGCAACCTGGCCTGTTAGCAACCGCTGGAACGAGAATATCCGGCTCGGACTCGACTTCCTCGCAATGGGTCATGACAAAAATCTCTCACAATTCACGCTTGGTCATGGCGGCTACTTCAGTCCGCGGCACTTTTTCAGACCCAGTGTCACCTTCGGTTGGGACCGAGAAATCGGCGACACCACCGCATGGAACCTCACGGGCCGCCTTGGCTATCAAACGTTTCGTGTAAACGCCGCGCCGTTTTTTCCAAACGATCCGGAACTACAGGCCGAATCGGGCGAATTCCATGACGGGGAAAGCATCTCTGGTATGGCGTACGCGGTGCGCGGCAACCTTGCGCACCGTCTGACGCCGCACTGGATCACCGGTGGCTGGTTCGGTATCGACAACAGTCGCGATTACGAAAATATCGTGTTCGGACTCTACGCCCGCTACTACTTCTCGCGCCAAGACCGCAGAAACCCAAGGCCTGACGTGCGGGGCCAAAATCCCCAATGAGATCGTCCCTACAAAATTCGCGACAGCCACTGCGGCCCAATGCCCTCGAGGACGAGCCACCTGCCGCTCGCGATCACCCGGACCCCTCGATCACTCGCGCATTGATTCCCTGATATCAGGCCAACGCTCACGGGCACCCGTCGCGCTCGAGAATGTCTTGCGGCTCCATTCATCATCAACCATCTTGCAGAGGTCATCGTGGCCGCCCGAATTTCGCCGTTCCACCTAAGCACGCGCTCACTGCGCAAGCCTCTGATCACCGCCCCTGTTCTCACGCTCGCGCTGATCCTTGCAGCCTGCAGCGGCGGTGATGGCGGCAATGATCTACCTGCACCGCCTGATCAAGCCCTTGGCGATCGTTTTGTGATCAGCGGCGCGATTCGCGTTGCAGCCCATCAGCGCGTCGACAGCGACATCAACGACTCCGACGCCGACCTCCTGCGCAACAACATCCCCGAGCAGGCACAACCCGTTCCGAATCCCGTGACGATTGGTGGCTTCGTCACCCGTACCGCGACCGCGGGAACGGGACGAGAAAGTGACCGCTTCGTTGCCGAAACCGATCGCATCGATCTGTTTCGCGCCGACCTCGTCGAAGGTCAGATCGTGCGTCTCGAATTTCCTGACCCTTTTGCAGCCGATCTCGATCTGTTTCTTGCCGACCAAGACGGCACGGTTATCGAAGCTTCGACCGGTTTCGGTCCAATCGAACAAATCCGCGTACCCCGTTCAGGGCGCTTTTTTATCGGCGTCGAAGCCTTTTCTGGCCGGTCAAACTACAACCTTCGAATCGGTTCGACCTCAGCCGGTGCGCTGAGCCACGTCGGCGCAAACCTCCAAGATCGCATCATTCCCGGTGAATACATCGTCACCGCTACCAAACCCGAAACCTCGAGCGCGATCGTCACTCAAGCGACTCGGCAAGCGATGGTCCTGGCCGTCGAGACGCTGGGCGCCGTCGTTACGAATGGCGCACCCGACCGCGAAATGCTGGTCACGTTTCCACCCGCGACGATTCAATCGCTGTCGGCACATTCAGACCGCTTGCGAGCAATCGGCCTGTCGCCGCCTCGAGATCCGGAGCAAGCGGCGCGGCTGGAAAGCCTTCTGGCCATGAAAGCCCTGCGCAACGTACCTGGAGTCGGAGAGATCGAGCCGAACCGAATGATCGCCCCCCTGGCCGTCACCAATGACCCTCTGGCTTTTCTGCAGTGGTATCACGACGCCATCCGCTTACCCGAAGCATGGCAGATCAGCACGGGCCGACCGCCTTTCGAGCCGGTGGTCGTTGCCGTCGTCGACACCGGAATCTTCGCCAGCCATGAGGATCTGCGACCCAACATCGTTCCGGGATTCGACTTCATCCGCGACCCGGTGAGGGCGCGTGATGGCGACGGGATCGATCCTGATCCCGACGACCCGGGTGACTCTGAAAGAATTGGCGAGAGCACGTGGCACGGCACACACGTCGCCGGCATCATTGGCGCATCCACGGACAACGCCATTGGCGTTGCCGGCGTTTCTCAGGGTGTTCAGATCATGCCCGTGCGGGTTCTGGGTCTCGACGGCGGCACGGCCTACGACGTGCTCCAAGGCGTGCGCTTTGCCGCTGGCCTACCAAACGACAGCGGACGTGTACCGGGGCGTCGAGCCGACGTCATCAACCTTTCAATCGGAAGCCAGACCGGCTTCTCTGCGATCGAAAACCAGGTCTACGAGCTCGCCCGCGCCAACGGCTCGATCGTCGTTGCGGCTGCGGGCAACAGCGGTCGGGCACCCGTTGCATTTCCCGCCGCCTATCGCTCCGTCATTGCAGTTGGGGCCACCGATGCCCGTGACGTCCGTGCCCCGTACTCATCATTTGGACCCGAACTCGATCTCGTCGCGCCCGGCGGAAATCTCCTGCGTGACGACACTGGCGATGGCTACCCAGATGGGATTCTCAGCACGTCGGTCAATGACCTGCGCAACCGCCGCGAATCCTACTATCAACAGTACGAGGGCACGTCGATGGCTGCCGCCATCGTCTCAGGCGTATTTGCCCTCGCGCGCTCTATCGACCCACGCCTGCAGCAAGAAGACATCAAAGACCTCTTGGCCGCCGAGCGCCTGACCGACGATGTCGGTCCAGTGGGCCGCGACGACGAACACGGATGGGGTCGAATCAATGCCCTCAAGACACTATCCGCAGTACAAAATCGGCTCGGAGCCCCCGAACGCCCTCCCCAGCCCGTGCTCAGCGTTCGGCCGGGCCGCCTCGATTTTGGCTTGGCGACCACAGAGCGCGTTCTCGACGTTGAAAACGACGGGACCTCATCGCTCGGACAGACGCGTGTTTTTTCGACGGTGCCATGGCTTCGTGTGTTTCGCCAGGCTGTCGACGATTCAGGCCTAGGAACCTACCTGATCCGCATCGAAAGAACGGGGCTTGCGATCGGCCCGCACATCGGATTCCTCGAAATCCGGGCAGACAACGCCCCTGTCCGTCGTGTGCGCGTCGAAGCCCGCGTCGCCGCGACCAGCATCGAGGATGACACCGTCGGCCGACTCTACGTTCACCTCGTCGACGACAACGACGAAGTCATCGACAGCATTGGCATCGCAGGAGGAAAATCCGAGTACCCATTCCAATTCACTCGCGTCCCCCCCGGCTCGTACCGGCTCATCGCTGGTACCGACATGGACAACGACGGCATGATTTGCGACCCCGGCGAGGCCTGCGGCGCATGGCCCACCCTCGGTCTCATCGAACGACTGAGCGTCGATCGCGACCGCGAAAACCTGCGATTCACGGTTGGCTTCGATAACCTATTCAGTCGTGTACAACCATCAGTAAACGGCTCTGACTCGCTCTGGGGCACGCCCACCGTGCCCGAGCCCGCGTTGATGCGACCTGAAAATCAGCGCAAATTCGCACCGCCGAGGCTTCACCTTGCGCCCCAACCCCTAGCTGAGTCGGAGTCCAATTGACCTTGAAACGCCATCCGACGATCACGTGTCACCGACGCTGCATCGCACGTCTCGCGTCACGCAAAAATCAACCCAGCGACCGATCTCGCCTCATTCGGAAAAGGCCGAATCGGATCCATCTTCAGGAAAGATGTAAATAACACCGCCTATCATCAAACACGTCTGCGCCATCGGTAGTTCCATACGCGACAAGCCTGCAGCCTTCATCTCCATCTTGGATTTCAACGCCTAGCACCTGCCCTGCCGCTCGATCAGCGCCCCACCTGCCACCCCGCAACGGAGACTGCCATGAAGCGTGTTCACCCCGGACCAAGCGTTGCGACCCGCCTCGCCGTAGGCGTCGTCCTTGCACTCGGCGCCAGCACGACTCAGGCGTACTACACAACCGAGGGTGTCATCTACGATCATAGCGGCGCGCCAGTTCAACTTCGCGGCGTTTCATGGTTCGGATTCGAGACGCAGGACGCCCACCTGCACGGTATCTGGGCTCGTAACCTCGAAGACACCATCGCACAGATGCAGTCGATCGGCATCAACGCCGTACGTCTACCTTTTTGCCCCGACACGCTCAAAGGCATCGAACCGTTGAGCATCGATTACAGCCTCAACCCCGACCTCAAGGGTCTAGATAGTCTGGAGATTCTCGACCGGGTCATGGCACGCTTCAATGATGCGGGCATGCACATCCTGCTCGACCACCACAGACCCGACTGCAACGCGATATCCGAACTCTGGTACACCGAGACCTACAGCGAGCAGGACTGGATCAACGATCTGGTCTTCGTCGCTGAACGCTATAAAGACCTACCCTTTTTCATGGGGCTCGACCTCAAGAACGAACCTCACGGCGCAGCGACCTGGGGCACTGGAAATACAGCGACCGACTGGAATCGTGCCGCCGAGCGCGCCGCGAGGGCTGTGCTGGCGGTCAAACCGAACCTGCTCATATTCGTCGAAGGAATCGGCACTCAAACGTTCTGTACTGAACCCAGCGGCAATCATTTCTGGGGTGGCAACCTCGAGCCACTGAGCTGCCAACCGCTGGACATCCAGCCCGGGCAGCTGGTCCTGAGCCCTCATGTCTACGGCCCCGACGTCTTCGACCAACCGTATTTTCAGAGCGGCAGCTTCCCCGGGAATCTCCCCACGATATGGGAAACCCATTTTGGTTTTGCCACGACCCTCGGATACACCCTTGTCGTGGGTGAATGGGGTGGTCGGTACGGTTTGGGCGGCGATCCACGCGACCGTGTCTGGCAGGATGCCTTCGTTGACTGGATGGACTCAAAAAATCTCCGCAACAGCTTTTACTGGTCGTGGAATCCGAACAGCGGCGATACCGGAGGTCTTCTCGAAGACGACTGGCAAACCCTCGTCACGCCCAAGGTCGAGCTTCTTCATCGCCACTGGCAATGGACAGCAGATGCCGACACGACTCCGCCACCAAACGACGACAGCGGCAGCGATAGCCCTCCAATAGCGCCCTCACCGGGCAATGACTCCAGCATCGGTGACTCTGCTGTGGGTGAGCGCATTGCCATCCCAGGGACATCCCTGACGCTCGAGCTCACCCGCCAAGATGACTGGCCCGCAGGGTACTGCCGTCAATACACCGTATTCAGTAACGCTGAGGTGGTCTCGAACTGGCAGGTGCGTCTAAATCTTCGCGACCAAATCACCAATATCTGGAATGCGACGGCCCAACGTGAAGGGGATTCACGAATCGTCATCACCCCCCAGGACCACAACGCCTCGATTCTCCCTCTGGGCACGGCGACGTTTGGTTTCTGTGCGAATCGCGTGGCGCCAGCGCCCGGACCACAAGCCACCAGACTGTCTGCAGACATCTTCATCAACAACGACTGGGGCAGTGGCTACTGCGCTGACGTGAATGTCCGCAACCGGGGAAGCAATCCGGTGATCTGGTCGACCGAATTCGACGTCGAGGGCACGATCAGCAGCCACTGGAATGCCGTGCTTTCCACGTCGGCCGGCAGAGTCACTGCGTCGGGTGTCGACTGGAACCGCCAGATCAATCCAGGCTCATCGGCCCGTTTCGGTTTCTGTGCGCAACGTTGATTGATTAAGCTCGCTTCAGAGTAGCGACAGTCTCGCACCGTCTCTTTCCGACCACTCGGGCGTCGAGCCCAGGCGCAGCGCCACACCGTCTTTTGACGCTGCGCCTTGGGCGCTCGCCGCGAGCCTGATAACGCACAGGCCCGTTTGACTTGCTTTCGACCGGAACGTCGTCGGGCGATCCAAAAGCGAGCAGGATCGAACTTTTTTAGGTCGATTCGGCCCTTCCTCACGGCAAAAAACATGGTACGTTTTTTGCATCCTCATTCCGTGACACTGGAAATCGTGAGAGGGTCCAATGAACGATCACAGGAGCTTCAGTCTGGCCGCCGAACTGAGGCGCGGACTGCGCGAAGAATTCCCGACAATCAGTGAGCTGTCGTGTCGAGATCCAGAGTTCGTTGAGCGCGTTTTGTATTTCGCTGAACGCTCCCGCTCGACCTCCCTTCGATCAATCGCAACACGCCTGCGCAACCATCTTGATGAAATCAAATCTGGCGATGTCGACAACGGCGAAGCCGCCCACCATCCAACCACGCACGATCCCGATCATCTCCCGCCTTCTCGGTCCACTCGTGTCTACCGCGGCCGCATAATCGACTGATCTCCCTTCCGAGTAAAGCGACCGACGACGTGACGACCGGCGCTGTTCGGCACTGTTGCCCGTCTCAGCGCCTCAGCAACGAAGAGCCCGGGTAGACGACGGCTCCCATGCACGTGGTGCGGCGGCGCGATCCGGTGGCAAGGTGTAGTCGGGCGATCCGCTTCTCCGCTGACATCTCTTAAATCAGGTGACGCCCAGCGCAGCCAAGATCAACACTCGACAACATGCTTTTTAAAGCGAGGTTTTTCCAACGCCGAGGGCCCTCATCGGTCGGTTGAATGGCAGGGTCGGAGCGGCCTGACGCCTAGCCTTCACCGTTCATCAAGTGCACTCATGACCCGGCGCCGGACACCCGGGTCGGGTCGACGGCCTCCGATACGAAAAGAACCCGCCATCAGAATTTGGACGCTAGCCCGTCATCTCGGCATACGGGACCCTACCGCTCCCGTGCCCCAGTTGATATCCCGCCCCGAGCGAAAGGCCACAGTGTCGGCACGCATATGCTTTCTTGACGTCTGACTCGCTCTCGGGGCAGGTCCGGCTTCAGAGCCTCCGACCTTCGCGGCGCAGACGGCCTATCGCGGCCCGGGGACGCTGCACCGTGTTCCAGTCACGGCCAGTCCCTCCCGGCATTGTCGCCCGGCGTCTTCTCTGGCTCAGGCGTCTTCTCTGGGCTGGGTCTTTTTCCAGCGCTTGCCCACTCCAGCAGGGATTTCCAGCGAGCATTTTTCGAGTGGTGCAGCCAAGAGGCCACGTAAGCATTCATCGAAACCAAAACTCATGAGGCATTACGCCTTGCCAAACTGCGATTGCAGCCACGCCTCATCCTCGATGCGAATACCCAACTGCCGCGCCTTTTCCAGTTTGGATCCGGCGTCAGCACCAGCGACGACGACATCGGTTTTTCTCGAGACCGACCCCGTCACCTTGGCCCCGAGCCGTTCGAGCTCGGCCTGTGCCTGATCACGGGAAAAATGTTCCAGCGCGCCAGTCAAAACAATCGTCAAACCTGCCAGTGGGCCTTCCTGCTCAGCGCCTTCCGCCTCGGGTATCGACTCTTGCCAGTGAACACCCTGCTCGATCAAGTCATCGATCACTGCGCGATTGCGCTCCTCATTAAAGAAGCCCGCGATCTGCTCCGCAGCCACTGGACCGATACCGGGCACGGCGCGAAGACGCGTCGCTGCCAGACGTTTCTCGAATTCGCGATACACGGCTGCGCTGGCACTCGCAACACGATCGATATCGTCTCGTGGTCGTTCTGCCAAGCGTGCCGTAGCGTCATCGGCGGCATCCTGACCCGACGGCCCATCCGCTTCGCGCGATGCAAATGAACCCGCACCCGCCACGACGGAGCGCGCCTGCCTTGGATCGTCCCCGGACACAAAGTCATTCGAACCTGCACCCGGATCTCCGGCGTTGACTTGCGGCGGGTTCAACGCGGACTCACGTCCATCGATGATCGCCTGAACCTCTCCGGCGGCGTCGATCAACGCAGCGAGCGACTTGAACGCCGTTGCCAAATCACGCGCTGTGGTCTCACCGACGTCTGGGATGCCGACCGCAAATAGAAACCGCGCCAAAGTGGTTGACTTGGCCTTTTCAATCGAATCCAGAAGGCGCGAGACCGACTTTTCGCCGTAGCCTTCACGCGCAAGTAACGCCTCGCGATGCTGATGCAGACGGAAAATATCCCCCGGCGTCTGCAGCAAGCCAGCCTCGGTCATCCACTCAATTTGTTTCTCGCCGAGCCCGGCGATATCCATTGCTCGCCGATAGACAAAGTGTTTAAGCGCCTCACGTCGCTGCGCCGGACACACCAGTTTGCCGGTGCAACGCGCAACGACCTCGCCATCTGGCTGTTCGACGTCGGATCCACACTCGGGGCAGCGACTGGGACGCTCGATTGGCCACCGCTCGACGGTGTCATTCTCGAACTCAGGTGCCCGCCCGACGATCTCGGGAATGACATCGCCGGCACGCCGAACGATGACGTGATCCCCGATTGCAATGCCCTTGCGCCGAATATCATCAAGATTGTGCAATCCGGCGTTCGAGACCATCACGCCACCGACCAGAACGGGCTCCAACCGCGCCACTGGCGTCAATGCTCCCGTCCGACCGACGTTCCAATCGACCGCCAATAGCCGTGTCATCCGCTCTTCGGCCGCAAACTTATGCGCGATCGCCCACCGTGGTGCGCGCGCAACCGATCCAAGCTTGCTCTGCCAATCCAGCCGATCGACCTTGTACACCACGCCATCGATGTCATACGCAAGCTCAGAGCGCATCGCCTGCAACGCGCGATAACGCGCCAGCGCAGCCTCGATACCGTGCACCAGTTGCCGTTCCGGGCACACCGGAAACCCAAGGGTCGCGAGACGTTCGAGCACCGTCGATTGCCGCTCCCCCAGCTCGATACCATCGACCTCTCCGCGGGCATACGCGAAAAATCGCAACGGCCGCTTGGCAGTCACGTTCGGATCGAGCTGACGCAGGCTGCCGGCCGCAGCGTTGCGCGGATTCATGAACGGCTTCTCGTTATTGTCTTCTAGCGCTTTGTTCAACTGAGCGAACGCCGCTCGGGGCATAAAGACCTCGCCGCGCACCTCCAACACCGAGCCCTCAGGCGCCGCGACACTCAACGGGATGGCGCGAATCGTGCGCACATTCGCCGTTACGTCCTCACCCGTCTCGCCGTCACCCCGCGTGGCCGCATGCACGAGGCGACCCGATTCATAACGCAAGGACAAGGCCAAACCATCGAGCTTCGGCTCGACCATCCAGGCAAACCCGTCCTCTGTCACCGACTCGCTCGGGACCTTGCCGACGCCGAGACCCGTTTCACGTCTCAGGTTGTCCTCACCAATCAGGCCCTCCTTGCCACTCAGGCCCGCACGAACGCGCCCGGCAAACGCGCGCACGTCGTCGTCTGTGAACGCGTTAGTCAGCGATTGCATCGGCCGCGCATGAGTAATCTTGCGAAAACCCTCCGCAGCACGCCCTCCCACTCGCTGACTGGGTGAGTCCGCGGTCACGAGGTCGGGATGCGCCGCCTCGATCGCCAGCAATTCTGCGAACAAGGCATCGAAATCGGCGTCACTGATCACGGGCGCATCGAGGACATAGTAGCGATGCTCGTGCTCACGGATGTCGCAACGCAACCGCTCCAGTCGTCTCACAACCTCGGCGCGATCGTCATGGGACACAGCCCTAACCTGAAAACTCGAACCTTCGAGCATCCCGCGCTCATCAGATTTCATATTGATCGTCCGCCAATATCCAATCCCACAAACGGTTGAACGACCACGGGCCAAGACCGGGGTTCGAATAGGCGACGCTCAGAACGCTCGAGACCGCAGCCACGCGACGCCAATCAAGCACCGATTGTCGCTCTGAAACAATGAGTGGCAAGGCTCCGAGGGCCGCTGCCCGCGGGCCTCCTCCTTGCACGCTACAGTCGTCAGACAAAATCCACAGCGCCGAGCGCGGCTGGAGCGAGCGCCCCTGAACGACGCGCTGAGATAGCGCCATGGTTTTGGCCGAATTCGTCGGAAATATCCTCGAGAGATCACACAGCACGGTGAAACGCCGCCACCAGAGATCCGATCGTGCCGCGCGATCGACCCGTGGAGGCGCTGACGACGGCTGCGAGTAAGACGCCCCGCAAGACGCGAATCACCGCGACACTGAGATACCAATCGGTTTAGCGAGGCAGCGAAACGCCCACGCAACAAAAGCTTTCGCGTTTCCGTATCGCGGAGGCGCAGCAGCGATCGCGTACGGTGCAGTCCGACTACCCACTCACTGCGACGAACACCATGATCGTCCCGCTCACGAAAGATCTCGGCGCCGTTCGCCCCACACATCGGGTGTCGCGACTCGCTCGTCAACGCTCACGAGAACGCAGCCAAGCAGCACGATGCGAAAGCAACCAATGTTGCATATCTTCCTGCATTTTTCCGAGTGTCTGATTGGTCGCGGTGGAACGATGCGCATCGAGCACTCGCCCGTCGAGGTCTCGTGCGAGGGCGTCGACTGTTTCGAGTAACGCATGAAACGCCACAAAGGGATCGCTGACCGCATGCACCTGCACGAACGCCGCCAGCCCCGGCGTCGTAAAGTCGGCCAACTCGTCGTCGGTCAGCGTGCCCGGTTGGATCATGTTGGCCACGCTAACCAACGGCTCACCGGCCTGATCGAAACGGTGATAGATCGAAAACTGACCAAGGTGAAGCCCGGCACGCCGCAGTGACGCCTGCACGGCGACACCGGTAAACGGTCGATTACGCGGCGCAACCACATAAAGCACCAGGATCATCTCGGCCGCCGATGCTGCAGCACGAGTGGTCTCACGCGCGGAGGTCGAACCGGCGACCGCTTGTTTCGAACGACGGCCTGAGAGCGATTCAGGCAAATCATCGAAACGAGCAATGACTCGTGGCGCAGAAACCCCAAATTCATCGAACTCCGTCTCGTCCCGCGATATCCCGCCACATTCAGACACAGCGCTGGATCCGTGCCGGGCTCCGTTCCTCGCCGACTCGATCGAGATCCAGTTGCTTTGCGGGGTAAACGCTCTCGCGTTGAGACGTTCGGAGGGGTTACGGCTCAGCGTTGAATCCATCACCGAATGATTCAGACCTGACTGGGTGGCCGCCGCATCGCCCAGCGCCATCGAATCTCGATGCGCGCCATCATCATCAACGCGATGGGTGGAGGACGCATCTTCGTAATCCGCCTTCAGCGCACGCTTTTCCGACGACCGTTGATACTTGAGCCGCCGCCAAGCCCACCCCGTGACATCCACCGCCCAGCCCGAAAAGGACTGCAACAAACGCCCCGGGTCGCCACGTCGACGAGACGTCCCAGGCACATTTGTCATACCGTCGTTCAGCGGTCGGCGCACATCGTCCGCTTCGACACGCAAGCCAAGGACGTACGAAGGCGCCGAATCGGGCGCCAAATCGTCATCGGACACTGCACCCCTCGAACGAACACCGGCAGTCTCGGGAACGATGCGCCGGCCGGAATCTTCGGCCACAGCTGATGGGTCACGCCGAGACGTATTACCGTCAGAGTCCGAACGTGCAAAACGATCGGGTGGCGACGAGCGGCGCATTCGGTCCGGAGCAGCGTTATCGGCATCATCACGCTCAAACAATGGATCATCGAGCGAGCCAGGGGGTAGTGCCCGGTCGCGCATGCCGGCCTGCGACCAGGCCTGCCGCGTCGCAATAGGTTGCCCTCTTCGTTCATCGACCGACTCATCGAATGGTTCATCCGCGGTCGTATCCAGACTCGGTTCGTTCGCTTGGGGCCCAAGCGCTGAGCGCCAACCATCCATCCGCTCATCCATCTCATTCGTCGCGCGTGAATGCTGTTGGTGACCGGGGCTCTCCCGATCGGACTCACGAGGCCAAGTGCGCACAGCGTGCACCGCAAGGATCACGCCGATCACACCCAGTCCGATCAACAATAAGATCCAGCGCAACTCGTTCACGTCATCCTCACGACCCGGATCAGGTCCCGGAGCATCGCGTGGGCGTCTCCACGACGATGCGTTCGTTATCAATGCGGCGCCACCGCCCTCGCTGCGGCCGACACAGCGCCCTAGACCACCGTTGTCGCAAGGTCCAGCGCTCGCTCCAAATCGACCGCCACCAGACGCGACACACCGGGTTCAGCCATCGTCACCCCGATCAGCTGCTCTGCAACCTGCATCGTCGCCTTGTTGTGCGAAATAAACAGAAATTGCGTATCTGCCGACATCGCCTCGAGCATGCGGCAAAAACGCCCAACATTAGCCTCGTCGAGCGGCGCATCGACCTCGTCTAGCATACAGAAAGGCGCTGGATTGAGAGAAAAGATCGCGAACACCAGCGCCAGCGTTGTCAATGTTTTCTCGCCGCCAGACATCAGATGAATCGTCGACAAGCGTTTACCGGGTGGCCGTGCGACGATCGCGATACCGGTGGTCAAAAGGTCATCTCCGGTCAACTCAAGACGCGCCTCACCGCCGCCGAACAGCAACTGAAACTTGGCTCCGAGCTCCGCGTTGATGGCATCGAAAGTCGAACGGAACAAAGTCTTCGTCTCTCGATCGATTTTATCCATCGCGGCCTCGAGCGTTGCCAAGGCCGCCGTCAGGTCGTCACTTTGGTCATCGAAATATTTCGCCCGGCCGGCAACCTCGTCGAGTTCATCGATCGCTGCAAGATGAATCGGTCCGAGGGCTCGTATCCGTCGCTCGATCACGTCGAGACGTGAGACACGCGGCGACAATGCCGCCGTCACCGCGTCGTTCACCGTGGCCGCGTAAGACGGTTGAGCGACGAATTCCTCCGCGGGACCCAACGCTGTCAGCCAGGCCTCGGCTCGCGCAGAAAGCTCGTCTTGGTCGTCGGTCGCAGTCGCAGCCCGACGCTGACTCGAGCCCTCCCCGGCCGCGTGAGAATCCCCGCTATGCAAAGGCGACTCATTCGCAGCAGACGGTCCGCCGTTTCGCACCGCGCGATCGGGGTGACAAACCGCGTCGGTGTCATCCATTCCGTCTATCGCATCTGCAGGCCGCCAGCTGGACGCGAGCACATGCGCCAGGGCTCGTGGCGCCAAATAGCGCCGCCACGGTTGATCCTCGGCCGCGAGAAACCACTCAATCGCACTCAACCGCTCGACCCAGTCTGCGAAGGTTTCGCGCTCCGCCGCCTTGCGACCGTGGGCCTTGGCCGCAGCTTTGGTCCGACTCGATGAGTCGTGATCGACCTCACGTTCGACGTGATGATCGACGTCACGGGTCTCGTCGAGTGATGCCGCACCGCCCTGAACCGGCGGCGACGTGATCCCTTGCCATGGCGGCACGACGCTCGACCCCGCCGATTCGACCTTGCTCAGCGACCGTCCCGGTGCGCGCTCAACCGAGCCCTCCGCCAAACCCGGCCGCGCGTCCGGCCATGCGCCCGTGTCACGACCCTCTGAGTCGTCTTTCAGATTCGCGCCCGACGTCGACGCCTGAGTCCCTGCAGACGCAGCAACGTCAACACCCGCAGGCTGAGCCTGATCGGATGCCGACGCCAAGTCGAGCGCAGGGGCGTCGTTCTGAAGGCGCCCAGCGCCCTCGAGCCAAGCCGTGACCCGCCGTCGCAGTCGCTCCCGGGCATCGCGCAATGCCGCCTCCGACGTTGCGGCTGCCAACCGCACCGACTCGGCGCGTTCCCGCAACGCATCCAGCGCCCGAACGGCCTCCCCCTGTTCGGCGCGCAGTTTCTCGAGCAAGGTGTCACAGGCCTTGAGCGCCTCACGCGATTGTTGCAATCCAGCATCGACCGCGCGCTCCTGCTCCATCATCGCCTGCGACGAGGCGCGCAACTCAGGCAATTCTGCCAAACGAGCCTCACGAAGCTGCTGCAAACGGTCGCGTTCGCCTGCCGCTTCGGCGAGTTCGCGCGCCAATCGCGTTCGTTCGCGCTCGGCATTGCTTTGTGCCTGCTCAGCCAAGCGACGCGCCGCATCGACTTCGGCCTGCTTGGCTCGCAGACCGCGCAGCTGGGCTGTCGCATCGCGGTGTGCTGCAATCGCCGCCTGCAACGCAGCGTCGATTTCGACCATTTCACGCTCAAGCCCCTCAAAGCGGGCCAAAGCCGTATTGCGCCGAATTTCCGCTGAATCGCGTGCCTCGCGATCCTGCGCCATCTCGCGCGCAATCTCCTCGCGCTCCGCCAGCACACGAGTCCGCTCCGCCTCGCGCGCGCGTCGTCGCTCATCAAGCCGACGCCACTGTTGTTCCAACCCCACCAGCGCACGTCGATGTTCATCGACGACACCCAGTGCAATACGCGCCGCATTCTCGGCGTGCACCAAGGTCTGCGCCTGCTGTTCGACACACTTGTCTGCCGCGGTCACCGCCACGCTCAGCTCGGCCAGCCTGCCCTCGAGCTCTCGCAACGCCCGTGCCCGCTCGAGAAAACCGCGACCCGGATCCCCGCCCGGCACCTGCCACCACGAACGCCCCAGCCAGCGTCCATCGCGCAACACCACACTCTCGACCCGCGTATCGAGCAGCCAACGTTCGGCATCGCCTTCGTCCTCGGCAGTGGCCACACGCGCCAAACCGGGGAGAACGTCCAAAGCGAGGTTCAGACGCTGCCACAACCAAACTGGATCGCCGTTCTCAAGAGAATCTGCGGCCCAAGGCCGGAGCACGGTGGACTCCTCATCCCCCAGCTCAGCTTTAGACGTTGGCTCAGGCTTTGATTTCTGCGCCTCGACTGTCTCAGGGCGCACGAGACAACGCGCACCGGGCGGCGGTGACTGCTCGGGTGGCGCAGTCAGCACTACCGCACGCAGCCAACCCTCGAGCACCGTCTCCGCCGCCGCCTCCCAGCCTGGCTCCACCTCGAGCGCGGTCCCCAGCGTCGCTGTCTGTGTTTCACCCGTCGCCAGCTCCGCGGACGACCCATTGCGCCGCAACCACTCGATCAATGCTCGCTCATCGACGGCCGCGTTGTGCTCCAGCGCTGCTTTCTGGCCGGCGATTCTGCCCTTCAACGCATCGCGTTCACGCGCGAGACGATGAGCGTCCTCGCGCGCATGGTCGAGGGCTGTGCGGGCATTCTGGCGGGCGGTCTCGGCGTCCCGGAGCGCGGCCTCGAGCTCAGGCAAACGGTGCCGGGCCGCGGCCAAGGATTCCGTCACCGACTGTTCGCCATCCGAGTCATTGCCATCCGGCGTCAACTGCGCCAAACGCTCGGCGAGGCGAGACTCGCGAGCGGCGAGCCTCTCGAGCGCTTGATCGAGGCGATCCATCGTGGCGCGCTCGACCTGAGCCTGAGTACGCGGTTCGGCGATGCTTTCGCGCAGGCGCCGCTCGGCTTCACGCGCGCGCTGTTCCTCGTTGGCACATTCGCGCTCGGACGTCTCTGCTCGCTCGAGCGCCTCGCGCAAGCCGGTCAACTCATCGACGCGCAGGTTCAGCTCTGTCTCGGCGTCGTGCCGACGCGCTTCGGCAGTCTCCGCGTCGCGCATTAACATCTCGGTGCGCGACTCAAGAGATGCGATCGCCTCAAGCGTCCGCGCCGCATCGCGCTCAGCGGCCGCAAGACGCGCGCGTTGGCGCCCTGATTCGTTTTGCGCCTCGTAATATCGCGCCTGAGTTTGGCCGTACGCATCCTCCAGCTCGCGTCGACGAGCACGCTCCACATCAAACCGAGCTGCCGCAGTATCAGCCTGGGCTCGAGCCTGATCGACCGCTTGGCCAGAGCGCTTCGCCTGCTCGGCCCGAGCGTGATAATCGAACGCATGACCCAGCAACTCGAGCGCCGCAACCTCAGCCTCCAGACGCCGTTGCTCGGCGGCCAACTCACGATATCGGCGCGCCGCTTCGGCCTGGCGCTCAAGGCGCGCCATCTGCCGGCGCAACTCCTCGCGAACATCATCCAGTCGCGCAAGATTCTCGCGTGTGTGGCGTATACGTTGCTCGGTTTCGCGACGCCGCTCCTTGTATCGCGAAATGCCCGCGGCCTCTTCTATCGTATTGCGCAAATCCTCGGGTTTCGCCTCGATGAGCCGAGTAATCATCCCCTGCTCAATGATCGCGTACGAGCGCGGGCCAAGCCCGGTCCCCAGAAACAAATCAAGTACATCCCGACGGCGCGCGCGATGACCATTGAGCCAGTACTTGGACGGACCCTCACGCGATATTTCGCGACGAATCGAGATTTCGGAGAACTGCGCCCACGCGCCGACCGCACCACCACCGCGCTGGGCCTCGCTGTTATCGAAGACCAACTC
This sequence comes from Thioalkalivibrionaceae bacterium, assembly GCA_046299415.1. Classification (GTDB taxonomy): domain Bacteria; phylum Pseudomonadota; class Gammaproteobacteria; order Ectothiorhodospirales; family Ectothiorhodospiraceae; genus JBKBII01. The sequence continues at coordinate 138,962 of JBKBII010000006.1, read as the reverse complement.
AACGGAAGCCTGCCCGACCGGTTTACGCGACGCCGAACCTGAGAAAATCACATCAGCTGAATCGTCTCCACGCAGATGCCTGGCTGACGATTCGCCCATGACCCATCGCACCGCATCGATCGTGTTCGATTTCCCACAGCCATTTGGCCCCACGATGCCCACGCGCTGCCCGGGCAGCTCGAGCGTCGTCGGATCGACAAAAGACTTGAACCCCGCGAGATGGATACGCGACAGCCGCACGCAGCAAACCTCCTAAAGGCACCACTGACCCAAACATCATGAAATCCCGGCCTTCGCTACGCTTGGTCTGAGCACCAAAAGCGTGAAATCACAGCGTTCGGCCGAGTATTCCCGCTTACGGCGCAAATACCACCACCGCGCGTCAGCACGGTCCGGGCAATGCATCACCGATTTCCAAACAGGCGCTGCTCAACGAACGCCGCCGCTAGAAACCTCATGGCATAGACGTCCGACCCGCTTACGATCCCGACGAGAATGATCCCAACGCGTCGCCAAAAAGCAGAAACCTGTCCAGTTAAGGATCTGCAAGCCAATCGGCCATCGCTCACCCCAGCCGACTCCGCAAGACGATCACCAGTCCGGCGGCCGCGAGCAGGCTACAAATAAGCATGGCAGAGTCGACGCCTGATCTCGCGGTCGGCGACGCAAATCGATTCACGGTCATCGTGGTCTGTGGTCGCGACAAAAAACGACCCGGACCCACGATCGCTCCAACAAATCAGCACAGCGAACGAATCGAACACACATACCGGTACGGTAGACCGTAAAATCGACGCCCACATGCTAGCGCATTCAACGCCGTTCACGTCGGCCACGCCAACGCCATGCCATCGCAAGCAGCCGCTTGATGCTGCCGATGCAACATTCCCCAAAGGTCAACCAGCACCGGCGTCCGTGCAGCTGAAACGCGGCAGAGAAACACCGCCATCGGTTCGTGAGACAAAAGCGAACCAAGCAACCCGTCGATGACTGGCGCCCGCGCACTTCGTCGTCAACGATCGAGTTCGAGCGCAACGCCCGCCAGGCGGTGCGCGATCAAAGCGATCACGTCACCATCGATCGAGAAAAATCTCATCGAAACACCCGCCTAAGCCACTGTCATCAATGGAGAGCGCCAATGTCGACCCATCCGACCAAAGACCTGCAAACCTTCCCAAACCCGGCACCGCAGCGAGATTTTACGATCCACATGCAGATTCCGGAGTTCACCTGCCTCTGTCCAGCCACCGGACAACCTGACTTCGCAACGTTCCATCTCGCCTACGTACCCGATCAGACCTGTGTCGAGCTCAAATCGCTCAAGCTCTACATGTGGTCATTCCGCGATGAAGGGGCGTACCACGAAGCCGTAACCAATCGCATCCTCGACGACCTCGTCGCTGCAACGTCACCACGCTACATGCGCCTGACTGGCGACTTCAACGTCCGCGGTGGCATCTACACACAAGTCATTGCTGAATACCGCAAAGCCGACTGGACACCCGCGCCGGTCGTCGACTTGCCAGAAACGCCCGGCGCACAACTGCACAACTGACATCACCGCTCTCGCGTTTCGATTCGTGACGTGACGGGTCATGACTGGGCTCACCGCGCAACGACCGACTCAGCCAGCGATCATCGGCACCCAAGCTCGTCTCGAATCGTGCGGCCCCACGCCTCAAACAACAAGCCCACGCAAACAGCACACGCCGCGCTCACAACGTGGACTGTGGCGCTTCAGGACCAACGAGACGAAGACACCACAACAGACGCCGAAGCCACCTGGCTCGAGGCCCGCAAGGCGGCGCTCGGCAGTCGACGTCCGAATTTTCATTTGGCGATGGCGCGTGGCCGGCGATGAACCAGCGCGATCCCGGGCGATGGAGGCGAGGAAGCCACACGATGTCGATCGAACCACCCGTCTCGATGCGGCGGCGTCAAGCTCGATCCGCTGCACGCCTCTCGAACGAGACGACTTTGAGCGGCTCGAGGGAGCCTTTCGGCGCCATTGGCCTCGATCTCGGAACGTCGGGCGTGCGTGGCGTCTTGATCGATCGCCAAGGACGCCTGTGCTGCGAATCGCGCATGTCGGTGACACGCAGCACGATGACAGCGTCACCAACACCTGACAGAAGCGATCAAACGCGATCGCAGGGAGAACATGAGCACGAAGCGACGGCCCTTGAACGTGCAGCGCTGAGCGTTCTCGGTCACCTGCTCGATTTTGCCGCCGCCGAGCTACTGGGTTTGAGCGCAGAATCGCACACGACGCGCACGACCTCAAAGCGCCAGCAGCGGATCGCGCTCGCGATTGCCGGCACCTCCGGAAGCCTATTGTTGGCTGACGAAGGTCCGCCCTTCACAGCACGAACCACTTGTCGCCTCTACGACGACACGCGCTCGGCGCAGGCCGCCGCCTGCCTCCAGCGTCAAGCACCACAGATTGGCGCGGCCGGCGGGCTCGGCGCGTCGGCTCCCCGCTGGCTCGAACTCGTTCGAGCAACCGCTTTGAGCCCACCACGCAGCGTACCGATGCATCCGGCTGACTGGTTGACACAGCGCTGGCTGACGCCCCGTCGCGACGCCAACGGCGAATACCTTCGCGTCAGTGACGCCAACAATGCGCTCAAGCTCGGTTTCGACCCCGAAACCATGCACTGGCCCGCAGACCTACCACATACGTTGGCGCGGGCCTTTCATACGCTCGTTAACGAGCCGCTGTCTGTCTCAACGGTTGGCGAGACTCCTAAGTCTCCAACACACCCGGGCACTCGCGATGAAGTCAACTTCGAGGCCGTACGACACGATTTCACCAAACTTGAGACACCCCCGAAGCATCGAGCAACGCACCCAAGACTGCCTGCGATTCCGGAGACGGCCTGGCGGCAGGCATTGCCTCAGCAAGTTGTCGCACCAGGCCAGTTTCTTGGCGGCGCCGATCCCACTTTCATCCGCGAGCATTCGGCCTGCACAGACTGGTCGACCGCGGCTCGCGAAGCCTTGGTTTGCATCGACATTCATGCCGGCACCACCGACGCCACAGCCGCCTTCGTCGCCAGCTTGCCGAACGACTCGAACGACACCGTCGGCGTAACCAGCCTCGGCTCAACACTGGTGCTGAAACAATTGAGTCCGATCCGCATTGAGGACCCCGCGACCGGCGTCTACAGCCATCGACTCGATGATCGCTGGATCGTCAGTGGTGCATCCAACAGCGGCGGTGCGGCGTTGGCACGCCTGTTCACGCCAGCGCAGATCGACCGACTCTCTGCGCACATCGATCTCGACCGCCTCCCCACCCCCGACGTTCGGCCGCTCGCCGGTCGTGGCGAACGCTTCCCCAACCCCAACCCAAACGCCGAGCCTATCGACCCGCCGCTCGATCAAACCGATGTCGATCGATTGCACGACATGCTCGCAGCCATCGCACGCGTTGAACACGCCGGCTATGCACGTTTCGCCCTGCTTGGCGCGCCCAGGATCGATCGGGTCGTCACCAACGGCCTCGGAGCGGGCAACCGCACTTGGCAACGTCTGCGCAGCCGCATTCTCGGCCGCCCCTGCGAGCCCACACCCGCACCGCCCGTCCGACCCGGCTGTAAAAGCGAACCAAGCACCGGCCTCGAGGCCGCCATCGGCGCCGCTCGCCTCGCCCTGCACGGGGGTCGCTTGCCCTCGATCCGATGAGATCGAAAACCTCATAAATCAAATTAGAAGCAACGTCCAAATTCTGGCCCACAGCCGCATCCTTTGCCACCGAGGACCACCGTGCGTATCCGCTCGCGATACGGACGCCGGTCTCGTCAACACAAGACCAGCGACCCACGACCGTCCACGTGATTTTTCGACAGCGCTCAACGGCCGGCGAGCTCGGTTGGCAGCGCCTCGCGCAGGAGCGCTTCGACACGCGACGCGACACGCGCCTCATCGGCGATCGCAAAGTCCAGAAAACGCCGCGCCACGAGAGACAAACGTTTGCGCCGCGGATGTACGATATGCCACTGCTTCATGACCGGGAACGCCTCGACATCGAGCACCCGCAATGGCCCGCTAACGCCTTCGTTGTGCAGGGTGTGCAGTGACGCAACCGCCAAACCCAGCCCTCCGATGACCGCCTGCTTGATCGCCTCGTTCGAGCCCAGCTCCATGCGTATCTTCGGGGTCACACCATGTTCGCGCAGCAGGCGCAACGTGGTCTCACGAATTCCCGAGCCCGGCTCACGCAACAGCAACGGCACTTCGCCCAGGGTTTGAATCGATAGCCGAGGCTTACCGACCAGCGGATGATCACGGCCAGCGATGACCACCAGTGGATTCGGGGCAAACGGGAAGACCTCGAGCTCGTGAGCGTGACCGTCGGGTACCGAGCCGATGATGTACAGATCATCTTCGTTCGCCGCAATTCGCGTCAGAACCTGATCGAGGTTATTCACCTCGAGCGCCAGGTCGATATCAGGATAGCGACGTGAAAACTCACCCAGAATGCCCGGTGCGAAATACTGCGCCGTGGTGATCACCGAGAGTCGCAATCGCCCGCGCCGGAGGCCCTGCAGCTCAGCCAGTTTGACCTCGAGATCGGTCAAGGCGCCCAACATCAGACGTACCGTCTGGTAGAGCTCACGGCCCACTTCGGTCGGAAAAACCCGCCGACCGACCTGCTCGAACAACGGCAACCCCACCGCCTCAGTCAGCTTGCGAATCTGGATCGACACCGTCGGCTGTGTCAGATGGAGTTCGTGCGCCGCCTGAGTAAATGAGCCGAGCCGCACGATCGCCTCAAACACCTGCAATTGACGCAGAGTTGCGTGACGCACGAGGTGCAATGGCAAATCTGCTCGACGCAGAGACACCGCTGTCGAGTCGTCGTCGGCACCCTCGAGAGATTCCTGATCGGATTCTGAATCCAATGGTTTGGTAGTCGTCTGAGGTGTCGATTCAAGCGCAGCTGGGCCCTGCATCGTTTGAGTTTTCCATGCGTCGCCCGCGACGCTGCAGGTCAAAGAAAAGTCGTTACCGAAAACGGACCGCCGCAGTCAGATGACAGTCGTTTGTCGAGAATCCTCAATCGTGCACCGCGTAAACGCAAAAATGTCCGAAAACCGAAGCGAGTCAAACAGTGCCCACGACGCAAAACTCATCGCCGTGTGAAACTCCAAAGAGCGTCAAACCCGTTTTTGGCCGTTATCGAGGCCCGGTACTGCATCGAGATTTCTCATCAATCTAAGAAGCCCAAAGGCTCACTCGGAAGATTCCGAACCAAAGTCCTTCGCTCGCGCGTGCGCCCAGGCCCTAAGGGCGTCGAGCTCGAGAGGGCGAGCAAACAAATAACCCTGCATCCGATCGACACCGAGGGCGCGCAACCGATCAGCCGTGGCTTCATCTTCAACGCCCTCGGCGATCGTCTCCAATCCAATCGTTCTCGCGATTTGCAAAATCGCTTTCACCAAAGCCAGCCCGGACGGCTCATGCACACGCCTCACGAAAGAAATATCAATCTTCAGCTCGTGTGCAGTTAGCTCATGCAATTGCGAAAGCGAAGAATAACCAGTACCGAAGTCATCGATCGCGATTCGAAAACCTGCATCAGCCAGATCACGTACGCGGTTGGAGGCATGCTCGACATCCATCAACGCGACTGATTCTGTGATCTCGAACATGATCGTGCGTGGATCCAGACCGCGGTCGGTAACTGCCTCGGCCGCCTTACGAACGAAATCGGTCAAAAACAGTTGCCGCTTCGAAACATTGATTGCTATCGGGACATCGATGCCCGCTGCCAACAGCTTCACTCGCGCGTTCAGCGCCTGCTCGAAAATCTGATCACCAACTTCCCGAATCAATCCAAGGCTCTCGGCCATCGGTATGAAAACCGCCGGAGAAATCGGCCCGAGTTCGGGCTCTTCCCACCGCGCAAGAACCTCGATGCCGTCGAATACACCGTCCGACGCACGTACGATCGGCTGAAACACCGCGCGAATCCGACGTTCCTCGACTGCGCGCGACAAACGCGCCTGCAAATACAAATCGTCACGGTCTTTGCCAGCGCGATTGATGTCCCGCACCCAAACAGTTTGATTGCGACCCTGCTGCTTGGCGACGAACATTGCCCGATCGGCCTGCGTGAACAGGCGCTCCGCCGTCTCGCCATCAGACGGGAACACCGCCACGCCAATACTCACCGAGATACGCAACTCGACCTGATCGATCACGAATGGACGCGTCGCGACCGATACGAGCGTCTCGAGTGCCGCTGAAAACGCCGCCTCATCCTCGCCATCAGCCAGCAGCAACACAAACTCATCACCGCCCCAGCGCGCGAACGTATCCTCCGCGGCGACCGCCAGCTGCAAGCGGCGGGAAAACTCGAGCAATAGCGCGTCACCGCTCTTGTGACCCAAGGTATCGTTGATATCCTTGAAATGATCGAGATCGATGAAACAAATTGCGATCGGCCTGCCGCTCTGACGCGCCGCACGCAGCGCGACACTCACTCGATCCTCGAGCAATACCCGATTGGGCAAATCCGTCAACGCATCATGCAAAGCCATGTGACTGATCTGGCGCTCATACAAATGCGCCTGCGTCACATCGCGCAAAACGCCGCGCAATCGCCGCCGATCCGATTTTCCGGGCAGTGCGATAAAACGGCCCTCGACCCAAGTCGGCGCGGACTCGCGTCGAGACTGAAGTCGTACACGGAACTGGATTGGCGCTCGAGCGTCATCATTGTGATTTGTGGTGAGTGCAGTTGCTGCGCGACAGCTATCCATCAAGGCGCCAGCATCCTCTCGACGCACGAACTCGAACAATGAACGACCCACTGGGTTATCTTCTCGAATCAAGCGATACCAGCCTGGACTGACGCTCAGAATTTCGCCCTCACAGGTCGTCTCAACAACGGCCTCCTCGAGCAAGGCCAGAGTTTCTAGATGAGCGAGGCGTTCCTGCTCATCGTCGACCAGACGGGACAACAGATTCGAAAACGTTGCGGCCACCTGGCCAATCTCATCACCTGCAGTCGCCAAACGCGCCAACGCCGAAGTCTTGCGTCGCTCCAGATCCTTTTGTCCGCTGCCACTCACCGGGCGTCGCGCGGCATTGTCTTCGGCGGCCGTGATCAAACCCGCATCGATCGCCTCCCGCTGCACGGCCTGACCGAGGGTGGTAATCCGCATCGACAACGACGTGATCAGGCGACCCAACACCAGCCAAAGAATCAGCGCCAGGACCAACGCACCCGTCATCGACGCCGCCCATACGGCGGCTCCACCCAAAGCAGCGCCTGGCGCACGAATGTCGAGCTGCGGTCCCGGCACCGCCTCCAGTTCCAGCCTTGCAGACGCTTCGCCCTCCGAAGCACCGCTGGCACGATCAATCGCGGCCAGAGCAGGCCAAACCACGCCCGCCTCGAGCACCGAATCGGGCCACCACCTCGCCGACGAGGTCCCACTGCGCTCGAACGACAGCTCGGGGAACTCTGCCGCATCGACAGTCAACGCGCTTCGATCACCAAATTTCAGCGCGATCGCGCTGCCGGGCACATGCAACGTCGCGGTCAGGCGCTCATCCAGCGGAAACAGAACGATCAGCTCGCCAAAACCATCGGCACCAAGCCAAACGGGAGTACGGATCACGCGATGCAATTCGCGTAATTCCGGCACCCACAGCCAATCGACAAGCGGAGCATCGACAGCCTGAGAGAGCGTCAGTGTTCCATATCGAAACCGCGACCTGCCCGAGGCGTCAGTCACGACAATCATCGAATACGGCTCGGCAGCGCGCTGATGATCAAAAAACGCCGTTAGGCGCTCCCAACGCAACGATTCGCTCCACTGAGGGTCTTCAAAACGGGTCAGCGGTGCGGGGCGCTCAAGCAACCGCGCGTAGTCAATCTGACGCGCAAACGCTTCGACCTGCAACCGCCAATCCTGCTCGATGTGCGCCAGCCGCATCTCGTAGATCTTGACCCACGACGCGGTCGCTGAACGCACGCTGCGGTCGGCGATAACGCCATACAGCGCAACAACCAGCACGCTCAAAACGACAGCCGCCAGCCCGCCTGCAAACAACACACGCGCCAAGGCCGCCCAACGCAAACCCATGCGCGGAACCCAACGGGACATCAAGCACCACGGCTCGACTGATGATCAGGGCCCCGGCACCCGGCACTCATCACAGGCGCGATTCGCGCACCGCCTGAGGACAACACCGGCCCCGCGATCAGGGCATCGCTCCAAGGCAAATCCAGTTGCTGAAACAATTCTTGAGTTCGGGCCAATTCATCGGCATCAAAAGCCACTCGCGCGGGGAAACGGATCATTTCTCTCTCGAAAACCTCTTGAAACAGAGCCGCGTGAACCGACCCGGCAAGACCAAACGCCGAGATCCATTCGTCCGGCGACCGCAAGGCCAGCCACGTCATCGCCAGATCCATCGCCAAACGTAAGTTCGCAACGCGCTGCGGTTGCTCATCGACCGTCGCTCGTGTCGCACAAACCACGCCGCGCAAATGATCGGGCGAATCAAAGCGCAAGGCCGCATCCGGCACGCCCGAATCTCGCGACGACGGCGGAAGCCTTGCGCCTTGCACGCGATTGATCAACGCTTCGCCTGACCTGTCGGATCGTGGCTCAACCATCTCGCGTAGCGTCACTTCACTCGCAGGCGCATCGATATTGCCGCCGCGGCCATCGGGAAAGACCGCCTCCACCGCCAGACCCTCGCGGCGCACAAACGTCGCGAACGGCTCTTCGCAGAACAGTAAATCCAACCGACGATCGATCAACGCCGCGCGCAAGGAATCGAACGACAGCGCCAGCGACACCAAACGAACCTGCCCCGAGACCAAACCCTGCTCAGCCAACCATTGTTCAGCGATCCGCTGCAGATAAGTTCCCGGCTGCCCCCGGCCCGCCTGTGATGCGCCATGAACACCGATCGACGTACCTTTAATGTCAGCGATCGTCGTCAACCGCTCGGCCAACGCAGAACGCACCATCAATCGATACGGTGGCGCACCCGCAGTCAGCCTGGCGACCGCGACAAGCTCGCGAGATGGCGTCTCCCCCTCCAGCCCTGCGTTGAATGACGGCAAAACAGGAAAACCAGCGCCGGCAAAATCGGCATTGCCCAAGCGCAGATCCCGCAGCGCCGCGACTCCTGATCGATAACTCCGCGTCTGTAATTCAAAGCCGGCCGCGCGATCAAACCCGCCCGCCTGCACAACGCGCAGCGGAAAAAAAGGCGCCAGATCGGGGCCAGGCACGTTGATGCGAATCAACGGCAAACGGACGTCCGAGCGCGCACGATGCGTATGACCCAAGCCGAATGCGGCACTCGCCGCAGCGAACAACGATACGAGCATCCGGCGGCGGGCAGAGCGGTTCGTTGTTTCCGAAGTCATGAATCCTCCGCCCGCGCCCAAGACACCCCTCGAAGCAGAACGAAACCCTCCAGCGTCGCGCGCCTCACGTGCCTCCGGATCCCGATCCCGGGTGGTCACGAGACAAACCTGCGCCCCCGCAGCACCGTTGCGCCCATCGCGAGCCTGCTCCGCGTCAAGGGACGTATCGATCTGGGTATTCGACTGCGATGGCCGTTCCTAGCACTCCAGTCGCGATCAAGGACGAAGTCTCGAACCTGTTTGCGGACACCGACCAAACCTAACGCACCCGCGTGTCCACAAGCCGAAATCGTCGATCGACATCCACTACTTCCAATCTAAATCGCAATACCCACCGAAATCCAATTCCATCATCAGGATTCGCTCGAAGACCAACCGAATGAATCAAGACCTACTACCGAAGCACCCTCGACATCGCGGTATTCGAAAACAGCTCCCCCGCCCTACCCATTGCTTCAACATGACGTCAATCAGCGACGGCGCATTCCGTCGGGTTACTCAGTCCCTCAGAATTGGGCCACAACCGAGACTTCGCACCCCGGCCGTACAGGGGCATCGGAATCGAGCCAAAATCCGAGCGAAAAATACTCGCCAGACCCGACCTCGCTGTTTCAGCCATGCGCGGCCTTCACGACGTCAAAAACCGCGCCGACGCAGCGACGATCACGCCAACAGCGCGAGGCCATCGACGCTTGGGACTCGAATTCCGGCGACATGGGCCAAAGCACTCGACCACAAAGGACCGCTCTGGCTCGAATTCCGTCTCAGAAGCGTAAGCAGACGGCGCGAACCACCGCCCCGATCACCGCGTCAATCGTTATCGTCGAGGGTCGGATCCCAGCCACGCGCGCGGGCTTCACGCATCGCCCACTCGTAAAGCTCGGCATGGCGAGCACGCAATTCGTCCGGAAGCCGGCTGGGGACGTGTCCATACTCATCCCAACAGGTATTGACGCGGTCCATCAACGCTTGCATCTGATTGATCGACCAGCCCGCACAGTCCTGCTCCCGCGGTAGCAGCTCAAACAGCCACGCGTCGAGCACAACGCGCCCCATCGTCGTCAATCCGTGCGAGTCCTGATGAAACCCTTCATAGATCCGCTGCCCAGCGGCAGGGGGCCCAGTGCGGCGAAGTCGTGGCGTCTGGCTCATCGAATAAATTGACCTTTATCGTTTTGGCATCCTGAAGCGGAAGCCCGTTCGCTCATCGTACTGCCTAGCGCGAATGACTGCCGATCGGCGAAATAAGAATCAACGTTACATCCAGCCTAATCGCAAACCGCCGTTCCCGGGCGCACTCGCCGGCTCGTACATTTTTGCTGGTCGCCCCCTAGATCATCAATCGAACGACGGGGTTTACGGGGCGTAATAAGCGGACCACATCGAACACAAGTGCGCATCAGCGGCGGCATCGTGAATCTGCAACCGGTCGCCTCAATCACACACTGGCTTTCAGGCACGGGCTCGACAAAGCTCTGAATCGGCTCAGAGCCGCCTAGCACAATGTGGGGACGCCCTGTGCCAACGATGACCCATCGTCAGAACATAAAGCCGATCGAGAATCATGATGCGCAATCGCGCCTTGACTGAGAAATCCAGGACGATTTTCACAGACGTTGCCCAACGCGTCACAGCCATTCCGACGAGCGCCAACGTTGTGCTCTGGATCAATAGGCTAGGGGTTTTTAACGTGCACTAGAACGCGATATCAAGACAAATCACCCAAACCATTCACAAGCTGCGCCGCAAAGCGTTGTCGACGTGACCCCCAAACAGGGCTCAACAACCCAAAAACGCTCAAGCGGCTCTCGTCGTCCACGCCATTGGAGGGCCCTGATTAGGACAGCGTCGTACCAACCGAATCGGTGAACCTTCCGTGCTGATCGGGAAGGCGGACGGATAAAGCGACGGAATCGCACTGACAGGGCTGCGCTCTCGACTCCACCACGACTCGGCGCCATGCTGGCCTCCTAGCAGTGGCCAGCCATTACACGCCTTGCACGCGGCCCGCGAGCACAGACGGTGCTTCGCGAGTCAGGTTTGTACATCAACGAACACGCGCCATGAGCCGTTGGCGCGACACGAGGCCCCAACACGGACCACGAGCTCAAATCGCGTATTCGCCGCCGGAATTCGTGATCTTGAAGAGTCAGCGCGTCAAGCCGTCAACGCGTCAACGCGCCATAGAGAAGCGGTAGGCGATCCGGCAATCGCTGCACATCGTCGATCACCAAGAAACGCCTAGACCCGAAGATTCGCTCGACGTATTCGTCGGCCTGTGGATCGAGCGAGATACAGAATGTCTGAACGCCTATCCGACCGACCTCCTCGACCGCGCGTTTGGCGTCGAACTTCAGGTACTGCGGATCGCGAACGTCGGTGTCCGCCGGCTCACCATCGGTCAACACCAGCAAAATTTTCCGCGACGACGCCCGACGCTCCAGAATTGCGCCGGCATGCCGAATCGCCGTACCCATCCGAGTCGACAGTTGTCCGGTCATACCCGCCAAGCGAGCCTTTGCGCGATCACGGAAGGGCTCATCGAAATCCTTGAAGCGGAAATACTCGACGTCATGCCGGCCCGCGGAATCAAATCCATGAATCGCGAACGGATCACCGATCTTGTCGAGTGCACCTGCTAGCAGCACGGCAGCATCTCGCGCCAATTCCAGCACCGACACGTCGCTACCTTTGACTTTCTCATTGGTCGACTCAGACAAATCGATCAACAGCAACACTGATAAGTCACGCACATGCCGACGATTGCGCAAATAAACCCTCTCCGAAGGCGTGTGTCCGCTTCGGCGATCAATCGTCGCCTCAATCAACGCATTCAGATCGAATTCTTCCCCATCCACCTGCTTGCGCAGCCTCTGAACACCTTGAGGTTGCAATGACTCGATCAAAAACTTCAAGCGCGTCAGGATCGGACGATGGCGCTCGACGACACTGTCGATCACATCGACGTCGCCAAGCACGGGCCGCTTTTCGACGAGCGTGCACCAATCAGGCCGCTCAAGCTGAGTTTGATAATCAAACTCGTGATAGCGGAACGGCAGTGACACGGGAGGCTTACCTTCCTGCGCATTGATACTCGTATCTTCACCATCACGATAAAACTCAGTCGCCAAAACCCAGATCTCGTCCGACTCATCGTTCGCGAACGGGTTGTCCAGCGTATTGATCATTTCCATCAACGACACATATCGGCGTTTCTGACCAAAAACACCGAGATCAACGGACTCGTCGACAGAGTCCTTCTTACCGACTTGCCAGATATAACGGTTGTCGTCACGGTATCCGACATCAAACGTCAGCGCGCGAGCGCTCGCTATCGCATCAGGAAAATAACGTGTCGCCTGTTCCGCAACATTCCAGGCCCAACGTTCACTGTCGAGCGGGGGAGCCGCCCGAACGATCTCCCGCACCTGCGCAATCCATTCGTGTGCATCGCGATAGTCCGGGTCGAACAACGCCCGCGCCGTGCGCGCCATCAACACTGCTGGCGCATCACCGTCAGCCGCTCGCGCCGTATGCCATCGCGCCCACAAGGCCCGCAATCCCGGAAAACGCTGCATCGCAAGCGCCTCGATGCGGTAGTCCTCGAACAGTTCAACCAACGCGCCAAAGACGCCTTTGGGCTCATCATGTGGCAAAACATCCGTCGTCAAAACCTGATGCGCTGCCGCATGCGCTGCCGCCGCTCGAAAATGATCGAGTGCCGTGACGCCGCGATCCACATCGGCATCGTAAGCATCAGGCAAGAAGATCGTAAAACCCTCGATATATGGCCGATAACCCTCACGTGACTCATAGTCACCCGATGTTGGGCGCATGAAAAAGTCGCGCCCCCACAAAGCCCGCAGATAAATGTTCAAACGCCGCTGAACATCGACGAACAGCGTTCCGCGTCGCTCGCGCTGCAAGACCGCCTTTGAATCCGCAGATTCCAGCGAGAAGTACGCAAGCTGCGCCTCGAGATCCGTGCGGTGCGCCTGCGCGCCGAACGACGCCCAGCGACGCAAGCCTCCCAATGTCAGGATATCCAGCAACTCATCGATATGCTCGAGCAGGCCGCGAAGCCCCCGCGGAGCTTGTGCGGCGAGATGATCGATCAGTCGCAGATAGCCCTGCAACAGATCACGATCACCAAATCGTTCACCCACCCGCGGCGCTGAAGCAATCAGCAAACCGATCACGACCGCAGATGTCTTCGACACTAGGCGAATTGCAGTCGAGATCACATCCTGTACGGCGTCCTCACCCAGGCGCTCGGCCAAATGCGGAGCGCCGTCGATAAAATCGACAACGAGTTGATCGCCGCGCCCCAGACTCGCCAGGGCCCGCGCACCGTCGACATAAATTTTTTCGAGCCCGCGCGGACTGAACACCCGGCGAGCATCATCGAATCGCTCATGCAGGGCGGCTCGAGCGACCTCAGGCAAGGTCTCGATCTGCTCCTTGAAATCATCCAGCGACGAGCTCATGTTCGCCCCTTGCACAGGCCGGGATCACGACCGTCTGCGGGACTCACCGTGACCGACATCAAACCGCGCAATTCACCAGTACCGCGCATCAGAAATAAGTGGTGACAGCTGCGTCAAGCGCATCACGCATATCAGGATCATCAGTGATAGGGCGCACCAATGCCATACGACAGGCATCGATCGGTGCAACCTTCTGAGTGATCAACGAACCCGCGTATACCAGCATGCGCGTCGAAATCCCCTCATCGAGTCCATGACCCTTGAGGTTGCGCGCACGTTCGGCGATCGATACCAACTTGTCCGCGACGTCCTTCGATACACGACTCTCGTGCATCACGATCTCAACCTCGACATCATGCTCGGGATAGTTGAAGTCCAACGCTCCAAAACGCTGTTTTGTCGACTGTTTTAGGTCTTTCATCAGGCTCTGGTAGCCCGGATTGTAAGAAATCACGACCTGAAAATCGGGATGTGCTTCAACCACTTCCCCCTTCTTGTCGAGAGGCAAAACACGGCGATTATCAGTCAGAGGATGAATCACAACCGTCGTGTCTTGGCGCGCCTCGACGACTTCATCGAGGTAACAGATCGCGCCGTATCGCGCAGAAAGCGTCAGTGGACCATCCTGCCAAACCGTTGCACCCGAAGAATCGAGCAAATATCGACCCACGAGATCCGCCGCGGTCATGTCCTCGTTGCAGGCAACGGTCACCAACGGGCGATCAAGCTTTTTGGCCATGTACTCGATAAATCGCGTCTTGCCGCAACCCGTCGGCCCCTTGAGCATGATCGGCATGCGTACTCCATAGGCCGCTTCAAAAAGCGAAACCTCATCGCGAACTTCGCGGTAATACACGTCATGTCGAACGCGGTAATCGTCAATCGTGACACTCATCGGTACCTATCCTCGAAAGCGAGTTCTCGTCTTTGCGGCAGGAGCGTGGATACATAAAGCTTCCGTGCCCCAGCAAAACAGTTAATAAATGGCTCCCCGGGCGTATTCCTGCGTCGCGCAGTGATCGCACTCGCGGTTAACGGTTTGCCGGCTCAAGCGGATCACACACCGAACACCGCGCACCGCGTCCCACTCACGGCACGCTTTCGCGAATGCCCTGGCCCGAAAATCCAATACGGTTTACCCCTCCGCTCAGACACCGCTGGGGATGCGTACTCCAACGAACCGAAGCTGTTGGAACATGACGCCAATCGCGTATCGCGGTTCTCGATCGCGTGGCCTGGTCAGTCCAGGACGCGAACCCATTCAGAGCAGCCCGAAGTCAACACCGCCTGATCCCGCGGGCCGACGACGTCTGGTCAGCGTGACAATATCCGTTGAACGCCGCTGCACCCAGTTCGCGACGCTGAGATTCGAATCCGCCTGCTCGCGATCATCATTCGCCCGTCGCAAATCCGTGCCAACACGGACTTCCGAACACGCCACGGGTCGTCACATCGCAAAGTTCCAGCGCCTGTTCACCGTATTGCTTGCGCCTTCTTCGATTCAGCCCGCACGCCCCAGGCCCGCCGCACGCCTTGGGTTCACGTGGCGCCGGGTTCACGTCGCGCCATCACCCACGAAGACCTCGCACTGCGACAACGCCCATCAGCCGGACCCCAAAAACGTCACCTTTGACTGAACTGCGCGCAGACTTTCGGCCGCAGGCATGTTGACGGATTTTTAATCGGGCCAGACACGTTCGGGGAATTTTGGCTGATGCCGCACGCGGCCCGCCTTTCCATCGACAGCCACTTCAGCACTATCGGTATCGATGTTCTTCACCACAGAACCTGCTCTGGTGGCGTGCGCAGGACTCGTCTTAGTTTGACTGGTTCGCGCGCGATGCTTGGGAACAGGCCTTGCAGATGACGACGCTGTTGGCTTCTCAGCGGCCTTGTTCGACGACGTCGCCGGTGCCTGAGCCGTCGCAGGTCTACGCGCTGCTGTCTTTCGCGCAGCAGGATGTCGCGTCGCAGCGGACTTTGCGACTGATGTTGCCGTCTTCTCAGGGGACTGAGACGCCCCCTTTTTCTCTTCGCTACCGTCCTGCTGAGCCATCACATCGCGCACGCCAGCCGCTAACTTGTCCCCAAGTCCACTCATGACCAAACCTCCTCGATCACTGCTTCGCACTCATCGACCGCGGATGCAGCCGACCGACCCAACGCATAGACCGACGTGCCTTCCAACGCGGCTCGTCGATAGATGGCGCGGCGCCTCAGACTCGCTGACAACGTCGGAATCGCCATTTCGGCCAGCGCCTGTTCCATCTCACGAGACAGCGCGCTACGCGGCTCCAGTTGGTTGACAAGAATATTCGCACGCAGACGAGGATTGAACCGTTGCGCGTCTTCAAGGTGGCGGTGCATGCGCACGCTGCCCCAGAGATCAACCGGCGATGGCAACACTGGAATGATGACATGATGAGCGGCTCGCAAGACCTGCGCGACCGCATCCGTCTCCAGAGTTGGCGGACAGTCCACGACAATACAAGAAAAGTCAGCGGAGAATTCGGCCACTTCCCGATCAATCGGCCCGGCTACCGCAATCACACTGGCCGGAAACCGCCGACCACCGTTGCCCAGGCGCTGACTCATTCGCGCCCACTGGGTCGCCGAACCTTGGGGATCCGCGTCGATCACCAAAGTACGCCCACGCTTTGCGAGGCCACCCGCGAGATTCATCGTGACGGTTGTCTTGCCCGTACCGCCTTTCTGATTGACGATGGCAAATATACGCGCCGATCGGCCCTCACTCGCGCCCGCGGAATCACCTTCAGGTGGCACCGGTGGTGGGTCGTTTTGCCGGGCGATCAAGCGCCTGCTCCTTCGCTCACCGGCTGCAACCGACCGGCCAAAGCCTCGATATCCTCAACGTATTCGTGATCAGCGCGATTCACGTCGTCACCCGGGTGAGAGCCTTCGGCGACCGCATTATCAGAAGATTCGGCAGAGACGCACTCAAGCGTAACATTCGCGTAGGTCGTCCCAAAACTGATGTTGGGATGACGCGCGCGCGCTTCTGCAATTTCAGCAAGGCCATCTAGAAACTGCCGCGTCACGGCATACGATCCAAAGCCAAAGCGCTTCGACAAAGTCCTTGAATGCCCCTTGCCCATCTCCCATCCGTCCGGCAACTTGCGGCGCTCCGGATCAGGCGATTTCGAGGATGCGTGTGTCGATGTTTCACCTTGCGTCATTCTGCCTTCTCCAACGCGCGTTGCGCCCACCCACTGACCGCCGGCACATCGAATCGCCCAAAACCACCTGGGAAACCTGCCCACGCGACATCAGAGTGTCCGCCCGACGATCAATGGCAAGTCGGCGGCCAACGCCAGGAGCCCATCAAGTAAAGTCACAGACGAGCCAGCGCCTCGACGACTTCATCAAGATGAGCCTGCTCCTCCGACTCAAGCCGGGCGAATAATCGCGCGTCCTCGAAAGCTCGCACGCGCGCCGCATAGGCTCCGGCTTCCCGATAAAGTCGAACGGCGTCCTGCTCGAGTATCCGATTGGCTTCGAGCAACTCGCGCATCGAACGCCCCAGCCTGACGCCACCACCGGCCGCAGCTGAGGGCTGCGCCCCATAGGCAATCAAACGCCCCATCAAGGCATCCGCGTGCGCAAGCTCCTCATCGACCTCGGATCTCAAATTCTCCGCTTCTGCCTCAAAACCCCACGACCGCACAAGATGGTGCTGAGCCAGGTACTGACGCGTTGCGGAAAACTCGTGCGTCAATGCTCGCTGAAAATAACCAATCAAGCGAGAATCCATGACCCATCCCTCGCTCTTGTCAAAGATGTCAACGGCTCAAGCGCGAAACTCGAACCCTGGTAAGCGACCAGATATCAGGTCTGGTGCGCCCATGGTCGCAACCGACTCGCTCACCGCTGATGACTTCAGTGAACCTGTCGGGGCAATGTATTGCAGATTGTTGCAAGCTCCGCTCTGACGGCCTGAACCCCATTCACGACATCGCACTTCAAGACGACGTTCGAGAGATACCCGTCGCAAGTACGAGAAACCTTCACGCAACGACTCGCGCAACGTCAACGCATCGGGAAGATGCTTCTTCGGTCGAACATTCTAAAACCCAATCACGTCGCCGATTATCGACGGCCGGGCTGACTTGAATCTGTTCGTAGTCACCTCGTCACGACGACAGTGTGCCAGCGCGTGACTCGTTCACCCGGAAAACGGCGCCGGCGCGAACTCAGGACGCTGCACCTTTCTCCTTCGATTGGGCCTAAACGATCAGGGTTGCTCGGGCAGGATGTTTTCGACTTCCGAATGCACGCGCGCAATGATGTGCGCTGCAACCAAACCGTCGCCAACACGTTCGCAAGCGTCGGCGCCAGCACGCACCGCCGCGTTCACCGCACCGGTTTCACCGCGCACCAGAACCGTCACATACCCACCACCTACAAACTGGCGGCCAATCAGACGCACTTCCGACGCCTTCGTCATCGCATCCGCTGCTTCGATCGCCGGCACAAGACCGCGCGTCTCGATCATCCCAAGCGCTACACCAAAACGTTCGCTCATCGCCTCTACTCCTGATTCCCGGGCCATTAATCAAGGAAACCGGGCTGGTTCTCGTCACGCCCGCGGCGTAGTCGCTTGCAGGCGTGGCTAATCTGTCGACTCCGTCACTGCGATGCGCCTCAAAACCGGGACCGCATCGCCATGTCGGAATCGCGTCTTACTTGTCGATGCCTTCCGGAAGAATGCTTTCGACTTCCGAATGCACGCGCGCAATGATGTGCGCTGCAACCAAACCGTCGCCAACACGTTCGCAAGCGTCGGCGCCAGCACGCACCGCCGCGTTCACCGCACCGGTTTCACCGCGCACCAGAACCGTCACATACCCACCACCTACAAACTGGCGGCCAATCAGACGCACTTCCGACGCCTTCGTCATCGCATCCGCTGCTTCGATCGCCGGCACAAGACCGCGCGTCTCGATCATCCCAAGCGCCACACCAAAACGTTCGCTCATTGCAAGTTCCTCAGGTTGAAGAAATCGGGAAATCCCCGGAAGTTCAGTTCACTCCGCCGTAATGCCTGATGCTTCACGACGTTTGATCAAAGCATGCCGACGCACAAACGTTCGGCGGCACAAAACCATTCAGCACTGCTCGATACAAACCACCGAGCTCAAGACGAATCACTGAGAACCAAGCTCGGCACCAGTCTTACATCACAGCCACTGACCCGCTGTCCGCGTCAGGAGAAGTCGGCAAAATGCTTTCGACTTCCGAATGCACGCGCGCAATGATGTGCGCTGCAACCAAACCGTCGCCAACACGTTCGCAAGCGTCGGCGCCAGCACGCACCGCCGCGTTCACCGCACCGGTTTCACCGCGCACCAGAACCGTCACATACCCACCACCTACAAACTGGCGGCCAATCAGACGCACTTCCGACGCCTTCGTCATCGCATCCGCTGCTTCGATCGCCGGCACAAGACCGCGCGTCTCGATCATCCCAAGCGCTACACCAAAACGTTCGCTCATTATTCTTGCTCCTGCTCATCGTTACCGAATGCTCCGACCGCGAAACTGCGGGCGCAAGCGCCAATCGTGCCTATTCACGGTGCCGTTCGGGAAACCCGATTACGTTGTTGGGCCCTCTGCGGACTCCAACGCGTCGGGCTCCCATTGGTCGATAATTCCACCAATGGTCAGATCGGTTTCGATCTTCCGGTTGGGCAGCGCCAAGCGTGCCGCCGAGCCAGAAATCGTAAATACCCAATTGCCCGGATGCGCTCCGACGGGGTCGACAGCGACGGCGGTATTACCCTTCGCGTCCTCCAAAACTCGAAGCGATGCGCTGTAGAGTCCCGGCACGCGTCTCGTCACCACGAGATCCCGAACGACGCGCATGATCTCCATCACGCCTCCTCCCAGTGATCGATGATCCCGACGATCGTCAGATCACTGGGATATTCTTTGGCGCCCGCTGCATCGCGCGCCGCTGAGCTCCCGACGACAAGCACCCAGTCTCCTGGGATACAGCCAATTGAATCAACGGCCACTTGTTGCGGCCCTGTTCCACGCTCACGCACGACCAGTAGAGGTCGGTGTCCGAGTTCCTTGATGCGATTCGTCGAAACGAGCGTCTTTTCTACTTTGCAAATCTTCATGACGCCCTCAGATCAATCCTGCAACCATTCGAGCTTTGAGCCACTCACGCGGTTGCGAATGACCATGTGACAACCCATCAAGCCCTTTTGGACGAGATCGCGGTACCGCGACTCAATCGCCTCACGGACCCGTCGACAGTGGGCTTCGACGCGATCGCGAGAGCCCGGCACCTTGCGGTCGTAGCGGTAATGCACGATTACCGGAACTGGCAACCCACGTTCGGTATTCAATCGCTTGAAGATCTTGCTCACAGCGACATCAACATGAACGGCACCCTCTTCGATCGTATCGAGATGCGCGAAGTACGCCAGGTTGCGCACCTGCATCTCCTCCATCTCGTCGCCGACGATGATCACCTGTTCATGATGATCGAGGTCCCGATAACACCCATCGTGATAACGCGCGACGTAATCCAGCTGCGACAGGTTGTTCAGTAACAACCGCGTGATCAGACGCTGCATGCCCTCGTGCGGGGCACCGTTACCCTGCCCCCATCCAGTCGTCGCAATCACTTCACCAAGACGCTTTTGGATGTGCAATAGCGCAGAATCGGCGTCCATATCGATTGTTTCGCGATAGATCACGCCGCTATCAATCGCGCGATACAGGCTCATCCGCGTGTCGCCGTCGGGCACGTGGATCTTGATTGAATCGTCATCCGTATCGACGCCGATCAACAACGTATCGACCGACGCGCCACAGCAATACGTGTTTTGTATCGCCTGCCTGAAGGCGCGTAGCTGACGCAGTGCAGCATCTGCTGCGTCGCGTTCACACGAACCGTGCGCCGCACAGCCGCCCTTGGACGGGTCGCGACTCGAATAGTGATAAGCCGCCACTTTTAAATAACGACTGGGAACATCGGCCGTCGTCGGATAGCCCTCGCGGAAACGCATCAGCTCGGTACGAGTCCAATGCTGAACGTCCTCCTCGATATCAAAGATCGCCCCGGCGTAGCTTTTCACCCGGATCGCCATGTCGGGCAAACGCAAAATGAAGCGCCGAAGACCGAGCAACCGACCATCCGAACAAGGCGAGATGTCGATCTCGTGGAAATCGCAGTCGAGAAAATACGACAGCGCTCGGCTCGCTTCGTCCTCTAGCGCTTCGCGCCCTTCCCAATACTCGTTGACCAAGCGGTCGCACAACTCAAAGATCGCCGCCAAGTAAAGCGGGCGATTATCGAGACCATGAATCCACGCATTCTCAAGTAACCGAACAGGCAACTCGAAACCCAAAGATTCGCGTGCAATGCGCTGCGCCTTGCTCACAAAGTCCGGGTCATGCTGCAAACTCCGAATATGCCGCAAGACCGGAACCAGACCGGTGAATCGCTGGCACAGACCCGACTCCAACGCCCACAGACTCCGATTCCAATCCTCATCACTCAGCGGATGACCGGACCGCAAAGGCTCACGCCCAAACGATTCTTCGCTCGACAATTGGCACGCACTTGAACCGTGGACCGATGAAGATTGCTCCGAAAGGTCATGATCATGCCCGCGGCCGGATGCCGACCCCCCGTTTGCGTCATCCTCCGAAATCCGTTGACCGAATGCTCTGGCACTGACGCCTGACGTGTCGGCTCCATTGGGGCCAGAAGCTCTGAAACGACCAGCGAGCTCAGGAAAAATCGGCTCAACTACATCGGCCGATGCGACGCTGAAATCCACCGCAGACCGCTCGTGCGCATCGGCATTCACAGCACTTTCTTGGCGATTTTCGGCGAAAAGCATTGTCTTTCCCAAGCGTTCCTGTGTCGTTCCGTCTCGCTCAAATGAGCAGCTTATT
This sequence comes from Thioalkalivibrionaceae bacterium, assembly GCA_046299415.1. GTDB lineage: Bacteria > Pseudomonadota > Gammaproteobacteria > Ectothiorhodospirales > Ectothiorhodospiraceae > JBKBII01. Next base: position 117,137 of record JBKBII010000006.1, on the reverse strand, counting down.
GATATGAATGGACTGAATGGCCTACGCCTGACGCAGTCTGCCCTGGCGAAAAAGCCTCACCGGCATCGGCGGGCGCTGGATCGCCCAACACACACACCAGAGTCAAGTGCGCTGCGCGCATCAGGCACGCGCTCCACCCGAAACGGTGACAGCGGCACCACTCGACGTGTTGCCGGCGCTGCCGGTGATCCGACTCATCGGAATCTCAGGTCGCTCGAGTTCACGATTCGCCCGAGCATTGACCAACGCCATGCCGACACCACGCCCTATCGCCGATGCATTGCGCACGGCCCAAGGCCCCTCGTTTCCGGTCACGTTCTGACCGCGCGTCCAAGAGTCACCCGTAATGGAAATGCCGGCATCGCTACCTTCACCGGTCACGCGCCCTTGTTGTTTGTCACTTGCCTGATTCGCACGAGCCATAGCCAAAGCCATCGGCGCCTGCATTCCACCACCTTGACCAGCGGATGTCGGTTCGTTCGCTTCCGTGGTTGCTATCGCTTTCGACCAGCGACTGCGCGGTGCGTGGCGGAATTCCTCAGTACCCGTGACCAAACCAAGCGCCTTGTTGACTGGTCCTGTGATCAAGGCGTCGCCCTCGTACGCCATGCCGGTCACGGACCGTTCGCGTCGATAGAGGCCGGCGCGCGCCGGAGTCATGATCGAGAACCCACCCTGCACCACCGGCTCAATTTCGCCGGCCTCGCAGCGAGATGATTGTTGGTCTGCACCGACATACGGCGAGCCCGAGACCGCAACACAGGCTCCCCGGTCGCTGCCGGTCACGTCATCGTCATACCCCGGTTGACTACCCGTCACGGGCATCGCCGGGGCTGATCGCTTTACCGGCGAACGCGCCGCGCTCAACGCCGTTGCAGAGGAATCACAAAACGCGGCGACCTGATCAGGACCAACGTATGAGGTGCCAGTGATCGGCTTACATGACCCGTACTCGTCGCCCGTAACCCTGGGTGATCGGCCGACAGCGGTTCCTGTTACTGTTTGGGCATTCCAGGTTTGACCGACTGCGACCTTTTCAGGGGCCGGGTTCGGGCGCTGATGACAAAAACGATCGAAATGCTCAATGCCGAGGTACTCGGTTCCGGTAATTGGCTTGCAACCGCCATATTCATCACCGGTTACCCGGACCGAGCTCTCGACGACAGAACCCGAAACCTCACGGCCGCGCAAGGTGTGCATCAACCCGACCTTGGTCGGGAGATCGGTACGATCGCAAAGCGTTTGACAAGCGCTATTGCGACTGCCGGATTCCAGGTACTGGGTGCCGGTCAAGCTGCGACATTCACCCGCTTCGCCACCCGTCACCTGCACCGAACGGGCGACAACGCTTCCAGTCACGGGCTGATCTCCGTTCGTCTGAGACAAGCCGACTTTCTCTGGAGCCGTTGGAATCGTCTTCGCACCGCAAAACCCACCAATATCTTCCGCGCCCAGGTACTCGGTTCCTGTTACCGGTTTGCACCCTCCGGCCTCAGTTCCCGTCACCACCGTCGAATGACCAACGACGCTTCCGGTCAAGCTCTTGCCCTTGAGCGTGTGCATGACCCCGACCTTCGTCGGCGCGCTAGCGGCTCCGCCCAGCGCTGCACTCGACGGTGCGCAAAACGCTTCGGAGTCCTTGGCATTCAGGTATTCGGTTCCCGTCACCGACCGGCAGCTACCCGTCTCATCACCCGTCACCCGCCCCGAGCGGCCCACGACGGAACCAGAAACGGCCCCACCTTTAGCCGTCGTCATGACGCCGATCTTCGCGGGATTGGCCTTTGGCGTGCGACCGCAAACCACGATGTCCTCGACGCCGAGATACTCCGTTCCCGTAACACCTTGGCAAGCGCCAGACTCCGTGCCTGTAACGCGATCAGAACGTGACACCGAAGTGCCGCTGACCCCGAGACCACGTGCAGTGACAGATTGATGCACCTTTACCGCGCCCGGCTCTGGCGTGACTCCGCAATGCTCGGTGAAGTGCTCGACACCTAAATATTCCGTTCCTGTCACGCTCCGGCAAACGCCTGATTCGGTACCAGTGACACGGCCTCGGCGTTGTTCGACGCTCGTACCCGAAACCGTCTGCCCCGACAAAGTCGAGCTCAGGTCGACTTTTTGCGGCGCCTCAGGACGAATGCGTCCCGACGGGCGTGCCGGCGAACATGAACCACGTCCCTGATGACACAACTCTTGGCGTCTCGCGCGAGCAACTTCCCGCCCGGATACACCGCGACGCTGAGCCTGCCGCCAGGCCTCCGAGATCTGCCACGAATTCGCTGTTGTGCCCGCGGACAGGCGACGCTTGACAATGGCTTTTTTGCCGTTGTGCGCAAGGGCCTCGCGCCGCGCCATACACAGCGCGCGGGCCCGGCTCATGATCGGTTCCGGCAAAGGTTTTCCGCGCCCGTCGTCGGCGCGATCGACCGTCAGACACAACGTATCGAGTCCGGCCTCGAGGCTACCAGCCGGCGCCGGAGACTGAGCGGTCTCAAGCTTCTTGCCGTTGCAGCCACAGCCGCACGACTTTTTGCCGTCGGGAATGGAATCCCTTGAGCCGTCAGTCGCTTCATCGCCAGCCACGGTGGCTCGCGCGGTGGCCTTTCGGTTCGCGAGCGCACGCAGTGCATCGCCCCGCGAACGTTCGTTCTTGTTCTTGCCGAGAACGCTTTTACCGTTCTCGGCCAGTGCCTGACGCCGAATGCGGCAGACCTCACGACCGCTCATGTTGCTGCAATCAACGTCGCCGGCACCGGCCGCGGCCATGAGCTTTTGAACGCTCGGTGCAGCACCACGAACGAGCCCCAGACCGCGCTTACCGTTTTGGGCCAAAGCTGTCCGGCGCGCCACAGCGCGCGCTCGTCCACGCGACGGGCCGACATTCTGAACGCGAGGGGAAGGCGCTGCGCCACCAAACAGGGAGGGCTCAATCGCCTGCTCCGATGAGCCTGCAGGAGCCTCGTTCGATAGCATATCGGCTCGAGTCGTCGCGACTCGTGCTCTACTTTCACCAGTTCCGCTCGAAACCGAAGACACCGCGATGTCCGCTTGTTTCGTTGAGCTTGGTGCGCCGGACGCGCGGTTGCGACGAGCGTCCGAAGCGCTGCGCTCGACAATATGCTTCGACGCCGCTTTTTTGCCGCCCTGCGACATTGCCTTGCGGCGCGCGAGCGCGATATCGCGCCCACTCATCGACTGGCCCGCTGTCATGTCACTCATCGTTGCGTCCTTCTTATCGACGACGTTTCAGATGACGAACTCGAAATCGCTCATCGCCACAGACCACTACACGGCGATCAAACGATTTGCTGTTCGGCAAACCGATCGTGCACCGAGCACGATCGGAAAGATTTTGAGCCGCCTCGCCTAACGAGGCGGTATGGGTACAGCTGCTATGGCGCAGCCTGCTAGTGCCACCGACCTGCAGCACGTGCCGAAACACGGCCTGCTCGATCATTAGGCTCGACGACGTTCTGGCAGCCTCACGTTCCAAACGAAAACGGCTCCAGCCACATCGGTTTACTGCCTAGGGATCAAGCCTAGCGGTCAACGAGCGTGACCGCCGAGTATCGATCAACGACCGCGATACACCACGAAAGCCATACCCTGGCTCTGAGCATAGTTATCGTAAGCAATGAACTTGACCATATGGTTCGGATGCTCGCGATGGCAGGCTTCGATTTCGGCCAAAACCGCATCAACCGACTGCTCACCGAAGAACGGCAGCTTCCACATATACCAGTAGTTACTGATGGCCTTATCGACCTCGCAATGCTCAACCGCCGGATTCCAGCCCTGCGCAAGGCAGTACTCGATCTGACGGCGAACCTGATCGGCATTCATCGCCGGCAGGTAAGAAAAAGTTTCAAAGCGCTTCTGCTGTTTGTAGCTCTGCATTTCCGCCATGACGGTGTCCTCTGCTGAAGATGTTCAACCGGCCAAGGGGGCGAGTAGATGACTCGCCCCTCACGGCGGTCTTACTTGTGCGCGACGTCGAGCTTGTCGACCGTATCGAACTCGAACTTGATCTCTTTCCAGGTTTCCATGGCGATCTTCAGCTCTGGGCTATGTGCCGCGGCGGCCGTCAGGATCTCCTTGCCCTCGCGCTCGAGCTCGCGACCTTCGTTGCGAGCCTGCACACAGGCCTCCAGCGCGACACGATTGGCGTGCGCACCAGCGGCGTTGCCCCACGGGTGACCCAGCGTACCGCCACCGAACTGCAGGACGGAGTCATCACCGAAGATCGAGACCAGAGCCGGCATGTGCCACACGTGGATCCCACCCGAAGCCACGGCGAAGGCACCCGGCATCGAGCCCCAATCCTGATCGAAGAAGATGCCGCGCGAGCGGTCTTCTGGCACGAACTGTTCACGCAGCAAGTCGATCCAGCCAAGCGTCGCAGCGCGGTCGCCTTCGAGCTTGCCAACAACAGTCCCGGTATGCAGATGATCGCCACCGGACAAACGCAGGATCTTGGTCAGCACACGGAAGTGGATCCCGTGCTTGGGATGACGGTCGACAACCGCGTGCATCGCACGATGGATGTGCAACAACATGCCGTTGTCGCGGCACCAGTTGGCCAGCCCAGTATTGGCGCAGAAACCGCCGGTGATGTAGTCGTGCATGATGATCGGCGCGCCGATCTCCTTGGCGTACTCGGCACGCTTGTACATCTCTTCCGGAGTGGGCGCGGTCACGTTCAGATAGTGGCCCTTGCGCTCACCGGTTTCGGCTTCGGCTTTCAGGGTCGCTTCCTGAACGAAGTCGAAACGCTGCCGCCAGCGCATGAACGGCTGGCTGTTGATGTTTTCGTCGTCCTTGGTGAAGTCGAGACCACCACGCAGACATTCGTACACGGCGCGGCCGTAGTTCTTGCCCGACAGACCCAGTTTCGGCTTGATGGTACAACCCAGCAGCGGACGACCGTACTTGTTCATCATGTCGCGCTCGACCTGAATCCCATGCGGCGGACCACCACAGGTCTTCACGTAAGCGATAGGGAAACGCACGTCTTCCAGACGCAGCGCGCGCACGGCCTTGAAGCCGAACACATTACCCACCAACGAGGTGAACACGTTGACGACCGAACCCTCTTCGAAAAGATCGATCGGGTAAGCGATGAAAGCGTAAAACGACTCATCGTCACCGGGTACGTCTTCGATGTGGTACGCGCGGCCCTTGTAGTAGTCCATGTCGGTCAGGAGATCGGTCCAAACCGTGGTCCAGGTACCCGTCGAGGACTCTGCCGCTACAGCAGCAGCCGCTTCTTCACGATCGACACCAGGCTGCGGAGTGATCTTGAAACATGCCAGCAGGTCCGTGTCGAGTGGCACGTACTCTGGCATCCAGTAGGTTTCGCGGTAATCCTTGACGCCCGCGTCGTACTTCTTGACGGCCATGCGCTTGTCCTCGCTTTGTGGGATAGAAACCGTGCGAGAGTACTGATCTGACCCCGTTGGGACAAGTGATTTTTCTCAATCCGACCCATTGAAGAATGTCTATATTTGATAAACGCGATATTGATCAACAACCAATACCCTTAACCACTACACACCTGAAGCCAGGCATGAGTGCCCAACATTCGCCCTAGATGTAATCGGAACGTCATTCGCACATCACCCTGAGGCTATCCGCCGTCAGGGTACACCTGTCATTCCACCCGCCCGCCCGGACCAAACGAAACCCCAGCGACAGCCAAAAGCCCGGAATCAAAACCGATCTGCGCGTCTTCGGAAAAAAACGCGAGCCCTTGAGGGCACAGAACGCCAAACCGACCGAGGACCACACACAAAAAACCCCGGGCGTAGCCCCGGGGTTTTTTGTGTGTGGTGGGCGGTACTGGGTTCGAACCAGTGACCCCTGCCGTGTGAAGGCAGTGCTCTACCGCTGAGCTAACCGCCCCGCTTTCGCGAGGCCCGCAATCGTAGAGCGTTGCGCGCGGAGGTGCAAGGCTGTCGGACGCAATCGCAAATAGAAACTCACAGTCCCGCCCAAAACGCCCCGAAAACCGTCACTGAAAACGAGCGACAGCCTGTCACGGGACGCCACGCGAGCCGACCCCTATCATCGCCAAGTCCCGGACGAGCGCTCATCAAGCGAGTCAACCTGGGTAAACTCAACCCCCTGAGCCTTGATCAAAGCGAGCAAAGAGTGCGGCGCATCGCGCGATGCCAGGATCTGCCACACCACACGCTCGTTTTCAGGGGCCCACAGCGTGTACAGACACACACCCGCCCAAAGTTTCGCGCTGCGCACCTCGCCTTCTGCCAATCGCCCGTGGTCATCGCCAATCAACCGGACCTGAACGAAGGGGTGAGGTGGCGGTAACGTCCAGTACCCGTCGCGTCCGTGGCGAGCGAAGCCCGCGCTACTTGGCACGGCTTTGCCCCTAAAATGACGCTCCAACAAAGGCGCCGCCAAAGCGTGCGGTAAGCCCAAAACAGTCTCCACGCCGCCTTGGCCAGCACGTAAGCCTCGCCATACTGACGCCGCCTCGTCCGGCTGTAGCCTCTGCCACGGGCGCCATCGTTTCAGCGACGACCACATATCTCAGCCCACAAATCCAAATCGCGCTCAGCCAAGTTCGAATCACGGCGCGCAAACGTTGACGACAGCCCGAACAACACGGGCAACGTGCTTTATCCGATCAAACGACCGCCCGACGCAACCGCAAACGTCACAACTCCAAGCACCAGATTGATCGCAAAAAACAACCGCAACTGCCCGAGTGCTGCGAGACCGGTCTCGAGATCACCGAGACCGTCAGCACGACGGAGACGCTTGTACGGGGCGAAGAAAATATGTGCGAACAACAACATCATCACCACCCCAAGTAGCAGCATCAGATGCACGCTCCAATGAACGCCAGCAAATCCACCCAACACGCCAAAAAGCATCCAAAACCCCGTGATCAGGATCACGACGATACTGCCCCACACCCACGGGAAAAACCGCGCAAATACGGCCGACCACAAACGAATCCGAGCATCCGGTGCAAGTTGCTCACCCGCAACCGGGCGCAGGATCCACCACGCAAAAAACATCCCGCCGACCCATAACACCGCCGCCAACACATGCAATATCGTCGCCAAAGCGTACATTTCTCTCATCCTCATCCAAGCCCGTGGAAAACACTCAAGACGTTGCCGTGCGCGCGTGTATGACCCCGTGTGGAGCTCGTGTCCCCGCCCACCGGCTCGTTATCACTCGGTCGCTGCACTCAGGGGCTGTAGGCTCCGCACTTCGGGCGCGCTGCGCTGCGTCCCTCTCGGGACTTTGCCGTGCTTTTAAGACCGACAAACCGTCTGAATGCAGATTGGGAAACTCGAAAAGAACCCCCATACCGAAGCGCCCGCGAAGGCACTCACTAAGAACATCCCTCTCGACAAAGGACCAGGCACACGGGGAAACCCCGACCTAGACCAGCCGGATCTCGACCGACGCCTGTCACAGTCACGAGCCAAAAAAACGCCAAAACGACGCCTAATACCCGGCCGCGCGATCGGTCCATCAGCGCAATGACGTCCCGCATAATCCGACGCCGATGCCGATCAAACGTCTCGCCCACGCCGGCTCGCGACGTTCGCCCGGCACCCGCTTCCCATCATTCAGCGCCTATGGAGTGTTGCAACGTTTCAGGGTTTCAACGCTCTTTGAACAGACTCAGACGGCTCACCGTTGGCTAGTAGCGCCGGGCATGGGCCAACCGCGGTTCATTTCGGTCCTGTCGACCCCCGCGTTCGACACGCCGAGCGCATCGCTCAACGCCGGATTGGTCGTGACGAGGTCGTCACGTGCGAACTCGGCGACGCGCGCATGACCACACACCCGCGCAAAACGCTCGACAATCGCCGCGCTATTTCTGAGAAAGCGATCGACCCGCTGGCTCGCCTTGTCGACGTCGAGGCGAGACCGCAGCTCAGGATCCTGCGTCGCGACCCCGACCGGACAACGATTGGTATGGCAAATCCGGGCCCCAATACATCCCACCGCCTGCATCGCCGCAGTGCCTAGCGCCACCGCATCCGCGCCCAAAGCCAACGCCTTGACGACGTCCATCGGCGTACGAAGTCCACCGGTCGCGATCAAACGTACGCCGGCCCCATCAGCGTGGCGATCGATGAAATCACGCGCTCGAGCGATGGCATGCTGCAACGGCACGCCCGAGTGATCGCGGAGCCACTGTGGAGCCGCCGCTGTTCCGCCGCCGCGGCCGTCAATGACCACATAGTCGACACCACACTCCAGCACAAAGGCGAGATCGGCCTCGACATGTTGAGCCGCGAGCTTGATCCCGACCGGAATTGCCCCCGCATGCTCCCGCACCTTATCGAAAAGAGCCACAAAATCCCTAGGATTCAACAATTTTGGATCGACTTCAGGCGAGCACGCGTCCTCACCCGCCGAGATTCCGCGGACCGAGGCTATTTCCTCGCTGACCTTAGCGGCCGGCAAAACGCCGCCGATGCCTGTCTTCGCCGCCTGCCCGGCCTTGACATGGAACCCACCGACTCGCGACCAATCGACCTGATCAAAGCCAAAGCGAGCCGGACCAAGTTCAAACAGCAGCTTTGGATTAGCGGCCTGCTCCTCGGGCAGAACGCCGCCTTCGCCAGTGGCGTGAGTCACGCCCGCCGCAGCGACGCCACGGGCAAGCGCAATCTTCGCCTCCTTCGATAACGCACCGTAACTCATATCGGTCACGATCAGCGGCGATGCCAGTTCGAGACGTCGATCACCGGATCCTAACGTCACGAGCATGTCGACCGATTCATCAGAGCCAAGCGGGCGACGCGCCAACTGCGCTGTCACAATCAACAAGTCATCCCACTGCGGCAGTCTCGGGCGCGGAACACCCATGGCCGCGACCGGCCCGAACCCAAACGTCTCAGGATCTTGCTCGGCTAACGCATGCACCCACTCAAGCAACGGCTCCGCGTCGGTGTTACGCACTTGAATTTCCGACTCGAATTCGTCTCTGGCGGTGTCATTAGCGTCGCTTTTCTTGGCGTTCTGGTTCGAAGCTGCATCACTCGCTGAGGCATCATCTAGCGACTGTCCAACATTTTTTTCAGAGAAGCGTTCATGCGTTCCGTCACACAGTGGCAAATCGCTGCTTTGCTTGCACTGACAAAAGTAGAACTCATCGTCTGCCGGCGCCTCGAAGCGCATCGGCTCGATTCCCGACCCCGCGTGCGCACCGTCGCAAAACGGTTGATCCTTTGAACGGCCGCAGCGGCAGAAGTACACCACCTCGCCTTGTTTCAACTTCACCGCCTTCGGTTCAATGGCTGCAATGATGGGATGGGCCATGCACCTCTCCGTAAAGCCTTGGTCTCAAAAGTGCCGCAACACAGGACAGCGGTTCGCAACGACGCCAACAAACCCGCTTGCTTGACGGTCCACACGCAGAAGCTCCGAAGGCACGAGGACGATTACCGGCGAACAGGAGCTCGAATCGGCGAGCCTCTCCGAACCACCAGATGCGAACGCGTCGCCGAGCCTCATTTGTCTGCAGCGCGCGAGTTGATCGAGCGTCGAGTCACCCACACCGTTCTGGGACGATCGCCGGCTCATTGACCACTAGGGACCCGACAGCCATCGACCGCCAAGGTTCAAGCCCTCATCGACAACCCGGCACCAGCCTGAAGCTAACAAGACGGTAAACCATTGCACATCGGCTGGGTCTCAGCACGCTAGGAAGTCGCACTCATGGCCATCGTCGGTCATAACCAGCAAACGTCAATTCATTTCGATCGTCTCAATACCTCGAGGTCACTAATGGCCCAGATCAATGACTCCGTACAACCCCGCCCGTCCGCTGCGACCCACGACCACCGCGCCGATCGGCGCCGTTATCTCTCCGGCGCACTTGATCGAAATGCGCTTAATCCAGATCCCTTCAATCAACTCGAAACATGGATTCAGGACGCCCGGACGGCTGGCAACACCGAACCCACAGCGATGATCCTAGCCACGGCCGATGCGTCCGGCCAGCCATCGGCACGCTGCGTACTGCTCAAGCACGTGGACCACGGCCTATGTTTTTATACCGATCGCGACAGCCGCAAAGGCCACGACCTCTCCGCCAACCCACGCGCAGCAGTTCTGTTCTACTGGCCTGAAACCGAACGTCAAGTCCGATTTGAAGGCGGCGTCGAAATCCTGAGCGACGCCGAAGCCGACGCTTATTTTTCAAGCCGGCCGACGGGCAGCCAACAAGCGGCCTACGCATCAAAACAGAGTCAACCCATTGCCGACCGCGCGACGCTCGAAGCCGCCCACGCCGCCATCGTCCACGAATTCCCCGACGGCCCCCCGAGGCCTTCACGCTGGGGCGGCTATCGCCTCGTGCCACAACGCATCGAATTTTGGCAGGGTCGCGACAACCGCCTGCACGACCGCCTTCAGCTTGACCGTACCGACTCAGGCTGGAAGATAACCCGACTGCAACCTTGATGAACGATGCCAACGGATCCACGTTCCCGAGATCAAGTCACCGGCCATCAGCGAATCGCTTCGATACAAAGCCTTCACCAAAACCAAACCCGACCCCCGTCAACCATTGAAGGTCACACGGCAGGGTCAGATCATCTAGCCCACAATCTGGAAACGCGATATGATCCTCCCCCCGGAGAGGTGCCAGAGTGGTCGATCGGGGCGGTCTCGAAAACCGTTGTACGCGCGAGCGTACCGTGGGTTCGAATCCCACCCTCTCCGCCAAAATCCCCATCAATCAAGCGCCTGCGGGCGCTTTTTTTAAATCACAACTTTGACTCGGACCAAGCTTGCGATGCTTCGAATGCGCTGGCGACTGCGATCACAGCGCTGAGCGCACACCAGCCAGAGCCGGCTCGGATCCCGATCCCCCCGCGTGACCGCGACCCTTGCGCATCGGTCAAAACCATGCCCCGCACACCCCACGAAAATCCGCTCAGCGCCACGAGCAGCGCGAGGCGACAACAGAGCGCCGACCCCGACGGCATTGCCTGCCCTTTATGTCGCTCACAATCGATTCGACTATTCGCGACGACGTGGGAACCTTCCCCGCGTGATCAGGTAACCAAGCGATCAGACCGTCAAAAGAGCGCCGACAACACGTCAACCACGCAACAAAAGCAGCGCCGAGACTACCTACGCTGCACAGTCTGCGAGCTCACATTCCTGCACCCGAAATCGCGCCTGTGCGCCGAAGAGGAAGCGGCTCACTATCGCACTCACAACAACCAAGTCGATGATCCGCGCTACCGCGCTTTTCTAGCTCGACTGGCTGGTCCGTTGATTGCGCGCCTGCGTACCCAATCAGACAAACCGAGTACGGGTCTTGATTTTGGCTGCGGCCCCGGGCCCGCACTCGCAGACATGCTGAGCGCCGCTGGCCACCACATGTCGTTGTTCGACCCATTTTTTTATCCCGACCCATGGACTTTGGAACGCACCTACGACTTCATCACCTGCACCGAAGTCGCCGAGCATCTCCACAACCCGGGCCCAACGCTCGAACGACTGTTGAAATGCCTCAAGCCCCAAGGATTGCTCGCTGCGATGACGACACTGCAGCAGAGCGACCACGGCTTTGCGCGCTGGCCTTACCGTCGAGATCCAACCCACGTCGTTTTCTACCGGATGCGCACCTTTCAACATTTCGCTCGTCTACACGAGCTCGACTTTTCCAATCCGGCGCCGAACGTCATTTTTCTCGCGCGGCGCTGATGCTCTGAATACTCACGACGCACGCGAACGTCCGTTGCGAACGCGCTCCATCCACCCGCACGCGATGCACCTAACGCCGAGTGCCTCGATTGTGCTCAGCGCCGACGAGCGGGCCACATGGCCCCAATATCCTGTCGTAGGCGCACGAAAAATCACCGCTCGGACACCAAACACCACTCGAGGCCGCCAATCGACGACCCGCGTTCTCGATCGGCGCGCTTAACCTCGAAAAAAACGATCCGATCAAAAACATCCGCTAGACATCGGAACCGAAACGCCCGTCACGCACGCCGCCAATTACTGAAAAACTGAACGGATAGCCGAGCGCGCGGAGGGTCTGCGCAGCCCGCAACGAGCGACGCCCCGAATTGCACACGCACAGCAGAACACGGGTGCTGCAAAGCGATTGAGAAGCTTCGTTGATGCGGCGAAGAAACGTCGTCAAATCTTCAAACTCAGGTGTATCGGCATCGAGCAATTCTTGCTCTTCTGCCGTCAATTGGCTGCCGAGACGATGTTGCAAGTGAAAAAACGGCACCTCGATGGCGCCCGGAGTCGCCCCTTTCAACTCGATCTCGAAAGGCTGGCGGATATCAATCAGCGTCGCTAAGCGAAGCCCAATCAAAGCGACAGCTAAATCCGGATCCACCTCGATCTGCTCCGGCGCAGGGCACCGTCTCGCCGTGTCGACCCGCGGCTCCTCATCACGAGCAAGCGCAACATCAAGCGGAGGACTCCGCACGTTTTTTTCACTCATGTCAAAGTCCTCTCGCGCCCATTAAACGATGACCGGCTTGCCCGAAGATCTCCATCCCTGTACGTCGACACCCCTAGATTCATCCCTGACGACCGCGGCAAAACGACCCAAGACCGTTCCCAACGACCTCAACCTGCCTGTTCAGCACAGGCCAACAACGAACAGCGCCATATTTGAGCGATCACCCAGACGGAGTGCCAGCTAGCTGCTTAAAGGCACAAACCGCGAGGTCGACCAATGAAGGGCCCGTTCAACACGCCCGGTCCACCGAAAGCTCATTACGCCTACGGCAATGCCAGCAACTAACGGAAGAACAACCCAGAAACACTTTCGAAAACAAACATAAATTTCTGATATCCAGAAAGAAACCTTCTCAATAACAGCCGGATGGTCCCACCCATCCAAATGAAGCGAAGCGCAACGAATCAACAGCCCAGCACGTAATCAAGACCCGTAACGATCCGTCGCAATATACAAGAAAACATAACGACCGCACAGAAAAGCAGTTAATTTGAATCCTTTTCGATCCAACGCGATGGGGATAACGCAACAAGGCTCAACGCGAAAGCGTCCAAGACGCCGCACAGCGACCAGCGAAACAAACGCGGCCTGCTTCTGGAATCGATCGCTGTCTGTCATCAGACGGAGCGAATACCAATTCGAATCTCCGCGACGGACGAATACGCCGCGCAGCACGACGCCCCGAGTGCCGATGTCCACAGACGGGGCGAGAGTCGCCTGCCAACACTCGCTGCGGACGCGATGCAACGCCGTAAGCGAATGTTCTGCTGACGCACGACACACTCACAACGACAGGCCTGGTTTGTATACGCCCGCGGTCACATGGGACGTCCTCAACGCGGCCACAAAGCGAACCGGACTCACGACATCATCACGATTTACCATCGATCCGATCATCGACCCCAAAAAAAGGCCCCGGCGACAAGGGTCTCATCAAAAATAGTCGCGAACCAGATTCTCAGCGATCTGCACCGCGTTCAACGCAGCACCCTTGCGAACGTTGTCCGAGACGACCCACAGATTCAACCCACGGGGGTGCGAAATATCCTCGCGAATGCGACCGACAAACACCGGATCTTGTCCGCTCGCCTCCGTCACGGCGGTGGGATAACCACCGTCGCGACGCTCGTCAACCAACATGACACCCGGGGCCTTAGCGAGCAGTGCGCGTGCATCATCCGCCGAGATCTTGTCGCGCGTCTCGATGTGCAGCGCTTCAGAATGACCATAGAACACAGGCACCCGCACGGCCGTCGGATTCACCAAGATTTTTTCATCGCCGAAGATCTTGCGAGTCTCCCACACCATCTTCATTTCTTCTTTCGTGTAGCCGTTGTCCTGAAACACATCAATATGCGGCAACGCGTTGAATGCGATTTGCTTCGGATACACCGCCCTTTCCACCGAACGGCCATTCAGCAGAGCAGCTGTCTGTAGCGCGAGTTCCTCGATCGCATCCTTGCCCGTACCTGAAACCGCCTGATACGTCGCGACGTTGATGCGCTCGATCCCCACGGCATCGTAGATTGGCTTCAACGCGACCAACATTTGGATCGTCGAGCAATTTGGATTGGCAATGATCCCCCGCTGGGTGTGGCCAGCAATCGCATCCGGATTTACCTCGGGCACCACCAGCGGCACGTCGTCGTCATAGCGAAACTGCGACGTGTTGTCGATCACGACACAACCTGCCGCCGCAGCCTTCGGCGCATACTCAGCTGAGACCGAGGCGCCCGGCGAAAACAGGCCGATCTGAACCGTTGAAAAATCAAAAGTCGCAAGATCCTCGACATCGAGCGTTTTACGACCAAAGCTCACCGTCTTGCCCAATGAACGAGCACTCGCCAGCGCATGAACGCGGCCAACCGGAAAGTTGCGTTCGGCCAGAATCGACAACAGCGTCTCACCCACAGCCCCCGTCGCGCCGACCACGGCCACGTCATACGTTTTCGTCATTTTCCACTCCTCAGAAACACCCGCATCCAGACGCCCGCCCACATGCGATCAAAGTGACTACCGCCCCAGGAAAACGCTGAACACGCGCTACGCGATGCTCGTTCCCCATTGCCAATCGACTGGTGACGTCTTGATCACCGCGCTCCGCGCACCGAGGACTCCATCCTGTTCACAACGAACGACAGCGCCGCCCTCGACTGCCGACGATCACGCCGCCGCACGCCCCGCCTTCAGCGCCGCGACAACGGCGTCACCCATAGCCTCACAGCCGATGACGGCATCGGCCCGCGTCTGCGAATCGGCAATATCAGCCGTCCGCCATCCGCCCTCGAGCACATCGACTACGGCCTGATCGACACGCTGCGCGAGTCTGTCAAGATGCAAGGTGTAGCGCAGTAACATCGCCACAGACAAAATCGTCGCCAGCGGATTGGCCTTGTCTTGACCGGCGATATCGGGCGCGGAGCCATGAATCGGCTCGTACAGACCCTTGCCACTCTCATTGAGCGAGGCCGAAGGCAACATCCCGATCGAGCCTGTCAGCATCGCCGCCGCGTCCGAGAGAATGTCGCCAAACATGTTCGACGTCACGATCACGTCGAACTGCTTCGGCGCACGCACCAACTGCATGGCCGCGTTATCGACATACATATGCGACAACTCCACCTCCGGAAAATCAGTCGCAACCCGCTCAACGACCTCGCGCCACAGCTCGCTAGCCTCGAGCACATTGGCCTTGTCCACTGAACACAGGCGACGGCCGCGCATCGCTGCCGCCTCAAAACCGACGCGCGCGATGCGCTCGATCTCGGACTCACGATATCCCGCCGTGTTGAACCCGTAGCGCTCGCCATCGCGCACCTCGATCCCACGGGGCTGGCCAAAATAGATCCCACCGGTCAACTCACGCACGATCACGATATCGAGGCCCGACACCACCTCTGGCTTCAAGGTCGAAGCCCCCGCCAACTGCGGATACAAAAACGCCGGCCGGAGATTGGCGAACAGTCCGAGATCGGAGCGGATTCCAAGCAGTCCGCGTTCCGGACGAAGCTCGCGAGCCAACGTATCGTACTGCGGCCCGCCGACCGCGCCGAGCAGAATGGCATCGGCCTCACGGGCTTTGGTGCGTGTTACGTCAGGATAAGGGTGCCCCGCCGCGTCATAGCCCGCGCCGCCAATCGGCGCCTCGTCGAGCGAGCATTCCAGCTCACCCTCGGCCATCAGCGCAGCCAAAACCTTGCGCGCCTGCGCGGTAATCTCGGGCCCGATTCCATCACCGGGAAGCAGCAAAATCTTGTGCATCACGTCACCCTATCGACATCACAATCGTCAACACATCAAGGACAACCGCCTAAAAAGACGCCACCGACGCCTAAAAAAACCAAAACGACAAAAAACGAACAACCGCCGAATCACGAACAAAAAGCGCAAATTCAACCACGACCGGCGACACGGGTTGAAACGCGCGGCGAGGCCGTAGCCTTCAGCCACCGAGCATTCAAGCTGCTCGCGTCGCACGCCATCAGCGGGCCGTTAGCGCACCTGCACCGAACCTCGAAAATCTCGCAACATCGCAGGCGTGTCCCAAAACAAATGCGCTAATCGAAGCGGCCTCGAGTGTTCAATTCGCAGGCCATACGCCCAGTGCGTCAACCCGTCGAGCACCAAAGTCACGCCACAGGCAAACGCGAAGACAACTCACGCCATAGCCAATCCATCGTCAACGCATGCCGGTCAAAGTCTCACCTCAGTCCGTTCCGTCTCGATCATCATTGCGCAAAACGCCAAGGACTCTCCCGCCGCGCTCGTTGTTCATAGGCCCGGATGCGATCAGCAAGCTCAAGAGTCAAGGCAATGTCATCGAGCCCCTCAAGCAAGCGTCGGCGGCGATCCGCGTCCACCGAAAACTCATGCTCGTCTCCACGCGCGTCGATCACCAAGCAACGCTCGAGATCGACGCAGGTCCTAGACGCCGGTGCTTCCCGCGCGAGGACAAATAAATGGTCTACAACTTGTGATGGAAGAACAACGGGTAAAACACCATTCTTAAAACAGTTATTAAAGAAAATATCGGCAAAGCTCGGTGCGATCACAGCCCGAAAACCAAAATCTTCCAGCGCCCAGACCGCATGTTCACGCGACGAGCCACAACCGAAGTTGTCGCGCGCCAGCAGCACCGTAGCCTCATCGAACGGCGCCTGATTGAGCACAAAATCTGGATTCGGTCGGCGTGCGGCATGGTCCGACCCGGGCTCACCTGGATCGAGATAACGCCAATCATCAAAAGCGTTGACGCCAAAACCCGAACGTCTAACCGACTTCAAGTACTGTTTTGGAATGATGGCATCCGTATCGACGTTCGCACGATCGAGCGGTGCTGCAATGCCACAGTGCTGAGTGAATGCTTTCATTCGCGACTCCACAAATTCACAAAACCGGCGCGGGGCGCACGCTGTCCTCAAGACCGTCTTCTCCGCCCAAAGAAGCGACTCATCGACCCTGGCGACAACGAGCGCTGTCATCGCACGACAAGGTCGCTCACCTGAGTGCCCTTACATCGGGCCAGCGCACGATAGAAGCCGATGGTCGGCCTCGCCGAATGTTCTCGACGATACGCTCGCGATCAGCGGCCTTTCCAATCGTCACCAACAACCCCCAGATCAGCTGGAGGCAGGCAGCCGATCCGGACTCTCGAAATGACCCGCCACTGCCGCCGCCGCCGCCAATGCCGGACTGACGAGGTGAGTCCGCCCGCCCTGGCCTTGGCGCCCCTCAAAGTTACGATTCGACGTCGACGCGCAGCGCTCACCCGATTCCAGCCGATCGGCGTTCATCGCCAAACACATCGAGCAGCCCGGCTCACGCCACTCGAAGCCCGCATCGATAAACACCCGATCCAGACCCTCCTCCTCAGCCTGACGCTTGACCAGCCCCGAACCGGGAACCACCATCGCCAGCGCGACTGAAGCCGCCTTGTGCCGCCCACGAACCACCTCGGCAGCGGCACGCAGATCTTCGATACGCGAGTTTGTGCACGAGCCAATGAAGACCTTATCGATCTTGATATCCCGGATCGGTGTTCCCGCAGCAAGCCCCATGTACGCCAGCGCCTTGCGTCGAGCCTCCGCGCGCACCGGGTCGCCAGACGACTCTGGATCGGGCACGACGCCATCGAGATCAGCGACCATTTCTGGGCTCGTGCCCCAACTCACTTGAGGTCGGATCGAGCTCGCGTCGATATCCACGACCACATCGAAAACCGCATCGGCGTCGCTCTGGAGCGTCTTCCAATATGCCACCGCGCGATCGAACGCCTCGCCTTTGGGTGCAAATGGTTTGTCACGCACATAGTCGACAGTCTTGTCATCAACGGCAACCATCCCAGCGCGAGCGCCAGCCTCGATCGCCATGTTGCACATCGACATGCGCCCTTCGATCGAGAGCTTACGCACTGCTTCGCCACCGAACTCGATCGCATAACCGGTTCCGCCAGCCGTGCCGATACGGCCGATGATCGCGAGTATCAAGTCTTTGGCCGTAACGCCGGGCTGCAACTCCCCTGCGCACTGGATCAACATCGTTCGTGAACGTTTCTGCCACAGACACTGCGTCGCCATGACATGCTCGACCTCAGACGTTCCGATCCCAAAAGCCAGCGCGCCCAACGCGCCGTGGGTCGACGTGTGCGAATCACCGCAAACGACGGTCATCCCCGGCAAAGTGGCGCCCTGCTCAGGCCCAACGACATGGACGATTCCCTGGCGCAAATCGCCCATCGGAAAAAACGTCAATTTCAACTCGGTCGCGTTTCGCTCCAACGTCTCGACCTGTTCACGCGAAATCGGATCTTCGATCCCACCCGCGCGGTTGGTCGTGGGGACGTTGTGGTCAGGCACGGCAACGATCGCGTCCCGCCGCCACGGCTTGCGCCCCGCCAAGCGGAGCGACTCAAACGCCTGCGGACTGGTGACTTCGTGAACCAGATGACGGTCGATATACAGGAGCGCCGTGCCGTCAGATTGCTCGGACACCACATGCGCATTCCACAGCTTTTCGTAAAGCGTCTGTCCCGACATGTCACCTCCAAACGTCTTCGCCGCGGACGCCGTCCCGACTGTCCTCGAGCGATCAAGTCCCATATTTTTCATCGGATTCAGGATTGCACGCACTTCGCGATAACATCAAGTCGTATTTATCGACTTTCTGATAACAAACCGGAATATCCCGATGCGCGCCATTCGCCCCGAAGATCTCCAAGTCTCTTGGCTGAAAGCCTTCCTAGCGCTGCTTGAGACACAGAGCTTCTCGACCGCCGCCGAGAAACTTGAACTCAGCCAACCCGCCATCAGCAAGCGCATTCAGGCATTGGAGCGGACGATTGATCAACCCCTCTTCGAACGTTTCGGACGCAGCGTTCACCCGTTGCCCGCTGCCCACCTCCTTGAAGCCCCAGCGCGTGAAGTGCTCGCTCGCCTGACGGACGCAGCTCGCGCACTCGACGAACTGGGCGGCGGCAAAAGCGGTCCTCTACGTGTCGCCATCTCACACCATATTGCCCTGCACCAGCTACCGAAATGGCTAGACGATAGCGTCATCGGCGCGACGGCCATTCAAGTCGAGTGGCAGTTTTTGGATTCCGACGCCGCCGTGGACGCCGTCGACCATCGCCTTGCAGATCTCGCGCTCGTGACCTTGCCGGAACACCGTCACCCATCTCACGAAACACAATCTCTCCGGCGCGAACGCATGGTGCTCACCACACACCGCGAGCTGCCAAAACACAGCAGCGGCTCGATTCCATCCGAACGAGCACTCCGCGAAACACCCCGCGCGCTTGCACAGATCGAAAACTGGCTCAACACGCAAACTTGGGTGCTCCCACCTCGAGGTAGCGGCACGCTCGAGCGCATCCGCGGCCTGCTCGCCCCGCTGCCCCTACCGAGTCGACATCACTCAGCACCCTCGATCGAGATCATGCGAACGCTGATTGAAAACCGCATGGGTATTGGCTTTCTTCCCGAGGATTTGATCCGACCGCCTTTAATCGCCATCGGGCCCCCTGATTGGGCTGTGACTCGTGAACTCGGCTGGCTGCGTATCCGCCATCGAGCACGAACCGCCATCGAAAACCGATTCCTCAAATCGCTCGAAAGTCGCTCAAGCAGCCCAAGCTGACAATGATCGACACACTCGAAGCCGATCATCCGCGACCGACGAGCGAATCCAGGTCAACGCCCGAGTACGAGGCGGAAGACGACGCGGAGTGTGGAACGCACCATGCGTCCGAAGAACAAGTCGCGCTCGTCACTCACGGTTTGTCCGACCGACAACCCCAAACGACAAGCAGGCGCCCTGGATCAGATCGCGCCCGCCGTAAGCCAGCTCATCGAGCCGAAATAGATGGTCGAGCATAGCGGGGGCATAAAGATAAGACGCACGCGTCGGTCCCCAAACCGCGAGCCAAACGCAACGACGCATGGACTCCGAGCAAGCAGATCGGCGCCTTCTCGCGCCGCTCGCCACCGCGCCTGTCGCGGCGATACCCCGGCGGCTAAGTGGACGCATCTCGTCGACTTGAGCCCTCCGCGCAAAACGCTTTGGCCACAGGCCCAAAACAACGTCTAAAACGCGCTACGCCCACGCAACACGTTCGCAAAAACGCCCTTCAAAACGTCGGAACCCATCAAGACGCCAAAAACCGCCTCGACCGACAATCCAACAGAACGCTGCACTCAAGTGCATCAGCGCGGCACTGACTAACGCGCCAGCCTTACTAGGGCCTGTGAGTGATACAACCTGCAAAAAACCAACCATGGCCTATCAAACAAAAAACCTTTCAGGGCACAGCTTATCGACGGCGATCAAAAAAACCGACGAGGTCGCACGATCATCATGCTCGCGCTGACATTTACGCCGACACAGAAACACCGATACAGAAGCCAACGCCCACGATGCAACCGCCGCGCCTAACCCATCGACCACCTCATCGCCCATCGACCGACTCATCCCCGCATCAAGCAAAACCCGTTGCGATCGCGATAGTGAATACTGGAAAAACAAAAGGCCCAGATCAACTCGACCCGGGCCTTTCGAAAATGATGCACGTTATTCACGTCCTAAAGCTTAAATGAGCTTTTGCAACCTGAAAGTCCGCTGAGCCTGATGGACTCACCCTTCACCTGCGACGATCAGCCCAGGCTCGCACCCAAACATCGCCGAGCCGTGGAGCGATACGGCCATGAACCGGGCACCGTCCATCGATAACGGCCCCGAAAGGAATCAACCATATCGACCGGTAATGTAATCTTCGGTCCGCTTGTTATGAGGATTTGTGAAGACCTTCATGGTGTCGTTGTACTCGATCAGCTCACCGAGGTACATGTAGGCCGTGTAGTCGGCAACACGTGCGGCCTGCTGCATGTTGTGAGTCACGATCAAGATGGTGTAGTCCGCCTTCAACTCCTCGACCAGCTCTTCAACCTTGCCCGTCGAGATTGGATCAAGTGCTGAGGTCGGCTCATCCAGTAGCAACACCTCGGGTTCAATCGCGATCGCGCGCGCAATGACCAGACGCTGCTGCTGCCCACCGGAGAGGCCAAACGCGTTATCGTGGAGACGATCCTTGACCTCATTCCAGAGCGCCACACGCTTCAGCGACTTTTCGACCACCTCAGACAAAATGGCCTTGTCCTTCACGCCCTGGATACGCAAGCCATACGCAACGTTTTCAAAGATCGTCTTCGGGAACGGGTTAGGCTTCTGGAACACCATACCGACCGAGCGTCGTAACTCGGGGACATCGACCCCTTTGCCGTAGATGTTCTCGCCGTGGAGATGAATACCACCCTCGATTCGGCACGACGGGATCAAGTCGTTCATCCGGTTAAAGCAACGCAGCAGTGTCGATTTTCCACAACCCGATGGCCCAATGAACGCGGTGACACGCTGCTTTGGGATGTTCATCGTGACTTTCTTCAGGGCATGGTCTGAGCCGTAGTACAAGTCCAGATCCTTGACCTCAATTGCGACAGTCTCGTCCGAGAGTGCGCGAATCTTTCGCGTCGATGTATCAAAAAGACCCGCGTTCATGCTGTGCGTCTCGGCCTTAGCTTGCGAAGTTTCATTCATGACTGCAGTTTCCATGAGATTCGGTTCCTGTAGGGATACTCACCTGCTGGAGGGTGTAGGTGGAACGTCACCGTTCAGTCGCCGTCAGCACGGTATTTCTCGCGCAGGCGGTTGCGAATCATAATTGCCGTCAAATTCAGCAAGACAATCAGAATCACTAGAATCAGAGCCGTCGCATAAACGATCTGTTCGGCAGCCTCAGCGTTCGGGCTTTGGAAACCAACGTCGTAAATGTGGAAGCCCAAATGCATGATTTTGCGCTCGAGGTGAACGAACGGGAAGTTTCCATCGATCGGCAGCGTTGGCGCCAGCTTCACAACACCGACGAGCATCAACGGCGCAACTTCACCAGCGGCACGCGCGATGGCCAGAACCAGGCCCGTCATCATCGCCGGCGTAGCCAGCGGGACCACCACCTTCCAGAGCGTCTCGCCCTTGGTCGCGCCCAGTGCGAGGGATCCACTCCGGATCGTCGACGGGATTCGAGCTAGCCCCTCCTCAGTGGAGACGATGACCACGGGTAGCGTCAGCAGCGCGAGTGTGAGCGACGCCCAGAACAGACCGGGTGTACCGAACGTCGGTGCCGGCAAGGCCTCGGGGTAGAAGGCCTGGTCGATCGACCCGCCGATGATGTAAACGAAGAAGCCGAGACCGAAGACACCGAATACGATTGATGGCACCCCAGCAAGGTTGTATACCGAGATGCGGATCGCTTTGAGCAACGGCCCCTGACGGGCGTATTCGCGGAGATAAATGGCAGCCAGAACACCGAAAGGCGTGACCAGGATGGCCATGACGAACACCATCGTGACCGTGCCAAAGATCGCCGGGAAGATCCCCCCCTCGGTGTTCGCCTCGCGTGGGTAACCAAAAATAAAGTCCCTGAACGATCGCGCGTAGAAACCAAGCTTGGCCGGCACCGACATGTCATTTGGCTGCCAGGCGTGGACGATGTCGCCGAGCCGTATGGACTGGCGCTGGCCATTGGCCGTCTCCATCACCAGCACGTCGCGTCGTGAGTCGTTGATCAGCTGATCCAGCCGCTCTTGAATCACTGCGTACTCTGCGTTCAGTGCCTCGCGCCGCTCGCGAAACCCCGCCTCGCGCTCAGGCGTAAGTTCGCCGCGAAGCTCAGCCCGACGCTGATCCAAGCGAACACGCTCGAGCCGGTAATTGACGTTTCCAATTTCGACACGCTCGATATGTCGGATCTCGTCGAGAAGCGCGCTCGAACGCTTCAGTCGCTCTTGGAGTTCAGGCCAGACGCGGTCGCCCACGGCAACGACTCGATCGAGTTCGCGCAGCTCCACCGGCCGACCATAAAAGTCACCCCATTCACGCCGCTCGAGCGCGACGACACCGCGTGGCACCTCGCGTTGCCCACGGATGTAGTCTTCGATGAAAAACGTGAAGTCGCGGCCGGTCAAATCGCGGTTGCCCACCTTGAACAGATGCCGAGTCACAAGCAGCTGATCTTCGGGGATCGGCACGCCGGCATCACGCATCGCCTGGCCGGTCAGGGTTTCAGACCGCCGCAAAACCCCCATGAAGGACTCGACCTGTTGGGTCTGCGGGTTCTGATACTCAAACTCGTAAATCGTATGCGGCCAGAAGTGCGTGAAACCACGAGCGAAGATCAGCGCCAGCAGCCCAAACACCATCACGATACTGATCGTTACAGCGCCGCCATTGAGCCAGATCCAGGCGCTACCGTCTCGCCAGTATCCCTTGTTCAAGACCTTGTCCATTGTGATTCCCTTGCCGTCGTTTGGCGTCGCAATTCGTCTTATGAATCGCCTTCAAAGCGTCATGAAAGAAGTCGCGCGGCTTACAGAGAGGCGTAACGCTTGCGCAGGCGCTGGCGAACGACTTCGGCCGCCGTATTCAAAACGAATGTGAAGACCAACAAAACCAGAGCCGAGAGGAACAGCACTCGATAGTGGGTGCCACCGACGGCCGTCTCGGGCAGCTCGACGGCGATGTTGGCCGCCAGAGTTCGCATGCCTTCAAAGATGTTGAAGTTCACGATTGGAGAGTTACCCGAAGCCATCAGCACGATCATCGTTTCGCCGACCGCACGTCCAAAGCCAATCATGATCGCCGAGAAAATCCCCGGACTGGCCGTCAGCAAAACCACGCCGACCACGGTCTGCCACGGCGTCGCTCCCAAGGCGAGAGAGCCTTGAGTCAAGTGACGCGGGACGTTGAACACGGCGTCTTCTGCGATCGAGAAGATCGTCGGGATGACCGCAAACCCCATCGCCATTCCCACAATCAATGCGTTGCGCTGGTCGTATGGGATGCCCACGTCGGTCAACCACTGGCGTGTCGATCCACCGAACAGCGCGATCTCGATCCAAGGCGCTGACTCAACGACGACCCAGCCAATGAACAGCACTACGGGGATCAACAGCGCCGCCTCCCAGCCGTCAGGGACGAAGTGTCGACGCTCTTTGGGGATGCGAGTCCATGCCCAGCCAGCCACAACCACGCCCAGAGGAAACAGGATCAAACCCGTCATCAGGATCGGAAGGTTGTTCTCGACGAACGGCGCCAACCAAATACCAGCGAGGAAACCGAGGATGACGGTCGGCAATGCCTCCATCAACTCAATCGAGGGCTTGACGATCTGCCGCATTTTCGGCGCCATGAAATAAGCCGTGTAGATGGCTCCAAGGATCGCAATCGGCATCGACAGAAGCATCGCAAAGAGCGCCGCCTTCAACGTGCCCACGGTCAGAGGAACAAGCGAATACTTGGACTCAAATGCGTCATCCGCGGATGACGACTGCCAGATCCACTCCGGTTGATCGCGACCCTCGTACCAGACCTTGCCCCACAAACCAGACAGGCTGGTCTGGGGGTGCGGGTTTGAGATCTCAGTCACGTAGATGCGATCGTCGCCTTCCAGGGTGAAAAGCGCCCGATCGTTGGCAGGAGCAATTGCGATACGCTTGATCGCTTGATCGCCGATCGTCAGACCCGCCAATGTGACCGACGACGTCGCGTAGTGAATCAGCGCAGAGCCATCTTCCGCGCCGGTAATGAACCCCTTGCGCGTGTACTCGGGTTCGATGTAGGTGACGGGAGCCGTATGGCGTTTGAAGTCACGAATAAAAGTGACGCTTTGCTGGGCTGAATCGGGAAGACGAACGAGCATGAACTGAGCCACCGACCCGTCCGAGCCGCCGACGATCAGCGAGCGGGACCCAACCAGGAGCTCGGCGACGGTCACGGTCGTTCCGGCCGCAACAAGCTCGACCTGTTCGACCAGACGTGGGTTGTTTCGGTTGGAAATGTCGAAATGGTGCAGGGTGCCGTTGACGTCAATCGCGAACAGGTTTCGAAGCGACTCGTTGACCAGGATCTGGCGCACGCCAAACGGGATGCTGGGCATGCGGAGCTCTTCC
This sequence comes from Thioalkalivibrionaceae bacterium, assembly GCA_046299415.1. GTDB lineage: Bacteria > Pseudomonadota > Gammaproteobacteria > Ectothiorhodospirales > Ectothiorhodospiraceae > JBKBII01. Next base: position 92,144 of record JBKBII010000006.1, on the reverse strand, counting down.
CGCGTGATCTCGACCTGCCCGCTGAACATGTTCCGCGTTGCCGAATACAACGCCACGTCGATGTTGCCGCGCGCGGTGCCGCCCGCCACCACATAGCCGTTACGGCCTTCGACGACCGCCAGCGTCGTGTACGGCTCGGTGGAGTCTTCATCCAACTGGATGGGCTCTTCACCGAGTGGATAGGAAAGATTCGGCGTAATGATGCGCTCGCCGCCGCGGAAGCTTTGGGTGTACTCGACCTTGACCGGCAACACGGTACCGTCCGAGAAACCGAACACAAACAAGGAACGGCGGCTCTCTGCGCGGCCGAAGCCAGTCACCGTTGTCCCTTCCGGTCGTGGAACCTCGATCCGTTCTCGGACTTGTCCGCTGTCGACGTCGAAAAACGTGATGACGCCCAACTCGGAGTAGCGAGCCCCAATCGTTGCGAAGCGATCGAGCGTCAAGTGAACCGCCGGTGCCGGCGGATCGTCAGCCTCGACGTTCAACGTATGCGATGCCTCGAACTTGACCGGCAGCAACATGGGCACGGTTTCGTAGAACAGGTACGCGAAGATCAACCCGAGAGCAAAAATAACGCCGATGCCAAAGGTTCCGACGCCGTAGCGGGAGATGCCGTCACGAACGCCCCGTGCCTTGCGCAGTTTTGCGCGGCTCTCTGGATTTGGCAGGCGGCTCGGTGCTACGGCTTGAGTATCCGGGAAATCTGCATTAACCGTCGACATTGACATTCCTAGCTGAGCGTCAGGCAGTGAGTGGAGAACAATGTGATGCATTGGATTGATGCCGATACCGTCTCGGTTGCAATCCAATGAACCATTTCGCGAGATTTTCTCTGAGAGGTATTTTTTTGAGGGATGCTCGGGGTCTGAATCAGGGAATGCCAGCAAGGCCGGCATTCCCGACTTCAGTTTGAGAGTGCGATCACACGCCGATTGGGTGCCTGGTGCCCTCTCTGGTCACCCAACCCATCAGTCGAGGTTCTTCTCGGTACGGAAGCGCGAAGCAACCGATTCCGGCAGGGTCACGTAGCCATCACGATGAACGACTTCCTGACCTTCTTTCGACAGCACCATCTTGAAGAACTCGCGCTCAAGCGGGTTCCAGCCATCTTCCGGGTTTTGGTTGGCGTAGATGTACAGGAAGCGGGCCAGCGGGTAAGCCCCGTTCACCGCGTTCTCTGCGTTCGGCTCAGCAAAGTTGCCGCCGGTTTCCTTGGCCAGCGGGATTGCACGCACGCCAGAGGTGGCGTAGCCGATACCCGAGTAGCCGATGCCGTTCAGCGTCTGTTCGACACCACGCACGACGGCCGAGGAGCCGGGCTGTTCGTTGATGGTTGACTTAAAGTCACCGCCACACAGAGCGTTTTCCTTGAAGTAACCGTAGGTGCCGGAAACCGCGTTGCGGCTGTACAGCGTGAAGTCACGATTCTGCCAGGCGCCGGTCATGCCCAGCTGGCCCCAGGTCGTGATGTCTTCAGGGTGACCGCAAGAACGGGTCGCCGAGAACACCGCGTCAACCTGCGGAATGCTCATGCCTTCGATCGGGTTGTCTTTGTTGACATACACGGCAAGAAGATCGATCGCGACCGGAACTTCCGTCGGCGGGTAGCCATAGCGCTCTTCGAACGCACGCACTTCAGAGTCACGCATCACGCGGCTCATCGGACCGAAGTTCGACGTGCCTTCGACCAGTGCCGGCGGCGCGGTCGACGTACCAGCACCCTGGATCTGGATGTTCACGTTCGGGTAGAACTTGGCGAACTCTTCCGCCCACAACGTCATCAGGTTGTTCAGCGTGTCAGAACCGATCGAGGTCAGGTTGCCGGAGATCCCCGAAACGCGCTCGTAGCTCGGCAGGTTGGGGTCGACTTCAGCAGTCGCGGTAGCCGCGAATGACAGGCCGAGGGCGGTAACGACGCCCAATGTCAGCTTCTTCATCATGAGTCAGTCCTCTCGTGTGAACTCAGATACAACGCGGGGATATCCCCGGCGCGGTGTCCAGTATCGAGCAGCTTCGTCACAGTTTTGTGACGGCGGCGTCACACGGAGGTGAAGACTAGTTCGAGAGGAGGGGGAAACGATCAGGCCGAAAACAACCGAACGAGACCAAGGCCGTGAGTCATCCCGCGACCTGCAGCGGATAACCCGCACCGTAGGCGATCAACACTTTACACATTGCCACAACGACCATTTTGTCGACGGCAAAAGCGAACGACGACGCGACTTCGGGTCGATGCGCACACCGAGGACATCGAATCTATGTAAGTCACCCTCGGGCGTTTGTCCTTCGAGCCTTACGCGCGCGGCAAATTAATCCAAGAACGACCCTGGAGATGCGTGTCAATGACAAGATGTCAGAAACCAAGGCCCGGCACACGATGCTGATCGGCGCTTCTCGGCTCGGGTTCAACCAGGGTCCGCGTCTCCAGAAGATGTACCTCAAAAATCAACGTCTCGCGGGGCCCCACCCGGCCTGACCCTGCGGCGCCGTAAGCCAACTCCGGCGGAACGACAAGTCGAACCCTTGAGCCGACCGGCAGGTCAGGCAAAACCTCTCGCCAACCTGGAATCGTGCGTTCGAGTAGCACGGTCGCGGGCGTCCCAAGACGCTCGGTGTCCTCGATCAAACGCCCATCGGCGTGCCAGGCGCGGTAATGCAGAACCACCTCATCGTCTTTGCGCGGACGCTCGCCGTCTCCAAGTGTCAGAACCTCGACCTGAAGACCGCTGGGATACTCGACGACCCCGGAGCGCGCGCGATTGCTGGCGCGCAAAGCGGCTCCTTCCTCTGTATTGATTTCCCCGAGCATCACGCGCTCCATTGGATCGCTTGCCTGAGAAAACCACCAATCGGCAACGAGAAACAGCCCCCCCAGCGACAATGTGCACGCGAGTATCACGCCCCACAAGAAAGGGGCACTGACTGCTCCGCGGACTCGGGCTCGCCGTGTATTGAACAGAACATTAGATGTCAGATTGCGTCGATAGCGCCAGCTGGGCTGGCTGTAGCCGACGGACGATAGCGGCCGAATCCAGAGACTCTCGCGACCCGGTCGTCGCGGCATGAAGATCCTGTGCGGACTCGATTTCATTTCCGACTCATCGCTCGAGCGCCCAGGCAACAGCCGCCTCGCGCGCCTCCCGAACAGACGCCTCGGGCAGTTGCTCCTCCAACCAAACCCGCAGATTTTGCCCCAAGGCGTCACCGTCCGCCGCGGCCAGGCTGGCCCAGGTCAAGGCCTCGACGAGATCGGGTTCGACTCCGCGACCTTCCGCCAGTAGAAATGCCAACCACCCCTGCTGCTGAGCATTCCCTGCTTCAGCGCCCATACGAGCGTACTCAGCCCCCTTCGCGTAATCCGCCTCGATACCACCCAGTCCTTCCAGATAGACACGTGTCAGGAAGTAACTCGCGGTGTCAAAGCCACGATCGAGCGCTGATTCCAACAGCTCGATCGCCTCAGGCATCCGCTCTGTTGCTCGCCCCGCCATGGCGTCTGCGATCAATACCGACGCGAGGGCCGTATGACCGGGCAAATGGTCGTGCTCGATCGCGTACTGCAACCAACGCTCGGCTTCGACGCGCGAGGTCGGCGCGCCTCGCCCTCCCAGATACATCCAGGCCACACGAACGGCGTTGCGATGCAAACCGGCCTCCGCTGCGCGCTCGTACCACTGCAGTGCGTGCTCCAGATTTGGCTGATCACCGACGTGACCTTGCTCATATAACCAACCGATCTGCTCGAGAGTTTGCGCTTCCAACGCGCCGGCTTCATGTAACTCCTCCCACTCTGCGATCGGTGGCAAACCGAGCACTCGCTCGTCGAACTCGCCAGCCTGCTTGTCGTACCCTGCGCGAACGTCTTGCGCATCAGTGCCTCGGTACATTTCGGCGCCGGTCGATGCACTCTGCGAAGCGATCGACGTTTCGACCCGATATTCGCTTGAGTCAGACGGCTCCTGCGCAAGGACTGTGTGCGGTGACCCAACGCTCAGTGCGGCAAACAGACCGATCAGCACGATGCGCGCGCGCGATGATCGGATAGCCGGTCGACCTCGCCCGAACGGCGTAATCGCAACCGGCTGACTCACCTCAGAGCAAAAACTTCGAACAGTGGTTGTTGACCTCAGTAACATTTCACCCTCAGCGGCATCTCACGTCAGAGCTTCGCCTGATGGACGCTACTCTCGAGACATTTCGTTCCGGTTACAACCGCGTGACGACTGAGCGTACGATCTGCAACGCGCTCCTCCAGTCGCCGCGCCGATCGAACGGACCACAACAGACCGTCACCGCAATCCTGCGACTTGTCTCTGCGAGAGCTTTGGGCGACGAGAGCTTTCAATCCGGACCTGTCACCGACCCTTCACCAGACCAAACGCGACGGCCTCAACCCGAACATCGTCACGGCTGCGGCATGAAACAACGCGCGGGATACCACCGGGAAGACGGCTACCGAATCACCGTAACGCTTATACTTATAAAAGTAGTTTCTCGAAGGTAATGAGCAGCCGCGGCTCCGACGTTGCGCCCAAATCGCGGAGCTTTGGCGGATCACAACCAAGCGCCATCGAGCCGCGGCCGCGTCAGGGCCATCGTGGCGTAAAGTCAAAGCCCCTCAGCTATTCACCGTCACGGCTGGAAGCGACTCATCAGAGACGAGCGTCCGCAACGGCCACCACGCTGCGACCAGCGCCTCGATCACGGCACCGGCCGTATCACGAGCGATCGCCACGCCCACCGACTCGAGCCCCTCGGCAAACAACTCGACGGCCGCCAGCGCGCGCGCGTCCGTGCCAGACTCGAGCGCGTGTTCGTCGAACTGGCGAACCATGACCGCGTTGGCCTGCGCACCAAACAGCGCCCGCAAAACCGCATCGACCAGTCCGTCACCCTCGCCCCGGCGCTCACCTTCAGTAAGAACCAGCGAAACCGCCACCCGCTTGCCTTGGCGCGTAACGGAATAATCGTCGACCCAGGCTCCGGAGCCCCCTTGGACTACCCTGTCCGTTGCCGACGCCGTCTCGCCCGGCGCGAGAAAATGTTGTCGGAACAGCCGCAGAATCGTTGCTGAATCGACTTCGCGCCCGCTGCGGTCGGCCTCGGCCTGCACCACCGCAGCCAGCCGCTGTGCCAGCCATTTCGGCAATGTGATCCCATGATCGCGCTCCAGCACCAAAGCAATGCCGCCCTTGCCAGACTGGGCATTGATCCGCACCACCGCCTCGTACTCGCGACCGATGTCGGCGGGGTCGATCGGCAGATACGGGACATTCCATGGGCCCGGATCGCCGTGCTGAGCAGCGCGCGCCGCTCGATGCGCCAGACCCTTGCGGATCGCATCCTGATGACTGCCGGAAAATGCCGTATACACCAACTCACCCGCCCAGGGATGGCGCGCCGGGACCTGCATCTCCGTGCAATCGGTGTACAGGCGCTCGAGACCGGCCATGTCCGATAGATCGATCTCCGGATCGATACCCTGCGAATACAAGTTCATCGCCGCTGTCACCAGACACATGTTGCCCGTGCGTTCGCCGTTGCCGAACAGCGTGCCCTCCAAACGGTCGGCACCGGCCAGCAAGCCCAGTTCGGCCGCGGCAACCCCTTGGCCGCGATCATTGTGCGTGTGCAGGGACAGCACGAAATGCTCGCGCATCGCGACGTGATCGCAGAACCACTCGATCTGGTCGGCAAACACGTTCGGCGTGGCAACCTCGACCGTCGCCGGCAGATTGATGATGACCTTCTGCCCCCGGTCGGGCCGCCAGATCGCATTGACCGCATCCACCACCTCAACGGCGAAATCAGGTTCGGTCTGCGAGTAGCTCTCCGGCGAATACTGAAACGTCCAGTCGGTATTCAGGTAACGCGCCGCGTACTGCGCGACCCAACGAGCGCCATTTTCGGCAATCCCGCGAACGCCATCGCGGCCAAGACGAAACACCTGCTCGCGCTGGGCCGGATTGGTCGAGTTGTACACGTGCACGATCGCTTGAGGCACGCCAACCAGCGCCTCGAAGGTTCGGCGGATCAGATCCTCTCGGGCCTGCACCAGCACCTGAATGCGGACGTCATCGGGAATGCGTTTTTCCTCAATCAACCGGCGACAAACGTCAAAGTCGATCTGCGAAGCCGAGGGAAAGCCGACCTCGATCTCCTTGAGTCCGATCGCGGCCAAGCGCTCGAAGAACCTGAGCTTCTGCTCAACCGACATCGGGTTGACCAAGGCCTGATTGCCGTCACGTAGATCGACCGAACACCACACGGGCGCGCGCTCGATCACGCGATCGGGCCAGCGACGATCGGGCTTAGCGATCTTCTCAGGGCGAACATACTTGCGGAAATCGAACTGCGAACGGCTCATGGCGCGACTCCAATAATTCGTCCGACAAGACTACGCCGCCGTACGCGCAAACTTCTGCTTTTATTAGCCCATTTTATCTGTCAAACACCATAAAATTTTAAAAATCTAGAATTCTTTGGCAGAAAACACCAATGCTTGAACTCGACCGCATCGACCGTCGCATTCTCGAAGCCCTGCAACAGGACGCCAGCCTCACAAATCAGGAGCTCGCCGATCGAGTCGGGCTCTCGGCCTCGCCCTGCCTGCGTCGGGTCCGCGCACTCGAAAACGCGGGCATCATCGTCCGACGCGTCGCCATCCTCGACGCCACGAAAATCGGTCTCGAGATCACCGCCCTGATCCACATCGGCATGGACCGCCACACACCGGAGCGTTTCGCCGAATTCGAAAACACCGTACGGGACTACCCCGAGGTCCGGCGTTGCGATCTCGTAACCGGTCAAAGCGCGGACTACCAACTCGAAGTTACGGTCCCCAGCATGGCGGCGTACCAGGACTTTCTCTTGCGCAAAATCACGCGCATCGACGGCGTCTCCAGCGTCCACACCAGCTTCGTTCTACGGCGTGTCGTCGATCGAACGGCTTTTCCACTGGCTCACTAAGCCACAGCCGCTGATCGATACGAGTCTCTACGATCACACCTACACTGTCGCGGGATCACACACTCACAACGGCCACAAGTTTGATTTAAAAATTTCTGATGCCAGGGAACGTCTGATGATGCCCTGTCAAACGCCCCGTAGGCCCTGATCGCCCTGCCCCATGACGGCGAGCGTATGCAACCGCTGTTCGCCCTGCTACACCGCTCCCTCCTGCCGGAACTGGATGCCGACATCGCCGCCTGCCGGCTGGCGGTGGGCCGCTGGATGCGGGAACACCCTCACGTGGAAGTGGACTTCTCCGATGACCCGGTGGCCTTCGCAAACCTCAACACCCCCGAGGAACTGGCGACGCATCAATATGGCAGGCGCTAACAGGCTCTTGAAAAACCCTTCGATGGGTGCCAGGCAAAGCGAAAAGCGGCGAAAAAACGCAGCATGGCGCCGCCCGAGGCTTTTTCAACATCGACAATCACGCTTTTCGATGTGCGTGGCCTGAGAAGTCCAGGATGGACTTATACAGGCCTTCCTTAGAGATCCCCGGTCTCTTTCACGGACATTCCCAGACGTTTCATGCGCTCCCAGAGGTTTTTGCGACTGATACCGAGATTGGCGGCGGTGTGGCCGATGTGGCCCTCGTGCAGGTCCAGGGCGCGGCGGATGTAGCTCTCCTCACAGGTGCGCAGGTACTGGGTGAGCCGGGCGGACTCCTCACCAGCGGTCTCGGAGTGTTCCCCGGGCTCATCAAACAGGGCCTCGGCCTGCAGGATCGGACCTGGACTCAGGATGCAGGCGCGCTCGATGGCATGCTTGAGTTCGCGGATGTTGCCGGGCCAGGGATGACGCAGCAGGGCCTGTTCAGCGCTTGCGGACAACTGTTTGCGGGGCTCTCCCTGTAGCCGTGCATGGTCGTCGAGGAACTGACGCACCAGCCAGGGAATATCCTCGCGCCGCTCCCGCAGTGGCGGGACACGCAGGTGGATCACGTGGATGCGGTAGTAGAGATCCTCGCGGAAGCTGCCTTCCTTGACCATCTCCAGCAGGTCCCGGTGGGTGGCACAGATCAGCCGCAACTGCACGGGAATGGGCCGCTCACCGCCCACGCGCACGATCGTGCGTTCCTGGATAGCGCGCAGCAGCTTTACCTGCATCACCATGGGCATGTCCCCCACCTCGTCCAAGAATAGGGTGCCGCCATGGGCCTGCTCGAACACACCCGCCCGGGAGCGCACCGCACCGGTGAAGGCACCCTTCTCGTGCCCAAACAGTTCCGCCTCCAGCAGGGTCTCCGTGAGTCCGCCGCAGTTCACTGCCACGAAGGGCTTGTCGGCATTGGCGGGATCCGTCCGGTGCAGCGCCCGGGCCACGGCCTCCTTGCCCGCGCCGGACTCGCCGGTGATCAGCACCGTGCCCGCCTGGGCAGCCAGTCGTGGCAGCAGGGCCTCGATGCGCCGCATGGCGGGCGAGACCCCCAGGGAACCGGCGCGCACCCCCTCCCCGTCACCATTGCGCGACACCAGTTCCCAGAGCCTATCCACCAGCTGGTCCAGGTCGAAGGGCTTGGTGATGTAATCGGTGGCACCACGCTTGAGCAGGGCCACAGCCCGGTCAACGGCCCCGTAGCCAGTGATGAACAGCCACGGGCAGTGCACCCTGCCCGCCGCCATGAATTCGTCGAACAGCACATCCCCCTCCCCGTCGGGAAGGCGGATGTCGCTGATTACCACGTCGTGTTCTTCTTTGGCCAGCCGGGTACGCGCCTCAAAGACATTACGACACCAGGTGACCTCGAAGCCTTCCAGACCCAAGCGATCGACCAGGGACTCGCCCATGATGGGATCGTCCTCCACCAGACACAAGCGCGGCTTGGGACTCATGCCGCCTCCCGGTCGCGCAGGGGCAGGACCACCCGGAACAGGGTTCGGCCCTCGCCGCTTTCCACCTCGATGCGCCCGTCCATCTGCTGCACCAGCTGGTAGGTGACCCAAAGCCCCAGACCATGCCCACGTGCGGACGAACCGGAGAAGGGCTCAAACAGGTGCGCCATCCGCTCTGCGGGGATCGGGTCACCGTGATTGATGACCTCCATACACAGACCCTGTCGGGTCACGCCAAGATCACAGCTCACACGTCCACCGGGATGACTGGCCTGCACAGCATTTAGCAGCAGGTTAAGCATGATCTGACGCACCTGGGTAGACGGCAGGGCAACGGGGTCGATCAGCCTGACCGCCCAGACCAGTTCCAGGGATCTGGCTTGCACGTCGGGCAGGATGAGGGTGTGGATGTCCTGGATGTCCTGGGGCGTCAAGGCATGACTTTCCAGACGCGCCTCCACCAGCAGGGCGCCCACCGTTTCCTTGATCTGCAACAGGCCGCGCTCCAGTAGGGACAGGGTGCGAGCAGTGATGGCATCGGGTGTGCCGTGGCGCCGGTAGGTACTCAGCGCGTTGAGCATGCCGCCCAGGGGGTTGTTGATCTCATGGGCAATGCCGGCGGTCAGACGTCCCACAGCGGCCAGTCGCTCCGAGGCCATGACGCCGCGCTCCAGCTCTTCCTTCTGGCGCAGCTCCTCCAACATTCGCCGAAAGCGGCTGGACAAGACACCGATCTCATCGCCGCCCTCGTAGAGCTCGCATTGAATCCGGGTGGGCGGTTCACTGCCCACCTTCTCCAGGCAGCCAGCCAGGTGACCCAGGGGTTCGGTCAGCCGCTTGCCCCAGTACCAGCCCAGGGGCAACAGCACGGCCAGCACGAACAGGGTGGCCAGGATCACCTGTTCCACGGTGTCGTAGAAACGGGGCAACAGCAGGGAACGGGCGTAGCTGAGAATCAGAGTACCTTGGTTCGTACTGTCCTCGGACAGGATCGGCACCACCAGCAGGTACCGTTGCGGATCCACATCGGTGACCACGAAGGCCTCCTGCCCCTGGCGTTGTTCGATGTGTTCCATCAACTGCGCAAACACCGGTCCCAACTCCCGGGCGGGGGTCAGCATGGGCATGGCGTCGGGACGGGAAGAGACGTACACATCGCCGGCCCGGTCCAGCACCAGGATCTGGCGCTGCGGATCATCGCCGCCCTGCTCCAGGGGCGTCATTATGATCTCGTAGGCCTGCCACACCTCGTCCCGCGTCATGGCCGGACGCAGAGTGCGCGCCAGCACCTTACCCAGATTCAGAGAGTTCTCGATCAGATCCTGACGGCTGTCCTGGTAAGCGCGCACCAGCAGGGTACTGGAGACGATCACCGCCGTGAGCAGGATCACCAGGATCACGCTCAGGGGCGTCTTGATCCGGTAGCTCAGGTCGCGCAGACGCATGTCAGGTCAAACCCGCCCGTTGCATCAGGGTCTCAATACCGTCGTAAAGCCCCTCCTCCTGTACCGAAAAGCCGTCCAGGAACAGTTCCTTGAGTAAGGCCAGGCCCTCGGCATCCTGGTTCATGCCGAGCAATACCTGCTGCACGTCGCTAAAGATTTCATCGTCCACACCCTGACGTGTCACCCAGGGCGGAAAACCGAAGGTCTGGGAGCGCTGCACGATGCGCGTACGTTCGGTGAGTTCCGGGTGCAGACGATGCAGGGCCTCCCAGATGTAGCCATCCACCGCACCGCCGTGGGCCAGCCCCACCCCCACTGCCTCCACCACCTTGCGGTGCGCCCAGGTGAAGAAGCTGCGGCGGAAGAACAGGCCCGGATCTTCTCCCATGCTGCGCAATTCCGCCTGGGTCACCAGCCAGCCGGAGTTTGAGTTGGGGTCCGCATAGGCGAAAACACGAGCGCGCAGATCCACCAGGTTACGGGTCGAGGTGTCGGTCGCGGGCACGATCAGGTAGGACTGGTACAGGGGGCGCCCCTGAAACAGGGGCACCGCGAGCAGTCGCAGCTGAGTTCTATTGCGCAGATACGGATAGCCACACATCCAGGCGAAATCCACGCCGCCGTTGAGCAATTGTTCGCTGACCTCCCGGTAGCTGGCCCGCTGCACGAACACCACCAGACGTCCCAGGCGCCGCTCCAGGTAGCCACGCCAACGATCCACGAAGGCCGCCTGGTCATCCAGGAAGACCGGGGTCAAGCCAATGCGCACCGGCCCGTGCGTCCCGGCCTGTCCCCGGGCAGCGGGGAGGATCCAGGGCAACAGGGCTGCGCGACTCAGGAATCTGCGACGGTTCATGGCTGAGACCTGGTGGCTGTGCACGACCTCATACGGACAAGTGTAGTGAGGGTTGCCGGGCAAACGAAAGCATGGCGCAAGATTTCCACCCTCAAATGTTACCCATCGGTAACAACACGCGCCTTCATAGCCTGCTCGCTGATACCCATCGGTAACACACGCTCTGCGACTCGAGGACGCCGAGCCCGATATGACGCCGCTTTAACATTCTGGCACGCCTGATGCTTAGTCCCTTGGACAACATCAGCCACGGACCAAGAGCCGCGACGGCCACAGGAGGAGGGAACACAGCCCATGCCCATCACCGCACATACGGTGAGTGCCCTGACGCGTCTGAATCCGCGCAGACCCCTGTGGGCGGACCGGCACGCCTGTATCCCACACCGATTCCCTCATCTGGAATGCGCCGCCTGTAGCGAAGCCTGCCCCGTCTCAGCCCTGAGCCTGGATGGCAATGGCCCCCGGGTTGCAGATACCTGCGTGGGCTGCGGCCGCTGTGTTGTCGCCTGCCCCTCCGGCGCCCTGTCCCTGCCCGCTCTGGAGATAAGTGAACCCGACAGTGCTGTCGGAGAGGCCGTTCAGGTGGACTGCTGGCGTGTAGCGCCAAAGGATTCCCCGCCGGGCGCGGTACGAGTCCCCTGCCTGGGCGCCCTGCGCACCAGCCAGTGGCTGGCCCTGGCGCGACATGCCGCACCCCATGGGGTCATGGCCCTGGACCGCGGCGCCTGCGGTACTTGCGTCGCAGGAGGCACAGATACCCATCCAGCCTCGCAGACCGTCGCCGAGGCCAATCACTGGCTCGCCAGCCTCGCTCACGGTGCCATCAAGCCCATAGCTTTTGTGCGGCGGGAGAACACGGCCGGGATGCTCGACGCAATCCCGGATTCGGATACCCAACGCAGCGTCAGTCGGCGTGGTTTTCTCAAGGCCCTGGCGGGGCATGTGGAGATGGCCATTCATGGTCAGAACGAAGAGCCAACTCAGGTCGGTGTGGATCACATACCGGACGGCCTGGGCCGCATTCATCCCCGCGAGCGCATCGTCACCCTCTCGGAACTGGCCGCCATCTCCCGCTCCGGTGATGGCCGGCTGCCCGGTGAACTGTTCACTCAGCTACACATCAGCGACGACTGCCGGCATCACACCCTGTGCGCTTCGCTGTGCCCCACCGCCGCCCTGAGCATCCACAGCGCTCAAGGCACCGTGGGTATCGACTTCGACGCGACACTGTGCATCGGCTGCGGCGCCTGCGAGGCCGCCTGCCCAGGCCAGGCAATGCACATCGAGTTTCGTCAGGCACCGGTGACGCTGCCCCTGCACAAACAGTCCCTGACACGCCACGAGGCCCGCGAATGCGTGGAATGCGGCGTGGACTATGCCGATTTCGCAACCAATCACGACGACGCGGCCCTTCCCGTCTGCCCGGCCTGCGACAAGTCCCACAATTTCGCACGCACGGGCTTTGACACCCTGTTCAGATCGGCGGGACACAGACCCGCACCCCTGCAACCGAAACACCCGGGGGGCCCGTCACCCCGGCCAGAGCAGCACCACCAAGGAGACACAAGACCATGAGCATTCTCGACACACTGATGTCCAGGCGCCGCTTCCTCAAGACCAGTGGCGCGGCCGGTGCGGCCGGCGTGGCGGCCACCGGATTGGGAGGACTGAGCACCCTGAGCCCTCAACACGCCGCCGCCCAGGCACGCAGCGCCGACGGCAACACCGTGGTCAACAAGAGCATCTGCCACCAGTGCCCGGCGCGCTGCGGCATCGATGTGTACACCACCAATGGCCGGGTGCACGCCATCTACGGCGCCAAGAACAACCCCATCGCAAACGGCAAGCTCTGCCCCAAGGGACACCTTGGCACCTACATCCTCTACGATCCAGACCGCTTCAAGGGCCCCATGAAGCGCACCAACCCGCGCAAGGGCCGGGATGAGGATCCGGGTTTCGTGCCCATCTCCTGGGACGAGGCCCTGGACACCGTGGCCGCGCGCCTGAACAACCTGCGCGACAAGGGTGAATCCCACCGCTTCGCCCTGCTCTACGGCCGCGGCTGGGGTGCCTCCTGCGCCGGCCTGCTGGGTACCTTCGCACGCCTGTACGGTTCACCCAACGTGGGTATCGGCCACTCCTCCATGTGCTCCGACGGCTCCATCGTCGCCAAGGGCCTGACCGACGGCAACGCCGGTTACAACGCCTACGATTACAAGAACAGCAACTACCTGCTGATCTTCGGCGCCGGTTTCCTGGAGGCCTTCCGCCCCTACAACTACCTGATGCAGGTCTGGGGACACATCCGCACCAAGAGCCCCAAGACCCGGGTCACGGTCGTCGACGTGCACGCCAACGCCACCTCGGCGGCGGCTGACCGGCAGCTGCTCATCAAGCCCGGCACCGACGGCGCCCTGGCCCTGGCCATCGCCCACGTGGTGCTCACCGAGGGGCTCTGGAACAAGGAGTTCGTGGGTGACTTTGGCGACGGGGAGAACCGTTTCCGCAGCGGTCAGAACGTGCCCACGGGCCAGTTCGAAGAGAAATGGGTCGCCGGCATCGAGGACTGGTGGAACAACGAGGTCAAGGACCGCACTCCCGAATGGGCCGAAGAGATCACCAGCATCCCCGCCAAGTACATCCGCGACGTGGCCCGTGAGTTCGGCACCACAGAACCGGCCATTGCCCTGTTCGAGCGCGGTCCCACCGCCCACTCCAACGGCACCTACGCGGGTATGGCCATCCACACCCTCAATGCCCTGTCCGGCTCGTTGTTCGCCAAGGGCGGGCTGTTCTACCAGATGGGCCCCAGCTACGGCTCCATGCCCGTGAACGCCGACGACTACGTGGACGACTACGCCAGGTCCGTGGCCGGCAGGTTCCCGCGCGTCGACATGAAAGGCACGGAGCGCTGGCCTCTGGCGCGCAACATGATGCAGGAGATTGGCCCGAATCATCTCAAGGGCGATCCCTACAAGCTCGACACTATGATGTTCTACCTCACCAACCCCATCTGGACCTCGCCCAACGGTCAGCAGTGGGAAGAGGCGCTCAAGGATGTCTTCATCATCGACACCTCGCCCTTCCCCGGCGAGACTGCCATGTACGCGGACATCATCCTGCCGGATCACACCTACCTGGAGCGTCTGCAGGACACGCCCACCTACCCCTTCGAAGGCTGGCCCATGGCGGGGCTGCGCACTCCGTCCATCCCGCCGCTCTACGACACCAAGGTATTCGGCGACACGCTCATCGAGATCGGGAAGCGCATCAAGGGCCCCGTGGGCGAGTACTACAAGCGCCTGGACAACACCGAGAACGTGCTGCGTCACCTGGCCGAGGGCTTCCGCGACAACCCCGGCGACAACGGCGTGAACGATTTTGAATCCTGGAAGCGCGAGGGCGTCTGGTATCGCAAACCCTACGTGTACCGCCAGCATCGGGGCGAGTTCTACAGATGGGACGGCAGGGGCTACAACGTGCGCATGAGCCCGGAAGAGGTTAAGGCGGAATGCCTCAAAACCGCCTCCGGAAAGTTCGAACTGCATTCTTCGGCACTGCAGGCCCACGCCGATTACATCAACCGGGAGTTCGGTATCGAGCGCGACCGCGCCGGACTGGTGCAGTGGGTCGAACCCAAACACCCGGGCGGCGGCGACCTCTACCTGTCCACCCCCAAGGTGGCCATGCACGCCGAGGGCCGTGGCGGCAACCTGCCCCAGGCGATTGCCCACATCCAGCCGGTGCACGGCGGCAAGAAGACTGCCTTCGTGGAGATCCATCCGGAGACGGCACGCGCCCGCGGCATCCGCAATGGCGACCGGGTGCGCATCTCCTCGGAGGTGGGCGAGATTACCGCCTACTGCCGCTTCTTCGAAGGCACCCGACCGGACACCCTGGTGTTGCCCATGGAGCACGGGCACTGGGCCCAGGGTCGCTGGGCAAAGGCCGTGGCCAAGCGTTCCGGACATTCCGGTGAGGTCACCGTAAACCAGTCCGACCGCATCTCCGGCCTGTGCAGCTACTACACCACCAAGGTCCGCATCGCGCGCGCCTGAACTCTTTTTAAGGAGCCAATATCATGAAATGGGGAATGGTCATTGACCTGGAAAAATGCACGGGCTGTCAGGCCTGCTCCACCGCCTGTGCAATGGAAAACAACACCTTGCCCGGCGAGTCCTGGCAGGACGTGCTCTACTACCACGAGGGGCAGTATCCCAACGTATCCATCAAGTGGTTCCCGCGTCCCTGCATGCAGTGCGAGAACCCCTCCTGTGTACACGTCTGCCCCACCCGCGCCACCTACAAGACCGATGACGGCGTGGTGCTCATCGACTGGAACAAGTGCATCGGCTGCAAGTACTGCATGATCGCCTGTCCCTATGGTGTGCGCTTCTACACCGATGAAAAGCCGCTGCTGGAACCGGACCTCAAGGCCATCTTCCCCGGCGAAGGTGGACAGCAGTGGAGCCCGCCCTACCAGAACCCGAACTCCGACTGGAGCAAGGGCATCGGTATCCAGCCCAAGGGCGTCGTCTCCAAGTGCACCTTCTGCTACCACAAGATCAGCAAGGCGCCGGAAGGCGTTGCGGACCTGGACGAGGACAACCCGGACCAAGTGGAACATGTGCCCGCCTGCGTGCGCACATGCCCGCCCAAGGCCCGCTACTTCGGCGATCTGGATAACCCGCGCAGCAACGTAAACCGGCTTATCGCCGACAAGCGCGGCGTACGTTTGCTGGAGCAGACCGGTAATAAGCCGCAGGTCTATTACCTGGGGGATCACGGCACCGTGCCGAAATTCACGCCCCCCACCGAGTCCTGATCAGAGGAGTGAATCAACATGAGTAACGGAACTCAAACTCTTGGCACGGCCCCGGCCTCCGGCGGCATGTCCACCCTGCTGCTGATCGTGGGCCTGGTAGGCATCGTGCTTGGCGCCATCGGCTCCATTCCCCTGATGACCCAGGGGGGCGCGGCCTTCAATCAGGGTACCAACATGATATGGGGCCTGCCCGTGGTGACCTACGCGTACCTGGCCCTGTCGTCCTTTGGTGTGGCCATCGTCACCTCGCTGGGCATCGTGTTTCGGGCCGGCAACTTCGACGCCATCGCCCGGCGTACCCTGCTGCTTGCCCTGGGACTTTCTCTAGGCGCCCTGCTGGCACTGTCCCTGGAACTGGGCCACACCCTCCGCACCCTGTGGGTCATCCCGCTGAACATGCAGGTGCGTTCCCCCATGCTGTGGATGGGTGTGTTCTGGACGGCTTATGTAGTGCTGCTAGTGATCGGCCTGCTGCGCCTCAAAGGCGGCAACAGCATCCGCGGCGAAGGCATGCGCGGGCTCGGCGTGCTCATCGTACTGGCCGCCCTAGGCGCCCTGTTCACCCAGGGCCTGGTGTACGGGATGATGGTGATGCGCCCGGTCTGGTACGGTGCCGCCACGCCCCTGTACTTCCTGGTGGGCGCCACGGTGGCCGGCT
Source organism: Thioalkalivibrionaceae bacterium (assembly GCA_046299415.1). GTDB lineage: Bacteria > Pseudomonadota > Gammaproteobacteria > Ectothiorhodospirales > Ectothiorhodospiraceae > JBKBII01. The sequence goes on along the minus strand of JBKBII010000006.1, from coordinate 75,514 downwards.
TCGCCTTCGCCATGCTGTTCACCAACCTGGCCTATCGCATGGACCAGGGCGCGATGGGTGAATGCACCCGCGCAGTGATGCGTGACACCCTGCCCCTGGCACTGTTGGCGGTGCTGGTGCTCTATGCCATCGTGGTGGCCGCCCGAGTGACCACGGGCCTGTGGTCCGTAGCCGACGGCGTGCAGGTGGTCTACCAGCACATGGTGAGTTCGGGCCTGTTCTGGTTCGAGATCATCGTATGCCTCGCCCTGCCCCTGGTGATCCTGGCCTCGCCCGGGCTCAGGCAACAGGCCCTCATGCAGGTGGTGGCCAGTGTGCTGCTGATCATCGGCCTGTTCATCGCCCGCTACGAGTTCATTATCGGCGGCCAGCTGGTGCCCCTGTTCAAGGGCAGCTGGATCAGTGGCTTGAACGTCTCGGGTTTCGTGCCCTACAGCCCCAGCATGACCGAATGGATGGTGCTGCTCATCGCCGCCTCCTTCGCGCTGCTGGTGTACGCACTGGGTGACAAGCTGGTCAATCCTATGGGTACTTCCCCCGACGGTGATTGAGGAATGTCCGGCGCCGGTAAAGCTCAAAGGTCTGGTCCGCATCACCCGCCACGGGCGACGGGTGGGTCGTCCTCCTCCTTCATGCAGACCTGCCTGATCGCGTTATCGGCGCCGCTTTCATTCCACTTCCTCCAGCCTCACCTTGCTGGGCCGGCGCCCGCTGGCCCCTTTTTATTCCTTCCGTCATGCCATGGAGCCGGCGTGGTGGTACTCACCAGGAGACACAGCTGATGTCCGTGGAATTGATGCCGACCGAGACGATCCAAGTCCCACACCAAGGCGCCATGGAACCAAGCTCACCCGCGGAATCCCTGGCCCTGCGCGCAGAGCGCTACCTGTGCCTGGCCCAGGCCTTCCTGCCGCCGGATCGCGAACAACGCTTCTGTGCGATGCGCAATTTGCTGGTAGACGATCTGCGGGGCCTATTCCAGGAACTGGGCGACAACCCTCGCCCACTCCTGCATGCCCTGAAACAGGACCTGGCCGTGACCTTCGCCGATCATACCCTGGCCCTGCGTACCTATGCGGGCCTGTTTCTCTCGCCACCCGTCCCAGCCCATATCAACACCGCCTGGTACCAGGATGGCAGCCTCATGGGGCGACACATGGACGATTTGCAGGCGTTCTACCAACGCCATGGTCTGGGGCGCCGTGAAGGCTTCAAAGACCTCCCCGATCACGCGGCCATGCAACTGGAGTTTGCCTCGGTCCTGCTGGCCACCTGCGCCGATGCGCTGCAGGAGGGTGACGACGTGCGACATGAGACTCTGCTCGGCGAGGCCCATGACTTCCTGGAAAGCTTTCCGCTGGCCTGGCTGCCGGGGCTGCGCTCGGATATTGCCCGCTGCACCGCTACGCCTCAGGACCCGGAGCAGCTTTACCTGACCCTGACAGACCTGCTTATCCAATGCGTCAGAGATGATGTGCAATGGCTATCGGCTCGCCTTCCGGAACGAACCATGGCGCCCCGGCATACCGATACGAATTCATCGACCGAGACGACTGCCATGCAAGTCCCTGAGAGCCGCTCCATCGAGGCCCAGGCATTCATCGCCGCCCGTCTCGCCGAGGCGGGTCTCGATACCAGCCATCTTGCCATACCGGAAGGACAACGGGATACCGCGCTGGGTCTGCACGCCATCAAACCGGTGGTGCCAAAACGTCACAGCCGCTGACCCGACAGACAGGCTCACGAAGATCCATGGGGGGACGCTTCATGCCATGTGTGATCCTGTTGTGTCTCGTCTGTCTCTGGATACCACAGGCTTCGGCAGAACTGGACAGTGACGCCTATCTACCCGATGGTCGGCCGCTAGGCGAGAAAGAACGCGAGGCAGTCCGCCAACGCATTGAAGAAGAGATGGAGGCCGCCCGATCACGCCGAGGGCTTGAGGCAGCCACCCGTGAAGAGCAAGTCGAGGATCCACGCCCCTTTGCTGAGCGTCTGACGGAACGACGCTGCATGGGGTGTCACGGACGGGACCTGTATGCAGCACGCGGCTATACGCGCCTGTCCGCCGAACTGACCGTATTGCGCATGCAATGGCTGCACGGCGCCCACATAGAGGCGGGTGAACGAGAGTTTATCTCCACCTACCTGGCGCGGCAGCATCCCCAAGCAGCCGAGCGTTCACAAGGACTGTTACTGATCTCTGTGGTCCTGATCGTGGCGATGATCCTCATCGCCCTTGTCCTGATGCGGCGCGGCAAACGATCCAAGAGAGGAATTTAACGCCATGAGTTTCAACATCACCAAGGGACACAAGGTCACGGTGCAATACCAGGTCTTTGACGATGAGAGCGGAACCCCCCTGACACCTGAATCAGGATTGCCAGAGGTGAGCTCGGTGACCTATCTCCATGGCTATCAGCAAGCCAGTATCCCTGGACTCTCTAATGCACTGCATGGACTGGAACCCGGTTTCGTAGGGGAAGTCACCATACCGCCCGCGCTCGGTTATGGTGAGCATCGCCCGGAACTGGTGTTCGAGGCCGTGCGGGAGAACCTGCCCGCTGACACGCCCCTGACACCCGGGCAGCCACTCTATACCCAGGGTGAGCGGGGCACGTTTCAGCTGCGGGTGGTACGGCTCACGGACAAGGGCGCCATCCTGGACGGCAACCACCCCCTCGCGGGTCGTACCCTGCGGGTGGCGGTCAAGGTGCTTGAGGTGCGCGCCGCAACGGCCGAGGAACTGGCCGCTGCCGGTCATGCATAACCGCGCCTGCTGAAACCATAGGGCGGGCCGTGCCCGCCGCATGGCACCGGACGAAATCCCTGCGGGCATGGCCCGCCCTATGCCGGAAGATGAGGTTAAGAGACGGATAGAGAGATCACAGACATTCGTAACCCTGGTGCCATATGCGGGCTAGCCCTGCGCCTTCATGTGGGCAAACTTGGACAGCAGGGCATCCAAGGTTGTGAAATGGCGCTGATACCAGGGCAGTACCTCTCCCTCCAGGGCGTCCGAAAAGGCAGGTATCGTTATCTCCCCGTTACGAAGTCCCGCCAGCATCCCCTCCCAACGAGCCAGATGGGTGGCATGTTCCTGGCGGTGGTATTCCGTTTGGGGAAAGCCCACCTGTTCCATGAGTGCATCCTCACTGGCGAAATGCGACCGGTTGAGCGTCATGAAGGCCTCGAAGGCGTCGGCCACTTCCGGCGCCGAACCATCCCGGCACAGGTCGAGTACCTGGTCCATCAGCCGGGCCGCTTCATGGTGCTCGTCATTCATAAAGCCTTTTTCCTGCTCCGGCACACGCAGTCTCGATTCATGCTTCGTCATTTCAGTTCTCCAACGCTTTGCTGTTCGTCATCAGTGCGACGGCACCAGCAGCACCAGCCGCCGCGCGCCGCGGCAGAGCGCCTCGGCGGTGCTGCCCAGTAACAGCTCGGTCACCGGGTTACGAGCGCCTCCGAACCAGCCCCGTCGGGCTGTCGCAAACTGCGGAGCTCGCGCCATTGCTGATCTCCGGCGGCATACTCAGAGGCTCGGAATAGCCGCGGTTCATCAACGAAAGTCTACTCATGAATGATTTCCACCCGTAACCGGCCCCCCGTCGAATTGACGAGCGCGAAGCTTGCAAAGTTTTGATCCGGGCGATTGCCAAAGTGTACGGGCGAGCGTGGCAGAACTGGCCAGACCTCAGTCTGGGCAGCGATCAAGTCAGGTGACGTGCCCGGGGGCCAACCAATGTGCACCGCAAGATTCGGCCACAGTCGCGTATTTTTACCGTTGGCTGTGTCAAAACCGCGACTGGAAACGGCGAAACCCAGTTCCTGGTCATACCGATACGGTGTTTCACAGCCGAGACTTCCGGTTCTCGGACGACGTCCGCAGGCATCGGCAGATCTGTATGCAGACAGTCCGCAACAGAAGACTCGCACCGGTCACGTCCCCGACCATGGCGAGCACCAGACTCGCCTCATGGGGCCTCGTCGCATCGTGCAAAGCGTCGTCAAGAGAAAGAGCATTTAACACGACACGCGGAGACGAACTGGCGACCGCGAAGCCACACATCAAAAAGCTCACCAATACGATCGAGGCAAAGACCCGCACCGATCGTGAATCATGTTTGCCGCCCAACTGGCGCTCAATGAAATCCGCGCACCCGATGAACTTCCGGTATCGATCACACCACCGCGGTTGACGGGCACTGATGCGAACACATCGATGCCGCATTTTGAGCCCCGCGCCTAAAATCCGGCGCGCCCGCCCAATCGGATCGTCGCTATCGACCCCACACTGCCCGATCGATTCCCACAGCCATTCCTGAGACTGATCGATCGCCGGTCGGTTAACGAGCCCAGTTCAACGCTGCACCATCAGTCACTGACGCAGCAAATTCAATCGGGTCACAACACGCACATCCACTCGACCAGACAATTCTCGAGATCAAAAAATACAGCAGCCGCGATTACCAGAAAAATTTCACATTAGAAAAAAATTCACATGAGCTCGGAACGGGCTCCATCATTTGGGAGATGGCACCACGACATGATCCTCCCAACAATTCCTTATGACCGCGCAAAGCCCGCCCGTTCGCTCCCACCCAACCCGCCGATGTGCAAGCGGCCAAACGCCCTTCGATCGCGGCGGCGTCTCATCTGCGATGCAAAAGAACCCAACAGGCCGACTCACCGATCGAGCGCGACGCTGCTTAAGTGCGTGGTGTCTCAGGCTCGTCCCGATCATGACCGGCATCATGTTTCCGCTGTCGTCGTCTCATGCCAGCGGATTGGTCCCGACCGCAGCGAATCCGCCGATCACCGCCATCGATTCGCCGACGTTGCTCATGGCCGAAGGTCCACCACGCACTGATCGATCGCGGGATGAAGCCCTCCCTGCATCGACCGACCCCTGGCCACCCGTGTCATCACCGACTCGACCTTCACTGGGTCTATTTGATCGCCCGACACCCCCACCCAACGAACACACGACCACTATCGGCATCCCGCAACCGCTTCTGCCGCTGTCCCTTGCCGGCGTGCGTCAGGGCGTTGCGCAGGAAGTGCACTTTGCAGCGCTGCCACGTGGCGCTGAGGACCTTGGCCGCGGCGGCCTTCAGTCCCTCATGCGCATCGGAGATCACCAGCTTCACGCCTCTGAGGCCGCGACGGGTCAGCGAGCGCAGGAAGTCAGTCCAGAACGGTTCCGCTTCGCTCGGACCCACCGCCATGCCGAGCACTTCGCGCTGGCCTTCGGTGTTCACGGCGACGGCGATTATCACGGCCTCGGCGACGATGCGGCCGGCTTCGCGGCACTTCACGTAGGTCGCATCGATCCACAGGTATGGCCAGTCGCCTTCGAGCGGCCGATCCAGGAACGCGTGCACGCGCTCATCGATCTCGCCGCACAGCCGGCTGACCTGGCTCTTCGAGATCCCGCTCATGCCCATGGCCTTAACGAGTTCGTCCACCGAGCGAGTCGAGACGCCCTGCACATAGGCCTCCTGGATCACGGCGGCCAGGGCTTTCTCGGCCGTGCGACGCGGCTCGAGGAACGGCGGGAAGTAGCTGCCTTCGCGCAGCTTCGGGATCTTCACCGGGATCGATCCGGCACGCGTCTCCCACAGTCGCTCCCGGTAGCGGTTGCGGCGGTTGGCCCGCTCGGCGCTGCGCTCGCCGTAGCCGGCGTTGCAGACGTTCTCGATATCGAAATCCATCACGCGCTGCACGACGTGCTCAATCATCTGCCGGAGCAGATCCGCGTGCGCCCCCTTTTCCAGGAGGTCAGACAGTGCAATGCTGGGCTTGGTCATCGTGGTGTTCTCCGTTGAAGGCAAGGTGTGGTAACCCAACCTTAAACCACGACCCACGATGGCCGCTGATCGACCCGCTGCCGCCCGTTCGGGCTCCGCCCTCACGGGCGGCAGCAGTTCCATCGGTCATCCTGCTCGTACACCACTTCCCGGGACGTCACTCGGGTTAAATGTCCGGTGCAACGATTTGTTAGAGCGCATCAACACTTACCCCTCAATCTCACCACTCCGAATGCCGGCCTTTATGGCCTCCGCAGTTGTAGCCACGCCAAGACGCCGACGAACATTACGCAGATGATTTTCCACTGTTCGCTTGGAAAGCCCCAAACTATCGGCAATTTCCGCCTGACGCCAACCGACAGCCATCCAGGCTAAGACCTCTCTCTCACGTGCGGTCAGGCTTCCAATGGTTTCATCTTGTGGGGCTTCCAACAGCTTTCTTGCTGCGAAAAAAGCTGCGGTAGAAACCATGCTCATACCCAAACGAGCAGCAGGTGAAGCATTAATGCTATCGCCTCCCGCACTCATGGCACCCTCAAGACCAAGGCGGCCAAAAATGGGAACCTGCAGTCCGTGGGTTCCCTCACCTCGTGGTGTGCGCACGATCCGATAACTTTCGCCCTTGCGGCCCAACACTTTTGTCCAGAAGAAGGGTTCGCTGGCCTTCAGAATGTGGTGAGTGACCGGGCAATGGCGGGCGTACGTCATTGCATCCACTTCTCTGCCATTATCAAACCAATCACCCTCAATCCAGTAAATACGCTCGACGATACCGTCAAACGTCGAATTGGCAGAAAATAAAACAAACCGGTCATAGCCCAACGGCTCGGCAAAACGCCGCACTGCAGTTTGTATCGCTGTTAGGCTTGGACTGGCCTCAATAGCAATCGCAGTTGTCAGTGCGGCGTCAGTGGGCATGAGCGTTTAGTTGCCGATATGTTCTAGCAAGGCCGTAGCTACAAGCTTGCCCAATGGATTCGCTGCAAGCGGGCTATCCCCTGTCAAGAGCATACGGTCTTGATGAACTGCGCCTGACATGTCCGAGTTGACAATATCAAAGCCCGCCGCCTTCAGCCTTTCACCGAACTTCCACGTCAGCTTGCCTGGCATATAGCCCATTTCTGGCGACTGATCGTCGATGGCATCCGGAAACGCACAAATCTTGTAACCCGTGAACTTAGGGTGATTCTTACCTAGCGCAAGCAGTGCTACCGGACCGTGGCATAAGGAAATGATAAATTTGTCGTTGTCGGCCGCCCATTCAAGAACGACTTTCACATCTTCGCTTTCTGGGATCCGTACCAAGGGCGCATGTCCGCCGGGTATGAACACGCCAATATAGTCAGAATCGTCGCCTCATGCCTGCTTGATAACATCGCTCAGTTTCATGGGATTTCTAAACTGCTCAAGGTACTTGGCATAGAAACCCATTACTGCCTCATCCTCGGTTGGCATCGCCCAGTGTTCAAATTTAACCATGTTGCCCGAAAGGGTGGCGATGTCGAAACCGAAACCCGCCTGATCCAGGTGAAACATCGGCAGAAGCGTTTCAATAGGGTGATTACCTGACGAAAACAACGTGCCGTTTTCGATGGGCACGTAACGCTCGTCACTGGCGATCACCAGCACCTTCTAGCGGCCACCCGTATAAGCATTCGGATAGTCAGCACCACTCAAATCTGATTTCGGCGAGGTGAATTTCGAAAGTGAATCGGGCGAGGGGAAAAATGCATTTGCCTCGGCGAGATCGGGCGTAGGCTTCAAGTCTTGGTCAGTCATGTTTGTACTCCTAGCTGGTGTAATGTGCCACAGTATGATGACGAGTCAATCGCTCGATGGAAATGAGGGTTTTCCCTCATTCTTGCCGCCGCCACCTGTCATCTCAAAAAGCGCTCTAACGTTCAAGGTAAGGGGCTGGCCGGAGGCGGGCGAAGCCCGCTGTAGGCCAGTCCCGCTTGACCGCAATGTTAGAAGCCGGCATGTCAGAGGGCATAAGTGACCTTGTTATCAGTGACGATGACCTTGCCCGTGGTCTGCAACTGATGGAGCAAAGACTTTAGCTCGGCCTCTGGTAACCCTTTTGGAAAAAGCGACGCTACCGTGGAACTAAGGGTTTTGAGCGTGCGCGGCTTTGAATTACCGCGCTGCTTTAGATTGGCGACGACAAGGCCGAATTTATCGTCTTGTGGCTTTGAGGTGGCAGTGGGCTTCGGTTTTGTTTGTACAGCGCCGGCGCCATTGGGGCACTTGAACTGCCCCTTCTGATTGAGGACAACCTGGATTTTTTCTTTCAGCGACATGCTGCCAAGAAGTGCATTTACTGCTTTGCAACAGGCCACGCAATTTTCATCGTTGTTGCTGCCACCATTGGCACTTGCGACAAGGTGCTCAACACTGGCTTCGCTTTTTGGCAAAGGCTGCTTGCAGAAAAAGCAGAGCCCACCTTGGGCAAACATTAAGCGGTCGAGTGGTTTTGTCGGCATAGGCTTCTACCAGTGATTAGATGATTCACTCAATGTTGTATTGCCGCTTGAGTTCCTCTAGTCTCCTAGCATCTCTCTCTCCAAAATCCCGCGTGGACAGAACGGGCTCACCATCTGGGCCATCTAGACGTTCGACAGTTACGGTGAACACGGCATCATCAGGCGCGTCAACTCGACCCCAACCAGAGAACATATTTGGCGCCAATCGCCAGCTCGCCTCTTCGCCAGGCTCCAACCCTCCGGAAATGCTGTAATTGAAAGTGTCTTGGTGCCATGGGACACTACGATTAGGGCTTGCTATTGTGCCCTCGAAATATGCCCGTGATACGGCATGCGATGTTCCATTTCTAACATCAAGTTCAATTATCGGCTCTTTACCAGTAAATTGCCTCTCTTGAAAATAGAAGCGAGACCTAAGGACCTCAAATGACTTGAGTTCCTCTCTAGCAGACTCGGCTCTCCGGCGCTTCTCTTCTAGTTCCTGAATCTCAGATAGCGCCTGCTGCCGTTCTCGTTCTCTACGCTGCTCCCGTATTCTATTTGCCTCGTCGATAACTTCGTTCGCTGTCTTTCCATGAACGGACTCCCTCATCCTTCGCTCTAGGAGTCCGGTATCCGCTTGGCTTTCGGCCATAAGGTCCGAAAAATCAATCTGACTCATTGCGAGAAGCTGGAAGGCTTCGTCAAACTCAGCTTGCTCAGATGATGAGAGAGAATCCCGCACATTCTCGATGCTCCGCTTAAGCGCGTCTTCATTGCTGGCATCAATGGTTGGTTCTGCGCATCCTACTAGAACCATGGTTAAGCAAATTATGAGGATCGATCTTGGATTCATGGTTTTCTCCTGTTTCATCTAACGTTTGGGTTAACCGGCGCGGCCACTAAGCCAACCCGGCTTTGCCGGCCCGGAAGTTACCCCGCGTCCGGTTGAACCCATTGTTAGCTGATTTGGCGCTATTGCCACCCAAAAAGTCCTTTTGCAGCAAAAATTAGGATGGCCACGACGCAGATCGCCATACCGCCGATTACTAAGCCCTCATGTCGATCCATAAAAGAAGCGTGCTTCGCTTCTTTGACTATTACTGTAACGTGTTCTGCGCCGTGAGGAATGTCAACAGCGACCTCAATATAGCGTTCGTCCAAGTCGTCGCTGCAATAGAGGACTTCTTTGTCCAGCCCCAAAAACGACCCCTCAGCATCCTCATATTTGATGTGACATACGATTGTGCTGTTTCGTGCTTTTCGGGCATCGTTAATAACTGCCTCAAAGTGATATCGGCTGTCGCCTATAGCCGAATCAAACTTCCTACGAAGTGCATGACTTTTGATGGTCAGCTTTTCGTCGTCTTCCTCAACAACTAATCTCATTGCTCATATCTCATCAACTAACGTGTCAGCTCAGGGGCGCGGAGCCGGCTTTGCCGGCGGAGCGTCCCGCTGGAGCGCAGGGTTAGGGTTCGGTTGGCAAAGCATACGAAACCTTTGTGCCCTCAACCTTGACGACACCACGCTTGCACAGCTCCGCAAATAACGCCGCAAGCTGCTGCTCGGAAAGCTCTTTTTTGAACAGGGCGTGTAGCGTGCTCAGCAGGGTTTTCTGCGTTCGCGGCTTTGATGCTTTGCGGCGAACGAGGTCATCAATCACGGCCCTTACCTGAGCTTCCGGCGCCGAAGGGAGGGAAGGCTTGAAATAGGGAATGTCTGCGATGCAGGTAGAGCGATGAGCAAAGATTTTCTTGCCCTTGAGATACTTCAACAGCGGATCGAACCCGGAATCCTTCGAGATGATGTGAAAGAAGGCTGTCGGTTCTGCGGCAGACAAAAAACCAATGTAATAGGCGATGTGAAAATCGAGGGCATTATTTCCGGCGGTCTCCAGAATGATGTACTCGGCGCTCTCGCCAAGCGATTGAAGTGCTGCCGCCAACGAAACGGGAATCTTGGATTGATTGGGGCCGAGAAAGACCTTGACCTTAAATGGGCCGGCCTTGAGCAGGCCAATGTCCTTCGGCTGGACATTCTCGAAATCGACAAGGACGTAATTTGTGCGGGTGGTCACAGGAGAACCCTAACAGTGATTGGGTAGCGCGCACGGATATGAAATGAACGTGCGCGCGTGTTCATTCGGATATTGGATCGGGTCAGGAATCCGCGATTCTCCCCGACAATCCGGGTCTTGCGGGTTTTTGGTGCGACCTACGCCGTGGATATCTCGCAGGGCCGTTGCGTCACATGGCAATGTACTGTATATATAGACAGTATACTGTTTGAGTGGAGGCTTGGCATGGACGCCACTTCGAAGGGACCCCGATTGATGGAGAGGGTGCGCACAACGCTGCGCACCCGGCGGTACAGCCCGCGGACGGAAAAGACGTATTGCTACTGGATTCGGTACTACATTCGGTTTCACGGCATCCAGCATCCCGCCACGATGGGCGGACCGGAAGTTCGGCGGTTCCTGGAATTTCTCGCGGTGGAACGCAAGGTCGCGGCCACCACGCAGAACCAGGCTTTGAACGCACTCGTGTTCCTGTATCGGCATGTGCTTGAGCAGCCACTGGGCGAAATAGGCGAGGTCACGCGCGCCCGCCGGCCCCGCCGCCTGCCGGTGGTCCTGTCGCACCAGGAAGTGATAGCGGTGCTCGCGCGACTCGAGGGGCCAATGTGGCTTCTTGGGGCGCTGATGTACGGGGGAGGCTTGCGCGTCACGGAAGCCTGTCGTCTCCGGGTGCGTGACTTCGATTTTGGACGCGGGTCCATCACCGTTCGCAGCGGCAAAGGCGACAAGGATCGGGTCACCCTGCTGCCACCGGGCTGCACGGAATCCATCCGCGAAAGGATTCGGGAGCTGGAAGCGGAAAGGAGTGAACGCCGGGTACCGGGAGTCCCGGTTTCGCTGCCGCATGCACTCGCGCGGAAGTATCCCAACGCAGGCACAGCGCTGGGCTGGCAATGGCTTGTGCCGGCGAGCCGACCGTGCGTAGACAACGATGGGCGAGTGGTGCTGCACCATATCCATCCATCGGCGGTTCAACGCGCCGTTAGTCGTGCGATGCGTGGCGCTGGGCTGGTTCGTCCTGGCTCGTGCCATACACTCCGGCACAGCTTTGCGACGCAGTTGCTGCAGCGCGGTACGGATATTCGGACGGTGCAGGAGCTTCTGGGCCACAAGAGCCTGGAGACGACCCAGATTTACACGCATGTGCTGGGCGATCGCTTCGCGGGCGTACGAAGCCCACTGGATCATCTGCCGTAAGAACGATGGGGGTGTAACCCGATACAAAGGCCTCAGCGTGAACGATTGCGTGACACCCGTCGTGGCTTCCAGGCCGCCAAGCGCAACGAGGGCGCCGTCTTGCGGCGCTCTCTTCCGTTGCAGCGTGGCCATTTCTCCAACGCTGTTCGGTCGTGTCTCGACCTCTCAGGGTCAGTCCCAGCTTAGCGCCCCACCCGTCTGGTACTCGGTGACTCGGGTCTCAAAGAAGTTCTTTTCCTTCTTGAGATCCAGCACTTCGCTCATCCACGGGAACGGGTTGTCGGCACCCAGATAGATTTCAGCAAGGCCAATCTGCGCGCAGCGGCGGTTGGCAATGAAGTGCAAGTATTCCTCGAACATGGCGGCGTTCATGCCGAGCACACCGCGTGGCATGGTGTCGCGGGCGTACTGTGCTTCGAGCTCGACGGCTTCGCGAATCATGCCGCGCATTTCTTCCTTGAAGTCTGCTGTCCACAAATGTGGGTTTTCCAACTTGATCTGGTTGATGACGTCGATACCGAAGTTCATGTGCATGGACTCGTCGCGCAGGATGTACTGGAACTGCTCGGCCACACCCGTCATCTTGTTGCGCCGCCCCATGGACAGAATCTGCACAAAACCGACGTAAAAGAAGATGCCTTCGAACACAACATAAAAAGCAATCAATTCACGGAGCAGCTTCTGGTCATTTTCGGGAGTACCGGTGTGGAAGTGCGGGTCGGCCAGATGGCGGGTGAACGGTAGTGCCCACTCGGCTTTGGTGGCCACCGATGGCACTTCGCGGTACATGTTAAAGATTTCGCCCTCATCCAGCCCGAGGCTTTCCACGCAGTACTGGTAAGCATGGGTGTGCAGCGCCTCTTCAAAAGCCTGACGCAACAGATACTGGCGGCACTCGGGGTTGGTGATGTGGCGATACACCGCCAGCACCAGGTTATTGGCCACCAGGGAGTCCGCAGTCGAAAAGAAACCCAGATTGCGCTTGACGATGGTGCGCTCGTCCTCGGTCAGACCATTCGGGTCTTTCCACAGGGCGATGTCCGCGTTCATGTTGATCTCTTGCGGCATCCAGTGATTGGCACAGCCATTGAGGTACTTGTCCCAGGCCCAGGTGTATTTGAACGGCACGAGCTGGTTCAGATCCGCGCGGCAGTTGATGATCTTTTTATCGTCTACACGAATGCGCTCGGCGCCCATCTCGACCGGGGCCAGCCCGGTTCCATTGAGCGCAGCTTCGACGCGCGCTGCGGCTGCGGCCCGCTCGGAGTCAGCCACATACTGCGGGGACGGTTCACGAACGCCCGGCGCATGGGGGTCCGGCGAAACACTCGGGGCCTGGCCTGCGGTCTGCATCAGCGCTTCGTTGCTTTGAAACCCCATGCCCGGGCGCACGGCGGGTGCGTCGATGGTCTTGCCGGTAACCGCAGCAATCGGATCATCCCAGTTCAGCATTGGTGGTGTCTCCCAGGTTCGTTGGTGTCGTTCGTGCGGCCATGCGGCAGTGCGACTGCCCTCTTAGGCCGTGGTTGCGGGTCGTGCATCGATCGCGTTTTCAGCGAGCAGCCGTTGAGCTGCAAAGCGACTTCGGTCGGCGTTACTGGCAGGCTTCGCAGTCGGGGTCGAGAATCGAGCAGGCTTTTGGGGCGCTGCCGGAAGTGGTCCCGGCATCGACCGCACCAGCGACCGCGTTGAGTTTGTTGGCTCGACCGGCGTCCTTGACGGTGCTTTTCTCCACGTGGGTGGCGCCCATCGAACGCAAGTAGTAGGTCGTTTTCAGCCCCTTGACCCAAGCCAGCTTGTAGAGATTGTCGAGCTTCTTGCCGGAGGGTTCCGCCATGTAGAGGTTGAGGCTTTGCGCTTGATCCAGCCATTTCTGACGGCGCGATGCGGCTTCGACCAGCCAGCGTGTGTCGAGCTCGAAGGCCGTCGCATAGAGCTCTTTGATATCGGCCGGAACCCGATCCAGCGGTTGCACCGAGCCGTCGTAGTATTTGAGATCGTTGATCATGACCTCGTCCCAGAGCCCGCGTTCCTTGAGATCACGAACCAGGTAGGGGTTGATGACCGTGAACTCGCCAGACAGGTTGGACTTGACAAATAGGTTCTGATAGGTCGGCTCGATCGATTGCGACACACCGCAGATGTTGGAGATCGTCGCGGTCGGCGCAATCGCCATGGTGTTGGAGTTGCGCATGCCTTTGGACTTCACTCGCTCACGCAACGACTCCCAGTCCAGCGATGTGCTGCGATCTTGATCGAGATATTGCCCGCGCGCTGAGGCGAGCCGTTCAATCGAATCGATCGGCAAAACCCCTTGGCTCCACAGCGAACCGTCGAAGCTGGCATAGCGACCACGCTCCTCTGCAAGATCAGTCGATGCCTCGATGGCGTAATACGAGACGACCTCCATCGAGCGGTCGGCAAACACCACGGCCTCTTCGCTGGCATACGGGACTCGCATCTTGTACAGCGCATCCTGAAAACCCATGATGCCGAGCCCCACCGGCCGGTGGCGAAGATTGGAGCGCCGCGCCTGCGGCACCGAGTAATAGTTGTAGTCGATCACGTTGTCGAGCATGCGCATCGCGGTCTTGACGGTGCGCTCGAGCTTCGCCGTATCGAGTCCCTCGGCAGTCACATGCTGCGCCAGATTGATCGAACCCAGATTGCAGACGGCGATTTCGTCGTCGGAGGTATTCAGCGTGATCTCCGTGCACAGGTTGGAAGAATGCACCACGCCGATGTGGCTCTGGGGGCTGCGCAGATTGCAGGGGTCCTTGAACGTCATCCATGGATGCCCGGTCTCGAACAGCATCGCCAGCATCTTGCGCCAAAGATCCACCGCTTTCAGGCGCTTGTGGACCCGCATTTCACCGCGCGCCGCGCGGGCCTCGTATTCGCAGTAACGCGCCTCGAATTCTGCACCGACGAGATCGTGCAGATCCGGTGTCTCGTTGGGTGAAAACAGGCTCCATTCGCCCTCTTCCACCACCCGCTTCATGAACAGGTCCGGAATCCAGTTGGCGGTGTTCATGTCATGCGTGCGGCGACGGTCATCGCCCGTGTTCTTGCGCAGATCGAGAAATTCCTCGATGTCGACGTGCCAGGTTTCCAGGTAGGCGCAAACTGCACCCTTACGCTTGCCGCCTTGATTCACGGCCACGGCGGTATCGTTAGCGACCTTCAAAAACGGCACCACGCCCTGCGACTTGCCGTTGGTGCCCTTGATGTGGGCGCCCATGCCGCGCACCCGGGTCCAGTCGTTGCCAAGCCCGCCGGCAAATTTCGACAACAGCGCGTTATCTTTGATCGCACTGTAGATGCCGTCGAGATCGTCGGGGACGCTGGTAAGGTAGCAACTGGAAAGCTGCGGACGCAGGGTTCCTGCGTTGAACAACGTCGGCGTCGAGCTCATGAAATCAAACGAACTGAGCAGCTCGTAGAACTCGATTGCCCGTGCCTCGCGGTCGATCTCGTTGATCGCCAGGCCCATCGCCACGCGCATGAAGAACGCCTGCGGCAACTCGAAGCGCGTGCCATCCACGTGCAGGAAGTAACGGTCGTAAAGCGTCTGCAAACCCAGATAGGTAAACTGCAGATCGCGCTCGGGCCGGAGCGCCGCCACAAGCCGGTCGAGGTCGTAGCGACCCAGCTCAGAATCGAGCAGTTCGAATTCGATCGCCGTCTTGATGTAACGCACGAAGTACTCCCCGTAGCGCGCGGCCATCTCGGTTTGCGTCGCGGTTTCATCACGACCGAACACAAACGACAACGCTTCGGTGCGCATGTTGTCGAGCAGTAGACGTGCGGTGACGAAGGCGTAGTTCGGCTCGCGCTCGATCTGCACCCGTGACGCCATCACCAGCGCCGTGCCAACGTCCTTTTCCGCCACGCCATCAAACAGGTTGCGGTGCGCCTCGGTGAGAATCTGCCCGGCGTCCACCTCCGCCAGCCCGACGCAGGACTGCTCGACCAACGCCGTCAAGCGGGCCATGTCGAGCGGCACCCGCGATCCGTCCCGCCGGGTCACGTGCAGCGCGACAGGAGCGCTCGCCGGTGCTTCCGATGATCCCGCTTCCGCCGCACGCTTCTCAGCTTGGCGCTCTCGGTACAGAACGTACGCTCGGGCAACCTTGTGATGGCCCTCACGCATCAGCGCCAACTCAACCTGATCCTGAATGTCCTCGATGTGCACCGTGACGGCAGCGCCACCAGCGCGTCGAAACAGGTTTTCGACCACGTGAGCCGAAAGCTGCTTGGTCACGTCATGGATTCGTCGACTCGCCGCGGCACCACCGCCTTCGACCGCAAGGAAGGCCTTCGTGATAGCGATCTCGATCTTGGCCGGGTCAAAACCCGTGACTTTGCCATTTCGACGGATGACACGGTGACTACCGGGCGCGGTGGTCGCTACTTCAGAGAGGCTCGCAGAGAGGCTCGAATGGCTGCCCGTATGAGCCTGCTGCGGATTCGTTTCGACATGCGCCTCGCGGCGAAGGTTGGACGATGGAACATCAGCGCGATTGGCGACCATGACGACCTCTTGGTATCGGAGCTGTGGAGCGAGGTAGGACTGGGCAACTCGGTCGAGTCAAGCCACCTCGCGACATTTCAAATCAATCGACCGGATTCGATCGAGTGACTCGCGCGTCAGACGGCCCGAACAACATGTTTACGTGAGACGCCACGCTCGTGCGGGGCGGCCATCACCTGCGATCGGCTTTCGACCCGAATCCCCCCACGAACGAGACTCTAGACCGACGCCTACAGACTCGCAAGGGGCCAACCACAGGATAATGTGATTAAATGGCTCTCGAGACACCACATGTTGTGGATGATCCTGTTGAGCGCCTGTGTAGAGATCGTGCGTAGCCTGTGGATAAACACGCTTTGGCGTTGATCCACCTGTTGCTCAGCCCATCGTCCGGCGTAGTCGAAAAACTTCTTATTTTTTTCACCACCTACGGCGGGAAGGGTGTGGCTGGAATCGCGCCATATCCACAGGGGTATGGTGGCGACTCATTTAAGAATCACGAAAGTGTGTGCGGGCGAAAAATCGACCCGCTTCCCTCGCTCGCCAAGCGCCCCCCGGCGCAACGGTGTGCCCGATCAGCGGCCCATCAACCGCCACAACAGCAAACGGCCCGGTCCCGAATAGGCCGAGACATGGACACATAGGCTCGATAAATCAGCAACGAGAGATTGACGAAAAGCCGCGCACGACCATAGACGACCTCTGCACGCTATAGGCTTACGTGCTTCGATTTACGGCTGAGAGCCCCTCAAACCATCGCAAATCCGCAATCGCTCGGAAACTCACACTCGCAGATCAGCGCGTGTAGAGCCGTCAGTAATCCGTGCGCCATCTTTATGCCCGGGCTTGCCGATGCTCGGGTTTGCCTCAATTGACAGTGGCTTAGAGCCTAGCTCACAGCGCATCGATTGTGCCGACAGCACATTCAATCGAACAGGCGCATTCGGGCAGGCAAAGCGTCAGTCCTTGCGCCACCGCAAACGACGCTGTGACCTGAGCACGGCCTAACGGCCAAGCCTATCGGCCGCAGTGACACCGGCTGGACTGAAATACCGTCAGTCGAGTAGCACATCAATCGCCAGCATCACGACAAACCCGACGAGGACGCCAAATGTCGCCTTGCCCTCATGACCCTTGCGATGGGATTCGGGGATGATTTCGTGGCTGATCACGAATAGCATCGCGCCGGCCGCGAATGCCAGCCCCCAGGGCAAAAGAAATTCGGCAAGGCTGACAGCCAACGCGCCTATCAAACCGCCAATTGGTTGCACGAGCCCGGTCAGTAACGTGATACCGGCGGCAAGCCATCTCGAATAACCCAGCGAGACGAGGGCGACGGCAACAATTAGGCCCTCCGGAACATTTTGCAAACCGATCCCAATGGCCAAGGCCATACCATCGGCAATGTTTTCTCCGCCAAAACCTACGCCTACGGCGAGCCCTTCCGGTAGATTGTGCAAAGCGATCGCAAAGATGAACAGCCAGACGCGCTGAAACTTTTCCGGATGTGCACAGCTTTGGCAACCCAGCACAAAATGCTCGTGTGGCGTTACTCGGTGCAACAACAGAATCGCGCCACCCCCGAGCAGAATGCCCACTGATAGGATCGCAACCGCAGCCAACGGTCCCCCGTAGTCTCGCTCTGCAATTCCCACAGCGGGCAGAACCAGTTCGAACGCCGTTGCTGCGAGCATCACGCCGGCACCGAACCCCATCAGGCTGTCTTCGATACCGCGGGAAATTTTCATGAAGAAAATGGGCAACGCGCCGACCACGGTAAACAAACCCGCGATCAAACTCGCCAGAACACCGATCTGGACCGGACTCAGGCCCTCGATATGCGGCGCGACCTGTGGCCATGAAACGTGTATCACGTAGAGGACGATTGCGAGCGCCAGCAGCGCCGCGACCGCAGCCAACGTCACACGCCCCAAAGACCGACGCATTGACAAATCCTCCGACCCGACCACACCCCCTCACTTCTGTCGCGCGCAGGCGACAGCTTCGACCGCACGCCACGACGACACAGGCATGCAAAGTTTACGTCTAAGACTTAGGGTCTCACTCTGCTCAAGCTTTCACTCAATCGGGTCGCGCTCGCTCGCGATCAAGCTACCCGTTCGGCATCGTTCCGCGATCGCAAACCCAGATCGGCGGCATGCGGCATACGCGACCGTGTCACCCTATCGTGACGACGCTCTCGGCTCTCGGCCGTTGTCACGGCGGGTTGCGTCCGGGCTCGTCGGGAAAGATCCCGGGCCGAGTGACCTGTCGATCGGCATCGCGGCGATCGCCCGTCGTTCTGATCGCCGTCGGCACGCCAATGCCACTCAATGAGGTCTGGATCTTTGCGGACTCCACGAACGCGCTCATCACCAAACGAAACTTGGTCACGATGAGCTTTGGCGCCAACCGGATCAACAGATTTCGCGACGACCGCATGGCCGAGCGCATCGATCAACCCAGCGCCCGAGAGTTCTGAACGGGTCGGAGCGACCATCACAATACGACACGCGCCGTGTTCGAGTGCAGCAATCGCCCCGCTCATCGTGAGTCGCTACAAAATTTGAACTCTGGCGAACATCCGACCAGCCCGCCAGACAGCGAATGTAAAACGACCTCGAGCGACCGGGCTCAGCGCTCAAATCGGCGACACGCCAGCGTCGTGGACAGGCTGCCAAAGCCGCCGCGAACGGTACCAAGGCCATCGCGGCTCAGCGCGATAGCCTCAGCGGCTAAGCGACCATTCCCGTATCGACCACGGCGTTTGCCGCGCATTTCGACACATCGAGCACTCAGCCGCGGGTCCTAGCGGTTCAACAGCTCGATGATTTCGGCCGCGGGCCGATAACCACTAATCAATCGACCGCTATCTGTCACCGTGGCTGGCGTCCCTTGAATGCCAAGGCTACGACCCAGCGCGAGATGCTCCTCAGCCGGTGTCTCGCAACTGCGTCGCTCAACTGGACGTCCGGCCTTGGCGAGGTCCATCGCCGCGTTGCGATCATCCGCACACCAAATCGACTCCATAATTTGAGGCGATTCACGTCCCAAAATTGGATATATCAGGTAACGCACCTTCACACCCGCAGCGAGGAACTCGTCCATTTCCTCATGTTGCCGACGACAAAACGGGCAATTGGGGTCGGTGAAGATATTGACGGTATGCAAAACCTCGCCTTCAGGCGCGTAAACGGTGAATTGATCGTCGTCCATCTCGGCAAACAGGTCGGCGCGCCCGCTATCCTGCGCACGCGACGTCAGGTTTTCACGCGTCTCGAGATCAATCAATGCCCCCTGAAACAGATACCGACCGTCGTCAGTGACGTAAAAAATGTCGGATCCGTAACGCACCTCAACCAGCCCCTCGACAGGTGAAGGCACGATGGCATCGGGCGTCGAGTCGGGAAGTACGGTCGCCATACGATCCCGCACCGCATCGTTGCTCTGCGCTTGTGCCACCGTCAAAACGGACACGGACAGCGCCAACGCGACTGCCGCCATGACATGACAACGACGCCCTATCGTGGGTCGGGAAGACAGCGGCGGCGTCGAACCGCAGCGAAGTGATCGAAGATTCAGCATGTAAGCCCCTTTGAGTCGCGCCAACAGATCTGTCGTGCAATCGAGTCGAGCAATCGAAATCCAGACTCGCTGCAACCAGGATAGCGAATGTTCTTTGAACAGGTTCAACGGGAACCGACACTGATCCATGCGATGATTTCCAAAAGGTCACGTGTCTCACGCTCGCCCGATGGATGCAGCAGAAAACGAATCTGTCGCCCGAAAGTTCTCCGACGAGATCGAAACGCTCGTCGCCGATAATGATTCAAGCCTTGGCGTCATTCACGGCCCGGATGCTAATTCACCATCATCGTCGACACCGCCTCCTAGCGTATCGCTCCGCTTCAATTCGCAAAGTCGCCGTTCAGCAACGCCGGTAAAGGCGTTCGAGCCACCACGAGTCATTTCGCCCGGCCTCGTGTGTCCCTTGCCCCCAGAGCGTTCAAGCGCGAGGCGTTCACCCCCGGGCCGTTCAACCACGAGGATGGTGCTCCGCGTGCAAGCGCGCGAGTCGAGCCTTCGCGACATGCGTATAAATTTGAGTCGTCGACAAACTCGAATGACCTAACAACATCTGAACCGCTCTCAGGTCAGCGCCATGGTCAACAAGATGCGTCGCAAAGGCATGACGCAGCGTATGCGGTGAAACTTCAGCGTTGATATCAGCCTGACGCGCATGCGCCTTGATGCGATACCAAAACGCCTGACGAGTCATCGCGCCGCCTCGGCGCGCGACGAACAACGCATCGCTGCGGGCCGAACCTAGCAACGCGGGTCGCGCTTCGCGCCGGTATCGTTCGATCCAGTGCACAGCCTCCTCGCCCAACGGCACAAGCCGCTCTTTCGATCCCTTACCAATGACTCGAACCACACCCGGATTCAGGGCGACCTGATCAAAACGCAGGGTCGTCAGCTCGGAAACCCGTAAACCCGTCGCGTACAACGTCTCGAGCATCGCACGGTCGCGCAGGCCCAGCGGTGCTGCGGTATCTGGTGCGGCCAACAACGCCTCGACATCCCGCTCGCTTAGCCCTCGCGGCAACAACTTGTTGATGCGCGGATATTCAAGCCTCGAAGTCGGGTCATCCGCCCGTAGACCCTGCACTACCAGGTGACGATAAAACCGACGTAACGCCGATAGGGCCCGCGCAACCGAACGCATACGCTGGCCCCGTGCGAGCTCGGCCGCAATCCATCGCCGCAGGTCCTCAGCAGAAGCGTTGATCAAGCCGACCGACCGCGCATCGTCGGCGTACGGACCACAGGGTCCGTGGCGATGGCTCTCGATCGAGCCATCGCCCTGCGACGTCAACCATTCAGCAGCACGTGCGAGATCGCGTCGGTACGCAGCCAGAGTCGCGCGGGCAAGACCATCGATTGCCCAGCATGACTCGATAAAGCGCTCAATCTCGAAGTACTCGGCTTGCAGCCGGCCATCGCCGTCCACGCTCATACCCGCCATCAACTCACATTCACCCTTATGCGGCTCCTCAGCCGATCGATTCCGAAACGAGCGAGCGACTTCGACTCCACTGCCCACTCCGACCGCATCGGAAAACCGACGCTTTAAGTGACCAGAGCCCGGCCCACGAGGGTTTATACGACCGATCTTCACACAGACAGGCCTCCGGCTCGGCGGGACAAACGCGCTTGGCAATTAGCCTCGGACTAAAGCCAAGCGCGATCCGCCGGATGGGCCGGGCGCTTTCCCCCGATCAGCGTGGTTCTAGGGGTGACGCCGCTCCCGATCGGCCCTGCAACACATCGAAAGCCTTCATCAACTCGATAGGCAACGGGAAGAACAGTGTCGAAGACTGGCTGTTGGTCGCCATATCAGACATCGTTTGCAGGTAACGCAGCTGCAGTGCGGCCGGGCTGCGACTCAACGTATCGGAAGCCTGCACGAGCTTTTCGGCAGCCTGCAACTCGCCCTCCGCGTGAATGACCTTTGCGCGCCGCTCGCGTTCGGCCTCGGCCTGACGCGCAATCGCCCGAACCATGCTCTCGTTTAGATCGACGTGCTTGATCTCGACGTTGGTCACCTTGATGCCCCAGCTGTCGGTTTGCGCATCAAGGATCGTCTGAATATCGTCGTTCAGCTTGTCCCGCTCCGACAACATCTCGTCGAGATCATGCTTACCGAGGATTGATCGCAGCGTCGTCTGCGCCAGTTGGCTCGTTGCCGCATGATAATCCTCGACCTGAATCACGGCCTTGGCCGAATCAACGACGCGGTAATACAACACGGCGTTGACTCTCACCGTCACATTATCCTGCGAAATCACGTCTTGGCTCGGGACATCGAGCGTGATGATACGGAGGTCGACGCGAACCATCTGCTGAATTCCAGGGATCACCACGATCAACCCCGGCCCCTTAACCCCCTGAAACCGCCCCAAGAAAAAGATCACCCCGCGCTCGTACTCACGCAAAACCTTAACCGACGCTGCCACCAAGGCAACAATGACGAATAACGGAAACAACACATAGGCTTCGATCATCTCGCTCCTCCCGGGCTGAATGACGCGATAGAAACCGTTCGTCTGCAAATCTCAACAATCGTCGGCGTCGACTCTCATGCTGCCGACCTACCGACCTGCAGCGCCAGCGCACCCCTCAGCGTGACCCTCAGGTTCGCAAGGTGCCGTCTAGGCAGACGATCAACGCCGTGGACGGATCCTTAGGCGTAAGCCCTCAACACCGACGACCTCAATCTCATCACCCGCGCGAACCGGGACCTCACTTTCCGCGCTCCAGATTTCGCTGTGAACAAAAACCTGCCCTGTGCGCTCGAAATCAGTCCGGGCGACACCGGTGGCGCCAACGAGATCACCGTCGCCGATCGCCGGCTTCACCCGTTTAAGCTGAAACAATCGGCGCAAAACCCAGATTGAAAACAGCGCCGCGAACACGACACTCACCAAGATCAGCGGCCACGCGACATTGAGTTCAGGATCGTCCCAGAGCATGATCGAGCCCACCACGAATGCGGCCCCGCCCCCGAGGCCCAAAGCACCAAAACTCGGCAGAAAGGCTTCACCGATCATGAACGCGAGACCCAACACAATCAGTGCCAAGCCAACCGCGTTTACCGGCATGACCTGAAGCGCGTAAAACGCCAACAACAAACTGATGACACCCGCAACGCCGGGATAGATCGCTCCCGGGTTGGAAAATTCAAAAATCAATCCGTATATCCCGATCAACATTAGAACGTAAGCGACGTTCGGCGATGTGATCAACGCGAGCAACTGGTTGCGCCAATCGGGATCGAACCGCTCAATCCGTAAGTCTTGACTCGCGAGAACCTTCGACCCCGAAACGAGTTCGACCTCGCGCCCATCGACCTGAGCCAAAAGATCATCGATATCGGTCGCAATCTGATCAATCACGCCCAAATCGAGCGCATCGCGAGCGCCGAGATTGGCCCCGTCGCGAACCGCGGCCTCGGCCCAGTCGGCGTTGCGTCCGTGGCGATCGGCCAATCCTCGGATGTACGCCACAGCGTCTTCGAGCACCTTCCGCTCCATTGCCGTCTCACCTCGACGCGGCTCAGCCTCGCCATCAGTCGCCATCTGTGTCGAATGACTGACGCTCGGCACCCGTTCGGTCAAAACGACGGATGAGGCCGACGCAGACTCAACCGGCCCGGGCGAGCGCCGTACTTCATCGGTTTGCGCCGAGCTTTGAACTGACAACGCCCATTTCGCCGGATGTCCGTCATCGCCCCGATCATCGACCACGCGATCATCGATCGAGATTGCTTCCCCGCGATCCGATTCGTTTGGCTTTAACTCATCGCCTTCATTCGCACGATCCCCTTGCGAGCGCTCATCACGTTTACGTCGGTCACTGAACCCCGGCCATGCACCGCCACCCATCTGCACCGGTGTGGCCGATCCGAGATTTGTGGCGGGCGCCATCGCAGCGATATGCGATGCAAGGATCAAATAAGTCCCGGCACTCGCGGCCCTCGCTCCTGACGGTGCGACGAAGGTCGCCACCGGCACCTCGGCGTTCAAGACGCGCTGCACGATCGCACGGGTCGACGAATCGAGTCCGCCGGGCGTGTCCAGTTGAATGATGAGCAACTCAGCCCGATCTCGCTCGGCAGCGGCGATGCCTCTCTGAACATAATCGAGCGTCGCGGGCCCGATCGCACCGTCGACCGTCAGCAGTAGCGCGAAGCGTTCGGCATTCGACTGAGCGGCGACGCTGCCGATCGCACCCCCAACGGCGGAGAAGATGACGCCGAGAGTCCCCAGCACGAACGACAAACCAAAGAACGCCAAGCGCAGGCGAGCGACCCGGTCACCGCTCACGGGTCGTGTGGGCCGAGATTCGCTGAAGCTCGCCCGTTCGAAACGAGGTCTCCTCGTATCCGAGCCTTGCATCGCCATATTTTTTTGGCGCGACGCTGATCGACGGAATTTCAACCTCCACACGGCGTTCTCCGCGGCCACGAGATTTACGAATGTCGACGGCGTCGAGGACTTGAGGTTCCCCCGAAACCGCTTGAACGCAACCCAATCAACAACGAGATCCCGAATTCGGAGATCCCAAATTCGGGGTCAGTCACGGCCCCCGATCACCCACGGACGAGCAGCCCGATGAACTGGTGAACCTGCTTCGCACGCCCCAAGAGTGATCTTCACTCGTCGGCCCGCTACGGTTATAGTCACGTCAACATAACGACCCGGAGCGATGTTGCAGCGTCCGGATGCCAAATCCAAGCGGCAGGAACCGAGCGCAACGACGAGTGACGACGGGCTCCAGCAGCCAAGCCAGGCCACACGACAAAACGCGAACGAACGGCAACGCCGTCTCGATCCCAGATCCATTTTCAGCGCGGTCTGAACCCTCGCACCACCCGAACGCTGCAAGCGCTTGCGCAGATTGGTCATCACGCGATGGGCACGCGTCGCCAGCGAGTCGAGGAAAGTGGGCGGATGGAATGACCGGCCGTGAGGCGCGCTACTGCTCTCGAGGCGCAACCAGAGAACACCAATCTAAGTCAGGCAGAAACGCCAACAGAGAGACGCAAAACGTAACCTGTGACGCGACGCGATCGGTTCGGCAGGGCGCGAGCACTGCGCAGTCGCGATACGCTCGCGCAGTCATTGATTCACCAACCGTCGGAGCGACCTGAAACGCTCAAATCCCGCGCCTCGATGGATGCCCCGCATCTTCCCAAGGCTTCTAGCGAGTTCTCGACTCGCGCATCACGTCAAGCCACCGTGTCCAAACCAAGCCTCAACGAACTCGACAATCCCAGCAATCCGCGATAAATCGCTAGACAACTGCACGGCCACGCTACGCGACGGGCCCACACACACGGACGCCATGACTCGGCACACGAATCCAATCAAACACGCCCAGCCGACTGCATCGAAAACCGCAGTCGAACCGGCCGGCATCGCGCCCGCAGCCTCGATTCAAGCATGCGACCACGCGCACCTCCGGCCCAGACCACTGTACGGACTGATCCTCGCCGGTGGCGCGGGCCTGCGCCTCGGCGGCGTCGACAAGGCCCGTCTCATGCGCCGACCCCATTGCGTGAGCAGCGCTTCAACCGCATCTCGGGTAGGACCGCCGGGTACACCCTCGGTGCAAACGGCACACGCTACTCAAACGCCCTCAATCGAACACCCAATCGTTCCGGTCTCCGCAACGTGGTTGATTGCCGATGTGGTCAAAGCGCTCCGACCCCAGGTCGATCGCATCGTGATCGCCCGCGCTCATCCCGATCCGGAGCTGGTGATGTTCGGCGACGTCGTCGTTGATTTGACCAACCCGATTGACGGTCATTGCGCCACACAAGACGCCTCCGCCGCCTCGCACGCGACTCAAGACGCCGGCCGTCCCGGGCAACTTGCACGAGGCCGTCGCAAGCCTGGCAACGGTCCACTCGCGGGCTTGCTCGCTGCGATGCAGCGCTTCCCGGACGCCGACTGGCTCACCCTGCCAGTCGACACGCCCTTCGTTCCGCACAATCTCGTATGGTGCCTGGCGCCACGATCGAATGTACCGTTCGACTCAGCGGACGAGTCAATCGAGCATCGGCGCATTCGGCACCTGCACGATGGCGAACGCGCCCAGCCGCTACACGCCTGGATACCCGCCGAAGCTCAGAGCGCACTTCATCATCTCTGGACACAAGGCGAGCGCAGCGTCCGCCGCGCGTTCATGTGTCTGTCGTCGGACATCGTCTACGTCCCCCAGTGGCGCGATCGCCTACTCAACATCAACACACCCGAAGACCTCGCAACCGCGGGACTAATGCCCCCCCAATCGGTCGCCAGTCCTTCGGACTCGCCGCGCTCGGCCGACACCCGAACGACCGACCACGACGCAACCCGTGATTCAGGTTACACCGCTACGAACGGCCCAGGCCCACGTCCGGACACGAGCCCACAGCCCGTCACGGCTCCGGAGTGCTCACCGGCACGCGTCTGGCTCGCGATCACCGCTCGCAGCGGTACCGGCAAAACAACTCTGCTGGCCGAAATTCTCAAGCGCCTGCGCGGCCGCAATCTTCCGCCCGGCGCCGTCATCAAGCACACCCACCACGACGTCGAACTTGACCCACCGCACAAGGATTCTGCCCGTCTCATGGCCGCGGGCGCCCTCCCCACGATGTTGGTCACGCCCTCGGCTGCTCGTCTGATCATCCCTTTCGACCCGTCCGATCGCATCACCGCCATCGCCGATGACTCAGAGCCTTTGCGAAGCTGGTCGCGCTGGTTACCAGTCGATCGCGAATGGGTGCTGGTCGAAGGCTGCCGCCACTGCCAACAACCTGACCTCGAATGCATTCGCCTATGGCGGCCGCTCGATGGTCACATCGAACGGCCAGACGATCCGTACTGGGCCGCCGACCACGAGCTTGTTCAAGCGCTGAGCGATCCAGCGACTCGCGCCCTGGCCGCGCCTCGATCGCATCATCGCGCCCTGAGGCACTGGCTGGCGCAACAGCACGCACCCGCATCGACGCCAGAGCTTCTCGATCTCGACGACCTCGATGCCATCACCGACTGGGTCGAAACCCACCTACGAACGCGCTTGCAGCGCCACGTCGCCGCAACATCCCCACAAAGAGAGCACGCATGACTCACCTGTGTGATGAATTCGACCCCAACGCCACCGAAATCGACCACGGCATCGCGCGAGTAATCGAACGTGCTCAAGCACTTCGGTCGAACCAAACGCTGCCACCTGAAGCCGTTACCGTGCAAGCAGCGCTCGGGCGTGTGCTTGCAGCCCCTGTCCACGCAAAGCTCGACGTCCCGATGACCGACATTTCGGCGATGGACGGTTTCGGCCTACCCGCCAGCGAAGACACGCCCGAAACTCGCCTGCAATACCGCACCGTCGGAACCGCCGCAGCAGGACGACCGTTCACCGGGCGCATCCGACCCGGTGAAGCCGTTCGTATCCTGACTGGCGCCGTGATCCCGCACGGCGTCGATCGTGTCGTCGTTGAAGAAGTGGTCGAACACGACGGCGATCAACTGTTCGCCCCTCTTCCCAAGGCAGGCGACAACATCCGTCGAGCCGGTGAGGACACCCACACGGGGCAGGTGCTGTTCGATGCAGGAACACGCGTCACCCCGCTGACCATCGGCGTCCTGGCCTCGCAAGGCATCACGAGCGTCAACGTCGTCCCGATACTCAAGGTCGGTATTGTCTCGACCGGCGATGAAGTCGTCGAAAGCGGCAAACCGTTATCGCTTGGTCAACTTTACGATTCGAACCGGCAACTCCTCACGGCGTTGCTTTCGCGCGAACCGGTTGAATGCGTCGACTTTGGCATCGTTCCCGACAACGCCGAGACCATCGAACGCACGCTCACTCGCGCTAGCGAAAGCTGCCATCTCGTCATCGCCACCGGAGGCGCCTCATTCGGCGACTTTGACTTTGTCAATCGTTTGCTCGCCGAACGCGGCGAGGTCACGTTCTGGAAACTCGCCTTCAAACCGGGGCGCCCGTTCGCCTGCGGACGTTTCGGCCGCGCGATGTTCTTCGGGCTACCCGGCAACCCCGTTGCAGTCGCCACCACCTACAGCCTTTTGGTACGGCCCGCGCTTGATGTCTTCGCCGGCACCGCACCGCGCCAACCGCGCGGCGTTCATGCCCGCCTGGCCGCCGCCACCTCCAAACGCGCCGGCCGCACCGATTACCAACGCGCTATCCTCGAACGCGACGACAGCGTAGCCGTCGACGATCCAATACGCTTTAAGGTGACGACCATCACTGGGCAAGGCTCCCACCAACTCCACGCCATGGCCGTGGCCAACGCCTACGCCATATTGCCCCGCATGTCCGAAGGCCTGGCCGAGGGCGAGGTCGTCGAAGTCATCCCGTTCGACGAACTTGGCCTCACATACGGCGGCCCGCTGTAACCTTGCGCGACGACCACCGAGAGCCCAACCACCGCTCGATCACCCTGCGCTCGTGCGTCGAGCGATCATCAGCAATCGCCGCGCGCGGCGCGCATCTCCGATGAGACACCTAGGGCTACGAAACGATCGCGGGACGAGGCGGCGACAAGAGCAAATTCAACCGGCACTCAACCACTCACCGAGCCGATGCTCAAAACAGCGATCTCGACGGTTCAACGGCCCCGGCCAACATCGAAAAATCCCGTTCCAGCAACGACGCATCGCCGAGATTCAACTCGACCAGACGCCGCAAATGCGCCGCAGATTCGGGATCGATCGAGCGCAGCTCCAAACCGATCAGGCGTGAGCCAGCACCGCGTCCGGTCTGATCCGCAGCCGCATCGGTAGCGGTGCTCAAGGCAGGCGAACACCCTGGCATTGATTCTGCCGGGTGACCGCGCTCCGCCATCGAATCCACGCTGTCAGCCCGATAACGCCACCAAACCGGCCTCACGCCAAGAGTGATGACAATCTCATCCGAAAGAGCCACTTCAAGCGTTCCGACAACGCCGCGCTCATCTCTCGGATGTGCACGCCCCTCGGGCAACAACGCATCCAGCACCGATGCATCACCGCTGGCCTCAACCAATGCCCCAGCAAGCGCCAGATCGATGACCGTAACCGGCCACTGATGATCATCACCATCCGCGTGCGACCCGAGGGTCAGCGTCGCGCGCCCCTGAAAAGCCGCCCGATGCAAGCGTCGTTGATTCATCGAAGACCTGTCCATTGTTCACCCAGCCTCGAGTCAAAAAGACCGAATACCCCGTCAAAACCAGCAAACCCTGGTACTCGCAAGCGCCGATGCTAGGATCACGGCTATCCATCGCAGCGCCGAGCCGTAATCATGCGCAGACCCGAAACCTCAAACCCGAAATCAGCCACCAAGGCGGACCGCCAGTCGCCACAAGACGACGGCCAGGGCCAAACCGAAGGCCGCATCAGCGCACTCAACGAGCCAGTATCGTTAACGCGCCGTCTTGCAGCCTTCGTTTACGACGCCGTTTTGCTGATCGCCATGTGGATGGTCGTCGGTCTGATTCTGGTCCTGTTCACTCATTTCACAGGAATCGCCCTACCCGTGGTGCTCTGGTTGGCGTTATTGCTCATCGCAGCCGGCGCGTTCTACGTCCACTTTCAATCCATCACGGGCCAGACGCTCGGAATGCAAACCTGGTCGATTCAACTCAGAACTCACGTCGGCACACCGGTCACCCGAACCCGAGCCACCATCCGGTATGTGGTCGCCGCCGCGCAATGGCTTGCCCTTCTAGCGTTGATTGGGATCGCGCGAAATCACGGCGAATGGATCGCAACCGCAATCACCGCTATCGTCGTTCTGTGGATCACCAGTTCTCAGTTCCATCCACGTCGCTGGATGCTGCACGATTGGCTGAGTGGGACAGAACTCGTGCGCATACAGAAACTCGCTACCCCCCGATGGCGGCAAAGCGGCAAGGCCGAATGACCACGACCGATCACCACGAACTACTGACTGCGCAATTGTCGAGGGTCTGTCGACGACGCATTCGAGCAGCTAACCGAACCCGAGCGTCGTAAACCCGGCGACGATGTTGAGCACATGCGCTACCGCAATCAGGCGCGCCCGCTGCGAACCAACAGCGCGGTAATGACCGGCGTCATCAGGATCAGAGGCGCCGCAGCCGCAATAACCGGCGGCAAGCCATACACAACGCCCAAGTAAGATGACAATCGCCAAACGATCGCAAACACGACGCCTGCAACGACGCCAATGAACAGCCTGCGGCCTGCGCCACCATCGCGCTGCGACCCGAACACGAACGCCAACGCCAACGCCATCAGGACCAGCGTTGACAACGGGTAAAACACGCGTCCCCAGAGCGCGATCGCCGCCGCATCGGCATCCAATCGATTGGCTTCCAGGTAACGGAGATAACGCGTCAGGTCACGCCAACCCATCTGGCGCAGGTCGACGCGCAAAACCTCGATCAAATCGACCGGCAGCAGCGCCTCATCCTCTTTCACGGCAAGCCGCCGCGCGACCACACCGGAATCGGCACCCACATGCGACGCCGCGTCAGCCGCCTCGCGCCCCACGGACTCAAGGGCACCTCTCTCGAGACCGCTGACCTCAAGACCACGGGTTCCAGGGTCACTGGCGTCCAGACTGGTACCCCGCCGCTCGAAATCCTCGGGCCGATCCGCGCGCGCGCTATCGGTCTGCGTGCCATTCCGCGGCGGCAAAGCGGCGGACGCCGCACCCAACTTGGGCAGGTCCGTCACGGCCACCCCATCCGAACGCCAGTGATCCCCCATCCACCGAGCGGATTCGATCGCCGTGACGCTGCGCAGGGCCGCCTCATCGGCATCCCAATCGAAAACACGCACCCCGAGCAAGACGGGGCCCGGCATGACCGCCTGAACCTGCACCACGCGGTCATCATCACGCGCCCACAGCCCCTGACGCCCGAAAGTCACTCGCTCACTAATCGCGAAAGCCCGCAGCGACTGCGCATGGAGATCGGCTCTCGGCGCCACCAACTCGCCCAACGCCACCATCGCAGCCACGAGAACGACGCTACCGAGAAGCGTCCATGCAAGCATGCGAGCGCGCGTCACGCCAGCCGCTGCCATCGCAACCAACTCGCCGCGGGCCGCCAGATTGCCGATCCACAACAACGTGCCCAACAACGCTGCCAAAGGCGTCATCTCATACACGCGTCCCGGCAACGTCCACATAACAAAACTCAGCGCAGAGAACGTCGTGTAATCACCACGACCCACCCGCCCCAACTCCTCGAGCAACGCAAAAACACCGTCGAGTGCAACCAGCAACAACAGCGCCGCCACATAGCCTGTCAGCAGATTTTGCACCCAGTATCGACCAAGACGCGAACTCATCCGCGCGGCGCCACTGATCGTTCAAAAGGTCTTTTCATCGCGTTTGACTCGCTCATTTCCAGTCAGACGACTCAGCAGGTCAGCGCAACCAAAGCCGCCATTCACCCCGAGCCGCAAGCCGCAACCGCGCATCCGCCTTAGAGCTTAAACCGCTGCTGCACGGCGAACGGCAAGGCGTCGCGCGATACGTGGCGCGAGCCACACCAACAACAACGCCCCAAGAACCGGCACGTGTACCCACCACAGCCCCAGCGCAGCCGGCGTCAAGCCCGAGGCCAACCAACCTTTCGCTGCCAACAGAAGATTGGCGTACACGACGTACACCAGAATCGCCAGAGGCAGTCGGCGATAACGCGACGAACGCGGCGGAACCCGCGCAATTCGCACCGCAGCCGCCACCATCACCAGTACCGACATCGGCAACGCAAATCGCCATGCCAGCTCAGCGCGGGCCGCTGGCTCATCGCGTTCGGCCCAGAGGCGCACAGACGTCTCCGCCGACCACTCTCGACGCGGTGGCGATGGCACGGCCACCGGCATCGGCACCCGCATACGCTCGAACTCCAAGCGCTCAACCGGCCCACCGCCGGGTGACAGCACCCAACGCTCACCATCGATCAATTCAAGGCGATCGACGCCATCGCTAGCAACGCTCAGGCGACGCGCAGCTCGCGCCACCGTAATGGCCAGTCGCGAATCCGACGCACCCGCGCGTTCAGCGAAGAGCAAAACCTGCTCGACCTCATCATTCCCTTCTGCGCGCCGCTCGACGAACAGCACACGATCACCCCCGCGCGACACATGAAAACGCCCCGGTGCCACAAAGACATCATCGCTTTGTGCGACCGCGACCACGCGCAACACCTCAACGGCCCGCTCGAGCGGAGGCAAAACAAAATGCATGGCCAAAGCGATTACAAAAGCGACCGGAACCGCGACCGCTGACAGCGCACCGAGCACACGCGCCTCACCCTGGCCCATCGCCTGCATAGCGACCCACTCGTTATCGCGTGCCCACCGCCCTAACAGAAAAATCACGGCCAAAAACAACGCCGCCGGCCACAACAGCACCACCGCCCGCGCGACACCGAAAGCCAGCAGCCACGGCAACAACTCTAGCGGAACGCGTCCGTCTGCCACCTCTCGCAACACGCGGCTCGTGACGCCCGCAACGATGATCAAAGTCGCCACCGCCAAAACGGCCGTCTGAGTCCAGAAATACTGCCGCGCCAACTCGAGTTGCAGCCGCGTCAAGAACCGCCGGTTCATCGAGCAACCACCTGCGCAAATCCAGCCATCGCGATCATCGCCCTACCCTCGAGAAGCATTCACTCGCCGCGCGGTTCACATTCACGCACCCCGCCCCGGCCATCAACTACGATCCCTCGCCATCGGCGCCACGTTTCGCAGCGACCATCAAGGAAAGACCGTAACGTCGATCTTTGATCTTTCAGACCGCGCCAATCGAAAACACTCAACCGCGAGCGTCTCCGCCGTACTGGCCACCAAGCGTCGCCACAACTGCGCGCCGCCGCGGCTACATCGCGGCCAATCGCCATTCTGCAGGAACCTCGCTCCTATCCGGCCTCGCTGGGCCTGATTGCGCGAGCGCCATCAACGAGGAACGATCACAACCGACAATCAACCCAGCCAGCGCGCCAGTCCGCTCCGGCGCCCCTGAAATCCCCACTCCGTCCACGCGACGCTAAAGCGAACCCGCGCCAATCACTCGATCGTGCGCCACGCGTCAACCCCTTCCCATGATCGCACGCCCGTCGCCAGATCAGTCCCACGACTCGTCAACAACCACCGCGAGACGTGCCAAAGGCAACGAGGGCAAACCCACCCGACCCAAAGTTTCAAGTACACGCCACGCGACAGAACGCCGCCCAGTCTCGTCCGGACCCTCATTTGATCCCCGTCCAGCGTCTCAAAAATCAAGGTCGGTCGCCGGGCTCGCGCCAAACCGGCTCATCGGCCACTACAACGCCGACAACCAATCCGGATATTCTTGCCACCACCCAACCTCGTCGCCCTCTCGAATCGAGCCATTCGCCGAAACTCCAACAACCACCTGCGCAAGGGTCTCGTTTGCTTTCCGGACCTCAACCAGCCTTAAATGCAGCGCCAGGCTCGGCGCCATCGGCCGCCGCGCCGGCACGACCAGCGGCACCATCGAGACTGGACGAATCCGGGCCAACAGCAACCGCTTGTTCACCTGACGCGGCACATCCAAAAAACACCAACGCGATCCATCCGCTCCTGCAGACCAACCCGGATGTCCGCGCGAAAACGCACGGCGTCAAAAACTGGGCCTCGAACCACCCCAACCCAAAAGAGAGACCACGATGCGCTTCGATTTGACAGCCACCCCAATCGACGACAACGCCCACGACGACGCCCTGCGCATCGTCAGCTTGCATGCTCGCGAAGCCGGCGCCACCGCCGCGATGGGTGCCGCTGCTGCCAAACTCGACCACGCCCACAGCGGCACCCTGCAAGCCTTGATCCGGCACCGTCGCTGTCTCGCAACACCCGGCGACATGCGCGTTGCAGCGCTGCCTGCGTCGAATCACGCCGGCCCCGTCGACGTCCTTCTCGTCGGAATCGGCCAGACCGATGCTGATCACAACGACGCCCAACGCAGCGCGCTCAACGCGGTCGCAAGCGCGATCGCCAAACGCGTCTCGGCCGAAGGTCCCGCACGCGCCGTCGTCGCAATCGACGACTTCATCACCCCCAAACGTGACGCCAGCCAGGTGCTCGAAACACTGGTGCTTGCGTTCAACGCGGCAACGTACGTCTACGACACTCATCACACCGAGCACGAACAACACCCGAAACGATCCGCGCTCGAACATATCGTCTTGCAAACGACCCAGACCGAACAGCTCGACACGCTAAAACAAGCCCTGAACCGCGCGACGGCGCTCGCCGCCGGACTTGATCGTGCTCGCAACATCGGCAACGCGCCACCGAACTTCTGCTTTCCGCAAACTCTCGCCGAACACGCGCTGGAGCTATCAGCCCGTCACCCCCGACTCGAGGTCGAGGTTCTCGACGAGCAAGCTCTCGAGAAACTGGGCGCTAACGCCATCCTCGCCGTCGGCCGCGGGTCGGCGCGCCCCCCTCGCTTGATCCGCATGACATGGCGCGGCGGGGAAGGTCGACCGATCGCGCTCGTCGGCAAGGGCATCACCTTCGACACCGGCGGAATCTCGCTCAAACCCGGCCCCGAAATGGACGAAATGAAATACGACCTCGGCGGCGCCGCGGCAGTACTGGGCGCCTTCGACGCCATCGCCCAAATGGATCTCCCGCTACACGTCGTCGGTGTCATCGCCGCCGCCGAAAACATGCCCGACGGCAACGCGACGCGCCCCGGCGACATCATCACCACGCTATCCGGCCGTACCGTCGAAATTCTCAACACCGACGCCGAGGGCCGACTCGTCCTCTGCGATGCGCTGACCTACACCGAGCGTTTCGAACCAGAATGCATCATTGATCTCGCCACGCTCACCGGTGCCTGCATCATCGCTCTTGGGCATCAGGCCAGCGCCCTGCTCGCCAACGATGACGATCTGGCCAACGAAATCCTGGCCGCCGCCGAAACCAGCAGCGACCGCGCCTGGCGCCTGCCGCTATGGCCCGAATACGGCGAACAGCTCAAAAGCAATTTCGCCGACCTGGCCAACATCGGTGGCCGTCCCGCCGGCACGATCACGGCAGCGTATTTCCTCTCGCGTTTTGCGCAGAAGCAACGTTGGGCACACCTCGACATCGCCGGTGTTGCATGGAAATCAGGCAAAGAAAAAGGCGCAACAGGCCGTCCAGTTCCGCTTCTCGTCGAATTCCTTACACAACGCGCAAAACGCGACGCTGACACCGCGCGAGAGGGCCTGTAACGTCCTTTCCAGTCTTCTCAGACCAAGCCGCGGCCGAATAACACCCATTTCGACTCGCTTCGTGTCTCCACGACTTGTCTGCAAAACATCGTGCCCCGCGCTGCGAGCCTAGGCTGAAGAAAGCCGCGAGGATGTGCGGCGCAAAACGCGACGAGTGCAGCAACCAAAACATAGCCAGAGAAAAGCGAATGACGCGCCCATGCATCACTTCGTGCGGCGTTTCAGCCAAGCTTCGCCAGAATCCTCGCCCAATCAAAGGCGAATAACCGACCGCAAAGGCCACTCGCCACCGATCGAATGACCAGAATTAGCTTCTACACCTTTCGCGAGGGTCTCGACAACGACGCCAGCCTGATCTGGACCTGTCGCCTGATCCAGAAAATCGCCGGCCTCGCTCCGGTTTGGGTTTATGTCGAGCCCGAGACCATCGATCGACTCGACCAGGCGCTTTGGACGTTCGACTCGGCAGCCTTTCTCGCACACCGCAGAGCCGACTCGATCGATGACGACCTCAGTCGAGTCGTTCTGGTCGCCGCGACGGCACCACCAAAGCACCCCAATGGCGATATCGAATCATGTGTTGCGTCGCAAACACTCGATCCAACGGTTTCGCAAAAAGTCGCCCCAGAACGCGAAGCAGACGAAAAAGCGCCCACCGATCACCCAATCACCACCAACGCCACCCCAATCCTTGCGGACGCGCCGGGCGACGCCGTACTGGTCAATCTTGCACGGGCCCTACCACCCGAATTCGCCCGCTTTGAACGACTCGCCGACGTCGTCGCCATCGACGCTGATTCTCGCGAAGCCGGCCGTGTCCGCTACCGATTCCTGCGTGAACGCGGCTACCCTCTGACGCACCACGTCCTCGGCTAACAGTCGACTCGCCTACATCCCAAAAACGAAAAAGCCGGGACATGCCCGGCTTTTTCGCTCACCAGCGCGTGCAAGCGACACCAGTTCAGTCTCACTGCATGCTATTGATCAACTGCTGCTGCAATCGCACACCGCGTTCGTAAGCCTGCTCGATTTCAGGGTCGATCGCCTTCATCTTTTCAAGCAAATCGGCCTCAAAGCGATCTTGCATCGTCGCCAACTCTGGGTCGGCACTGATCGCAGACATCGCCGCTTGCAGATTACGCTGAGCCTGAGTCACCTCAGCGCTTGCAACGATTTCCCGACGCTGTGCATCGCTCAAACTCGGGTCCTGCAGCCGCTGCTCAGCACGCTCCAGAGTCGCAAGATCATCCTGTGGTCGGTGCCCAGCTGACTCCATTTTTGCGATCATCGTTTCCTCGATCGCGCGAGCGCTCTCGACAAGCTGAGGATTACGCTCCACCGCCTGAGACTGCACGCGATCGATGCGCTGCTGCAGTTGCTCGATTTCCTGAATCCACTCCAATTGCTGCGCATTCTGCGCACCCGCAACGAGCGGCAAACCGATCATCGCCCCACCCACAATCAACGCGGTCAGGCCGCGACGCAACGACGCTCGAAACTGACTTCCCACACCCATGCTCGATTTCTCCCCGAGTCGTGCTCGGCAGTTTGCGATGGCACGACGGCGCCCCAACGGCACCGCGGAATCCGCTCGCTTGACTAAACAATAGCAATGTCGACGTGCAAGGCTCAAACGCAGCCCACGAATCATCATGGAAACACCCACGCACATGATGGTGGCGACGCCGCTGAACCCTACCTGATCTGGGTCAGAGCCTTGCTGCGCTCGGCATCAGAAAGCCGTCGCCAGCGGCCGGCGACGAGCTCTTTATCGAGCTCCAACGCTCCGATTGCCTCACGATGCAGTCGACTCACGTGGGCGCCAACTGCGGCAAACATCCGCTTGACCTGATGATAACGGCCCTCGTCGATGGCGATCTGCCAAACCCGACGCTGCTGGATCTCCGCGATGTCGTTCAGCGATTCCCCGCCACCGATTGTCACGCCATACGACGAATCCAGCACGCAGCAATCCAAGGCGCAGGCGCGTGCCGGCACGGGGTCATCGCGCAGCGCCACACCGGCACGCAACGCATCGGCCATCGCGTCTGTCAGCGGACTCGCCAGCGTCACCCGATAACGCTTCCAGGCTCCTCCCGGCTTCGCCACGCGATGCAAGTAGTCGCCATCGTCGGTCAACAACAACAGCCCCGTCGCATCTCGATCGAGGCGCCCAACGATTCGCAGGCGTCCCGCGAACGGCGCATTGATCAAGCCGAGCACCGTCGGCAAACTCGCGTCCCGCGTCGCGCTGACGACGCCCGCCGGCTTATGCAGCATGATCGTCACCGGCCCGGGCGACTCGATCCAATCACCATCAACCGCGACATGCGCATCCTGCGGTATTTTCACGCTCGGGTCGCGCACCACGCCTCGACCTTCCACCCTGACCCTCGCGGCGCGCAGCCACTCGCGCACTTCAGAACGACTTGCGCCCGTCGCCTGCGCCAACCAACGATCCAAGCGCTGCATCGTCGTCGCAGCTTTCACCGAAGCGTGAGGCATTAAAAAGACAGCTCCCTAAAGTCGAACGCGAAACCTCCAACCGTCCGCACCCACTTGGCGTCTGCGCCAAGCCGTCCGCGCTGCGCATCGCGCTCGCTGGACGATCTCGCTCGCCGTCATCTCGACGCAATTCTCGTGCAATCGACCTACGCGATCGAGCCGGTGCCTCCTAATGCCAGTCTCGCGGCACGCGCGTGACTCCGCTTGAACCCATCCAGATCCAGTAACAGCAAAAGCCGCCGCACATGGAAGTCAGCGCATTCACCGACAAATTTACCCCTGCCGGCTCATGTTGACAGCTCATGCGCGGCACCTGAGTCCTGCCGCGACGCAGCGAATGCAGGCGACATCTGATAACCAGACCCATCGACCAAGCTCGATCCGAGACACTCACGACGCGTGATCTTTCATCACCAGCGATGGTCGTAGGGCTGAGCCGCGCGACATCGATCCCGACCTGTCGGGCAGTCGTCTCGGGTCAGAGGCCCCAGAATACGGCCAGGGTCGTGGGCACACACGCGGTCATCGGTCGTCAGCGCAACTCGCGGTCGATGCGGCCCTCACGCCACACATGTCACGACCCTTGAGCAAGAACCGAGCCGCTCGAACGGCATTCGACCACACGATGCTGCCCCGATTTGAGCCACAATTCGAAAATCCGCCCACACAGTCGCAGCACCACGCCGCCGCTCACACTGAAGAGACCATCATGACATCACACCCTGACTCATCCACCGAACCCGTCGAGCCGACCCGCGTTGTCGTGCTGTATTACAGCCGCACCGGTGCAACTGAGCGCCTCGCGCGCGCCATTGCCACAGGGGCTGAACGCGCACACGAACCGACCGCCCCAATCGACGTCTGGGTACGACGAGTCCCCGCGCTGAACGCCTCGCAGACTCCGGCGTCTGAATCCACTGGCGCCCCGCCCATCACGCTTGACGAGCTCGCCGCCGCCGACGGACTGATCGTCGGCTCACCGACTCGCTTCGGCAACATGGCAGCCCCTCTCAAACACTTCATCGATCAAACCGGCGCGCTGTGGGCCAGTGGTGCGCTGGCCGGCCGCCCATTCGGCGTCTTCACTTCGACAGGGACATTGCACGGCGGTCAAGAGAGCACCTTGTTATCGATGGCGCTACCTTGGCTGCATCACGGCATGCTCATGACCGGCCTCCCCTACACAGAGCCACGCCTCAGCCACACTCACGAGGGCGGCACTCCCTACGGTGCATCACAAGTCTCAGAGGACGGCCGCGCCGACCCCACGCGCCTGAGTCGCGACGAGCAAACCCTCGCCGAACACTTCGGCGAGCGCATTGCGAAGATCGCCCAGCGCCTCAAGCAAACGTCCGAACACTGAATACGCCACCCTCGAAAATTCAATTCGCCACCGGGGGAGAATCAGAACCAAGGACCGTCACAACCTCGCCCACGGCACGCCAACGAGTCAACCCGGCTACATCAATCGAGACTGCGATTTTTGCTCGATCTGATACGCCCTCGGCCCGGGCCGGGTTCGCTGCACGTTGATGGGCTGTTGAACCGGGTCGACAAATCGCCGTACCGCAGAAACGACGACACTTATCGACGCTCACCAACGTACAGCCTCAACAAGGGCCGCCAATCAGCGTCCATCCGCCCAACCTCACGCAAACCGGATTTCACAATGACAGCGGAAGACCCATCCGACCCCGTTCTGCAAGCGCTCCGCCACCGTGGGCAACGTGCCGCCCGCATTGCGCAGGTCGGCTTTTTTACCCTGATCGTGATTCTGTTCGTCGCCATCATCAACGTTGACCCCGCGACCAGCCCGATCCCACGAACCCTGCTGGTGATGATTGCACTCTTGCCGCTGCTCTTTCCCCTAAGAGGCATCGTTGCGAGCGCACCTCGGACCCTTTCGTGGTCCACTCTGATCGCCCTCGCCTACTGGCTCGTCGGCATCCTGCTGGTCGTCGACTCAGGCACGCGCCTGCTCGGGCTCGCGATCCTCGCCGCTTCCATGCTGTGGTTCTGGGGTGCATTCGCAGCCGTACGTATCGCAGCCAAACGGCATGCACTCAGCACGACCCAAGCCTAAGCTGCGCCGCGCCGCCCGTCGCGTCATGCCGAACACGCGCAACAAGCGCGCGCTTTGGCCAACCCGGGGAACAGCAAAACTTGGAGGCTGTCAGCCCCCGCCGCGGTCAAATCCCTTCACGACGTGTCGCCCACCACTCGCGCGCAAACGCGGGTGTCAGCCGTCGCTGCTCGGCGAGCGCCTGTTCGGCCATCGCATCGAACAGCGCGAGCTGCCCCTCGGGCGATCGCGGCCCTCGTGTCAACAAAAACTCCCGCACCTCATGACGCAGCGGGACACCCGACTGCGCTGCCTCAATCTCGACCAACGCCGCAAGAACGTCATCACCCGGTGAGTGCCAGGCATAGACCCCACCCCAGCCCAAACGCGAGCGCAAATCCTCAAACGCACAATCGCACTGCTCGGGTGGCCGATCGGACAGCAGCAATGCTGGACGTCCCGTCTCACGCAGAACATTGAGC
This sequence comes from Thioalkalivibrionaceae bacterium, assembly GCA_046299415.1. Lineage (GTDB taxonomy): Bacteria > Pseudomonadota > Gammaproteobacteria > Ectothiorhodospirales > Ectothiorhodospiraceae > JBKBII01. The sequence continues at coordinate 35,583 of JBKBII010000006.1, read as the reverse complement.
GTATGAAACAGCGCCTCAGCCTCGTCGACATCAGCGCAACGCGACTCGATCCGGTCGACCAGCAGCAACCCCGGCCAATCGATCGATTCGTCGACAACCCCTTGCCCAACATCCTCTCGTCGGTGTCGCGCACCCGTTGGATGCACCCACTGCCTCAGATCGATTCCCAGACGCACACTGGCGTCGACGACCCGCGCCACGAACACCTCGAAGCCACTACTTGACAGTCCGTAGATCAAGCGCCACGGCACATCGTCACACGCCAAGCCCTCATCTTCGTCGAGCACCGCAGCACGTCTCAAGACCGCCTCGACAACGTCAATCACCAAGGCATTACGCGCATCCAACACAGGCCAGGTGATCAAAGGCCAGGATCCCGTCTCAGGAGCGCTCCACGCGAGATTCAGCACAAGCTGTCGATGAGAAACCGACGTCACAGTCCACCTACGGCACTCATGGCGAGAGCCCAATACGAGCGAAAATTCCAGAGTCGCCGATCGCCGACGTCGGTTCGCATCGCGCGCCCGACTCAAGAACGATTCGGCCACCAGCAGCACAAACAAAAACCCGATGAGCCGCCCCAGCAGATGGGCCCCAATCCCAGAGGGAACATCCCGACCGAACGAGCTCTCCGCCCCCGCCGACGGACGACCTGGCCCTGCGCACGATCATCCGCTCGTCAACGCTCGGTCTGATTCGCATTGGCTATCGAATCATTTGCGGCCGCGATTTCGTCGGGCTCGGCGTCGTCATCACGCCAGCCCGGCCCGAACGGCGCACGCCGATAGGCATCGAGCAGCATCGCCACGGCGACCGCAATCACTGCCGCTACCGGCAATGCCAGCAACACCCCAAAAAAACCAAATAAGGAGCCACCCGCAAGCACCGCGAAGATCACCGCGACCGGATGCAAACCGGTGCGGTCGCCGACCAACCACGGCGTCAGCACCACCTGTTCGAGTAACTGAGCTGCCGCGAACACCGCGGCAATCGCGACCAACACCATCCAACTTTCGCCCTGGAAAAGCGCGGCAGCCAACGCCAGCACGATCCCGGTCAGCACACCCACATACGGAATGAAACTCACCAGTCCCGCCACAACGCCAATCGCAATCCCCAACTCAAGGCCGAGCAGCGACAACGCCACGGCATAGGTCGTGCCCAACGCAATCATCACCAAAAGCTGGCCACGCAAAAACGCCCCGAGCACCTCGTCCGAGCGCGTCAGGAACGCCACCACCGTCGGCGCCGCGAATGCCGGCAGCAGCGCCCCGGCACCGCGCAGAATCCGCGGCCAATCGACCAACAGGTAAAACAGAATCACCGGAATCAGAACAAGATTCATCAAAACACCGAACAGAGCGCCGCTCGAACGTCCAAGCCACCCCAGCAGTAACCCCGCCATACCGCCGGCATCCTGCCAGTGATTGCGTACCAGACCTGCCAGATCAGTCGCGTCCGGCCATACCGATGAATCAAGCGAGTCGACACCCCGCCATTCGGCAAGACGCGGCTCGACAAACGCCCGCGCACGCTCCAGCCACGCGGGCATTTGTTGTACAAGATTCTCGATCTGTGCCAGCACCAGCGGAATCAAAACCAACAGCGCGATGACGATAGCGAACAACACCAGCAAGAGCAGAATGATCGCCGCGCCAACGCGCCCCAAACGACCACCCGATAACCGATTCAGCCGTGTCACGACCGGATCAAAAAGATAAGCGAGCAAAGCAGCCGCCAGAAAAGGGGTCAGAACCGGTGCCAACAACCAGACCAAGCCACCCAGCACCACCACGGTGACGCTCAACGCCAAAACACCGAGCGCGGTCGGATGAATATCCCACTGACGGTTCGAACCCGCTGCAACTGCGGACCGATCGACCCCCGAAGGCGCTTGAACGACTTTCTTCGCCGAAGTCACACTCGCTCTCTCATGGTTTCAAGAACCAAAACAACACTTATACCGTCGACGATTCCGGCGTCACTCAAGACGATCCCGACGCACAGACGCGCATCGCCGATGTTCGCCGCGCAGGGGCGATGGTTGATGCACGATCGTTGAGGCCCACGAATCACCGCCTGTAGACAAACAATCTCGCCGCCTCCACGCCAAAAACGCCCACACGGTGCATATGCGAGTCGGCTCCCGAGCCCCACTGAACGATGCATTCTCTGCAAGAGCAGACCGGAATCTCCGCGAGCGGGCCCGAGCCGACGACGCGAGCCATCACGATCGACGATCCGACGGTGGCAGCGTGTCCAAACGATTTAACGAAGCATCCGTTGACGAGCCTGTCGGGGCACCCGACGCAACGCGACGACGCCCGGCCAAAACCCCAAGACCCCGACGCCCCCACACCACCGTGTAAGCCACGCCGCTTGCGATCGTCGTCGCAGCCACGACCACGCTAAGCAACGCCACCCAGGTCGTTTCGATCGCCAACACTCCCACCTTCAAAACCGCCAGCAACACTAAAGCGATCTGGAGCGCTGTATTAACCTTACTGATTAGCAATGGCTTGACTGCCAAATCACCGACAAACCGCTGGTACACGAAAGTCATCGACGTCAGCCAAACGTCACGCCCAATGACCAAAAACAGCAACCACATCGGAATCAATCCATTCAGCGCCACCGCGACATAGATCGCCAGCATCAAGGCCTTATCCGCCGCGGGGTCGAGCCAGGCGCCCAGGCGCGAATGCCAACCGAAGCGCCGCACCAACCAGCCGTCGAGAGCATCGCTCAACCCTGCCAGCAACAGAGCCAAGAATGCCCACCCGTACAACTCCAAATACAGCAGCACGCCGATCGGCGCGGCGCTCAACAGCCGTGCCGCGGAAATCGCATTGGGCAAATCACGCAGCTGCATCGTATCGACTCCCGCCACGACCTCGAGCCACGCGGCGCACACGTCCGCACCAACCCCCAAACAGTCGCCATATTCGCAGACCTGAGCACAGCATCGCCACTGACCCGCACACGCGATTGCCGCTCAACCTCGCGCGATCGACACAAACGACGGTTCGCGGACTGGTGCAGATGAGCGCGAACAGCCATTGGCACTCGCCATCACAGCCGCCAACAAAACGGGCCAAGCCGGCCCCTGATTCTCGCTCGCGGCAATCGATCGCGGCCCGACGGCAGCTGTAAGCGATCCGCCCTCAACGCCGCGACCGCGTGAAACCAGCCCATGAAAAATCATCCCGGAGTCGTCATCATATGCGCCGCTGCTCTGCAAACGGGCACGCGCGCGCCGATGCATGCACCAAGACGAGCGCATGCAGACACGCGTCCGCATCGGTATCCTGCGCGAATACCAACATCCGCAGTACACCGTCCGCCCAGGCGGCGCCAACGCTCGCAATCACGATCGACCCCCGGGAACAGCCGCCCTCACTTGCGGATGACAAACCCTCCACACCATCGCGACGAGTCTCAAACATGTCTGACGCCCAATCTCTGACTTACCGCGACGCCGGAGTCGATATCCAGGCCGGTTCTCAGCTCGTCGAACGCATCAAGGACCACGCCCGCCGCACACAACGCCCTGGTGTTCTTGCCGGTCTCGGCGGTTTCGGCGCCCTGTTCGAACTTCCGATCGGTCGCTACCGCGAGCCAGTACTCGTCTCCGGCACAGATGGCGTCGGCACCAAGCTCAAACTCGCGCAGCAGCTCGGCATCCACGACAGCATCGGCATCGATCTGGTCGCCATGTGCGTCAACGACATCATCGTCACCGGCGCCGAGCCGCTGTTCTTTCTCGACTACTACGCCACCGGCCACCTCACGCTCGAGACTGCCGAAGCCGTGATCCGTGGCATCGCTGACGGCTGCGAACAGGCCGGCTGCGCGCTCGTTGGCGGCGAAACCGCCGAAATGCCGGGTCTCTACGCGGGCGACGATTACGATCTCGCCGGCTTCGCCGTCGGACTGGTCGAAAAATCGGCGATTCTGGACGGACACGCCGTCGCTGCCGGCGATCGCCTGCTCGGGCTCACATCAAGTGGCCCACACTCCAATGGCTACTCTCTGATTCGCAAGATTCTCGAGCTCAGCAGCGCGTCTCTCGATCAATCCGTCAAGATCGGCGACACTGCACTATCTGGCCAGACCCTCGGCGAAGCCCTTCTCGCGCCGACTCGAATCTACGTCAAACCGATTCTTGACCTACTCGCCGAGCAACAACCCCTCCATGCGATCGCGCACATCACCGGCGGTGGTATCACCGAAAACCTCCCACGTGTGCTGCAACCCGGCCTAGAAGCCCGCATCGACCTCGCCCGCTGGACTCGCCCCGCCGTATTCGACTGGCTCCAGCACCACGGTCATGTCGCCGAAGACGAAATGCTACGCACGTTCAACTGCGGTATTGGCATGATCCTCGTCGTGCCCGAAACCAGCCTCGAGGGCATCAGGCGCCGGCTTGGCAACCAAGGCGTGACGGCGCTCGACATCGGCCATATCGAGGCCGCCGCCGACGCGAACGCGCCTGCCCGTGTCGTCTATCAGGCCTAAAGCCGCGATGATCGGAACGCACCGAAGAAGCCGGCGCAACGGGCACACCCACGGTCAGTATTCAGCGACACATCGACACGACGCCCAGCGTGACGAATCTCGCATCACCTATCGCGACGATCGTATCCGCCCACTCTCGACCGTCTGCTCATGAACGCCCGCGTCGCCGTTCTACTGTCGGGCCGCGGCAGCAACCTGCAAGCCCTGATCGACCACTTCGCTGACCACCAACGGCCCGCCGGCACGATCATCGGGGTTCTCAGCAACCGCCCGCATGCCGGCGGCCTCGACCGCGCACGCCTCGCCAAATTACCCACCGCCATCGTCGACCACCAACGTCACGCCGACCGTGAAAGCTTTGACAGCGCCGTCGACGAAGTCCTGCAGAAGTGGTCGCCAGACGTCGTCGTCCTGGCCGGATTTATGCGCATTCTCACGCCCCGGTTCGTCAGCCGTTGGCAAGGCCGACTTCTCAATATCCACCCATCGCTGCTGCCCGCATTACGCGGACTCGATACCCACCGGCGCGCCCTCGCAGCTGGCCTCAGCCTACACGGCACCAGCGTACACCTCGTCACCGCGGAGCTCGACGGCGGCCCCGTTCTGGCGCGCGCCATCATCCCCGTCGAGTCGAACGATACCCCTGAAGCCCTCGCCGCACGAGTTCAAAAAGCCGAACACCAGCTCTATCCAGCCGTCATCGAGCAGTTCTGTTGGCGCACCGTTCAGGCGTGTCAGTCCACTCTCAATCACGTCGACGCCGCCAACCTACGAGACCACGAGAATCGTCTTTTCGCGGCATCGCGCACTTCACTGCCGGAGGATTTCTGGTTTGACGAACGACACAACTGCCTCACGCCGGCCCCTGAACATATTCGCGAACAGGTACGCACCTCGTACGCAGCGCTGCCGCCCGATGCCTGAAGCGCCCGGGCCCGCTGATCAGGCGCTTCTGATAATTCCGCGCATGAACACCCGGTCACACGCGCCTCAACCTGTGTCATCTCCCGATGCGCTGAACACATTACCCAGCGGAACAACGCGATCGAGACGCTTCGACACAAGCGCCCACGGCGCAAACTTCACGTCGATCGCGAGGACGAGACAAACCGCCGTCCTCACCCCGCCAAAGTCACGTCAGACTTGCGGCACGACACGCCACTCAGATGCCATCGCCCCGCTCCGAACAACACGCCGCGGCGCAAAACGCGCATGGCCACTGAGCGCCATCGCTGTGAGCCTTGCGATCGGGATCGGATCGAGTCACGGCGCACAGGCTGCCGCCCAAGTCCTTCACTCCTCCAAAACCGATCGCGTGACCGCGCAGTCCACCAACCCAATTCCGGCCTACACCGCGCGCTACAGGGCGCAGGCCTACGGCAACGAACTGATCGCAACCACAGAACTCCGCTACACCGGCGACCGGGCGATCTTCCGTTTCAACGCTGAGGTGCAGGGGTTTCTGCGCGCGCTTGGTCGCTTTGCCTTTGAACGCGAGAGCGAAGTGGCCCTCGACCCCCACCACTACAGGCTGATCCGCAGTCATGCGCGTCAGGAAACACCGCGTCGCACACGCACCGCGGATGCCGTCATCACGCCCACCGACGTCACAACCCACGATTCAGAATCCCAACCGATCGACCCTTCTCAAACCACACTCACGGCAACCGGCACAGTCAACGAGCGTGAATTCACGCTGACGACGACCGGACCGGTCGACGACTTTCTATCGTCGCTGCTCAATGCCATGCGCGACACCGCGCGTCACCGACCAACCGATTCCAGTGACGCCTCGTACAACGACCGCTCCCGCAGCGACACCGTGGTCTTGCTCGAGCGTGGCGAATTCCGCCATTATCAACTCGAATACACCGGTCACGAAACCCTCAACGTCCAGTCGCTCGGTGAAATTTCCGCTCAACGCATCGATCGTTTTGACGAAGCGGGCGAACTCGTCTTTTCCGCCTGGCTGGCCATCGACCATTACGGCATACCGGTCCGCTTCGACTACATCGACGACCGCCGTTACCGACTCGAACTCCAGTCGGTAACATTCGCCACCCCACCATCGGCCGAGACCCGGTAAGCTCCGAATTTACAAAGCCAGACCTCGCAAAACTCACCTTCGCAAAAAAACGGCCCCCGAAAACAGCAACCGCAAATGGCAGTCTGACCTGGATGTGTGCTCGGCACCCGGACCCAACACAACGATAAACGGACTACTGAGACAAACGCACCCCTGATCGGTCCCGAGTGCGACGCCTGAGCGACCGCGACCGACGTGTCCCCAGACGATCACGACGACGCCTCGCCGCAGCCCTCGCCCGAGACTCTTCGCCTGACCCGATCGCGGATGGGAGTTTTTTGCCTCCATCGAGGCTCCAGCTTCTTGCGGCTTTCAGCTTCCGGCCTCAGGTTTGATAGCGGGTGGAAAAGGAGAAACGATCGAGCCGCCGGCGGCGTATCGCCCTTGGCCCCATGCACGCTCAGCTTGTCAAGCAGCCGGAGGGCAAATCGGTGTCCTCAACGAGTATGAGCAGGCACTGAAGGCCTCTGGTGGCGAAGCCCTTGCCGCCGTCGCCAAGACGGGCGGTGACATGCGCTGGCTCCTCACTGGCGAAGGACAGATGCTGCCGAAACCCCCGCCAGACAAGGCTTTCGAGGCTGTGCCCGTTGCCCGCCGCCTCGCCATATCGGCCTCCTGCACGCCGTAATGACCGCGCAGGAGACCGCAGCCTTCCTCGATGATACGTTCGCGCACTTCTGAAAAAGCGGAAGCATCACGGCTCCGAAGCGCGCTGACGGACCTCCTCGCCAAGGTCGAGTGCCTCTAAAGGTCCGCCTGAAACCCCGCCGAAAAACGTCGCCGCGCCGCCTCATGTCGCATCGCAAGAGGTTGCATGCCCGCTTCCCTCATCGAAGCCACTTCGCGTGCGTTTTCAATGGTATACACCGTTGTTTTCTGCTGTATCCCGCCGCTTCACGATTTTTCCGTCGCATGAACGCTGTCTCATGTAACCCGACTACCTCGATCGACCACACGCATACACTACCGGGCCTAGGCGCGACCTTGATCGTTACTCAATGTGATCCAAGTGCAATCACGCGTCGCCAACGCAGCACAGCGAACGAACCGCGCCAAGCTGACGCAGCTGCAACGGGGCACGCTGCAAGCCCACCGCAGTCGCTACCCAAGCGGGATTCAAGACCGCCCAGGTCGACGACTAAAGTCCACAACAACCGTTAAACTTATTACAAACCAGCCAAACGCGAACCCGTCTTCAAATTCGCGATCGACGTTCAACAGGCCCCTATCCGTCGCACGCGCGATCGCCGACCTGAACCGCCGCTCACGTCATCGATCCCAGCACGGCTCGCCCAAATGCCCCCGCATCGCGGCACGCCATTCAGGAGCACACCTTGACCGACTCCAACGTCTACGACTTCGATCTCACCGTCATCGGCTCGGGCCCCGGGGGCTATCGCGCAGCGGTCTACGCCGCGTTGCGCGGACTCTCGGTATGCATCATCGAACGCGACGTCTGGGGCGGTTGCTGTCTCAACCGCGGTTGCGTGCCCAAAAAAGACTGGTACCACACCGCCCAACTGATCGCCGCCCAGCGTCATTTCGCTGCTCGCGGCATCGAAGGCCGTCTGCGCGGCGACCTCAAACCCGCCTGGCAACACCAAAAAACAACCGTCAACGCCATTCGAGAGAGTTACACCGCCTACCTCAAACACCTCAAGATTGAGGCCATTTCTGGCCACGCGCGCTTCACCGATGCGCACGAAATTCGAATTGAAACACCGGATCAAGAGCCGCAAACTCTCACCACCGCATACGCCATCGTTGCCACCGGAGCACGGGCCCACGTGCCATCGCCATTCGAGGAGACCGAAGGCCGCATTCTCACGACCGACACGCTATTCGACCACGAACCGCCTGAAGGTGACCGCGTCGCTGTCATCGGCTCGGGCGTCGTGGCCACCGAGATGGCTTTCATTCTGACTCAGCTCGGTCGCAAGATCACATGGCTCACGCGCAGCGAGCCGCTTGCGCGCGAACGCTTCACACCACAGGCGCGTCAAGTGCTGAAGGACCGCTTCGCAGATCACGGCATCGAACCCATTCGCGTTGACGGCTACGACAATGTCGACGTCAGCAACCAGGTCAGCATCACCTGCGGTCAGACGATCCATCATGTCGACTGGGTTTTACTCGGTACAGGGCGCACTCCCAACACCGAGGACCTAGATCTCGAACGTGCAGGCGTCGAGCAACAGGCAGGCCGCGCGCTGGCACGCAAGAGCACTCTGCAACTCAACGGCGCGCAACACCTGTATGCAATCGGAGACGTCGCCTCGCGCTGGATGACCGCGAACCATGCGCTGGCCGATGCCAAGATTGCCGTCGACAACATCTTGGCTCAACGCGCCGGCGATGCGCCCAAACATTTTCAAGATGGTCGCTTCGTACCCACAGCGATCTACTCAGCGGTGGAACTCGCCCGCTTCGGCCTTGACGAGGACCAGGCCGAAGACGAGGACTTTGAACCCGCAACCGGCTTCGCCGCGTTTGAGACCAACCCCCGCGCACTCGGTGAGGACTCGGCAGAGGGTTTTGTGCGCCTGCTCGCCGACATGGATGACGGACGTCTTCTTGGTGCCGAGATCGTCGGCGGAGAGGCGGGCGAATTGATCCATCTGCTCACGCTCGCGCCAACACGCGAACAGGCGCTCGCGATCATCGCCCAGGGTAAATGGAATCATCCGACCCGCGGAGAAGAAATCCTCAACGCGACCGAAACACTCGCTGCAAAATGGAACCTGCAAGAAACGATCTTTGGCGTCAATGGCAGCGCCTGCGAGTAGCCCCCCCCCGCTGCAGTCGTCACACCGGCGTTTATAAAACACCCTGGTGAGTCACCCTGACTGTCGGACTCCTCAAGCGTCGCCCCTTGCCACGTTGCGATCAAGCGTCCCGGAATCTCCGAGGACCCCGGCGCTGCGATCAGCCCGCGTCAGCTCGAATCGTCCCGGGGCGCCCTCAAATCGCCTCGAACGACGCCGATTAAGAATCGCCCTGGACTGCACGCCGGCGCTGTCATGCCGTCAATGTCGATCGAGCCCAACAGCCAAAACGAGCCGGTCGGTCCGCACGCGATGCACGAGCGAGCGTCACGCGCCGCCACGCCGTCACTCGCTACTACAGTCGTTTCAAACCGAACACGCATAGGCACGGTTCGGCCAAAGCTCAGTCTAGAGGCGCAAACGCCAGCAACGCGCCGCGATAACGCAACCATGTTGCCGCATCGATTCTCAGCGCCCGAGCCACTCGATCCGGCTGTGCCCGCACCAAGTCGGCCAAGGTCTCGACCCCGAGTCGAGAAAGCAACTCCGCCGCGCGCGCATCGATTCGAATACTCTCGGACGACATCGGAGTTTCAGGGCTGGCAGATGGATCAACGGCGACGCCGGACGGCTCCGAATCCGGCTCCCCAAGGCCCTCACCATCGATTTCAGGCCCTGTCGCCGGCTCGACTCGAGAATTGCCCTGCCACAGCAGCAGCACCGAACCCTCGCGCGCGGTCGATCTCAAGTCGTCGGACCACCTGACCGGACGGAAAGCCCCAGAGGCGAGCTGAACCTTGACCGCAACCGCGGACTCAGCGCTCACGCTCCCATCGGGACGTTCATCCGCCTCGTAATCAACCCGATGCACAACAGAAGCATCCACCTGCGCGACTGTGACAGCAACCGGCAATAGGGCCGTACCGAATACAGGCACCGCGACTGACGTCATCGGCGCAGCAGTCGAAGACTCATCCGCAACAGCCGCTGCAATGAGCACGCTCATCGACACCGCGCCCAAAACAACGCGAGTGAAATCGCGACAGCCGCACCACCGCGAAGGCTGAACCCTGGCCACTGAACGCTTCGGAATCTTCGGATCTATGTTCACGGAATCATCCCCCAGCGTCGCCCGTAAACGGTGCGCTCAATTTGACGAAATCTCGACGACCGCGGCTCGACAACCAAACCCACTGGTCGATCGACCCTTGTGTTTTGTTCGCAGCACGTCGTCTTGTTCGACGTGCATCGCTCTATTTGAGCCCCGTGCCTTCCGCGCAACCTGCGGCATACCAATGGACGACACTTCACGCCGCCGGCGACCCTGTTCGACACCTCGGACGGCCCGCCAGCGCCAACCTAAACACCGACAGCCGCTGACGCTCCAACGCCACCCTCCCGCTGACGCCCAAGTTTAACGCTCTCGCTCAAATCAACGCCGTGGACGGATCGCCATCCAGTCGCCAAGGGCTCTGCAGACGATGGCCCCTCTTTGATCTTGCACGCCACGGCCGGGATTGGAAAGCGCCCAATGGTATAACGACGCGCCTGCAGCGGCGCCGGCAAAAGCCTCGCGCCACCGAGACCCGGGCTGGCGACGTCTGTCGTGCGCAACCAACACCAACTGAGCCTTCCGGCCGATGCCCGTACCTGTAACGTGTTCGTGTATTCGATCAATCACTCAACAACGAGTACATATACCCATCCAATCGCGGCTCGTTCAACCATCGCTCAGCCAGTCATCGCTCAAATGACCGACTCGAGAATCACAAACGCAAGACAGCGCGCCCCGGGGAACCTCTGGGTGTTTTAGCTGCCAGCGGTTCTAGGGCCACAAAAACTTCCGCGCGCTCTACGTCCACGGTCAAGGCCAGCAGGCCAAGCACGAGTAACGACACGACACGGCCTTTTGCCGAGACACTGTCATCCCAATCGCACCACAGCCATTCCGTCGAGGGTCGCACCGATGCAAAAAATTCGTCACAGCGTCGTTCTTCGCGGCACACCGCAAGAGGTGTTCCGCCAGCTCGCGCACGTCCCGAATTTCACCTGTTTCTGCGACCACGTCACTGAAATCGTCGACCTTGGTGACAACCAATGGCGGTGGACTGTCGAAGTGTTGGGGCGCCCATTCTCATTCGATGTCGAAGTTACCGAATCCGTAGAGCCCGATCGCTTTGCGTGGCGGTCGATTCGCGGAATCCGCAATAGCGGCGCTTACCATCTGAGCCGCGAAGACGCCTCTCACACCCGCGTCGCATTCGAACTCCAATATCAGCTCGGCTCGACGTTGCTCGAAATGGCAGCGCGACGGGCGGCTGGCTCGCTGGTCGAACGGATCTCCGGACAAATGCTCGATCGAGTCCAGCAAGCGGTCGACCGCCACCGCGAACCCACGAGCCGTGATACGCCTGCCCCTATCAGCGCCTCCTGAATCCGAACGACAGCCCAAAAAGATCACCTCCAGCCCATCCGGCGCCCAGCCCCACTCGGGGACGGCGCCCTCATCAATCTTCGCGTCCGCTTGACGCCACCATGAAACGGGCCAACCAGCGCTCTCGAGCTCGCCTCAACATCCTGCTCGTTCAGGAGTCTAGTTTCGCAACGTGACCGGCGAAGTGAACATCAAAAGACCGTAATCCTGTTCGTACTCCCGAGCCAAGTGGTCCGCGATCGAGCGACACAGCGGTTCTGGCCCCACGACCTCAACGCGAATATTCCCGCCAGCCTTCCAGTTGCCACGCCGCGTTCCGTGCGTGCCACTTCCGCGCGCATCGGTAATCGTGTAGCCACGAGCACCAAGACGACGGATGTCCTCAATGATCCAATCCTCAAGAATCGCCTCGCCGACGATCGTCAACAACTGCATCGGTGTCTCACTCATATCGCCTGCTTCGCTCCATCGGATTCATCCGTCACCGTCTGCGCCACTACCGCGGTCGAATATCACTTCGGTCGTGCTCTCCGGTGCGCCTCGAACGCCCGCGACTCCCTCGCGAGTCAGCCACACGCGCCTCAGGATCGATCCCTCACACCGAAACGACGACTGCGCTCAACAACCACCCGAGCCTCACGAGGCGCGCGCGCTTTTCGTCGAGTCATGCGCGTCATGGTCCGGCGCCGTAGAGCAAGCCCGTCATCCAGAAATACAACGGGATGCCAAAAAAAATATTAAACGGAAAGGTCACGCCCAGAGCCGCGCCGATTGACAAGCCGGGGTTCGCCTTCGGCACCGCGATGCGCATCGCCGCCGGCGCAGCGATATAGGACGCCGATGCGTACAGCGTCGCCAGCAACAACGCCCCGCCCTGGCTCAGTCCCAGCATCCAACCCAACAAAACTCCCGTGATCGCCGATCCGATTGGAGTCGCGATCGCAAAGAAAATCAGAAAAGGCCCGTAAGTGCGAAAGTCCGCCATGCGGCTCGCCGCCACCAAACCCATCTCCAACAAAAACAGCGCCAGAACGCCCTTGAACAAATCGAAAAACAGCGCGTCCAGGGGCGCAATCTGATCCGGCCCCGCAACGAATCCGATGACCAAGCCGCCGGTCAGCAGCAAGATGCTTTTGCCGAAAAACACCTCGTGAAACATCTTGCCCCAGCGGGTCGGTCCTTGCCCCATGCGCGCCAGCAGCGCCCCGATGACCAGTGCCGGGACCTCCAGCAGCACAAGAAACACGATCATGTGCCCCTCATACTTGAGTTCACGATGCACCAAAAAGGCCACAGCGACCGAGAACGTCACAACCGAAACCGAGCCGTAATGCGCAGCGATCGACGCCGCATTGGGCCGATCCAGGCGACCGAGATAACGCAACACCGGATAGCCGACCAACGGAATCGCTGCACCAAACAACAAAATCCAGAACGACGGCCACAACAGCTCGAGCAAGTTTGATTGAGCGAGCTTGACGCCCCCCATCAAACCGATGGCAAGCAACAAGAAAATCGACAGCGCCTCATAGATGGCCGCAGGAATCTTCAGATCGGACTTGGCCAAGCCCGCGATCGCGCCGAGCAAGAAGAACAACACCACCGGCTCAAAAGACATCGCGCCTCTCCGCAAAAGCCGCTCGAATGACCGCTCACAAACGCCAGAGCGTGACCTCGAATCAGTGAGCGCGGCATTCTGGGCATTGCGCAACCCGCGTGCAACGCCGCGCAGCCGATCGCCGGCCTGACGATCCACTCACCAGACAGATTTCATCATCCAGCTCTTGACCCGCTCAGCGCTGTGCCTCGAGAACATCGCGCAGCGATTGCCCCACGAGGGCTTCTCGCCGCCGACGATCCAGATCATCGGCAACACCCGCTAAAGCACCCGCCAGGCGCACCGTTTGAGCCAACGCGTCATCTCGATCCGAACGCAGCGCCTCGACGACTTCATCGAGTTTGATTGCCGCAAGATCGCGCGCTGGCGCAAAGCGTGGTTCGGTGTCATTTTCAATCCGCAAGACGAGCTCCGCACGCACGAGCCGCGTCAACGCATCCTCGATCGCCTCACCCGGCAAGCCCAACCTCGCGCTCAAATCGCGCGCCGAGGGCGCGGGCTCACCGGTCAAGAAACGCCTTCCGATTTCGCCCAGCGTCGCCAAACCAATGCGCTCGACCGACGCCGCAGACAGGCGCAATTCGCGCCCGCGCAACCGCAAATACTCAGGATGCTGGACATAAAAGGCCACGCTGGCGCCAACGAGCAAGATCAACCACGCCACATAAATCCAGATCAACAACAAGATAACGACGGCAAAGCTTGAGTAAATCGCAGCGTAGTTACCTGACCCCGCCACCATCGAAGCGAACACCCAACCCGCGCTCTGCCACAACAAACCGGCCACCACGCCACCGATCAAGGCCGGGCCAAGCCGCACCCGCGTATTCGGCACAAAGATATAAACGAACGTAAACGCCGTGATGATCAGCAGATACGGCACCAACCGGCTCGCCACGAGGATCAGCTCCCCGAATGGCTCGACCGCGATCAACTGCTGCATCAAGGTCGAACTCATCACCGATGCCGTGATCCCCAGCGCCGACACCACCAGTAACGGTCCGATCAAAATCACCGACAAGTAATTGGAAAAGCGCTGGGCCAGGTTACGCTGCGTACGAATGCGCCAGCTGGCGTTGAATGCGGCTTCGATCTTCTGCACCAGCGCAATGACCGTGTACACCAGAAAAGCCAGTCCGACGAAGCCCAGAACACCGACCCGCATATTGTCGACGAAGCCGATCACCAAAGTGCTCAACTCCGCGCCCTGCTCCCCCAACGGCTCGAACAACCCGGCCAAAAACGGCTCGATCGCGTTATGTGCACCAAAGCCCTTGAGCACCGAGAACGCCAACGCCAGAAACGGCACCATCGACAACAACGTCGTGTAGACCAAACTCATGGCACGCAACGTCAGCTGCCCCTCGGTAACCTCGCGCACCAGCGCCGCGCCTAGCCGGGCGACGCTCAGCGGCGCACGCAACCACAGTGGCTGCCCCGCAAGATCAGCATCGTGCAGCCACCAATCAGCTCGCTTCACCCAAGCGGTCAACGACGACATCACCCACTCCTGACTGAACCAGGCCCTACGGTAACAAGCTCAGCCCCTGACGGCGATCGACTCGACGAGCCACCATCACTTCCGCGCCCACTGACCCGATCGATCCTGAACGTAATACCCCGAGGGCGCCTCATCGATCCACACGCGCGCAAACGTGGCCCGAATCTGACTCTCCCAGTCGGGACGGTCGTTGGCACGCGCCAGCTCGCGATACAGCGCATCGCGATCGGCGTTCTCCTCGGCCACCAATCGCTGCAACGTCTGGCGATCGCGCAACGGCGCAGCAGACAGATCGCGGATGGCCACCGACCCATCGTTCCCGAACCCGATCGCACCCGCCTGATAAAACGGTCGCAGCTCGCTGTCTCGCGACCGCATCGATGCACGCAGCCGCTGCGTCGCCGGCGTCTCGATGCGAATATTCGGCGTCTGCGCCTGCGCTGGCGTCACCAACGCGCTCAAAACCTGCCACGCCCGTGCCCCGGTCGTTGCCATCGGCGGTCGCACCGCCTCTGGACGATCACCCACAACCCATGAGACCAGCGGCTCTTGAGGTTCGATCGCACTCCGCTCTTCGCTGCGTCGTATCTCACCGCCCTCCAGCGCCTCCCCCGAAGACGTGCCCGGCGGCGCGCCCGGCAATGCATCAAGGTGCAACACATCGCGCACGATTTCGCGCGCCGCCTCCTCAGCAGCCGCCGCCGGAAAGTAGATATTGATTGTCACGCAACCCGCCAAAAACAGCGTCAGAAAAAGCGTCCACAGCGCACGACCGGTTGGCCTCCCCGTCCGTCGCACAGCGCCCGCATCACCCTCATTTCGTCCAGCCACGTCCACGAGCCACTCACAACGTCCGGTCGCACGCTCAGCGGCACGACCGAGTCCACCAGACGTCCCGATAGCCAGCGCCCGACCCACAGCACCCACCCTGTTTTCATCAGCCACTTTTCACCCCCTGAGCGTCAACATCCCCACCACGCCGATCCCCGCCACAATCACCGAAAACACCGTCCCAAACGACACGTCAAGACACTCAAGTTCAGACCAATCCAAACTCACGGTGTGTCAGAGAAAGCCCCGGAAATCAGATCCAGTCTGGCAATACTCATCACGATCAAAGGTCGGCTTTGGGATGCAGCTCGAAATCGCGTTCAACCTACGCCAAGCCAGCATCACCAGCGCTGAACCAAAACGATCGACGCCGTCCTAACGCACCTCCATCTCACGATCTGGGATCGAGCGCAGACGCTCGACCAAGGCCGGCCAATCGACCTCACGTTCGTAACCGATTAGATCGAGGCGTGGCAGCCCTGACCCCTCGACGATCACGAAGCCGCCATTCGCCACATCGCTCAGGCCGCGCATCGCACAGCGATCGCCCTGCAGCCGGCAGCCCACACCCAATCGCCGATAGCCAAAGCTCTCAAAAAATCGCAGAAACGTCCGTGACAATGCCGCCTGAGCACCGCCAGCATCAGCAAGATTATTCACTGCACGTTGCGAAATTCGCCGCCGGCCCGGTGCGCGCTCGTCGCTCGACAACCAAAAATCCAACGCAACAGGCGAACCATCGACCAACTCGACGTCACGCAGGTAGCCCGAAACGCGCCCCTCGATCAAGCCTACGTCAAGCGCCCCGGTCAACAGCGCAAGATCGAGGCGAGAAAAATCTGCCGACCAGGCCAAGCGTGGCGCGCGCCCAAAGAGATCATCGATGACGATGTCTCGCACAAAAATCCGGCCGTCGAATACATCGATCTCCAACACCCCATCGACCGCCAAACGTTCCGGTGTTCCTGTGACCCGTGGCACGATCCCCGCAATCGCACCGCGCAACGGCGGCCCACCGAGTGCCGGCACCAAAACCCCAAGATCGATCGGCCTCACCCCACCCTCAAAAGTCACCGCCGGCGGCGATGCGAGCATGTTCAAACCCGGCCGCGCAACCGCAGCCTGCGTGTTGGGATCAGCCGCACTGCTGCCAGGCCAATCGAGACGAAACTGAGTCGCCCGCAGCGCACCATCGAACAGGGGCCATTCGATGGCACCAACATTCTCCAAACGCGTCCCCGCGAACCGCCAAAGACTCTGATGCGCACCAAACTCCAGCTGCCACAACCGAGCGGCACCCCACGACCAACTTGAAACCGGCGCCTCTCCATCAACACGCCAAGAGAAATCAACTCGCAAATCTTCGGCAGACACGCGTTCGCGCCGATCGCTGAGCGTTGTCACGTGGCCGCGCACCGTAGCCCACTCGAGGCCATCGCCATCACCCGTCAAGCGCAGATCCAGCGTTCCCTCAAGCGATAGATCGGCCAACACACCTGGTGACACAGCCGGCACGACCCAGTCTCTCCACAGCGTATCGAGTGCCGAACCGACGAGCTCAGCCGTCCAGCGTCCACCACCATCGTGCGACGCATACCTGACACTCGTCGCACCGAGGTCGCCAGTGACCTCCAGCGCTTGAGGGCTGAAACGCGCAGCAACTGTCCACGGCGCCGACGCATCCCATTCAAAAAACCACGGCCTGACCAAGCCAACACCTCCAAAAATCTCGCCACGCAGTGTCGAGGTCGGACCCTGTGACTTAAATGAAACACGCGCATCAAGCGATTCGAAAGCCGGTGCGCCGCTCGGATGCTCCACACTCAAGGCTTCGACGAAGAGATCCGCCGAACGCAAACCCAACGCCGACGAACCACAGGCACGGCCTGAGAGCATCCCGGCCTGCCACTTCAAGTCACGCCAAGCGTGATCTGTGAGGCCGAGCGTGCTCGACACCATCGCAGCATCCTGCGCATCGATCGCCCGATCGAGCCACCTCGCGGCGGGCTCGATCGCGACAACCGACGCGATCATCGCTCCCGGCATCTCAATCGCGACGGCAAAGTCATGAGCCGCGTGCGGCGTGCATTCGAGTCCCGGCAAAGACATCAGCGAGCCCACCAGGCTGAGCCCGTCGCGCTCACGCCCGACACCAGCCGCGGTTTCCATGCCACGCTCGCGATCAAGGCTAGCCTCAGAGTCCGGATCAGGACCGAGTGACAGCGCGAACCGCGCCTGTTCGTGTCCTCCTTCCAGTCGACCTGACGCTCGCAGCGCGACATCACCGGTCCGCAGATCCACCGTTGACCGCCCTGACAACGCCACTGGCCCCATCGTCGGTGTCCGCCGCACTCCATCTGTGGTGACGAGCGTCGTTAACAGGCTCAAATCATCGCAGCGCAGCACCGAGCTCATCGCTGGAGACGAACGATCGCGCCAACACTTAACCTTCAAACCCTGAAGGGACGGCCAATCTCCGGGCGCAACCACGACTTCAGCGATCAACACAGAGGGGCTGCTCTCTGGCGCGACAACAGCCGCATGAGAACCTCCATCAGCAGGATCTCCAGCCACTCGTCCCGATGCAGCACCAGCGGTCGCCACATGCTCAAACGAAAAACCTTCCGCTCGCCAACCTAAAGCGTCCGCACGCTCCAACTCAGCAGAGACGCGCAGGGTCAAGGCACGATCGTTGATCGCCCGACGCACCTGCTGCACGCTCGACAATGCTCGCCGCGCTGAACTCCATGCACGCCATTCACCTCGGGAATCATCGACAGACGCAGCGGCAGCGGAACCGTCGTCACCTGCCGGCAATCCCGCAATTGATCCCGAATCCAGCGCAGAGTCCTCGGCGCCGGGGGCTCGCATAACGCGCCCAGGCGGACCGCTGCCGACGCGCTGCTCGTGCCCGAGGTTCGCGCTCGAGCCAGCCGCCACACCGAGATTTTGGTGCCGGTCGTCAGCTGCGTCGCCGCTCAACGAAACCCGCAGTACCGTACCGGCGTTCCAGCCGAAAGACGATGAGCCGCACGCCGCAATGCC
Source organism: Thioalkalivibrionaceae bacterium (assembly GCA_046299415.1). Lineage (GTDB taxonomy): Bacteria > Pseudomonadota > Gammaproteobacteria > Ectothiorhodospirales > Ectothiorhodospiraceae > JBKBII01. The sequence goes on along the minus strand of JBKBII010000006.1, from coordinate 16,785 downwards.
GGGAAAAAGGAAGTCACCGTCATCGAAAGCCGGATCGTCACCCGCACACGCGAGCATTGCCGCTGATGGGTCAGGACACGTCGTCGAAACGACGCTCGCAGCAAAGACCGCCGAGCTCGCAAATGACAAAACACACCACCCGAGCCCCACCAGAAAGCCGGGAAATCGACGTCTGCAAGCGCGCGACGTGTCTCGACGCCCATATCCATCGATCGGCTCTGGCGCCTCGCCACGTCGAGCCTGTTGGATCCACTGTGCCCATCGACTTACCCGTTCGTCTCGCCCTCTCGATGGGCAATACACCGACGGCTGCGAGCCGATCGAGTGCCACTGCAAGGCAATCGCGCACGACGAGGCTGGCGTCTCGAGACGAACCCGCATATCCCCTCGCCCTGCTCGCCGAATCGTCATATCGGCATCGACTCACCCGATCGCCCAACGATTCATCCAGACGACCACACGATTACGCAATGACGCCAACGTCTCGCGCAGGGCGAAACGCGTCGTTTCGATCGCAGTCAAGTCAGGTATCCAAACGAAAATTCGCCGCAAGCCCTTCCCTGAACCCAGCGAAAAATCGCCCCCCTGCGGCAAACCACGGAAATCGACCGGAGCCGCGACAGGAATGAAACCGGCCGCCGAAAACTCCCGTAATGAGCGCGGCATATGCATCGCCTGCGTCACCAGAACGACCGGAGGCAACTCACCATCCGCCGATGAAGAGCGCAGCAAATCGGCCAAAAATTGGGCGTTTTCACGCGTATTGCGGCTCGCCGCCTCAAGGTAGCTCGCACGCACGCCGTATTGCTCAGCGAGAACCCGCGCGAACAATGCCGCCTCGCTTTCGCCGCCACTCAAGGGGTCCACCCCACCTGTTAGTGCCAAGGGCCATCCCGTCGAGCGATGTAACTGCACCGCATACGCCAACCGCTCGAGCGCGAGTGCCGACGGTCGATCACGTCCACCGTACTCACGCCGCGCGACATCGCGCCCACCCCCCAAAACTGCGATCACAGGCCGCGGAGACTGTCCGGCATCGGCTCGCATCGGCCTGTCGGCCAATGCGCCACTGTGATCGAAAGGCGACGCGACGTCAGCAGCCTCCTCACGCTGCAGCTCCCCCGCATCGAGTACGAGCGTCTCAGAGACAAACACCGGAATCTGGCGCTCGAGGCGCTCAGCCAACAACGCGGAAACCGCCGGTGTCGACAACAACCAAACCAGCGCCAACGCCACAACGAATACAGCGCGGCAACGCCACCACCAGGTCGCCAACGCAGCCAACACCAAGAGCACAAAGAAGCCGCTCGGCGGCAGCAACAAGGCCTCCATTAGGGCCTGAAGCATGATCGCCTCCTCAGCCACCGACTCCAATCCGTCAGCCCACGAACGACCCACGGACGCCATGGCGCCGTCGAAACCCGACTGACCATGACATCAAGTCCTCCTCGCCATGGCGCGCAGGACTCGTGATCGATCATCTGCTACGAATTATTTTTTGCCCGGCGCGTAGAAATAGCGGTTGTACGTCGCCAAATCTTCAGAAGTACGACGGATCAAGTGATCGAGGCTAATAATCGCAAACTCCAACACATTTACCGCAACATACGGATGTTCGACGCGAATTCGGTCGTACATCGAACGCGACAGCCGCAACAAGCGGGTACTGTCAGTCAACGCTCTCAGTCTCACGCCCCGCGGCACACGGTCAAAGAACGACATTTCACCAGCCAGCTCACCCTGCTTCATTCGCCCGACCTCGACTTCGCGGCCATCGTCGTCGCGCATCAACGCCACTTCTCCGCGTACGACGAAAAACAAGGCCTCTCCAACCTCACCGATTTCGGCAATGACCGACTTCCGGTGGACCTCGACCACCTCCAAATACGTCAACAATGTCTGCACCTCAGACGGTGTCAGCGAAGCTGAAATGGGATGTTTGCTCAAAAACTCAGTCAGCGCGTCTGCGTCGTTCATATGGCGTACGCCTCCAGGATTCATCTCTAGTCAAAACGATTGCCCCGCCCAGACTGTCTGCGCGGGGCCGTATCACTCAGCCGCATCGCACAGAGCACTCCGGGCATCAGCTGTCCAGCCCAGCTTCTGGGCACTGAACGCCGCTCGCCTCAAAACCCCTCCGAGAGCGACGCCTATGCCGGCGGTCGCAAACCCGACTCAGGCCCGGCGCCTTGCTCGAACCCGGTGCAAGCAGAGGGATCAATGACTCCCGCGCCCTGCCCGAAACACGCTCGCGCAGCGTCGTCGTCTCAGTATACCCACGGCAGTCGACCCAACAATCAGTCCACTCAATCGGTCCACGCGCAAACTCCAACGAATCGATGAATCTTTTCGGCAACCGCGGAGACGAATCACTCGAATGGCCTGCAACGAAGTCCAAGCCACACCGGAACCCCGTCAGGCCCTGCGTACAGGCCCCGCATAATCGACCGTCGCGGTTCACGACTCCCAGCCATGAAATCCGCATCCAGCAAGGCCGACCCAGAAAGCACAATCAAACCAAACGACGAAACCCAAGCACAACAGGCCGCAACGATGACCGACGCAGACCACGGCTCACCATTACGAGCACGCGAAAGTGAACCGACGCATTCCGATCCGGACACTCGTCTCGGCGCGCAAATCACGCCTCACAGCACCACCAGCTTTTGCAGCCGTCCGCCGCGATGCGGTTCGACGCATCCAACGCCCGAGGACGCGATTGCGCCGACATCTTGCTGGCCAAGGCTCGGTGCGTTAGGTCTTCAGCGCGTGCAGCACAGCCACGACAGCAACGTTCTCATTCTTTGCGAGCCCCCATGCGATGCCACCGCCTTGAAAACGTCGCTGAACGATGCAGGCGATGTAGAAAACCGCATCACGATCATCGACCCGAGGCACCGCACGCGAATACCCCTGCCAGAATCCGGCGGCCGATGGGACAGTGCGATCGTCGACGGCAGCTTGCTCGACTGGCCGGCGCTCACAGCATCGAGCGCCTGGCTCGGCAGCCTACGCGACCGGCTCGCCGCTGAGACCATCATCGTCCTACCGAGCGACGATCCAGGCGTCACGCTTCCCGATCCCGGCAGGGCGCTGATCGCCCTGTTGGCGCACGGTTTTCGGCGACTGACCCTTGACCCGTCAGCGACGGCGCGAGGCCGAGTCACAGACGCCTTCGCCGACCACACGGCCCGGGCCAGCGCACCCAGTGTCACCCTCTTTCGCGTTGCACTGCACGATTACAAGACCGTTCCCGACTGGCTGAACGCCCGCTTCTGGGCGCACCCCGAGCGCTGGGGCAAAGCCTTCTGGTAAGTACTCACGGCTGTTGGGGCGTTGCGGTCGCCCCGCCCGCCGGAAGCTCAGGGGCCATCGAAATTCGACTGGACGCTCGCTCGATCCTCGTCCCAGCGCGTCAATCATGGCCATCACGACACGCGATCGACGTGATGCTGCAACCACGCCTCCATCAACGCCAAATGCCAAAGCTTCGAGCCCTGAATACGCGTGAAGTGTTTATCCGGGGCATCGAGCAAGCGATCGATGTATGCACGATTGAACAGACCGCGATCTCGCGCCGCCCGCGAGTTCAACACATCTCGCATGATTTCAAAAAAGGGCCCGCGCACGTACTTCAACGCCGGCACCGGAAAGTAGCCTTTTGGGCGATCGAGCACCACATCGGGCAAACGCCCGCGTGCAATCCGGCGCAAAACGGTCTTGCCACCATCGGCCAGCTTCAGATGTGACGGCATACGCGCCGCCTCCTCGACCAACTCATGATCGAGAAACGGCACCCGCGCCTCGAGCCCAAAAGCCATCGTCATGTTATCGACTCGTTTGACAGGGTCATCGACGATCAATGTCGTCGCATCGAAACCCAGCACAGCGTCGATGAAGCCATCGGCACGACACGCCTCCCACTCGCGAAACGCCTCGCCCAGCCACTCACCGGTCACGTCACGGCCCGGATGCACCGCCAGCAAATCGCGCATCTCGGCATCATCGCGATCGAAGTAATGCCTGCGAAAACGCTCGGCCCAGGGGCCCTCACGCTCATCGGCCATGCGCGGATACCAGAAATAGCCGCCAAACACCTCATCAGCCCCCTGACCCGACTGCACCACCTTGACGTGCTGCGACACTTGCTCCGCCAGTAGATGAAACGCCACCGCATCCTGACCGAACATCGGCTCAGCCATCGCGTCAATCGCAGCTGGCAAGCGATCGAGCACCGTTTCGTTCGGAATCCGCAGCTTATGGTGATCGGTTGCGTAGCGCTCCGCCACGGGATCGGAATACTCGAACTCCGACCCCTTCTCCTCAGGCTGATCGTCAAATCCGATCGTGAAGGTGCGCAGTCCGCGAGCGCCCGCTTCGGCCGCCAAGGCCACCAACAGACTTGAATCCAAACCACCCGACAACAGCACACCAACCGGAACATCGGAGACCTCGAACCGTTTACGAACAGCCTCACGCAGCCGCGTCTCGATTCGCTCAACCCACGCCTCATCGCTGACGTGTTCAGCCGGACGGCGCGCATCCAGTGTCCAGTAACGACGCTTCTCGACATGACCATCGCGATCGACGCGCATCACATGCGCCGGATCCAGTTTGCGCACGCCGCGCAGGATCGTCCGCGGCGCCGGCACAACAGCATGCAAGGTAAAGGCCATGTGCATGGCCTCGGAATCGATGCCCGTATCGACCCCGCCCGCAGCCAACAACGCCTGAGTTGATGAAGCAAATCGCAGCCGCTCGGTGCGCAGATCGAAATACAGCGGCTTGATACCCATCCGATCCCGAGCGAGGAACAGGCTATTATCGCGGGCGTCGAACAACCCAAAGGCGAACATACCGTGCAACCGCGCCACGACCGCCTCACCCCATTCGAGATAACCACGCAGAATCACCTCGGTATCGCCATCCGAGCCAAAGCGATGTCCACGGGCCTCGAGTTCGCGCTTCAGCTCACGAAAGTTGTATATCGCCCCATTGAAGACCAGCGCGCAGCCACTCGCCGGATCAAACATCGGCTGATGAGCGCGACTCGACAAATCGAGAATCGACAGACGACGATGGCCCAAAGCCACCGGCCCACTCGCCCACAAGCCATCGGCATCAGGCCCGCGCCGCGCCAGACACGGCAACATCCGTGCGACCGCCGCCGTGTCCCCGGGACAGCCTGAAAAACCAAAGTCTCCGGCAATTCCACACATCGTCACTCGTCCTCTTGTCGCACTCGTAGGCGTAACCCGGTTCGGGAAGGCGGATCCCTGATGCCATCGATCGGTGGCTTTGTCAGTTGGCCCTTTGAGGCAACCTCACACCGCCCGACGACTCCACTCACGTGCACGCACCGCCAAAGCCTGGACAAACGCCATTCCAGCCGGCCCCAGATCCGCTTCGGCGCAAGCCGCCCAGTGCAACTCGACGCGCTCGAAAGCGCCATCCTCATCACAAGCAAGCTCTAGTGAGGCATCGGCTAACGCCGACTCCTGCGCCGGCTCAGGCACGGCTCCGATTCCCGATTCCGGTGACGAGGCCAACGGCCCCGAGAGCCCTGCGACAGGCCCGTCGCCGGCGTTCATCACCCGCAACTCGATCAACCGCCCCGACGCCAAATCGTCACCCACCAACCACTCGGGTAACCACGCAAAACCGAAACCCTCGAGCACACGCGCTCGCGCATCGGCCACATGCCCCACGGACCAGCGCGCATTCGCCGCAAGCCACCCTCCGTCGGCGTTGCCCTGCTCGGCAGAATCGCGAATGACAATCTGTCGCTCGCCGTGCAGCGTACGCAAATTCACCGCCGCGAGCTGAGCCAGACGATGGCCAGGCGAGACCACAGGTCGCATCCGAATGCTGCCGAAAACCCCGCCCCGTGCCGTGCTCGGCACATGGGTTCCGATCAAAACATCGACGCGCCTTTCCTCGAAAGCCTCGGGGCCACCCGTCAACAGGACGTCCACCCATACCAACTGCGTCTGTGGGAACTGCGATGCAAAACGCGCCAATACCGGGTGCAGCGCCTCCGGTGGCACGAGTTGATCCACCCCGACGCGCAGCTCAGCCTCCACGCCATCGCGCAACGCCCCGGCGACCCGCTCGATGGCCTGCGCCTCCTCAAGCAGGATCTCGGCACGACGCAATAACGCGCGCCCAGAACGCGTGAGCTGCAAGCCTCGCCCGCCCGTCTCGAACAACTCGACGCCAAGCCGATCACGCAGCATCGTCACCGCATGATGGACCGTCGAAGTGCTCTTGTGCACGCGCTGCGCCGCAGTAGCGAAGCTACCCGCCCTCGCCACGGCGCGAAACATGCGCCATTGATCCAGCGTTGTTTTAGCCATGTCGCTCCTTGCAGCGGATCAAGACTCAGATCATCGCCCGTCCTGCACCAGAAAACACCGCCCATTTCCAGCGCAAACTCGCAGCATGCGCCGCCGGCAGGACCCGCATTCATGACAACCTCGCTGGCCGACGCCGCGACACCGTGGACACGCGGCACCCGCGAGACCTGCGCCGGCGACGCCTTCATAATTGTGATACGAGGGGCCCAAAATGAGCGCGATCCACCACAGGCATCAGATCGCTTCGACGGTATGGCGTCCACCAACACGTAGCGCAACGACACACACCTCAGACGCGGATCTGGATCGATCGGTCACCAAACGCCAGCCAAGGCCGGAGCACCTCACGATGCCGGCGCACAAGCTTCGCGACGCCCGCCCTTATCCCACGCCGCTCTCAACAACGCCTGGGGTAACCATCGAAAGCCCGCCAATGGCCCCAAGCCCCAAGGCACGAATGCCAGCACAACATCGTCGCCGTCGTCACGACCCAGTCACTCAATGTTTCGAATCACTGAGCTTCGAATGAACAACGAGGAGCGAGAGAAAAGAAAAAGCCCGACGCTTGCGCATCGGGCTTCTTTCCAGCGTGATCATCCGTCAATCAGGACAGATCCCATCACACGAGCTGCGAAAAAAAATCGCGTCGACCAGCACCGACCCCGACGTCTCGAGACCAGCGAGTCTCGCTCACCACCGGGCCGAGAGACGCTCGCCGACATTCTCTGTGAAGAACCCAAGCCCAACGGCTAAAAAACGACACCGAAAATCGCTCGGGTCAAAAGCCCGATCAGCTCGCTACAGGATCCGACCTCAACGTTTGGTCGGGACGGCAGGATTCGAACCTGCGACCCCTTGCACCCCATGCAAGTGCGCTACCAGACTGCGCTACGCCCCGGGAGGTTGACATCATACTCGGTCGCGCCGGCACTTGCATAGGCCATCAACGTTTGATCGGAGCCACCACCATAGTCAGTTGACGCCCTTCCATCTTCGCTCGTTGCTCGACAACGGCAACATCCTTCAAATCGGCTTCGATTCGATCCAGCAGCTCATTACCCAGTTCCTGGTGGCGCATCTCCCGGCCACGAAACCGAACGGTCACCTTGCCCTTGTCACCCGCGTCGAGAAAACGCCGCAGGTTGCGCAGTTTGACCTCATAGTCCCCAATATCCGTTCCCGGCCGAAACTTGATTTCTTTCAGCTGGGTCTGCTTCTGGTTCTTTTTGGCCGCCTGCGTCTTCTTGGCGAGATCGAATTTGAACTTGCCGTAGTCCATGATCCGGCACACCGGTGGATCGGCGTTCGGCGAGATCTCGATCAGATCCAATCCGGCCTCTAAGGCGATTTCGAGCGCCTTGGGCGTCGGCATGACGCCGTGGTTCTCACCTTCGTCGTCAATCAAACGAACGGTCGGGCAGATGATCTGCTCGTTCATTCGGGTGCTCTTCGCTCCGCTAATGGCAGTGTCTCCTCAGTATGAAAAAGTCCAATCAAACGCGCCAAACCCGGCGCCATTGGGCCCAACTCGCGCGCGACTGCCGCAAAACGGGCTCAGAAACTTACCGATATTGCCACGAAAACGCAAAAACGTCGCCACCACCGCAAAAGTCCAGCCCTCGGGCCAAAAGTTTCGCCCCAGTGCGGCTCTTCAAACCTCTCTGCGACCAACCGCCGACAATCTATCGCCCGACGACTTCTTACAATGGCCAAAACCGTTGCGCAGCGACCCACCAAAAGCCGTCACCGTTACTGCGTCGCCGCGTCGACAGAACCACAGTGCTGCGGCATCCAGACCGCCGGCATCGGGGGTAATCAAGCGGAGTTCGCCTCGCGAACCGCCTCTGGCTCGAGATCGCCACGACGCTCTCGCACCTTTTCACGCGCTCGCTTGATGAACGCGTCAAGCGACATCGTGCCGAGATTCGCTCCACCGCGCGTACGCACCGCCACTTCACCCCGCTCGCTTTCCTGATCGCCTACAACCAGCAGATACGGCACACGCTTGAGAGTTAACTCCCGGATTTTAAAACCGATCTTTTCGTTCCTCAAGTCCGCCTCAGCACGGAGTCCCGCAGCGCGAAGCCGCGCGACGACGTCGTTGGCGTAGCCATCCTGTCGCTCGGTGATCGTCAACACTGCCGCCTGAACCGGCGCCAGCCACAGCGGAAACAACCCCGCATAGTGCTCGATCAACACACCAAAAAAGCGCTCGACCGATCCCAGCAGCGCACGATGAATCATGATCGGGCGCTTGCGGGTGTTGTCGTCAGCGACGTATTCCATGTCGAAACGTTCAGGCAGATTGAAATCGAGCTGAACGGTCGAACACTGCCACTGCCGTCCGATCGCATCGCGAATCTTGATATCGATTTTCGGACCGTAGAACGCGCCGCCGCCCTCGTCGACCGCGTAATCGAGTCCACGGGATTCGAGCGCTGCACGCAGTGCGGCCGTGGCCGTCTCCCAGATGTCATCGCTGCCCACGGAGCCCTCTGGCCGGGTTGACAACATAATGTCGAAATGCTCGAAACCGAAGGTCCGCAGCAACGTATCCACCAGTTCCAGAACGCCGCCGACCTCGGCCGCGATCTGATCCTCGCGACAAAAAATGTGCGCGTCGTCCTGCGTGAAGCCGCGCACGCGCATCAGGCCATGAAGCGCGCCCGAGAGCTCACGCCGATACACCGTTCCCATTTCGCCCCAACGAATCGGCAGATCGCGATAAGAACGCAGGCGATCCTTGTACATCAACACATGGAACGGGCAGTTCATCGGCTTCAGCTGAAAAGCCTGATGCTCATCCTCCATCGGCTGAAACATCGAATCCGCGTAAAAATCCGCGTGGCCCGATGTCTTCCAGAGGTTCAGGTTGGCGATATGCGGGCTGGTCACAAAGTCATAACCCGCCTGTTCATGCAGCTCGAACCAGAATTTCTCGATCTCTCGCCGGATGCGCGTGCCTTTGGGGTGCCAGAACACCAAGCCGCCGCCCGCCTCATCCTGGATCGAAAACAAATCGAGCTCGGTCCCGATGCGCCGATGATCGCGGCGCTCGGCCTCCTTGATTTGCTCGAGATACGCGTTGAGCTGTTCTTTGTTCGGCCACGCCGTACCATAGATGCGTTGCAGCATCTCGTTCTTCGCGTCGCCGCGCCAATACGCCCCCGCCACTTTAGTCAGCTTGAACGCCTTCAAACGACCCGTCGACGGAATATGGGGACCTCGGCACAGATCGACGAAGTCGCCCTGACGATACAGAGAAATCTCTTGATCATCGGGAATCGACGCGATGATCTCAGCCTTATAACGCTCACCCATCGAGCGAAAGAACGCGACCGCCTCATCGCGCGGCATGACCGTTCGCTCAACCGGCAAATCCGCCTTGGCAAGCTCTTTCATCCGTTTTTCGATCTTGACGAGATCGTCCGGGGTGAAAGCACGCTCGAACGCAAAGTCGTAATAGAAACCGTTTTCGATCGTCGGGCCGATCGTCACCTGTGCGCCCGGGTACAGCGACTTGACCGCCTGTGCCAACAGATGCGCGGTGGAGTGACGCAAGATATCGAGACCGTCGGCGTCGCGGTCGGTCACGATTTCGACCTTCGCATCGTCATCGATACGGGTTCGAACATCGACCAACTGCCCGCCGATTCGCCCAGCCAATGCTGCTTTTGCGAGTCCGGATCCAATCGACGCGGCAACCTCCATCACGGTGACAGGGCCATCAAACTGCTTTTCGGAGCCATCGGGCAAAGTGATCACGGGCATCGCAACATCTCCTGTCTTACGCGGCCCCTACGCAAGGTCGCGCGAACCAAAGCGTGCAAGTATACCCGCCGTACATGCTCAAACCCTGCAACGCACACGGCAAATGACGCGATGCGCACCGCTAACGGACGATGACGCGATAGGTACGATTTATCGGCACGGGCCAACGCCAACACACTCAGCGCCCGTGCCGATCACGGGCGCCCACGCCAATTGACCCACCCCCGCGCTGCAGTAACGCAGGACACCAAACGCGACGGCTTGGCCAGGGTGTCAAGGGGTCCGACCCAATCATCCGACCCAGTGGCTCGACCCCTCTGCCACCAAAGCCATCCTCGGACACGCCGCGCTCGATTCGCTCTTGCACCTGACATCACGAATCGGCAAAAACCCGTCACAGCCCGCGACCGTCAGGTCAACGGCTGCGATCGGCTCAGAGGGCCGATCCCAAATCCAAACAGCGCTCGCCTGAGGCCCTGACTCATGGCACAGCAACGTGACGCCCTGATCCGGCGACGCTCGGTCGGCAACACGTCAAGGCAAACACAGATTTTTCCGTGGCCTCGTGCTGCGCGTGTTGGGACGGACTTCTCGCAACCTTTCGAAGTCGCGCCACCACCAACGGCTATTGGTTTCGGGCCCGACTGACCAACTGGACACAGGCCGGATCGATTCAGGACTTGGCGCATTCATCCGGCTGCGTCGAGGGAGCCGTCACGATTTCACACGACACCCGCAACGGGACGCGCTTGATCCTGCAAAACGGGCCGGAAAATCCGGTCCAAAGACCCAAACACGACAGCGCACAGGCCACCGAGGAGGCCTGTGCGCCGTACCGTAACGCCAAGAATCAGTTACTGACCGTTGCGGAAATCGCACGAACGGTAAAGCTGCCGTCACCGATCGTCCCGATCGGACTTGCGGCACCGGTGCGGAGGTTGATCGAATACATCACTGATGATTCGGACGCCGCGGGCGTCAGCGCCGCAATCGCTCGATTCATGGCGGTAATGTCGAAGCCATGCTGACCGCTGGCCAGACGACCAACACCCAAATCGCCGACCTCAACCAGCGCGCCGTCATTTGGCACGATCACACGAGCGAGCCGAGAGCCGCCGGCCTGTTGATCGATTACGTACTGAAAATCCAGAGACGGAATCTCGCCGGACAACTGTTGAGGCTGAGGTCGATACGCGACGGCAGTAACGACGGGGACATCGACATTGTTCAATCGCGTCGTGCCATCGACAAAAGTAAAGCCGGCTGGCCGAACCTCACCCGCGACTTCGCGGGATTGATCAGGATTCACGCGTAAGTTTTGCCCCGAATCCGACAGAATCCTCAGCAAATCGACGGCGGGATTGAAATCCATGCGGAAGCGATCGCCCTGCAGCGCAACGGCTTCTGCTGGACCCAAGGTATTCGTGCGCAACACGGCGACGGCCTCGGCTCGCACCTCATCAGGCCCGAACGTCAAGCGGTACAAACGCCCTTGAGTTCCCGCCCGTCCGAGCGCCCAGAGCCCATTGAGAGCGGGATTCGCCGCGGTCGTACGCTGATCAATCGATACGATCGTATCGCCCACTTCGACGGCGGCGATATCGAGTCGCTCGACCGTAGGCATCAAGTCGTCACCCTCGATGTCGTCAATCGTGACCCGCACAATCTGGGTTTTCTCAGCGTTCTGAACCAACATCGTGAACACACGCGACATCGCGGTCGGTCCGGCGGTCGTCGTCAAGTCGACCACACTGTCACCGTCGCGGAGCACACCGTCATCGCTAACATCGAAATTCAGAATGAGCGTCGCCGCACCACTCGACCGACTCAGTCGGTACAGACCCACTTCTCCAACGCGCGTCATGATCGCATAGTGCTCATTGGGCGCATCAGCCTGAGGCTGAAAAATATCGTACCCGCCCAAGGTCGTCGGCAAGCTATCGTCAAACAACGGCCCGATTCGAGTCACCAAACCCGGATTCGATGCCTGCGTTGCCAGAAAACGCACCGAAGAGTCAATGAAATAATGCGTCGTTCCCGCACGTGCCGCGTTGTTGTCGTAGGCCGTGTCGCCGACCCTCACGCGGTAACCGAAAATACCGTCTTCAACGGCCGCCTGGCTGGCGTTCGGCATCAAAGCGGCTGGCCCGAGGCGCAGGTTGCGTCTTTCAGAACCCACCAGTCGCAGCGCGTTCGCCGCCGGATTGAAATCAATGTCGATCGCACCGAACAGCTCAGCCCCGCTTGACACCTGACCGGTCACAAACGATGAGATGTCGCCCGTTTCCGGGTTCAACACCACCAACGCGCCTGCCTCGTCCAGTGCAAACAGCTCTCCGGTGGCAGGGCGAAAATCGATACTGACAAACCGCCGCGACAATGGGCCAACGACCTCGAACGCAGAAGGCATCTCGCTCGAGAAACGGATCAGGCGGTTATCACTCGTGACTCCGAACACATCGAGGACGGGGCCCGGCTCGACGACGGGATCGTCACTCGAGCTGGAACATCCAGCCAACGTGAGCATTGCAACCGCAGCAGCCACTGCGGGAACTAGGCGCCTCTGGCGCAGCGTCCGAACGGTCAAAAAATTCATGAGTCCATCTCCAAAGTTGGATTGCGGCAGTTTGTGATTCGACGATCTGCCAAGTCGACCGATCGAACAACGACCGGGGCGTGGCATCCGAGCAAGTCCAAGTCAGCCTCGATGCCAACCCGTACCGACTCGCGCGGGCTCACTCACGTCAGTCCAAAGCCCGAGTAACCGCTTACCGTCTCGACAGCGCGGCGATTTGGTAGAGCCGGATTCGGTAGTCACCGAACCGTACCAGATAATGCAGCATGAAATTCAAGGTTTAAGAGCGACCCTCTAGGACCGAGCTGATGGGTACGATGCCCCGGGGTTCTCCATACGTTTTTCGAATTTCATTCTAGATTGAAAACCGCGACTTTCGTGCAGAGTCAATTAGGACTAGGCATAAAGCGTTAACCGTTGCCTTGACTCGCTCGTTTTGATGCACGTCACCTTGCACACCAACGGCGAACGAGCGCATCACCGAAACCGCGTACATCAATCCACCACTCGGCCTTTGCCGCAAACGCCGCAAGATCCTCACTGTCTCGGTCGAGTCAGGTGATACAGAGCGCAGTCCTCGCGCGTCACACGTCAACATCACCAACGATGACTCGGTGCGACCTTTTGCAATCGCCACGCAAAGCGATTGTCCGCAAAACCTGCGCACGAAATCGCTCACATCGCTCGGTGCATCCGTGGCGGAGACGCCGCATCGACTGACGACAGAGGCGTGCTGAAGAGACGCTGACTCGCGGCTCCACGGCTTTTCACCGCGGCGTAATGCTCGCTCTCTTGCCTGATGGCTCGTCGTGTTTCGCTGCCCGCGCTCCGAACGGCTGGCGTCATAGCCCATTCGCAGCGCTTTATCGTCGCTCCCAAAACGAGAGGCCTCGGCGAGTGACGTCAAAACGCATTACGCAAGCCGAAGCCCTCCCACGCTAAAACTTCGGCACACCGACACATTGAGGCCTCGAACCCGGCGCACAGACGGCGCCAACACCCGGCGTCACGTCTTCAACGCGAAAGCGTCGCCCGCCCACGCGTCGTGATCGTCACGGAGACGCTTGAGCTTTTTGACAGGATCGCGCGATGGCCGACCGCGCACGACCACGGCACCTCATCGCGAAGTCCGTCGCGCTATCCTTAGTCGGAGTGTTGCTGTGACGACACACTCGATCCATTGCCGATCCTTCAATACACGCTCCATCCACCGCAGCTCGATCCGAAGCCGGAGGGCGCCATGATTCGTCGTTTAACGCTCACCGGCCACGGTGTCTCGCCGGCTCGACAGCCGTCTCGCGTTTGGCATTGGATCGGTCCCGGACTCATCATGGCCGGTGCTGCCGTGGGCGTCTCCCACTTGGTTCAGGCGACGCGAGCAGGCGCCGAATTTGGACTCCTGCTGTTACCGCTCGTGATCGCGATCTGCGTTCTCAAGCTACCGTTTTTGCTGTTTGGGCCACGCTACGCCGCGGCAACCGGGAAAAACCTGCTCGACGGCTATCGTCGCGTGGGCACGACAGCGCTTCTCGCCTACTCGTTGATCACCCTCGGCACGATGTTCATCATCCTCGCAGTCGTGACCTTGGTCACCGCGGGACTCGCCGGCGTTGTGCTGGGCCTCGCTTGGCCTACATGGGCGCTGGCTGCGTTGGTCTTCGCCGCCTGCGGCGCCATCCTCGCCTTGGGTCAATACAAGGGACTGGATCTCGGCATGAAACTGCTCATGGCCGTCCTCGCCGTATCGACCCTGGCCGCCGCAGCTCTCGCCTTCGGTCAACGCCCCGACTGGACCACACTCAGTGGCATCATCGAATGGCCGCGCCTGGCGTCGGCAGCAGGACTCGCGTTCCTGCTGGCCCTCATGGGCTGGATGCCGATTCCACTCGATGTCGCCGTCTGGCACTCGCTCTGGACGCTCGAACGACAGAATCCCGAGGACGACGTCGATCATCGCGTTCGCGGCGCCGACTTCGACTTTTACCTCGGATTCTGGATCGCGACGGGCCTCGCCGTCATCTTTGTGCTGATTGGCGCGTTTTTGTTACACGCCACCGGATCGCCCTTACCCGACTCCGCTGTCGGCTTTGCCGCTGCGCTCGTGGCGCTCTACACCCAGGTGCTGGGAGAATGGGCGGGCCCGATCATCGCGGTCGCGGCGCTCACGACGATGTTTTCGACGACGCTTGCAGTACTCGACGCATATCCACGTGTTCTTGTCGCGCTGCGGCGAGAGTGGATGATCTGGCGTCGCTTGCGCCACTGTCAGCCGGTTCGACCCTATCCTCTCGGCCCCACCATCGAACTCAGTCGCCCAACCTTGCCACTCGCTTCGCGGGCTCAAAAATCAAGACTCGGTTTATGGTTTTTCGACCGGCTATTCGATGCGTCGACGCGCGAATATCGCCTCTATTTAGTCGTGATGACCCTCGGCGCGCTCGGACTGATCACAGGCGCCGGCACGCGCTTCGTCGCCTTGGTCGACCTCGCCACGATGCTGTCCTTCCTCGCAACACCCGTGCTCGCGATCATCACCTATCGCGCGATCCTCTCTGAGGGCGTTGCCGTGCGTCATCGGCCCGGACGCGCCATGCGATCGCTCGCGTGGCTGGGTATCGCTTTTACGTCCGTGTTCGCCATCGCGTGGTTGATCTGGCGCTTCAAGGGCTAAAGCCACACCGCAACACCGCAACGCCGAACTCGCCAAGATCGGCACACACGTCTCCCGGGACACGCTGATTTATTCGCCAGCCATGCCATCGAAGTGATGCCGGCTTTGCGAGAATCCATGTGGTGATGACTGAACAAAAGACAGCGATGCAACGAAGCTTTTCTGACCTCGAGTACGCCGCCAAGAAGAAGGTCACGCGGCGCGACCGGTTTCTTGGCGAGACCGATGCGGTAACGCCGTGGCCTGCGCTGCTGGCGGAGGTGGAGCCCTAGCTCAAACATTGGGAACCCGCGAGGCTTGGTCTCAAAAGTGTAGAGAGCGATGAATAAGATACTCGGCGCTAATGGCGTGATCGCTCAAGATCTGTCCCGGGCACATGTTTCATTTTCCCCGGCCATCCGACAGGCGAACCGAAATCCTCGCAAGGCAAACACGACCGACGAGACGGTCATGGCCGATCTATTGGGCTCCCTAGCGAACGCTAACGCGGTTTTAGGAAGCGAAACTGTGTTCCTGGTAACCGACTTGGAATACAACATGTCTGTCTGGCAGGTGCAATGGTCACAAGTGATGCACAATGTCGTTGATGACTGCGTACATCATGGCGCACGACTGGTGCCCTTCGACAACGTTTATGCATATGGGCGCGTAGATGGCATGATGGCGGAGGAAACACCATTCAACCCAATCAGCAAGAAGGGCGGTCAGGGCAAGGATAGCAACCAAGCTGCTAGATGAAATGCGTAGTCGCAATCTGCAGGCTACGATTGTGCGCGCGGCCGCCTTCTATAGTCCCAATGCAGTAAACAGCTTCGCACATTCCACGGTACTTGAACCTTTCAGGGCAGGAAAAGCGCCGCAGTGGTTGGGTCATCCGCATGCGGTCAACACGCATACATATACCCTGGACACAGGCCCTGCATTAGCCGTGCTAGGAAGATCACCGGGGGCATATGGCCAGACATGGCACTTGCCAACGACGAAGGAGCCGCTTACAGGGGTGAATTTCGTGCATTTGGCATACGGGTTGGAAAATCGGTCCTACAAGTTGAAAGTCGCACCCCCTTGGATACTGAGGCTCATGGGTGTCCTGATGTCACTGCTTCACGAAAACAAGGAAATGATGTACCAGTTTAAACATGACTATCGCTTCGATAGCGGTAAAATTGATTCCGCATTTGGCTTGCCAGCGACACCATACTTCCAAGGCATCGGCAACTCATGGCGGTCTGAGACACAAAGTCATGCATAACAACACATCCAACCAATCATTCCAGCTGACCGCCTTCAGCGCGGCTGATCTCAAACGTCATGTAATCAGCGCGAAGCCATTTTTGCCCTGGTAAAAACGATGTGAAAGCAATTGTGTATGAGAGATATGGCCCGCCTGATGTTCTTCAGTTGAAGGATAT
>JBKBII010000005.1:0-238233 GCA_046299415.1 Thioalkalivibrionaceae bacterium | reverse complement strand
ATCCGCGCCCGGCCGTAAGGCCGGGCGATGCTTTTGGCAATTGTTAGTTTTCCGTTTTCGCTTAGGTTTCAATCCGCGCCCGGCCGTAAGGCCGGGCGATGCTTGACTTCCGCGAGGTTTTCGCAAACTTTGCCGTTGTTTCAATCCGCGCCCGGCCGTAAGGCCGGGCGATGCTTGAGCAAAGCCCCCGCGCTGACTGTAACGTCCCTGTTTCAATCCGCGCCCGGCCGTAAGGCCGGGCGATGCTCCGCCATCGCAACCGTTTGATTGCTTGGTAGAACCAGCACAGCTTGCGCGAACCCTCGGGGAAAAGCAAAGCTATCGCGTGCTGTGGCTCTGAATGAATGTCTCATGTCTTTACGAATCAATACTTTGTAGCGGGCGCGAAGGGTCTAGTGACCAGCCGTTGATTGGGTTTCGCGGATCAAGCAATCAGCGGGCCTTCAAAGTCGATTGACCTGAAACAGCCATATTGCTTGACGCGCAGCCCGACAGGCTCAGTGATGCGATAGAAGCGCAGGTTGTCCTGACTTACATCAATTTCTGCGAGCAATTCGCGTTCAAGTTGCTCGAACTGCATGTCGTTGAGAGTGCATTCGAAAACGGATTTCTGCACACGTTGCCCCATGCGTTCGCAGGCTTTGGCAACGCGGCGTAGGCGTTTGCGACCGGCTGCAGTGTCGGTGGAGACGTCGTAGGTGACGATGATGAGCATGGCTTATTTGGTCAGATAGGGAAGGTAGCTTTCCATTTCGCCGCGCAGGGTGCGGGCGATGAAGCGCGCCTGAACGAGAGGCAATAGGGCGAGCGGCAGCTTGGTTTGTGTTAGCGGGTGGGTGATTTCTTCCTGTTTGCGTTTTTGCCAGGCGGTAACGACGGCGCGACGGCCTTTGTCGTTGAGCATCACTGCGCCGCCTTCTCGCAAGTCGAAATCCCTTTCGTTGATCTGATACCGATTGATGAGCGTGAGCGCTAGCCGGTCACAGAACACGGCACGGAATTCTTCCTGCAAGTCCAGCGCGAGCGCTGCTCGACCCGGGCGTACGGCATGTAGAAACCCCAACTGGGGATCGAGGCCGACGGCTTCGCAGGCGGAGCGGCAATCGTTCATGAGCATGGCGTACAAAAACGAGATCAGCGCGTTGAAGCGATCCAGCGGCGGCCTGCGCGTGCGCCCATCAAGCTGAAAAATGGCGCGAAAGGCAGGTTTGACGATCAGGTTCAGTGCTTCGAAATATCCTCGCGCTGCTTCACCTTCCACGCCGCGCAATTCGTCTAGCGTGTTGGCCGACTCGGCCGCACGTAAGGCAGCCGCCAGATTGTCTGCCGTGCGGCTGAGCCTGATCACGTCGCTATCGTCGTCCGCTTCGCGCGCTCCTCGCTGGATGATGCTGCGGCTGTTCTTGAGTTTGCCGGCAACGATGGCGCGAGCTATCCCGAGTGTTGTGTCCCGGTTATTCGCTGCGCGGTGCTGCGCCTGCCGCAGCAGGATGTTGCCGGAGACCGGTCCTTCGAGCCGCGCCTTGAAACGCCCGTGCTCATCCAGCAGCACAAGCGATTTGCCCTCATCCGCCAGGCGGTGCATGAGCGCGGGCGAGACCATCACATTGCCAAAGCAGACCAGCCCGCTGATGTGGTGCAGCGGCACCTGCAATTTCTTTTCCCGTTCCACATCGATGCGTACCGTGGCGTTATCCAGGTGGGCGTATGCCTGCGGTGTCATCACATAAAGGGTGTTCTGCAGGATATGCAATTCAATCCTCTGGTTTGAACAAGCGTTGATGAAGCCGTCGCTGCTGGTCGCGATCTGCA
Organism: Thioalkalivibrionaceae bacterium; assembly: GCA_046299415.1. GTDB lineage: Bacteria > Pseudomonadota > Gammaproteobacteria > Ectothiorhodospirales > Ectothiorhodospiraceae > JBKBII01. The sequence continues at coordinate 236,421 of JBKBII010000005.1, read as the reverse complement.
ATAGCCTGGGGTTGGCAAATCTCCCTTAGCGAGCATTCTTTGCAGCGGACATCGTTGACTGGCGGCGGTAGTTTGCCGGATGCGAGCATGGCGCTGATGGCGGCTGCCGTCTCGATGACCAGATCGCGCAGTGCGGGGGTGATTCCCACTTCACGACGGCGGTGACTGCTGGCGTGGAAGATTGCGCCATGCGTGATTGAACGGCGGAGCATGTCTTCCAGGCACATGGCCTGGGCAGCGAGCTGGATATCGTCATACTGTTTTTTTCGCTTGGCGCCGTGTTTGAATTCAACCGGATAGATGCGGCCGTCAGGGTGAAATTCGACGAGATCGGCCTTGCCGATCAGGCCTAGGCGGTCGCTCCACAATGGCAGGGCGCGCTCGACACGCACGCCGGACTTGATCTCGTAGCCCGGTGTATCGACCAGGTGATGCACCGCCTGCCCGCGCGCTGTGTGGATGTTGTCGGCGAACGTCTGCTCCAGATGGATCAGCCCACACTGGCGTGGGCAGTAGGCCCAGTGCTGGAGCGCAGAGAGGGGGATCGGATATGTCTCGCTCAAAATGTCGGTGCTACTATTTTCGGCAAGCAAATCCACTAGAGCCAGGCATGACAGCGATTCTTAAAGAACTTGAAGAGCAGGCCTTGCAGCTTTCACGGCAAGAACGTGTCGCGTTGATCGACCGCCTGATCGTTAGCCTGGAAGGTGAGCCCGAAGACACACCAGAAGTCGTTGCCCGAGTCTGGGATGAGGAAATTGCCCGGCGCGTGGCGGATATGGAAGCCGGTCGTACCGAATGGATTCCAACCGAAGAGGTATTCGAGAAAATAGACAAAATCATCGAAACGGCGCGCAAGAAGTGCGCGTAAGCTTCAACCCACTTGCCCAAGCCAAACTGCTGGAAGCGACGCGCTGATACGCCAACGAAGCCGGCGCGTTTTGGGCCAGTGATTTCAGACATGAAATTCAGTGCAGTTTGCGACTGGCTGTTGAGCATCCTGCACTGGCCTCGCCTGCCGTCAAAAACACATGTCGCCTGCAAGTTCATCGCTTCCCCTATGCAGTGATTTACCGGGTCGAAGGCAACGCGCTACGGGTGCTGACGGTTGTGCACCAGAGTCGCCGCCCGGGGTATTGGGCAGGGCGGCGGTAGAGGCTTATACCTTGCGCAGCAGCTCCACACCAGTCGGCATGTCGGCCTCGTTCACCATCACGTCGTAATCCTTGAAACTGCGCGGAACGTTGGTGTTTTTGCTGACCTGAATCCGCTCGAATAGCGCGTGCGCCGGGGCGTTGCCGAGTTCCGAGTCGTGCTTGAACACGTACAGTCCACGCGTGGCCATCTCGCCACGCGCGGCCGAGCGGTCGTGCTCGAACATCTGGCCGAGCGCCTGCCACAGCAGTTCGAGGTCGTCTTCCGAGAAACCGGTCTGCTTGGCGAGGAAGCTGGACACGAAGCCATGCGCGACATACAGGCCATACGACACGGTGTGTTTGCGCCCCATGGTGCGGTTGTCGCCGCCCTGCTTTTCGGCTTCGGCTTCGGTCGCCACCGCCATGCGGGTGATCGAATGTTCCTGCGCGATGACCGGGTCGACCGAGCGCGCGAAGGTGAGCTGAACGGGGCCGCGCACCTGGCCGCAGTTGATGCCGGTGGACATCACCGCGCCGAAAGTGCGCACGTCGAAGAAGTTTTGGCACATCCAGTCGCGTGCCTTGCTCACCTCGTCGCCGCCGCCTTTGCGTTTTTTGGCCTTCGCGGGCTTGGTGGCCTTGCCCGCTTTCGCGGTGTCTTCAGCAGTGTCGGATTCGGCGGGCTCCGCGTCCAAATTGAGTGCGGAATAGGCGCGCTGATGTTGCTGGTTGAGGATGGCCTTTTCGCGCACGTAAATCTCAAAGCGTTTCTCACTCGGCTGCGGGTCGCGTGCATCCTGCGCCAGGGTCATGGTGACGAAATTGCGTACTTTGCGTTTGAGCGACACGTCGGTGACCAGCCCGTGTCCGGTTTCCGCATCCAGACGCGGCAGGTTGCCCGCGTCCGGGTCGCCATTCGGATTGCCATCCTTTACATCAAACAGCAGCACGAAATCATAGCGGTTGGACAAACTCATGCAGATTCTCCTTCGGTTTTTTGAGGGGCTTCGGATTTGGTGAAAAAAGCTTGGCGCTGGTGGTAGTAGCCCAGCGCAAACCGGCCTTGATCTTGTAGGGGCAGCATTCGCGGGAAATCGACGACTTCGCCGAGAATCTCGCCGATCAGCTTTTCCATTTGCGTCGCGCGACCGGGCGAGAGCTTGCCGATATGGTGGTTCTTTAGTCGCAAAAGGGTCGTGAACACCGTCACCGGCGTGCTCGACGCCGCGCCGTAATAGCGGTTGCGAATCGTCGCGTTCAGGCCGGGGCTGGCCTCTTCCTGAATTTTTTCCAGCGTGGCGAACAATCGCCCCAGCCGGTAAGCTGGGTGGATGTTGGTGGGGTCGAGCATGGGCAGAAACTCCTTTTCGTGGGTGTTCCGTGAGCGGATGAAGCGGTTGAGGCTGGCCTTGATGGCGGCGGCGCGCGCATACGTCGGCTTCTGCTCGGCGCGGCAACGATTCACTGCCATATTCAACATCGTCGCTGGATAGGGCCGGCCTTCGAGAATCGCTCGCATGACTTCACCGCCGAGGTTGGGCGGGATGTTGTCGGCCTTGTTGAGGAGTGCCAACCCGGTCAACAGGCGGGACAGCGACAGATGCTCGGGCTCGTAATCGGCGTGTACGACGGCGGTGTCGTCGAAATGCTGTGCGATGCGTTGCGCCAGATCGGCAGCGCTGGCGGTTTCCCAGAAGCGGATTGAAATCCGCGCGGCGTTGGGCGCGAGGCCGAGCACGTGAAAGCGGGTGTCGTGCTTGCCGACGCTGAATTGGCCCGCTGCGACGGCGGAATACAGCGCCTGCACAGCGTTCACATTCCTGTCCGGGTCGTCCTTGGGCGGGTCGCCGAACAGATCGACCAGCGCGTTTTCGAGCGCGTGCGCCTCTTCCGCCCAAAACACGGTGGACGAATCGCCGACCTGGATGCGCTGGCGCGAATCGCGCGCCAGCAAATGATTCAGCGCGGTGGTGTAGGCAAAGACGGTGGCTGCGCCCAGCGGTGCGTTTGCTCCTTGTGCTTTGCCGTAAGAATTGAAGGCGTCGAGGTTGAACGACACGATATTCGCGCCCGATGTCTGCGCGCCCCACACGCCCTTGATCGCCGGGTGCAGGCGTTGGATGGCGGCGGGCTGGCCGCTGACGAGGCAGACGCCGTCGGGTTGTTCTTCGCTGCGTGTGGCCGTGGCCGCGACGACCGCAGGGCGCTGACAGACCAGCCCGATGTCGCCGTGCAGACGAAAGCTCACGATGGGATTGGCGGCTTCGATGTCGGGCAGCGCGGCAAAGCCTGTGAGCGTTTCCGGGGTAAGACCGTCGAGAAACGCCAGCACGGCGCGAACGCCTGCGTCGCCGAGCGCCGGATCGGGCAGCGAGGTAATGACCTCGCGGAATTTCTGCCGCATCGACAGCAGGCGGTCGAGATACTCGGCCGCTTTGTTGTCAGCGTGGCTTTTTTCGAGTTTTTTGGCGTCGGGGATGCCGAGCACGTATTCGGCGTTGTCCCACAAGAGGTTCGCCGCGATGCCTGAGGTTTTTTTGACGCCTTGCGGCACCAGAAAACGCTGGCCGATTTTCTTTTTGCCCTCGTTGCTGCGGGTGTCGGCGATGTTCAGCAGGCGGCCGTCGGCGTCGATTTCCAGAATGAAAGGAATCTCCTTGTCTTCCAGCCCGAAGGCAGGCAGACGCTTGGCCGGGTCGGGGTCGGCCTGCTTGCGGTGGTAATAGGCGTCGAGCGCTTGCAGAATCATGCCCGCACCTCCGCGCTGTCCCAGGCCGGTACGCTGACGCTGCCGTTTTCGAGCCGGGCACGGAAAAAGCGCGGCTGCGGGTCGGCTGGATTGGAGAAATCCAGGTCGTGCAGCATGAAGCCGAGATCGCGCGTTTCGGCGAGCGGCGGGGGTTCGGCAGCAAGGTCGTCCACCAGCCGGAACGCGGCGGCGAATTCGCGGCAGCCCAGGTAGGGCTGATTCACGCACTGGCCACGGCGGGCGCGGCGTTCGAACATCTCCGAATATTTAGCGATGTTGGCTTGCGGGTCGCGCTCGGGGAGGAATTCCAGATTGGCATGGACGCGATACGCCACGTCGCGCAGGAACAGCCCGGCGCGCTGCTGGCGGTCTTGTTCGATGTAAAGCCCAAGATCGCCTTTACCGGCACGCATCGCGGTTTCGACGTTGCGGGTGGAGACGACGCTGGCGACTTCGTTGCGCCGCAGGTTGATCCAGCGGATCGGGCGCAGCACTTCGATCCGTCGCACCTGCCAGCGGATCGCCGGTTTCCACAGGATCGCCTCGAAACACGCGCGCGCGGCGGAGGGGGTCATCACGTCGTAGCTCACGCGCTCGACTTTCATTTCGGGGCGGGTGAAGCAGGCGTAGGCGCCGGAGATTTCCAACCAGAATGTCTTCATGTTTCTCCCTTCAAACAATGGCAACAGCCGGATTGAGCGGTGTGCCTTCGGGGTTCAATCCAAGCTCGGGATGGTAGAGCCAGTCACTCACCTGCACGAACAGCCCCGGCAGGATTTCCTCGATGTCGCAGTGATTCAGCAGCGTCATCGCCTGCGCGCGATGCAGGGTGACGGTGTAACGCTGGAGCTTACGCATGAGCCAGCGTTGCGGGCCTTTCTTGCGTAGGATGTTGAGCCATTGTTCGATGCTGTCATCGCTGCCATCCGTGCCGCGATATTTCACGACGATGGGCACGCTGTCTTCGTCGGCGATTAGGCGGAATTTCTCGGCGGCAGTGCGGAAACTGACGGCGAGCGAGTCGGCGGGCAGCTTGCCGTGCGCCATGAATAGCGCGTCACAAATGGCGTGCTGGTCGAGCGCGCAGCCGGCGTACAGGCGCTCGAAATACGCGGCGAAACGGACGCGTGCGAGCGGCGCGTCGGTCACGCCGTGGAGCACGCTGCGGCAGGCGTTTTCGCCCTGTCGCAGGAGGCCGGGCGGCGCTGGTTTTGGCGCGACGAAAACGACGACTTCGCCCTTGCCAATCAGCCGCCCTTCGCGGTTGCAACGCCCCGCCGCCTGGGCGAGGGAATCAAGCCCGGCGAGCGCGCGGTAGACGACGGGAAAATCCACGTCCACCCCGGCTTCGACGAGCTGCGTGCTGACGACACGCGTCGGGATGCCCGCTTTCAACCGCAGCTTGATGGCTTCAATCAGCCGCGAGCGGTGCGCGCCGCACATCAGCGCAGACAGATGCAGCGTGCCTTCGGGCATCTGCTCCCACAGCGCGCGGGCATCGCGGCGGGTGTTGACGATGGCGAGCACGGAATCGTGGCGGGCGAGTTCTTCAGTCAGCGTCGGCCAGTCGGTCGGCGCTTGCCAGTCGGCGGGCAGACGCACATTGACGCGGTCGAGTTGCCGATACAGCGCGTCGGGGTCGGCGACGATCTCGCGCACGTCGTCGAGACCACGCAGGTTCTGCTTCGCGTCGAAATAGTCGCGGGTGGATAGCGCGGGCTGGGTCGCGGTGGAGAGCACGACGGTCACACCGTAATGCCGCGCCAGCAGGTTGAGCACATCGAGTATGGGTTGCAGGAATTCGGGCGGGAGCAACTGCGCTTCGTCGAGGATGACGACGCTGTCCGCGAGGTTGTGCAGCTTGCGGCAGCGTGAGGTGCGGGACGCGAACAGAGATTCGAAAAACTGGACATTGGTGGTGACGACGATGGGCGCGTCCCAGTTTTCGCAGGCGAGCCGCGAGGCCGAGGTTTCCTGGCCCGGCCCGGATTCGGCGTTGCTGTGATGCTCGATCACAGCGTCGCCGAAAATCTTGCGGAAGATGTCGGCGGTCTGCTCGATGATGCTGGTGTACGGGATGACGTGGATGACGCGGCGCTTGCCGTGGCGGCGCGCGTGCTCCAGCGCGAACGCCATGCCGGAGAGTGTCTTGCCGCCGCCCGTTGGCACGGTGAGCGAGAACAGGCCGGGGGCGAGCGCGGCGGCGGCGCGGCACTGGGTGAGGATGTCGGCGCGCAGCGAGTTGACCGGGGTCGGCTCCGCGTTGGTAGCCAGCTGCGCCATGTGGACATCGAACAGCGGCGCGAGTTCGGCGAGCGCAGGCCAGGTGTTGCGCGCGGCGAATTTCTCGGCGTCCATGTAACGCTCGGTGTCGAGAAAATCGGCATCGACCAGAGCGGAAAACAGCATCCTCACCCACAGCGCAAAACCATCCTTGCCGCCGGGAACGGCGCGCAGATCGGGTTTGAAATCGCCTGTATCGAGTAGCTCGGCGGGCGGATTCTCGGCGAGCGCTTCGTCGAGCTCGGCGCGGCTGGCCGGTAAGGCGAGCCGCGCATCCAGCCCACCAAACCAGTCGGCGAGCCCGGCGTGATGCCCGGCGATCACATACGCCAATACGCGGCCAGCGACGCCGAAACGGTCGGTTGCGAGCATTGCACCAGCGGTCGAGTGGGGCGCTTTCCCTGTTTCACCCTTGATATGCGCATCGGCTTCAAAACCGCTGACCTGCCGGATGTAGTGCTGAAATCGGGGGCGGTATTTGCCGAGATCGTGCCAGCGTCCGGCGAGTTGTGCCCAATCCGCACCAAAATCCTTGGCGAAGTCAGCGGCAAGCTGGCCGACGCAGCGCAGGTGATCAGCCAAGTCGTGCGGGGCACGCCAGTTTCCTGTGTCGTCTTTTGCTGCGTGCGCGATTGGCCGTCTCTTGTCCATGTGAAACATATTACTTGGGCGCAGTCTCAGAATCTGAGACTGCCCGTATCCCTGTTCCATACTGGCTCAAAGCTGCAACAAGCAATATTTTGATGGCTTCATGCAGTTCGCCAGGCTCCACTACCTCGACATCTGCCCCATATTTCAGGATGTCCATCAGCAGTTCGCGGTCGTCGGAATACGGAATCCGCAGTTCGTAGCGGCCGTCTTCGAGCCAGCGGCTCTGTTGCTCGGGGTGCCAGGTTTCATCGGCGACCCAGCGGGCGCGCTGGGCGGTGAATCGCAGCACGGCGGTGGCGCGGGGCTGGCCGGCGAAGATGCCGTAGCTGCTGGCGAGTTCGCGGTTAAGGGTGGATTTGGCGACGGCTTTGGCGGGCTTGGTTATCGGCTCGACGGCGCGAATGCATTCGACGGCGAAGATGCGCAGGCTTTTTTTTCATGGCACCAGGTATCGAGATACCAGTTGTCGCGGTAGTGGACGAGGCGTTGCGGGGAAATTTCACGGGGGCAGGTTTGGTTGCGCTCGCGGTTGTAGTAGTCGATGCGCAATCGGTGACGTTGCAGGACGGCATGGGCAACGGCCTGGAAGTGCCGCGGGTTTTTGCGCCGCGAGGCGATGCCCAGAAGCCGGATGCGCTGGGTGACTTCGCCCGCGCCGAGGTGCTGGCTTGCAAGAAGTCTGTCGATGCGGGCTTCCAGCGGCCGCAGGTGGTCGTCGAGCAGTCCAGGTTCCAGATTGGCGAGCAGGTGTTTCAGGGTGACGAGGGCATGCAGTTCGGCGGGGGTGAACCACAGGCCCGGTAGGGCGTGGCTGCCGTCGGCGGTGTCGTAACGGTAGCCGCCGCGTTCTCTGTCGTGGATGAGCGGAGCGCCGAGGCGGTCGCGCAGGTCGGCGATCAGGCGGGCGAGGGTGGAACGCGAAAAACCATGCTCGCTGATGAGCGCAGCGCGGGCGAGCCCGGTGCGCCGCCCGTCCAGCAGCCGACGCAGGCGGTAGAGTTCGTCGAGTTTACTCACGGGTCATGTTCTCTCGCTGCGTTGTGTTTTAACTCCGTATTTATCGCGATCATCGCCAATTGTTGAGGATCGATGCGCGGGGTCCACGGGCTGGTATGGGTGTGGCGGGTGATCGGTGTCGTCGCCGATTGCTGGGGTGTAGTGGGCTGTGGTGCAGTCGGTCGCGGCAGTTGGTTGACGCCGTGGCGGATGTGCGCTCGTGTGTCGGGCCGCTCGTGAGGCGGCTCGATGGTGGCCGGCTTGCAGGGGTTGCGGGGCGCGCTTAGGCTTTGCTGTTCTTTTGTCTGCGGCGGGTGTCCGCTGTGGCGCGGGTTTTACTTCAGGGAATCGATTCTTCATGTTGACAGAAGCGCAAACGGGGTTGACCCCGTCGACTTTGCCGATGCGGACGCATTTTTGTGGCGCGGTGACCGAGGTTGAGCTGGATCAGACGGTGACCCTGGCTGGCTGGGTAAATCGGCGGCGTGACCACGGTGGGGTGATCTTCGTCGATCTGCGTGATCACGAGGGCGTCGTGCAGGTGGTGTTCGATCCGGATCGAGCGGAGGTCTTCGCGCGCGCCGAGCAGTTGCGTTCGGAGTTTGTGGTGCAGGTCACCGGTCGGGTGCGGCGGCGCCCGGAGGGAACGGTGAATGCGGATCTGCGCTCCGGGCAGATCGAGGTTCTGGGGCTGGAGCTTGTGGTGTTGAACGCGGCGAGAACGCCGCCGTTCCCGCTGGACGATGACCATGTCGGCGAGGATGCGCGGCTGAAATATCGCTATGTCGATCTGCGCCGTCCGGTCATGCAGCAGCGGTTGCGTCTGCGGGCTCAGGTGACGCGGGCGATGCGACGGTTTTTGGAGGATCGCGGGTTCCTCGATATCGAGACGCCGATGTTGACGAAGGCGACGCCTGAGGGTGCGCGCGATTATCTGGTTCCGAGCCGGACCCATCCGGGCAGTTTTTTTGCCCTGCCGCAGTCGCCGCAGTTGTTCAAGCAGTTGCTGATGATGGCGGGTATGGATCGCTACTATCAGATCACGCGCTGTTTCCGCGATGAAGACCTGCGCGCCGACCGTCAGCCTGAGTTCACGCAGCTCGATCTTGAGATGGCGTTCGTGACGGAAGAGGACGTGATGGGGCTCACCGAGAGCCTGTTGCGGCATCTGTTTCGCGAGGTTTTGCACGTCGATTTGCCGGAGCCGTTCCCGCGGATGACGTGGCATGAGGCGATGGCGCGATTCGGGTCGGATAAGCCGGATCTGCGCATCGATCTTGAGTTCACCGAGTTGACCGATGTGATGCGCTCGGTCGAGTTCAAGGTGTTCAAGGGGCCGGCCAACGATCCCGAGGGGCGTATCGCGGCGCTCCGCGTGCCGGAGGGGGGGCGAATCTCGCGCAAGGAGATCGACGATTACACGAAGTTCGTGGGGCGCTATGGCGCGAAGGGTCTGGCGTATATCAAGGTCAACGCGTTGGCACAGGGGCCGGCAGGGTTGCAATCGCCGATCCTGAAATTTTTGCCTGAGGACGTTGTGGCGGCGATCCTGGAACGAACGGGCGCGCAGGATGGTGATCTGGTCTTTTTTGGCGCCGATAAGGCTACGGTGGTGAATGAGGCGCTGGGCGCGCTGCGGGTGAAGCTGGGCCACGATCTGGGCCGGGTGCGCGAGGGTTGGGCGCCGCTGTGGGTGGTGGATTTTCCGATGTTCGAGTGGGATGGCAAGGAGCAGCGGTTCTACGCGCTGCACCATCCGTTTACCGCGCCGGCAGTAGATGCGGCCGAGGATCTGCGGGCGAATGCCAAGACGGCGCTGTCGCGGGCCTATGACATGGTGCTCAACGGTACCGAGGTGGGCGGTGGTTCGATCCGTATTCATCAGCCGGCTTTGCAGGCGACCGTGTTCGAGGTGCTCGGAATTACCGCGGACGAGGCACGCGACAAGTTCGGTTTTCTGCTCGATGCGCTGGAGTTCGGCGCGCCGCCGCACGGCGGGCTGGCATTCGGGCTGGATCGTTTGATCATGCTGATGGCGGGTGGCTCGAGCATTCGTGATGTGATGGCGTTCCCGAAAACGCAGAGTGCGGGCTGCCCGTTGACCGACGCGCCAGCGCCGGTTCCGGACGCGGCGCTCAAGGATTTGGGCGTGCGGCTGCGGCAGAAGCCGGTGGTTGCGGATCAGGCTGCGAATGCGATGCCGTCGCTCGAGCCGTGATGTGATCCGGGCGCCGCTCTGGGGTTTCGCACCGGCGATTGCGGCATCCTGGTTTGCGTATGGTTGCTGTAGCGCTTGGCTGAATCCGCCGGGTCTGAGGCGCAGCCGACCCAGGGCTCGGTGATGCGCGGGCGGTGGACGAGGCTCGCGAGGTGGGGAATGCGGCGATGCGGGTGATGCTGGTCCACGGTTGGCACATGACGGGCCTCGAGCTTGTGTTGCTGGGGTTGCGGCTCCGACGCGCGGGCTTCGTGGTTGAGAGGTTTCGCTATCGATCCCGGCGTGAGGCGCCGCGTGAGGCTGGCCGGCGTCTGGCGGATCAGCTGCGCGAAATCGACGGATCGGTCGCTTTGGTGGGCCATTCACTCGGTGGACATGTGATTCGGCATGCAGTGGCCGGTTTGGCGGGGTCGACAGAACCCGATGGGGGGATGGCCGTGCCGTCGTCGCGCAGCGATACGTCCGCTGCGGCTTGCGGCGCGCGTCGTCCCGAAGCGCGGGTGAGTGCCGTGGTGTTTTTGGGTAGCCCGCTGGCAGGGTCGGCTGTGGCGCGGCGTTTGTTCGAACAGGGCGGCTGGCGGCGGCGGTGGCTGGGCTGCGCGTGGTCGGGAGGGCTGGATGGAAGGAGTCCTTTGGTGCGCGGGGTGCCGACTTTGATGATTGCCGGTGTGCGGCCGGGATGGTCGCGCTGGCTGACTCACGGTCTCGCCATTCCGAACGACGGTACCGTTGCGCTGAGCGAGACCCGTGCAGAGGATGTCGTCGAGCATCGGTCGTTCGCGACGGGCCACATGGGGCTGGTCGTGAATCGATTGGTAGCGCAGACGCTGATCGAGTTTTTGCTTTGCATTGCAGATGGAGAGACGCCCGGCATTCGCCGCGAGTCGGCATCAGATTGACGCGCATGGCGGCACGTTGGCTCAATCGGGCTGCGTGGTCGGCCGGTGGCGGGCACGGGTGAATCGGCGAATCGTTGGCGTGTTGGTGGCTGCATGCTTGCGGTCCTTGGTGTTCGCGCCTGTGCTCGGTGCTGATGGAGGCCTCGACAGGTGCGGATCGACCGGCCGGTCGATGATGCGAGAGACCTCCGCTGTGGCGGTAGGGCTCGGCTAAGATTGATGTTTCGTCGAGTTTTGATTGGATTGGAACCAAACGGGGACCGCATGGCAGGGCATAGCAAGTGGGCGAACATTCAGCATCGTAAAAACGCGCAGGATGCGAAGCGCGGCAAGCTGTTCACCAAGTTGATCAAGGAAATCACCGTAGCGGCGCGGATGGGCGGATCGGATGCGGCGACGAATCCGCGTCTTCGTCTGGCGATCGACAAGGCACTGACCGCGAACATGACGCGCGATACGATCGAGCGGGCAGCCAAACGCGGCGCGGGCGAGCTCGAGGGGCAGACGTACGAGGAGGTTCGCTACGAAGGTTATGCGCCGGGCGGGGCGGCGGTGTTGGTGGATTGCCTGACGGACAATCGCAATCGCACCGTGGCGGAGGTGCGCCATGCATTTTCCAAGTGCGGCGGTAATCTCGGCACCGATGGCTCGGTGGCGTATCTGTTCGAGAAGCGGGGCGTGATCAGCTTTGCTGCCGGAACCGATGATGAGGCGGTGATGGAGGCCGCGCTCGAGGGCGGGGCGGATGATGTCCAGATCGCCGATGATGGCTCGATCGAGGTGCTGACATCGGTGGATGCATTCGAGGCGGTACGCGATGCGTTGCGGGCGGCGGGCCTCGAGTTTGAGAGTGACGAGGTGACGATGCGGGCGGAGGTCGCGGCACCGATTGATGATGAGCAGGCGCCTGCCGTGCTGAAGCTGCTCGACATGCTCGATGATCTCGACGACGTGCAGAACGTCTATTCGAACGCGGATTTTTCAGATTCGGCGCTGGAGGCTGCGGGCTAGGGTGACGCGAGACTGCGTCGCGTTGGCAGCAGCGGGCGTCACGCGCATTCTGGGCGTTGACCCGGGTTCGCAGGTGGCGGGTATCGCTGTGGTCGAGCGCGATGGTGCGCGGACTCGCGCGTGCATGGCAGAGGCCGTGCGGCTTGGGCGTGGTGGCGAACCGGGGCCGCGCCTGGCGAAGCTGTACGACCGTTTGCAGGCGGTGATTGCGACGTATGCGCCGGGCGAGCTTGCAGTCGAGTCGGTGTTCGTGGCGCGCAACGTCAACTCTGCGCTGAAGCTGGGGCAGGCTCGTGGCGTGGTGTTATTGGCGGCAGCGCAAGCCGGCTTGGCGGTGTTCGAGTACGCGCCGCGGGCGATCAAGTTGGCGACGGTGGGATCAGGTCGCGCCGAGAAAGCGCAGGTCCGGTTCATGATGCAGCAGCTGTTTGCGCTGAACGAGCCACCGCCTGCTGACGCAGCCGATGCCTTGGCTGTGGCGCTCTATCACGCTCATCAGCAGCCGGTTGCGGCGCTAACACGGCGAGCCACTACGGCGACGGCTGCTCAGGCAGTGGGCGAGACTCCGGCGCGTTCGGGCAGGCGCCGGAGCCGCCGTTGGGTGACGGTGCCCGAGCAAGGGTGACCGTGGTCTTTGACCGGACGCGGTCGTCTGGGGCGGCGCCCTCGGTTCGTGATCCGCGAACATGCGACGCGGTCCGGATGCTCGTCGCACGAGGGTTGCTTGCGGTTTTTGCTGAAGGGTGGTCTTTGTTTTTATCGTGTCATCGGATTGTCAATGAGGCGTCGACTGGGACTGTAAATGATTGGACAGCTGCGCGGAACCGTCGTGTATCGCGACTTACAGACGCTGACGCTCGATGTTGGCGGCGTTGGCTATGAGCTCGAGGTGCCGATCACCGTGCAGGTGCCTGGCGCTGGCACCCTTGCGTCTCGGGCCGTGGCCGAGGTCGCGGTGGCGCCGGGGGGGCTTGCAGGCGGGGTCGCGCGGTCGTCTGAAATGATCCTGTACACGCATTTGGTTGTGCGTGAGGATGCGCAGCTGCTGTTCGGTTTTGCCACCCGTGGTGATCGCGATGTGTTTCGGCGCTTGATTCGTGTCAACGGTATTGGTGCGCGTCTGGCACTGGCGATGTTATCCAGCTTCAGCGCAGGCGAGCTGGTCCAGACGATCGAGTCCGGTAACGTTGCGGCGTTGACGCGTATCCCGGGTATCGGCAAAAAGACCGCTGAGCGGGTGGTGCTCGAGTTGGCCGGGAAACTCGAACGCGTGGTTCAGGGGGCGGGCGATGCGCGCGGGCGTGAGGGGGTGGCGCGCGCTCGCGATGATGACGAGGGTTCGGCCCGCGAGACCGATGTGCGGGCGGCGCTTGAGGTTTTGGGTTACAAATCGGCCGATATTGATCGTATGTTGGCGACCGTGCGAGCGGATGCGAGTCTCGTCGAGCAGCCGGCCGAGGCTTGGGTACGGGCGGCTCTGCGGTCGACGGTACTGGGCCGTGCCTCGGCGATGGCGGGCGCATCTGGCGCAGGAATGCGGGTGGGCCCGGGCTCTGGCTCGAGTGCGGCTCCAGGCTCGGTGTCAGAGCCTGCATCAGGTTCTGGGTCACTGAAAGTCGCTCAGCGCGGGTCCGTGATCGACAGCGGTGCCGAGGTCAGCGATGCGGCGTCAGATGAATCGAACCCCGCGCCGGTGGATGACGAGGCGAATACGAACGAGCCGGGTGATGCCGGGGTGAGTGCGCCGCGCCGCCGGTCACCGCGCCGGGGAGTGTCGTCACGATGAGCGCGAAGCCACCCGTCGCGGGTCGTTCTGATTTGCGGTCAGAGGCTGATTCACTCGAAGGGCGGAGCGCCTGGTTGGCGCCAGAGGCAGGCTTTGGGGAGTCGGGGGATGAGCGTCGCCTGCGCCCTCAGCGCTTGGCGGATTATCACGGGCAGCCGCGCGTGGTCGAGCAGATGGGTTTGTTCATCGCTGCGGCTCGGGCCCGTGGAGAGGCACTGGATCATGTGCTGATCGCGGGGCCGCCGGGGCTGGGCAAGACGACGCTGGCTCAGATTGTGGCCGCAGAGCTCGGCGTTGGTTTGCGCTCGACTTCGGGCCCGGTGCTCGAACGACCGGGGGATCTGGCGGCGATGTTGACGTCGCTGGAACCGAATGACGTGCTGTTCGTCGACGAGATTCATCGATTGCCGATGGTGGTTGAGGAGGTCCTGTATCCGGCGCTCGAGGACGGCCAACTCGACATCATGATCGGCGAGGGCCCGGCGGCACGTTCGATCAAGCTGGATTTACCGCCGTTCACGCTGGTGGGCGCGACTACGCGGTCGGGTTTGTTGTCGGCGCCGCTGCGCGATCGGTTCGGGATCGTGCAGCGGCTGGAGCATTACTCGGTCACGGACCTGGCGGGCATCGTCGAGCGTGCGGCGGCGATTTTGCGCGTGGGGTGTACCTGCGAGGGGGCGTTCGAGGTGGCTCGACGCGCGCGGGGAACGCCGCGTATCGCAAACCGGTTGCTGCGTCGGGTGCGTGACTTTGCTGAGGTACGAGGCCAGGGCGTGATCGAGCCGACGATTGCGGCGGCGGCCCTCGATATGCTCGATATTGATGCGGATGGTTTGGATGCGCAGGATCGTCGTTTGCTGGAGTTGATCGTTGAGCGGTTTGATGGTGGGCCAGTGGGTGTCGACTCGTTGGCTGCGGCGTTGAACGAGGACCGCGGGACGCTCGAGGAGGTCGTCGAGCCCTATCTGATTCAGCAGGGCTTTTTGCACCGAACGCCGCGTGGACGGGTTGCGTCTCGTCGAACGCTTGAACGCCTGGCCCCGGCTTTGCTCGAGCGGGTGCTGGCCGCTCGCGGTGGCGATGAGTTTGAGTTTTCGGGTTCTGGCGAGTCTGGCGGCGATGAGTCGTTTGGGGACGACGCAGCTGTGGAGGCCGCTGAGGGGATGTCGCGGGTGAGTCGCGATCCGCGGGGCGAGTCGTGACACACAACGGTGCACGCCCCGCTTTGGAGTTGCCGGTATCAGATGTCGGGCGCTTCGAGTGGCCGGTGCGGGTGTATTACGAAGATACCGACGCCGGTGGTGTGGTGTATCACGCCAACGCGTTGAGGTTTTTCGAGCGTGCACGCACCGAGTGGCTGCGGTCATTGGGTTTTGAGCAGGATGGGTTACGCGAGCAGTTGCGAGTGTTGTTTGTCGTTCGCTCGATGACGATCGAGTGGCTTGCGCCGTTGCGTTTTAATCAGTCGTTAATCGTTGACTGCGAGCCTCGAGAGATAGGGCGAGCCCGGCTGCGGTTGCATCAGTCAATCAGGGTGGCCGAACCGGAGGCGCGACCGTCGGTGACCGCGGGCGAGACCGTGATGGCGACGCTGGCAGCGGAGCTGTCGACCAAGCGAATGCATGCGGTGACGGCTGACGTCTCGATCGCGGTTATCGATGCCGATCGGTTTGTGCCGCGGCGCCTGCCGCATGAGGTGTTCGATGTGCTCGCCGCCGAAATCGAGGCGGTTGGAGGTCGCGGCGGTCAGGCCGGTGTGATGGGCTGAGTAATAGCTTTTGCGCTCAGATCGCTGTCGACCGGCGTCGGCTGAGTCGGGTCGGTCTCCCGGACTTAGAGCGTTGGAGCGAGGAGCAGGTACGGTGGCTCACGTCCAACTGAAGGTCCGGCTTGGCGGGTCACCGCGGAATCGATGCAACCGATCGGAGACGAGCGCCCAGTGTTGTCGACTGGTCGTTTCTCGAGGCGGGTCATCGTGGTGGCGTTGGGTGGCGTTATATCCAGCTGTTTGATTAGGCTGCGTTGGTGGTCGGTGAGCAGGCTTGGTCTGTTGCGCTTACGACGCGAATCCGCGTGGTCGAGTTGGCCGAGAAGCTTTCTTTGCGTGCGGTCGGAAGGTGGCGATCGTATTCTGTCAACGGGCTCGAGGTTTGTGGTGAGCACACAAAGGCTTTTGCGGCGTTTTGCTGACCGTGCGTGAGCGGCGGGCGGATTAAAATAATCCCGCTTGAATTCTAATCCGCTGATACGATGATGGAGGTAACGACGCAGGCGGCGATAGCGCACCGGGTCGTGCTGCTCGCGGGATGCGCCCACGGGTGGTTTGCGCGAATGGCGATTGGGTCATCCGTGCCGGTTCTTGCGTCGCTGGCCGGGCGCTTCTCGCCGCCGGTCGATGCTTATGTTCGGTTGATTGTCGGGGATACACGTGAGCACGGACCTTTCGATAACGTCGCTGATTTTGGAAGCCAGTCTGGTGGTTCAGCTGGTGATGCTGATTCTAGTCGGCGCGTCGGTGTTGTCGTGGTTCGTTATCGTGGTGAAAAGTCGTCAGCTGCGCCGAGCACGAGCCGAAGCGTTGGATTTCGAGGAGCGATTCTGGTCGGGGGTGGATCTCTCACATTTGTATGACGGCGTGCGGCGGAAGGGTCAGATGGCTGGCCTCGAGCATGTGTTTTCTTCGGGATTCAAGGAGTTTTTGCGTGTCAGAATGCAACCCGCAAACATCGGCGAGTCGACGGCTCGCTCAATGCGTGTTGCGATTTCGCGCGAGGTCGATCGTCTCGAAGACTCGATGACATTCCTGGCGACTGTCGGCTCGGTCAGCCCCTACATCGGCCTGTTCGGCACAGTCTGGGGGATCATGCATGCGTTTTTGGGGCTGGCCGGCGTGCAGCAGGCGACGCTTTCGATGGTGGCGCCGGGTATCGCCGAAGCCTTGATCGCGACAGCTCTCGGGTTGTTCGCGGCGATTCCGGCCGTCATCGCCTACAACCGCTTTTCTGCTGAGATCGATCGTCATGCCGGTCGTATGGAGAACTTCTCCGAGGAATTCGTCGCGCTTTTGGTGCGCCAGGGCGCGCGGCGGGACGACGAGTGAGCGCCATGGACATTGATGATGTCGCTGGAATCCTCTGCACGTGTTCGCGGAACTTGGCCCGGCGCTCTCATGTTGCTGGGCCATTGCGTTTGCGCGATGAGAAGGGCAGCGCACGAGGGTTACGGAGCGTGAATGGACACGAGGGGGGGGGTGGATGGCGGACGTAATGTCACGTGGCCGTCGGCGTCGGTCGATGTCGCAGATCAACGTCGTTCCCTTCATCGACGTGATGCTCGTATTGCTGATCATTTTCATGATCACCGCTCCGATGCTGATGCAAGGCGTAGAGGTCGATTTGCCGCAGGCCGATGCTCAGGCAGTCAGCGACGTCGAAGGGGGCGCTGAGCCCATTGTTCTGACCGTGCAATCTAATGGCGCGTTGACTTTGAACCGAGGGCCGTTCGTGAATGAGCCTTTGGCCGTGCCACAGTTGGTCGAGATCGTTTCCGAGCTGCTGGCCGCCGAACCAACGGCGCCGACCTACGTTCGTGGCGATCGCGCTGTCGACTATGGGCGCGTGATGCAGGCCATGACAGCGCTTCAGCGCGCAGGTGCCGTGCGTGTGGGGCTCATTACATCGCCGGGTTCCGATGACGATCGGTCCGTCGATCACGATGGTTGAACAACTTGAACAGGTCACGAATCTGGGTCAATTGATTCGGATCGGGAGCCGGGACATCCATGGCGCGCGCGTCTTCCGAAAAGTCTAGAGATCGGCGAGTTCCCCCGCGTGAATCACCGCGCGGGGTGCTTGGTCTGGTGGGGCAACATCCGTTGCGCTTGGCATTGGTGGTTTTGGCGCACGGTGTGTTGTTTCTGTTTCTTATTGTGCGCCTGAATCCGGATTCCCCCTTTGCCGCTTCGGCGGGCGATTGGTTCGATGGTGAGCCGGTGGAGGTCATCGAGGCCGTAGCGATTGATGAGGCCGTCATCGAGCAGGCGCAGAGAGAGCGTCAGATCGAGACCCAGCAGCGAGTGGCTGAGATGTTGCGGCAGGAGGAATCCGAGCGCAGAGCGGAGGAGCAACGCCTCGCTGAAGAGCGCCGACGCGCCGAGGAGCAGGCTCGGCGTGAGCGGGAGCAACGCGAGCGTGAACAACGTGAGCGCGCTGAGGCGATCGCGGCGGCAGAGCAGGCGCGTGCCGAGGCCGCGGCTGCACAGGAAACCGCGGAGCGGATTCGCCGGGAAGCTGAGACCGAGCGCCAGCGTCTCGAGGCCGAGAGACGCAGTGCGGAAGCGCGTGCGGCGAGCGCGGCCGAAGCCCGCGCGCGGGCCGAAGAGCAGGCGCGTGTCGAACAGGCTCGCCGTGAGGCTGAGGAGAAAGCTCGAGCCGAAGCCGAGGCGCGTGCTCAGCGCGAAGAGGCTGAGCGGCGGAAGGCCGAGGACGATCGCAAGCGCGCTGAGGAAGAGCGACGCAAGGCTGAAGAGGATCGTAAGCGTGCCGAGGAGGAGCGAGCAGCTGCTGAAGCGTCTGCGCGTCGCGAGCAGGCGCTGCGCGAGGAGCAAGAGCGAGCGGCGCGCGCGGAACGGGAAGCGCGCGAACGGGCCGCTGCAGAGGCCCGTGCAAGCGCTTTGTCGAACTACCAGGGCGAGGTTCAGGCAGCGGTGCAGCGGCGCTGGCGCAAGCCTGATTCGACGGCATCGGGCGATCGTGCTCAGGTGGTGATTCGCATCAACGAAACGGGTCGGATTCTCAGCTGGGAAATGGAGAGCTGTCAGGGGAATCAAGCCAGTTTCTGCGAGTCGGTTCGCCAGACGATGGAGCGCTTGGCGGCGGTTCCGGCACCGCCGGTTTTCGATGGGGAAGTCCGCCGTGGAATACGGATCCGCTTTGAGCCTTGATGTTGCGGCCGTGGCGGCTGTTGCGGCAGCACGTGGTTCGGGTTCGGCGTTCGAGATTCCGTGACGGGATACTGGATGTGAATGTTTTGGGACGGTTTTTTGAGCGCGGGTGCGGCGATACGGTTGCGGCCGGATGCTCGCAGTGGTTAGGGGTCACCGCGATTGGGATGGCGTCGCTTTGTGGTAGCACACCTAACGCCGATTCTGTTAAGTGTTTGAGTCGAGACAACGTCTGGCGAAATGTCAGTCAACCCCCAAATCGATTAGATTCGAAATCGAAGATAGATGACGACAGCTGAGGCAGTGGCGATGACGACCGAATCGAAGATCGACCCGATGAATGCGATGCACTCGAAGCGGATGGCGTCAATGGACGCTGTTTGCACTTTCGGTGACGCGCGGCAGGGTTCTCGTCTGCAGGGCCGGCGACTCGAGCATTGGCTGCGGCTGGGCTGGGTTGTGATGTTGACCGGATTTGTGTTGCTGGTCTCGATGCCGGCGCGGGCGTTTCTCGAGGTGACGGTCACGGAGGGCGTGTCGGGCGCGATCCCGGTGGCTATCGCGCCGTTTTCTTGGCAGGGCCCGGGTTTGCCGCCGGCCGATGACATTGACGAAATTTTGCGCAACAACTTAAATCGTAGCGGCCAATTCCGTGTGGTCGACCGGGGTGGATTGCCGGTGGCGCCGGCATCGCCCGATCAATTTGTGCCCGAGGAGTGGGCCCGTAGCGGCGCCGAGTATCTGGTTGCTGGAGCGTCGCGCCGTGAAGGCGACCGCATCGTTACGGAGTTTCATGTCTACGATATCTTGGCCGGCTCCCGGCTTGCCGGATACCGCTTGCCGTTCGAGGAGTCTCGCCTGCGTCGAGGTGCGCACCGTGTGTCCGATATCGTTTATGAGGAAATTCTGGGTGAGTCAGGCGCCTTCAGTGCCTATATCGCGTACGTGACGACGAGTGGTCGGGGTGAAGACCGACGGTACGTGCTCGAGGTGGCTGATTCTGACGGCGCGGATCCGCGCATTCTGTTTCGCTCCAGCCAGCCGGTGATGTCGCCGGTGTGGTCACCGAACGGTCGTGAACTCGCTTACGTTTCTTTTGAGAACCGGCGCTCGCAGATTTTTCGCCACAATGTCGAGACGGGCGCGCGCTCGCAGGTGGCGGCGTTTGATGGCATCAATTCGGCGCCGGCGTGGTCGCCTGATGGCAACCGCATGGCAATGAGCCTGTCGAAGGATGGCGCGCCGAACATTTACGTCATGGACCTCACGAGTGGGCGAACGCTGGCGATCACGAGCGGTTCGTCGATCGATACCGAGCCGGTTTTCTCGCCCGACGGGCAGACCATCTTTTTTACGTCCGATCGCGCTGGTGGTCCGCAGATTTATCGTGTCCCGGCCAACGGCGGGTCGGCGACGCGCTTGACGTTTGATACCAGCTATGCGGCAGCAGCGCAGGTGACACCGGACGGTCGATCGCTGATTTTTGTTCAAGGCGGCGAGGGTCGATTCCGAGTGGCCCGCCTCGATTTGGCCGATCGTCGCGTGACACTGTTGACCAACGGCCGCAATGACGAATCGCCGAGCGTGTCTCCCAATGGATCGATGATTCTGTTCGCGACGATGGAACGCGGCCAACGCGTGCTCGGCTTGACGAGCCGTGATGGGCGCGTGCAACAGCGTATGGCGGGGCGAACCGGTGAGGTTCAGGAGCCGGCGTGGTCGCCGATTCCGCGTTCTATGCGTAATTGATTTCCCGTAGCTGCGCGATAGCCCGGTTAAGGGGCGGAACTGACGGCGCCGGGATCGAGTTATTTAGCCGCTCGATCAGGCTGCGATTGCAGTAAAACTGGTGTTGATCCTTTTGTTTTTTCTATTCGGGACGAGGTCTTAATCAATGAATCGCTGGATGCAATTGGGGATGGTTGGCGCCGTGGCCCTGACGCTGGTGGCCTGTGCGCAGCCGAAAAGAGACGCTGATGACGCGGCCGAGGCTGAGCGCCTCGCGCAGCTCGAGCGTGAACGTGCTGCGGCGGAAGCACGTGCGATCGGTCGCGGTGGTCCGTTTTCGCCGGAAGCGCTCGACGATCCTTCCAGCCCGCTGGCCGAGCGCGTGGTGTACTTCGGTTTCGACCTCGATACGATCGAGCCGCGTTTCAATCGCATGATCGAAGCTCACGCGCAGTATCTGGTCAACAATCCGGGTGCGCGTGTGCGTCTCGAAGGTCATACCGATGAACGCGGATCACGCGAGTACAACCTCGCTTTGGGGGAACGACGCGGTCATGCTGTTCGTCGTGCGTTGATGGCGCAGGGCGCTGGCGGCGATCAGTTGCAGGTCATCAGCTATGGCGAAGAAATGCCGGTGGCGTTTGGTCAGGATGAGCAATCTTGGAGCCTGAATCGCCGCGTCGAGATCGTGTACGAGGTTCGGCAGTAGTCGATCACCGCCTTTGACTGCGGTTGGGGAGCGCGAATGGTGGTCCCGACCGCTTGATATTTGGGTGGCGTTAAACTTCGGTGGCGTAAAACGTTGAGCCTCGGTACCGATTGGTGCGGGGGCCCGACGCACTGGCCGAAGTCTGTACAGCCGGTGCAGCCTGAGCGTTGTACCGGCTTTTTGTTGTTTACAGTCTAGGGTTTATCGTGTGATCAGCCCGACGGAGGGGCCCATGTCTGATTTCGAAAATGCGTTTACGAGCGGTCGCGTGGTCGTCGCGGCGCGCAGCTCGCGGACCCGAACAGGTGATGGAGTCGGGCCGTTCAGGGGCATTCTGAGGGGGATGAATGGTTTTTTGGTGGTCGTGGGCTTGGGGGTTCTGGGCGCGTGGCCTGCAATCGGTTCAGGTCAGTCTCCCGCCGTGGGCCCCAATGCTCCCGCCACGCTGATTCAGGTGATCGAGCTCGAGGAGCGCGTCGAGCGACTCGAGCGATCGCTGTCGGGTATGGTCAGCGAGGCGATGCGCGGTCAGGAGGTACACGAACGCGAGCTGCGAGCTCTACGCGATGAGCTCGAACGCCTGCAGCGGCGGGTTGAAGAGGTTGAACGTGATCCCTCGGTGTTGGCCCATGGGTCTCGGGGCCGTGCGGGTGATGCGGATCCGGGCCCAAGTCACGCGGCGCCAGGGTCTGCCATCGCGCTGTCCGAGGCGGACGCGGCAAACCTATATCAGTCTGGGCTCGTTGCGTTGCGGGACGGGCGTAACCGTGAGGCCGCACAGGCGTTCGACCGCTATATCGAGGTGCAACCCGAGGGTGCTTTTGCTGCCGATGCGTGGTACTGGCTCGGGGAGACGCGATCCGCAGCGCGCGACCGTGTGGCGGCCATCGAGACCTTCGGGACAGTTGTAGAGCGGTTTCCGGACTCTGAGCGCGCGCCGGAAGCTTGGCTTCAGATCGGGATTTTGCATGCCGAGCGTGACGAGCGAGACGCGGCTCGTCGCGCTTTTGAGACGTTGATTGAACGGTATCCCGATCATCCGTCCGCGCGTCTTGCACGCGATCGCTTGAGCCGCCTGTAACGATGCGCGAGGTCGCTTCTTTGGACGTTTCGGAGGGCGCTCTGCGTGGCGCACCGAGCGACGATGTATTGACTGAGCCGCACAGGGGTGCGGCACGTTTGCGTGTCAGTGAGATGTTTCGCTCGTTGCAGGGCGAGGCGCGAGATGCCGGCCGACCGACCGTTTTTGTGCGGCTGACGGGCTGCCCTCTCCGGTGTAGGTGGTGCGACTCGGCCTATGCCTTCGAAGGTGGAGAGACGTGGCTGGTCGATGAGATTGTTTCTCGTGTCGAGCGCTTTGGGGACGATTCTGTTTGCGTCACGGGCGGCGAGCCGTTGGCGCAGCCGGGTGTCTATCCTCTGATGACTCGGTTGGCGGATCTTGGTCTAGATGTCTCGCTTGAGACCTCGGGAGCCCTGGCAATCGATCGAGTGGATCCACGCGTCAGCATCGTGATGGATTTGAAGGCGCCCGACTCAGGCGAGGAGGCCCGAAATCGTTGGCAGAACCTGCCAGCGTTGCGAGCGAAAGATCAGCTGAAGGTCGTGGTGGCATCGCGCGCTGATTTCGATTGGGCCGTCGAGGCGTTGTTCCGGCCGGAGATCGATGCGGACGTCGAGAGGTGGGTGTCACCTGCTCATGGGGCGGTCTCCCCGCGTGAGCTGGCGGATTGGGTTCTCGATTCGCGTCGACCGTTGCGCTTTCAGTGGCAGTTGCACAAGGCGCTGTGGGGTGATGTGCCGGGGCGTTGATCGCTTTGTGGCTCGTCGAGGGCCTTTCGGCGATGGCACGGGAGCGGCGCGACGATTGCCGACGGTGTCGTGATCGATGGCGGCCAATCTCAACATCGATCCGTCGATGAGTGACGTCCGGCAATGATTTCGAGCTATCGATCAGAGATGACGTCGGGCTCGATACCCGGGTTTTTACGCGCGTTTTCGGGGGAATCGTTCCGATCGAGCTTCACGGTTTGTCGCTCGTCGCGACGCAGAAGCGACGTCAGACTCAGTTCCGACACCGCCGGCGGCATAACCAGCGGCATAACCAGCGGCGTCGTTGTCATTCGTATCCGCGGCATTTGTTTGGGAGAGAAGCGATATGCGCGTTGAGGACTGGCCTCGCCCGGTGTTGAGCTCCGATGATGGTCCCGGAAAAGGTGATCGCGCGGTCATTCTGCTTTCAGGCGGACTCGACTCTGCGACGACACTGGCTTGGGCGCTCGATCGTGGCGCTGAGTGCCATGCTCTGTCGTTCGATTATCGCCAGCGCCATCGCGCTGAGCTTGACGCATCGGCGATGCTTGCGAAGAGGGCCAGCTCTCATCGCGTCGTGCGCATCGATTCGCAGGTCTTTGCAGGCTCTGCGCTGACCGATCTGGCGATTCCGGTACCGGCGGCGCGGACGACACGGGCTGATTCGTCGTCTAACGACTCAGAAGCGTCAGGCACGAGATCTCGAGGCGTCCGGCGGCACGACATTCCGGTGACTTACGTTCCGGCACGCAATACGATCTTTTTGGCGTATGCGTTGGGGCTGGCTGAGTCGATTGACGCTGGCTGGATCGTAATGGGTGCAAATGCCGTGGATTACTCTGGCTATCCAGACTGTAGGCCTTTGTTTCTAGATCGATTTCAGGCGCTTGCGGCATCCGCGACTCGGGCTGCTGATGGTGAACGCGAAGTGATACGCGTTGCGGCACCGCTGATGCATTTGGCGAAGAGCGAAATCATTCGTTTGGGCGTCGGGTTGAAGGTGGATTACGGTGCGACAGTGAGCTGCTACGCCGCCGATGAACGAGGTCGTGCATGTGGACTGTGTGAAAGCTGCGCGCTTCGTAGGGCTGGCTTTGCAGAGGCGGGTGTCGTCGATCCCACGCGCTATCAGGTGGTTCCATGATCGCCTCGATTTCAGTGTTTCTCTCGTCGTCTCTGTGACATCGAGGCGCTGCAAATGGGCGGTCTTTACTCGGGCCTCGCTGCAGTGATGACACAGACATTGCCCGGGCGTCTTCCGATGCTCATGCGCGGCCGACTCGAGGTTGGTCGATGGGCCAGGGCGCTCGACACGTAGACGGCGGCCTCGCGTTGACAGCCATGCTGGGTGTCTACAGCGCGCGTCGGTACTGAATCGGTGGTTTATGACACCGACTATCTGTTCACCGGTTTGTAACACTGGCAAGATGGCCCGGCGTCGCCGTTCAGTGCGCCCAGGCGTTCGGAGGGGAGAGGCTGTCTACTGGCGCGTATCGTGGTGGTCGTATGCGTGCGCGCGGGGAATTTCTGAATGCGTTCGAAGATTCCGCAACGCAGCGACGTGCCAGCGTATTTGAGCGGTCGTCTCGAAGCGAGTGAATAAAAATTCGCGCTTGTCGATTTTTTGCGGTTGGATGGGCCAACGTCGACATTTTAGACCTTCTCGAGTTGCTTTACTGAGTCGTTAGGTGGAATCGTCGGCGTGGGCGTGGCGTCCTATGCCGCAAAGTTTTGGGAATGCGCCGTAAGGTCGATGTGCTCGACCGAGCGGCATAAACGAGCTGCCTCCGGCTTTGACTGCGGCAAGCTTTGACCCAGTGGTCGCGATCAAATAAGGCGCCGCTGCAACCGAGGCCCACCGAGATCAAGCCGTGATACAGGCGGCGAGGGACAAAAAATAACGTGTCTGCGTAAGCGCTGATGCACCATTTATTGGGGGATTGACATGGAATTCGCGACTTTCTGGGGGGCGGCGAGCATCGTGTTGGTTGGCGTCTTCGTGTTGGCCTTTGTCATGGGGGCCGTCGCCAACAAGACTAACTTTTGCACCATGGGTGCGGTTTCAGATTGGGTCAACATCAACGATCTGGGGCGTATGCGCTCATGGTTGTTGGCGATCGCAGTCGCGATTTTGGGTGTCGGAATTTTTGAGGCAATGGGCTGGTTGAGCGCCGATGGATCATTCCCTCCGTATCGTTCGGGGCAGTTCCAGTGGGCGGAGCATTTGCTCGGTGGTTTGCTGTTTGGCGTTGGGATGACTCTGGCTTCGGGTTGCGGCAACAAGACGTTGGTGCGCGTTGGAGGCGGCAATCTGAAGTCGGTGATGGTTGTTCTGATCATCGCAGTGATTGCTTACTTCATGGTGATCTCGCCATTGCCGGGGACCGATCAGACGCTTTACTCGCTGTTGTTCTATCCGTGGATGAATCCCCTGGTGGTCAATGTTGGGTCAGGTCAGGACATCGGGTCTCTGCTCGGCGGTGGCTTTGCGGTGAAGCTTGGCGCAGCGCTGGTTATTGCTGCCGCACTCTTGTTCTTTGTGTTCAAGTCGAAGGAGTTTCGGACGAGTCGCGACAATGTGCTCGGCGGACTGGTCATTGGTTTGGTCATCGTCGGCGCATGGTGGTTGACGTCGAACGTCGTGGTGGGCGACGACATGGGGCAGTACACCCCGCGAGAGTACGTGCAGGAATGGGATTTCCTATCTGAGGGTGACGAAGTTCGTCCTGCTCAGGCGGGCCCCTGGGGTAATCAGTCATTCACGTTTATCAACCCAATGGGACAGAGTTTGTCGTTCGCCGCCAACGGATTTTCCAGCGCCTATCTGTTTTTCGGTGTCGTTGCGTTTTTTGGCGTGATCCTCGGTTCGTTCTTCTGGGCGATCGTGTCGAAGGGCTTTCGTATCGAGTGGTTCGCCAGCTGGCGAGATTTCGCTAACCACGCGATCGGCGGTGTGTTGATGGGTTTTGGCGGTGTTCTTGCCATGGGCTGCACGATCGGTCAGGGCATCACCGGTATTTCGACGCTGGCGCTTGGCGGGTTTTTGACCTTTATCGCAATCGTTTTTGGCGCCGCGCTGACGATGAAGATTCAGTACTACAAGCTCGTCTACGAAGAGGAAGCAAGCTTCGTCAAAGCTCTAATCACCAGTCTCGTGGATATGCGTTTGTTGCCGAAGGCGTTTCGTCGGCTGGAAGCCGTTTGACGCGGGTTCTGGTCAGGGACCGTTTTCGAGCACGGTGGCAGGGCTCTTCGGGCCCTGTTCGGATGGTCGGCCGGTGTCGCGGGGCGTGCAGTCGCGGGTTCGCTGACACGCACGAGATCTCCGAGTCGGCTGTGGCGTGAGTCGGTGCGGCCCCGAGCGACTGCGCACGAGCTGGATTTCATCAAGGCGGAAACGACACGCTTGAGTGGTCTTTTCAGGGTGCGGTCAACATCGAATTGATGGGCCATGGATTGTTCCGGGAAAAGCACCGTTTTCCTGAGAAATCGAATGATTGACGAGAACGACGGAGAGGCGCGATCGGTATTGGCTGCATGGCGTACGAAGAGCCGCGCGAGAGAAATAACAAGTGGCTGGGCGAGCGATAAGGTTTTCCGCGCCCCCGAGCCTTCGTGCGCGTGGCAGCGTGTTCGGCGTTTCCCCCACAGCGTTCAAAAGCTCGATTGTTTACGCTGTGATCCGTCAGGGGGACTTGGCGTGAGGCCGAGGTTTTTGTAGACTTCGCGGCCTTCTGCGTTGTGCGCAGAAGCCATGCGTAGACTTTCAGGCTGCGTGGTTGGCATCCTTACGGTGCATCGCTGGGCCGAGCTGCTGGACTTGACCGATTGACAGGGATCGGTTCAGCGAGATGCGCCGATGTGTCCTGGCTGGTCTCGGTCGCATCGGGTAGAGCAAAAAAACGCAGTCGATCGATTTGGGTCGTTAGCTCAGTTGGTAGAGCAGGAGACTTTTAATCTCTTGGTCGTAGGTTCGAGTCCTACACGACCCACCATATCAGCGCGACGGGGTCCAACGATGACCCTGTCGCTGCCCCGAGGGTTGCGTGCGGCGCGTTGTTCTTGGCGCCGGTGGCACGAGTAGTCGGGGTGTTTGAATGTGCGGGAGTGGCGGAACTGGTAGACGCGCTGGATTTAGGTTCCAGTGGGGTAACCCGTGAGAGTTCGAGTCTCTCCTTCCGCACCACAGTTCGGTGAAGACGCAGTCGAGCGACCCGCAGGTTCAGGGGTCTGTTTCCAGATACCCGGTTGCGACGCCGGCCACTCAGTGAGGGATTCATGCAAGTTTCGCTGCAAGAGACGGGCGCGATTGATCGCGAAATGACGGTTCAAATCCCGCGGGAGCGGGTCGACGCAGAAGTGGACAAGCGTCTTGAATCACTTCGCCGTCGCGTCAAGATCGACGGCTTTCGTCCTGGCAAGGTGCCTCTGAAGGTCGTGCGGAGCCGCTATGCTGCGGGCGTGCTGCAGGAGGTCATCAGTGATCTCGTTCAGGAAACCTACATTGACGCCATTCGCGAACAACAAGTGTCGCCGGTTGGCGGTCCGACCGTCGAGGCACGTCCGTTTGAAGAATCCGGTCCGATCGAGTACGTCGCACGTTTCCAGGTATTCCCGAAAATCGACATTGCGACTTTTAACGATTTGACGATCGAGTCTCCTGAGGTCGAGATCGAAGACGCCGACGTTGATCGCGTGATCGACTCCTTGCGTCAACAGAATCGTGAATTCAAGGCCGTTGACCGTGTATCTCAGTCGGGTGATCGGTTGACGATTGATTTCAGCGGCACGATCGATGGCGAGGCCTTCGAGGGCGGTAGCGCCAAGGCGATGCAGGTCGAGGTCGGCGGTGGACGTATGCTTCCTGACTTCGAGCAGGCGCTCGAGGGTGTCAAGGCTGGAGACGAAAAAACCATCGACGTTGCCTTCCCGGAAGACTACCCAGCCGAAAATCTCAGAGGAAAAACTGCACAGTTCGTACTAAACGTACATTCCGTCGAGGCGCCGGAGTTGCCTGAAATCGACGAGGCTTTCGCGCGCAAGTTCGGTATCGAGGACGGTGATGTCGGCAAGCTTCGCGCTGAAGTCCGTGCGAATATGCAGCGTGAGCTCGATCAAGCGATCAAGGCGCGAGTGAAAAACCAGGTGATGGACGCGCTGGTCGAGCGACACGTGTTCGAGCTGCCGCAAGCGCTGATCCAGGGTGAAATCGACCGGCTGCGCCAAGAGATGGAGCAGCGTTTTGGCGGGGCAAAGAACAACCAGCCGTTGCCAGACCAGGTGTTCCAAGCGACCGCCGAGCGTCGTGTTCGTCTCGGTCTGGTCGTGCGATCGATCGTCGATCAGCAAAATATCAAGGTTGATGCGGCGCGCGTTGAACGCGAAATCGAGGTTATTGCATCGACGTACGAGGAGCCGGAAGAGGTCGAGCGATACTATGCCTCGCAGCCGGAAGCGCGCAGTTCGATCGAGTCATTGGTGCTGGAAGACCAGGTCGTCGAGTGGGTCTCTGGGCAAGCAAACACCACGTCAGTGAAAAAAGATTTCCAGTCATTCATGAATCCGGCGCCGAAGCCCCCGGAAGGCCAAGCTGATCCGTCGACGGCCGTTTGAGTTTGAGGTCGGTTTTGACGCGCCCGCGCTGTGTCTGTACAGCGCGGGCGCGTTTTTGTGAGTTCGGAGCGAATTTTTGGCCTGCGACCGGTGTCTTTGGTATTCAATTAGCCCGGTACGCGAGTTCGACTCATTGAGTCGAATTGTCGCGGTCGTCGTGCACGGCTCGGGCGTCGTGAACTTCGTCTCGTGAGGCTCACCGCATTGGCTTGCTTCCGGCGCTTGGTCTGTCCTTTCGCATGGCCAGCGCGGGGCTCTAACCTCACCGAGGCAGACTGTTTACGAGGTCGATATCGTATGCTGACGCGCGGCTCAGATTGTAAAAGGTGTCTGGTTTGATGATGCGCGGCATGCCGTCTTAGGCTTAAGTGGATTTGCGTTTTCGACCCAATGCAGGATTTTTGACTTGGAGCAGAACATGACGACGACGACGGGCGCACTCGATGCGCGAGCTCTGAACCTTGTGCCAATGGTCGTCGAGCAGACGGCGCGAGGCGAGCGAGCCTACGACATTTATTCGCGTCTTTTGAAAGATCGCGTAATTTTCTGCGTGGGTCCGGTCGAGGACTACATGGCCAACGTCATCGTTGCGCAACTACTGTTCCTCGAGTCGGAGAATCCGGAAAAAGAGATTAGCCTCTACATCAATTCACCCGGCGGCGTGGTGACCGCAGGTATGGCGATCTACGACACGATGCAATTCATTAAGCCGGAGGTCAGCACGCTGTGCGTGGGCCAGGCGGCGAGTATGGGTGCCGTGCTGCTGGCGGGCGGCGCTCCGGGAAAGCGCTACGCGCTGCCGCACTCGCGCGTCATGATTCATCAGCCACTTGGTGGATTTCAGGGGCAGGCGACGGATATCGACATCCACGCTCGTGAGATTTTGAAGATCCGCGAGGAGCTGAATCGGGTGCTGGCGCACCACACGGGCCAATCGATCGAGAAGATCGCCACAGATACCGAGCGTGATCGTTTCTTGACGGCGTCCGATGCGGCCGAGTACGGACTCATTGACAAGGTTCTCACTCATCGCGAACTGTCCGCCGATGGGGTCAAAAAGAACGCGAAAAAGACGGATTGATCCGGAGGTAAGGGTTCTTGCGGTCATGACAGGGCTATTGCGCCGAGACGCCTGAAATCGGTCGGGGACGGAATCGTTACATGTACCGAAGGCTCGCACTGATTCAGGCGCTTTTTAGAGTTGCGCTCGAGTCCGGGCATCTCGAGCGCGCTGGCTGGTGTGAGTGTCTTAAGTCCGTGCGTATTTTCAGGACTTTGCAAACTGGATTCGTGTTTTTCTCGCGGTCTTCCGTCGGTCGATTGACCGGAGCATCCGTCGGTAAGCTTGCGCGCGTCGCGTGCCCGGTGCATCGTGACCGTCAACGTTGTGTAACAAGAGATCGAGGCGATGGCTGACGACAAAGCAAAGGACGACGCGAAGCTGCTGTATTGCTCGTTTTGCGGCAAAAGCCAAAACGAAGTGGGCAAGCTGATCGCAGGCCCCTCGGTTTTTATTTGTGACGAGTGCGTCGAGACCTGCAACGAAATCATCCGCGAGGAATTGCAGGAGTCTGCGGCGGAGGAGCAGCGCGCGCTGCCGAAACCTCACGAGATTCGTGCAATCCTCGATGAGTACGTGATTGGTCAGAGCCACGCCAAGAAGATTTTGGCCGTCGCGGTCTACAACCACTACAAACGGCTGCGGTCGCGCCTGGCCAAAGACGACGTCGAATTGTCAAAGTCGAACATCTTGCTGATCGGACCCACGGGTTCAGGCAAGACGCTGCTCGCTGAGACACTCGCACGCATTCTTAACGTGCCGTTTACGATCGCGGATGCAACCACGCTGACGGAAGCGGGTTACGTCGGGGAGGACGTCGAGAACATCATCCAGAAGCTGTTGCAGAAGTGTGATTACGACGTCGAGAAGGCTGAAAGCGGCATCGTCTACATCGACGAGATCGACAAGGTTTCGCGCAAGGCCGACAACCCGTCAATTACGCGGGATGTCTCAGGCGAAGGTGTACAGCAGGCCTTGCTCAAGTTGATCGAGGGAACGGTCGCTTCGGTGCCGCCGCAGGGTGGACGCAAACATCCGCAGCAAGAATTCTTGCAGGTAGATACACGAAACATCCTGTTTATCTGCGGCGGTGCATTCTCGGGTCTCGAGAAGGTGGTTCAGCAGCGATCGAACCAATCCGGGATCGGGTTTTCGGCGACGGTGCGATCGAAAGAGGAACGAAACTCCGGCTCCGAGTGGCTAAAAAACCTTGAGTCTGAGGATCTGGTGCGATTCGGGTTGATTCCCGAGTTCGTCGGACGCTTGCCGGTGCACGCCACGCTCGAGGAGCTTGATGAGGATGCGCTGGTTACGATCCTTACCGAACCACGCAATGCGTTGTTGAAACAGTACCAGCGTTTGTTCGAGATGGAAGGCGCGCAGCTCGAGTTTCGCGAGGACGCACTGCGTGCGGTCGCGCGTAAAGCGCTAGCTCGTAAAACCGGCGCACGCGGCCTGCGCTCGATCATGGAAAACATACTTCTCGACAGTATGTATGACTTGCCGTCGATGGAGCACGCGTCGAAGGTGATGGTCGATGAACCTGTAGTCCTCGGTGAAACGAAACCGTTGATCGTGTTTCAGAACAGCGACTCGAGCGCCACCAAAAAAGACAAGGTAAAAGCCGACAGCGGCCCGACGAAGCTGCGTGCAGCGAACGGCTCTGAAGGCTGACGACGTGTTGGGCGCTGTTTCTGAATGAGCACCCTGTGACGAGATGTGACGTGACGTGGTGGCGCCTCCAATGGCTGGCGCCCCTTCCCGAGAATTCTCTGTCTGTGCGCCTGCGGCCGTTCAGACGCCGGCGTGTCGTCATAAGTGCGTATTTCGCGATGAGCCTTTGTTGGTGATCGTGACCATGGCGGCCATGACGAACGGGCCGGTCGCGAGCGAGTCGCGCAGGTCGAAGGCCGCGTTCGGATTTCGCGCACGACAGAACGGCTTGAAACGGCTCTCAACGGCGGGCTCGGGTGCCCCCCAGAGGCGTCGTGGGCTGAAGCTCCCGTCAGCTTGCGCCGTCGCTCACCGTTTCGTGGTGCCGTATCAGCGGAGCTGTCGTGCTTTTTTGTCACCAAGCGGCGCACTTTTCCCGGAAACGTTTGCCTCAATCAAGGGTGACCGACGAGATTATCGATCGGCCTTCAAGCGTGTCGGAAGTCGACGTCAGTGAGTTCGATAAACCCGAACGCAACGTATGACGCTTTTTGGTATCGGTATTTGCGCTCCTCATGAGTTTGGCCCGTCACCAATCCATCGCTTGTTATCGGTCTGATTGGGCCATGCCGCAACCGTTCAGTGCTATTCAATCTCAGTCACTCTTTTTCGCGTTGAGTTTTGGTTTGTTGCCCCAATGTCTCGAAAGAACGGCCGATCGGCCGAACCTCGACGAGCCTTCGTCGAGCGAAGCCAGAGCCAAAACTAACGTCGTTCAAGCGGTCGTTGGTGAAGTCGAAATTCGATCGAGCGACACGTCTTTGACCGCTGTCAAAAAGG
Organism: Thioalkalivibrionaceae bacterium; assembly: GCA_046299415.1. Classification (GTDB taxonomy): domain Bacteria; phylum Pseudomonadota; class Gammaproteobacteria; order Ectothiorhodospirales; family Ectothiorhodospiraceae; genus JBKBII01. The sequence continues at coordinate 204,335 of JBKBII010000005.1, read as the reverse complement.
ATCGAGACGATATCTCCCGACCCGTCGAGCCTTGATCTGTGTGGCGCATCCGCTGCACCCGGAGGGATCATGTCCAAGCCCGTATCTCAGGAATCTGTCGAAACCACTGTGCAGGAAATGCCGGCGTTGCCGCTACGGGACGTCGTGGTTTACCCGCACATGGTCATCCCCTTGTTTGTCGGGCGTGAGCGCTCGATCAAGGCGCTAGAAGCGGCGATGGCTGCGTCCAAGCAGGTTTTTCTGGTGGCTCAAAAAAGCGCAGAAACGGATGAGCCGGAACCCAAAGACCTCTACACCACAGGAGCGATCGGCAATATCTTGCAGATGCTCCGCTTGCCCGACGGCACGATCAAGGTGCTCGTCGAAGGTGTCGAGCGTGCCGAGTGCCTGGATCTCTCGCCGAGCGGCGACTTTTTTGTTGCCCGCGTACGCAAGCTGGAAGAACAGGGTGGAGAGGGCGACCGTGAGGTCGAAGTCTTAGGGCGATCCGTTTTGGGGCTTTTCGAGCACTACATCAAGCTCAACAAAAAAGTGCCGCCAGAGATTTTGACCTCGCTGTCGGGTATCGACGACGTGGCCCGGCTGGTCGATACCATCGCGGCCCATATGTCGCTGAAACTCGAGGAGAAGCAAAAGATCCTCGAAATCACGGAGGTCAAGGCGCGGCTCGAGCATTTAATCGCGCTGATCGAGGGCGAAATGGACGTCCTGCAGATCGAAAAGAAGATTCGCGGGCGCGTGAAGCAACAAATGGAGAAGTCGCAGCGCGAGTACTATCTCAACGAGCAGATGAAGGCGATTCAGAAGGAGCTGGGCGACCTCGAGGACGTGCCCAACGAGCTCGAGGAGCTGGAGCAGCGCATCGAAAAAGCTGGCTTGCCCAAGGCCGCAAAGAAAAAGGTCACGCACGAGCTGAACAAGCTGAAGATGATGTCGCCGATGTCGGCCGAGGCGACTGTCGTTCGGTCGTACATCGATTGGGCGGTATCGGTGCCGTGGAACAAGCGCTCACGTACGCGCTCGGATTTGTCCTTTGCGAAAGAAACACTCGATCGCGATCATCACGGGCTAGAAGAGGTCAAGGATCGCATTCTCGAGTATCTCGCCGTGCAGGCACGGGTGAAGAAGCTAAAGGGCCCCATTTTGTGCCTGGTCGGGCCGCCGGGTGTCGGCAAAACCTCGCTTGGGCAGTCGATCGCAAAAGCCACGGGCCGCAAGTTCACTCGTATGGCACTCGGCGGCGTGCGCGACGAGGCCGAAATACGGGGTCATCGCCGCACCTACATCGGCTCGCTTCCCGGCAAGATCGTTCAGAACCTGTCCAAGGCAGGGGCTCGTAACCCATTGTTCCTGCTGGATGAAATCGACAAAATGGCGATGGATTTCCGCGGTGATCCGTCGTCCGCGCTGCTCGAAGTGCTCGATCCTGAGCAAAACCACACGTTCAACGACCACTACTTGGAGCTCGATCTCGATTTATCGGAGGTCATGTTTGTGGCGACGGCCAACAGCATGAACATTCCGGGGCCTTTGCTCGACCGCATGGAAGTCATTCGGCTGTCGGGTTATACGGAGGACGAAAAGGTACAGATTGCAGTGGAACACCTGGTACCGAAGCAGATTGCTGCCAATGGCCTGAAGGACGATGAGCTGCGGTTCACGCCTGAGGCTTTGCGCGATATCGTACGGTACTACTCGCGTGAGGCTGGCGTTCGATCGCTTGAGCGTGAAATTGCCAAGATCTGTCGTAAAGTCGTCAAGGAGCTGCTGCTGAAGTCCAGCGCCGAGAAGGAGCAGGGTCAGGCGGACGCGAAGGCTGGTTCAGACGCTGCTAAACCTTCGTCCAGCCAACGCAGATCCAGGCGCAAGACGTTGCAGATCACGCCCAAGCTGCTTGAGAAGTATCTCGGCGTTCGTCGCTACCGGTTCGGACTTGCCGAGTCTGAGGACCGTGTGGGCCAGGTGACGGGATTGGCGTGGACGGAGGTCGGCGGTGAACTGCTGACCATCGAAACGGCCGTCGTTCCGGGTAAGGGCAAAACTCAGCAGACGGGCAAGCTCGGTGATGTCATGCAGGAGTCGATTCATGCCGCGCTGACGGTTGTTCGTGCGCGCGCTGAGGCTTTGGGTATTCCGAAGGATTTCCACGAGAAGAACGATTTGCATATTCATGTTCCTGAAGGCGCGACACCCAAGGATGGTCCGAGTGCGGGCGTTGGCATGTGTACCGCAATCGTATCGGCGCTAACGGGGATTCCGGTTCGGGCCGATGTTGCGATGACTGGGGAAATCACGCTTCGTGGGCAGGTATTGCCGATCGGCGGGCTGAAGGAGAAGCTGTTGGCTGCGCACCGAGGGGGAATCCGGACGGTCCTGATCCCGGAAGACAACCGCAAGGACCTAGTCGAAATTCCGAAGAACGTCGTGGAATCACTCGAGATCCGACCCGTCTCGTGGATCGATGAGGTTCTTGAAGTGGCTTTAGTGCGATCGCCATCGGTGGTGCTTGGGGAAGATGAGCCCGCGGAACGAGCCGCTGAAACCGCGATCAAGGAAGAGAGCAAACGTCGACGCGACCCGACCAAGCGCGTTCGACATCACTGATGTCCGTATGGGCGTGCGGCGTCAAATCCCGTGCTGAACGATCCGAATCGGTAGGCAAGTTGGGGCGATCGGGTGCGACTTGGTCTTCGATTCGCCTCGATACGCGCCCGCGTCGACGTGGTCATTGATCGACACCGTGCGAGTTGATGTCATCGCTCAAAGCATTAGCGAGACGCCAGCGAGCGCACTTTAACCTCCATCGAATCCGTGGTCTCCGGCCTTGAAACCCGGGACCTGCTCGGTGGTAGGTCTCAGGGGAGCGTTTCAACGTTCGGGTGATCAGCCGGGCGAATCAACGCCATGATTGACGCGTGGCACGAGTCAACAGCCAGAATCGCAGCAACGTCAGTTGGCGGACGTTGTCTCGGGCGTGGTGCGAGTCATCTCGGTGCTGTAACGTTTCACGAGACTTGAAGTGTCGCAGTTCGGCTCGATTGCTACAAAACCGACTCTGCGTTGAGGCGGGGTCTTGCGTTTCTGTTGTGTCCATGGCGAGAATGGGCTTTTCTCGATTGTCGCAGGCTCGTCTGTGTTGGCGAGTGCCGGTTTCTTGCATGACGTTCATTGGCTGGCGCTGTAATTTTTTGCTCGGCTGAGGAGAAGCAAGCGAGGTTCTCGACGGCCATGTTTCGGGCGGTATCTATCGAAGGCGTCGTTCCGGATGCTGGCGAGTGCGTCGTTCCGAACGCTGGATTCCTGCCTTTTCTAACTCAAAGCTTTCTGCCGCGGTGCGCAGGTACCGGGCTCTACAAAGAGGATCGCTGCATGAATAAGTCCGAACTGATCGAATCCATCGCTGAACACGCAGACGTCTCGAAAGCCAATGCGGCTAAGATGGTCGATGCTTTTGTCGCTAGTGTTCAGGGGGCCTTGAGGCGTGGCGAACAAGTGTCACTGGTTGGGTTCGGAACGTTTCTCGTCCGTGAGCGTGAAGCCCGCACCGGCCGCAACCCGCGCACCGGCGAAGCGATTCAGATTGCGGCCTCGAAGACGCCTTCGTTCAAAGCCGGCAAGGCACTGAAAGACGCGCTGAATTAAGGTTTGCCCTCGGCCACCGGATTCGGCCGAGCTCGGCTCGCACAAGAGTGTGCAACCGACCGCCTGCAAATCGGCTTGTGGTGGTCATTCTTGGGCGGTCTTGAGCGGGTGTCAGTGGTGACGTGTACGGTCGTTTAGTCGGTCGCGACTGCTTGGATCAACGGATTGATCGTGCTGATCTTTTGGGTCGGTTCCGGCGCAGACTTCGGCGCGTACGACTATTGATCGCGTCTCACCATGGTAGGCTGGTAAGATAAACCGATCAATCGGTTGCTCAATGTCGGTGGCTAACCGTCCGAGCGCGTCGCTCAGACCAAACCATCGACCGGGGTGGGCGCCCATCGCCGTCGACCGTTTCGATGGGTACCTGCAAGCCTCTCGTGAGCGTGCGGACCGGAGCTGTGAGTTTACGGGTGCTTAGCTCAGTTGGTAGAGCGTCGCCTTTACACGGCGAATGTCGGCGGTTCGAGCCCGTCAGCACCCACCATTTGTTAGCTTGACGCCATTGGTGAACATGCCCCTTGGGGATCATGGGCCGCCAAGGTGAGGACCCCCCGAGTATTCATGGACCGTCTCCAATAGCTCGTTGCCGTGGGGGGCGTTCGGACCCCTTGGCAATCCGGTCCAATCTGGACCCGGATGTGGCGAAGCCGGCACGCGTGGGCGCCTTTTTAACGCATCACATCCCTGTAATACCGAGGTCAGTGACTGATCGAGGGGGCATTTCCCTCGATCCCTCATTTGTTTTCGGCCGGACTGGTCCGACGCTGATCAGATTATCGTCATTCTGGGTTGCGATACCGGAGTAGAAGGGCTTTGCGCGATCTCTACTGCGCACTCATCTTTGCAATGGCTCGATGGCTCGACGGCCTGGGTCGTTATTGCGTTTTTTTGAATGCGTAATCGTTAAAAAAAGTTTCGAGGGACTAGCGCCGTCTTTCCGGGGTCGGTATACTTTTCGGATCGGTTAGCGCGATGATTTTGCTACCGGGAGCGGTAGTTCAGTTGGTTAGAATACCGGCCTGTCACGCCGGGGGTCGCGGGTTCGAGTCCCGTCCGCTCCGCCATTTTTAGACAGCCGCTTTGGAGCAATCCGAGCGGTTTTTTTGTGCGCGTGAGGTTTTCAGCTCTCTGGGCGCGCTGTCGCAAGAGTGCCGTTTTCATCGGTCAGCCTGGCGAAGTTTGGCAAAGCTCGCTGGCAATCGGCGGTGGGTGCGATAAACACGTCGGGTCCAATGAAAAAGGTATCGGGCGAGGTTCGATTTTGATCTCGTCACTCAGAACCGACATGACTGCGCAGAGGAACTCTGGTTGTGCGGCGCGAGGGACTTGCGCGACGGATCGCTGACCATCATGCGGATCACTTTGAGCTTGAAGCGCTCGCTTTCGATCGAGTTTCGAGCGAGCGCTCAGACACACTGTTTTCAGGTCACGTGTTGTCGATTCTGGCATTTAGACGCGAGCCGCTGAACACGCGCATGGAGCAGTAAGAGGGAGTCGGTTCTAGGTCGATTTTGAGGGCAGCGCGGCGCCTTTAACCGGTGGGTACTGACCGATCGACACTGAGATTGGTGGGGTCCGGGTGGTTGCGCGGCGCACGCTAAGGTACGCTGATCAATTGTTCGCAGGTATCTGGTTCCCGGGCTTCATGAGCTAGCGTCATGGGTCGGTGTCCAGCCTGGCGTCTACATCAGGCCTCTACAGCAGGAAGGAGTGACCGAGTGCTGCAGGCAATTCGTGACAAGGCGACCGGTTGGGTCGCGTACATCTTCGTGGGCATCATCGCGGTGCCCTTCGCGGTGTGGGGACTCGGCGAGTATTTTGGCGGCGCGGGGCCGCTGATTGCTGCTGAAGTCGGCGACAGCGAGATCACCGTGCGCGCCGTCCAGGACGAGGCGCGGTCGCAGCGCGACCAGTTGCGGGCCATGATGGGCGGCGAGCTGCCAGCGGATTTTGACGACGCTGCGGCGCGTGAGCGGGCCCTCGACGCTTTGATTGATCGCGCCTTGCTCGATCAGGCGGTGTCTCGCTTGGGTTTGCGCGTGGGTGATGCGGCCGTCTTCCGCGAGATTGCATCGATTGGCGCGTTTCAAGAGGAGGGTCGGTTCAGCGCGTCGCGTTATCAGCAGGTCCTCGAAGCGCAACGAATTGGTGCGACGGATTTTGAGCGCGATGTCGCGCGATCTCTGCAACTAGCCCAGCTGGAGCAGGCCTTGTCGGGGACGACCTGGATGGCACCGCAGAGCGTCCGTCAGCTGGACGAATGGTCGCAGCAACAACGGCGGGTACGGTTGCAGGGCTTTTCTGCGCGTCCCGAGGCCGTGGCCGAGGCCATTACAGATCGCGAGATTGAAGCCGCTTACGCCGAGCGTGCAGAGTCTTTACGTGAACCTGCGCGTCTGCGCGTCGCCTACTTGATGCTGGATCCTGCGGTTCTCGACGATACGCTCGAGGTCAGTGATGCGGATGTCCGCGAGCACTATGAACTGAGTCGAGCCCGCTTCACCGAGCCGGAATATCGTGCGGTGCGCCAGATCTTGGTTGCGGATGCTCTGCATGACGATGCACAGGCGCGAGCGCGAGAGTTGCGTTCGCGGATCGATGGCGGCGAAGACTTCGCCGAGGTCGCGCGCGAGTACTCAGACGACGAAGTATCGGCCCGGCGGGGCGGCCAGCTGGGCGAGGTGGCCCGTGGTGAGCTTTCCGACCGTTTGGACACCGTCGTTTTCTCGTTGCCTGTGGGTTTGGTGAGCCAGCCGATACGTGTCGAGCGTGGTTTTGCCATTGTGGAAGTCACCGAAGTGACGCCGGCCTCGGTGCAGCCGTTCGAGCAGGTGCGTGATGAAGTTGCCGCCGACCTGCGCGACCGTCGGGCTGAGCAGCGTCAGATCGAATTGCTCGATGCGCTGATCGCGCAGACCTTCGAGCATCCCGATTCCCTCGAGCCCGCGGCTGCTGCGACGGGTCTCGAAATTCGTGAAAGCGATTGGTTTGCACTCGACTCAGGAACGGGTATCGCGAGTCATCGAGGCGTGCGACAGGCAGCATTTTCGCCCGCGGTTCGTGAGGACGGACGAAACTCCGACGTCATCGATTTGCCCGATGGTCGGACGGTGGTCTTGCGCGTCGCTGACGAGCAGCCTTCTCGAGTCCCGCCTCTCGAGACAGTGCGAGAACGGCTGGTGGCGAACCTCGTGCAGGAAAATCTGGCACGCCTGACGGCAGAAGAGGCGGCTGCCGATCGTGATGCGTTGCTTGCGCTCGATGAATCCGAGCGGGCTGAGCGCTTTGCTGATCGGAGCCGTTGGACAGAGGTGGGAGAATTGCGTCGCGATGGTGATTGGCCCTTTGAGGCCTCTCACGAGGCGCTGTCAGGTATTTCGATCGACGCGCGCGCAGTCGATCATCTGCGGAATGCGGTATTGCGGATGCCAGCACCTGTGGACGACGTGCCCACTTTTGAGATCGTGACTCTCGACGACGGCGCCAGCGTGCTCGTGGCGCTTGAGGCCGTCGTGTCGAGTGCCGATGGCGTGGGCACGGAAGGTTTTAGTTTGTTGAGTGAGCGCGATCGATTCGCGCGGTCTCTCGCGACTGTCGAGATCGAAGCCTGGTTGGCTGCTTTGCGGGCGTCGACGGATATTCGACGGTACCCGGAAAATCTTGAGTAGCGTTCAGGCGATTCGACTCGCCGGTCGCAGGCGTTGACTCGATGATTCGCTCAATGGCTGTGCTTGCTGTGGCTGCGCGGTCTCAAACGTTTCGGGGCCGATGGTGCGTGGGCGGCGGCTTTGTTGACGTGTCAGCGACATCGGTCGACGTCGCACGGGCCGGGAAGCAGACTTGGCGCTTCCCTATCGTTGGCAAAAGGCTTGTCGCGCAACGAACGCAACGCGACTCGGTGGCGAATGCTTTCGGTTCAGCTTTGCCTTGTGGTCCGCTGTTCGATGGTGTCAAAAGCCGCCGACACGAAGTTTCAGACCTGAGAACCAGCGACCAGAGAACCACCGCCTCGGGCGCCTTAACCAGGATCGTTCGACTCAGGTTTGTTGATCCTGCTCCAGATGCCTTGGGTTTGCTTGCCCGGTGTCCGTTCGCCCAAGGCCTGTTCGGCTCGGGTCTGTTTGGCTCGGGTTGCGGACTTCTCGATAGGCGAGTGGGCCAGCGAATGGCTCTGGGGCACGAAGTCGCGTGCAGCCGCCAAGCGGTCCAGCAGTCACTCGACGACCGCCAACACGTCGTATCGTGAAACCATGCGCTATCGCAGCCGATGACGAGTACCTCGAGGCGTTCGCCCTATGACAGCAAGATTTTGGGCGGTTTCGTTGTGCCGGGGGCTCGGGGGCTGCCACCCGGAGGGCGGCTACGCAGGCGGCTCAAGGGCAGCGAAGAGATTTGCGTCGATTGTGTTGAGATGCCTTCTTCCGGGGTCGGTGCCTCGGTTTGCGTTTAGGCCAACCGCACCGTTTGTCGATCTGGTCCCGTTGTCGATCTGATCCCGCCGATACGCTTGCCGTCCGTTCTGCAGGTCCGTCTAGGAGACGATTCGTTTCGTGAGAGGCTGACTGTGTCTCGAAGCGCTCAGTCTGATTCTGCAGTGAACCTGTGAGAGCGCTCATTCAGCACGTTGGTTCGGACCCATGACCGCAGGAGGTCTGTTGAGTGCTGGATCTGTCACGCGACGTGCTCGGCGAGAACTTTTAGCGAGCGTACGAGGTTTCGTGGCGAAGTGCCGATGAGGCTAGAGGGTGCGGCCGGTTATAGACAATCCGGCCTCCGAGCATTTGGCGGCTCTGATCGGTGTGTTGGCGCGTGTCGGACGTCATCCGCCGAGACCCGCTTCAGCCGGGCCGAGCGCGATGCTGTGGAAGCCCGAGTCGACGTAAATCGTTTCGCCGGTTATGCCGGACGAAAGATCGGAGCCGAGGAATGCGCCGACGTTGCCGACTTCATCGATCGTGACGTTTCGTCGCAGAGGCGCATTGGCGGCGACATGATCGAGGAATTTTTTGAAGTCGCCAATGCCGGAGGCGGCCAGGGTCTTGATCGGTCCGGCGGAAATGGCGTTGACCCGAATCTGTTCTGGGCCGAGGGTGTAGGCGAGGTAGCGAACGTTCGCCTCAAGGGATGCTTTTGCGAGGCCCATGACGTTGTAGCTTGGCATCGCGCGTTCCGCACCAAGGTAGGACAGCGTCATGATCGAGGCATTGCGTCCGCGCATCATGCCGCGCCCGGCTTTGGCCAAGGCCGCGAGGGAGTACGAGCTGATGTCGTGGGCGATCCGAAAGCCGTCTCGCGTCATGTTGTCGAGGAAGTCACCTTCGAGCTGCTCCTTCGGTGCAAAGGCGACCGAATGCACCAAGATGTCGAAGCCATTCCAGTAATCGTCAAGACGTTCGAAGAGCGCTTCGATCTCTTGATCGCTCGAAACGTCGCAGGGAACGAGCACGTCGGATTCGAACGGCGCGACGATTTTTTCGACGCGGTCTCGCAGGCGTTCGTTCTGGTAGGTGAATGCGAGCTCAGCGCCTTGGCGCTTCATCGCTTCGGCAATGCCGAACGCGATTGAACGGTTGCTGGCGACACCTACGATCAACGCACGTTTGCCTTCGAGAAATCCCATGGTGGCTCCTTAGACGCAGTAATGCGGCTGCAAAGCGGCCGCGAAAGGCGTGAGGTTCGAATCCCCGACAGCTTGCTTTGACGCGCGCGTTAAGCAGGCACCCGTGATTGATCCCTCTTACTTTATGCCGGTTGGTCTGGCGACCGCCCTCCTTGATGTTACACGACAGTTTACGGCGTGCTGCGACGATTGGCATCGTCTGGCGCCGTCGTTGTTTGAGTGCGGTCCGATCGTGCCTGCTGTGGAGGTGTCTTGTCGGGGAACGTAGGCTGTGACACCGTGGTCTTGATGATGAGTGGGGTTGTTTGAGGAACGACGTCAGAATTCTGCTGCGCGGTCACGTACGCAGCCTCGCTTGGCCGATAGTCGTGGGTATAACGCGCGCAGTGGCTATGTCGGCAGATTGGGTTGGCGCTCGTGCGCGGTGGTTTTTTTTCGGTGTGGTGCTCTCGGAGGCTTGAATCGTGGCCGGTGGTTGGCGTTTGGCGGTAACGATTGGTGTTCTGGCGTCTTTGATGCTGGTGCTGATGTGGCAGGTCGATCGTCAGTGGGAACGATTGCGTGTGATGGAGCAGACGTTGGCGGAGCAGGCTCGCGATACGCGAGCACTGCGTTCTGCGCTGGCTCGGCTTGAGGACCGACTGCCCGACGAGATCGCTAAGCGACTGTCCGAGCGTGGCGCGGTGGCCTTGGCCGATCCGAGTGCGGCGACTGCGGCGTCAATTGCGAGAGATGCGACTGCGGCGGGGTCTGATCGCGACGGTTTCGCGCGTGCGCGAGCGGTGGCCGCGCAAGACGATTACGCCGAAGGCGATTGGTTGGTGCGTGCATTCGCGACGGGGCTCGCAACGCTGACGCCTTATGTCTCGTCGGATGCGTATGCGGCCGAAATTCAGTCCTACGTGTTGGAGTCGGCCTTGGTGCGGGATCCCGACTCGCTCGAGTGGCAGGGGTTGCTGGCCGAGAGCTGGTGGTTTTCGGACGATGGAACGGACATTACGTTTCGTCTGCGTCCGGGGACGCGGTTTTCGGACGGTGAGCCGTTGACGGCAGACGATTTCGCTTTCACGTTCCGCTTCGTGATGGATGAGCGGATTGCGGCACCACGGACGCGTGCGTTCTGGTCGAAAATCGAGTCGGTGTCGGCACCTGATTCACGCACAGTGGTGTTCCGGTTTGCCGAGCCCTACTTCAATGCGCTGGCGCTGGCGGGCGGAATGCAGGTCTTGCCCGAGCATTTCTACGCACGATTCGCCGATGACCCTGATCGCTTTAACCAGTCGCGGGCCTTGCTGCTGGGGTCTGGCCCTTATCGGCTGCGTGATCCGGAAAACTGGACGCCGGATGCCGGCCGCGTCGAACTCGAGCGCAATCCGCGCTACTGGGGACCAGTCGATCCGCCGTTCGAGCGCATGGTTTGGCAGGTCATTTCTAACGACACCGCGCGTCTGACGACGTTCAGAAACGGCGATATCGATGTCTACGGTGCGCGTCCCCGCGAATTCCGGACTCTGCTCGAAGATGAGCGTTTGATGGCGCGGGCGCGGGATTGGGAGTATCTGTCACCGACGGCGGGTTATAGCTATCTGGCGTGGAACCAGCGTCGCAATGATGCTCCGACGTGGTTCGCTGATACGCGGGTGCGTCGCGCGATGACCTTGCTGACTGATGTCGATCGCGTCATCGATGAGGTGTTTCTCGGCTACGCCGAGCGCGCGGTGAGCCCTTTCAATCCGCGCAGCCCACAACATGATCCGCGGCATGAGCCACAATCCGCCGATGTCGCCGAGGCGCTGGCACTATTGGAGGATGCGGGATTCAGTCGCCGTGCGCGTGATGGCGTGTTGCTCGATCCGAACGGCGTGCCTTTCACGTTCAGGCTGACCTTCTTTCAAGACAACGAAGATACCCGGCGAATGGTGTTGTTCCTGCGCGATCTGTACGCGCGGGCTGGGATACGGATGGAGCCCGATCCGACCGAGTGGTCGGTGATGCTGGACCGGCTCAATCGCAAGGATTTCGACGTCATCACACTCGGCTGGACGTCTGGCGTCGAAGTCGATGTCTATCAGATGTTTCATTCGTCTCAGTCCGTGGCTGGGGGTGACAACTTTGTGTCGTTTGCGCACGAGCCACTCGATGCGTTGCTCGACGCCGCTCGCGGTGAGGTCGATGAGGAGCGCCGAATGGCGCTGTGGCGCGAAGTCGAGGCAATTTTGGTGGCCGAACAGCCTTATACGTTTTTGATGCGTCGCACGACCTTGGCGTTGATCGATCGACGTTTCGAGGGTTTGAAGCAGACCGAGTTGGGGTTGAATCTGCCGTTGGTGCCGATCGAGTTCTTTGTGCCGGTTGCGGCGCAGCGTTATGGCGGCTGACGTGGGCGCGGAGACTCGTTCGACCGTGTCGTCACATGTGCCAGAGGCGGTCGGCGTATTGAGTCTTGCGCCGCTCGTCTTGTCGATTGGGCGGTCGATGACTCTGACACTGGACCTGCGATTGGGGCGCGCGGCTGCATGTTGACGTATCTCGTCCGGCGGGTGCTGTGGATGATTCCGACGCTGCTCGGCATCACGCTCGTGGTGTTCGTCGTGATGGCGGCATCTCCGGGCGGCATCACGGTGGCGACACTGGTCGATGGCCAGAATCTGGAGCCGGAGGCCAAGCAGGCGCTCGAGTCGTACTACAACCGGCTGTACGGTCTGGATCAGCCGCCTCCGGTGCAGTATCTGCGTTGGCTGAACAACATCTCGCCGGTGGGTTTTCGCGTCGATGAGAGCGGGGCCTTCGATTGGCGTCCGATCGTCAAGGCACCCGATCTCGGGCTGAGCTTTCGTTACGGTCGGCCGGTCACCGACTTGCTTGCGGAGCGTTTGCCCATCACGTTGCTTTTGAATGCGCTTTCGATTCCGTTGATTTATGTGTTTTCGATCGCGATCGGGGTGCGTGCAGCCACGCATCGTGGCGAGGATTTTGATCGCCAGTCCTCGGTGGTGCTGCTGGCGTTGTGGTCGGCGCCGACGATGCTGGTTGGCGTACTGTTGATCGGATTTTTCGCGTCAGATCAGTTTTGGCAGTGGTTTCCGACGGGTGGGTTATCGCGGCGAGAGGCGCTGGACGCGACGTTTTTGCCCATCGTGGGTGCGCCGTGGATGTTTCTCGCGTTGTTGATCGGGCCGGTTTTGGGGGCGGTTCTGGGCGGATGGGCCGCGGCTCATGCGCCACGCGTCGCGAGACGATTGGCGGCAATTGGGCTGGGTGCGTTGGGCGGCCTGGCTTTCGTTGGCGCGCTCGACGGGATCACGTCGCACGCCGGTGGTGTGTTCGCAATGGGCGTGGCGGCCGCGTTGCTGGCGTGGCTCGGCGATCGCCTGGCGGTTTCGGATTGGCGAGCTTTGCGGGTTCTGATCGGCGGGTTGTTGGGTTTTGCGCTGGGGCTTGCGCTCGTGATCGCGTTGTTGCCGGGCGACGTGGGGCGAGGCTTTCTGATCGACCGTGTCTGGCATTTGATATTGCCGGTGTTGGCGTTGTCGTATGGAGGGTTGGCTTTCCTAGCTAAGCTCGCGCGGTCTTCGGTGCTGGAGAATCTGAGCGCCGATTACGCGCGCACGGCTCGTGCCAAGGGGGTCCCAGAGGACGAGGTTCTGTGGCGTCACGTGTTCCGTAACTCTCTGTTGCCTCTGATCACGGTGTCGGCAACGTTGCTGCCGTCGTTATTGGCGGGTTCGGTGATCGTCGAGGCCATTTTTTCGATCGACGGTATGGGTAAGCTTGCCATTGAGGCCGTGCAGACTCGGGATCGTGAGTTGGTGCTGGCCGTCGCACTGTTGTCGGGCGTTTTGACGTTGGTGGGCTATTTGTTGGCCGATGTGGCGTACGCGATCGCCGATCCGAGGGTGAGCTATGACTGACGCCGAGCAGGGGGTGCGGTCAAACGACGACGCGGTCAAGCGGCACGGTGTGTCGTCAGCGCGACCGGCCCGGCATCGATCGGCGGTGTCGCCGGGCGCGCGCGTGTTGCACAAGACGATCGCTCGGGTTGGCGCGAGGGTCGGTCTGGCCTGGATCGGTTTCGCGGTGCTCGTTGCCGTATTCGCGCCCTTGCTGGCCAATTCGACGCCGCTGTGGATCGAGTTGGCCGATGGTCAACGATTCAGTCCGGTTTTGCCTGAGCTCACCGCTGCCGATTGGGCGTTGCTGGCAGCGCCGGTTTTGCTTTTTGTTGTTTGGATTGTGCGCCGCGTTGTCGGGACGACAAATCGTTTGTCGATTACGTTGTGGGGTGCGGGCGTGCTGGGTGTCTGGCTCGCGGCCGAAGCGTTGACGTCGTCGTCGGGTCTGGCGATTCATGAGGGCTGGCGCGAACGCGTGACGATGGGCGAGGTGACGCGGGTCGTTTGGGCGCCGATTCCGTACTCGGCGCGGGATTACCTCCGTGACTACGCGGATACGGCGCTGGAGGCACCGTGGGCGTCGGCGCCTGAGCGGCGACACTGGTTCGGCACTGACGAGAATGGCGCGGATGTGGCGTCTCGTATGATCCACGCGACGCGCGTTGCCTTGTCGATCGGGTTGATCGCGACCGGGATTGCGTTGACGATCGGGGTGATTCTTGGGGCGTTGATGGGGTGGTTTTCGGGCGTCGTCGATTTGATCGGTATGCGTCTCGTCGAGATCTTCGAGGCGATTCCGACACTTTTTCTGTTGTTGACTTTCGTGGCGTTTTTTGGCCGATCCCTGTACTTGATGATGTTGATCATCGGGCTGACGTCGTGGTCGGGATATGCGCGGTACACGCGGGCGGAGTTTTTGAAATTACGTCGAACGGAGTTCGTGCAGGGGGCGATCGCGGCCGGATTGCCGCTGTCATCGATTTTGTTTCGACATATGTTGCCGAACGCTGTGGCGCCGCTGGTCGTCGCGGCGGCCTTCGGGGTGGCATCTGCGATTCTGGCCGAGGCCGTGTTGTCGTTTCTGGGCCTGGGTTTGATCGACGATCCGTCGTGGGGGCAGATGCTAAATCAGGCAGTCCAGAGTTCGACATTTAACTGGTGGATGGCTGTTTTCCCCGGTGCGGCGATCTTTTTGACGGTGTTCGCCTACAACTTGATTGGCGAGGCGTTGCGCGATGCTGTCGATCCTCATGCCGACGAAGGGTCGCATGGCACGGCTGGTGCGGATGTGCTGTCGGATTCGTCGCCGGAGAATGAACGCGCGCATGGTGTAGACGGCAGGGGTCCGCGGTCGGCGCAGGCTGTGAGATCGCCGTCATGACGTCGGTCGTCAAAGCGTCGTCCGCAACAGTCGAGCGGACCGATGGCTCAGCCGGACCGAGGGTAGACGCCCGCAGAGAGACTGGTCGCCTCTCGACATGTGCATCCGGAGATGGTGCAGTCGTGGTGCGCGTCGACGATCTGGTCATCGCTCTGCGATCACGCCCGCTACGTCGCACGCGGGACTCGGATCAATCCGGGTCGGGCGTGACTGCGGATGGCGAGGGCACGATTCTCGTACACGGTGTCGATGTCGAGTTGCGCAGAGGCCAAACGTTATGCGTCGTCGGCGAGTCTGGATCCGGAAAGTCATTGACCGCCCTGGCCTTGATGGGGCTGTTGCCCAATGCATTTGCGCGACCTCGTGGGACTGCAACGTTGGCCGGGCAGGCAGGCGAACTCGATCTTCTGGATCCGGCGGTGGTTTCGCGGGTCCGTGGCCTGCGGCTAGGCATGATCTTCCAGGAGCCGATGACCTCGCTCAATCCGGTGCAGCCGATCGGTGAGCAGATCGAGGAAGTGCTTCGGTTGCATCGTCCCGACGTCGGTGCGGCGGCACGGGCGACGGCTGTGCGTGAATGGCTCGCGCGGGTTCAATTGCCAGAGCCGGATCGCATTGCCGCGTCGTTTCCGCATCAACTCTCAGGCGGACAGCGGCAACGGGCCATGATTGCGATGGCACTCATCGGTGAGCCGGATGTGTTGATTGCCGATGAGCCGACGACGGCGCTCGATGTCACTGTTCAGGCCGAGATTTTGCGATTGATCGACGCGCTGAAGGCGGAGCGTGGCATGGCGGTGATGTTGATTACGCACGATTTCGGCGTCGTGGCTCATCACGCCGATCACGTCGCGGTGATGCGTCTCGGTCGTATCGTCGAGCGGGGACCGCGCGAGCGGGTATTGCGGCGACCCGAGCATGCGTATACCCGTTCTTTGATTGCAGCGTTGCCGGAGAATCTTCCGCCTCGCCGCCGTCGTGCCCCCGGCGATCGTTTGATCGAGGCGCGAGGGCTGAGCGTTCACTTTCCGGTCTACAAGGGGCTGCTGCGTCGTCAGGTTGACGTCGTCCGGGCGCTCGATGGGGTCGATCTGGATTTGCACGCTGGCGAAGTTCTCGCGGTGATCGGTGAGTCAGGCTCCGGAAAGACGACATTGGGACGCGCGTTGTTGGGGCTGGAGCGCGTGACGGCGGGGCAATTGAAGCTGTTTGGTGAGGACATGACTGGGGCGAAGCCACGCGTTTGGCGTTCGCTTCGGCGGCGGATTCAGGTCGTGTTTCAGGATCCGCAGTCGTCGTTGAATCCACGCTTGCCGATTGGCGAGCTGTTGACCGAACCGATGGCGGTGCACGGGATCGGCGCTGATCATGAAGACCGTGAACGACTCGCAGCCGAGGCTTTGGCGGCGGTGGGGTTGCCGGCCGGAAGTCTGGAGCGATTTGCGCATGAGTTCTCCGGAGGGCAACGTCAGCGCATCGGGATCGCCAAGGCCTTGGTGCTCGATCCTGAGGTGATCGTCTGTGACGAGATCACCAGTGCGCTTGATGTGTCGGTTCAGGCCGAGATTTTGCGTATCCTCGAGCGACTAATCGTCGAGCGCGGCATCGCCCTCGTGTTCATTACGCACAATATGGGCGTGGTCGAGGCGTTGGCCGACCGCGTGTTGGTGATGCTGCAGGGTCGCGTGGTCGAGGCGGGTTCTGTCGATGGCGTGATCAAGCACCCTCGAGAAAGCTATACGCAGAAGCTGCTTGCGGCAGTGCCACGTTTGACGCCTTTGAACGTGGCCGATTAGGCCGGCGATCGGACGGGGCACGATCTCATGCTCCGTTGAGCGCGGTGTAGCGCTTGCAACATCGATGGGTCGTCGGTCATCGCCGGGCCGGTTCATTCAAAGGGGGGCGCCGATCAAGGCGTCTGGACGCGGTAACCGGTCAGCGGATCACGTGGTACCACGAGTTGGCCTGCCGGAGTTTGGTTGGTCAGGATCAAAACAGCGTTCTGGTGGCTACAACTGCCGTCGCGGTGGGTCCGATGGGGTGAATTCAACCCCTGCGCGCGCGATCGAGTGTTACTCGAATTCGTGCTTGAATTAGAACTCAAACGAGTCGGGTCAAAAGTCGAGGAGTCAAGACATGGACGACGTGGGGAAGCTGTTACTGCGCGTGTCGTTGGGGGTCCTGATCCTCATGCACGGTGTTCACAAGGTATTCAACGGTATCGCCGGTATCGAGGGATTGGTGGTTCAGGCCGGTTTGCCAGCATGGTTTGCTTATGGTGTTTATGTTGGCGAGGTTTTGGCGCCTGTTTTGGTCATCTCGGGTTTGTATAGTCGGATTGGAGCCATGTTGATTGCTGTGACGATGGTGTTTGCAGTCGGTCTGGCGCATGCAAACGAAGTGTTTGCATTGACGCGTACGGGTGGCTGGGCGATTGAGTTGCAGTGGATGTTCTTTATCGCGGCCGTTGCCGTCGCGCTGTCCGGGCCGGGGCGTTACGCGATCAATTCGCGCTGACGATCTGCGTTTAGAGAAGGCCGTTCGATTCGGCGTTTCGAAGGGCAGTGCCGGATAGTGCTCACGGCGAACGGTGGGTTCTGACGTGGCGCGTTTCGGTTACTGAGTGTGCGGCTTCAACCCGTGCTCGGAAACCTGGGTTTGTCGCGCCAGCGTCATGGGTTCGCAAAAGGGACGAGGCAGATATGGTCACCTTCCAGCGACGAAACGACGTCATCGTGTCGCCGTCCGGGCGCGAGTCTCCAGGTATGGCTTTCAATCGCCTGGCCGTTCGGGCTCGTTGGGTCGCATGTCTCGCTTCATTGTCGCTTAGTGCCGCTGCTGCCGATGCGCCAGCGCCTACTGAGGGGCCCTCGAGCGATACCGTCGCGGGGGCGCTTGTCGCAGAAATCGATCTGACGCCTCAGCATCTGATCGAGTCGGCCAAGGTCGAAGCGATGATGGAATCGCGCTTGATGGGTTCGTTTGCATCGTCTCGCCCGCCGATCACCGTGCGCGGTGAAGTTTCGGCCCTGAAGCCTCCGCCGGAGGCTGCGTCTTTCGTTTCTGACGCTGAGAACGCGATGAGCAGTTTTTTGGCGGCACCGATGTCCACGCCGGCGTCGGAACCTTCGACGGCCGGAGTCTTGGAGGGTGTGATACCGCATAGACCAGAGACCGGCCCGGCGACTGGACGAGCGTTGGTCGCACAGGTGTCCGGCAGGCACGAGTCGGCTGCCACCGTTGAGGCTGAAGTTGGGCAGATGCTGCTGGAGCAGGTCGGGGACTCTCGCGATTCTCGGTGGTTATTTGGACTGCTGCCGTTTGAGAGTCCAGTGGCTTTGCATCGGCGTTTCGCGGCGCTGGCCGAGGATTGGTCTGAACTGGGTTTCGGTACTTTTTCAATCGAGTCGTCGCCGAATTTCGCGACACACACCGCACGCCTGCTCGAGCAGCGCTACGACTTCGTTTACACCGCGCCGCACTTCGCTGCGCACTACATCCGCAGTGGAATCTACGTACCGTTGGTGGTTCTCGAAACCCCTCTGCAGGTGGGATGGCTTGTCCGCACGGATGCGGTGGACGCAGTCGCGCAACCTGCTGACAACCGACGGATCGTGGCAGCTGATCGCGCACCGTCGGCCGGTGGTGATGCTTCGGCGGACGCGATTGCTGGACGATCGGTGCGCCAGCACGACGATGGCGGCGCGCCGGTCAACGACGAAGCCGATGGGCTGATCGACTGGTTGCAGGCGTTTTGCGCAGCAGAAATTGCGGGTTCGCCAGCTCGCCCCGTGGATGAGCGCGCTGTTGGCGGCGAGATCCTGCTGGATCGATCGCCGCCGCTCGTTGAGCACGAGCATTCCGACAACGGCAATGCAGCAACGACGTGGCGCATTCGTATTGCGTTGCCGCCGTCGGAGGCCGTAATTCACGTTGTCGGTCGGACGCAGGTTGAGCGCGCGCTAGAGCGCTTGATTCCAGTCTGCGGAGGGCGTCCGCCGGAAATCGTCTGGATTGACATGCCGAGCCACAATGCAGCGGTGAGCGCCGTGGTTTCTGGTCGGGCTGACGTTGCGGGGGTCTCGATCTTTGTTGTTGCGCGGGCTCTGCGCGAGAGTCAGCCGATCCGTTTGGTCGCGCGCTCCGAAGCGTTTCCGAGCGCCGTGATTTTGGCTCATCGTCGGGTGCCCGAGGCTGTACGCGATGCCGTTCAGCAGCGCATGACCAGTTTGCACGAGGATCCCTCGGCCGCTGCGATACGTGAGGCACTGGGTTACCCCGCTTGGCGCGATGTTGCGGACGGGGAGTTCGAGCGCTTCTACGACCTGGTGCCATGGCTCGAGTTTTGGGATGGCACTTTGCAGGGTCGCGAAAGCGCGCCAGTGGCCGACCATGCGCCCCGGATTCGAGGCGATCGCGGCGTCGAAGAGACGGTATTCAAAGAATCTTTACAGAACAAGCGCGCGATGCCGGCGGCTGGGATTCCAGACGATCAGTTGAGTCGGCCGTATGTTGCGTTTCGCAACCATGTCGATGGAACGGTGGCATTGGCGTGGATGGTTGGCGACCGATTGCGAGAGGTGTTGTGAGCCGACTTTCTCGCGAGCCTCGAGAGACGCCGACGCCTGTGTCGGTGGACGTTGGGCGCGATGACGAGCCACGCGACATGGGCTGCCACACTCCGTGGTGGGCAAGCTTTCCGCTACGCGTGGCTCTGGGGCTGTTCGTTTCGCTGTTGATCTTGACTGCGGCGCTGGCGTTTACAGCGCACGACCGTCTGTCTGCGGGTCAGATGGGCTTGATCGAATCTGCGGCGGAGACTCACGCGGAGTTGTTGAGCAACGCTGTCGTGCCCGGGTTGATTTTTGGCGATGTCGCCATGCTCGAGGAACTGATGGTGATTTCAGCCTCGTCGGAGGTCTTCGTTGCGGGTGAGTTACGCGATGCACTGGATCAGATTTTGGTTCGGGTGGGCGACCCAGGCGCCGGGTCGATCGACGTGTTAATCGAAGAAACGATCACGGTGGACGGCCGTACTTTGGGCACGATGACGCTCGGTTTTACGAGTACGCCATTGCGCGAACAGGCGCGGCGAGCGGTTTTCGAATTGATTGCGATCGCGGTGGTGGTGATCGTTGTGAGCCTTGTCGGCGCGATGTTGCTTGCGCGCTGGACAACGCGTCGCCTGGATCGTCTTTGCGATGCCGGGCTGCGCATTCAACGCGGTGAGTTCGATTTCTCTACATCTGTCCGCGGGCGCGACGAGATCAGCGGCTTGGAGCGAATCATTAACTATGCGGCAAGCGCTTTGGAAGCGTCCCGTGTGGCGTATGAACGTACCGTACGCGACGAGGCGCGCGCGCATGGGCGGTTGCGCGCAATGCAAATCGAGGTGGGCGCGGTGCTGTGGGAGGCCGATGCGCGCAGCGGCAACTGGCTTTTCGTTGTCGGCGATGTGCAGCGTGTGTTTGGGGTTTCAGCGAAGTCCGCGGCGAAACTTCGCGATACCAGCGGTGGTTCCGGCTGTTGTAACGGCGACCCCGCGTTTGGGCTGTGCTCGATCTCGGAGCGACTCGAGGGCGTGGTGCCGGAGGATCGCGAGCATGTACGCAAGGCTTGGACGGACATCGTACCCGCCAGCGCGGTCGAGTATCGTTGGCAGCCTGATCCGGCGGTCCCGCGACGTTGGCTGCGTGATCAGTTCTCGACCATTGCTCAATCGGTTGATGAGTACACTCGGTTTTCCGAAGTTTTTGCGGATCGTCATCGCGGCGAACGTCATCCCGATGCGGTCGAATGGCTTGGGCATGGTCAAGGCGCGGCGCGGGCGGGTGTCAGCATGGCGGACGAATCGTCGGTCGACGCGGGCGCTTTTCGCGAGGTCGTGCGCGGCATGACTTTCGATGTTACTGAGGCGCGTGAGGCCGCCCTGCAGCTGGCGGCTTCCGAGCGACGTCTGCAACGCATCGTCGCTCATCTCTCCGAGGGGTTGTTCGAGCTCGATGCTGAGGGACGGCTCCGAGTCTGTAATCCGGCATTCGAGCGCATGGCGGGCCAGCGTCACGAGGTGTTGCGTGGCCTACCGTTGATAGCCTGCATCGACCCAGAAGATCGTTCTGATGTCGTGGCGTTTCTGGCAAGGCTCGCGCAGACACCCGGTCGGGCAGAAGACTGTGAACTGCGCCTGGCAACGGCAAACGATCAATCGCAGAGCCATTCGGCGGAGAGGGCCGCGCCACAGTGGGTGCGCATGCGCGGCGTGTCATTCCGTGACGATGGCCACCTGAGGGTCATCGGAACCTGGGTGGACATCTCGAGCCGGCGAAAGGCCGAGCAACAAATTCGCCGTTTGGCGTTCTTCGACGCGTTGACAGGTCTGCCGAATCGCAGCCTGTTGCGTGATCGTGTGTGGCAAACGATCGTGCAGTCGCGTCGTCATGGGGCATTTAGCGCGGTGTTGTTTCTTGATCTTGATCATTTCAAGGACGTCAACGATATGCACGGGCACGCGGTCGGTGATCGTATGTTGTGCAACCTGGCCGACGTGCTCGTGGGTCGTGTGCGGCGAACTGACACAGTGTCGCGGCTCGGTGGTGATGAGTTCGTCGTGCTGTTGTCGGATCTGGGCTGTGAGCGTGAGCAGGCCGCGCATCACGCCGAACGGATTGCGCAGGACTTGTTGACTGCGGTGAATGGCGCGCACTTGTTGGCGGCGAGGCGCGGTGACGACGGCGTCTCGGGTGGTTCGTTTAGCGAGACCGGTGGCGCGAGCAACACTGCTGAGGGCGATCCAGGTACGGAGGTCCGCTTGGTGCCAGTGGACAGGCCGGTCCCCAGCATCAACCAGTCACTCAGCATCGGGGTCGCAATGTTCGGTCCTGATGATGTGAGCCTCGGTGATGACGAGGTGCAGGCGGTCGATGAGCTGTTCCGTCGCGCTGATCTTGCGATGTACAAGGCGAAAAGCGCTGGTCGGGCCTGTGTGCGTCACTTTGACGCCAGCCTGCACGCGGCGCTGACGACGCGAGTGGAACTGGAGCATGACTTACGCGCAGCCCTCGATGGAGAAGGCGGTCTGGCGCTGTACTTTCAGAAAATCTGCTCAATCGAGGGGCGAGTAAGCGGTGCCGAAGCGCTGATTCGCTGGAATCATCCTCGACGGGGATTGCTGTCGCCTGCGGCATTCATTCCCTTGGCCGAACGCTCGGGCTTAATCGTTGACCTGGGCTTTTGGGTTTTGGATGCCGCGGTCGAAAAACTCGAGGCTTGGGCGCGAGACCCGATGTGTCGTAACGACTATCTCTCGATCAACGTGAGTGCCGCTCAACTCCGCGACGATGCATTCGAGGCGCGCTTGCGCGCACATCTCGATCGCGGCAAGTTTCCATCGAGTCACTTGCGAATCGAGTTGACCGAGTCGGTTTTCCTGGATCAGTCGGAGATAGTCATCAGTCGCATGGCGCGCATCGCTGATCTCGGTGTGCGTTGGGTGCTTGACGACTTCGGCACTGGCTACTCGTCTCTGTCGTATCTGACGCGATTGCCGCTGTATGGCTTGAAAATCGATCGCAGCTTTGTGCAGCAGGCAACGCGTGACTACGCACGGGCGTCCGTGGTGACGACGATCGTGCGGCTGGCCAACGCGCTCAATCTGGAAGTCGTGGCTGAAGGCATCGAAGATCGTAGCGAACTAATGTTCATGGCTGAATTGGGCTGCCGGAACTTTCAGGGATTTCTGCTCGGCTACCCGATGGAAGAGGCGGTCTGGGCCGAGGAGCGCCGCGGTTGTGCACCGGGTGGGGCGGCGATGGATGCGGTTCGTCACGCCGTGGTCAATCAGGGTGTCGACCGCAAAGGCGGTCCCTGATCGATAAATGTCGTCGCGTCCACTCGATCGTCGAGGGGATGACCCGCAGTGTCGATCTATTAGCGGGGTGTTGCGCTGTTTGCAGTGTCGGCGAGGGTCGATGCCAGAGGGTGGAGCAGCAGCCAAGCTGGGCTCAGAGCGCTGAGCTGGAATGACGATGAGGTCGGTGGCCCACGGTGTGTGCGTCGGGTCTTTGCGACGCGTCATCGGAGCGCTTCTGAGTCGCCTAGCGCGGTGGACGCCGGCTGTTGGATCTCAAGAGGTTTTCACGGTGGGTGTGGTTTCGACGTCTGTCGAGGTGTCGATCTAGCGCACGCCGAGCCTGTTGGGAAACGTTAAGTCAATGGCTGCGTGGGCGAATTGCTATGTTGCGTGGTGCTAGCTACCCGGCACGACGAATGGCGATGTTCGGGCCGCTTCGCTCTCGATGTCTTGCGCCACGGTTCTCTTGCGGCTTTATTCTGCGTTTTCTTGGTGTTGCGGGTGGCACTGCGTGCCTGGCGCGCTGCGCGCACCACGGGCCGCTCTTGAGACCTTGTGGTGAGCTCGCGCGGCTCGCGGGTCAGGTGGCGCCGCGGCGGCAAAAAAGGGGTTTAGGACGCGGCTGATGCTCTGTTGCGTCGGAGGTGTGTGACTCAGCTGCGACGAGGAATGATCAATGTTTCACCTGAGCGCAAGCGATCGCCGGGGACATGGTTGTGTTCCCGGAGAGCATCGAGGCTGACGCCATGACGTTGGGCGACACGGCTGAGGGTGTCGCCGGGCTGCACGAGATAGACGACGGTGACGAGCTCTGTCGACGCGACGTCAGGCAGCTTGAGTCGCTGGCCTGGGGTGAGCACGGCTCCACGAGCGAGTTCGTTGACCTCGCCGAGTTCGCCGAGATCGACGCCGTGGCGCGCGGCGATACTCCACAGGCTGTCGCCCGGTTGCACGATATAGTCGCGCGGCGTGGGAGCCGTTGGGCGAGTCGCTTGTGGCGCGCCGTTGCGAATCGTCAGTCGTTGTCCGATGCGCAGGTTGTCGGAGGTCAGGGCGTTGTCGCGCTTGAGACTGGCGACAGTGGTGTTGTTGCGTTTTGCGATCGCGCTCAACGTATCGCCAGCGACGACCGCGATTTCTCGGGTCGCGACCGGTGATTCGGCCGCTGGGCGAGACGAGGTGTCTGCTGAATTATTGTGATCCGGTGCGACGACGCTGGCGACCCGCAAGGCTGCGCGTGCGGATTCTAGATCGTTGCTCGTGTCGGCTGTGGCGTTGAGCGCCGCGAGCGCACTGCGAGGTAGGGCGAGCTTGGCACCGGGTGACGGTCGCAGGATCGTCGAGCGTGTCGCTGGGTTGATGTTGCGTAGGTTTTCGAGCGGTGTGTCGGTGAGTGTGGCCACGCGCCGCAGATCGATTGGTGCGTCGATCGGCATTGCGACCACGGCATTCTCGGGGCGGGGCTTGGGGAGTTCGATGCCGTGCCGCTCGCGGGCTTCAATCAGGTGCCGGAGGGCGAGGATTTTGGGCACGTAGTTCATTGCCGCAGGGGAGAGCTGCAGTGACCAGTAGTCGGTTGGTGCCCCTGCTTGCTGATTTGCCTCGATCGCGCGGGCGACATTACCCTGCCCGAAGTTGTACGCGGCGAGTGCCAGCGCCCAGTCGTCGAAGCGCGCATGCAGTGATTCGAGATATTCGAATGCGGCGTCGGTCGATGCGAAAACATCGCGCCGTCCATCGAAATCGGCGGTTTGTTTGAGCCCAAAATGAGCGCCCGTCGCGGGCATGAATTGCCAGATCCCGGCGGCGCGACTGGGGCTGGTGGCCTCCGGCGCGAATCCAGACTCAACGATCGGGACCAGGAAGAGTTCGCCGGGGAGGTCGCGACGTTCAAGTTCATCGAGGAGATGTTCGACCCAGGGTTCGGCGCGCGCGAGCGAGACGGCGAGAATGTTGGCGTTGCTGCGATAGAACTCGATTTGCTGGCGAACGCGTGCCTGCCCGCTGGATTGAGCGGGTAGCGGCATGCTGAAGCGCTTGCTCAGGCGTACCCAGGCGTCTACGGATTCCGATCCGTTCGCGTCGCCGCGCCACCACGGTGACGCTGATTGCATGCTCGTCGCGTCGTTTGGGCGAGGTCCGCTTGCGCAGCCGCTGAGGCTGAGTGCAGTCATGGTGACGATCACGCCGATGCACAGCGCGGCGCTGTAGAGGCCGACAGGCTGTCGGCTCCGCCGTCCTCGAGGGGCCGGGCGGAGAAACTTGTACGGCGGCGTTTGGGTGAGCGTGGCGTTTGGCTCAGGATTCGCTGAGAGCGAATCGGTGAGCGGGTTTTGCGGCGAGGCGTCGGCGATCGTTTTCATGCGTCGGGGCGACTCGTTGTATTCAGGTGGCGAGAGCATAGCCGGATATTCACTTCAGACCAAGCAGGTCGTGTCCTCACGTCGGTGGACGTGACGCGTCGCGTCGATAGTTTAGCGAGGCGTCTCCGCGATGCGCGCGCGAGCGCTGTGTGGCACTGCATCAACGCCGGCGCGGCCGCTCGAGTCTGGGGGGCGTGACATTGTTCCGCCGCCTGCAATCCGCTGGGTCCTTCTTCTGCCAGGATCAGTTACGCCGACTGTGGTGCCCCATGTCGTTGCTCGGTCCGTGCGCCGCGGTCCGGCGGCTTGGCGTGCAAAGTGGGTTCGCGTATCGGTGTGGTCCGGCAATCCGGGTCATGTGTTCTGGCGCTTGAAATCGTTCCGCGGTGTGTCACAGGGAGCGGCATCGGCGGTGCGTCGATGTGGTACCGGCCTTGGTGGCTGTGAAGGGTGAAGCGTCGTCGAGAGGACTGGCGCGTGCCGGATTGAGGTTGATTGGACGCTGGTTCGGTCTTCGTTCAGGCTCTTCGGCCTGTGTCGGTTGGCACGTCGGTTGGTCTCGATAGCCCGAATCGTTGGGCGGTGCCTCGAGGCCGTTGGCCTTGCCCCGAGGTCGTTTGAGCTGGCGCGGCGAACCGTGAATGAAGATCGCGCCTCGCGTTGAGGCTCAGGTTGAGGCTAAGGCCGGGAAGCCGTCTCAAGACCTGTCTCACTACCAAATGTGCGGCTCGAGTTCGACGAGGGCATCGCGTGCTGGGATTTGGTAATCGCTTTGACGACCATCGATACTTTGACCCGATGATCGGTCCGCGGCCCGTGTTCTTCAGTGAGCGGCTCGTGCTTGGATGCTTCTGGCTTCGACAACCGGTGGGGTGGATTCGGTGAAGGCGAGCTCGCGCGTCACAGTTGTAGATTCTGCCGCTGCCATGGGTGACGGTCGCTGCGTCGCTGTTGATGCGTGCCGTTCATCAGCCGTGAGGGGTTCGGCGGGCCGATCCCAACCATGGTTTGCGGTGAATGCCGAGGACGATGCCACGGGTCACGATGCGCCCAATGGCGCAACGCTGACCTGGGCGGGGTTGTTGGCTGCGATACTCGAGCGTGCCCCGAGTGTGGGGAGCGTGGTCTTTGTCGGCTGTGCCGCGCCCGACAAGGCGTTGCGCGGTGCAAAACTTGACGACGATTCGAGCGGCGTGCGCCGCAGCGCGGAACGGCGTGCGGGCCGACAAGTAGGTGATCACCCGACCGCCAAGGACGGAGGCTCGCACTGCAAGGCGGTGCCCTCCATCGGGGGTAAGGAACTTGTGCATGCAGCTGAGCCGGCTAACGCCTCGGACTCGACGGCTGTTTCGGGTCAGCCTTTCTGTTCTGGCGCCGAAGCCAGTGAGGCAGTAGTGGGTCGCGAGCCCGTCGGTGTTTCAGCCAGCGTACACGGTGGTGAGCATCGCGGTGGGCAGGACGAGCTCGATACGCATCGGGCCCTTCAGCATCTGAGCCGAGTACGAGCGACTGCGCTCGCGTCGCTCGGGCCTTTGACTCTGGGATATCGTCGCACGACGATAGCGCTGGGCTTAATGGCGCCCGAACCTGTGGGTGGCCCTCGTTGGCGGATGGGGTGGAGGATGGCTCGCCAGTGCGGAGTGCCGTCGTCCATCAAGAAGGCGCGCTATTGGTTGATGTCGCGCCTGAGCAAGCGTTTGGCGCGACACGTCGATGAGGGCCGTTCGCAGGCCTCGAGCGTCGGCGCTCCGGGCTCTTCGGCGACCGCGCAGAGAGGCCGGGATGATCTCGATGAGGGGTCGGCCGCGGCAGCGTGCAAGCGAGGCGCTGTGATCGCGTCACCAGACGCCTGGCCGTTGGAGTCTGGGTCTGCGCAGATCATCGTGGTCCTCGGTGAGGTAACGCGGACCTTGCGCCGTCCCGAGGCTTTCGATGAGCTGTGTCGCGTGTTGGCGCCCGGCGGGTACGTTCTTTGGGTTGGCCCGCGGCGTCAGTTCCCCGGGGTGTCGTCAGCGCGATCACTGCCTCGACATCAGTCTGGTTACTCGGTTGTGCACACGACTTGTGACTGGCGATTGCACCGATGCGAAGCCTGGTCGTGGTGGGGACGTCGATCACCGCTGGCTGGGCCGAGGAACGAGCAGCGGTCGAGTGCTCGGTGGGAGCGAGGGACGTCGTCGATTTCCGAGTCCGGATACGGAGCGGAATTTACAGGTAGAGCTGGATCCGGGCCGGCTCCGGGGCGGCAATTGACCGCTCGAATCGGTCTTGGTTTGACGAGCTGGTCGGCGCTGTGGCGAGGATTCGATGCGCGGTTGGCGCAGTTGTGCCCCGATCGCGCTCGTGGGCAGGCGTGCTCATGGCAAAGGATCGACACTCAAGTGCTGCGGCTCGGGCCGAGGCGGTCGGTCAGACGACGCGGCTGGGCGCCCGGCGTCGCCTTGGCGCGTGATGGTCAGGCGGCGCGTGGAGCGTCGTCGTCGCGCTGCGTGAAACGCTGAGTCTGCGCGCGCATCGACGCTGACCGGTACGGCACTGGCCGAGGTTTTGTCTTACTCACCCATCGATCTTTGCGAAGGCCCTTCATCAGCGTTCGGGGTGCGGTCGGTGGACGGCGTGCTGGGCGCAAAACGGAGCTGCGCAGGGTGGTACGCGTGCGCAGCCGTCTTTTATGACGGGTCCACTTGCGGCGGCGTTGATCACGATACGAATCATTTGATCGGACTCGTCCCATTTTTGCCGTCGTTCTGGGTTCGACCTCGGACCCGTAGCGCGACTTTCCGTAGCGCGGCGGCGTTTTCGGGTATCACTTTGGGTCGTGACGAATCGCTGTGACTCGAGGCTTGGACTTTGGGCTGTGATTCAGTGTCATGATCCGGCAACAGCAAGGATCAGCAGAAAATGGCGGGACGCCGAGAGTGTCGTGGCGTGCCGGTCTGCGTTTTACGGAGTGAATGATGGACGAGGTTGATATCTTTACCGACGGCGCATGTCGCGGGAATCCCGGGCCAGGCGGTTGGGGCGCGTTGCTGCGCCGTGGTTCGAACGAGCGTGAATTGTCGGGCGCGGAGCCGCTGACGACCAATAATCGGATGGAGATGTTGGCGGTGATTCGGGCTCTGGAGGCTTTGAATCGGCCTTGTGATGTGCGTTTAACTACGGACTCGACTTACGTCAAGAAGGGCTGTACGGAGTGGCTTGCGGGTTGGAAGCGCCGGGGATGGCGTGCCGCGAACGGCGGCGAGGTCAAGAATCGGGATTTGTGGGAGGTCCTTGATCACTTGTTGAGTCAGCACCGCGTCGAGTGGTTCTGGGTGCGAGGTCACAGTGGTCATCCCGAGAATGAGCGGGTCGATCGGCTGGCCAATGAGGCGATCGACGCCATGCTGAGAAAGGGATCGGTATGAACGGAAATGGGCAGTCGGTGGACGCGAATGTCGCGGGTTCGCAGCGACATCGACAAGTGGTACTGGACACAGAAACAACAGGTCTATCACCGGCCGATGGTCATCGCGTGATTGAGATCGGCGCTTTGGAGATTGTCGACCGACGCCTGACTGGGGCGCGTTTTCACTGTTACTTGTGT
Organism: Thioalkalivibrionaceae bacterium; assembly: GCA_046299415.1. Lineage (GTDB taxonomy): Bacteria > Pseudomonadota > Gammaproteobacteria > Ectothiorhodospirales > Ectothiorhodospiraceae > JBKBII01. The sequence continues at coordinate 175,998 of JBKBII010000005.1, read as the reverse complement.
CCGGATCGCGAGGTCGATGCCGGTGCGATCGAGGTTCACGGTCTGACGAATGAGTTTTTGGCGAAGCAGCCGCGATTCCGTGATGTGCAGGACGAGTTGCTGTCGTTTTTGGATGGCGCCGAGTTGGTTATCCACAATGCGCCGTTCGACCTCGCTTTTTTGAATGCTGAGCTGGAGCGGGCCGGTGCACCGGTACGCGATTTACAGTCCCGGTGCGCGGTGCTCGATACGTTGCCGCTTGCGCGCAAGCTCAATCCGGGGGCTCGGGCGTCGCTCGATGCCTTGTGCAAGCGCTACGGCGTCAATGCTTCAGCTCGAAAGTTCCATGGCGCTTTGCTCGACGCCGAGCTGTTGGCCGACGTTTATCTCGCGATGACCGGAGGACAGGTCGGTCTGTCGCTCGAGGCCCAGCAGTCGCAGGATGGCGGCGCGCGGCAACACTCACGCAGGGGCGCGCTGCGAGTGATTGCACCGACGGCCGACGAGTTGGCTGCTCATGATGAGTTGTTGGCTTTGCTTGACAAGGCGTCGGGCGCCGCGATCTGGCGGCGGGTGACGACGCAGGACCCTGCGTAGAGACGTGCGGGGGAGGGCGCCGCTTAGAGATAGGCGGGCGGGTTTGACGCGCTGTCGCAGTCCTTTTGCCGCCTATGGCCCGTGCGGTGACGCTGTTTGCGCGGCGCGAGAGCCGAGTTGGCGTCGCGGGATTGGCGATGTGATCCGCGCGTTGGGGTCTTACGCGATCTTGAGCAGCCGGTTTCGCTCGCGTGCCCAGTCGGCTTCACGTTCCGCGGCGCGTTTGTCGTGTTGTTTTTTGCCCTTGGCGAGACCGACTTCGAGTTTGGCTCGACCGCGTTTCCAGTACATCGCCGTTGGGATCAAGGTGTAACCCTTGCGTTCGACTGCGCCGATGAGCTGTGCCAGTTCGCGTCGATGCAGCAGGAGCTTGCGTGTGCGGCGCGCATCGGGGTGGATGTGAGTCGATGCCGTATTCAGTGGGGTGATCAGCGCGCCGAACAAAAATGCTTCGCCGTCGCGCACAATCACGTAGGACTCGCTGATTTGTATGCGTCCAGCGCGCAGCGATTTGACTTCCCACCCCTCGAGTACGAGGCCGGCTTCAAAGCGATCCTCGATGTGAAAGTCGTGGCGCGCTTTGCGATTGAGGGCGATTGTGGCCGACGCGTTGCCGGCGGACGTTTTCGATTTGGACATGGCCGAGAGTATAGAGGGAAGCGCTGTGGCACGGTTTCTACGTGACGTGTGTGCGATGTCGCAAGACTGGCCTTGGTGATTCGGCTAGACGTCTGGCTCGTGACTTTCTAAATCGATCCTAGCGGCGATTACGCAGCCTGTTTCATGGATTTGCGCGGGTTGGCGCGATATTTGTATTTCGGCTGCAGTCGTGCGTTGAGGGGCCGTCGTCGAGTTGGCCGCTACTGGCGCTGCGGAGCGCGATCAGCCGCCGTGCGTTGCTGCACTCTCGTATCCTTGAGGGCGTGCTTGACTCAGTGCTGGAGCGAATCTCAGCGTAGCTTTCCTAGGCAAGACTTGCAGGGGCGCCGGTATCGTTGCGTGAGTCATCACGCGCAATGGCACGCTGGCGCAGGGAGTGACGACTCGCTCCGGGTCGGAGCGATGGCCGATCGCTTGTCATCCAGGCGTCGGAGGTGAAGTTCGGTGGGTCGTCGTGCATCAATTTGGCGAGACCCTTCATGCATACATTGGGTCGTTGTTCAATTAGAACTGGAAAAAATTATGTCGACGTCAATTTCAATCCATGGTCAGTGGTCGACTCGCCTGGCGTTCGTGCTGGCAGCGACCGGCTCGGCTGTCGGCCTCGGTAATATCTGGCGTTTTCCGTACATCGCCGGCGAGAATGGCGGCGGGGCGTTTGTGTTGGTGTACCTCGCGTGCATCGTCGGCATCGGCTTGCCGCTGATGATGGCTGAGATTCTGGTCGGTCGGCGGGGCCGCCAAAGCCCAATCAATACGATGCGTTCGATCGCGCGCGAGGAAGGGTTATCGCGCGCCTGGACGTTGGTCGGCTGGTTTGGGGTGGTTGCCGGTTTTCTGATTCTGTCGTTCTATTCGGTCGTCGCGGGATGGTCGATGGCGTACGTGTTCAAGGCGGCGGGCGGAGTGTTCGCCGGCCTCGATGCGGCGGGTTCGGAAGCGCTGTTCGGCGGGATGGTCGGGCAGGCTGAAATTCTTCTGGCGTGGCACACGATCTTTATGGTGATGACGGCGATGGTGGTCGCACGCGGCGTGCAGCCGGGTATCGAGCGAGCGGTGACTGTGTTGATGCCGGCGCTGTTCTTGCTGTTGCTGTTGTTGGTGGGCTACGCCGTTGTCAACGGGTCTTTCCGCGAAGGCTTCGAGTTTATGTTCCGGGCCGATTTTTCTGCCCTTTCGACCAATGCCGTGTTGATCGCGATGGGACAGGCATTCTTTACGTTGTCTCTTGGGATGGGTGCGATCATGGTTTACGGTTCGTACTTGTCGCAGTCGGCGTCGATAGCGAGGGTGTCAGTGACGGTCATCTCGCTCGATACGCTGGTGGCTGTGTTGGCGGGTCTGGCCATTTTTCCGATCGTGTTTGCCGTTGGTCTTGAGCCGTCGCAGGGGCCGGGATTGATTTTTGTTTCGTTACCGATCGCGTTCGCCGAAATGCCGGGCGGTTTGTGGCTCGGGACAGCGTTTTTCGTCCTGCTGGTTTTTGCAGCGTGGACGTCTGCTATTTCGTTGATCGAACCGGCGGTGGCCTTTTTGGTCGAGAACGTCGGATGGACGCGAGTAGCGGCGACGACTGCGGTAAGTGTGGCGGCCTGGCTGTTGGGCATTGGGGCGTTGCTGTCGCTGAACGTCTGGTCGGATTACACGTTGTTCGGCAAAGGCGTTCTCGATTTTCTCGACTATCTGACCGCGAACGTTCTGCTCCCGCTTGGTGGGTTCTTTGTCGCGGTGTTTGTCGGTTGGCGAATGACGACGCGCAGCGTGCAATCGGAGTTGGCTTTGGGGCATCGTGTGCTGTTCCAGATCTGGCTCATGCTGCTGCGTTTCGTCGTGCCGGTCGCGATCCTTCTGATATTTTTGCGTGCAATCGAGTTGATCTGATGACCCATCGAGTCAGTCGTTCGGCCGTCGTGCCGCATTCCGTCGAGCAAATGTTCGATCTCGTGAATGATGTCGAGTCCTACCCCGAGTTTTTGCCCGGGTGCAGGGCGGCGCAGGTGGTCGAGCGGCGTGAGGGTGCGATCAAGGCGAGTATTGCGTTGTCGCGGGGCGGTTTGCAGAAGACGTTCACCACTTGGAATGAGCTCGATCGCCCGCATCGAATCACCATGCGGCTGGTCGACGGGCCGTTCAAGCGACTGGATGGCGTGTGGCGTTTCGAGGCCGACCCCCGTGCGCCTGATGAGGCGCCGCGGACGCGGATTTCGCTTGATCTCGAGTTTGAGTTTGCCTCGAAACTCGTCGCGCTGGCGATCGGGCCCGTGTTTCATCAGATCGCGAATTCGCTGGTGGGGGCGTTCGAGCGGCGTGCGGCCGAACGTCTCACTGTGCGCTCGGTGTCGCGTGGCTGAAAACGCTACCGATGCGCTGGCGGTCGCGGTTCTTACAGCGGGTGGCGCGGTGATCTCGGTCGAGGTGGCGTGGGCGGGGCCCGAGGTGCAGCGTGTGATCGCGCTCGAGGTGCCGGAGGGTACGACCGTGGCTGAGGCGGTCGAGGCGTCCGGCGTGCTGGATGAGTTCGCCGAAATCAACTGGCCCGAGGTTGATGTCGGTATTTTCGGGCGTCTGACACGCAAGGACCAGGTTCTCGGTGTTGGTGATCGGGTCGAGATCTATCGCCCCCTGATCGCTGATCCGAAGGAGGTGCGCAGAAAGCGGGCGCGCTCGGCCGGAGACGAGGCCAGAGCGGCGTCTTCTGCTTCAGCAGAGGGTGCTGTGGCGCGGCCCGACGATGTGCGCCGTTAGGCGCGATTGAGCACGTGTGGTGGCCGCCAACCCATTTTCTAGGAGATAGCGCTGCATGATGGGCAATGAGTTGTTGATGAACATCATGCCGCAGGAGACCCGCGTCGCGCTGGTCGAAAACGGGGTCTTGACTGAGCTGCATGTCGAACGCAGCCGCAAACTGGGTCTGGTCGGTGGGATTTATCGCGGCACGGTGTCGAGGGTGCTGCCGGGCATGGATGCGGCGTTCGTCGACATCGGTCTCGATCGAACAGCCTTCCTGCATGTCAACGACATCGCGGTGCTTGACCGCGGCGAGGGCTTGAGCGAGGTCGATGGGCCGGAGGCGGGTGGCACGGGCGATGCCATCGCAAGCTTGTTGCACGAAGGCCAGGATGTGCTCGTGCAGGTCGTCAAGGATCCTTTGGGGACCAAGGGTGCGCGCTTGACGACGTATATCACTGTCCCATCGCGGAACCTGGTTTTGATGCCGAATCAGGGCAATATCGGGATCTCGACACGCATTGAAGATGAGGGGGTGCGGGGGCGTCTGCGCGAGACGATGGAGCAGCTGCGCGATGAGCTGGCGCCCGGTTTTGGGTTCATTGCACGCACGGCGGCCGAAACCGCGACCGAGGAAGACCTCGCTTCGGACATCCAGTTTTTGTTGCGGTTGTGGTCAGGCATCCGCGAGCAGTTCGCTCAGGGTCAAGGCCCGGCGCTGCTGCACGCTGAGCTTCCGCTGGCGTTGCGTGTCCTGCGCGATACCAACTCGACCGAGATCGAGCGCATCCGGATCGATTCACGTGAGTCTTGGGTGCGCCTGTGCCAGTTCGCTGAACGGTATGTGCCCAGATTGGTCGAGCGGATCGAGCACTATCCCGGCGAACGTCCGATCTTCGAGTTGTTCAACGTCGAGGAGGAGATCCAGCGAGCTTTGCGTCGTCGGGTCGATTTGAAGTCGGGCGGCTATCTGATGATCGACCAGACCGAGGCGATGACGACGGTGGACGTGAACACCGGCGGGTTCGTCGGACATCGCAACCTGGAAGAGACGATTTTCAAGACGAACATCGAGGCGGCGCAAGCGATCGCACGGCAACTTCGTTTGCGTAACCTCGGTGGGATCATCATCATCGATTTCATCGACATGACGGATGCGGAGCATCGTCGCCAGGTGATGCGCACACTCGATAAAGCGATGGAACGCGATCCGGCCAAACATATGATTTGTGAGGTGAGTCCCCTCGGATTGGTTGAGATGACGCGCAAGCGCACGCGCGAGAGTCTCGAGCATTTGTTGTGTGAGCCGTGTCCGGTGTGCTTGGGTCGCGGTTTCGTCAAGTCGCCGGAGACGGTGTGCTATGAGGTTTTTCGCGAGATTTTGCGTTCGGCGCGACAGTACGACACGCGCGAGTTGCGGGTGCTGGCTGCGCAGGAAGTCATCGATCTGATGCTGGATGAAGAATCTGCAGGGCTGGCCGAGCTACAAGACTTTATCGGCGTGCCGATTCGTTTTCAGGTTGAGACGCTTTATCAGCGGGAACAGTTTGACGTTGTTTTCTTGTAGACGCCAAGCGAGCAGCGGGCGTACGCCTTCGATGAACAGATCGACGCCCGGCGTGAGTCGCGGCGCTTGCCCGTGCGTGAAGACGAGCAGCGGCCTCACGGTCGGTCGGGTGCCAAGGCTTGATGCGCTTCGCTCGATTCGAGCGGGCGTGCTTGGACACGCGATCGTGGTGCTGCTTGCGGCGGTCTCGCTGTTTTTAGCGATTGCATTACTGGTTGTGCGAGGGCTGGTCGGATCCTACGGTGGTTTCCTCGACGGTGCCGGAGGCGCGGGTGGTTGGGCTGAGGGCTGGCTCAAACCGCATGTGTCGCCCTGGATCGAGCGCCTGTCCGACGTTGGTTTCGAGGTCGATCAATTTCGTGTCGGTTGGGCAGGTTGGGATCCGGTGTTGGAAGCTGACGTGGTGCGGTGGTCGCCGCCGGCTGCGCAACCTGCGATCGAATCGCCTGATGCGATCGTTGGAGGGTTCGGTAATCGCGCTACCGACGATGGACGCCACGACTCGGGCGAAGCGCGCGGCCGTGGACTCGGCTCCGAGCATGGTGTGGCGCTTGAGTCGGTGACTGTCGACCGCTTGTGGTTGCGGGTCGATCTATTGGCGACGTTGGCGTCGCGGTCGTTGGTTGTGATGGCCATCGAGCTCGATGGTCTGCAGACGCTGACTCGTGGTGATCTCCCATCCGAAGGTTGGCTGGCTGCCTTGTTGGCGCCGGGCGACGGCGACTGGCTGACGTGGGCCTTACCCGAGGCGGCGTGGTCGTCGTTGCGTCGGTTCGCCTTGGACGAGATGGGGGTGTCGCCGCAGCGCTTGGTGATCTCTGATCTGCGGATCGAGCATCGCGGTCAGTGGGGCGACGAGACCATCCGCGAGCACGTGGTCGTCGACCGTTTTGTCGCGATTCGCGATCGCGTCGCTGGCGTTCCACGGACGGCCATGCGCGTCGATGCGCAGTGGTTGTCGTCCGCTCGATTGCCGGGTCGCTTGCCGCACGATCTGCCTGGAGTCGCTGTCGTTGGAGCGCAATTCGAGGCTGATGCTGCGACATCGCGAGCTGCTCCGTCGGTGATCGATCTCGAACCGGCCGCGACGCCTGATGCGGGTACCGAGGAGAGGGTCGGCGGCGAACGCAGTGGTCTGCATCCGCGTCTGAATTTCCGCTTGCGATTGTCGTTCGACGCGAATGAGCGCTTTGACGCCGACCTGCGTGTGTCGTCGTCTGCTCCCGCAGCTGCTTGGCGCGACTGGTTGACGTATGCGGCTGCAGAGACGGTAGGAGCCGAGCCCAGTGCGCGGGACAATGACGTCATCGGAGGTCTTTTGTCGGGGCCGCCCAAAGGGGCGCCTGATCAAGGTCCTGGGCCGCGCGTCGCATCCCTGGTTTCAGCTCGGAGTGCCGTGCCGGAGCAGGGGACGGCCGGGCCTACGGGTTGGAGGCTTGACGTGTTCGTGCGTTGGAACGCGCGCGCGCTTGAGCGCGTTCAGGCGAGCCTCGATCAGACGCACCCGGGGGCGTTGGCTCAACGTTGGCGTTTGCGCGTGATTGCGCCCGAATGGGGTGCTGGTGGTGAGCGTGCGGATGGTTGTCAGGTTGCCGCGGCGACCGTAGCGGACGGGAAGACGGATTCGAGTTTTTGGGCCGCGATGCCGAAACTGGTTGAGTGGGTGGGCGAGGGAGGGCGCCAGCCCGGCGATCGATATGCGTCGCTGCAGCCACGCCTGCGGGCGAGTTGTTCCGCGGGACGGGCGCAGTTCGAATTGGCGGACTTCGATTTGGGAGCGCTGAGCCATGATCTGAGCCGATTGATAAGCTTCGTCGACCAGGTGCCGGCGCTTTCGTCGTTTTTGGTGAGAGAGCTGAGCAGGGCGGTGTCTGAGCCGGGGAACACTAGAGATGATTTAACGCCTGAATCGACGCTCAACCCGCAATACGAGCCGTTCGTCAAGGCGTTGGTCGAGTCGTTGATTGAGGGCGCGCGACAGGATCCGCACAGTGTCGATGAAGCTTCATCACGCTCTCGTTTTGCGATGTCGGGCCGGATCGAACATGCCGGATTGAAGCTCGGCGCTGCACCGGCGTCGTTGCCCGCTGAACGCGCGGTCACGCATCAAGACGACGGACACGTCGCGCTGGCGGAAAATCCGGTGGTGTCGCCTGAGGCCCCTTCGCGGGACCAGAGCGGCCGTGGTGAGGGGATGAATTTGGCGTCGGGGCAGACGCCGTTCGACGATTGGCTCGCGGAACGAGCGCATGCGTTGCTTCGATCGGGATTCGAGGGCGCATGGCTGTCGGCAACCGATGTCGCCATGAGCGTCGGCGTCCGCGATGCCGATCGGTTCGAGAACGTCGGCGGCGGCTCGGGGTTGCGTGACGCCCTCGTGCTCAATGGCGGTTTGCCGGGTGTGAGCGCTTCGGTGGGTTGGGGGTTTGACGATCTCGACGTCGAGGCTTCGCTTGCACCGCAGGATTGGGCCACGGGGGTGACGGGCCTGATCGCGTTTGTATCGAGCCGTACGTCGGGTGCGCAGGTCGTGTGGCCGCAGCAGTTTGCCGATGCGCTCGAGGTGACGAGCGCACAGGCGGATGTGGTGGCGGAGTGGTCGCCGCCCGCTCGCGTCCAACACGGCGCGGGGGGGTGGACCAGAAATCAGGTCGCGGATCGTGCCGAGCGCGCGGAGCGCCGGACCGACAAGCGCGAGTGCCTCCAAGATGGGCGCTTGTACGATGCCCGTCTGAATACCGATTGTTCGGACGATGGTCCGGGCGGGAGCAATGGCTTCGAGGATCGCGACTTCGGCGCGGAATACGCAGCAGGAGGCGATGAACCGGTGGCCGTTCATCGTTCGGATGGCGGAGTCGTGCGCTCATGGTCACCCGATGAGTCGTCGCCGGTGAATGCGTCGCCCGTTTTTGGCGAAAGCGCTGCGGATGATAGTGATGCGTTTCGTGATCGTGAGCATTTTTCCGGTTGGCGAGTGCATGCGTCGCGGCTGCATTGGCGTTCGAGCGATGGGTCGATGATTGGGCAGGTCAGCGCGCGGTCGTTTCCTATGGCTGAGGCGGTGATTGATTCGGCTGGTGAGGCGCGCATCGGCCGGGGCTCGGTGTCCGATGAGTCGGCTGGTGGTGGCGAGCCTGCGAATGGGCGGTCGCCGGGGCTGGGCCTGTGGGCAGTCGATCTGACGATTGAGGCGTTCGATGTTGCCGCGGTGCCGCGTTACCTGCCACGAGCCATGCCACCGATGACGGCGTCGTGGTTGCGACGCGCATTGCGCCACGGTGAGGTTGTCGGTGGGCGGGTGCGTTTTAGCGGTGATCCGGTGGTCTGGGCGGAGACGCTCGGCCGCAGGACGGATTTGGCATTGGCGAGGGGTGTCGACAGCGAGCCGAACTCTTCGCAGCGGTTTGAGGCGTTTCATCGATGGTCTGACGAGCAGCTTGCCAGGCAGGCAGGCCGTCACTTGCCCGGACGTTTGACGGTTCGGGTGCCATTCAATGATGTGACGCTCGATTATCGAGACCGTTGGCCGGCGGCAAAGGCGGTTGATGGATTGTTGACGATTGATGATGAGCGGTTGCGGGTTGAGGCGACGTCGGGGCGTCTCGGTTCTGGCGATGACGCGGTGATGGCGAGCGATGTGTCGGCGGTGATCGAGAATATGATCGTCGCACCTCAGCTGAGTATCGACGGCTTGCTGGCGGGCTCCGCGGAGCGTGTCTGGTCCGTTCTCGAGAGCAATGGAACTGTGGCGTCGATCGGCGCGGATGACCTTGAACTGGGCTTTTCCGGTGATATCGAGGGGCGGCTGCGTATCGATGCAGCGCTTGATGAGGCCAACCCGCTACCCCCCCTCTCCACGCGCTCTGATGGGGGGGTGTTCGGGGCTCGGGTGATGCCGTCGGATGCGGTCGGTGGTCGTGAGGTCAGAGTGACGGCCGACGTGCGCTTGCGGGGGGGGCGTGTCGATGTCGGTGTCGCAGACCTGCGATTCGAGTCGGTGGATGCGCGTTTCGTTGCGCGGCCCGATGGCGGATTGAGCATCGTGGCAGGCCGAGGTTCGTTGTTCGGGGAGACGTTGGTATTGGTTTCGCCTGAATTTGGCGAAACGCCCGAGGGCGGCGTCGACCAATGGCTCGGAGCGCGCCTGGAGGAACCGCTGGTGCGCTTCGCTGTGACCCGGGCGCGGTCGTCTGGAAGCACTCGGATACGCTTTTCCGGTCGCCAGCGCCTCAATGACTGGTGGGAACAGATCCCGGTCGAAGCGCGTCCGGTGGTGACGGCGGCATTCGGCGAGCAGGTCAAGATGCGGCCGCTACAGACGCGCGCGACGTTGGCATTTCCGTTTGAGTTGGCTGATGGTCCTCCACGCGAGGGCGGCGGCGAGACAGTCAAGGCCGGGGGTCCGCCCAATCGTCATTCGCGGCGCGACTCGAGCCGCGACGATGCACGTGAGCGGCCCTGGGGGCTGGCGGTTGATCTCGATTGGTCGGATGAGGATTGGCGTCTGCCGTTGCCGCCGCCGCCCGCGGGCTCTCAGATGTCGCTGCGCTATGCGGCTGCAGGGGTTGCGCGGGACAGCTCGGGAAGACTTCTGCCAGCGACTGATGCATCGCAACGCGTTGACGCGCAGTTGCGCTTGCAGGCGGCGGAACGTTTCGATTTGCAACTGCGGCTGGCAGATACGGCTTCAGTAGCAAGCTCTCCGTTGGCTGGGGCTCGTCTGATACTGCTCGATGACCCTGTGCGCGAGTTGTTGTCCGCGAAGGACTCTACCGGCCTAGATGCGCGCGTCGACATGGACGAGCGTTCTGAGCGGTTACGCGGGCCTCTGGGGGCCGGCGAGTGGCAGTTATTTGGGGCGGATCTCGATATCGATGCCTGGCTCGACTGGGGTCGCTCGGCGTTGGCACCGGTGGAGGGCGGCCCGACAGAGGTCAATCTGCGACCGTCGCCGCGGGCGGGCGCAGAGGGTGCCCTGCCTTTGCGTTCGGTCCGGATTGATGTGACGCGCAACCTCACTTGGCTGGGTCGCGATTGGGGGAATGTGCAGGTCGACTTGGTTCCCGGTGCCGCCGCGCGCTTGGTGAGTGGGGACGAGCCCGCGGAGCGTACGCCGTCGACTTCCGGCACGGCGTCGGCTCAGGGCTCACGGTCGCGGTATCGGATCAGATTGAGCGGTACGCGCTTGGCGGGCGATCTTAATCTTGATCTGCCGATGACGGCTGCTGGCGTCGACCTCGGTCGCGTCGCGTCGTGGCGAGTTTTTGGGCGACTGTCGCGATTGTGGATGCCGTTGCAGGCGGATGCGACCGCGAGTGATCTTCGGCGGGAGGCGCCTGTTGTGAGTGGGCCTGAGACGTCCGGCGGCTCGACGCAACTGCCTGAGATGGCCTTATCGATCGACGATCTACGTGTCGGTGAATTGCGCGTGGTCAACGTCGAGCTGACGGGGCAATCCTCCTCCGAGCTGCGCCCACCCAACGGGACTGGCACGAGCGCTGAGACGTCAGGTCCTTTGGCGTTGACCGACGCCAAACGCGTTGAAAATGCGAGGCGAAGCGCCGTTCGGCCGGTGGAATCGACAGGTCTTTGGCGGCTGGAAAGGGTTCGTGCTCGACTACCGAACGGCGACGTCGAATTGATCGCTGATGGGTGGACATGGACGGATGTTGAGCGTGGTGTTGCAAGTTCGGTTCGCGTGCGTCTGGTCGGGGAGGACTGGGGTGGCGCGGTGGCGGCTGCGCGCTTGACCGACGCACTGGCTGCCGGAAGCGGCGAGGCCGTGGTGGAGGCCAGCTGGTCGGGTCCGTTGTGGGCACCTGAGCGACGGTCGTTGGCGGGAGGCTTTGAACTTGAGCTGTCCGATGGTTCGCTGCGGGCGATCGAGCCCGGTGCAGGTCGCTTGTTAGGTCTCGTGAGTCTCGATGCATTGTCGAGTCGGCTGCGGCTTGATTTTCGTGATGTGTTCGATCGTGGTTTTGCGTTTCGTCGCATGGCGGGTGTCGGCCGCATGGAAGCTGGCGTTGTCGAAGTCGAGTCATTGGGAATCGTCGGGCCGGCAGCTGCGGTTCGTATCAGCGGGCAGGCCGATCTAGTCAGCGGCGCGCTCGATCAGCGGGTCTTCGTGGTCCCCGCACTGCGGACCGGAATCCCGGTGTTGGGTGCGATCATCGGCGGGCCGTTGGGCGCGTTGGCTGGACTGGTCGCGGATCGTGCATTGAATTTGGGCGCGGTCATCGAGGAGGCGGCGCGCCTCGAGTATCGGGTCAGTGGCGTGATGGCCGATCCGGTGATCGAGGCAGTGACGGTGGAGTAGGCCCGGGATTCCGCCAAGTGTCTGTGTCGGCTTGATTTGTATGCGATGAGAACGCGATGACTCGAGCTTTGGATGGCAGTTTCCGAGTGGGCTTTGAATCGCGGGATGGCAGAGTTCTGCCCGGGCTTCGTTCAGACGGCGGACTCTGGTTTCGGATTTGAATTCGGATCCGGGCGTCTGGTGACGGCCATTTGGCGACGAGTCATGGACTTCAAGGCGTTGGAGTCCGTGCGTCGGCCATAAGTAATCAGCCCTGGCACGTCGGTTTTGGGAAGTCGTTTTTTGGATGGCAAGCCGGTGGCGGCTTTGGAGCGCAGACTCGGCGCGTGATGTTCAGGAGGTCAGGCACAACGGGTGAGCGTCGTCGGGTGGCGGGCTGAGTTGCAACGAATGGGTCTGGGGGGGCTGAATTGTGAGGGTTGGTTTTGATTGCTGTGTAGCGCGGGCGAGTCGACATTCGGCGCGAAGATGGGTTTCATTGACTTCGGTGAATCATGCATAAGGCAGCTGTCATTCAAATGGCGTCGGGACCGCAGGTCGCGGCAAATCTGGCCGAGGCTGGGCGGTTGTTGACGCGCGCGGCCGAGGGCGGCGCAGTGTTGGCCGTTTTGCCCGAGAACTTCGCGCAAATGGCCGAGCCGCGTGCCCCATTCGACGTCGCGGAGGCGCCGGGAGACGGTCTGATTCAGGGATTTTTGGCTGAAACGGCGCGCCGCCTGGGTCTTTGGATCGTTGGCGGGACAGTCCCTTTGCGCGAAACTCGGTTCGATGGCGAGACCGTCGGGGGTGAGCGGCCGCGGGTTCGAGCGGCCAGCCTCGTGTACGACGCGTCGGGCGAGTGCGTGGCGCGGTACGACAAGATTCATTTGTTTGACGTTCGCCTTCCGAGGTCGAGCGCAGGCGCGGAGGAGTCGTACACTGAGTCGGACGTATTCGCGCCGGGTGATGCCGTGCAGATCGTCGATACGCCTATTGGACGCCTGGGTTTGACGATTTGTTACGACTTGCGTTTTCCAGAGCTGTTTCGCGCGCTGCTCGGTCTCGGTGCTGAAGGCTTTGTCGTTCCGTCGGCGTTTACTGCTCAAACCGGTCAGGCGCATTGGTCGGCGCTGTTGCGAGCTCGGGCGATCGAGAATCAGGCGTTTGTTCTGGCGGCGGCGCAGGGCGGCTTCCATGTCAATGGTCGAGAGACCTACGGCCATAGTTTGGTGGTTGATGCTTGGGGTCGCGTGGTGCAGGAGCTTGCGAGGGCACCTGGCGTGGTGATCGTTGACATCGATCTCGAGGCACAGCGTGATTTGCGCGGGCGGTTTCCAGCTGTGTTGCATCGGCGATTGCGCTGCTCGGGCGAACTTTCTGAGCTCCCGTGACCCTGATGGGCAGCGCTGAGTCGAGTCGCGCGGTCGCCGGTTGCGGGGGCAGGAGAGCGATTCGGTGATGGCTCGCTGTCAGCGACGTCCCGACTGAGCTCCAAGCTTCTACGGTACAAAAGGTGCGCCGACCGCTTTGAATGAACCTAGGGTGTTGTATTGGCAGCCGATCGAAAATCTCGCTTGTTGATCGGTGTGGTCTGAATGGGTCTGTGGGACGTTATCGGACCTTCGTTAATGCGATGAACGTCGGCACGAGTGCCCCGCTGCCCGGTGGGCCTGCTTCTGGCGCCGAGGGCTTGCCTTGTCGCAGCAGCGTAGATCCCCTGTTTCGACGCGGATGAAGGCATTGGTCTGCAGCGGGCGCGGTACATTGCAGGCTGTCGTGGTGAACGACAGCTAGGAATCACGGCAGCTGGGAATTTGGGAGATCCGATGATCGATACGCAGGTTCACGATGCCTTGCTCGCGGCCGATGGCTGGGATTTGGCGCGTTTGGAAAATCTGGCGGCGCAGAGTTTTGGCGGAGCTGGGGGCGGCGATTGGTATTTTCAGCGCTCGGCCACCGAATCGTGGTCGCTTGAGGATGGTGTCGTTCGCTCTGGTGCGTATTCGATCGAACGGGGCGCGGGGATTCGATTGATTGCGGGCGCCCAAACCGGCTTCGCGTATTCCGATGATTTGAGCCCAGAGGCGCTGGCTGGGGCCGCTCGGCAGGCGCGCGCCGTGCTGCGCTCCGGGCGCGACGCGGCTGATCTTCCCGCTAGCGCGCTGAGGGTTTCAGTCGCATCGCGCGTCAGCCCGCTGTATGCATCGAGCGAGCCGCGGGCCTCGGTGCCGGATGCCGAGAAACTCGACCTGATGCATCGCGTCGATCAGGCGGCGCGGGCCGCTGATCTTCGCGTCCGTGAGGTGTTCGTCTCTCTTGCATCGAGTCATGAGCACGTGTTGGTTCTCGACCATGAGGGTCGTTGCGCGACTGACGTGCGGCCTTTGGTGAGGATGAACGTCCGCGTGCAGGTCGAGCAGGGCGGGCGGCGCGAGAGCGGATCGGCTGGCGGTGGTGGGCGCGTGGATTTGTCGTGGTTCTTTGTCGACGAGCGCGCGGTTGGTTACGCACGGGAGGCCGTGCGTCAGGCTTTGGTGGCGCTCGAGGCGGGGCCAGCTCCTGCCGGCACGCTGCCTGTGGTGTTAGGGCCGGGTTGGCCGGGTGTTTTGCTTCACGAGGCGGTTGGACATGGTCTCGAGGGTGATTTCAATCGCAAGGGGACTTCGGCATTTGCCGGACGCATTGGCGAACGGGTTGCGGCGCCGGGCGTGACGGTAGTAGACGAGGGTGCGATTCCTGAACGCAGGGGCTCATTGACGATCGACGATGAGGGTACGCCGACGCAGAGAACGGTGCTGATCGAGGACGGGGTGCTGAGGGGTTATCTTCAGGATCGATTGAACGCGCGCTTGATGGGGGTGACCTCGACCGGCAATGGGCGGCGTGAGTCCTATGCGCATCTGCCGATGCCGCGCATGACCAATACGTTCATGACGGCCGGCGAAGCCGATCCGACCGAGATCATTGCTTCGGTGTCGCGCGGGCTGTACGCGGTGAATTTTGGTGGCGGCCAGGTCGACATCACGTCTGGCAAGTTCGTGTTTTCGGCTTCGGAGGCCTATTGGATCGAGAACGGCCGGGTGACACGGCCGGTCAAGGGCGCGACGCTGATCGGCGATGGTCCTGAGGTGCTCAAGCGTGTGTCGATGATCGGTAACGATCTTGCCCTGGATCCGGGTATCGGTGTCTGCGGCAAGGATGGTCAGGGTGTGCCTGTGGGCGTAGGGCAGCCGACATTGAAGATCGACGCGATGACGATTGGCGGAACCGAGGCGGCTTGATTGCGAAATTTGCTTCGGACTGGGTTAGACAGCCGCTGCAGTCAATATGGACCGAGCGAGCCAATCAGACTATTCGACGCTTGCATCAATCTTAGTTGTGGTTTTGCGCGATGTTCCTAGGGGCGATTCTCGTCGCTGGGACGGCTTTTTCATCGGATTGGCTGCGGTTCTTGCAGGGCGGATCGTTGCGAGTGGATCGTTGGGAACCGATCAAGGAGGAACTTCGATGAGCTATGAATTCTTGGGAGAAGAGCGATCGTTGCCGGCAGGTCATGGTGAGGATCGCATCGTTCAGTGGCATGTGTTCCGTTCGGAGCCGGAGGCGCGCCGATTTGCCGAGTCAGTACGGCTTGGTGAGGGTCAGCGTCTGGTGGGTGGAGCGACGCGAGATTCACTCGGGCGCCTGACCTGGGTGGGTGTCGAGGTGGATGACCTGGAACGCTGGGGTCATCACGACTCGGTCAACAAGCGGGGTGCCAGTGCCTGATTCGAGCAAACCGGAATTGGTGACGCAGACGTCCGCTCGGCACGATCGCTCAAGTCACCCACTCGTGCCGTCCTACAGTGGCAGCGAGTTGGCGGAGCGCGCGGAGCTGGCCGTGCGAGCGGCTCACGCCGCGGGAGCGACGGCGGCCCAGGTGTCGATCGGTCACTCGGTTGGATTGTCGGTCGAGGTGCGCGCTCGTACGCTTGATCGACTCGAGTTCGAGCGCGATCAATTGGCGACGATCGTCGCGTACTGCGGGCAGCGCAAGGCGCAAACCACGACAACCGACCTTTCGCCGGGCGCGATTGAGGAGACGGCGCGTGCAGCGGTTTCGATCGCGAGAGTCGTCGAGGAGGATCCTTGGGCCGGCTTGCCGGAAGGCGACGAGTACGAGCGCGAGTTTCCGGACCTTGATCTTGATCATCCTTGGGCAATCGATGCAGATGCCGCGATCGCGTTGGCTTCGGAGATTGAAGCCTTTGGCCTCGATTCTGATTCGCGTGTCGTGAATTCAGAGGGTGCGTCGGTTTCGACGCGGCACGGTTTTTCGGTACTCGCAGACTCGAGCGGCTTCGTTGGTCTGCGCAGCGGCACGCGGCACGATCTCGGATGCTCTCTGGTGGCTCGGGGCGCCGGTGGCGGAATGGAGCGCGACCATGCGTGGTGTGGTGCGCGCGGCGCCGATGCGTTGTGGTCGTCGGAGAAACTGGGGCGAGAGGCGGCTGAGCGTGCCTGTCGCCGTCTCGATCCACGCAAGGTCGTAACTTGCGAAGCGCCAGTGGTGTTCGTGCCCGAGTTGGCTGCGGGCTTGATCGGCACCGTTCTGCGGGCGCTTGGCGGTGGCGCGCAGTACCGCCGCGCATCGTTCTTGCTCAATGCGCTCGGCGAGCGACTTGGGCCCGAGTGGTTGACAATTTTTGAGGATCCGCGACGCAAGGGCGGCCTGTCGTCATCTAGTTTTGATTCGGAGGGCGTGGCGACGCGCACTCAGAGTTTTGTCGAGTCGGGTCGGATCGTGTCGTATCGTCTCGATAGCTACTCCGCTCGTCGCTTGAAGCGAAAAACGACAGGCAACGCCGGCGGTGCTCGCAACGTCCAAGTCTCGTCCAACCACCACGGCGGACTGGATGCGTTGTTGGCTGAGGTGGGTCGAGGGCTTCTCGTTACCGAGCTCATCGGTCAGGGTACCAATCTGATGACCGGCGATTATTCGCGGGGCGCGTCTGGTTTCTGGATCGAAAACGGACAGATTGCCTATCCGGTCAGTGAGATCACGATCGCGGGCGACATGCGCGACATGCTCGATCGCATTGTCGCGATTGGCGATGATCATGATCCGCGCTTGTCGACGGCTGTCGGGTCTCTGTGGGTTGAGCGCATGACTGTCGCCGGCGATTGAATGAATTCGCTCGAGAGCTCGAAACCTTGGCATCGGTGGTGCGGCTCCGGGTTGGGCCAAGGCGCGTCGTAGGTTGCCTTGTTCGTGTTGCTTCCAAGGACCTGGAGCGAGACCGGGAAGCCACAGGAATCTCGAACGCGATCTGAGTCAACGCGGGACGGATGTGCGGCGAGACCTTGCGCAACGACAGTGCGCTGCCCGGGGGCGCTGCTGCTGTGTTCTGGTGTCACGAGGCGTCCGTTCGTTCATCCAAGATCCGACGAGCCATGATCGGATGAGGCAGAATTCAGTGAGGTGAACAAAGCCACACCCTTGGATCAATCGCCTGAAACATTCGGACGGGTTCGTCTAGGTCTTCGCCGATGCTTGCATGAACATCCGCCTCGGCATCTGGGTTTCGCCACGACAATCGATCGGTCAACTGTCTTGACGGTTTGGCGGATGGGGGCGCAGAAGATGGCCGAGAGCGATCTGCAGCACGAAGCAGCTGCGTCGTAGTGACTCGGACGTCGGACGAGACCGCTGGTTGAGCGAGGAGGCGAGTACACCGCTAGGCTGGCTGCGATGCGACCGCGCAGCCATCGATTCAGAGTTTCCTTGGTGTGGCGTAGGACGGTTTCGCTAGGAACTCCTCGGGTTTGAGTTCAAGTTTTTCCATGCTCGTGGCGCGTCTGGCCTATTGCGAAGACGGGCCAAAGCAGGATGAGGATTGAGAAACCCTTGGGTGGCCCCGACCCGGGTGGCCTTGATTAGATGTGGCCCTCGGGCCAGACCGAATCCTGATAATCTTGAATTTGACGGTGTTGCCGTTCGTGCGCAAAAGACGTTCTTGTGACCGGTTGCGTGCTCTGGCTTGCGACTTTGCGCCAAAGCGGTTACGCCCCCGAGCCGGTAGCCATTCGTGGTAAGGGACATTGTGCAAGCCGTTCGAAGACGTTTTTGGCGTTGCTGCAACATGCATCCGATATGCGTAGACCTGTGGGTGGGCGGAGCACTGTTGAAAACTGCGCTGCTCAAAAGACCGCAGCATGTCCCGGGTGAGATTGATGCGAGAGCGAGTCGGCTGAGCGACAAGCTCGGCGCTTCGGTCGCGGCGCGGTCAGGCGCCTGTATCCGTGAGCGTCAGTCTGTTCGCTGTGGTCGGTGGTGTGAACGCGCTGGTAGGCATTTAGGATTTTCTCTGGAGACGTCATGGACCTCGGCAGTATCCGGTCAAGTTATCGCCGCTACGCATCGGTCTACGACTGGATGTTTGGGGCGGTTTTCGCGCAGGGGCGTCGTCGTGCGATCGAGCGATTGACCTTGTTGCCGGGCGGCCGCGTGCTTGAGGTGGGTTTTGGAACCGGGCTGAGTCTGCCGTTGTATGGCGAGGGTATAAACGTCACCGGGATCGACATATCCCGCGACATGCTCCTCCGTGCGCAACGGCGTGCCGGGCGTCAATGCGAAGCCTGTCTTGCAGGTTTGTGCGAGATGGATGGCGAGCGTCTTGGCTTTGGCGATGGCGTTTTCGATGGCGTGGTCGCCATGTATGTGGCGTCAGTTGTCCCGAATCCGGGTCGGCTGTTCGCTGAAATGTGGCGTGTATGCCGACCGGGTGGGAGGATCGTTGTGATCAATCACTTCTCGTCGCGCAATGCGGCGTTGCGGACCCTTGAATCGGCGTTGCGGCCGGCGGCGCGCTTTGTCGGATTTCGCCCAGATATGGACCTTGATGCCTTTGTCGCGGATGCCAGCGTAACGCCGCAGTCGGTCGAGTCCGCCAACCTCGGCGGCTACTGGAAGTTGTTGGTTTTCGAAAAGCCGAGCGTTGCGAGACCTGTTGCGGTCGCTGCGCGAGCTGAGGCTGCGGCGTAGCGATTGTCGCGTTGTCCAGCGCCGGTGCCCGGTGAATGTCGATCCGGTGAAGATCCGTTCGGCCCCATCAGTGCTTGGACATCGGTGCTTGGATGATAGACGGTGGGGCGGAGCCGGCTGTCCCATGGGTGCCAGCGAAATCAGCGGGCGCGGCCTGAGTCGATAGGGTGTGACCAGACTAACTTTGCGCATGGCATCGGGCGGAAGTGTCGACAGGCGGCGGAGGTTGCAGGCCCGTTCAGGCATTGGCCGGTGACGCGTTGTCCGGTCTCACTTCGATGCGGCGGGCAGGGTTCGGAACAACGGCATTTCGTGGCGTCGGGCGTTGCCGATGAGAAAGACGCGGCGGCTTTCGTCGAGGTGAGCGGCGGCGTGAGTCAATGCAGCAGACAAGGCTTCGTTCGGGGCCGCGTTTGCCTCGGTATCGGTGCTGTAGGATCGCGCAATTGTTGCGAGAAAGACGACGGCTTCACAGGGGTTGACGCGAGGTTGCCGGCAGTCGGCGTCGCGAAAAAATAGTCGATCGGCCCAGCCGCAGGCTCGAATCGCGGGATGTCTGATCAGATGACGTAAATCTTCTGTGCAGTGCCGGGATTCTGGCGGTACGAGGTCGCGTGCCGTAGCGCTCGTGCTCTGAGCGTCGTTGGCCCTAGCGCCGGCGCGCGAGGTGGTGGGTTCTTGAGGCGGTTTTGACGGCATATGGGCGTAGTCCTAGGCGTCGCGGGGCGACGAGTCCGGGTTTGAGTGGTTCCGCTTGGGCGGCGTTGCGTCGAGCGGCGCGGGGTCGGACGGCGTCTGCGCAAAACGATGTCCGAGCTGATTCGAGTCCATTCGATTACGCGGTTGACCTCGAGCGCGGATACGAATGATCGGCCGTGTAGTCTCGAAGAGCCCTGGACGACTATCCCCCGGGCTCACGGGCGCGAGCGTCATGGTTCTGGGGCAGGAGTTCGACGTAGGAACGGCGCGTACGCATATGGTCAGGGCGATGTTTTTGCAGGATTCGGACCGTTTTTTTCGTCGCTCCTTTGCATTTGGGACGAGGGGCCTGCAAGGTTAGCAGGGTGGACTTCAGCGAGGTGGCCAATGCCGATGGACTGGAAGTCGTATGACGCCGATAAGTTTTTTGATGAATTGATCGGGCCGGGAGGTCAGCCGCGCCCGGGCGCTCAGGCGATCGCGAAACTGTTTGCATCGTTCGGCGAGGAGGCTTTGGCTGAGCGTCAGCGAGCCGCTGAGCATGCAATCCTTGAAATGGGTATCAGTTTCACGGTGTATACCGAGGGTGAAAACATCGATCGGGCATGGCCGTTCGACATCATTCCGCGAGTGATCACGCGTTCAGACTGGGCACGAGTGCAGGAGGGTCTGGAACAGCGTGTGACGGCGCTGAATCACTTTATCAATGACGTCTACAACGATCAGCGTATCTTCGCTGATGGGCGCGTGCCGAAATGGGTGCTCGACCAGTCGAAAAACTTCAAGAAACAATGCGTTGGTATCAGACCGCCACATGGGGTTTGGGCCCATATTTGCGGCAGCGATCTGGTGCGCGATGCTGACGGTGTGTTTTATGTACTCGAGGACAATCTGCGTGTGCCGTCTGGCGTCTCGTACATGATCGAGAACCGCCAGGTGACGAAGCGGGTGTTGCCCGAGCTGTTCGAGGATTCGGCGCCGCTGCCGGTCGATAACTATCCCAGCCAGCTGTTCGACATGTTGGCGTCGTTGAGTCCGCGCCCGGCGGACTATCCCAATGTCGTCGTGCTGACACCGGGGATCTACAACTCGGCGTACTTCGAGCATTCGTTTCTGGCGCAGCGTATGGGGGCGGAGCTCGTCGAAGGTTCGGACCTGCTCGTGGCTGACGATGATTGCGTGTACGCCAGAACCATCGAGGGGCTCGAGCGCGTCGATGTGATTTATCGTCGAATCGATGATGATTTCATGGATCCCGAGGCTTTCAACCCTGAATCTGCTCTCGGTGTGCCGGGTCTGATGCGCGCGTGGCGCAAGGGCAACGTTGGTTTGGCGAACGCACCGGGTTCGGGTGTGGCGGATGACAAGGTGGTGTACGCCTTCGTGCCCGATATGATCCGCTACTACCTCGACGCGGAACCAATCATTCCGAATGTGCCGACGTATCTATGTGTCAACGACGACGATCGTGCGTATGTCCTCGATCATCTCGATGAGCTTGTCGTGAAGCCGGCCAATGAGTCGGGAGGCTACGGCATGATGGTCGGGCCGCACGCGAGCAAGAAGCAGCGCGCCGAGTTTGCGCAGCACATCAAGAAGAATCCGCGTAACTATATCGCGCAGCCGACGCTGTCGCTGTCGGTTGCGCCAACGGTGACGTCTGATGGCATCGAGCCTCGTCACCTCGATCTGCGCCCCTTCATTCTGCAGGGCGTGCGGACTGATGTGACGGCGGGCGGCTTGACGCGCGTGGCCATGCGCAAGGGTTCGCTGGTGGTCAATTCCTCGCAGGGCGGGGGTTCGAAAGATACCTGGATCGTCGACGAGGAGGCCTGAGATGCTGTCGAGAGTCGCCGAACGTCTGTACTGGATGGCGCGTTATGTCGAGCGTGCCGAGAACACCGCTCGAATGGTCAACGCGTTTCATCTGTTGGCGTTGGATATGCCGAAGTCGGTGCAGTTGTCTTGGAAATCTCTGGTCTCGGTGACCGGAACCGATGAGATTTTCGATGAGCATTATCAGCGTGAGGATGAGCGCAACTGCGTGAAGTTCCTGCTGGCCGACACCTACAACCCGAGCTCGATCCTGAGCTCTTTGACGGCGGCACGGGAGAACGTTCGGACGACACGCGATCGCATGCCGTCAGAAGCGTGGGAGGTCATCAACGAGCTGCGTCTGTTTGCCCGCGACCATGTCGATGAGGGGATCTCGAAACGAGGCCGTTTCGAGTTTTTGTCAGAGGTGATTCGACGGTGCCAGACACTGACCGGGCTGCTGGCGGGGTCGATGAGCCATGATGCGGCGTACGACTTCATTCGCCTGGGTCGCAATTTGGAGCGAGCTGACATGGCGTCGCGCCAGATCGACGTCGGCGCGCTGCCGATCTTGCGCAAGGACGCCGATCCGGAACCCTACGATGGGTTGCTGTGGGCGTCGATCCTGCGCTCGCAGTCGGCGTTCCAGATGTATCGACAGCACGTGCGTCGTCGCGTCAGTGGCGTCGATGTCGTGCGCTTTTTGTTGCAGGACGTGCCCTTTCCCCGTGCGATAGCTCATGGTTTGCATCATGTTCAAGATGCGATTGCGCGTTTGCCACGCAATGACGTGGCGTTGCGTTTGGTGATTCAGGCCCGTCGCCATGTCGAGCAGGCCGATGTCGATGCGCTGATCCGTGACGACGCCGTGCATGATTTTGTCGATTCGGTGCAGCTGGATATCGGCACGATTCACTCGGCGGTCTACGATATCTGGTTCAGGCTTGAGCGCGAGGTTCAGGCACGCGCAGCGTCGACACCGGCTGAGACGGTCGCGACAGTACAAGCCGATTCTCTCGGGACGCCGATGCGCCAGCAGCAAGCGCAGCGTCGTCGCGGTCAGGGGCGCACCGCGCAGGCGAGCTAGGGAAACGGCACATGCTTTGCTGCGCGAGCGCGCCGCCCTGTTTTCTGCAGTGCTCGCGTGCTCGCCAACGGCTTGCGATGTCACGCGGCTTGCGCCCACTTCGCAGTTTTCGTCAACGCTCTCTTCGAGTGGCAACGTTGCGTCTTCAGAGAGGTTCATGTCGCGGAAGGACTTGTCAGCGTCCCGGTCAGAGCGCGCTTGACGTCGATGGCGTGCTAGTCCTGCGGGGTGTCGCGGCGCTTGTGCTCGGGTCGCTGCGCAAGAGCCCAGTCGGTGTGTTCCGTTAGGCTGTCGTCGAGCTGAGCCCTTAACTCTGTGAGCTTTGTTCGAAGCTGTCGCGTCGATTCGGCTGAGAGAGGGTGTGTCGTGGCCATGGTCGAGTTCACAGTATCGCCAAGTGAGCCGGCGTTCGATCGCTCGAAGGCGGCGCTGCGTATCGGTCGGCGTCCGGCCAAGGCGTTGCCGGCGGCGACGATCAAGTTCCGTTGCCAACGCCAGAAGCCGATTCGCCTGATCGCCATGCCCTCGGTGTTGGCGAGGAACTGTTTTTCGGTCCAATCGAGCAGCTCAGCCAGGCTGGGGGCGTCGAGGTGGTGGCGTACCAAGAAATCCGGCTCGACGGCGATGCCCGCGAAGCGGTTCCAGGGGCAAACGAGTTGGCAGTCGTCGCAGCCGTAGATACGGTTGCCAATCGCTGCGCGGAGCTCGATAGGGATTCCGCCTGCGTGCTCGATGGTGAGATAGGAGATGCAGCGACGCGCGTCGAGATCGCGAGGGCCGCGAAAGGCCTGCGTGGGACAGATATCGAGGCAGGCGGTGCAGCGTCCGCAGTGGTCTGCTGGGGGGCCGTGGGCGGGGCCACCGAGGCGCTCGGGCGGGAGATCGGTGAGGACCTCGCCGAGGAAAAACCATGAACCGGCGTCTCTCGATAGGAGGTTGGTGTGTTTGCCGATCCAGCCGAGACCGGCCTGTTCGGCGAGTGCTTTCTCGAGCAACGGAGCGGAGTCGGTGAACACGCGGTAGCCGAAGGGTCCGATGGCCTGCGCGAGGGCGGCGCTGAAGGCTTTTAGCCGGCTTCGCATGACTTTGTGGTAATCGCGGCCGAGCGCGTAGCGTGAAATGTAGCCGAGGCCCGGGCGGTCGAGCACCCATGTGGCGTCATGAATCGCGGTGCCGCTCGTGTTTTCCGGAAGCTGCGATGAGTGACCAGCAGCGAGGCGCGTTGCTGAGTGTCGATGTCCGCTCGCGGGCTTGGCGGCAAGACTCGCGAGGGCGTGTTGCCGTGGTTGAGAGCCGCCGATGGCTGGGGTTGTGAGCGGATCATCGGAGCCACTTGCTCGCCCCACGGGCCAGTAGTTCATCCGCAGGCTGATGATGGACAGGCTGCCCGGGCGCAGCAAGCGCGGATCCTCGCGAAGATGAGCGCGATCGGCCATCCAGCGCATGTCACCGTGGGAGCCTTGCGCCAGCCAGCGGCGTAGGTGCGCCCGGTGTTCGGCAGGAATCTCGGCGTGGGTGACGCCGGCGGCGTCGAACCCGAATTCGCGGGCAAGCTCGGGGATGCGCACTCGCCAAACGGGTTCTGCTCCGGATGGCGAGTTGGAATGCGTGGGCGCCGTCGTCGCTCGCTTGCGATGTGAGTGCTCGGGTCGCGTAACGCGAGGCGTCGCCGTGAACGGTTCAAGTGTGCTGCTCTCGGACGACTCGTCGGTTGCTGAGTCGGTCTGGCCGTCGAGATCGTTGGCGGTACTCATGGCGATACGGGGTGGTCTGGAAGGCCGCATGTCGACATCGTTGCAAGGTGTCCATCTTCGAGCCAGCTCAAGGTCCGCAAGTGGTCGTAAATTCCAAGGGTTCGTTTGTGGAGGCTTGGTTTGCCGATGCTTACGGAACCTGGGTGTTATTCGAGCTGAAGTCGGTTTTGATTGAGTGTCATTCGAGCCCGATTGGGTCATGACTCGAGCGATCCGGCACGTGCTGATCGAGAGCTGTTTTGTTCAGGTTTTGATTCGGTCAGACTTTGTTTGGTCAGGATCTTGAGCGGCTGAGGGTTCGAAATGGGCGGCAGCGTCACGATGCCGAACGTACGTGGCTGGTCGTGACCTTGGATCTGGGCCTATCGCGATCCAGTCATCGGTAACGGCGTGTAGCAAAGCATGGCAGCGCGTGCGACTGAGCGGCACTAAGCCACTGACGGGCAGTGGGTTTGAGCCTGGTGCTGTGGTCATGTTGCCTTGTGGTTACATCGTCGAAGACGTCGTTAGCTTCACCAGGGACTCGGTGCTGGGGCGTGAATGGGATTCGGCGCGCGAGAATCCCGCGACACGTTGCGAGGCGCGTGGTTTCGGGGCGCATTGAGAGGGATCACCGCACGGGTTTACGCGAGCCCGCTGCTTCGAGACTGCCGAGTCGCGCTCGGGGCGCAGGGCAGTCCGCCGAGTGTCTACGACCACGACTCGTAGAAGACCTAGCCCGCCGGGAATCTTGCTTTCGATTGCTGTGGTCTGAGAGGTCTCGGGTGGACGGACCCAGTTGCAATGGGAGAACTGAGATGTTGAGCGCTGCGGGTCTGCCGCGAGATTTTCAGTGGATCGGTTCGCCGGTTTTGACAGCAGCACAGGTGCGGGCATTCGAAGCCGAATCATTTGCCGCGGGCGCCGATCCTTTTGAGTGGATGCAGGCCGCCGGAGAAGCAGCGGCGGCACGGATTTGGGCGTTGCTTGACCAGCGGTCGCGACGGGGTCGCGTGGTTGTGCTTTGTGGACCGGGAAATAACGGGGGTGATGGTTATTGCGTGGCCCGTGATCTGCTCCGACGCGGTGTTGATGTTCGGGTTTACGGCATGTCGTCTCACGCCAAGGAAACGAGTGCGGGTCGGCGCGCTGCTGCGTTGCTGAAGTCCGTTGCAGTCATTTATCCGTTTGCAGACTTGTTCGTTCAGGGAGAGCGAGGCGAGATGGAGGCACGACTGCCCTCTGCCCTCGTGTTCGTCGATGCGATGTTCGGCGTGGGTTGGCGCGCGCTTGCCGCGGATGTGATGAGCGGTGATGCGGGGACGCCTCATCAGGCTGAAGCGCGAAATGTGCAGATCGATGCGGTCACGGCTGATGCGCGGCGCTTGACGCGTTATCGGTTACGCGATGCGCAGGTGGCGGCGGTCGTTTCGGCTCTGAACGCACGCAACCAAACAAGTCGAGTGTTTGCGCTCGATCTGCCGACAGGACTTGATGCGGACACGGGTCGCTTGGCGGGTCTACGTGATGCACTGGGGGAAGACGTCGCAGTCAGAGCCGACGAGACCGTGACGTTCGTTGCGTTGAAGCGGGGGCTTTTGACGGGCCGTGCTGCCGCGTTTGTGGGTCGGGTGACGTTGGCGGATTTAGGCCAGACGTCGGGTGTCAAGCGTTTCTGTTGGCATCGCCGCGAGCAGCGTGAGGGCGTCGATGGGGCTGCTGCATTTGAGATACGGGTTGAGGCTGTTCCTTGTGCGCGCGCACCGTGTGCGTTGGCACGGACAGCAGATGCACACAAGGGTGATGCGGGATGGGCGCATGTCGTTCTCGGCTCCGCAGGTATGGCGGGTGCCGCATTCCTCGCGGCCCGTGCCGCAGCACGAGGCGGCGCCGGGCGAGTGGTGCTGTGGACGTCGTGTGGGTCTGGATCCGAAGCGACGGGTTCTAGTGCAAAGTCCGCTTCAGGGTCGCTCGTACCGCGATCGTTACAGATCGGTGATCTGCGCTTGTCTATGCAACCTGAGACGATGCTGCGTGAGTTCAGCGAGGCTCCGGCGCCCAATCAGGGCGCGGTCGTTCTGGGGCCAGGTTTGGGTGTATTGGCACCCTCGACGCTTGGCCTTGATGGCGATCGGATCTCCGCGAGCACTGTGTTGGCATGGCGCGACAAGCATCGTGATTCTGGTGCGTTGAGCTGGATCATCGATGCCGATGCGCTGCGGGCGTTGAGCGCCTTGCCGATCGCGGAGCGCAACCGTTGGACATCAGGCGCGGTATTGACGCCGCATCCCGGCGAGGCCGCGGCTTTGCTCGGTTGCGATGTCGGTGCAATCGAGCACGATCGCTACGCGGCGGCACTGCAGCTGGCGTGTGCGCATGACGCGACCGTGGTGCTCAAGGGTGCGGGCAGTCTTGTGGCGTCGCCCGATGGGCGCTGCACGGTTGTGACGGGGGGCCACGCTGGCATGGCGACTGCTGGGATGGGCGATGTTCTCGCCGGCATTCTCGCCGCTGTGCTCGCGGAACGAAATGCCGCCGCGGCGACTCGGTCGTCGCGGGGGAGCTCTGCGGTTGAGTCCGTGAGCGCGGGCGCCAGTTGCGATTTGGGGCGCTCGCGCCAGTGCGAGAGTCTCTCGATGAGGTTAAGCGGGCCAGCAACGCCGCTGGCCCTGGATCGTCACACAGCAGCGGTTATCGCGGTGGCTTGGCATCTTCGCGCCGCAGAACGGGCAGCGTGGAAGCTTGGCGGTCAGATTGGCCTGTTGGCTTCTGATGTGATTGAGGCCTTGCCGGCGACGCGGTACCACGGCGATGGCTAACGTGCGGTTTACCCTGCGTTTGGTCCGAAAATTGAACCACGGCTCGAATATGATGACACCTCTGCCTGCGTTGTCGGAGCGTGCTTGCTCCGCGCATCGTGGTTGCGGGTTTTGGCGGGCGTGACGACGGGCGCCGTCGAGCCATTGTGAGGTTCTGTCGCGGTGCCGCGTCGGGGCTTTGCGGGGTTTGGCGCTTTTCGGGTCTTGGCTCGATTCTTTCGCTGCGCGTGGACGCGGCGAACGTCGGTTCGAGGACTTTAGGCCAGTGCTGAATGAAGGGCCGCGGTGGCGGTTTGCGATGATGCGCGGCGTTCACTCTTTGACTGTCGATCCGCGATGTCCCGTGACACGCGCTCCGGGACCTCGTGTTGTGGCTCGGTTGCATGCAGCCGCGCGTGCGAGATCAGACGCCTCTTGCGTTGGGGCCGTGGTTTGATCGGTCCGCCGGTAGATTGATTGGCTTCGGTGAGGTCGGATGTCCACGAGGAATCCACCTCGCGGTCTCGTTGAATCGTCGGTTTGGCACAGTCGCTGGTGGTGTCGAGTTTATCTTGCTGGAGAGATTGGCAAACGATCGATTTGAGGCTTCTGGTGGATTCATCAGGCGAAAGGGAGCACCGAGCGGCACCGCGCGTGATGCAGGCCAGGCGGTGAATCGGAGCGGGGCAGAAGGAGCGATTGATGGCGGGGTTTCGGGGTTGAGTTCGGGTGACCCGTTGGGGCGCGTTGGGCCGTCGGTCCCGCTTGATGAGGCAGGGCTGGTCGGTTTTGCGCGGGACTTCGCCAAAATCGTTGCGAATGAGCTGCATCAGCCGCGTCTGATCGCGCTGTCGGGAGGGCTCGGCGCGGGTAAGACGACCTTTGCTCGCGGTTTTCTTGCCGGTTTCGGGCACTCGGGCGTGGTTAAAAGCCCAACATTCACTCTGGTTGAGCCCTACAGCTTGCATGGCGTCGAGCTGCGGCACTTCGACGTGTATCGGCTCGCTGATCCAGAAGAATTCGAGTATCTCGGCGAGCTGGATGATTTTCGCGCCGGGACGGTTTGGTTGGTGGAGTGGCCGGAACGAGCCGTGGGGGTGCTTCCGCCCCCGGACTTGGTGATCACGCTGTCGCCGCGGCAACCGAGCATTCGTGAGTTGTTTTTTTCCGGACCGCTTGCCGATGTGGCTGCGTCTTGCGCGCGAAGATTTTCGATTGATCGTTCGTGAGATGTGTTGACACTCGTGTCTTTGGGCGACGTGCCTCGGAGATGCGTTGAATGTTTCAGGTCGTTCAATCAGGTCGCGAAACGGGTTTGGTTCCTGAATCGAAAAGACCGCTCGAGCCGATCATTCGCGCGTGATTGAGGACACCGGCAGATTGAACGATGTCGGTGTCGCGAATCTGCTTGATCGCAGGTCAGTTTCTAGGAAGCGATTGAGAATATCGTCTTATCTCATTAAAAAATACGATAAATCATCTTGCTTTTTTCTGGTGCTGGCCCAAAATGACTCGAGAGCCCCCCGCCCGAGGCCTCGTCATGCGCCATATCCTGCCCGTCGTTTTTGAATCGTCCGACCCATCGACCTCGCGTGCTGACCGGGCGCGCGGTGGACGCACGTGTGTTTCGGCCGCTGGTGAGGTTGATGAGAATCGAGGGGGCCGCCCGATCAACCCGTCGGGGCTTCAGGTCACTGTCGCTCGCGATCTTCAGACGTTCAGGTCGAATGATGACGCTTCGGCGAAGGGACGATCGTCGCTTAGCCCGGGGCTGTCATCGCTAGCGATGGCGCCGCGAAGCGAAGCCGCGAATGTGGAGCGTCGACGTTTGCTCGGTGCACTGGTTGGGCTTTGTGCCGCCGGGCTGCCGGCCTATGCCAGCGCTCAGGTCGGTCTGCAGCGTGTGCGGATGGCAGTCGATGGCGAGACCACGCGGGTCGTTCTTGATCTGGCCGCCGCGACGCATTACGAGCTGTTCGCACTCGAAAATCCGCATCGGCTGGTGGTCGATTTGCGCACCGCGCGGGCGTTGGGCTCGATCGAGCTGCCGACGCGGCCGCAAGCGATTGTGACCGGAGTGCGTCACGCTGCGCGCAACGGTGGCGATTTGCGCGTGGTGTTCGATCTGCGCGGACCGGTCGACGTGACGAGCTTCACCCTGCTTCCGGGGCCGGGCGCATCGCATCGTCTGGTGATTGACATGGTGCCCGATTCTACGGCGGCTCTGCGCGTCGCGTCGGCACAATCGTCGACGCCGGCGCAGACCTCGACGCCAGCCCGTTCCGCGTCGACTTCGGAGTCGGCGGTGGGTCGCGCCAATGTGCAGCGGCCCGAATTGGGCGCGGAATCGCGCCCAGAGCCACAGGCGTCTTCCAGTTCTGTCCGTAGCGAATCGGCCGACGCGATTGAGGCACGTGCGCCAGAAAGACGACCCGAGCCACCAGCCGAGTCGAAACCGGAATCGCAGTCGGGCGTTGAGGAGCCGCCACGACAACCTCGGCGGGCGGCTCCGCGGGAACCATTACGAGACGTGATCGTGGCGATCGACGCTGGACATGGTGGCCACGATCCGGGGGCGATCGGTCCGGGCGGGACGCGCGAGAAGGAGGTTGTTCTCGAAATTGCCCGCCGTCTGGCGACACGCGTCGATGCGGAACCGGGCATGCGTGCGTTGATGATTCGAACGGGAGATTATTTCCTGCCATTGCGCGAACGAGTGAACCGGGCGCGTAGGGGCAATGCGGATGTGTTTCTTTCGATTCATGCAGATGCTGCCTACGACCGTCGCGTCCAAGGATCTTCGGTTTACATGCTGTCGCAGCGCGGCGCGACGTCCGAGGCGGCTCGGTTCTTGGCTGAGCGCGAAAACGCGGCCGACTCTCGACTGGGTTCTGTGCCCGTCGCAGGTGCCGACCCGTCGCTTGCGGGCGTGCTGCTCGAGATGTCGCAGAGTGGCATGCTGGAATCGAGTCAGCGATTGGCCGATCAGGTGATCGGTGAGCTTCATCGAGTCGGTAAGGTTCGCAAACCTCAGGTTGAGCGCGCTAACTTCGCGGTGCTGCGCTCCCCGGACGTGCCGGCGATTCTGGTTGAGGCTGCGTTCATTTCAAATCCAACCGAGGAGCGGCGGCTGCGGACAGCAAGCTTCCAGAATTCTCTGGCGGACGCGCTTTTGACGGGCTTGCGTGCGTACTTTTCGGTTCATGCGCCGCCCGGAACGATCATCGCTGAGGGTCGTCCGGACCGTCATATCATTGCTCCAGGCGAGTCGCTGTCGGTCATCGCAGCGCGTTATGGCGTGCCCGTTCCGGCGCTGCGCGAAGCCAATCAATTGTCCGGCGATCGAATTCATCCTGGTCAGGTGCTGGTCATTCCGGTCACGTCGGCCTCTTACTGATCGCGAAACTCGCCGGTGACGCTGCCGGTTCGGCTCTTCGGGTGCGCTGCGGTATTCTCGGCACGTTGCCGTATATCGGAGTAAGCCCGTTGTCGATTCAGCGACTGCCCCCTCAATTGATCAACCAGATTGCTGCCGGCGAGGTCGTCGAGCGGCCGGCTTCCGTGGTCAAGGAGTTGCTCGAAAACGCGATCGATGCCGGGGCCGGGCGGGTAGACGTGCGTCTCGAAGGCGGTGGTTTGCAGACGATTGCCGTGACCGATGATGGAAAGGGTATCGCGCGCGATGAGTTGGGGCTGGCGCTGGCTCGTCATGCGACCAGCAAGATTTCGAGTTTCGACGACTTCTCCTCGCTTACCAGCTTTGGATTTCGCGGCGAGGCGTTGCCGTCGATCGCCTCGGTCGCACGTCTCGAATTGCGCTCTTCAGCGGATGACTCTGGCGCTGGCTGGCGGATCTTGAGCGCGGGTGATGACCAACACAGCGAGCCTGAGCCGACATCGCACCGACGGGGCACGACGGTCGAGGTGCGTGATCTGTTCTTCCGCGTTCCGGCGCGGCGAAAGTTTTTGCGTACCGAGCGAACCGAGGCGGCGCATTGCGAGGACGTGTTGCGACGTATCGCGCTTGCTCATCCGTCGCTGGAACTGACCGTGAGTATCGACCAGCGCCGTGAGTGGTGCTGGTCGCCTTGCGACGATTGGCAGACGCGTGTTCGTCAGGTTCTGGGGCACGAATGGTTTGCGGACGCGTTGGCGATCGATCAGGCGCTGGAGAGCGAGGGTTTGCACCTGCGCGCCTTGTTGGCACGCCCGAACAAAGCCAGGGCGCAAGCGGATCGCCAATATTGGTACGTCAATCGGCGCCCAGTCCAGGATCGAGGGCTCGCGGCTGCGGTTCGCAGGGCTTACCGCGACGTTTTGTATGGCGGGCGACATCCCGTGTTCTATGCTGCGATCGAGTTGCCAGCCGGGGCTGTCGACGTCAATGCTCATCCGGCCAAGACCGAGGTGCGTTTTCGCGAGCCGGGTCCTGTGCACGATTTTGTTTTTCACGCGATGGACAAAGCGCTGGCGCTGACACGACCGCAGTCAGACTCGCAGAGTGTGCGAGCCGTGGCGGCCCCGCGACCTGTTCGCGATCGTCCTGAGGGGCAGGCAGGGCCTGCGGACTTTTCAAACGCTGGAGCGAGCGGCGAGCGGTACCGTGAATACCCGGGCGTGGCGGGCGGGGCTGCAACCAATGAGTCGGCGGCTGCACTCTCATGGCCTCAATCGGAGGCGTCCTCGCCGGAGGGACGCGGTATCGCTGAAAACCGCGGCGGTTATCGTGGCGGGTTCGCAGCCGAGTCATCGTCTACGGCATTGTCTTCAGCGTCGTTTGTGACGAGCACGTCATCGGCGGGTCGTGGAGCGAGCGCGGGTCGATGGGCCGCAGCGGCGGCGCAGCGAGGATTGCGCTGGACGGATGCATTCGTTTCGCTTGAACGCGCACAACGCGGAGCGTTCAACGATGAGGCTCGTGGGGCGATCGACGATGCCTCTGCGCAGGGGACCACTCCCTGTTCGCACGATGGTGCGCGCGATGATTCCGCCGTCGGTCGCGTGCAGGCCTATGACGCTGCGGTGGCTGATCTTGGGCGTTCAGATCTCGAGTCGCAGGCGGCGACGTCTGCGTTGTTGCCCGAAGCGCACCCATTAGGGCGTGCCGTCGGTCAGATTGCGGGGACGTTTCTGTTGGCTGAAAACGCGCATGGCTTGGTCGTGGTTGATCTTCATGCGGCTCATGAGCGGGTTCGATATGAGTCATTGAAGGCGAGCCTGCGGCAAGGTCATCTGAGGTCTCAGCCGTTGTTGTGGCCGGTGGAGATCCCCGCAGCCCTGGACGTCGGTGACGTCGTTCGCCAGCAACATGCGTTACTTGCGCGGCTTGGGTTTGAGTTCGAGTGGAGCGATGAGAAACGCGTTGATGCCGGCGACATGGATGCGACGGTTTTGCGTTGTTCTGCTGTGCCGGCGGATTTAGCGGGGCGTGACGATGAGGCGCTGGTGCTCGGCGTGTTGGAGCAACTGATGGCCGATGCCCCCGCGGCGGCAGAGGCGGATGTCTTGCGAATGCTCGATGATTTGCTTGCTTCCAAGGCGTGTCGTGGCGCCTGGCATGCGGGAGATCGCTTGACGCCGGAACAGCAAGAAGGCCTGTTACGCGCTTTGGAAAAAACACCGCGAGCGGACCAGTGCAATCACGGCCGCCCGACCTGGGTTCAACTCGACCTGCAAGCGCTCGACGCACTATTTTTGCGCGGACGCTAGAAGTGCGCTAAGGCGGTTGATGGGTGAGCCACCGCGCGTGCCTATCGGCGTTTTGATTTGATTGTGCAATGAGCACGACGTCGCGGCGTGGGGCGCTGCATGGTCTGTGCGTGCAAAAAAATCACCCGAGGCAACGTTTACCCGAGATGTCGTTGCTCCGGCGTCGATTGGATAAAACGCGCTGGATAATCCGGCCAGGGTCGTGTGGTCGACTTGAGTGCCACGTGTGAAGCCGTGGTGTCGATTCAGGGTGCAAGTCGCCGATATGAGGTCGAGACGGTCGGCGCGATCGTCGTCGTGATGATTGGCGCAACACCTCGCCGTGACCATGCACTTGGCCGAGAAGTCTCAATCTGACGGGAGATCTTGACGAAGAGCAAGTTGGTGCAACGGTTGATGGGCCCGGGTTTGGGGCTGTGGGGCGGATTTCGAGTCAGCATGTCAAGATCGTCGCCGATCCTGATCCGGGTTGGATCTCGACTCCTTTCTCGTGTGAGTCTTTTATGAACGATATCGGAGAGGCGCCTCGCAGCGGTTGGGGTTTGCGGCGACCGGTGGATGCGAGCGGTGAACAGCCTTTGGGCAGGGATGCGCCGTCGTCTGCGCTGTCTGTAGTGATTACCGGACCGACGGCGGTCGGTAAGTCGTCGGTCGCTTTGCGGATGGCAGAAAATCTGGGCGCTGAGATCTTGAGCATGGACTCGGCGCAGGTTTATCGCGGCATGGATATCGGCACGGCGAAACCCGATGACGCCGAGCGCAAGCGCGTGATCCACCACGGACTTGATTTGTGCGACCCCGAGATGGCCTTCGACGCGGAGCGGTTTTCGCAGCTGGTCGAGGGACTGTTGCGGCGACCACAGGCGCCGCCGCTGGTGATCGTTGGCGGCACTCATTTGTACTTGCGCGCTTGGCGTCTGGGCCTGGATCCGATGCCGACAGTGCCGATGACTCTGCGGCATCAACTCGCCGCCCGCCTCGAAAGTGAAGGTCTCGCTCCTTTGTTCGCCGAGCTCAAGGCCGTCGATCCGGCGCGCGCGATGCGGATCAACGCCAACGATACTCAGCGCGTTCTCCGAGCGCTCGAGTTGTTCCATGCGAGCGGTCAGCCGCCGTCTTTGTTGCAAAGCGGACTGCGCCGCCTGGCGCAGGCTCCTGCGATACCCGGCGTCGCGATGGTCGCGTTGATTCCCGACGACCGCGCGGCCTTGCGGGCCCAGATCGCGAGGCGTTTCCACGCAATGCTCGAACAGGGTTTCGAAGACGAGGTCGATCGTCTGATCGCGCGCCCATCATTGACGGCATCGCATGCGTCGCAACGCGCCGTTGGCTATCGTCAGTACCGCGCGTGGCGAGAACAACTCGAGGGTGGAGCGACGTCGCGCGAGGGCTTTGTTGCCCAAGCGGTGGCGGCGACTCGTCAATACGCGAAGCGTCAGCTGACGTGGTTGCGCAATGATCCGTTGCCGCAAACGGATTTGACGCTTGCGTGGCCCGTTGCCGATGGCCGTGCTCGCATTCGCGCCGAGGATGCGCTGCTTGAGCGTTTCGAGTCGCTTTGGCGGGGGTAGAGCCTGTCGGCGTTATGGGCGTGTCAATGCTCGAGACTGATGTTTTGATGGGCGTGCGATGGGCGTGATGACGCGCGATCGCTTATTCGTCGATTTTGACGGGATGGTTGCGGTTCATCGATTCGCGTCGTAGCGCTCGCCGGCGGCAATCCACCGCAACGTGCGGCCATACAACGTCTTCATTCTCGGCGCGTTGACAGATTGGGTTCAGCGTGCGTTGACGAACGGCGCTATGCTGCACTTTCCCGTAGGCCGCAAAAGGAATAAAAACATGGCGAAGGGTCAAACCTTGCAGGAACCTTTTTTGAACGCCCTGCGCCGCGAACGCGTTCCTGTTTCGATCTATCTTGTCAGTGGTATCAAGCTTCAGGGCCAGATCGAATCGTTCGATCAGTTCGTCGTGCTGCTCAAGAGTGCGACGTCCCAAATGGTCTACAAGCATGCGATTTCAACGATCGTGCCACAGCGTGCCGTGCGTCTCGAGATTGATAGTGATGCCGATGGTGGGACGACGGAGGCATGAGGACCTTGCACCACGAGCCAAGCTGCTGTGCTGGTTCGTGTCGGTCAGGTCGTCGATGGTTGGAGTTTTGCCTGGGTGCAGCGAGCACCTGTTTCGGTCTGGAGTGTTGATTGTTCGAACGAGCTGAAGCCGGGAATCGCGCTGTTGTGGTGGCGCTGGAGTTCCCACAGGAACACGATTTTCACGCACAACGGGATGAGTTTTGCGAGTTGGTGCGATCGGCCGGTGCCGAAATTCTCGAAGTGATCAGCGGTCGGCGGACTGCGCCGCAGGCGCGGCTGTTCGCCGGGACCGGTAAGGTTGAGGAGATTGCAAAAGCCGTCGTCGACCATGCTGCCGACGTGGTGATTTTCAACCACATGCTGAGCCCGGCGCAGGAGCGTAACCTTGAGCGCGAAATCAAGTGTCGCGTGCTCGATCGGAGCGGGCTGATCCTCGACATTTTTGCTCAGCGCGCCCGCACTCATGAAGGCAAGCTTCAAGTCGAGCTCGCGCAGCTTCGCCATCTGTCGACTCGCCTCGTGCGGGGGTGGAGTCACCTTGAGCGCCAGAAGGGCGGCATCGGGATGCGGGGCCCGGGTGAAACGCAGCTGGAGACGGACCGGCGCTTGTTGGCGATTCGCATGCAACAGATCGAGCGGCGGATCGAGAAGGTCAAGCGCGCGCGTGAGGAGGGTCGCAAGTCGAGGGCACGAAACGATATGCCGACGGTCGCTCTGGTTGGCTATACCAACGCGGGCAAGTCGTCGTTATTCAATCGAATGACCGAATCACGGGTCTACGCGGCTGATCAGTTGTTCGCGACCCTGGATCCGACCTTGCGTCGGCTTGATCTCGCGCCTCATCGCTCGGTCATTCTGGCCGATACGGTCGGCTTCGTACGTGACTTGCCGCATGAGCTGGTCGCAGCGTTTCAGGCGACGTTGACCGAAACGCGTGAAGCGGCCCTGTTGCTGCACGTCATCGACGCGGCGGATCCCGAACGAGAGACAAGAATCAACCAGGTTGAGGACGTTCTTGCAGAGATCGGCGCCGAGGATGTGCCGACGGTGAGGGTGTACAACAAGATCGATCGTCTCGACGCGGCGCCCTGTGGTCGGACGACTCATTCGGAAGTGTGGCTTTCCGCACACAGCGGCGACGGGGTCGACGCGCTCGAGTCGCTGTTGGCAGAGCGATTTACCCCTGCTGTGTTTCACGGCTGGGTGCGTCTACCGCCGCGGCTCGGCAGATTGCGATCGCAGTTGTTCGCCGACCGAGCGGTGCGCGAGGAGCGCGTCGATGATGAGGGTGGACTCTGGCTGGATCTCGAGATTCCCGAGCGATTGCTCGAATCTCGCCTACGGGAAGCGCAAGTCGACCTGGAGACTTTGCTGCCGCAAGGTTGACCATCGTGCATCACGAGTCTTGGGCGACCTGTGATGCACCGATAGAGGATTGACTCACGGTACGCCACGGTGTTTCGGGTCTCGACTCACGCGGGGATTCGGCTATGGTTTGCGGCTGTCAGGGGCCAGCAGGATCGTGTGTGCGGTGTTCGAGTGGCGTCAAATGGTTACCGGGCGTCGCCGGAGCGTTGTCGGGATGCTCATGTTAAATTGGCGCTCCTCGTCGGGCGTTCGAGTTGCGGTCTCGGTGGGCTTTTTCTGCGGGGGAATGACATGGCTGATCGGATACGTGTAGCGATGGCTTCCGCGCCGACCGTCACGCAGGGTTCTTGCGGGTCGCGGCGGACGAGATACGACGACGTCGATGTGCAGGGCGCCGATGACGTCATGGGGCTGAACTGCGCTGATCACAGTGCTCTAGCCGGGCCTAGTCCACGTGAGCGTGTGAGGCTGTACGCGGATGCACCGTGGTGGCTAGCATTGACGACTGTGGCGGCTCTTGGCGTGGCGGATGTGCACGCGGGGCCTTTCGGCTTTGCTGCTGGCGGGGCGCCATCGATTGACGAAACATCGTTGGCTTTCGCCGCGGTGGGGGTGTGGCCGGCTCCTGGGGGCCGAGACCCCGATCGCGGATGGCCTGCCGATCTGAGATCGTTCGATTCTGTCGCCATCGAGGCTCAGGAATCATCGCCTGAGGGCTCTGCGTCATCGGTGGCGGGACCGGGCGCGGACGATCGTCATCGACGCGTGCCGTCTGGAGTCTTGCCATCGAGCTTGGCAGATTTTGTGCGGCTGGATGACGAAGCAGTGGCACTGAGCGGTGAGCAATTGGCTGAACTTGGCACCCGTTTGACTTCATTTGTAGCAGCAGAATCGAGCCATCAACGTCTGTCCATCGAGTCTCGCGTGATCGAGGATCAGGGGCCGATGATCGCGCAGAACGAGCACCGCGGTATCGAATGGGGCGAGTTGAGCCGGATTGGCGGTGAGCCGGGTCGATCAGCGCCAGGTGATGGCGCGGTCGAAATGGTGTCGGTCACGCTTGAATTGCCGCCGAGGTACCAGGGTGTCGAAGTTTTTTGGTCAGCTATTCCGCTCGATTCAGCAGCGCGACGTGCTGGGCCTGAGGCTTGGGCGCCACCTTGGGCTTCAGTTTCTCCTGTTGTCGCGGATTTGATCCCCGGAGAGTGGCTAATCGAAGCGGTCGGGACGGCTGACGCTGCGGGTCTGAGATTTGCGGCACGAGTACGGATACCCGAGGACAACGCGCGTTTAATGCTACCGCTGGCGCCAGCGGAATTTCCCTCTGGTTCGATTGCCGACGCGCGCGAGTTGCCGGTGTCGATCGCCGCGCCCGAGCGTGCGCTCGATCGAAGTCGCGCGAGCGCTGATGGCGACGCCGATGGCCACGGCCCTGATGACGGCTATTTCTGTCCGACGCTATCCTGGAATCGAACACCTTGCCCGTTTGTCGACGAGAACTTGGCGCTTGGGTTTGTGCTGCCACAAGGTTTCAATGCCGATTGGCCGTGGTTGTATTCAACCGCCGCAGGTGTCGAGGCTGAGCATCCAACGCTTGAGGTGTATCGCAGCGTCGAGACCGAGGGCGTTGGCGTTGAGCGGGGCGAAAATGTCGCCGTTCTCAACCCTCGCCAGTGGGTGGCGTCAAACGGCCCGTGCTGGTCGACGCGTGTCGGGCCGCTATGTCTCTGGTTCGGCGAGAACGACCTGCCTTTTGACGCTGAGCGTCAAGAGCTGGTCGATGCGTTGACGGCGAGCTTGCGCCGGTTTCCATCGGGCTTCGATTACGAGGCCCCCGGCGTTCTTGATCGCTTGTTGTCGGGGAGTCGATGGACTTGTGCGAGTGATAGGCGGTAGCGAATAGCAACGCCGTTGTCGTCGACGATCAGCCTCACTCCGGCCCTCGTCGCTGGCTCAGTGTAGTGGCGTGGCGGTTGGCATCGCGTTTACCATGTCGCCGGGTTCATCGGTCTTGGGGTCGACGAGTCGTTCGTCGGCACGTGGAGGCGTAGCCTGGCGCGTCCAGCGGCGATTCGATCAAATCCCGCGTCGGTTGTGGCGAGGCCGTCCGTTCGTGTCGTCGTTCGCACTGGCCTTTGAACGATACGATGAGAGATCTGCAGGTGATGGTGAGCCCGCGGAGGATCGAGTGTCGCTATTGCATCGTTCGAGTCTTATGTTCTGAATGCGTGCATTCCAGCATTCAGAACGAAGCCAGATCGTGCTCGGCTGGGTCGGGCTTGATCCCCGGTCAGCGTGCAGGGCGTCCTCGAGTTGAATCGGCGCGGTTTGCGACTTACGGTGGCGGACGCGAGCGACTTTTCGAGTCCCACGTCGATAGGTCGTAAATTGCTTTGATTAATCATGGAACGAAGCGCCGCGTACGGTTACTAAGCGCGCGGTGCGAAGTTGCGTAGGATGCGGTTGCAGTCGCATGGCGCGACTGTGCGGATGGTCGATAACCGATTGGAGCGTGGAATGCCCTGGAACGAACCGGGAAACAACCAGCGCGACCCGTGGAGCGGGGGCGGTGGCTCGAGCGGAAACAAAGGCGGAAGCGGACAGCAACCGCCTGACCTCGAGGAAATGTTGCGCAAGGTGACTGCGCAGATCAACGGCATCTTTGGCGGCCGTGGAAATAACGGCGACGAGGGTGGTGGCCGCTCGCCGGGTGGACAAGTGCCGAAAGCGGTCATCAGCCTCGGGCTGATTGTCGCCGTGCTGATTTGGCTGGGTTCCGGTTTCCACATCGTGTCGGAAGGCGATCGCGGCGTTGTGACTCGGTTCGGGGCCTTCGTCGACATCAATAATCCGGGACCGCACTGGCACCTGCCGTACCCGATCGAAAACGTTGAGATCGTGACGGTCGATACCATTCGGACCCTGCAGAACCGCGCACTGATGCTGACCCGCGATGAGAACATCATCGATGTCGATATCGCGGTGCAGTACCGTGTGTCGGATGCGCGCGACTTTCTTTTCAACGTCCGTGATCCCGATCAGACGGTTCGTCAGGTTATGGAGGCCGCGATTCGAGAACGCGTCGGCAATAACACGCTGGATTTCATTCTGGGCGAGGGGCGTGCCGAAATCGCGACATCGGCCCGAGTCACGATGCAAAACGCGCTTGATAACTATGGTACGGGCGTCTTCGTGACGACCGTGTCGATGCAACAGGCGCAGCCACCTGAGCCGGTTCAGGAAGCCTTCGCCGATGCGATCCGCGCACGTGAGGATGAGGTGCGCTTTCGCAACGAGGCCGAGGCTTATGCCAACGGGTTGATTCCACGGGCGCGTGGTCAGGCGGCGCGAATCCTGGAAGAGGCTGAGGCGTATCGCGACCAGGTGATTGCGCGAGCAGACGGTGATGCATCGCGTTTCTCGCAGTTGCTGGTCGAGTTTTCTCGAGCACCTGAGGTGACGAGGGATCGCTTGTACATCGAAACAATGGAGTCTGTGTTCCGAAGCACGAACAAGGTTTTCGTGGATGTGGGCTCGAGCAATAACGTGACCCTGCTGCCGCTGGATGCGCTGATGCGTGGTGGTCAGTCGGGTGCGTCATCCGCAGCGGGTGCCTCTACCAACGAGCCTTCACCGCTCGATTTCGGTCGCAACAGCACGTCTACTGGGCTCGATGGCCTGCGATCTTCGAGCGGCAACACGAACATACGACCTGACCTACGCTCGCGGGAGGTGCGCTGATGTTGCGGATTTTGGCCATCGTCGCCGTGGTTGTCGTGATTCTGCTGAGCCAGATCACCTTCACGGTTAATGAACGTCAGCGCGTGATTCTGTTCTCGCTCGGGGAAATCCGTGCGGTGGATCTCGAACCAGGGCTGCATTTCAAGTTTCCTTTCATCAACAACGTTCGCTATTACGACAAGCGCATCCTGACGCTTGATCTGCCTCCGGATCGGTTCTTGACCAGCGAGGCCAAGAACGTCATCGTCGACTTCTACGCGAAGTGGCGGATCGTCGATACGGGTCAATTTTTCCGGTCGACCCGCGGTGATGAACGCAGCGCCGTCGATCGACTGTCGCAGATCCTGCGAGACGGGATGCGTAATGAGTTTGCACGCTACGAGCTGACCGAAGTGGTCGCCGATCAGCGTGGCGCAGTGATGGAGTCGGTACGTCAACAGGCGGTCGCGACAGCCCGCGAGCTGGGGGTTGAGCTCGTCGAGGTAAGAATCCGTCGCCTCGATTTGCCAGATGAAGTGTCCGAGTCGGTGTTCGAACGTATGCGCACCGAACGTCACCGGATTGCACAAGAGTTTCGTGCTCGGGGTCAGGAAGAGGCCGAACGCATTCGTTCTCGTGCAGATCGGGAGCGTACGGTGATTCTGGCGAATGCCAACCGAGATTCTCAGATCATCCGAGGCGCGGGTGATGCTCGGGCGACCGAGGTCTTGGCGGATGCGTTTGGCGCCGACCAGGACTTCTTCCGCTTTTATCGCAGCTTGCTGGCGTATCAGTCGGGCATCGCGGAATCGCAGTCGACTTTCGTTCTCGAGCCGACTTCGGAGTTTTTCCGTTTCTTTAATGATCCGCTCGGCGGTCCGCTCTCTTCCGGAGACGGTTCAGCGCCTCGGTGACCGAGACGCTCCTGCGGCGGTATCCGTGCGGTAGTGGGGAATTATCTGTCGTCTTTTCGATTGTCCGGCCAGGTTCCATTCAAAACGATAGAATGACGTAACGGCGAGGCCGGTCGAGTACTCGACCGGCCTTCGCTTTGATGGCACCACCCTCAAGCTGGTAGCGTTCGCGATGTGAGGAAAGTTGATGGACTGGACCGCGCTGGCTACTGCCGTCGCACTCGTGGCGATTATCGAGGGGCTGATGCCTTTGTTGGCGCCGGCGGCCTACAAACGCCGTTTGCTCGAGCTGTTGTCCTTGTCCGAAAGGGCTCTGCGGAGTATCGGGTTCGCTCTGGTTCTCGTTGGCCTGATCGCTCTGAACTGGCTGCGTTGAGCCCCCGGGGCTTCGTGTTGTTAGCACCTTTATGAATTTTGTCGCGCGTTTATAACGTCGATAACCTGTCGCGCTGGGACGTCGGGTTCATCCCCGATGACGCCTCGACGCCGGCTCCGCCGTTCTGAATGCGGCCGGGTGGCTATGCGCGGTCGGTCGCTCGGTGTCAGTACACTCGCTCGCCTCCATCGGATGGTTTTGGTATGCCAAAGGTGGGTTGTTGAGGGTTTGATGACCGCGCTGATGGCGGGTTAGCGATGAAGGAATGCAATGAATAAGGGACGCCGTATGGCGAGTGACGTCTTGGAATCGCAACGTTCAGTGAACGAACGCTGGCGCTTGCCGGTTGGGTTGGAAGAGATGCTGCCGGATGATGCAGCGCGTCTCGAGAGCTTGCGTCGTGCGGTCCTCGATCGCTTCGCAAAATCTGGTTATGCGCTGGTCGTTCCACCGTTGGCCGAGTTTCTTGATTCTTTGCTGATTGGGGCGGGCGAAGCGCTCGATCTGCAGACCTTCCGATTGACCGATCAGTTGAGTGGTCGGTCGTTGGGTTTGCGGGCGGACATTACGCCTCAGGTCGCGCGAATCGATGCGCATCGCTTGTGTCGCGAGCCTGTCGACGCTGTGCGTATCCGCCGCCTGTGCTACGCCGGTCATGTGCTGCGTTGCCGTGCTGATGAGTGGTCGGGCGCCCGAAATCCGCTGCAGGTTGGTGCCGAGTTGTTTGGCGTTGACCATGTCGAGGCAGATCTCGAGGTTCTGCAGTTGATGGTCGAGACGCTGCAGTTAGCGGGCCTTGTCGATTACGCGATTGACCTCGGACATGTGGGTGTTTTTCGGGCGCTGAGTGAGGTTGCCTCTCTCGATCCGGCTTCCTCGGCCGCGCTATTCGATGCGATGCAACGCAAGTCACGGCCGGATATCGCGATGATGCTGGATGGACCACT
Organism: Thioalkalivibrionaceae bacterium; assembly: GCA_046299415.1. Lineage (GTDB taxonomy): Bacteria > Pseudomonadota > Gammaproteobacteria > Ectothiorhodospirales > Ectothiorhodospiraceae > JBKBII01. The sequence goes on along the minus strand of JBKBII010000005.1, from coordinate 133,887 downwards.
CGCGTCTCTCGATCCTTCGTTGAAGGTTTGGATGACGGCTCTGCCGGGCCTGCACGGGGGCGTCGAAGTGTTGGCCGATGCCGAGACGCTGCTGGAGTCGCAGCCTCTCGATGCGGCCACCGACGAGGTTATTCGTGCCGCGCTGACGCGGTTGCGTGATGTTTCTCGGGGCCTTGATGCTCAGGCTGTATCGCTTCGATTGCACTTCGATCTCGCCGAGTTACGCGGCTACAGCTACCACACCGGATTGGTTTTCGCTGCATTCGTCCCGGGCTCGGGTCAGGCGATCGCGCGCGGGGGCCGCTACGATGGCATCGGAGCCGCCTACGGCCATGCGCGGCCGGCGACGGGTTTTTCGACTGATTTGATGACGCTTTTGCGGGGCCGTTCGGCGGGCGACTTGCGGGCAAACGAGCCCGTCGTTGTGTTCTCGCCGCAGTCTTGCTCGCCTGATTTTCGATCTGCGCTAAACGCTGAGGTTTCACGTCTGCGTGCGCAGGGACGTACGGTCATTGCGGATCTCGGGCCTGAGTTGGATTTACCGCATGGCACCCACGTTCAGCGTTTGGTTGCGCGCGAGTCGAGCGACGGTTTTGCGGTGCGCTGGGTGCTCGAGTCCGTTTCCGACTGAGAGCCGCATTGGCTTTTGAGTCGTGCTCGAAACGCGGCGGTTGTGTGGCGAAAAAATGGCGCGCGCATCGCGCTTAAAGCTGTTCCAAGCGACGGTTTTTTGCGTATTGAGCCCGGATTGATCTGTCCACCGGCGATGCTGGGTTCCGCGCTGAGCGACGTCGGTATCTCGAGGCGCGCTTGGCCCCGGGGTTTGGTGTGGTCGCTTTTGGCGCGACCCGGAGACAGCGTGATTTTGAGGCAGTGTGAGTCGGGGTGTCGCGATCGACCGACCCGCACCGCTGCCATCGCCGACGATTTGCGGTTTTTTACTTTGATGGCTTGGCATAGTCGCCCGGCGACGATCTTGGAGCGTGTATGACGAACAACGCACAGGTTTTGGATTCGGCCGCTCGGTCGGGTCGCTTCGTTGTGATTCTTGGCAGCCAATGGGGCGACGAAGGCAAGGGCAAGATCGTCGATCTTTTGACCGAGGATTGCGCGGCCGTCGCGCGTTTTCAGGGAGGGCATAACGCAGGCCATACCCTCGTGATTGACGGCGAGAAAACGGTGCTGCATTTGATCCCATCGGGCATTCTGCGCGAGGGCGTGCAGTGTTTGATCGGCAACGGTGTCGTGCTATCGCCCAAGGCTTTGCTCGAAGAGATGGACATGCTTGCTGCGCGTGGGGTCCCAGTGACCGAGCGACTATTGATTTCGGATGCCTGTCAGCTGATTTTGCCGTACCACGTTGAACTCGACCGAGCGCGAGAACAGGCCCGCGGTACGCGTGCGATTGGGACGACTGGCCGCGGCATTGGTCCGGCCTATGAGGATAAGGTGGCGAGGCGCGGGCTTCGCGCTGGCGATTTGTTACACCGTGAGCGTTTTGCCGCGAAGCTTGGTGAGGTGCTGGATTTTCATAACTTCGTCCTGACGCATTATTTCAAGATGGCAGCGGTCGATTTTCAGCGCACGTTAGACGAAGCCATGGCTCAGGCCGAGCGAATCGCGCCAATGATCGTGGATGTCGCCGGGCGATTGCATGCGCTGCGTGCTGAAGGCGCCAATGTGATGTTCGAGGGCGCACAGGGCAGCCTACTGGACATCGATCATGGGACGTATCCTTTCGTGACGTCGTCGAATACGACGGCGGGCGGCGCTTCGACTGGGACCGGTGTCGGACCGCGTGCGATTGATTACGTGTTGGGGATTACCAAGGCCTACACGACGCGCGTCGGCGCCGGGCCGTTCCCGACCGAGTTGTTCGATGCGATGGGTGAGCATCTAGCACGACGTGGCAACGAGTTTGGTTCGACGACGGGGCGACCTCGGCGCTGTGGATGGTTTGACGCTGTGGCACTGAAACGCGCGGTTGAGGTGAATTCAATCAGCGGTTTGTGTGTCACCAAGCTCGATGTGCTCGATGGTTTGGAGTCGGTACAGGTGTGCGTCGGTTACGAGCGGAACGGTCAGCGCATCGAGACGTTGCCGGCTGGTGCCGAGGGGCTTGAGGATGTTGTGCCCGTGTATGAGGAAATGCCAGGTTGGCAGGCTTCGACAGTTGGCGCGCGACGGCTTGAGGATTTACCGGAAGCAGCACGGGCTTACCTTGAGCGCATGGAGGGGATCGTTGGCGTGCCGATCGATATGGTCTCCACAGGCCCGGATCGCAATGAGACGATCCTGCTGCGCCATCCGTTTGATGCTTGAACTCAATCCATGATCGGCACGAGCCTGTGTTCAGGCCGTGCGTGGCGTTTAACACGCTCGGCAAGTCCCGGATGGGGCGATGCGAATAAATGGTGGGGAATGCTGCTAGGCTTGCCCGTTGAGTACGTTGAAGCGAAGGTCACGAGGCATCGCGGTTCGCGTGGCTTTCAATAGGCGTGTCGTCGTGGCTTTCGTTGGCGGATTGACCCTTTCGTCCAATCGAATGAGCGTGCGAATGCATGAGAGCCGTGATTGGAATGTAGCGTATGGGGGGCACCATGGGCCGCGCGGCGTGACCCGTCGTCAGGCCAGAGAGCGTACGTTGCGCGACTCCACGACGGGCCCGCTTAGCAACTGATGCAGTGCGCGCGCCGGGTGATCGGCAACTTTGGGCACTCATGAGTCGAGCCGCTTGTCTGTCTCGATTTCAGGGTGGTGTCGCCGAATTCGAAGCGGTGAGTCAGGCCATTGTCACTGGCTAGCACCTGGCGAAGGTTCGAAAGCTGGCGCCCGGCCGAGGGTTTGAGACCGATTTTTTCGCGTGGGTCGGTCGTTCACTCGGCTACGGTTTGACCGACTCCTTCAAGGTCAATCTGTGGCGGGCTCAAGGGTCTACGGCGACGTGATCGGGTTTGCCAGCATTGGAAGGCTTGGCCGCTTTATCGCTGCAGGACACACGAACACGCTCAAACAGCTTTCAGAGGCGATCCGAACAAGCGGCGCGGTCGCGAATCGATTTGGGATAGCGTAGCCGAGATGGAGCAGGAGACGGGTGGGTCAGCCTGTCTGTATGCGGCCTTTGCTTATTATGGTGCCGAGGAGAGGACTTGAACCTCCACGAGCTTACGCCCACTAGCACCTGAAGCTAGCGCGTCTACCAATTCCGCCACCTCGGCATGAGATTCGAGCCAGACTGAACGAGGCTCTACGCTTCAGGAACGCGGCATGTTAGGGACGTGCAAATCGGCTGTCAAGCGCTGGGTCTCGGGGCGAGAATGACAAGTGCTGTCGCAGGGCCGAGAGGCGAGAGCCAAAAGCCGGGCGTCGAGTGTCGTGCCGGCGCACATGTGGCTTGAGTCAAACGGTGCCGAGCGGTTCTCGGTCAGGATGCCTACGGACGCTGCGCACGTTGACGGCGTCGCGACGGATGGGTGGCCAACCGGCTGTCGGATTTCGAATATTTGGGGTGAGCCGCGACGGCAGTCAATGCGAGCTCGGTTGTCGTTGACCGACCCGTACAGGCGAGATGGCCGAGTTGTCTGGCGTCGAGTCAAACGTTTTGGATCGTTGGCTCGTCGCTGCGCCCGGTTGCTGCGATGGATGTCGGCGCGCGGTTCTGTTTGAAGGGTAGATCGGTCCTGCGGGCTGAGTGCGCTCGTCTTCGAGCCCGGATCGAGCGTTCACGGATTGGCCGACGTCGTTCATTCGAGTTCAGCGCACGATCCGGCGAAGCGATCCGGTGGGCTATTTATGAGCTTCTGAATCAATCGTTCGCGGTTGGCCGGGGTTCGCGCTGGCTCTGGCCAGTCGTGGCGGTGCGTGTTCGCTTAGGCGTTAAACCTGCTCTAGGGCACGCCATTGACATTACTATGTGCGGTGTCTTGGGTCCGTCATCGTGAGACTATGGCGCCCAGCCATTCAACCGAGGCAATCATTGAGCGCATGAGTCCAAAAAAAGCACATCGTACCGATCCATTCGCTGAGCGCGAGGCGCAGAAATACGAGCGACCGGTCGCCAGTCGCGAGTGGTTGCTGGAAATCGTTCTCGATGCGGGCAAACCGCTCGAGTATGAGGAGATCGCCGAGCGTGTCGATGTCGATCTCGAGGACGAGGATCGGGCGGAGGCCTTGCGGCGGCGACTCAAGGCAATGGAGCGGGATGGTCAGTTGATCGTCAATCGACGCGGCGGATACTTGCCCGTCAATCAATCGGATCTGATTGCGGGGCGAGTGCAGGGGCATCCGGATGGATTTGGATTTCTGATCCCGGATGACCAGAGCGACGACCTCTTTCTGTCGCCACGACAAATGCGTGGCATCTTGCATGGCGATCGGGTGGTGGCCCGGGTCATGGGTGTCGATCACCGCGGACGGCGGGAGGGCGGCATCGTCGAGGTTCTCGAGCGGGCGCATGACGAGCTGGTCGGCCGGCTCCGCATCACTGATGGTTTCGGTGTGTTGTTGCCTGATGGCAAGCGGATCGCTCAGGACGTGCTGATCGCGCCGGACGATCTGGGCGCGGCGCTCGATGGTCAGATCGTCGTTGTGAGACTGAAGCCGCAGGCCAACCGCCATGCGCGCCTGCAGGGCGTTGTCACCGAGATCATCGGTGAGCACCTGGCGCCGGGGATGGAAATCGAGGTTGCGATTCGCTCTCATGGCCTGCGTCACAGTTTTCCTGCGCCCGTGATCGAGGCTGCAGCGGCATTTGGCGACGCAGTACCCGAGGCTGCTCGCGAGGGGCGGGTCGATTTGCGTGATCGGTCGTTGGTGACGATCGATGGGGAGGACTCAAAAGATTTCGACGACGCGCTGTTCGTCGAGACCTGTGAGGGTGGCTGGCGGTTGATCGTGGCAATCGCAGATGTTTCGACCTACGTCGAAATGGGCGGGGCGCTGGATGAAGAGGCGCAGAAGCGTGCGACTTCGGTGTATTTCCCGAATCATGTTCTGCCAATGTTGCCGGAGGCCCTGTCGAACGGACTTTGTTCGCTGAATCCAAATGTTGATCGGCTGTGTCTGGCGGTCGAGATCGAAATTGGCAAACGCGGCGCAATTCGACGATTCAATTTTTTCGAGGGTTTGATGCGTTCGGCGGCGCGCCTGACGTACACCGAGGTGGCCCAGGTGTTGGAGGGTGACGACGCGACACGGGAGCGGCGCGCAGCGGTCGTGCCGATGCTGGAGACACTCCACGACCTGTTTCGCGCGCTGGCTGGCGCACGTTCGCGCCGCGGTGCGATCGAGTTCGAGAGTACCGAGACGCGGATTCTGTTTTCTGCTGATCGCAAAATCGAGCGAATCGTGCCGACGGTTCGCAACGATGCGCATCGCATCGTTGAGGAATGCATGATCGCGGCGAACGTTTGCGCGGCTCGTTTTCTGCGCAAAGCCAAGTTGCCGACGCTGTATCGCGTACACGATACGCCACCGAGCCAGAAATTGGCCGACTTGCGCCTGTTTCTCGCGGGCATGGGCCTGTCACTCGACGGCGGAGACGAGCCCAAACCCAAGCATTACGCTCAGCTGCTGTCGTCCGCTGCGCAGCGCGAGGATCGCAATCTGATTCAGACGGTGATGTTGAGATCGTTGAGTCAGGCGGTGTACTCCCCCCATCCCAACGGCCATTTTGGCCTGGCTTTGGAGGATTACGCGCACTTTACGAGTCCGATTCGCCGCTATCCGGATCTGCTCGTGCATCGCGGGATTCGGCATCTGCTGGCGGGTGGCAAACCCTCAGGATTTCGATATTCAACGCCCGCGATGGAGGCCTTGGGCGAGCACTGCTCGATGGCAGAGCGACGTGCCGATGAGGCCACGCGTGATGCGGTGGCCTGGCTCAAGGCCGAGTACATGCAGGATAAGGTCGGAGACGTCTTTCCGGGCACGATTACCGGCGTCACCAGTTTTGGGTTGTTTGTCGAGATCGACGACGTCTTTATTGAGGGCCTGGTCCACGTCACCAATCTCGACCGCGATTACTACCACTTCGATCCGGTGCGTCATCAGCTGGTTGGTGAGCACGGCGGGCGGTCGTTTGGGATCGGCCAGAAGATTCAGGTTCGAGTCGTACGGGTGTCGCTGGACGACCGCAAAATCGATCTGGCATTGCCCGATAGCGCTGATGGCGATCGGCGTCGGCCAGCGAATGACGACGGCGCACGCAAAAAGAGCGGCCGTGGCAAGGCGCGCTCGCGCTCCCGTCGCCGTGGTGGGCATGATGGCCACAGTGACGGTTCAAGCACTGGCTAGATCGGCGGCTTGAGCTGCGCCCGAGTTTCGACCGTTACGTGTTGGTTTCAACGCTGCGAGCGAAAAGGGGCGCAGGCCACCGCGTGTGGATTTTTGAGTTGGGCCTCATAGACGGATTTCATCGCACTTCCTAGGGCGGGGAGTTTGAGGGTCACAGCCTGAGCGTGTCCGATCGAAAGCGCTCGCAGTGACCGATCCAGAACGGGCAAGGGCCTGATGCTCTGGCTTGAGGCTCTGGCGCGGATGCCGGGAGGCGCAGTCAGTGTTGTCCCCTCGGTATGGGGTCGTCGCCGAGTGCCTCAACGTGATGGCTGTTTAACAATGACGGTCACACGTTGCGGTAAAACACAGTGACCGAGTCGTCAGCCGCTCTAAGATTGGAGTTTGTTCTGAACCTTCAACGCGGGTGCGACAGTTTTCGACAGACGCTCTCGTCCTTGGGTGGGTGTCCATTGTGCTCGCGCCCGGGATGGACCTACAGCGACGAACTACCCCGTGGGGCGAATCGTTCACTGAGTGGAGATGCGATGACGGTGCCCTGTGGTTTTCATTTGTCACCCTGATTTTGTGCCTGCATGTTCTTCGACATGACTGTCGTGTCGACGATCCGAGTCGGCTCGCGAGTGTTGGCACGCAGCGGTCGGGCTCGTGATTGTTGGGTATTCAAGCGATTTCATGAATAAAAATGCTCTCGAGTCGGGTGGGGTGATGTCGCGCGCAGGAATTGTCCGGGCTACCGCGGTTCGCGCCGAAACTCGAGCCGCGTGGTGTAAACACGCGTGACTCAAACAAACCTGTGGCGTGACCGCGCGCGGGTCGGTTTCGCGGAGATTTAACGATGAAGCGTGACGGAAGGTCGCCTCGTGGGCGCCGCGATGGGCCGAGGGGTCAGTTTGTCGCTAAGGGCGACCTGGGGCGAGAGCGTGTTTCGCCGTCGCCGACCGAGCGCCTGGGGGCCCCAGCCGATCGTGATTGGGTGGCGGGCTTTCATGCTGTGGAGGCTATCTTCGAGCGATCTCCAGAACGTCTGCGCAAGCTTTTTTGCGTGGCATCGACGGACGGAGCGGGTGCGACGACCGATTCTCGATCGGCGAATCTACAGGCACGCGCGCGATCGGCTGGTATCCACGTTGAGTGGGCCACGCGCGATCAGCTCAATCAAATGGCCGAGACCCTCGTTGATGGCGAGCAAGGCGGATTGCGCCTGAGACATCAGGGCGTGATCGCTGAAGTCGAGGTGCCGCGAGCCCTCACTGAACGAGCGCTGGAAAGGTGCATTGTCGGGGCTCGACTTGTTCTCGTGCTGGATGGGGTTACTGATCCGCACAACCTCGGTGCCTGTTTGCGTAGCGCTGCAGCAGCCGGGGCCGCGGCCGTCATTCAGCCACGCGACCACTCTGCGCCGTTGAATGCAATTGCGCGCCGCGCTGCTGCAGGGGCGGCAGAGCGGGTTCCGCTGCTTGCGGTATCGAATCTTGCAAGAACGTTGCTGACGTTGCGGAACGAAGGATTCTGGTCGGTCGGATTGGATGGAGCCGCAGAGTCTTCGTTGTATGCGCTCGATTGGCCCGAACGGGTGGTTGTCGTCATGGGCGATGAGGGGCGAGGGCTGCGCGCACGAACCCGTGAACTCTGTGATTTCCTGGTGGCCATCCCGATGTCCAGCGGCGTCGAAAGCTTGAACGTTTCGGTCGCGACGGGGGTCACGCTGTTTGAGTGGCGGCGCAAGCTGATGCTGAGTGAGACAGGAGTCGCCATCGAGCCTGTTGAGACGGCCGGCGGCGGATCATAAGCGGAGTCATACGGTCGGTTTTCGGGCTGCAGTTTTTCAGCATCGCGATCGTTGAGGCGTCATCATTCGGCTGCGGCCGATGACCTTTTCACTCAACCGAGTGGCCCACGCACGGGGCGTCGCGAAAGCGACCGTGAGGATTTCGATTGGTGTTGAGATTTGTCTAGGAAACTCAGAAGGGACTGATGCAGCCGTGGTGCGTGGAGGCGCTGACGTGTTCCAAGGTCGATGAAGCGCGCGCGCATGAAAGCGCTTTTAACCGACGCTTTTCGACCGACGTGGCCCGCGGAATCTCGGATAGACCCACTTCGGGCTTCTTCAGAGCGCTTTTCGGCTGTTGATCTTCGCAGACGGCCGCGTTTTTTTAATCGCCTTTCGCTTTTGAATTATCTATTCACGTTTTTCGGTTCGGCGACTTTTTTGTGATTCTGGCGTCGAATATATGAGGTTCGGCTCGCGTCTTGAGATTAACCGCAGATTCCCCCATACTGATCGGCTCATCTCTATCTGTGCCGTTGAAGCGCGTCTGGTCAATGCCGCCGCTGTCGGTCGTGATAGGTGAACGAGCCAGTGTTGGACAAGACGAGGGTTGGGCTATAGGGCCCGTCCCATTGACTTAATTCGCACCGCGGACCGGGTTCGCTCGGCCCGCGGCTGCGCCTTGCCACACGACCGCGGCAGGTCCGGGTTTGCGATTCGTGCCTGTCCTTGGATCGGTGGCTGTTATCCGTGAGGAAGTCGTAATGCGTCATTATGAAATCGTGTTTATGGTGCACCCCGATCAAAGCGATCAGGTTCCCGCGATGATCGAGCGGTATCGTTCGATCATCGATAGTGCTCAGGGTCATGTGCATCGCATGGAAGATTGGGGTCGTCGTCAGACGGCGTATCCGATCGACAAATTGGTCAAGGCTCACTACGTGTTGATGAATGTCGAGGCGAACCAGGAAGCGATCGACGAGCTCGAAAGTGCCTTCCGTTTCAACGACGCCGTCTTGCGTTCGCTCGTGTTGCGGATGGATCACGCTGTAACCGAAGCGTCGCCTTTGTCCAAGTCGAATGAAGGCCGCGTCAGCGAGCGACGCAGTCAGGAAGACTGACCAGCGCGCAACGCGAGCACGGTACTCGCGACGTTGAGTATCGTGGCCCAAATGACGGCGTGAGGTGCACTGATCGAATGCGCGCACGCCACAGACACTTTCGAGGTTGTCATGCCCCGTTTTTCCCGTCGTCGTAAATACTGCCGCTTTACCGCTGAGGGTATCGAGCGGATCGATTACAAGGATCTCGAGCTGCTCCGGGGTTACATCACCGAGACCGGCAAGATTGTGCCTTCGCGAGTCACTGGAACCAGCGCGAAATACCAGCGTCAGCTCGCGACAGCCATCAAACACGCGCGATTCCTTGCTTTGCTTCCGTACACCGATAACCACGACGCCTAAGACGCCTTAGTTGACGCCGAGTAGCCCCGGTTGATCCTCGTTGGTTTGGAGGGGCTCTGACGAGCCTCGTGCGACGCAGTGTGCATCCGCGAGGCCTCGATGTTCCGGTCGGTCTGCAGGTCGTCTCCACCGCTGTCCCGCAGGCTTGGCGATCCGAGGATGCCGTTCCAAAGCGGCGGGTTACGGCGGTTCGGATCGGTGGTTCGGCGAAGACAGCTGGTCGTGTATCGGCTATCGCGCTTGGTTATCGAGCTCAGGTTGGGCGCTGAGAAGGCGACGATTCCGACGATGTACTACTGTCTCCGCATCGTGGCTTGGTCGTAAGCCCCGCTGGCTCGGAGTCTGGGTCGGGGTGATGAAGTCCCGTCGTTCGGCCTCGTCAGGGCCGTCGGTGGCGAAGATGCATCATTCGGGTCGTCAGGAGCGGGTCGTTTGTTCCGTGTAGCGATGGTCACTCAACATGTCACCAAATGACTCCAATCAATCCAGCCCGCCGGAGTCGCGCGGTTCGGTGCTGGCGTGGGTCATGCAAACGCGCTCGCGAGCGATCCTCGCGATCGCGTTGCTTGCTGCGTTGGGTTTGCTGTTGCCACCGTTCGGCTTTTTGGCCTCAGCGATGATCGCGCTGGTTGTTTTGCGAGAAGGCCTTGGCCAGGGTGTGTTGGTCGCGAGTGTCGTTACGCTGGCCGTTGCAATCGTTCTCGCGCTGCTGGCGGGGCCCGGCGCGATTCAGCAGGGCATCGTGATCGGGCTCGTCCAATGGGGGCCCGTGATCGCTTTGGCTGCGGTGCTGCACAGGAGTGGGCGGCTGTCCCACGCGTTGTTGGTTGGCGCTTTGACGACCGCCGCAGGCGTTCTCGCGGTGCGGCTTCTGGTTCCCGAGATCGAGGGTGTCTGGGTCGACTTGGGCGGCGAGCTGTTGGCACGCTTCGTCGATCAGGATCCGGACGCTGCGGCTCAGCTGACCGATGCGCTTGTTGCGGCGGCGCCTTACTTGACGGGTTTCGCCGGCGCGATGCTGCTGTTCTCGTTGAGTCTGGGGTTGATCCTCGCGCGTTATTGGCACGCTGTTCTTGATCGCCCAGGTGCCTTCGGGGCGGAATTCCGCGCACTTCAGTTCGGAGTGGTGCCGAGCGGTCTGCTCGTCGTTTTGCTGTTGCTGGGGCCGTTGTCTGGCCTCGCGGTGCTTTCGGAGTTGGCGTTACCGCTGGCCGTGCTGTTTTTCTTTCAGGGGCTTGCCGTCGTTCATGACGTCAGACACCGTTTGCAGGCGGGTACGTTCTGGCTGGTCGGTGTGTACGTGCTGCTGGTCATTCTTGCGCCTCAGGTGGCCGTTTTTCTGATCACGCTGGGCGCGTTGGATGCTGTTCTTCGGTTGCGTGAGCGCGTCCAAAAAGGCGGGCGACCGGATCGTGAGGAATGACTCTTGAACCGCGAGTCGTTGCAGCTGCACCCATCAGGGTGAGACTCGCGCCGGCGGTCAGGTAGACTTGAACGTTCGTCGGCAAGGCCGGCACTTCAGGATGGCGTCGGGCTTGCCCGACATTGCAGGATTCGCCGTTATGGCGATATGACCCCGGCCTTGACCGGAGACGAGGAAAGACTCGATGGAAATTATTTTGCTGGAAAAGATCGAAAATTTGGGCTCGCTGGGTGACCGTGTGCGTGTCAAGCCTGGTTACGCGCGTAACTTTTTGTTGCCGCAGGGCAAGGCCAAGTTTGCGTCACCCGAGAATATCGCGGAGTTCGAGGCCCGACGTGCCGAGTTGGAGGCAGCCGCAGCCGAGGCTCTGGCGGCGGCAGAAACCCGCAAGACTCTGCTTGATGGCAAGGTCATCGAAATCACGGCCAAAGTCGGTGGTGAGGGCAAACTGTTCGGATCAATCGGGCCGGCTGATATCGCGGATGCGCTGGATGCTGCTGGTACTCCAGTCGAGAAGAAAGAAGTCCGCATGCCGGAAGGCCCGTTGCGTACCATCGGCGAGTTCGAGATCGAACTGCATCTTCACACTGATGTGGATGCAATGATCCGTGTCGTGGTGGTCGGCGAAGAGTAAGCCTCGATCGAGGCGGTCGGTCCTGGTTTTGGGCTTTAAGGCTGAATTGCGCGGCTCGACCTTTTGACGGGGCGCCTCAGATTTCTTCACGGGCTGCCTCGCTTGCAGTGTGGCCCGCGACCCGTGTGCGCGGTTGAGCAACCGACCAACGGTTTGGGCTTTGACGATGTTCCGGCTGGCGCAGGCAAGCTGTAGGCGGGAAGGCGCGAGAGCGGGTTGGCGTGAGATAGTGGGTCTGATAGCCGCTTTGTGATCGTGCTATCAGGCGTGAAAACATAGCCGCGATGCACGACGTCTCGAGTGTCAACGCGCCAAGACCAATGAGCCGAGGTCGATACGCCAGGGCCGATATGCCAGGGTCGATGCGGCGAGTTTGCAAAAACCTAGCCATGGATGCGGCCCGGCTGTCCGAGAAACGGCCGGTTTCGAGGTTTCCGTAAGGGGGGGCGCATGGCCCTGACCTGACCTGTCATTCGTGCATGGCGTTTTTGGGAGGTCCCAGGTGGACGGTCTGTTACGAACTCCCCCCTACGCACTTGAAGCTGAACAGGCCGTCATCGGCGGTCTGTTGCTCGACAACGAAGCATGGGATCGCATTGCCGATCGGGTTTCGGCAGAAGACTTCTATCGCCAAGATCATCGCCGGGTCATCCGTGCCATCGCGCAATTGGTCGAGCGTGGGCAGCCGTTCGATCTTGTGACGGTGTCAGAAACGCTCGCCGTTGCGGGTGGCGAGGGCGGGATCGATTTGGCGTACCTCGCCGATCTGGTATCGGCAACTCCGAGTGCGGCGAATATCGTGGCGTATGCCGGGATCGTTCGCGAGCGATCAATCCTCCGTCAGCTGATCCAGGTCGGCACCGAAATCGCCGAGGCGGGCTTTCAGCCTGAGGGACGGTCATCTCGCGAGCTGCTCGACATGTCGGAGCAGAAAGTGTTCGCGATTGCTGAGCAGGGCATGCGCGGTCAGCAGGGCTTTCGATCGATGCGTCCGTTGCTGGGCGGAGTCGTCAATCAGATCGAACAGCTGTTCGAGTCGAAAAGCTCGATCACCGGGCTCGCCACGGGTTACACCGATCTCGATCGTGAGACTTCCGGCTTGCACCCCGGTGATCTGGTGATCGTTGCGGGTCGGCCCTCGATGGGCAAGACCAGTTTTGCGATGAACATCGCCGAGCACGTCGCGATGCGGCAGCGTGAGACTCAGTCGCCGAAGCCCGTCGCGGTGTTTTCGATGGAGATGCCGGCCGAGCAGCTGACGATGCGTCTGATTTCTTCGCTGGGGCGAATTCATCAGGGCAGTTTACGGACCGGTCAGCTGCAAGAGCGAGATTGGGCAAAACTGGGTTCGGCGGTCGAGCTTCTGAGTCAGGCGCCTATTTTCATCGACGATACGCCGGCGCTGTCGCCGAATGAGTTGCGCGCACGCACGCGCCGCCTGTTTCGTGAACATAAGGGCCTGGCACTGATCGTCGTCGATTATCTGCAGCTCATGCAGACCGGCAGTGGTCGCGGCGAGAATCGTGCCACCGAGATCTCTGAGATCTCGCGCTCATTGAAGGCGTTGGCAAAAGAAATGGGCGTGCCGATGATTGCACTGTCGCAGCTCAACCGCTCACTCGAACAGCGGCCCAACAAGCGTCCCGTGATGTCAGACCTACGTGAGTCGGGCGCAATCGAGCAGGACGCCGATTTGATTCTGTTCGTCTATCGCGATGAGGTTTATAACGCTGAGACGACCGACAAGGGGACGGCCGAAATCATCATTGCCAAGCAGCGAAATGGCCCGATCGGTACCGTGCGGCTGGCGTTTCGTGGCGAATACACGCGCTTTGATAGTTATGTCCCTGATGTTCAGGGCCATCCTGTTGGTGCGGCCAACGCGTTCTAGTTTCGAAGCTGGGAGAACCGTGTGCAGCGCGCGGCCCGTGTGGTGTTATCCGCTCAAGCGTTTCGCGCAAATTTGCGCGAGCTGAGGGCTTGTGCGCCGCAGTCGCGGCTGTTTGCCGTCGTCAAGGCCGAAGCTTATGGCCACGGCCTTGAGTGGGCGGGCCGCTGCTTGGCGGACGACGCGGCCCGTGTCGAAGACGAGTCCAAGCAACAGGCGTATGGTGAACGCCCCGATGCGGCTCAGGCTTTGCGCCGGCTACCGGCTGCAGATGGTATGGCGGTCTCCTGCGTCGAAGAGGCCTGCGTGCTGCGTGAGATGGGCATCAATCAGCCGATTCTCGTGTTGCAGGGCGCCCGTAATCGCGATGAGTGGCGCTTGATCGCGCGCTTGAATCTACAGGCCGCCGTGCACGATGAAAGTCAGTTGACGGCGTTGGCGGCGTCGAATTTGCGTTCCTGTGGGGATTTGTCTGAGCGGTTGTGGCTGAAAGTCGATACGGGCATGCATCGTCTTGGATTTGCTCCCGAGAGCGTGCCCGGCATTCTGCGTTCGCTGGCTGCTAAGACGCCGCAGCCGGTGGGTCTGATGAGTCACTACGCCTGCGCAGATTCACCGGACCATCCGTTGCACAAAATGCAGCGACAGCGTTTTGCCCAGTTGCGCGAGCAATTGAATGCCTTTGACGAGCCAAATACACGGCGGCCGGCAGTCTCGACGGATAATTCGGCGGCGATCCTGGGTCGTGACGCGGGCGGGTCTGACGCGATTTTCGAGGAGTGGATTCGCCCCGGTATCGCAAGCTATGGTGCGTCACCGTTCGTGGCGTTGATGGTGGGGCGAGATTCTGATCGGATCGCTGACGAGAAGGCTGATGCGTTCGGTCGAACACTGGGTCGTGCACCGGCGTATCAGTCGATTGATCAGCGCGTTGAACCCGAACGCCGTTTGCGGCACCAACAGAGCGTGACTTCGAGCCGTGTCTCGGCGGGTGGCGTCGGCTCATCAGAATTGTCGCCTCAGGCCAACGAGTTTGCGGGGCTTCCGAGTGCTCGAGTCGCTGGGCGCCTGCGTCGGCTGCATCCGGTTGCGACGCTGCAGGCGCCCGTGATCGCGGTAAAGCGTCTCGAGCCCGGGGATTCGGTGGGCTACGGCGCGACTTGGACGGCGCGCGAGTCTGGGCGGATGGCCGTGGTGGCCGTGGGTTACGCTGATGGATATCCGCGCCACGCGCCCAGCGGTACACCGGTGGTGATCAACGGTCGCCGTTGCCCATTGATCGGCCGTGTGTCGATGGACCTGATTACGGTCGATGTGAGCGGCTTTGCGCAGGCGGTCGAGGTCGGTGATTGGGCGACGTTGTGGGGCGAAGGACTTAGCGTGGACGAGGTGGCGGCCTGGGCTGGCACCATTGGGTATGAGTTGTTGACCCGGATTCATGGGCGGGTCCGTGTCGAGGAGCGGGCATGAACGAGAGCGGGCATACGATGGATTCGAGCGAGCTCGATGCAGACAGCATCGCCCGGCGCGATGGCTCCGCACAGGGCGCGACTGGAGATAACGAGAACAATGGGCGCGAGCATGACGACGCGACCACCTGGGGCTTGGCGACTCAGGCGATTCGCACCGGCTACCGTCGTACCCAGGAAAACGAGCATTCCGAGGCGATTTTTCCGACGTCCAGTTTTGTTTTCGCGAGCGCGGCCGAGGCCGCTGCGCGATTCTCCGGCGAGAGCCCGGGCAATATCTACGCGCGCTTCACCAATCCAACGACACGGGCCTTCGAGGCGCGGCTTGCTGCGCTCGAAGGTGGTGAAGCCTGTGTCGCAACGGCCTCCGGTATGGCAGCGATCCTTGCAATGGTCATGGGCTTGCTGCAGGCCGGTGATCACGTCGTGTGCTCGCGTTCGGTGTTCGGCACGACGACGGTATTGTTCAACCAGTATTTGACGCGTTTCGGCGTTGAGGTCAGCTATGTACCGCTGGCCGACCTTGAAGCCTGGGAGCGGGCCGTTCGGCCTGAGACTCGCTTGTTCTTCTGCGAAACGCCGTCCAATCCGACGACCGAAATCGTAGACATCGCGGCCTTGGCAGATGTTGCTCATGCGAAAGACATTCTGCTGGCGGTGGACAACTGTTTTTGCACACCGGCACTACAAAGGCCGCTGGCTTTGGGCGCTGATCTGGTCATTCACTCCGCAACGAAGTACCTCGACGGGCAGGGGCGAGCGCTGGGGGGGGCGGTGGTTGGTGATGCTGAATGTGTCGGCAAGCAGATCTACGGCTTTTTGCGCACTGCCGGGCCAACGATGTCGCCATTCAACGCATGGATTTTCCTCAAGGGTCTCGAGACGTTGTCGCTGCGTATGCGAGCACATTCGGAATACGCGACGCGCATCGCGGCGTTTTTGGCCGCGCATCCGGCGGTCGAATCGGTCTATCACCCGTCACGGCCCGAGCATCCCCAGCACGCTTTGGCGTCTCGGCAACAAAGTGGTTTTGGCGGAGTGCTGAGCTTTCGCGTGCGTGGCGGCCGCACCGCAGCCTGGTCGGTCATCGATGCAACCAAAATGCTATCGATCACGGCCAATCTGGGTGACGCGAAAACAACGATTACCCATCCCGCGACTACGACTCACGGGCGGCTGACGCCAGAGGCGCGGGCTGCGCAGGGCATCGATGATTCGATGATCCGAGTCGCGGTGGGCCTCGAGGATGTGGCGGACATTGAGGCGGATCTGGCCCGCGGGCTCGATCGTTTGTCGAAATAGCGTGAGGTCGCCCGCCAATGGGGGCTCGGGTCCAACGGAGCGCCCCATGAGCTAAGCCGCCGAGTCGATCCGATGAGTCATTCTGATGAATCAATCGATGCACTGATCGCGATTTTCGGTCGCTTTCAGGCTCAGCTCGATAGTCGTCGTTGGGTTGCACAGGCACGGGAAGCGGACGCGGACGACAGCGCCCACAGTGTCATCGCCATGGGCAAGCTCGCGGTACCAATGGCCGCCGGTTGGATAGACGGTAGCGTGACTCGTGGCATTGCCGGTCCACGGCGTTTACTGGTCTTGTATCCGCGAGACTCGCGGTATCGTCGCGAGGCAGATTGGTTGGCGTTGTTAGCGGCCGCCGGTGGCGATCATGCGAGGCTGGTTGCAGGCGCAGTTGCGCAATGGCAAGCGATTGGAGGTGAGCATCCCGAGCCGGGCGAGGATTCGCTGCGTGCGGGCCGGGCGTTGCTGGATTGGGTGCGGGATTGTCGGCGCGATGAGCGTGTCGTCGTCCTGCTCTCGGGTGGGGCTTCGGCCTTAGTCGAGTGGCCGAATCGACGGGGTTGGAGCGATTGGTCGCGGGCGGCATCTTCTACTGATCCATTCAGGGTGATCGCGGATTCCGATCGGGTCGATGCCAACGATTGCGGTTGTGATGTCCCGGCGGCTCGTCGGTCGACTCTCGGCAGGTCGAGTCAAGAGAGCGGGCGCGACCCGGAGAGGATCAAGCGCTTGGCGGATGGCTTGGGTGTATGGACGCGTGACCATCTTGCTTCCGGTGCGTCGATCGTGACTCTGAATGCAGCGCGTCGTGCGCGGTCGGCGATCAAGGGTGGCGGCCTTGGGCGACGCTTGCTCGACGCTGGAGCACGCCCCGAGGTCTGGCTCGTTGCCGACGTGCCGGTCGAAGATGAGGCGGCGGCGCAGGTGGTGGGTTCTGCGCCCTGCTGGGTGACTAGCGCCGACGATGATCCTCAGGCGAGGATTCCGCATCGGGTTCTGGCCTCGGGGATGAGTCTGGCGCGGGCGGCGACAGCGTTTGAGCCGTGGCTCGATGTCGATCGTCATCGCGGCGTTGAATCCGAGCGGGCGATGATATTGTCTCTCGATGACCCGAGTGTTGATTGGGGGCGTTCGCCCCCGAATACCATGGCGGTGGCCGTCGGTGAGCGACCTGTGCGCTTACCGGAACGCCCGGGACGCGGCGGGCGCGTGCAGCATCTTGCGTTGCAGTGGGCGCTCGATATGCGTCGTGATCGCCCGTCTGGCGAGTCGACACTTTTGGAATCGGGTATGCAATCTGACTCGCGCGCTGGCGTGACGGTTGCGGACGCGCGCGGCTGGCTCATTTTGTGGGCGAGCGATGGATTCGATGGTTCAGGCGACGCCGCTGGCGTGGTGCTGCCACATAAGCCGTTGCCCTTGACGTTGCTTGATGCGGCGCGCGCGGCACTGGCTCGGGCTGACAGTCATGGTTTTTGGCGGCGTCATGCGGTCAGCGTCGGCGCGCGTCTGCTATCGGCAAGGCCTACGGCGACGAATCAAATGGACTTAGCACTGTTCTTGCCGCGGCGCTGGGAATCACGAGGCTGATGGGCCCGCTTGGCATGCGTAGAGCCGAGCGGACGTCGATGACCATGCCGTCGTATCGAGACGGGCCGCGGGCGTGGTTGTGTGTTGAGCACGATGCGTGTCGTGAGTTTTCGAATCTACAGGCAAGGCGGGCAAAAGCGCGCTGGGAGCACGACTTTTCTTGCCTTTGCGGGATGCCGCGAGCCTGGCGCGCGGTCGATTCGCTGCGAGGCGGGTTGAATACGATCGGCGCAACGACGCTCAAAAAGTCAGCTTTGAACGACTCTTGGGGTCGATCCCGGTGGGATCGTTCGCGGCGGGGCTTCGGCGACTGGGAAGGGCTGCGAGCGAAGCTCGCGGTTGGTGCGCGTTTTTACGGGCGATCTCAGCCGATGATGGCGTCGTTGCGTATTGGCACGCCCCGTTAGGGAAACGCTAAAAAGCCGCGGGGGGTCACAGTGCGCGGCTATTTTTTGTTACATGTCACAAAAACCCTGTAGACCCTGCAAGGCGCCTGCAGCGCTGTGAGACGTAACAAGTGCTCCGGCGAGAGAACGTTCTGCGCGCAACACAGCGATGAGCCTGTGGAGCCATTGATGTGAAGCCATTCATTCGTCCCCTTAGATGAAAGGACAAGCCATGCAAAAGGTCGACCGGATCAGCGCATCGGGCGTGGGTCATGCCGATGAGGCGAAGCCCCGGGCCGATCGGTCCGGGGTTGATGAACACGAGATGGGCAAACCGGGTGTAGGCGCATTTGAGACGCACACATCCGGGGTGGGCGAGAAATGGGACGCCCGTTATCGCGCGGGGGATACGGGTTGGGACCGCGGCGTCGTGTCACCATCGTTCGAGGTGTTCCAGGCGTACTGCCGATCGTTAGGTTGGGCTCCCGAGACTGAAGATTTTCCAAAAGCTGATTCAACGCAGAATCGCGACGGTCGACTGGCTGTGGCGACGGGGCTCGGTCCTGGTCTGTTGATTCCGGGTTGCGGGACAGGGTACGAGGTGGTCGCAGCTGCCGAGCGGGGCTGGAGAGTGATTGCGCTGGATGCGGCACCAACGCCGCTGAAATCGTTGCAGGAGCGGTTAATACACAAGGGACTCAGCGAGCGTGTGCGGCTGGCACAGGCTGATTTATTCGAGTGGTCGCTGCAGGCGCTTGGCGATGATTGGGCGCGCGCGCGACTCGATGCCGTTTATGAGCAGACCTGTTTGTGCGCGATCGATCCAGAGCAGCGTGCTGATTACGCGTCGAGATTGCATGCGTGGCTTCGTCCCGGTGGGGTGCTGTTCGCTTGTTTCATGCAGGTGCCGCGTCGTGGTGGGCCGCCGTATCACTGTGATCTCGTCGAGATGCGTGAGTTGTTCGATGCGTCCGAATGGCGGTGGAGCGATCCACTCGGCGCGACGCCACATACGAGTGGCAAGCAGGAGTGGCTGTATGCGTTGTCCCGTCGCTGATCGGCCGAGCGGTTTTGGTCCCGATACGATGCGCCTAGGCGGCGCCCGCATGAGGCATGACGATGCCGGTACTCGCGCGACGTCGAGCGGGGCGATGATCGTGCGAGGTACGAAGAAGCCGACGCTCGATGACGTGTTGGAGCGGGCATTGCTGACGCGTGATCCCGCGCTGAAGTGCGAGCGGGTCGAAACGTTGTTCGAGGATTGGTGGTCAGGTGCATTGCAGCGTTCGCCGCAGGATCAAGGACCGCCGATTCGCGAGCTGCCGCGGCCGGGACGCCCCTTCCACCCGCGTTTGGTGTCGCCGCGGCATCTGTCGCCCCGTGGGCTCGGGACTCATGCGGGACGTGTGGCGTTGTTACACGCCGTCGCGCACATCGAGTTCAACGCGATTCAGCTTGCGCTGGATGCCGCGTATCGGTTTCGGGATTTGCCTTTGGCCTTTGTGTCCGACTGGTTGCGCGTTGCGACGGAGGAAACTCGACACTTCCGCATGCTGCGGGCGCGCCTTCTCAGTCTTGGTGCCGACTACGGCGATTACCCGGCCCATGATGGCTTGTGGGCGATGTGCTTCGCGACCCGTCACGATCCGCTCGAGCGTATGGCGCTCGTACCACGCTTGCTCGAGGCACGCGGACTTGATGTGACGCCGGGAATGATCAAGCGACTCGAAGCGGTGGGTGATGACGAGAGTGCAGCGATTCTGCGCTTGATCCATCACGAGGAGGTCGCTCACGTGGCGATCGGGAGCGAGTGGTTTCGGTACCTCGCACTCAGTCGAGGGCTTGACCCGGATGCGACGTTCATTGCGTTGTTGCGCCGCCATGCCGCGTCGCGGGTGACGCCGCCTTTTGACTGGGAGGCGCGCGCGCGTGCCGGTTTCAATGCGGTCGAGCGCGCAGGACTCGAGGCCTTGGCAAATGCAGCCCACCGCGAGTTAAAGGCGGAGGGCCGCTGACGAGCTACTTCGACGAGTCGCTTCGAAGTGAAATCGTGTTGGCTCGGCTGATATGTCGGGCGCAACGCCACCGGGCCGCGGGCGGTACGATGGTGTTTCTGGGCCGTGCGGTTGCGTGACGCCATGCTGTTTAGGGCTTTTGAGTGCGGATAAATAAGCCCGTGCGGCGACGCGTTTTGGATCGGGGTGAAACGATGTGGGTCGCGGCTGACCGATCATAGAGGGAGCAGCACTGGGTACAAGCGAAGACGCATGAGTGGGTACACATGTATGACCGCGCTGGGTGTTCTTGTCAGTCTTGCCGCTCGCCGCCGGAGGGCTACCGCGACATCAACACGCGTTTCGGTCGCGTGGATGCCTTGCGTGTGAAAGAGAGCGGTTTGTTTTCGCGTGGGTTGGTGGTGTCGATGAAGTCGTTGGTTGTTGTTGCGATCGTGCTGTCGATCGCGTTGCTAGTAGGTTGCGGACGTTCACCGCAGGCGCAGTTGACGTTGTTGCCGAGCGACGCCGTGATCCTCGCGTTTGGTGATTCGTTGACTTTGGGCAGTCGCGGTGAGCCGGGTCGAGATTGGCCGAGTGTATTGGCTCGGGCTATCGATCGGGAAGTGATCAATGCGGGCGTGAGCGGGGAGGTCAGCGCGGCGGGACGAGAGCGGCTGCCGGGCGTGCTGGCGCGTGAACGCCCTAATCTCGTCCTCTTGACGCATGGAGGGAATGATTTGTTGCGTCAACTCGATCGCGAAGCGTTGATTCGGAATCTTGAGGCGATGATTGATTCAATCGAAGCGTCCGGTGCCCTGGTTGTGCTGGTAGCTGTGCCCGAGCCGAGGTTGATCCGGTTGCGCGCGGCCGATCTGTACGCAGATCTGGCAGTACGCCGTGGTGTAGTGCTGGAATTCGATGCGTTTGTGACGGTGTTGAGTGATCCTGCCCTGCGGGCCGATCGCGCGCACCCCAACGCAGCGGGCAATGCCGTGATCGCTGCAGCGATCAAATCGGCGTTGACGCAGGCGGGGGCGTTGTGAATTGGCCGAATGTACAAGCCGTATCGCGACGTGTGAGCTCTGCGGCGGCGCGCTCGTTGGTGATTTTTGGTGGGGCGTTGTGGCACGCCGCACGTAATTTGGCGCCGATCCTGGTCGTGGTGGTTTTTTTTCAAGCGTTGATTTTGCAGCAAGTGCCCGAAGGCGCCTTGGCCATGGTGGCAGGACTGGTCGTTGTGGTCTTCGGGATCGCGCTGTTCTTGCAGGGGCTGGATCTCGGAATTTTCCCGATTGGGCGCAATCTCGCCAATCAGTTTGCGCGCCGTGGTTCGCTTCCTTTACTGATGACGTTCGGTTTTTCGCTCGGTTTTGCCACGGTGATCGCGGAGCCTGCGTTGATCGCAGTGGCCGAGCAGGCGGCGATCGTCAGCGATGGACGAATCGACGCTTTGACGCTGCGCCTGATCGTGGCGTTTTCGGTCGGGTTCGTGGTCATGCTCGGGGTGCTGCGTACCGTACTGGGTCATCCGCTGCAGGGCTACATGATTGCGGGTTACCTGACAGTAATCGCTGTAACGTTCTTTGCGCCCGAGGAGATCGTGGGCCTGGCCTATGATTCAGGTGGCGTGACGACCAATATCGTCACGGTGCCGCTGGTGGCGGCGCTGGGCATGGGTTTGGCGAGCTCGCTGAAGGGACGCAACGTCCTGAGCGACGGCTTTGGGCTGATCGCTTTGGCCGTGATGGTGCCGATGATCACGGTGCAGCTCTACGGCATCGTCGTCTACGCCGGTTGGGGCGCTCCTGCTCAGACTGATGAGACCGAGGATGCGGCTGCCGTCGATGCGCTGAATACGAGTGCGCAGGGACCGGGTGTCGTCGACTTGGTGGACTCGGCCGCGACCGCGCCGTGGTGGCTCGAGACGCTTCAAGGGCTCGCTGGCATGTTGCTGGATGTAGTCCCGATTTTGATTGTGGTCGTTGTGTTTCAGTACTTCGTGTTGCGGCGGCCGATTGCGCACCTGCCCAAGGTTTTGTTTGGGTTCGTGATGGTGTTGTTTGGGTTGTATGCGTTTGTTGTTGGCCTGAAATTGGGCTTGTTCCCGATCGGCGAGGCGATGGCGGAGCAGTTGATCTCCGGAAATTTGTGGTTGTGGCTGTACGTGTTCGCTTTCGCGATTGGCTTCGCGACGACGATGGCCGAGCCTGCGTTGATCGCGATTGGCGAGCGTGCGGCCGAGGCGGCCGGCGGGCGGCTGAATGGCGCGACGATTCGTCTTTTGGTGGCGTTTGGCGTGGCGATCGGAATCACGATTGGCGTGCACCGCATCGTTGCGGGTGATTCGATTCACTACTACATCATGGGCGGCTACGCGATCGTGATCGTCCTGACGCTTCTGGCGCCGCGCTATATCGTCGCGTTGGCTTTTGATTTGGGCGGTGTGACAACGTCTGAGGTGACGGTACCGTTGGTGACCGCCCTGGGTATCGGTTTGGCGACGCAGATACCGGGCCGCGATCCATTGATCGATGGTTTTGGCTTGATTGCGTTCGCGTCGATTTTTCCGATCGTGACGGTTTTGAGCTACGCAATCATTATCGAGGCGCGGACGCGATGGCGCGAGCGGGCGTCACCGGAAAAGTGATAGACAGGCTGCGATCGACGCGATGATCCGGTTCGGCATCATGCTCGCGACGCTCGCGCGTCAAGCGGGACGATTCGGCGCTCTGCGCTGTGCGGAGAGATTCATCGGCGATTCGCGCCGCGGTATCGCGTTGCAATGAGCGTGCGGTCTGGGTGGCTGATGCAACCGATCACCGTCGATGGTGCTGGGGCCGTCATGCGCCCGCGTGAGAGGTCTGGAATCCGGTATTTCGAGTCGGCGTCGAGGACGTTAAACGACGGTTGTCGGCGGGTCTGTCGGGAGAATGAATGCGATGAAGTTTTCGGTGTGTGTGGCGGTGTTGGCCGACGAGCTCGAGGAACGTGCGATTGATCTGGCACGTGAGGCGGGTGCCGGCGGGATCACGATATTGAATGCCAGGGGTCTGGGCGCCGAGGCAAAGAAAACCTTTTTTGGACTGACCTTTGAGGGCGGGCAGACTGTGCTGTTGATGGTGCTCGAGAAAAAACTTTCGCTCAAGGTCATGAAGGCGCTGTCGACGGGGCTCGAGTTACGACAAAAGAGCTGTGGCGTGGTGTTTACCCTGCCGCTGGAGCATATCGTCGGGATCGACTGGCGGCAGCTCGACCGCTTTCAGGAGGAGGTCCGCGATGAACTTTGAACTACAGCATGGCGCGGAGCGGCCGCTTCTGGTTCGCGACATCATGGTGCGCGAGGTGGCGACGATTTCGGCGTTTGCCACGCTGCGGGATGCACTGGGTGAGTTGCGCAGGCGCAAGGTCAAGTCGCTGGTGGTCGAGAAGGCGCATCCGCACGATGCGTTCGGGATTCTGACGTACACCACGATCTTGCGCACGATCGTTGCCGAAGAGGGCGATATTGATTTGATCAACGTCTACGACGTGGTGGCCAAGCCGGTGATTACAGTGGGGCCTGAACTCGAATTGAAGTACGTCGCGCGCCTGATGGTGAGCCAGGGTATACGGCGGATCGTTGTTGTCGATGGCGATGGGTTGGCGGGGATTATTTCGATGAACGACATCGTCGATGCCATTGTGGCGCTGATCGGTGATCCGGACCCGACCGCGTCTTGAACGGTTCGACGCGGCCACGGCCGCCGCATCCGGGCGTTGTCGCCGATCAGTAGGGTTGGTGATGCAAATCGCGTAATTCAAAGCGCAGCGTGGAGCCGAGTGTCTGTCCCCAACTCGCGCCTCCATGTGAAGACGGGCTGTCCTCGACCTCGAGCAGCAAGTAACCCGGTCGACGGTCCCAGTCGGGCAGCACGATCCGCCATCGGTCCGATGGCGATCCTGTCTCAGGTGGCTGGAAATCCCGGCCATCGGTTGTGGCGGTCGTCTCGCTGCGAGTATTCGGATCATGATTGGAGTGCGGCGGGGCTCGGTGGATCGCCGGCCGGTGGGTGTGGCCGTGAATCAGAAGACTGGCCTTGGCGTCGTCGAGCGCGGCTGTTACGGCGTCGGGATCGACATCGGTGATGGCGGATTCGGTTGAGCGAGCATCGGTACACGCGGCCTGCGAGGCTCGGCTTGCCGCTCGCAGACGCTTGGCCTCAGCGATACGTTCGGCGAGTGGTAGCGCGAGCATGCTTTGTTGCCACTCGATGTTTCGAGTCTGCGCTCGGAAGGCCTGATAGCGTTGATCGGCCCAGCACAATGCATCGCCGTGCTGAACGGCGACGCGGACGTTTCCGGTGTTGATCACGGCGGCTTCCGGGAGCAGTTTGGCGTTGGCGCGCGCGGCGAAGTCGGTGCCTAACAAAAAGTCGCGATTGCCATGTTGTAGCCAGACGTTGGGTTTCAGTGTCGCGAGCGTTTGGGCGAGTTGGTCGGCCACGGCGAAGCAATCGTCATCGCCCACCCAGTATTCGAATAGATCGCCGAGGATGAAAAGGTCGTCGGCCTGTCGCACGAGATCGTCCTCGAGCCAGCTGAATAGTGCCCGAGAGACCGCGTTGGGCTCGCGATCGAGATGTAGGTCGGAGATCCATACCGAGCGCCCCTTTAGTGGCCGCATTTCTTCGGGGGTGGGGCGCGGGCGTAGCGTCGTTGTCTTGAGTGCTGTCGTGAACGCCATGGATCGCAAAACCTAAATGGTGGCGACTGAGACAGTCGAATCGGCCGGCCGAATGGAATCGCCCTGGGTTGGGCGAGTGGTCGGTGAGATGGTGTTCGGAAGCGGTTTCGTCGTCAATCGCTGCACACCTCTGAGATGCGCTGATTCTGATGTGTTCGGAACCGAATGGTGCCCTCGTTAGCGACCGAAATGGGACGCGAGACGGACAATCAATCCGCGGCCGAGGCGCGGGTTTGGTGCAGGGGTCGATGCGAGATTCGTCTTGGAGCTTTGAGCTCAAAACGGGCGGCCCGACCACGTCTGGAAACGGATTGGCCGATGACGCTCGAGAACGTTCGACGCGATCTGCGCACTTGTTCTGACTGGAGCCGACCCGACTCGATGAGAGTCGAGAGCTGATGGGGTTACGCGTGAGTGATCTCGTGGCCACTCACGCGTACTGGTGTTTACGCCGTGGACGGCATGCTTCGAATTGACTGAATGTTATTCGGCGGTCACACGCGTGGCGGATTTGATCACGACCGCTTCGACGGGAACGTCGTCGTGAAAGCCCTTGCGAGCGGTCGGAACGTCCTTGATGTTGTGGACGACGTCGAGTCCTTCGACGACTTGACCGAAAACAGCATAGCCCCAGCCCTGGGGGTTCTTGCCGCTGTGGTTGAGGAAGTCGTTGTCACGCACGTTGATGAAAAACTGTGCGGTGGCTGAATGCGGGTCGTTGGTACGGGCCATGGCCACGCTGCCCTCGACATTTTTGAGCCCGTTGTCGGCTTCGTTTTCGATCGGTTCTTGCGTGGATTTTTGCTGCATGTCGGCGGTGAAGCCGCCGCCCTGAATCATGAAATTCGGAATGACGCGATGGAAGATCGTGCCATTGTAGAAGCCGTCGTCAACGTAGCGGAGGAAATTGTCCACCGTTGTCGGGGCGCGTTCGGCGTCGAGCTCAATGACGATGCGGCCGTGGTTGGTTTCAAGCGCGACGCGGGGTTGGGATTCAGCCATGGTGTTTCCTGAAAGTAGGGCGAGCGTGAGAGAGGCCGCGACGAGCAGTGCGGTGCGAGGGCGCATGGTAGCTTCCGAGTGTCTTGAGTAGTGGTTTTGGATGCGGATTTCGGGGTTGTGTCGCTGCAGGGTGCGCGCGGTTTTGACCATATTGCACATGATACGACGGCCCTAGGGTATCGCCTTTTTTGACGTGTTGGCGTGGGATTCAGGCGGCGGCGTTTGGTTTTCGCTAGCTGGCGCGCGGAGACACGGGCTTGGCTGGTGTTGAGCATTGCAGCAGATGGCCACGGGCCCCTAAAGGGCGCATGTCATCCTTGGCCACCGTGCCAAGTGTTACACTGTTACAGTGTTCAAGTGTTACACTGTTACAGTGTTAAAGCTGTGCAGCAGAGCAGGACCACGGAGCAGGGCCGTATCCGCCTTGCGGCTTCTGGGCCCGACGTCGACGCGTATCGGGGCAGCGGTGTTGCGCGAGCGTCCGTCGCAAAACGAGCCCTCGCGGGCACGAGCCGATATTTGTTGACAACAGCGGTTGCAGTGCTTTTGGTCTGGTCAGCGGTTCCTCGCTCGAAGGCGGTCCGGTCTCTTCCCCGGTGCGACGGGCTGTCTTGAGTGGTGGGTGTGGCGGGTGTTGAGTCGGAGCTCGTCGGCGGTTCATTTTGAAAATGCTTTGGCACTAGAGTCTTATCCTTTGATGAGGGCTATGTATGATGTCGATGTTGTTTGATTCTGCTGTGTGGCGCTTTTCGCGGCTGAAATCAATGGCGGTCGCAGCGACGCTTGTATTGCCGTCTTTGGCGTCGGGTCACCACGCGCCGGGCCATCACGGTACTGCGGAGCTGAGTTGCGAGTGTCCTCCGGGCCTGGAAGTCGTCGATGAGGCGTGGGTCCGGCTCATGCCCCCAGGGCAACCTTCGACCGCGGCATTCATGACGCTGAAGAATGTTCTCAAGGAACCCATCCGTATCGTGGCAGCCGAAAGCCCGGTGTCACGTGTGACGGAGTTGCATACTCACGAAAATGACGCTGGCGTCATGAGGATGCGCCAAATCGACTCGATTGAAGTGCCAGCCGGGGCGTCCGTCTCGCTCCAGCCCGGTGGTCTTCACGTGATGCTGATTGACCTGATCGAGCCACTTCGGGACGGGCAAACGGTGCCGGTGACGCTGTTCGTCGAGGGCCACGGCGATGCTCTGGTTCATGCGGTCGTCCGCTCGATGAGGCCCGATGAGAGTCCCGCAGGAATGCACAGCGAACAGTCGGGCCAGCACAAAGGTACGAAAGATATGCACGGGCACGGGCACGGGCACGGGCACGGGCACGGGCACGGGCACGGGCACGGGCACGGCAGTGCGTCTCGAGGTGATCAATCGCATTCTCACGGCAGTGAACATCGTCATTGATTGACGCCGACGGCGATCGGTCCCGAGTGGTACGGGGCGAGACGATCGCCCCGGTTTTGCCCGAAGTTGCGTCAGGCCTCCCATCTTGACGCCATCTGTCTGTGGGATTCGCAGGCGAACCCGGTTCCACTGTGAAAGTCGACGGCAGCGGAGGCTGCAAAAAGTGCCGGTCTCTGTTTCAATCGACGGCCTTTCCGTGCAGACAGGCAGGCCCCACATGATGTCGGACGTCGTCACTCGATTTGCGCCGAGCCCCACAGGTTTCTTGCACTTGGGTAATGCGCGTACTGCGCTGTTTTCGTGGCTCGCGGCGCGAAAGAGCGGTGGACGGTTCATCGTGCGAGTCGAAGATACCGACGCGGAGCGCTCGCGCGAGGAGTATGTGCAGGCGTTGCTCGAGGATTTGTCGTGGCTCGGGCTCGATTGGGACGAGGGCCCAACGCCTGGCGGCGGCGAGCTCGGTGAGTGTGGACCCTACCGTCAATCGGCGCGGGCTGAGCGCTATGCGCAAATGTTCGACGGGTTGCTGGCGGCCGATGCGGCGTATCCCTGTTTTTGTACTGCTGAGGAACTCGAGCGATCGCGGCGCGCACAGCGACTCGCCGGTCGTCCGCCGCGCTATGCGGGGACTTGTGCTCGACTGAGCCCTGAGGAGCGCGCTGCGAGAGTCAGCGAGGGCCGTTCAGCGACCTTGCGGTTTCGCGTGCCCGCGAGCGACGACGCCAGTTTTGTCGATCGGTTGCGCGACGAGCAGCGTTTCAACGCCGCTGATATCGGTGATTTCGTGATTCAGCGCTCGGACGGGTCGGCCGCATTCTTTTTTGCCAACGCTGTCGACGATGCTGATCAGAGGGTGACTCTGGTCTTGCGTGGCGAGGACCATCTGACGAACACGCCGCGTCAACGAATGATCCTTCAAGCGTTGAACAAACGATTACCAGACTACGGTCATCTGCCGTTGATTCTCGGTGATGATGGTGCGCCCTTGTCGAAGCGCAACGGATCCGTATCGTTGCGCGATCTGCGCGCCGACGGCTTTTTGCCTGAGGCGGTGGTTGCGCATCTCGCGCGACTCGGGCATCGCTATGAATCGGACGGCTGGCTTGATCGTGAAGCGTTGATTGAGGGCTTCGATCTTGAGCGCATCGGTCGTTCGGCGGCCCGCCACGACCCTGTCCAGCTGTTGCACTGGCAATCCGAGGCGGTCAGGCACTCGTCGCCGGCGCGTCTGCAGGCGGCATGGTTTCAACATCCGAATCTTGTTGACCTGACGCCGGATCAGCAGCTCTCGGTGCTGAGCGTGTTGCGCGACAATGTCGTTCGTCCGTCAGATTTAGCCGAGCATGCCGCGTTGATCGATGTGCACTGGATGATTGATGCGGACGCCCGCGAGCAGGTCGATCAGCTGTTAGCTGATGATCGAACGACTTTTTTTGCAGCGATCGAGACAGCCCTGAAAGCGACCGAGACCGAGCCGGTAACTAGTCCGGAACAGGGCGCGAAACTGGTTGCGATGGTGAAGTCTGTGAGTGGTTTGAACGGCAAGCGTTTATTCATGCCTTTGCGTTTGCTGTTGACCGGGCAGCAGCACGGCCCGGAGCTGCCGCGTGTGATTGCCCACCTCGCGCAGTGGTTGGGCCCGACTGGGCTGGCGCGGCGTTTGCGTGACCCGGACTCAAACTGAGCGGTCCACTCTGGGCGATACGTTGATCCGGTTGTGTTGCGTAGGTCTTACTTGATGGCTTTGTTGGCGATGGAGAGCTTGCAGCGCGCGACGCTGCGGGCATGTTGGCATTCGCACTTTCGGTTGCCGCTCTGCTCGCCGGTCGCATCGTCGAAACCAGATGTGCAGGATCGCATCGGGCGCCATCGATTTGTTGAGCCGTGATTCGAACGCGTTATGGATGCCGATCGAGGGCCTACGCTGCCTCTGATTTGTTGCGACGTCATTGCATTGGGGTCTGATGTCCACATATTGCTTGTGAACAACAAATCAGGAGATGCCAATGCGCATGGATAAACTCACGACTGGCTTTCAGACCGCGCTGGCCGATGCCCAGTCGCTTGCTGTCGGCCGCGATCACGCCTTCATCGAGCCGATACATGTGCTGATGGCGATGCTCGATCAAGACGGCGGTACAGCGCGACCTCTGCTGGGGCAGGCGGGCGGCGATTTGGCGCGGTTGCGATCGGCATTGGGGCAGGCGCTCGATCGTTTGCCACAAGTCGAGGGCACGCCGGGCGAAGTGCACGTCTCGAACGACCTTGGGCGCTTGCTCAACGTCTGTGACAAGCATGCGCAGAGCCGCAAGGATCAGTTTTTGTCGAGCGAGCTGTTTTTGCTCGCTGCCGCCGAGGACAAGGGCGCGGTTGGCCAGCTTCTGCGGGAGTCCGGCGTGCAGGTTGACGCGCTCAAGCGAGCGATTGAGGCGCTGCGTGGCGGGCAGAAGGTTGACGATCCGAACGCGGAGGCGAGTCGGAAGGCGCTCGAGAAATACACCGTTGATCTGACCGCACGGGCCGAGGCAGGCAAGCTCGACCCAGTGATCGGCCGCGATGAAGAAATTCGTCGTGCGATCCAGGTTTTGCAGCGGAGAACCAAGAACAACCCTGTGTTGATTGGCGAGCCGGGGGTCGGCAAGACCGCGATCGTCGAAGGACTGGCGAGCCGCATCGTCAACGGTGAAGTGCCCGAGGGCCTGAAAAACAAGCGCGTCCTTGCGCTCGATCTCGGGGCTTTGCTCGCTGGGGCGAAATTTCGTGGTGACTTCGAGGAGCGGCTCAAAGCCGTGCTCAATGAGCTTTCGAAGGAAGAGGGTCGCGTGATCCTGTTCATCGACGAGATTCATACCTTGGTGGGTGCAGGCAAGGCCGATGGCGCGATGGATGCCGGCAACATGCTGAAGCCCGCGTTGGCGCGGGGCGAGTTGCACGCGATCGGTGCGACGACCCTCGACGAGTATCGCAAGTACATCGAGAAAGATGCGGCGCTCGAACGGCGGTTTCAAAAGGTGCTGGTCGACGAGCCAACGGTCGAAGACACCATTGCGA
The DNA here is from genome assembly GCA_046299415.1 of Thioalkalivibrionaceae bacterium. GTDB lineage: Bacteria > Pseudomonadota > Gammaproteobacteria > Ectothiorhodospirales > Ectothiorhodospiraceae > JBKBII01. The sequence continues at coordinate 103,488 of JBKBII010000005.1, read as the reverse complement.
TCCTGCGCGGCCTGAAAGAGCGATACGAGGTCCATCACGGTATCGAGATCACAGATCCAGCGATTGTCGCGGCAGCGGAGTTGTCGACGCGTTACATCACCGATCGCCAGCTGCCTGATAAGGCCATCGATTTAATTGATGAGGCCGCCAGCCGAATTCGCATGGAGATCGATTCGAAACCCGAGGAGATGGATCGTCTCGACCGGCGTTTGATTCAGCTGAAGATCGAACGAGAGGCGTTGAAGAAAGAGTCTGATGAGGCTTCGAAAAAGCGTCTGGCAGACCTCGAAGAGCAAATCGAACGCCTGGCGCGCGAGTATGCCGACCTCGAAGAGATCTGGAAGGCCGAGAAATCAAGCGTGGCGGGTGTTGCGCAGATCAAGGAGGAGCTCGAGCGAGCTCGACTCGAGCTGGACGCTGCCCGTCGCGCCGGTGACCTCGCGCGAATGTCGGAGCTGCAGTACGGACGCATTCCGGATCTTGAAAAATCATTAGCGATGGCGGCGGAGCACGAGACCAAGGATAACCGCCTGCTGCGCAACAAGGTGTCCGACGAAGAGGTCGCCGAGGTCGTGTCGCGATGGACCGGGATTCCAGTGTCGCGCATGCTCGAGGGCGAGCGCGAGAAGCTGTTGCGAATGGAATCGGTGCTCGAGGCTTCGGTCGTCGGGCAGCGTGAGGCCGTTGTGGCCGTGGCGAATGCGATTCGTCGCGCGCGGGCGGGTCTCTCCGATCCCAATCGGCCGAATGGGTCGTTTTTGTTCCTCGGGCCGACTGGCGTGGGCAAGACCGAGTTGACGAAGGCGCTGGCGACGTTCCTTTTTGATACGCCGGATGCCATGGTGCGCATCGACATGAGCGAATTCATGGAGAAGCATTCGGTCGCGCGGCTGATCGGTGCGCCGCCGGGGTACGTCGGCTACGACGAAGGTGGCTATCTGACCGAGGCGGTGCGGCGCAAGCCCTACAGTGTGATTTTGCTTGACGAGGTCGAGAAGGCGCACCCAGATGTGTTCAATGTCTTGCTGCAGGTACTCGACGACGGGCGGTTGACCGATGGCCAAGGACGGACGGTGGATTTCCGTAACACGGTGATTGTGATGACGTCGAACCTTGGTTCGGATCGTATCCAGGAACTGACGCTACGGAGTCCGTCCGGCGAGAGCAGCTACGACGCGATGAAAACCGCGGTCATGGAGGTCGTGGCGGGTCACTTTAGGCCCGAGTTCATCAACCGCATCGACGAGGTTGTCGTGTTCCGGCCGTTGGGTCGTGAGCAGATTCGCGCGATTACGGCACTACGGTTGAACGATCTTCGCGCACGCTTGGCGACTCGTGATCTTGGTCTCGAGATTTCGGACGAGGCGCTCGATCTGCTCGGTGAAGCTGGATTTGATCCCGTGTATGGCGCACGTCCGCTGAAACGTACGATTCAGCATCGACTGGAGAACCCACTCGCACAGGACATTTTGGCTGGACGTTTTTTGCCGGGACAGACGGTGCTGATCACCGCGCGGGATGGCGCGTTGGTGTTCGAGCACAGCGTTAACGGATGACCGAATGTGTCTTCGCGCATTGATCCGATGATGCGGGCCGTTGGCGTCAGTTTTGAGGGTCGCGCCTCAATGTGACGACCGACGCCGAGCGAAGGGTGCACGTGTCCATGGCCCAAAATAGAGGGCTCAAGGCTACCGCCTTGAGCCCTCTACGTGCATGAGGTTGATTGCAGGTACCGATCAGTCAATCGTGCATCAGACTCGTCGGTGAGAGTGCGAGGATCGGAATCCGACCGTGATCGAGTCGACTCGCCACGCACTCCCGTTTGTGTCTGTCAACCCTCGGTCGCGACACACTCGACGAAGGCGTCGCCCAATGAGCGCATGGTGTTGAACCAGGCGTCGACACCGGCGCTGTGTGCGGCACCAATTGGGTCGAGTTCACCGGCTCGCGTCGATGTGCCTTCGATCAGTGTCTGTACCAGCGCAGGCCGAAATTGTGGCTCGGAGAAGACGCAGGCGACGTCGTCGGCACGCAAACGGTCGCGCAGCGTGGCGATGCGCTGGGCGCCGGGTTGGCGAGTGGGGTCGAGGGTGATCGATCCGGCAGGCCTTAGATCGTAATGGCGTTCAAAGTACTGATAGGCATCGTGAAAGACGATGAAGGGCCGATCACGAACGGGAGCAAGCTTGGCCTGTAGTTCAGCGTCAAGCGCCTGAATTCGCTCAATCGTGGCGTCACGATTGGCCGCATAGCGCTCGGCGTTGGTCGGATCTCGTTTTGCGAGGAGGTCCGCGACCGTCTCGACAATGGCAATCGCGTTGAGCGGTGACAGCCACAGGTGCTGATCGAAATCAACGTGGTCATGCCCGTGGCTGTGCTTGTCGCCGTGGTCATGCCCGTGGCTGTGCTTGTCGCCGTGGTCATGCCCGTGGCTGTGCTTGTCGCCGTGGTCATGCCCGTGGCTGTGCCCGTCGCTGTGTTCATGCTCGTGCGATGGACTGCCGTGATCGTGGAGGTGTTCTTCCCAGACGCCACCCTCACGTATGACGTGAGTGACGGGCCAGTTCACTGTGTCGACGAGTTTGAGAACCTGCTCTGCGGGTTTGTCGCGCAACAGTCGCGCCATTGGCGTCTCGATGCCCTCCCCAACCCAGACGATGAGATCGGCACGCGCCAGCGCGCGGGCTTCAGACGGGCGTAGCGCGTGGCCGTGCGGCGACGCCGTTGGTGGAATCAGGAGTTCTGGCTCGGGCTGAATGCCTTGAGTGACGTTGGCAACCAACGATTGAATGGGCAGGATCGAGACGGCAACGCGTTCGACCGGATTCATCTGTGCGTCGGCGACACTGTTGCCGATTGCGGCGGCGACGGCAACGCTCAGTACGTACGGTGCTCGCTTCTGCTTCATGGTTTTGGGGCTCATGGTGTGAGGTTTAGCCGGATTCATGGTGATGCCTCCTTGTTGAAGTTGGGTGGTGAGCTCGACGGTGATCGTGGCGTCGTAGCGAGAGTGTCTTGCGACGTCGATTGGCTGACTCGATCGGGACGACAGCGCCCGCCACGGCGTCCATCGCCTTGCGCGCCTTCGTTGGTGTGATACATGCGAGCATGGGATGTATGGTTTCGCTTCGAGGCCGCGCGGTCAGCGTTGTTTTGGTTGGGTTTCGTCGGTCGTTGTGGGCGCGATGAAGGCCAGCACATTGGGGTCGGTTACAACGGATCGATTGGGTTTTGACGCGAGTCGGTCAATGCCGTGCGTGACGAATACGGCGACGAATAAATACGTTATACCGTAACATCTAGTGTCGGCGACTCAAGTACTTCGAATGCTGCGAGCGAGCTCGTTGGGTGAACTCGGCGCGTAGGCGTCGCGCGCGCTCGGGATCTCGCCAACCTCTTGTGGCGCCGTGAAACGATTCAGGACTCCCGCAGCATGGGATGTTTCGCCATGTGTCAGCGAACATCGGTCGTTGAAGCATGGTGCCGGTCGGAGATTAGACGTGTCGGTTGGCGTGTTCTGAGAAGCCAAGTCACAGGTCGCCTGTGACGATTGTTCTTTGTTGGTGATCAGGTCCTGCGGCTGCATTTGGGACTTGGGCGAAATGGCTTGAGACAGGGGCGGGCAACAAGTGGGCCAGGTGAATCCGAATGCGACGACGGCGTGTGCGCGAGACGGCGGCAGCCCGTCGGACGGTGCGCTCGTGGATCTCGAGTCGGCTGTCGTGCGCGTCGCGGAGCGCGCGATCCTCGACGCGATCGATTTGCGAATCGAGGCCGGGGAGTCGGTGATGGTGGTTGGACCAAACGGGGCAGGGAAGACGACGCTGCTACGCGTGCTGTTGGGCTTGCAGCCACTGAGCTCAGGCAAGCGTTGGGCGCGATCGGGTTTGCGAGTGGGTTACGTGCCACAGTCTCTTGCCGTCGATCCCGTGCTGCCGATGACGGCACGGCGGTTCTTGCAACTGGCCCCTGGCGTGATGGCCTCAGATTCGGTGATGACTCGCAACTGGGAGCGATTGACGGCATGGCTGACGGGACGCTCCCTCGACCGGCTGTCGGACAGTGGTGGCGGCTGTGGCGAGGCGACGACGGTCGAAGCTCTGGCGGCACAGGTCGGGATTCTTGATCGTCTCGACCGTCCGCTGGCCGTGCTGTCTGGCGGTGAGCGACAGCGTCTACTGATCGCTCGCGCACTGGCCCGAAGGCCCGAGTTGCTGGTGTTGGACGAGCCGGCGAACGCCCTCGATCTGGCGGGTCAGGCGCAGTTGTTCGAGTTGCTCGATGGGTTGCGCGAACGGCTGGACTGTGCGCTGGTGGTGGTGTCACACGATTTGCAGTGGGTGATGGCTTCGGCTGAGCGCGTGTTGTGCATCAATCGCCATGTCTGTTGCAGTGGATCGCCGGAGACCATCGCCCGTCACCCGGAGTTTTTACGTTTGTTTCCGGATCGCGCTGCTCGAGCCAAGGCGGCCGAGCGCCTGGCGGTTTATCACCATGAGCATGACCATGTGCACGCGCTCGACGGTCGCGTGATGCCGGCAGGCGATGCGATCGAGGGTGATTCAGTGGGGTGCGCCAGAGCTTATGGCGATGCTGCGGGTCATGATTCAGCGCAGGCAGGCGGCGTTGCCTCTGAGTGTTCAGACTCGAGAGACTCGCGCGGTCCTCGTGTTGGCCGTGGCCCCCCGGATCGTAAAGACTCTGGTGATGGTGGGCAAAACGCGGTTGCGGCGCCCGACGAACGCCGATGAGAAGCTGACGATGGCGCTATGGTGGTGGGATGATTTTCTGACGCGGGCACTGATCGCGGGTGGTTTGTTGGCGCTGATCGCTGGGCCGCTCGGATGTTTCGTCGTGTGGCGACGAATGGCCTATTTCGGTGACACGGTGGCGCATGCTGCTTTGCTTGGTGTGGCGCTGGGCTTTGTTCTGGGGGCAGATCTGCCGTTGGCTGTGGCTGTGACGAGCGTCGCTTTGGCCGGCGCGTTGATGGCGTTACAGGCGCGCGGCACGTTGGCTGCCGATACGCTGCTGGGCATCTTGGCACATGGCGCGTTGGCCACGGGTCTCGTCGTGGTGTCATTTATCGAGGGCTTGCGCGTCGATTTGATGGCGTATCTGTTCGGCGATCTGCTCGCTGTGCGTGATCGAGATTTGCTCTGGATCGGTTTTGGAGTCGCTTTGGCGCTCGCGTTGTTGCTCAGTCATTGGCGGGCGCTATTGTCGTTGACCGTGCACTCTGATTTGGCCCGTGTCGAGGGCGTTGCAGCGCTGCGCACGCAGTTCGTGTTGATGTTGACGGTCGCGCTGGTCATCGCCGCAGCGATGCAGGTGGTGGGCGTGCTGTTGATCACCGCGCTGTTGATCATCCCTGCAGCTGCGGCGCGCGAGGTTTCAGCGTCGCCTGAGCGAATGGCCGTGGTTGCGACCGGGTTGGCAGCGTTTGCCGTTGGCATCGGTGTGCTGGGCTCATTGATGTCGGACGCACCGACGGGCCCTTCGGTTGTCGTTGCGGCGCTATTGTTGTTTGTGGCGTTGCGTTTTTCCGGCGCTGTTTGGCGTGCTTGGCACCAGTCCGTCGGATCGAAATCCGGGTCTGACGCCGGCAACGGTCATGTTCGTTCGAGGGACCGGGGTCACGCAGATTGAGGGGCTGCGCGGACGCGTTGGTGGCGCGTTGCTGGCGCTTCGCTGTAAGAGTCGTCGCGCTCGCCCCTTCGTTATACCTGTTGTAGTGGCTCGTGTTTCTCGCGCTTTGTGCTGACGCTCATGCGGTGGCTTTTTCGGCGCTTCGCCGTGAGTTTTTGGAAACACGTTCGACAGTGTGTTGGCTGCGGGCGAGTGTTTGCCGACCCGCGTTTGCTCGATTTGGCGTTTGCGCGAATCTGTTGGACCCGTTCAGAGACATGAATCGAGCTGTTCTCGTCGATGGAACAGAGTCGAGGCGGGCGCGCCTGCTGGGGCGGCTGGTGCGCGCCGGTTGAAGCCAACGACGTTGACGCGGGTGCGAGCTGCGGCAACGGAGTTGGATCACCGCATTGATTGACGCGCGTCGACGAGCTCAGGAGCGACCACCGCGGCGCCGACTGACTCAGGTCCGATTTCTCCGGTACCCGTTGGCCTGAGGCCGATCGATGAGGGGTCGAAGCTCCCGAGCCTTGTGATCGCGCGCACCCTTGAACGGTGCATGGCCCCGGGGACGCAGGCCCTGGAGCGGATTGGCTCGGGGCCTGCGTGTGGCGGTAAATCCGACGATCGGATGAGGCTTGTCGATGAAATAGCCCTGAGCGTATTCCACGCCGTAGACGCGCAGGAGGTCGCAAATCTGCTGATTTTCGACAAACTCGGCGATGACCTTTTTGCCCAGCGAGTGGGCGATGTCGGTCAGCGAGCGCACCAGCGTCCGGTCGATACTGTCACGATGCAGGTCGCGCACGAACTGACCGTCGATCTTGAGCATCTGGGCAGGGATTTGGCGCAGATACTGAAAACTCGAGTAGCCCGAGCCGAAGTCGTCGAGTGCGAATTCGACGCCGTAACGTCCGAGCCTTTGAATCAGCGCGGACAGGTCGCCGGGTGAGCGCAGGGCTGAGGTTTCGGTGATTTCGAATGCCATGCGGCCGGCGACGGCTGAGTTGGCGGCGATCAGCTGTTCGATTTCTGCAATCGCGTGCGCGTCGTTGAGCGTTTGACCCGATAGATTGACACACAGCCGGTCGTTGGCTTGATCGAGGTCGGGGATGTCGCCCTGTTGCGCTGCGAGCAGAAGTTGCAGGGCGTTGTGGACGACGTAGAGGTCGATTTCCGGCATCAGACCGTGGGCTTCGGCGACGGGTAGAAATTCACCCGGACCCGCAAAGCCCTCTGCGTCGTCGAGGCGGAGCAGCACTTCGTGGTGGTCGGGAAGTCCCGGCACCAACGTTTCGATGCGCTGGAGATGAAGCGGCAGGCGCGCATCGGATAGGGCCTTGCGCAGGCGATTGACCATTCCGAAATGAGGGCGAGGGGCATCGGTTGCGTGCTCGATCGCCGGGGTGTACCAGACGATACGGCCGCGCCCTTCGCGTTTGGCCCTGTAGCAGGCCAGATCGGCTTTGCGCAGCGCATCGTTGACGTTGTGGCCGTGATCGTCGAGCACGACGCCGCCGATCGAGGCGCTCAGCGAGACGCGCACCGAGTCCCAGACCAGAACGACCTCATCGATGATGCGGGCGACGCAGTGTGCGAACGCATCAATCTCGTGGTGCGGTATGCCGTGCGCGATGATTGCGAATTCGTCCCCGCCAAAGCGACTAACGACTTTGGGCGAGGTTATTTGGATCGTGAGCGTGTCAGCGATGGCGCGCAGTAAAGCGTCTCCGACGTGATGTCCGAGGGTGTCGTTGACCAGTTTGAATTGATCGAGGTCGAGAAACAGCAAAATGCTTGAATCAAGCGTTCCGTCAGTAAGCGCTTGGGGGGCTGGCGGCGGTGCGGCGACGTGCGTCGGGTCATCGTCTTGGGCGGAGCGGGTCTGCGATCGCGTTTGGATGCGGTTGATGACTTCGCGTAGAGCGTGTTCGAAATGACGGCGATTGTGCACCCCGGTGAGATGATCGTGACTGGCCTCGAATGCGAGCTGTTGCGTGCTGGCGTATTCATCGGTGATATCGCGAAGGACGAATAACCAGCCCCGCAGACTGCGGATCGATGAGTCTTCGTTGAACATCGGTTTGGATCCGTGAACCGGATCGTGTAACGGTCGACGAGAGATCTGGACGTAGGTAATGCGGCCACCGGCAGAAGATAGTCGCAGCGCGCATGAGGGTGGCTGGGCTTCAGGGTCGTCGAATACGGCTAGAGCGTCGGTTTGCGGTTCACGCGCGATCAGAAGTCGCGATAGCGATTCGGCAAAGGGGAGTTCGGTTAAGCCGAGCAAGTCCAGTGCGGCGGTGTTTGCGAAATCGACGCGAAATTGAGGGTCGGTCGAGATGACGCCTTCCTTGAGCGTTTCGAGCGTCGTTTGAAAGCGATACGCAGAGCGCCGCGCACGAGCGCGCTCGTCGTGCAAGGCGCGCGACAGGGCTTTTGCCCGTGTCAATTCTTCATTGAGGTGCGAGAGGTGGTGGCTGAGGTTGTAGCCTTGGGTCAGAACGATGAGGCAGTGTCTGGCGTCGACGCGGAAGCCCGCGGCGGCTTGCTCATCGACTCCTGTAAGGGCTCGGACCTTGAGCATTCCGGGTACCGGGGTCCGACTGCGCCGACATTGTCTCAGGAACTCGTCGGGCGGACTTCCATAAGCTGAGCGAAAAAGAGTCTCGAACGGCAGATGGCTGGATTGTTTGATGTTGGTGCTGGCGTCGTCATTGCGCTCGGGGGCGTTCGGAGCGATGTGCTCGCCGGCCGTGGGTATGGGTGTAGTCTTGCCGTCTGGATCGGACGTTGTTGTGAGGCCGAAGCGGTGTCTGGCGCGCGCGTTTGCGAGGATGATTCGAGCGTTCGAATCGATCAGGAAAGCGGGCTCGGGCAGTGGTTCAATCAGCTGCCAGAAGGCTTTAGAAAGTGAGAAGCAGGCCTCAGCGAGTGGCAAAGTATTCACGGGACAACAGGCCGGACGTGTCGACTCTTGACGTGGAGTCAGGCTGGAGGTGGATCACCACGCGGCAGCCCGAATCACCGCGGGCGATTGTGCGCTCGAGGTCGATGCGAGCGTAGCCAAGATTCTCGGCCGCGATGACACCGAAGACGTTCGACGTCATCATGCACAGGGAGGGGCGCCCGAAAACGTAATCGCCAAAAGGGCATCGCGTATTGGCGAGGATAATGCGTTCGTCATCGACCGACTCGATCGAGAAGCCACCCTGAATGCGGGCCTTGAGATCGACGAGGACACGAGCGACGTCGTGGGTGCTGAGTGTTTTGAGGCCGAGGCGGTGTCGGTATTGCCGATCCATCCATTCGCCCATGCGCTGTCCGACCACGGCGATGAATCCCGCAGCCTCGTCGAGCCCGACGGTTTCTTCCAACACACCTGAAAGATCGTGCAGGAGGCGCCGCATGAAGAGATCGCGTTCGAGCTCGGGGAGGAGGTCGCTGGTAAATCTCTCGTCAGACGTGTGCGGGGCTTGTGGTGGTTTGCCCGTGCTCGCGGATTGCACGGGTTGGTCTGGCGACGCAACGTTCATGCAAAAACCCCCGTGTTTTGCGGATGGGTTTAATCCCAGGAAGGCGGCTCGATCCAAGATCGAAGCCACACCGATTTTTGCTCATGGGCGGCCGAACGACCGGTTGTGTTCCTGTGTTCTTCTCCACCGTTCTGTTTGAGCGACGCCTTGCTGGGTCAAGAATTTTTAGATTGATTTGTCGCTGGTGTTTTGATCGGAGGCTCGGCTTGTAAGGGGTGTGCCCGATGCGATCGAGCGGCGGACCAAGCCGGTATAGACGGCAGCGGGCGGGCGATCTTGAATCCCGCGTTCATCAGGTGGGTCCGCTTGCCAAATACGTTTCATGCTCAAGTCTATCAGTTCGATGGATTCGCGTCGCGAGCCGCTTGCCCTGATCCTGTGTTGCGGTGCCGCTGTGGGCTTGTCTCGTGCGCGAATTAGACGGACGCATCGGATCGAGCGGCGCACGAGCCGCGATGGTTCAACCAGGCCGCATCTTCACGGTGTCATGACTGCGAGTTGCACGAATCATGGGCTTCATGAACTGCGCTGAACTTTCCACCCATGGATCGACTGGATGGATCGACGAGAGTCGTCGGTTCTGGATGATGATTTCGGTTCTTGGTTGGTTGTGCAGGTTTGTTCGTTTGGGCGCTCGTCGGTGGTGTTTGGCGATTCGCGGTTGAAGGTTTGCGCGCGAGTGCCCGGGGCCATCGCGCCAGAGTTTGTGGCGACGAGTTCGTGTCGACCTGCTGCGGGCCAAGACGGCGCCGTTGCGGGTCGAGTACGGCCTGACTTGCTCTCGAATGGTTGTGATGATCAGCTTGTGATCACCTGTTGATCGACGCCGGTGGGCGTACCGACCAGCAGGATGTCTGCGCCGCGCCGCGCGAAGATGCCGTTGGTTACGGTGCCGACGATGTGGTCAAGCTGAGCTTCGAGTTCAACGGGGTTGAGGATGCGCAGCCCGTGGACGTCGAGAATGATGTTGCCGTTGTCAGTCGTGAAGCCGTGCCGCAGCTCGGGATTGCCGCCGAGTTTCACGAGCGCGCGTGCGACCTGCGATCGCGCCATCGGGATGACTTCGATCGGCAGGGGAAACGCTCCGAGATAATCGACACGCTTGGATTCATCGATCACGCAGACGAACTTTTCTGACGCGGCTGCGACGATTTTTTCGCGGGTGAGGGCGCCGCCGCCGCCTTTGGTCAGCGCGCCGTGCCGCGTTGCTTCATCGGCACCATCAACGTAGATCGGCAATGGCCCTGCGCTGTTGAGATCAAGGACTGGGATGCCGTGGCCCTTTAAGCGCTGCGCGCTGGCTTCTGACGAAGCAACGGCACCGTCGATCTTGCCCTTGATCCGAGCCAGCGCGTCGATGAAGTGGTTGGCAGTCGAGCCCGTTCCGACACCAACGACCCAGCCGCTTTCGATGAATTCGATTGCCGCTTCGCCGACGGCTTTTTTCATTTCGTCCTGCGTCATTTGAAATTGCTCCTGATTCGCGATGGCCGACGGGCGCCCGGCCGTCGTTTTTTAGGCTCGCGGCGCGTTTTTGGCAAGGCTTGTGATCCTACCTGATCGCGCTCGCCCGTGGTGCCCCGCGATGGCGTTCGCTGGGCACATGGTTTTGACGCGTACGTTGGGATGCATGCGCGTTTTGGGTCCATTGGACGGGCGAAAGTATGCGGGCCGGCGCACAACTGCCGATCGTCCTCAGCGTAAACCTTTGCCGCGGCGTTGGCGTGAGGCTGCGCGCCGCGCAGTGGCTGTGTATAGATTGCTGCCCGCCACGCTAGGGCAGAGTGATGCCGGCGTCGGTCCCCGTGATATGTTGCGCGCATGCGATTCGAGTATCTCGAGGAAATTCTCAAGGCCCCCGTTTATGACGTGGCGGTGGAGTCACCGCTGGCGCGGATGACGACGTTGTCTGAACGTCTTGGTCACACCGTTCTGCTCAAGCGTGAGGACTTGCAGCCGGTGTTTTCGTTCAAGCTGCGCGGTGCGTACAACCGCATGGTGCAGCTGACACCTGATGAGCGGATGCGGGGAGTGGTGGCGGCATCAGCCGGCAATCACGCGCAGGGCGTGGCACTGGCGGCCCGCCACCTTGCTGTGCCGGCGCGCATCGTGATGCCGGTGACGACGCCGCCAATCAAGGTGGCGGCGGTCCGGCGCTTTGGCGGCGAAGCGATTTTGGTGGGCGACTCTTTCGACGATGCACAAACCTTTGCCTTAGATCTGTGCGAGCGTGAGGGTCTGACGTTTATTCCGCCATTCGATGATCCGTACGTGATCGCTGGACAGGGTACGGTGGCGATGGAGTTGTTGCGCCAGTACACGGGGCCGCTGGATGCGGTTTTTGTGTGTGTGGGCGGTGGCGGGTTGTTGGCTGGTATGGGCGCGTACATCAAACGGCTGCGCCCTGAGGTCAAGGTGATTGGCGTTGAGCCGCACGACGCGCCGTCGATGTACGAGGCTCTCAAGGCCAACCGGCGAGTGCGGCTGCGGCAGGTGGGGATTTTTGCCGATGGTGCGGCGGTGCGCGAGGTGGGGCGGGAGACGTTTCGTGTGGCGCGCGAGGTCTGCGATGAGGTGATGCTCGTCGACACCGATGCGATTTGTGCTGCGATCAAGGATATTTTCGACGATACGCGGGTGCTGGCTGAGCCGGCCGGGGCTTTGGCGGTGGCGGGTGTCAAGCAGTACGTCGAGCGGCTGCGAGCCTCTGAGGGTGCCGGCGTCCGACCGCGTCATTTTGCGGCTGTGCTGTCGGGGGCCAACATCAATTTCGATCGGTTGCGTCACGTGGCTGAACGCACCGAGATCGGCGAGCGACGCGAGGCTCTGTTCGCCGTCGAGATACCCGAACGTCCGGGCAGCTTTCTGCGTTTTTGCGAAATTCTCGGACGGCGTTCGATCACAGAGTTCAATTATCGCTACGCCGACGCTGCGCGCGCTCAGGTGTTTGCGGGTATCCAGTTGGTCGATGGCGACAGAGAACGACTGGCGTTGGCGGAGTCGCTGGGTGCGCAGGGCTTTGATGTACTGGACTTGACCGATAACGAGCTGGCTAAGCTGCATTTGCGCCATCTGGTTGGCGGGCATGCGCCGGCGGTGACCGACGAGCGGCTGTTTCGTTTTGAGTTTCCTGAGCGTCCGGGTGCCTTGCTCGAGTTTTTGACGACGCTGGGTTCGAATTACAACATCAGTCTGTTCCACTACCGCAATCACGGGTCGGCTTATGGCCGGGTGTTGATCGGAGTGCAGGTGCCGGAAGGTGAGCATCGTGCCTTTTTGCGCGCGCTGAAAAACACTGGTCTGGTTTTTTGGGATGAGCAGGACAACCCGGCTTATGCGCGCTTCCTTCGCTGAATCCGATGATTTCTGACCCCGATGATTTCTGACCCTTGCGGTATTGGTGAATCGGATCGCTCGGATGCACGTGAGGGCGACAATAATGCGGCTGTTGTCGAGGCTGTGAAGGGCACCGTGCCGTTGGGCGATGGTGTCGATGACTCTATTACGTTTGGCCCTGGCGCGGGCGATTCTAGTAGCGCTGACGCGCCTGCGGCGATCGCTGGGCCGTGTTGCGATGAGACGCAAGTGTCGGGGGATGGCGTTTCCGTGGTGGCGCAAGCTTCGAGTCAATCGGATGCGGTTTCTGATGTGAAACGTGAAACTCAATCCTGCGTCGGCGCCGATACGAGTTCGATCGAGAACCAGACGCTTGCGGCGCCCTCGGAGAGTGTTCCGGAGGCCGGTCTCGCGGTAGCTTCGACTGCGGGTCGGGATTCCGCGGTCGTGGCGAGCTTGGCTCCGAATGCTGCTTCTGATCAGGCTGCCGCTGATTCCTCGAGTGCGGCGTCGGGAGCGCCGAAGCCGCGAGCGGAGGCGCGCAGTTTCCCCGGCTACACGATGGGTCTGTCGGCCTCGGGCGATGAATGGTTTGACGTTTCCGGCCGAACGCGCGCGGGGCTTGAGGCGTTTGTTGAGCCATTGGCGGCGATGTCACCGCAGGCGCGCGATCGGTTGGCGTGGAACGTTCGTCAGCGGGTCGACGATGCCGGGATCACGTATCACGTGTATCAGGATCCGCATGGGTCCAGACGGGCGTGGCCGTTGGATGCGCTGCCGGCCGTGCTCGATGAGTCCGAGTGGAGCCAGATCGAAGCGGGTGTTGCGCAGCGAGCGGCTTTGTTGGACGCGATTCTGGGCGATCTTTATGGGCCGCAGACCCTGTTGCGCGAAGGTCTGGTCCCAGCGCGTTTTCTGCATCGGCTGGGGAGTTGGCTGGCGCCAGTGGCGCGTCGTCCCCGCGATGCTAAAGCGCCTTTTCCAAGCTTGTGGTTTTATGCTGCCGATCTGGTGCGGGGTCCAGATGGGCGGTTTTGGGTGATGGGCGATCGTACTCAGGCGCCTTCGGGTGCTGCGTATGCGGATCAGAATCGGACGGTCACGCGTGCGCTTTGGCCCGAGGCGGGGATGCGGTTACAGCCGCGTTCGCTCGAGCCCGGTTTTGGCGATTGGGTCTTGGGTTTACGAGCGGCGCTGCAGTCGCTGCCGGACGCGCCGCCAGACGCCTGTGCTGTGCTGTTGTCGCCCGGTCCGTTGAACGAGAGCTGGTTCGAGCATGTGCAGTTGGCTCGAAGGTTGGGGCTGCAGCTCGTTCAGGGCGAGGATCTGGTGTTTCATGAGGGGCGGATCTGGCTGCGCGGGTTGGAGCGCTTGGTTCCGGTCGGCGTGATTTTGCGGCGTGTCGATGATGACTGGTCAGATCCGTTGTTTCTGCGGCCCGACTCGATGCTGGGGGTTGCGGGGTTGCTGGAGGCGGAGAAGCGCGGTCGGGTGCGCGTGCTGAATGCACTTGGGTCGGGCGTTCTCGAGGCACCGGGCTGGCAGGGTTTTCTGTCGCGTATCGCCACCGAGTGGTGGGGTGAGCCCCTGCAGTTGCCGGGCGTCGCGAGTTGGTGGTGTGGGCAGCCGGAGTCGCTCGCTTTGGTGCTCGATACGCTGGAGCGGTTGGTCATCCGACGCATCGATCGTGCTGGTGGAGGCGATCCGGTTTTCGTCGCACAACTCGACCCGAAGCAGGTTGACACTCTGATCGATGAGCTGCGCAGGGCGCCCGATCGGTTCGTGGCTCAGGAGGCGCTGTCGCTGTCGACTTTTCCTACCCTGATCGATGGCGGTGGCATTGAGCCGCGCCGCGGGACGTTGCGCGTGTTTGCCGGGCGTCGCAGTGGCGCTCGTCAGTCTGTCGCGATGGCCAATACGTGCCGCGACGGGGGCCCTTCGACGTTTCAGCCGACCGCTGCCGCGGCAGCTTGGAGTGTACTGCCGACGGCGTTGACGCGTGTGGCTGGACGCCGAGACTCCTGTGTGGTGTCCAACCAGGCAGGTGGTTTGTCGAAGGATGCTTGGGTGTGTCGCATGCCGGCGCGGGACACCGGTGTGGCGGCGTTACCGACGCCGCACCTGGCGGATCAGAAACATAAAGCCGCGGACACCGGCGCGAGCGGCGCTCCGCTGTGCGCGAGTGCGGGCGTCGATCAATCAGGCGGCGATGGTGACCGTTCAGCCGCGGACGGTTCAGTCGCGATTGGGACACAGGGCGGCGAGGTGTTGCCGGTCGCGCCGGCCGAGCGGGTTGATTCGGCCGATCAATTCAGACTCGTGGATCGAATAAAGTCAGTCGAGCCGGGTATCGACGGCAATGCCGAGGCACGACGGGACGTGACGGCTAATGGAGGCGGTAGCGAAGGCGCTTCAGGTGATGGCTTCGGGTCGCCGCCCCGACAACAAGCTGGGCCGGCAAGCTTGGCTGATCCTGAATCAAGCGGTGGTTGGGCAGAAGGGCCTCAAGGCCGGTCGCAGTTGTCGGCAGCGACGGATCGCCCGACATTGGGTCGTGGTATGCCTTTCGGGCAGCATGATCTGCCGAGGCGCGTCGCGGAGCGGTTTTACTGGCTGGGTCGGTACGCTGAACGGCTCGAGTCATTGGTGCGGTGGTTGCGGTTGTTGCGCCATCGCGCCGAGCGCCTGCCACCTACGGGATGGTTGCAGGCTCACGGGTATGGTTCTGATTCGGCGCCTTGGTTTGACGAAACTGGCGATGCGGAGCTCGACGTGTTGCTGGATGCAACGGCGTGGATCGCGGGTCGTCCTTTGCCGGTCGAAAAAACCTGGGATGGTCCGGATGCTGCGGCGTTGGGCGCTGGTGCGATGGCGCCGATGATCTTGCCGGTGCGCGCGTGTTTAGCTCAGGTGTTTGGCGTGTGGGGTGCGGCGGCAGTGCGTGAGTTGCTCGACCGGGTCGAGTCGAATCACCATGCTCTACGCGATCGTTTGTCCGGCGATACGCTGCACGTGCTGCAGCGTTTGCATGAGCACGTGCTGCGATTGAGCGCGATGTTGGCGCCTGCCGAGCCTGTGGGCATGGCCGATGATTCTGAACCGGGATTTGGGCGGACCGCTGCGTCGGCGGCGGGCGGCCATGCGGTGCCGGGCGAGACGTCTCTTGAGGACGCCCTCGATTCCGGGCGGTTGTTTCGAATCGAGCGGGCGCTCGGTGCCTTGGCGGAGAGTCTCGCGGCTTTCGCAGGGTTATCGCAGGAGAACCTCGTACATCATTTGGGGTGGCGATTTCTTGATGCCGGAAGACGTATCGAACGTTCGCGAAACCTGCTTCGATTGATGTCGCTGGTGGGGCGTGTGAGCGAGAGAGCGGGCGCTGAAAACACGGATGCCGAACATTCCCGCGCCGACAACGCAAAATTCGAGAGTATGGGGGCTAAAAAGGCGTCTGCGATCAACGCGCGGTTGGTTCTGCGTGATCACGTCGTGCGTTTTGCTGAGTCGGTGGCAGCGGTGCGCCCCGCTCTGTGGCAGGCGTCGATTGTGAGTGAAGGCAGCAGGTCTTCGTTTGATTCAGTGGCCCATTGGCGCGCGGCGGCACCTTTTTCGGCGGATGGTGATTCGACTCGATCAGCCGGGGGCGCTGGAGCCGTCGAGGGTGGTGTTGCGATGGCGGGAGGGGGTGGCCTGCTGGAGCGGGAGAGTGTTCATGACGGGCTTGATGCCGTGATTTTCGATCGCTTGCTGCGTGACCCGGAGAACCCGCGCGGATTGTTGTTCCAGCTCGAGCGTCTGGCCGAGCACGCCCGGGCTTGGCCGGGGCGTCAGGGCTGTCTTGCAGGGTGGTCCGCGCTGGAGACAGAAGTTGAGTGGCTGCGTGTGCGGCTGCGTTCGGGCGGTTTGCGGGGCGTCCGGTCGTGCGCGGACTCGGATGCGATGAATGGCGTGCTGGCGGCCATGCAGTCTCAGGCGTTGTCGACGGATTCGATCAGCATTTTGGCCTTGCTCGGTGATGTCGATCGATTGCATGCCGTACTCGAGGAACAGTTTCTGGCGCCAGTGCCGTCGCATCCAGTGTTGGGCGAAGTCGGCGGTGGCGCATGACGAGAGTGCACGCGGGGGCTGTACCTGGACGATCTGATGATGGCCTGAGCCGGGGCGAGCACTTGGGCCAACCGCTGCGGTTTCGCGTGCGTCATCGAACCGTGTATCGCTACGCCGTGCCGACCCTGCGGGTATTGGGTTTGATAAGGCTAAAACCGCGACCGGCGCCGGGGCAGACACTGGCGGCCTTTCAGATGCGTCTCGCGCCCGGTGGTGGGCGGCTTGAGGAGCATGTCGATGCCTTTGGTAACCCTTGCGCGCTGTGCGAGTGGTCGCAGCCGCAGGTCGAGTTGGTGCTCGATGTGGCGTTCGATCTGCTGCGTTGGCGAGGCGACGACAGCTTGATCGCTTCGACGCCACTCGCCGAGTTTCCCGGGTTACTCGATCGGGTTTGGGCGACTTCTGGTGGCGGTCTGGCGGTGCGAGGGCGATCGCCCGTCGTGGATGAGGCGGCAGAAGATCGTCTCGATGCGATGCTGTACGCCGTCGAGACAGGGCGCATGGGTGAGGGGCAGGCTGTGCTTGCGGCTTTGGGTCTCGACGACTTGGCGCTGACAGCGTGTGGTCGGCTGGGAGGTGCATCCCAAGCTTTTGCGGGTCCTTCCGCGCGCGAGCAGTGGACGGTGCAAATGTTGGCGGATGTGTTGGCGACACGCATTCCCGAGCACTTCGCCTATGTTCCGGGTGCGACGACGGTGGAAACGTCGATTGATGAGCTGTTGCATAGCCGAGCGGGGGTGTGTCAGGACTTCGCTCATCTGGCCGTCGCCGCCGCGCGCGCCGCTGGCGTTCCGGCGCGATATGTGTCGGGCTATATCGAGACACAGCCACCTCCCGGCCAAGAACGGCTGCGTGGAGTCGATGCAACGCACGCGTGGGCGAGTCTGTACGATCCGGCGCTGGGCTGGATCGATATTGATCCGACCAACGCCGCGCGTTGCGACGAGCGTCACCTGACACTCGCGTGGGGTCGCGGCTATCCGGATGTCGCCCCCGTTTCTGGTGTGTTTCAGGGCGGCATGCCGGCGGGCCTCGAGGTATCCGTCGATGTCGAGCGACTGCGCGAGACCATGCGCGCTTGAGAACGTTGCTCGGACTCTCCGAGTTGAAGCAGGCTGGATTCAGCGTGACGTTCGACGATAGGCGAGGCGCTGCTCGGACTGGTTGAATCCGCCCGCGGTGGCGATTTCTTCGGCGCGCTAGTTCGCGTTGGCGACCAGGCTTTTGAGCTTGCGAGGATGAGCATGATCGGGCGGATTTTGCCGGCGGTTGGATTGTTTGTGTTGGGGCTCGTGCTGGTCGGCGCGGTTGTCCTGACCGGCCTTGTGCGGGCGCTCGATGCTGAGATTCGGGCGCAGTTCGATGGGCCTCGCTGGGCGTTGCCGGCACGAGTCTTTGCCCGGCCGCTCGAGCTTTACGAGAGTGCACCACTGCGGCTCGAGGATGCCTTGCTGGAGCTCGATCTCCTCGGTTACGTCGCAGACGGTGAGGGCCGTTTGCCGGGGACGTTCAATCGCGATGGGTCTCGTTTGCGGCTGACATCGCGCGCCTTTCGGTTCTCTGATGGTCTTGAGTCGTCACGCTCGGTTGAGGTGAGCTTCGATGGCGGGATGGTCGAGCGCCTGCGCTCCCAGGATGGTGACGCGATCGATCTGATGCGGATCGAGCCGCTATTGATCGGGAGCATTCACGACGCGCAGGGCGAGGACCGGGTGCTCGTTCGGATCGAGGACGTCCCTGCGGAACTGATCGCGGCGCTTTTGGCCATCGAGGACCGGCGTTTTTTCGTTCATCGCGGGCTTGATCCGTTAGGGATTGCGCGCGCAGCCGTTACCAATCTGCGCGCCGGACGCACGGTGCAGGGTGGGTCGACCCTGACT
The DNA here is from genome assembly GCA_046299415.1 of Thioalkalivibrionaceae bacterium. Taxonomy (GTDB): domain Bacteria; phylum Pseudomonadota; class Gammaproteobacteria; order Ectothiorhodospirales; family Ectothiorhodospiraceae; genus JBKBII01. The sequence continues at coordinate 85,004 of JBKBII010000005.1, read as the reverse complement.
CAGCAGCTGGTCAAGAACTTTTATCTGACGCAGGCGCGAACGTTTGAGCGCAAGGCGTCTGAGGCGTTGATGGCTCTGATTATCGAGCATCGCTATTCGAAGTTGGAGATTCTCGAGGCCTATCTCAACGAGGTTTTTCTCGGCCAGTCGGGACGTGTTGCGATTCATGGATTCGGGACGGCTGCTGAGTTTTATTTCCGGCGCCCGCTCAATGAGTTGCGCCTGGATCAGATCGCGATGTTGGTGGGCATGGCCCGGGGTGCGAGTTTTTACGATCCCCGTCGTCATCCCGAGCGTACGCGTGATCGCCGAAATCTGGTGATTTCGCAGATGCAGAGCCTCGGCTTGGTCGATGCAGAGACGGCGCAGGTCGCTCGTGAGCGGCCGATCGAGGTTTCACCCCGTATTCCTCGTGGCGAGTCGCGCTATCCGGCGTTTCTGGATCTGGTTCGACGACAGCTGCGAGAGGAGTATCGGGAGGAAGATTTACAGTCCGAGGGTTTACGAATTTTCACGACGTTGTCGCCTGTCGCACAGGCGCAGCTCGAACAACGCTTGGTCGCAGGAATCGCGGGACTGCGTACGAGTGGCGAGGGGCGTGGCGATCTGCAGATGGCGGCGGTGCTGACCGATGCGCTCAGTGGCGAGGTGCGGGCCTTGATCGGGGATGCGGATCCACGTTTTCCGGGCTTTAACCGGGCGGTTCAGGCTCGGCGGCCGATTGGCTCTCTATTGAAGCCGTTCATCGTGCTGACGGCGGTCAGCGATCCGATGCGCTATTCATTGGCGTCGACGCTCGACGATAGCCCGTTTGAAATGCGCTTACCGAATGGACAGTTGTGGGCGCCGCAGAATTTCGATCGCCGTTTTCGCGGCTCGGTAACCGTTTGGGAGGCGTTGGTGCGTTCTTATAACGTGCCGATGGTGCGATTGTCCGAGTCGGTGGGGATCGAGCGCGTGTTGCGCTTGATGCAGACTTTGGGTCTTGAATCCCCGCCGCGCCCGCTGCCGTCGGTAGCGTTGGGCGCGGTTGATCTGTCACCGCTTGAAGTGGCGGGGCTCTATCAGGCTCTGGCGAACGGTGGCTATGCGACCCGGGGGCGGGTCATTCGCGATGTGCTCGATGCCAATGACCGTCCGTTGTCGCATTATCCACTCGAGTTGCGCGGCGCTGTGCCGGATGGTGCGGTGTATCTGGTGCGCGAGGCTTTGCGCGACGTTCTGCGCGAGGGAACGGGTGCGGCGGTTGGTCGGGCCTTGGCGCCAGGCGAGGCAGCGGGCAAAACCGGAACATCGAACGATCGCCGGGATTCTTGGTTCGCGGGCTTCGACGACGAGCGTGTTCTCGTCGTTTGGGTGGGGTTCGATGACAATCGGGCCACACCGTTTACCGGTGCGAGTGGTGCAGGTGTGTTGTGGGGCGAGGCGATGTCGGCGCTTGGCGCTGGTCGGCTGCGATCTCAGATTCATCCCGAGGTGGTGTGGGCTCGCGTCGATCGCGTGAGCGGGTTACGCGTCGAGACCACGCGTTGTACGCAGACGGTGGACTTGCCTTTTTGGCGGGGTTCCGAGCCTTCGCGTCGCGCGGCTTGCGATTTTCCGTCGGATCCCGCCTACGACCCGGACGGAGCGAATAACGATTCCTGGTGGCAGCGCTGGATGGGGCAGTAGGCGTCGGTTGCGCAGCAGTGCTCTAAATCTGTGTGGTTGGCTCTGCTTGCCGTTATTCGCATGTTGAGGTGATCGAGTATCGAATGGACCGGGCGTCGGGTTGACCGCCAGCCGTTGCAGCCTTGAGGCACAATAGGGACCCAACGCCGTTCCTGAGTCGGTCGATTTCGGTGATCGTGTCCGGAGTGGCACGCCGGGGAGATAACGTTATGACAAGCGGCGACATCCATGGATCGGCGGCGATGACAGGCGCTTGTGGTTGTATTCGAGAGCAGGGGGTAAATCTTTTGGCCGATACCGGAGCCCGTATTTCGCGCCGAATCTCATGGTCCAGAGGACTTTGCCGTACTGCGATCAAGACGCTGATGCCGTTCGTGGTTGTGGTGGTGGCCGGCTGCACGGTGCCGCTTCCGCGCAGTGAGCCATTGCCTCCGCGTGCGCCGCCGGCTGTCGTTGTGGCGCCCGACGTGCGACCGGAGGTGGTCCCTGCTCCGACTCAACCCCGGCGCGAGCGTGCTGAGCGTGAGGTGCAGCCGTCCGCGCCGCAGGCGTCTACGCCACCGCGGTCTGAAGTGGCACCGTCACGCTCTTCGGCGGCGGAGACCTTGGCTAGGGCGTCTTCGGATGCGGTGAGCGCGGGCGATCTTCGTACCGGTGCAGCGCAGCTTGAACGGGCGCTGCGAATCGCACCGCGTGATGCCGAGTTGTGGCTCGCTTTGGCCAAGGTTCGGTTTCAGCAGGGTGATGCCGCTCAGGCTGAGCAGATGGGCCTGCGCGCCGTGCAGTTGGCGCCGAATCAGGCACAGGTCAAGCGCGAGGCTTGGGAAGTGATTGCCGCCGCGCGGGAATTGCGGGGGGATCGTAGCGGAGCTGAACAGGCACGTGAGGCGGCCAGGGCGTTGATGAGTGAGCGCGTTTGACCGCGTGTTGAGCCGATGAGTGGGCTCGGGCGTTGGCGCGTAGGCGAGCGAACCATTCTGCTGACGGTCGTTGGATCGCCGACGTGATGGGGCGCGACGATGCGGCGGCCACAATCTCGCCGGGCGCCGATGAGGATGGTTCGTCAGAGCCTTCGATTGAGTCGGTTGCCGAGACCCCTGAGGGACGACGAGTCCTGCGCTGGTTGAGCGATGACGGCGTCTTAGCGAAGCGCTTGGCGGGCTTTCGGCCACGATCGCCCCAGCTGGATATGGCAATGGCCGTACTCGCGTCGGCCCTTGAGCTCCGTCAGCATCGCTTGATCGAGGCGCCAACGGGTGTTGGCAAGACGTTCGGCTATCTGATTCCAGTGCTGGCGGCTCGGCGTCGGGCGCTGATCGCGACCGGGACTCGGCAACTGCAGGATCAGTTGTTCGATGTGGATCTTCCGATGCTTTTGGAATCGCTGCGTGGCGAGTTGCCTCGGGCGATCAAGGTTGCCCGACTCAAGGGTCGGGCCAATTACCTTTGCCATGAGCGCCTCGAACAGCTCAGCCAGGAGCTGGCGGCAGACCCGGGTTCGCATGGGCTGCGCCAATTGATCCGGAAACTGGAAGCTTTTTCGGCGACTGATCTTGATGGCGATCTTTCACGCTCCAACCTGTTGCGCAACGCGCCGCCGGGCTTTGGTGAGCGGGTGACCTCGACCATTGAGAATTGTCTCGGTGCCGAGTGCGGGTATTTTGAGGATCAGTGCTTTGTGGCGCGCGCTCGTCGACAGGCCCTTGCGGCCGATATCGTCGTCGTCAATCACCATCTGTTGTTGGCGGATTTGGCCCTGAAAGAGCAGGGGTTCGCGGAGCTTCTGCCGTCGACCGAGGTCATTGTCGTCGATGAGGCGCATCGCTTGCCTGATCTTGCAGGTCAGTATTTCGGCGACCATCTGTCCACCCGCAGCTTGAGGGTTTGGGTTGCCGATGCGCGTCGGACGGCACGCCAGTTGGCGACGTCGGTGCCAGTCATCGATCCCCTGTGTGCGACGGTCGAGCGCGCGGTCGATGCGTTGTTGGCGGTATGGCCCAAGGAGCCGCTGCGTGATGCGCGGGCGCGCCACGTCGCCGCTGTCGTTGTTGCGGATGCGGCGACCGATTGTCCTGATGAAGTGAAGAAGGAGGCACTCGGGCCTGTGGCTGTTGCGGTGAACGCGCCGGACACCGAACAGTTTGACGCCGCGGCGTCGCCGGAAATGCGTGCCCGTGCGCAGGCGCTGTCCAGTCTGGACCGCTGCCTGGCTGATGCAGAAAAGAGCCTGCGGTCTTTAGTCGCGGCGCATAGCGAGTGGCGTACGCTGTTGGATCAGTTATTGGAGCAGCGTACGGCGCTCGCGCGTTTTCAGGCCCCGGATGATGCTCACGAGGTGTCCTGGTTTGAGCGCTCGGGGTCGCATCTTGGGGCGGCGTTGCTGTTGCACCGGACGCCGATAGACGCCGCAGGGCCGCTGGCCGAGGCGCGCAAACGGCTGGCTGCGAGTTGGATCATGGTGTCGGCGACTCTCGCGGTGGGCGAGGATTTTCGCCTGATTCGGGGACGCTTTGGTTTGCCGCGGGGGACCCCGGCCGAGGTGTTGCCGAGTGTGTTCGATCATGCGCGCCAGGCTGGGTTGTTGTTGGCGCCGACTGATCTCCCAAAACCGGGTGAGGCGGGCTTTACTCGTGCTTGGTTGCGTTGGCTGTGGCCGTTGTTACGCGATATGCCGGGAGGCGCGTTTTTGCTGTTCACCTCGCATCGGGCGCTGCAGGAGGCGGCCACGTTGTTGCTCGAACATGCACCGGAGGATCGTGAGGTGCTGGTGCAGTCAACCGGGGTGTCGCGCGCGGCGTTGGTCGAGCGGTTTCGCGCGCATGGGCGCGCCTGGCTTCTGGGTGCGGGGAGTTTTTGGGAGGGGGTCAATGTGCCGGGATCGGCGTTGTCGTTGGTCGTGATCGATAAGTTGCCGTTCGCTTCGCCTGATGATCCGGTCCTCGCAGCGCGGGCCGACCAACTGCGCGATCGCGGTGGGTTGTTTCCGCATTGGGTTTTGCCGAACGCCATTTTGTCGTTGAAACAAGGTGTTGGGCGATTGATTCGTTCTCATAACGATCGCGGGGTCATTGTGCTGTGCGATCCGAGGTTGCGCACTCAGGGCTATGGCAAAGCCATCTTGGCCGCGATGCCGCCGATGGCGATGCTCGAGTCTCCACGGGCTGCGCTGGCGTTTTTGCAGCAGGGCGATATGGACGACGACACTGCCGAGATGGGTGTGGGATGCTCGTGCGACGGTGACGATCCGAGGGGAGCGGCAACGGCTGGTGTGTCGGTGGGGCAGGGTGGACAGCGACAAGCGCCACGACTGCGATTCAACGATCGAATCATTGCGGTCGATCTTGATCGGACTGATTCTGATCCGGCGGAGCGACGATGACGCGAGTACTGGCACTGGAAACGGGTTCTGACTGGTGCTCGGTTGCGTTGGCCGATTCATCGGGTCGCGACGTTGATCTTCGCTGGCGTGCTGAACATGCGCCTCGTCGTCATGGTGAGCGCCTGTTGCCGATGGCGCGGACCTTGTTGGCGGAGGCCGGTTGGTCGTTGCCTGATCTCGATGCGGTGGCCGTCGGGCGGGGCCCCGGTGCGTTTACGGGAGTTCGTCTCGGTTTTGCGGCGGCACAGGGCCTGGCGTTTGCGCTCGATCGCCCGTTAGTTCCGGTCTCGAGTCTCGCGGGTGCGGCGTTGGGTGCGGTGGATTCGTGGGCCGATCGTGCCGCGGCGCCGGATTTTGCCACGCGACCAGAAGCCCACGATCCGGAATCTATGCAGCTGGAGTCGGTGGCGAAACCCCGGCTTGAGGGGCATGGACGATTCGCCGTGGTGATGGGACAGCCGTCAGCGCCGCCAACTTCGTCGTCGAATCATCTGAGAGGGTTGGACGTGGGACGACAACCCCAGCGTTCGCGCCGTCCGCTAGAGGTTGTGGTGTGGGTGGTGCGAGACGCACGGATGGGGGAGGCGTATTCGGGTGCCTACCTGGTGCAGTTCGGGCCGTCTGTCGGTACGCAGGCTGCGGGTGGAGAGGTGGTGGCGTTCTCGCCTTTGACGATGGAGCGGCTCGAGACACCAGCGATGGCTTTGCAGCGGCTTACGTCGTATGGCGTGTCGGGTCATGCTTCGAGTCGTGTTCCGGGACGAACTTTGGATCGCACGATGCATCGTGCATCACACGGTGATTTGGGCTCTGCCTCGGGTGAGGTGTCGAGGGGTACGACCGGCGGGCATGTTGGCATGGCCAGCAGTGCAGTCCATCATTCGGCCGAATGGGTGAGCGAATCGGCGGGCGATCGGGCGGGTGGCGACGCCTTTGTCCGTGGTTCTGGGGATCTCGAAGTGATCTGCAGCGATGTCGCTGGATTTCGCGAGGCCTGGTTCGAGGCTCGTGAGCCGGAAGCTGTTCGCAAGACCGTCGTTTCGTCGACGGCTTGGCCTCAGGCTCGTGACATTGCTCGTCTGGCGCTTTCACGTCCCTTGGACGAGCTGGGCTGCGAGGCCTGGCGCGCCGAGCCGATCTATCATCGCGATCGTGTCGCCGAGACGCGACAAGAGCGAGCGATCGCTAGGCAGCAGGATTCTGATCAGCGGCCGCCGCCGGAGTTGGAATGACACGGTCCACGACGGGTGACGACGCAAGAGTTGTCTTGGAGGGCCACACACCACGAACGCTGGATGGTTGGCGGGAGCAGCTCGAACTCGCGGCGGGCGATCGGCCGATGCCGTGGACGCCTTTGGCACAGGGCATCGTGATCAGGCGCACGCCCGATGATTTTGTCGTAGAGGAGCTGCCTGCTCTGGAGCCTTGCGGCTCAGGTGAGCATCTGTGGGTCGAGATCGAGAAGGTTAGCGAGAACAGTGATACGGTGGCGCGTGCGCTGGCCGAGGCCGTTGGAGTGCGCGCGGTCGATGTGGGTTTCGCGGGGCGTAAAGATCGTCATGCGCGAGCGCGGCAATGGTTCAGCGTGCGCTGGCCCTACGCGACGCGGCCACAGCTCGATGAAGAAAAACAGACGGCTGCCGATCTTTCCGCTCCGCTGCAGGCACCCTCTATCGAATCGTTCGACAATCGAACACCCCATGCTCGTGATCGTGCGCCGCGTGTTTGCGGCCTTGGTGTTGCTGACGAAGCACAAAGCGACGATCCCGAGAGTCCTGTGCGGGATGTCGCGGAGGCGGCGCTGCATCGGCTGAACATGGCTTTGGCTGCGCGGTTTTCTGGTGATGGTGGGTCGACTGTCAGCGTTCGAGTGGTTCGTGGCGCTTGGCATTCGCGCAAATTGCAGACGGGTTTTTTGCGGGGTAATCGTTTTCGGATCGTGATCGAGCCGATCGGTGGTGGAATCACGGATGACGAGATCAACGATGTAGAGGATGCGGGCGCCGAGGCCGAAGCGCGCGCTGTTTTCGCTGAGCGAATCGGTGATCGTGTCGCGGCGATCGTCGCGGACGGCGTGCCGAATTACTTTGGTGCGCAGCGGTTTGGGCGACGCAATCTAGTTGATGGGATAAACCGGTTGGCTGCCGGGCTGCTCGCCACGGCAGACTCTGTCGCAGAAGCGTCCGTAGCTGCTGGGGGGAACCCTGCATCAACTCGAACCCGGCGCGGTGGTGCGAGGCGTCGGGGTTTTGGCCGGGATCGAAACTCGGCTTCGCTCGCATGGTCGGCGTTGCGTTCGGCCGTATTCAACGCGGTGCTGGCGGCGCGGGTTCGCGACGGTAGCTGGGCTCGCCTGCTACCGGGTGAGCGCGTGCAGCTCGATGGCACCGGAAGCTTTTTTGTCTGTGATGAGCCGGGTCTCGATCGCGATCTGCGGCAACGTTTCGCGATAGGTGATGTGCACACGTCTGGGCCCTTAGTCGGACGAGGTCGCGAGAGGGATACGGCTGCGGGGCTGGCGTCGCCTCCCGCTATCGAAGGCATGGTGCTGGCGCGCTATGCACCACTGGAGCGGGCCTTGGCCGACGTCGGTCTTGAGGCTGCGCGGCGCCCGCTGCGAATGGTCGTTAGGGATTTTGAATGGCGCGTTGTCGATCGCGAGTCGAGTCGAGTCGAGCTGCGGTTCGAACTGCCGCCGGGAGCGTTCGCGACGACGGTGCTTGAGGCGATCGCGCCAGTCCACGATGCGGCGAAGGCAGCGGCAGCGCCCGATGGTGACCGTGGTTGACGAGATTGCGGGGCTGAGCAGGTTGGCGCTGCGCTGATGGCGTCGTGCGGAGTCGGTGGATGGCAGGCCCGGTTCTGTCGATAGCCTCGGTTGGATTGGCTCGTTGAAACGCGGCCTTGGCCAAACGACGCATTTGAGGTTTCAGGTATCCGCCTGCAATCTAAAACGAGTTTTCGTCGTCTACCGATCTCGTCGTTTTCGTTCGGTCCGGCGAGGCTTTCGTTTAACTCGGAACGGGCGTTCGATTCACCCGGAACGGGCGCGGGAGGTGGACTGAGCGGTAGACGTGTTCGCGGCGGATGTGCTGGCGTGGTCAGTGTCTGTGGTGATAAGGTCTGGCGGCTCCTTGAGTGCGCGAGATGCAGCGGTTTCCAGCGCTTCCAGGCGTTCGAGGGCGGCGACGAGATCGCTAATGTCTTTCTGGACACCGACATAGTAGGTGATGCCGTCGTCGGGATGTTGGATTGGGGTGATCGATAGTTCATTCCAGAACAACGAGCCGTCTTTGCGGTAATTGCGCAGACGGACGCGACACGGTTTGTTTTTGGCCAGAGCCTTGCGAATCTCAGCGCGAGCGGGCTGGTTGCGATCCTCGCCCTGCAAGAAGCGACAATCCTGAAACAGAATGTCTTCGGCGCGATAGCCGGTTAGTCGCTCGAAGGCCGCGTTGACGTATATCAAGATGGTGTCCGAACCCTCTCGCTCGGCGATTACGATGCCATCCTGCGAGGCATCGATGGCGAGAAGTAACAGGTCGGGATCAATCCGTCGAGGCATGGTGAATGTTTACAAGTTTTCGGGCGATCGGACGATTATGCCGTTTTGGTGACCGGACGGACACAGGCGAATCGATTTCATGCGGCTGGTGCCGGCGATGGTCCGCAGCGCGACGTGGACCTGCTGCGACCGCACGTGCTTCGATACCCCACCACAGGCGCTAGCCATGCAGACGATCACCATCGAAACCACCATCGCGGCCCCGCTCGCCGAGGTCTGGCGTGCCTACACCACACCTGACGACATCGTGCAGTGGAACGCCGCCTCTAGCGACTGGCACTGCCCGCGCGCCACCGTCGATCTGCGCGCAGGCGGCGCGTTCTGCTGGCGCATGGAAGCGCGTGACGGCAGCCACGGCTTCGACTTCGAGGGCACATACACCCGCATCGAGCCGCTTCGCTGCCTTGAATACAACTTCGGCGACCGCCACGCACGGGTGGATTTTGAGGAGACGGCGGACGGCGTGCGGGTACGCGTCGCCTTCGATCCCGAGAACGAGTTTCCGCTGGAGATGCAGCGCGCGGGCTGGCAGTCCATCCTCGACAACTTCGCGCGCCATGTCGCGGCGCGCAACGTAGGTGAGCCTGCCGTATGACGAGGCAGGACTGAGGTCCTGCGTCGTGGGCCGATTGGCGCACGGCTCGTCGGCGAAAAGCGCGGGGGTGTCCAGAGGTGTATGCGGGTGGTGTCGTTGGGTGCTGAGAGTTGACCGTTGGGGCCGTTGGTATGCATCGCGCGAATGTGCCGCATGAAACTCGCAAATGATTCGACCCGCCGAAGCGGGTCGATCAAGCCTAGGGTCAAGACCGTCGCCGAGGCCGTAGACTTCTGGGTCTCAGAAAGCGATCTGGGTTTTACAAAGCGATTGCGGCGTGGCGCTTAGGCCTGTGAATCGCGCTGGCTGCGGCACAGGGCTCGCGCCCCTATGGCATTGGCATTGGGTGGGGCTGTCGAGATCACATGCGCTGGCGAATTGTGAACGCACCGCGCACGTCGCCTTCGGCAAAACCGACGGCGCGATCATCGGGATAGAGGCGCTCAAGCGCGGGCTTGACGTCGGCGTGGAGTTCGGCCCCGTGACAGGTCAGGCAGAGTCCGCCGGTCGGAATCGCCTGCATGTATCGCAGCACTGGCTGCCCGTCTTCGACGACCACTTCGTGGTGGCGAAGACCTTGGGCGGGCTTGCCTTCGGCTCGTGCCCGGTCGAAGTCTTCGAGGACAAGGCGTTCCCACTGGTCGGGTTCGTTGGATGTGTTGCGGACTCGCAGACTGGTGCGACCCATCTCGAGGTTTCGCGAATCGCTGATTTCGGCGGCGATCTGCGGTGCGACCTGGTTGCAGACGGAGATGGCATTTCCAGGGCCGCCCTCAGCCATCGCGCTTTGCAGATGGCCTTGCAGGGCTTCAGCGAATTCGCGGATCACGTCGGCGTAGGCGTCGATCTGAGCGTTGACTCGCTCTTCGTCGATCGTGGCGACTTCGGCCGCGTTGTTGAGGCTGCGATCGGTTTCGGTTTCGAAGGTTGCAGGATCTTTTGCGGCGGCTTCAGCATTTTCGCCGCCGGGCGCGCAGGCAGTCAGGCTCAACGCAGTGATCCCGATCATGCTGATGAACGCAAGCGGTCGCGCGCGACGAGCCCAATCTGCGGCGTGGGTGAGAGCTCGTTTTGATCCACTCTCGAACATTGCGACAGGTGTTCCATTTGACTTCGCGGGTGTCGTCATTTCCGTGACCTCTGGTGAGATAAGACGGTGATACCGGTTGTTTGTAGAAGTCTTGTACATGATTCGCAAAGCCGTGTCTATCGCAGGGCTTTTAATAACAGGGCCGTCGACACCGGGTGCCTTGCTGGAATCGCCCTTTTGCTGATCGGTGAGTCCGAAATCTTGACGCCCACGGTGTCTGAGTCTTGCGTATGAGTACATAGCAATAGACTGACAGATCTGCGCGATGGTCAACAATCCGACTGTTCGAGTGGACGGCCATCGATTGGCAGGGTGGTTGTATCGGGTGGATTGCGGGCAATCTGCTGGTCAATGTGTCCAGGGCTGGTCGATTGCGACTGAATCGTCGGCTTTTGGGGCCGATGGCAGACTGTGGCCTCGGTAACGAGGCGGTACGGTACGGTGCGAGTATGGCCAACGGCTGCGTGTCGCGCGTCTGAAGGATCAATACGTGGCGCCAGCGTGGTTGGCGCACGCGTTCAGCCGCGCCGGTGTGCCTGCCGGTTCCAGCCCCGTGTCGTGACGTGTGCGGCGAGGAACGGGGTCAAGCGCGTCACCGCGTCGGGGGCATCTCCAAACCGAGTCCCGGTGATGCGCTGAGGCTTAGGTCTGCGCAAAAGTTTGCCCCGGTCGGTGCGTCGAAGAGCCGTTCAGACGCCTCGTTCTGGGGTGACACGCCCGGGTTGTGGTCAGGCGCCACGATTCCGATGTGGCGACTCGTCAAGGTTCTTTGTCGGTTGCGTCGCGTGGAAAAATATTCTGTTTTTTAAATGCGGGCTCGCGATCGGCCTTTAGGATGTTTCGAAGTCGTTTTGGTCGTCGTCAACGATGCCGAGGATTCGTGGACGTTGACGCCGCAGCAGGACGAGCACGGCGCCGGTTCCGCCCGCGTTCGGTGGGGCCGATACAAATGCGAGCACGCGGTCGCGTTGGCGCAATTCGTGGTCGACGATTTTTTTTAACACTGGGCCCTCGGCGCTTGAGCGCAGGCCTTTGCCGTGAATGATGCGCAAGCAGGTTCTCCCGGTTTCGTCGGCACGGGCGAGAAACTGTCGAAGGGCGTCTCGCGCACCGTGGCGATCGAGACCATGCAGGTCGATTTCGTCGTCGACACGAAAATCGCCACGTGCCAGGCGCCTGAGTTGACGTTCGGATACGCCATCGCGCCGGTGGCGCAACGTGTCCCCCGGCTGAAGGTCGAGCGGTTTACCGTCGAGAGTTAATGGGTCGCGGCGAAATTCGGACAACAGGCGCTGTTCGTCGAGACGCCGTTGGAGCGCGATCGGGGGGGGCGGATCAGGGTTCACGCCGGGACCGGTCGCAGCGTCCTCATCGGGTGTTTTCCAGTCGGGTTCTTCAGCGCCGATGGCTGCCCGGAATAGCGCGCGATCGGCGTCGCTCAGGGCTAGGCCTTTCTCGGCTGTCGCCGATGAGCCTGGGCCTCGGCACGCGCCAGCCGCCCGTGTCAATCGCTGTGTGCGGCTGTCGGCCGAGTTGCGCGAAGGGCTTTTGGATGCGCGTCGGGCCATGATGTCGCTCGGTCGTGTCGGTCGGACGTCGTCGGCGGGCGTGAGGGTTCAGTATAGTGGCGCTTTGTTGGGGCTGCGTGGGTCCGGGCGGTGCTGAGGATCTGGCGCGTTCGTTGTGTTTTGCACGGATCCACAATTGGAATCAGTCATGCGAGTGTTGTTATCCAACGATGACGGCGTGCACGCGCAGGGCCTGCTTGAGCTCGCGCGCGCGATGCGGGCCCGTTTTGGCGCCAATCGCGTCGCCGTGGTTGCGCCCGACCGCGATCGCAGCGGTGCGAGCAATTCCTTGACGCTTGAGCATCCTCTTCGGGTGCGGGTCGTCGAGGACAGGGCGTTTTGTGTCAATGGCACGCCGACCGATTGTGTTCATCTGGCGCTGACGGGGTTGCTTGAACAGGAGCCGGATTTGGTCGTTTCGGGCATCAATTCAGGAGCGAATCTCGGCGACGATGTGCTGTATTCCGGGACGGTTGCTGCGGCGATGGAAGGCCGTCATCTGGGCTTGCCCGCTTTGGCTGTGTCGCTAGCGGCTCGACCTGCGCCTGTTGCGGGTTCGAGCGCGACGGTGGGCGAAGCCCTCGTTGGGAGCGAGTACGGCGGTGGTGCACCCGGCCGGCCGCGTCACTTTGCGACAGCGGCGGCGGTGGTGCTCGACGTTCTGGACCGACTCAATCGGTTGAGTCTGCCGCCGGCGACGATCCTCAATATCAACGTGCCCGACTTGCCGCTTGACCAGTTACGCGGTGTGCAGGTGACCCGGCTGGGTAATCGGCATCGCGCGGAGCCCGTTGTCGCGACGACGGATCCTCGCGGACGGCCGGTGTACTGGGTGGGTCAAGCGGGGGCTGAACAGGATTGTGGCCCGGGAACAGATTTTCACGCGATCCGCGAAGGTTATGCGTCGATTACGCCGATTCACGTCGATTTGACGAGTTTTCGGGCGATGGAGGCCGTCGCGCGCTGGATCGAAACGGTGGAGCCGCACGGGGATGGCGACGAACGACGAGATGGGGTCATCGAGGAAGGGTCGAGGACGGCCAGAGGGGCAGAGGTGCACGTGACGAGTGACGAACGGGTCGTTGGTGACTTGATGATTCCCGGAACGAGGTCGTCGTCGGCATGAAGCGTTGGCAAGGTCTGCCTCCCAAACCCGAACCGGAACCCACATTTGCACCGCGCGGGGCGCGTGACCAGTTGCTCCGCCTGCTACGCGAACGTGGCATTCGTGATGAGCGCGTGCTGGCCGCAATTCAGTCGGTTCCGCGACATCGGTTCGTCGAGGAATCGTTGGCCCACCGTGCTTACGACAATACGGCTTTGCCGATCGGTTATCGCCAAACGATCAGCCAGCCGTGGATCGTTGCGAGGATGACCGAGGCCGTCATGATAGGACGCCCGGGGCTCGGCCGCGTGCTCGAGATCGGGACGGGTTCGGGGTATCAGAGTGCCGTTTTGGGTTGTATCGCGCAGCGCGTGTTCAGTGTCGAGCGTATTCAGGCGTTGAGTCGTCGCGCGCGCGAGCGGTTGATGCAGTTGCGCATCGATAACGTGTCAATTCGATTTGGCGATGGCGCTGAGGGCTGGCCGAGCAAGGCGCCGTTCGATGCAATCGTCGTTACGGCGGCTCCGCGTGGGATTCCTGATGCGTTGTTCGAGCAGCTGGCCGAGGGCGCGGCGTTGGTTGCGCCGATCGAGGTCGGTCAGGGAGAGCAACGGCTCGAGCGCTACATTCGAATGGACGATACGGTGCAGCGTGAAGTACTAGACGCGGTGCAATTTGTGCCGATGTTGGCGGGTTCGGAGGTGGAATTCGACTGACCCCTGGGTTTTGACGACGAGTCGTCGGTCGAGTCGACTTGCGAGGATTGAGCGCTAAAGAATTGCGGTCGATACGCGGAGAATGTTTGGCATGAATGTATTTGGGCCGCTTTACGATCGTGTCATGGGCTGGTCGCGGCATCGGCACGCACCACGCATTCTGGCTGGTCTGTCGTTTGCGGAGTCGTCGTTTTTCCCGGTGCCGCCGGACGTGATGCTTGCGCCGATGGCCGCGGCGAGGGCCCAGCAGTGGTGGAAGTTGGCCTTGTTGACGACGGTGGCGTCGGTTCTTGGCGGTGTGTTCGGGTACGCGATTGGTTGGTTTGCGTTCGAGTCAGTGGCGCCTTGGCTCGAAGCTCACGGTAAGGCGGACGCGATGACCGCTGCTCGCGAGTGGTTTGATGAGTGGGGCGTCTGGATCATGCTGGTCGCGGGGTTTTCGCCAATTCCTTACAAGGTATTCACCGTGACGGCGGGCGCACTCGCAATGCCCTTGGCGCCTTTTGTCGTGGCGTCGCTTGTCGGTCGAGGCGCGCGTTTTTTCCTTGTTGCGGCTTTGATGGCGAGATTGGGCCCCTATGCAGAGCGGCACTGGCGACCGAATTTCGAGTGGATAGGATGGGGCAGTGTGGTGGTATTGCTCGCGGCGATCGTAGCGGTCACAGTTTGGCGGAACGGGACGTGAAGCGACCAGACGTAAGCGGTAGTGTAGGGGACGACGGGTGTCGCTGCGTTGGTTGGTTCAGCTCGAATGTAACGCACGCGTTAATGCTGGCGAGACCTCAATGGCGCCGCGTTGATACGTCGTTGAGCCAGCCGTTCCACCTGTTCGGATCTCAGTCCGTTGGCTTTGCTTCCACCCACCGTCAGGACCTCGCCAGTTTTTTTCATTGTCGGGAGTGTCCCTGTGTGAAACTGTGTCAGTAGAGCAACGTCGAGCCGAGGCAAATGGAGTCAATCGAGTGACCACCATGCGAGTTCTGCAATCGTTTTTTGGCACATCGATGGCGACCCCTGTAGCACTGAGGGGGTCTTCGATCCTTCGACTGTCCGCGCTTGGCGTTACTGCGTTGGTGGTGGTGGCGATGGCAGGTTGTGCCACGGTGCCGTCTGGTGGTTCGCCCGGCGCGGCCGCAGAACGACCGGGTGCGATGACGCCAGCGACTGGTTCTGTGCACGTGGTTCAGCGTGGCGAAACGCTGTATCGCATTGCCTCGGGTTATGGCGTTGATTGGCGGACTCTGGCTGAATCGAACGGCATCCGAGCGCCGTACACGATTCATCCTGGTCAGCGATTGCAGATTCGCGGCAGTAGCGCCATGGCTCGAGATCAGTCGCCGGCGCGAAGCTCGATGCCGACGACCGCTTCGCGTCCGACAACGACAGCGTCCGCTGGCGCTCCGAATACTCAGTCGGCACCCACTTCTTCGGCCCCGCGTGCCGGTAGCGAACGAGCCCGCTCGGTACCGGCAGTCGCGCCGGGGCGCTGGCAGTGGCCTGCCGAAGGCCCTTTGATTCGACGATTTTCCAACACAGAGGGGACGCGGCGAGGGATCGGGATTGCCGGTTCACGCGGGGATCCAGTGCGCGCGGCGGCTGATGGCGAGGTCGTGTACGCTGGAAGCGGTCTGGTTGGATACGGTCGGTTGCTCATTCTCAAACACGATGATCGTCATTTGACAGCCTATGCACACAACGACGACTTGCTCGTATCGGACGGCGATCGCGTGCGCGCCGGGCAGCAGATTGCAGCGATGGGTGCGTCGGGAACCGATCGTGTACAACTGCATTTCGAGGTGCGTGTCGATGGGCAGCCAGTTGATCCTTTGCGTTATTTACCCGCGCGCTAGAGGTTTCCGCGCCGCGAAGATCCGCGGCACGGCGTCGTACCGGCCCCGGATACACTCAGCCCGGGTTCGGTGAGTCTGGCTTTGAGCGGTATCGGGCCGCGTTCTGGGCGCTTTTGTCTGCGCCGGGGGCTGCCGCTGTTCCCAACGTTGATAGGTCGCTGAAGCACATGGCCAATCGACCGACCCGTAGGGTTTTGATTGGCGTCGTCTGAGAAGTCTGCGCTTATCGCCAGAGACCAGCTTTGGAGTCGAGGACGGAACATCGTTTGACGAGCGTGGTCGTACTCCACGGTGAGAGTGTCGCTCGGAGCTTTCGTGTTCTCTGCGCTCTTGGCTAGGCCTAAGCCTGTGCCGCCTTGCTGTGCGTGGCGGTGACGATTGAGTTGAGGGACGTCCGCGAGTATCGATGAAACACTGAACGGGACGATTGCGCATGGGGGTTCGCAAGAAAAAAGGGCTGAGTGCGCCTGCCGACGCGCAGTTGTCAAATCCCGTGGCGGACGTTGTCGCATCGAGTCGGGCGACTGAAACCGCGAAGATTTTCCGGAGTGGGCGTTCGTTAAAGACGAGCGCAATGGCGCGTGATTTCAGCGGCTCGTTCGCAAACGCCCCGGTGAGTGAGCGAACACTAGCGTCCGAAGCCGAGGCTTCATCGGTCGAAGATTCGTCGCCCGAAGGTGTTTCGGGTGTCGCCTTGGGCGCCGCCGAGTTCGGTCTCGAGGGGCGTCTACGACGTGGACGGTCGGTATCGTCGAAATTAAAGCCCATAGCGAAGAGCGCTGATCGGTTATGCGCAGACGGTCGGCGCGAGTGTGACGATGATGGGGTTGACACTTCCGGCGAGGCTGCCGCGAACCTCGATGCCCTGATTTTCGAATCCGAGGCAGACGGCGTTGCTGACAGCCCCGATGATGAGAGCGATGACGTCACGGACGTTGACGAACACGAGCTGGGCGCCGCGGTCGATTCCGACGACGATGCTGTTGAGCTGGACTCGTTTTTCGATAAGGGCGCTCGCGTGAACCGCGCTTTTGATGAGGCGCGTCGTGATCGTCAACGTGGCGGACGAGAATTGCGTTCGAGTGATATCGACGCCATGACGCTGTATCTGCGCGATATCGAGTTTCATCCGTTGCTGACGCCTGACGAGGAAAAGCACTTTGCGCGTCTTGCCCGTGCGGGTGATGCGGATGGTCGTTCGCGCATGATCGAGTGCAATCTGCGCCTTGTCGTCAAGATCGCACGGCGCTACGTCAATCGCGGCCTCGCGCTGCTCGATTTGATCGAGGAAGGCAATCTGGGCTTGATCCATGCAGTCGAAAAGTTCGATCCGGAGCGAGGCTTCAGGTTCTCGACCTACGCGACGTGGTGGATTCGTCAGTCGATCGAGCGGGCATTGATGAATCAGTCCCGTACGATCCGTATTCCGGTCCACGTTGGCAAGGATTTACGCTCGCAGGCTAAGGTTACGCGCGAGCTGGCCCAGCAGCTTGGCCGCGATCCGAGCGATGAAGAGTTGGCGACGGCGATGGCTCGGCCCTTGGGCGAGCTTCAGCGTCTGCGAGCCTTATCCGAGCCTTCCACCTCGCTCGATGTTGGAGTAGGCGAGGATCGCGATCGTTCGTTGTCCGAGATGCTTGCAGACGAAAGCATTACCGAGCCGCTCGAGCAGCTCGCCGATGAAGATCTGCGCGTCATCGTTCGCTCTTGGCTCGATGCGCTCGATGAAAAACAGCGTGACGTTTTGGTGCGTCGTTATGGTCTGTATGGTTTTGAACGCAGCACGCTGGAGGAAGTGGGGCGCGAGATCGGGGTGACACGCGAGCGCGTGCGCCAAATTCAAATGGAGGCCTTGAAACGGCTACGTGTCCTGATGGCGCGCAAACGACTCAGCGGCGATATGTTTCTGCCCGACCGCTAGATATCACGGTGGCCTAGACCAGGCGCAGCCTATCTGCGTGATGCGCCTCAGCCGCCTGCGATCGAGTCGCTAGGCGTTTGTGACGTGTGATCGCTGCGCCATCTGCATCACCGAAAATCGTTCTTGACGACTGGTGTGCGTTGGGTCGTCGTAGATAAGGTGTGTGGTCCCATGCAGCGTTCTGAAGATTTTCGGAACGGTCCGCACAACAATAGCAGCCTTGCACGGGAGCAAACTTGCCGCCAACGGTCATCGTGACGCTCATTTTGCCTGCGGTGATGAGTTCTGTGTTGTGACGCTTGCTGATTGATCGGTGCCCAATCAGGCATGTCATGCTGCTTGATTGATCGAGGTGTCCCGAACTGGCTCGATGGGTCGCGGCGCGAGCGATTCGGTCGGTGGATCAGCCGCAAAAAAAATCGCGCGGTTGTCCACCTAATCGACCCACGATCAGGTCGATGTCTTCAGAGGTCGAGGTGGTAGTGTCGAACGAAGGCGATGAAGTCTTCGAGTGGCAAGCCTTTGGCATAGTAGAAACCTTGCCCTTGGTCACAGCCTGCGTCGCGAACCCAGGCGGCCTGAGCTGCGGTTTCAATGCCTTCGGCGATGACTTTGAGACCAAGGCTTTTGGCCATCGCGACAATCGCGGTGACGATCTTGCGCGATTCGTCGTTATGTTCGAGGTCGTCGATGAATTGGCGGTCGATTTTTACGGTTTCGATCGGCAGGCGTTTGAGCTGCGCCAAAGACGCGTGCCCGGTGCCGAAATCGTCGATGGCGAGTGGAATTCCAACTGAGCGCAGGCGTTCGAAGGTCTCGCTGGCGAGTGCCTGATCCGCCACTAGTGTGCTTTCGGTGAGTTCGATCTCGAGCCGTCCGGCTTGAATGCCGTGACCCTCGAGAACGGCAAACCAGCGCGCTGCGAGGTCGGGCCGGCGAAGCTGACGGGCGGAAATGTTGACCGAAATCTCGAGCGCGGTCGACGACAGGGACGATTCGATCCGGAGGAGATCGGTACAGACGGTGTCCCAGACCCAGTCCCCGATGGCCTCGATCAGGGTCAGATCCTCGGCAATTTCGAGGAAGGTACCGGGCAGCAGCAGACCGTGTTCCGGATGTTGCCAGCGTACGAGCGCCTCGGCACCGATGATCCGCCCACTTCGTAAATCGACTTTGGGCTGGTAGTGGACACGGAATTCGTGCCGCTCGATCGCGCGATGAAGCGCGGTTTCGATTTCGAAGTGCCGTACGACTCGCCGATTGATCTCTTGAGTAAAAAAGCGAAATCCCGCGCGGCCTCGCTGTTTGGCTTCGAACAGCGCTGCATCCGCATGGCGCAGGAGCGTTTCGGTGTTATCCCCATCGTACGGATGAATCGCGATTCCGCAGGAAAAACTCGGCACAACGATCGTGCCGCCGAGATCGACGGAACGATCGTGCCGTTCGTCGACCAGTTCGCGGACGAGGGCGACGATGATCGAAAGGGCGTCAAGGTTTTCGATCCACAGCCCAAACTCATCGCCGCCGAGACGCGCCAGCGTGTAGCGAGGGGCGTCTTTGGTTTCGCGTTCGAAGAAGGCGCGTATCCGTGTTTCGAGGCGATGGCCGACATGTCTCAGAAGGGCGTCGCCCTTGACATGACCTCGCGCGTCATTGAGCCGTTTGAAATGATCGAGATCCAGTAGGATCAGGGCGTTGTGATGTAGGCCGGCGCTCGGTTTGGCGGTGGTGTCGTCGATCGCGCGAACAAAGGCGGCGCGGTTGGCGAGGCCCGTCAGCGCATCGGTGGCAACGTGGCGCAACAAGCTTTCAGCCTGCCGCTCATTGACGCGGCGTAACGCACGTTCACGGGCGGCGATCGCTCTGCCCCAGTTGAGTGCTTCATCTTCTCGAGCGGCTATGCCCGTGATGAGCCTCAGTGCCTTGGCTGGGAGCTCGGTGAGGCGCGGTGACTCTACTGGGCTCAGGACAGCGATCATGACACCACGATATCCGCTCGCGGTGATCCACCCTTGGAGCAAAATTTTGCCCGTGGGCGAGGCGGTGCCATCGGCGTCGATGCGCACAATATGCCCTTCGCGCTGCAGCCAGCGTATGAGGTCGAAAACGTTCGTCTGTTCGATCAGGTTTTGCAGCGCAGCGATCGTATTCTGTGAAATGCTGATGACGGCTTTTTCACCGTCGGGCATGCGTGCGTTGGGCGGTGTGGTTGGCGTCGTTGGGTAGACGCAAGACGCCAGACAGCGACTCGATCCCCGGTAGGGATCGTCTGCTGCGCTGGATTTCGGTTCCGGCAGCGGAGAGGGCTGTGCGTTGGTCTGGAAGACTGCAGCGATTTGCAGTGGAAGACATTCGTTGATCAGTTCGAGGGCGGTTTCCCACACCGGTGACGATTCGGACTCAGCTGCGGTCTGCTGTCCCGCGTTCTCTTGCGGTGTGGCCTGTGTTTCGGCCCGAGATTCAGCTCGAGTTACCACTCGGGTCGCTGCTCGTTGCAGGCGTGCATGCGCTTGCACGATGAGATCGAGCGCGTCGTACGTCGCGGCTGCGATCGGCGCGGGTGTCCTGATCGCTTCGGCTGAGGCCTTGTTCGAGGCCACATCGGTCTGCGGATGATCCTGTCGTCTATAGTGCTTGATGGAATCGCTCGCGGCGGCCTCTGGTCGAGTCTCTGGCCCGGTCTCTGGTTGGCGCAGTGCCATGGGTCGTGCTAGGGGTGAACCTCGCCGATGCTGTGCCGAGCGGTAGACCAGTGTACGTGAAGAGTCATCGCTCGTAGGCTTGGCGTGGGTATGCTGATCGCGCCGCGGTGCCCAACCGTCAGGTCCTGGACGCGCCTCGTATTGATGCTCGGAGTCTGTTTTATGAGGCGTGTCCGGATTTGCGGCGAAGTTCGCGGCGCGATTGCAGCGGTGAGGATGGCTTTTGTCCCGATCGCCGCTCGGGTCGCGTTCGCTCGTGATTTGGGTCAGCAGTTCGCCAAATTCGGCCGCGGCTTTGCCAGCGGTGTCGCGGCTGGTTCCAAAAGTATTGTGCGGCGCAGATTCGGGGAGCAGGGCGTCTTTCGGTGAGTCATCGGTGTGGTCAAGCGGACGGTTCGCGACATGGCCGCGAACCGTCCGCTTGAGCTCGGCACGAAAGCGCCTGATGGCCCGGAAAGAGAGGGCTTCCAGTGGCTCATCGTGTTTCTTGGCGGTGAGGGTGGTGTCTTTCATGATTGTGAACCGCCGAAGGGGTCAAGCAATGTTCTGAGTTGACCCTCAAGTTCCTCATCGACGCACCTAAGCAAGTCTTCGATCTCGTCGATGCTGATGCGACTGCTGGCGATCGCCGAGGGCTCCCGTGGATCGCGCGTCGGACGCCCGAGGAGTCGATCCGCTAGTTCGCTCGCCAGCTGGAGGGTGGAGACGTCTTGGTCGGCCATCACTCGTTGACTCTCGGGAGATGCGAAGGCGCGACGGATTGTTTCGGGAAAAAACGCGGGTAACCCCCAGACTTCAAGTAGGGTGGTCCCGAGATCGATTCGTGTGAATCCAAAGGTTTCTTGTTCCAGCGTCATCAGCGGAATCTTGTCGCGATCAGCGCGCGCGATCAATTCAGCATGAGTTGTGCTGACGTGGATGCAAAAGACCAGCGTGCCGATATTGGCCAGTAGTGCGGCGGTAAAGAGTCGATTGTGCCGTGGGTTGCCGTTGCGATGTGCGAGCAATCGGGCAAAGTGACCACTGGCCACGGCGTGATTCCAGAAGTCGCGATGATCGTGAGTGCTATCGCAGTCGGCGAAGTGCGTGACCACCGAGCTGGCAATGGTGATCTGACGAATGGCATCAAGACCCATCAAGGCCACGGCGTGGCCGACTGTTTCGATGTCGTTCGGGCAGCCGAACAGCGGCGAGTTGGCCCATCGCAGCAAACGGGCGGTGACAGCAGGATCGGCAGATAGCGCCTCAGCAACTTGCGCGAAGTCGGAGTCGGTATCGTTGATGACCTTGAGCATATGTATGACCGCGGGCCGAAACGACACGATTCGGTCGGTATCGCTCAGGAATGATGAGAGGCTCATGTTCGTCCCGTTGCGGAATATGCGGTGCGATT
The DNA here is from genome assembly GCA_046299415.1 of Thioalkalivibrionaceae bacterium. Taxonomy (GTDB): domain Bacteria; phylum Pseudomonadota; class Gammaproteobacteria; order Ectothiorhodospirales; family Ectothiorhodospiraceae; genus JBKBII01. The sequence goes on along the minus strand of JBKBII010000005.1, from coordinate 63,449 downwards.
GCCAATGGCGATGCGGCTGTTTCGGACGGTTACCCCTTGAAGCTGAAGTCGATGTGGCGCGTGACCGTTTTGGAGCGCGTAAAGCTGCACCCGCTTCGTATTGGATCGCGCACGGCGGTCCCGTCGCGATACGCCAGATGGCACCCTACGATGATGCAGTAACTGCAGCGGTCTGTCACACCGATTCGCGGTCGCGTCTAAATGGATACAACCGTTAAAGAGCTCGTCATCAATCACAGCGACGGGTGATGTTGCGACAGGCTCAGTTGGGTACGGGCCAGTGATGTTTTGCTGACCTTGTGCGGTTTGGCGCCTCCTCGGGTTGAGTTGCACTCAACTGACCGTGATGCGCAGCTGATTGGCTGCCGCAAAACGACGGCGCCGAGTATTGAGCCGGCGTTTTGCGTCGCGAACAGTTCCCCTGACGTTTCACGAACGGCGCTAGGCGAACGGGCGCTCGGGTCTCACGTAGAGCGTATCAGTTTGCGAGACTCCTAAGGACATAGCTGAGAATCCCGCCGTGACGGAAGTAGTCGATCTCCTGTGGCGTGTCGAGACGAACGCGCGCGGTAAAACAGGTTTCGCTGCCATCTTCCGCGCGTGCGCGAATGTTGACAGTTTTGGCGCGACCTGCATCGAGTCCTTCGATCGAAAAGACTTCGCGTCCGCTCAGTCCCAAGCTCTCGGCGCTCTGTCCCGGCTCAAAAGTCAGGGGCAGCACGCCCATGCCGACGAGGTTGGAGCGATGAATGCGCTCGAAACTCTCGACGAGAACGGCGCTGACGCCGAGCAAGCGGGTCCCCTTGGCGGCCCAGTCGCGCGACGAACCGGTGCCGTACTCCTTTCCGGCGATGACGATCAGTGGGGTCCCTTCTCGCTGATAGCGCATGGACGCGTCATAGATTGAGAGTCGTTCACCGCTCGGCAGGTGCTCGGTGATGCCGCCTTCGGTACCCGGAGCGAGACGGTTGCGCAGACGAACATTGGCGAAGGTGCCGCGCATCATGACTTCGTGATTGCCGCGGCGCGAGCCGTAGGAATTGAAGTTGACAGGTCGAACGCCGTGGTCTTCCAGATAGCGCGCGGCAGGGGTGCCCTTAGCAATCGAACCGGCCGGGGAGATGTGATCGGTAGTGACCGAATCACCGAGTAGAGCGAGTACGCGCGCATCTGCGATGTCGGCGGGAGGCGACGGCTCGCGAGCCAGGCCCTCGAAGAATGGCGGCTTGCGCACGTAGGTTGAGTCGTCTTGCCACTCGAAGCGCGCGCCCTTGGGAGCCGCGAGCTCCTGCCAGCGCTGTTCGCCGCGAAAGACGTCGGCGTAGCTGGAGCGAAAATCCTCCGCCGACACAGCCGCGGCGACAGCTTCGGTAATTTCCTGACTGCTCGGCCAGAGATCGCGCAGGAAGACGGGTTTGCCGTCTCGATCGGTCCCGAGCGGTGCTGTTGTTAGATCGACGGTGATGTTGCCGGCCAGAGCGTATGCGACCACCAGCGGTGGGCTGGCGAGGAAATTCATGCGGACTTCGGAATGAATACGACCTTCGAAGTTACGGTTGCCGGACAGCACGGATGCGACGACCAAATCGTCTGAGCGAATGGCTTCCGAGATCGGTTCGGGGAGGGGCCCTGAGTTACCAATGCAGGTGGTGCAGCCGTAGCCTACGGTGTGGAAACCGAGAGCAGCGAGGTCGTCTAGCAGGCCGGCGTTCTGGAGGTACCGGGTCACGACACGTGAGCCGGGGGCGAGTGAGGTTTTGACCCAGGGCTTGACCGTGAGCCCGCGCTCCCGCGCCTTGCGAGCGACGAGTCCGGCGCCGAGCATGACCGAAGGGTTTGAGGTGTTGGTGCACGAGGTGATGGCCGCAATCACAATCGAGCCGTGATCGAGGGTGAAGGTCTGATCGGCAAAGTCCACTTTGTGGCGCTGCTCGGTGGCGGCTTGCTGCTCGACACCAACCGCGGCATGCCCGCCTTCGGTCGCAAAATCTGCGGTCTGTGTGTCGTTGTCGATACGGCGTTCTTCGAGTGTCGTGTCGATCAAGCGTCGCACTGACGCTGCGACAGCCGAGAGCGCTAAGCGGTCTTGTGGCCGGCTCGGGCCTGCGAGCGAGGGTTCGACTTCGCCAAGATTAAGTTCGAGAATGGTGCTGTAGCGCGCTACGGGCGCCGAGTCGTCGCGCCACAAACCTTGTGCCCGCGCGTAGGCTTCGACGATGGCGAGGCTGTTTTCGTCGCGGCCCGTGAGTCGCAGGTAGGCGATGGTTTCGTCGTCGATCGGGAACATCCCGGCCGTAGCGCCATACTCGGGGGCCATGTTCGCGATCGTGGCGCGATCAGCCAGCGGGAGTGCGGCGAGGCCTTCGCCAAAAAACTCGACGAATTTTCCGACGACGCCATGCGCGCGCAGCCGCTCGACGATAACAAGGACGAGATCGGTCGCGGTGGCCCCTTCTGCCAGCTTGCCGGTCAGGCGAAATCCGACGACTTGCGGCGTCAGCATCGAAATGGGCTGCCCAAGCATGGCGGCCTCGGCCTCGATGCCGCCGACACCCCAGCCCAAGACACCGAGGCCGTTGACCATCGTTGTGTGCGAGTCTGTCCCGACGAGTGTATCGGGGTATAGCAACGGCTCGCCGTCGCCTTGATCGTCGACAAAGACCGTCCGTGCCAGGAATTCGAGGTTGACTTGGTGAACGATGCCCGCGCCTGGTGGCACGGCCTTAAAGGTTTTGAACGCTTGTTGGCCCCACTTCAAAAACGAGTAGCGCTCGCGATTGCGCGTGTATTCGATGTCGGCGTTGAGCGCGATCGCCTGTGCCGAGCCGAAATGATCGACTTGTACGGAGTGGTCGATGACCAGCTCTGCCGGCTGAAGCGGGTTGATGCGGTCGGGATCGCCACCGAGCTCAATCATCGCGTCGCGCATTGCGGCGAGATCGACGACTGCCGGGACACCGGTGAAATCTTGGAGAAGGACGCGTGCGGGTCGGAAGGCGATCTCCTGACAAGGCTCGACGGCCGGATCCCAGTTGCGCAAGGCGTCGATGTCGGCGTTGGTGACCGTCCGGCCATCCTCGTGCCGCAGCAGGTTCTCGAGCAGAACCTTGAGCGAAAAGGGCAGGCCGCGCGTGGCTTCATCGGTGGGCAGGGGCACGTAGCGGTAGGTTTTGCCGGCGATGTCGAGGGTGGCCGTGCGCGTGTCTGTCGTCATCTTGAATCCTCTCGCGTTTGATGTTTTTTGTCGCGGCGCGGTGGGCATGCGGCCGTCGATCGTAATGGGGTGGCGCGTCAATGCGGCGTCGATTCACAGGGCGGCGTCGTCGCTGGGTCATAACCGGTCGATGAACCCGTGCCATCGCGCGAGAAAGCATCATGCCGCACGAGGTCTGTGACGGGTGATGTCGTCGTTGCGTTCTCAGTCTCGTGAGGTCAAGTGGGCAACCGTTGCAACATGTGTTCAGCCGCGTTGACAAGGCGGCGGCGTCCGAGCAGCAGCTTCCAGCGTGAGCCGCCGGCTTGTCGCCATAGTCGTGCCGCGCGGATACCGGCGAGCAGGCAGGCCCGAATGCGAGCGGCGACTTCGGGACGGGTCAGGTGGGTCTGCTCGCCTTGGACAACGATCCGTGGACCGAGGGTCGAGATCGTTTCTTGATAGAGATCCGCGATTCGGCCGATGACCGACTCGTGGGTCAAATGAAAATATTCGATCTGACGTTCGGCAGAGCGCAGTCCTTCGCCGAGCTTCTGCATTCTTGCGCCATCGCACGACAGCTTGTTTTCCAGAAACATCAGGCCGATCGCGTAGCGTGTCATTTCCATGTCGGGCGGGCGGCCGCTACGCCCGCCGGACTGCAACTGGACACGCAGACGCTCGAGTCCGGTGTGGAGCGACTCGATTCCGCGATAGATCTCTTCGGTTGACGACGCGTCAAAGCGGAACAGACTTCCGACGACGATCTCGAATTCATGGTCGTCGCAATGCCCACGCCAGGCGAGATCCTTGACCAGGCTTGCCGCTTGAAACAGCGCGGCGAGGGCCAACGCTCGGTTATGGTCGCTGCGTTCCAAAGGCACTCCAAATGCTAGTCAGACGATGTGCGAGTTTGCCGCGGGTTCGACAAGTGTGATCGGAATTGTGGCTTGCAGATCGATGCGTCCGAATCGAGGACTGTCGAGCCATGTTGCAATGAGCGGGTCACCGAAGAACCGCTGGTTTCCCCGCAGTCGATAAGATCCCATGTTGATGCTGCGCGTCGCGGCCTGCGCTTTACGGCTCGACCGCGTCTCGCGGTCGATGTCGACAAGCTGGGCGCGACGACTGAAAACGCTTCCGCTCTCATTGCTTCGATCACGAGGCGGACGTCTCGCGACGGCGGCTCCGGCTAAGGCTTCTCGTCATTCGTTGCGCTGGGTCCAATCCGATGGGGTTTCTGCAATTCGAAGCGATACTGCGGCTCGATCGACAGCGCGTTGCACAGCCTAAGGCCCTTATTGTACCAAGTGCGCCGAAAGTTGATGGCTTTCGTGTGGCCCGCTCTTGGTGAATAAAATTCTGAGCGATAGTGCGTTACGTCGACTCACTGGTCTGTTGGCGCGCCGCGTGAGCGCACTCGATGAGGGTTTCGGGTCCGGTGCCGAGATCCTTGAAACCGAAAGGCTCAATGCGGCGAAACCGCGACAACGAAGCATGTACAGAGGCCTGGACCATCGGCGCGTATCCGAGTCGGAGGCGTGATTTGCCGGGTTGCTTCCGTCATTGGGTCGTTTTCTGCGGGATCAGGACGACGCGCTATGCGGCTTTTCTCGGGATCGTGTCTCGAGTTTCAGTGACGCCTAGCCTGCGTCGTACGCCAGACCGATCGTGTGGGACGAGTCCTTTTTCTGCCAAGCGTCCCCGGCAGATGTTCCGGCGTGTTGGGTCTAATCGGCGTCGGTCTCGATTCCGTCGATCACGCCGCCACCGAGGCAGCGGGCGGCGCGGTAAATGACTGCCGATTGTCCCGGAGCGACGGCGCGTTGGGCGTCGGCGAGTTCGATGCGCAAACCGCCGTTTGCCTGAATTTTCCAGCTGCGGACCGCAACCAGTGGTCCGCGATGTCGCAATCGAACCTGAAGGTCGCGGCAATCGTGAGTAGGCGGCTGGGTTGCGATCCAGTGAAAGGTTTCGGTTGTCAACGCCGCTGTCATGAGGCGCGGATGCTGCGCGTCTTGGGCAACGACAAGCGTGTTGTTGCCCGGTTGTTTCTCGATGACGTACCACGGAGCTTCCGAATGGCCTTGGACGCCGCCGATCCCGAGTCCTTGACGCTGCCCAAGCGTGAAAAAACATAAGCCTGGGTGCTCGCCGATGATTTGGCCGTCGGGCGTTTTGATCGGGCCGGACTGGGTTTCGATGTAGCGCGACAGAAAATTCCGCATGTCGCGCTCGCCGATGAAACAGATGCCGGTGGAGTCACGCCGGGCGTGATTGGGCAAGGCTAGCGCGGCGGCGATCTTGCGCACATCTGGTTTTATGAGGTCCCCGAGCGGGAACAGCGCGCGCGCGAGCTGGTGTTGGTTGAGGGCGTGAAGAAAATACGTTTGGTCCTTATGGTCATCACGCGCCCGAACAAGCTCTGATCCCGCTGGCCCATCGAGTAGGCGGGCGTAATGTCCGGTCGCGACAAAGTCGGCGCCGAGCGCACGTGCCTGCTCGAGGAAGGGACCGAACTTGACTTCTCGGTTGCAGAGCACATCAGGGTTGGGTGTTCGGCCGGCACGGTGTTCGGCGAGAAAATGCGCGAATACGCGTTCGCGATACGCTGACGAAAAGTTGCGTTTATGAAGAACGATGTCGAGGTGTTCGGCGACGGATCGCGCCGCGGCGTAATCCTCGGCGGCGCTGCACTGGCTTGTTGTGGCGTTGTCGGTGTCGTCGTCCCAGTTCTTCATGAACAGCCCTTCGACGCGGCATCCCATGGCCAGCAGACGAGCCGCTGCGACGGCAGAGTCGACGCCACCCGACAGACCGACGATGACGTAGGGTGCGCGCTTCGCCGGTCTGCGGTCGCGTTGAAAACGTGTTAGCCCTTGCTGCGAAGCTGTGTCCGAAGCGGAAGTATCGTCAGTTGAAAGGGCAGCGACAGCTGTGGTGCTCGCGCCGGTGTACGCGTCGGCTAAGCGGTTTCGCGTTGAGACCTCGGGCGCTGAGTTTTTGGGCGGTACCGGCAGAGGCATTCGGTTGGGCCAGTCCGGATCCGGCGTGTGCCAGGCTACGCTCGCAGGGATTGCGCTCATGATTGCGCGTCGAAATGAGCGAGGGCCGTAAGCGGAAGCCGTGGCGCGACAAAAAAAGCGTCGATGGCCGCCGTTGTCAGTGGCGATCGCACTTCCAGGGAATCAATTTCGGTGCGCGTCAACCATCCGACCGCGGTGATCGGCGGCTCAGGATCACTCTCGGGCGTTGCGCCGACAGTGCCGGTGAATGCAATTCGAAGGCTCACGGCGCCGGAGGGCAGCGCGAGCGTCGTTGCACCGAGCCAGCCCGAAGGCTCGAAGCGATAGCCGGTCTCTTCGCGGACCTCGCGTACGATGGCATCGATCACGGTTTCGCGGGCCTCAAGATGGCCAGCCGGTTGATTCCAGACGCGACGCCGATCGATGGGCTCCTCGACCAGCAGAAAACGTCCCCCCCGCTCGATCACGGCCGCGACTGTAATATGACACCGAAGACGTTCATTCACAGCGGTACCCGGGGGCGATGCCCAGAAGTTGGTGGCTGAGAGTCGATAGCGGCCACCGATGTCGCCGCGAAGGCGGGAATTCGTGCGAACGCTCTGTAAAGTGTAGCGGCATGGCGCAGGCGTTACTCGAGGCTAACGCTCGATGTAGTGGACTTGCCGCGTTGCAATGTCCCTCAAGCTGCTCCAACTGCGACCAACGTCGAGATGCCGCGTTCAAGGATCTGGCCCGGTCGCGTCGCATTCTCGAGCGTTGTGCCGGACCATCTCGGAGTTTCGGGGGGTTGCTGATGTTGTGGTGATCTAATCGCTGAACAGCAAATCGATCGCGAATCGGTGAGAGTCGATGTTCGTTGATTGGCTTGAGGGCTTGGAGCCGGCATCGTGAGCGGAGTACCGCGGTGGTCTGGTCTGCCGCGAAGCGTTGCCCATGAAGCGTCCAGAGGTGTCGGTTAACGAGCCGGACTGCGTCGGTCTTCAATACTCGTTCTGTGGCGCCGAGGTCGGGCCGCAGCCTGCCTCGAGCGACCTGTTGTGAGCGGTCGGGACGTCTGATTTCGCAATCAGGCATGTTGTTGCGATGACGGTTACGTTGGGTTCCGGACACGACGAGTGGTCAGGCCCGAAAAAGGTCTTCGCGTTGAGTGGCGTAACATGTCGCACACATTGAGGAAAGTGGTGCGCATTGGAACGGGCTGCGGACTGCGCATTTGAGCGTCGGGTTCTTCGGACGTGAGTTTCCGGCGATCTGGCCGGAATTTGATCTGTCGCAAGCGGGGTGATGCGGTGTTGACGTCATAAGACACCCAATGGCTGTAGTCGCCGATGCAAAGCGTCCTGCTCGGTGCATCGAAGGCCTGGTCATCGGGTCGGACGTATCGGCTGGAGTATGGTGCGGAAACTGTGGATCTGGCCGTGTTACGGCCGCCGCTACGATTCAGTCTCGATACGTGTGAGCATGAGCGCCAGGTCGTGCCGCCTCGCGAGCTCGCCTACTCAGGCTCGCGAGATCGTCCGATTGGTGGCGTCGTCAACGGGGTGGATTGATGAAGCGATGAGGTGGATCGAACACTCGTCGCTGGCGCTGGGATGTGTCGTGGGGAGGGTGGCCGGATCAAGGGCGATCTGTCGGGCGAGCAAAAGACGATTTGGCAGACGTCGCTCGCTGGCGTTATGGCCAGTTGCATTGCCGGATGCAGAGCGCGTTTTCCAATCGATTCGGCGCGCGGCGACGCCCACAGGGTGACTGTCGCCACCGCAGTTCAAGTTTCGTTTGATCAGAGTGTTTGGCTAAAGAAAAGGAGCGCAGCATGACCTCAAAAATCACCGTGCCCGCAGGCAAAAAAATCAGCGTGAATGCTGACGGCCGCCTCGGCGTCCCTACCAACCCGATCATTCCATTCATCGAGGGCGACGGCATTGGAGTGGATATCACGCCGGTGATGATCAAGGTCATCGATGCGGCCGTGGACAAGGCCTACAGCGGCGAGCGTCGGATCGCCTGGATGGAGGTCTATGCCGGCGAGAAGGCGACCCGCGTGTACGGTGCCGAGACCTGGTTGCCGGCCGAGACGCTGGACGCGGTGCGTGACTACGTGGTGTCGATCAAAGGCCCCCTGACCACGCCGGTCGGTGGCGGCATTCGCAGCCTCAATGTCGCGCTGCGCCAGGAGCTCGACCTGTACGTCTGTTTGCGGCCGATCCGTTATTTCGATGGCGTGCCCAGCCCGCTGAAGGCGCCGGAAAAGACCGACATGGTCATCTTCCGTGAGAATTCCGAAGACATCTACGCAGGCATCGAATACCAGGCGGGAACTCCTGAAGTCAGAAGGGTAGTCGACTTTCTGACTGGTGAGATGGGCGCCACTAAGATCCGCTTCCCCGATACCTGCGGAATCGGCATTAAGCCGGTTTCGCAAGAGGGCACCGAACGTCTGGTGCGCAAGGCGATCCAGTACGCGATCGACCATGATCAGCCATCGGTGACGCTGGTGCACAAGGGCAACATCATGAAGTTCACCGAGGGTGCGTTCAAAAGCTGGGGCTATGCGCTGGCGCAGAAGGAGTTTGGTGCCGAACTGCTCGACGGTGGCCCGTGGTGCGCGTTCAAGAACCCGAATACCGGTCGGACGATCACGATCAAGGACGTCATCGCCGATGCCTTCCTGCAACAAATCCTGCTGCGCCCGGAAGACTACGATGTCATTGCCACGCTCAACCTCAACGGGGACTACATCTCTGACGCATTGGCAGCGCAGGTCGGCGGCATCGGCATCGCCCCGGGGGCGAACCTGTCCGACACCGTCGCGATGTTCGAGGCTACTCATGGCACGGCGCCGAAGTACGCCGGTCAGGACAAGGTCAACCCAGGGTCGTTGATCCTGTCTGCGGAAATGATGTTGCGTCATCTGGGCTGGAACGAGGCCGCGGATTTGGTGATCCGCGGGATGGAAGGCGCGATCGCGGCACGCGAGGTGACGTACGACTTTGCCCGCTTGATGGACGGTGTGGAACCGGTGTCCTGTTCTGGGTTTGGCGACGCAATGATCCGGCGCATGTGATCCAAAATGACCGACGCCGGAGGGCTTCGGCCTGAACCGATTGGCTCGGGCGCGAGTGTCTGACGGGGCCGGTTTATAGCCGTCTGCCGGTAGGCGCGTGGCCTGGGCCTGCGCAGATGCAGTTCCGTCGGAAATCAGCCGACTGTCGCGAGGTTTGACCACGGCTGAGCGCTCGGGCGCTCGCTGTCTGTGTCTTGGCCGCTGCGGGTGTTTGACGGATTGGGTTGTCGTGGAGTCGCGGTCACAAGAAGTTGTGCAACAACCCAGGTTGTTGCTCATCTGAAATGTGATCGTGTTTTGATTCCGGGCGGGCCGGTTTCTTGTCATCACTCGGGTTGCGTGTTGGATTCTGCCCGTTTGATCCGAGGGGTCGTGCGGTTCGAAAAGTGCGATCGAAAAGACGGATTTGAAAAAGCCGAGTGGCCTATTTTTTAGTAATCGATTTCGATGGTTGAGAGCTATGGCTGAACCCGAACACAAACCGAATGTCGATGAAGGCGTTGTGACTCTCGAGTCGCAGCCCGAACTCGCTCCGCCGCGACGGTATAAAGTTGTGTTGATCAACGATGATTTCACACCGATGGAATTCGTTGTCGAGGTGCTGGAGACGTTCTTCGGTATGGACCGCGAGCGGGCGACGCGAGTGATGCTGATGGTTCACACCCGGGGCAAGGGCGTTTGCGGTCTCTACGGGCGCGACGTCGCCGAAACCAAAGTCGCACAGGTCAATCAATACGCAAGACAGAATCAGCATCCGCTGCTCTGTGAAATGGAGGAGGCCTGAGCCCATGCTCGACCGGGAACTCGAAGTGAGCCTCAATCTGGTGTTCAAGGAGGCGCGTGACAAACGTCACGAGTTTGTGACTGTTGAGCACCTGCTGCTCGCATTGACGATGAACCCATCAGCGGTCGCGGTCCTCAAGGCCTGCGGGGCGCACGTCGATCGTCTGCGCGAGGAGATCGAGCGCCACATCGACGCCAATACCCCTCGTCTGCCGCCGCGCGATACTCGCGAAACTCAACCGACACTGGGTTTCCAGCGAGTGCTGCAGCGGGCCGTTTTCCACGTCCAGTCGTCGGGCCGCAAAGAGGTCTCCGGTGCCAATGTGCTCGTCGCACTGTTCGGCGAGCAGGACAGCCATGCGGTGTTTTTGCTGGGGCAGCAAGACATTTCGCGTCTCGATGTCGTCAACTTTATCTCGCATGGCGTCTCAAAGGTGGAGGGCGTTGCCGAGGATGCAGCGAGCGATAGCGGTTCGACGACGCGCACCGCTGGATCCGATGATGAGCCCGCTTCACCCTTGGCACAGTACGCGACGGATCTCAATGAGAAAGCGCGCCGCGGTGAAATCGATCCTCTCATCGGTCGGGATGTGGAGATCGAGCGAACGATCCAGACGCTTTGTCGGCGGCGTAAAAACAATCCCTTGCTAGTCGGCGAGGCGGGTGTTGGCAAGACGGCGATCGCCGAAGGCTTGGCGCGTCGTATCGTCGATGGAGAGGTACCGGAGGTGCTCGCCGAAGCCAAGGTCTACGCACTTGATCTTGGCGCTCTGATTGCTGGTACCAAGTACCGCGGGGACTTCGAGAAACGCCTGAAGGCTGTGCTCGCTCAACTCAAGAAAGAGCCTTACGCGGTTTTGTTCATCGACGAGATACACACCATCATCGGTGCTGGATCGGCGTCGGGCGGGGTCATGGACGCGTCGAATTTGCTCAAGCCAATGCTTGCGACTGGTGAGATCAAGTGCATAGGGTCAACCACCTATCAAGAGTATCGGGGCATTTTCGAAAAGGATCGCGCTCTGGCTCGGCGTTTTCAGAAAATCGAGGTGCCTGAGCCCACGGTCGACGAAACCTTCCAAATTCTGCTCGGGCTCAAATCGCGCTTCGAGGCACATCACAAGGTGCGTTTCACCAAGCCGGCGCTACGTACGGCTGTCGAGCTGTCGAGTCGATACATCACCGATCGTTTTTTGCCTGACAAGGCGATCGATGTCATTGATGAAGCCGGCGCGCGGGTGCAGTTGATGCCTGCGAGTCAGCGTAAGAAGACGGTCGGGGTCCATGACATCGAAGAGATCGTGGCGAAAATCGCCCGTATTCCGCCGAAACATGTGTCGAGCGATGACATGGAGACGCTCAGGAATCTCGAGCGCAATCTCAAGATGGTCGTGTTTGGACAAGACGCGGCGATCGAGACTTTGGCGACAGCGATCAAGATGTCGCGGTCCGGTCTCGGTGATGGCGATCGCCCGATCGGTGCGTTTTTGCTCACGGGTCCGACCGGTGTTGGTAAAACCGAGGTGACCAAGCAGCTGGCGACGCAGCTTGGAATTCGTTTCTTGCGCTTCGATATGTCTGAGTACATGGAGCGACACACGGTGTCGCGTTTGATCGGAGCGCCGCCCGGTTACGTCGGCTACGACGAGGGTGGATTGCTGACCGATTCTGTTTTGAAGAATCCCCATTCAGTGTTGTTGCTCGACGAAATCGAGAAGGCGCATCCGGATGTCTTCAACCTGCTTTTGCAGGTTATGGATCACGGCACGCTGACTGATACCAACGGTCGCAAGGTCGATTTTCGCAATGTGATTCTGGTGATGACGTCCAATGCTGGGGCGGAGCTGGCCGCAAGGCCGTCAGTTGGCTTTACACAACAGGATCACTCCAGTGACGCGATGGGAGCGATCAAGCGGATGTTCAGTCCCGAGTTCCGAAATCGTCTCGACGCAATCATCCAGTTTGGGCCGCTGGATGCGAGCACGATACTCGGCGTGGTCGACAAATTTTTGACTCAATTGCAGGCTCAGCTCGACGACAAGAAGGTTGTGTTGACGGTCGAGCCGGATGCGCGCGCTTGGCTGGCTGAACACGGCTACGATGAGAAAATGGGCGCACGTCCGATGGCGCGCACGATTCAGGAGCACATCAAAAAACCGCTCGCGAACGAGATTTTGTTTGGTGCGCTCAGCCAAGGTGGTGAAGTGGTGGTCAGCACGGATGACTCGGGCGAACTCACGCTCGACGTGCGAGCGCCTGCGGCGGATCCGGCGCCTACGCTACCCTGATAGGCCTTGGACGCGGCCGTGAGGGCAGAAGCATTCGGCCTCGCGTGAACCATGGGGACACTCGCAACTCGCGATCCGAGCCGTGATGTCCGCGTCTTTTGAGTCTTGGTTTCGGCTCTATAGCTGTCAAGGCCAGCAAAGGGTGTTGACGGCACCGCGGCGATTGGCTGTCAGATGACGCCATCTCTCGTTTGAGTCGCTATCGCTCGAGTCGGACCAACACGGGTTTCACGTGGGTTGCTCTCAGTTAGATCGGATGCGACCAGAGTCCCCGGCGAAACAACCTCCCCTTTGGTAGTGCCTGCGCATGCGGCCCGTGCAGCCGTTAACGCTGGCGCTTCGGCTCCGCTTTCGAAAATTCCACCGTGCGAGTGACCGCTGCGGGAGACGCCGCCCACTCGAGGCTCGGTTTTCTCTGTATCGACTGAGCGTTCCGCGATCGCCTGGTTCTGCTCGGTATCGTTTTCACAGCCACCGCGGCGGTCGGCTTTTCAAGCCAGACCTTGAGTTAGCGTTTGCAGGGAACCCCTGATGCACCCAGAGTTTTCGTGGCGGCGAAACTGACCGCTGTGGCCCGACGGTGCGTTGTTGAGCCATGATTTCGATCAAAAAATCTTACGTTTTGATTGGTGCAGTCGGAGACGTCCGCCATGCGGCGACGCAGGTCCTCTCTAACTCAGGCCCTCGCTACGAGGGGCTTGCGAACACTGGCAATTCAGCTTCATTGCGGAGGTTTTTGGTCGATAGGGATTGATCGCTGCTGTACCAGGTGGCGGAATTTTTAGTCGAACTGTTCAGTTCGGCGTTCGACCCTGATGGCGGACCTACGATGGCATGACGAGTAATCGATCGAATGTTCAAGCGAAGCGTTCTCGGCGACGCGTGTCCAGTCTACGCACGGCGTTGATTTGGCGGGTTTTTGCACCGACCCTGGGTTTGGTCGTCGGCCTTGGCGTTTGGATCGGTATCGAGGTCGAGCGTCAGGCGGAAGAGCGGATGCGCGAGAACTTGACGTTGATCGCGCAGAGTATTCGGGCGCCAATCGCGAGCGCAGTGCAGCGAGGCGATTGGTCGACGATGCAGTCGGTGCTCGATGGTGCTTTTGAAACCGAGCCGGTGTTCGGGGTGTATGTGCATGACGAACAGCAGAATCTCGTCGCTGCGATTGGTTCGGTGCGCCTGCTCGCGGATCGACGGGCCGAGGTGCAACGAATCGAGAGCGTCGGCGTCGATGGGTTCGAGTCACGGCGGGACGAGCGCGATGTGTACTCGGTGTTTTTGCCCCTGAGTGATGCCGGCGGACGGATTCGCGGGATGCTGCAGGTGTCGCGAGACCTGTCGGGTTGGAACGCCGACCGGCGAGCTTTTCGGGTACAGCTGGTGGTTCTCGGATTGCTTCTCGCGACGGCGCTGGCGTTGGCGCTGTGGTGGGGGCACAGTAGCGTGTTTGGTGCGCCGCTCAAACGCCTGTTGGCGGCGCTTGATGCGATCGCGCCAGATGTCGTTTCACCGATTTCGAGGCGTTCGATCTCGACGCCGGGTGCGGCGATCGGCACGCAGCCGGCTCGCGAGGCGGGGGGACGGTTGCCGAATGCTGTTCTGCGACATCTTCGAGTCAAGCTGTCGTCGCTGGCTTTGCTGGGCCGGCGTCACTCCTATTTCAGGTCGCGTTTTGGGCATGCCGCGTCTTTGTCAGATGCGGTGGAAGACAAGTCGTCGCAGGCGTCCACGTGTCGATCGGAGCGGTCACTGGAACCGTCACCGGGACGATGGTTGGGGTGCTCACAGTCAGAAGCATCGATCAGTGAAACGACAGCCACAACGGTAGATTTGCCGCTCAAATCAACGTCAGCACCATCGCTCATTTCAGCCCAGGCAAAGGGCTTTGATGGCTGTGGTGCTGAAGGTGATCACTCGTCAGGTGCGCCTGTTCCGCTGTCATTAGATCGCGGTGAGGGGTCTGCGAGCTCGGGCGCTGTGCGCGAGACACAGGAGCCAATGGTGGGGCGCCTTGCCTTGGGTACGGCTCCGGCTTTGGAGTGGCGTCGGATCGAGGTCGCGATCAATGCGATGCTGGATCGTCGCGACGCCTTGATGCGGGTTGCGCAGGAGGCTCGAATGCAGCGGCTCGAGGCCGAGCGTCGTGCGGCGCAGGCCGAGCGCCTAGCGGTGATCGGGCGCGCGGCTGCTGGGATTGCCCATGAGCTTGGAACGCCCTTGGGTGTTGTCGTCGGTCGTCTCGACCGACTCGAGCGAAAGCTGGGCGCGCCGAGCCCGGCGGCGGCGAGGGAACTTGATGCGCTGCGGTCTGAAATGACGCACATATCGGCCATTGTCCGGAGCCTGCTCGCATTCTCTCGTGGTGACGTTGCGCGGGGATCCACGTTCTCGCCTGATGAGCTGCTGGCAGGGGTCGTCGAACGGAGCCGAAACCAAGCGGTGCAGATAGGGCGAGATTTGTGCCTCGAGCCGACCCAGAGGACGGCCATGCAGCCCTCGGGACCGATCTTGGTCAGCGGCGATGCGCAGCGTTTTCGGATGCTGGTGCGTAACCTGATCGAAAATGCTTTGCGTTTTGCACGTTGCGAGGTGCGGTTGGCGACTGGCGTGGCGCGCGGTTCCTGGTGGTTGCTGGTCGAGGACGACGGTCCGGGCGTGGCGGACGACGTGGCGGCGCGGATCTTCGAGCCTTTTGTGTCGATCGAGCCTGACGCGCAGTCTTCGGGTCGTCGCGGCACTGGACTGGGGCTGGCGCTGGCTTTGGCGATCACGCAAGAGATGGGGGGGCGTCTGGTTTTGCTGGAACGGGGGGACAGCTGTGCGGCGGCACGTTTATCGGGCGCACGATTTTGGTTGAGCTTACCGCTGACGTCCTTGGCAGCGAAGGCAGCGCCATCGTGCGCTCGCGATCAGGGGCCGAGATCTTCAGGCGCGCATGACAGCGATCGAGGCAGCCCACGCCAGCGCGCCCGTCGGGTGGCTGAGGTCGATACGGTCGGCGGCGAAAGGCGCTGCGATCGGCAGAGTCGAGGGCCGTTGTGATGTCTGAAATGGGTCAGGGGGTGCGGATTCTGGTCGTCGATGATGTGTCGACACACGCTGAGCTCCTCGTCGACGAGTTGCTCGACCACGGGTTTGAGGCCAAGGCCGCGCGGGGCGGCGAGGCGGCACTTTTGGCGTTGGATCGATCAGCCGACGAGCGCCGCGATTATGCGTTGGTGGTCTCTGACCTGCGGATGCCGGGCCTCGATGGATTCGAGCTGCTGAGCGCGATTCAGCGCCGCGCGACCGAGCGCAACGAAATGCCGCCGGGCGTGATTTTGTTGACCGGTTTTGGCACGGTCGATCAGGCCGTCAAAGCGATCAAGGCCGGGGCTGATGATTTTCTGACCAAGCCGGTCAATCTCGAGCATTTCGTCTTGACGGTCGGCCGCGTTCTCGAACTGCGTGGATTGCGGCGAGCCGCGTTTCTTCGGGGCGAGCAGGATTTTCACGGTATGGCGGGTACCAGCGCGCCGATGAAGCAACTGTTCGAAACCTTGGTGCGAACGGCAGACGGCGAAGGTGCCGTGCTGATCGAAGGGGAGTCAGGAACCGGGAAAGAACTCGTCGCCCGCGCCTTGCACGACGAAAGTCGCCGCCGGTCGGGTCCGTTTGTCGCGATCAATTGCGGTGGCATCCCGGAGTCGCTTCTCGAGTCCGAGTTGTTTGGGCATGTCGCTGGCGCTTTTTCGGGGGCGCGCGGCGCACGCCGAGGATTGTTCGCGTCAGCGGATGGCGGCACGTTGTTTCTAGATGAAATCGGAGAGTTACCCGTGTCCATGCAGGCTAAGCTCTTGCGGGTGCTGCAGGACGGCGGGGTTCGTCCCGTCGGTGCGGATCGGGAGACTCAGGTCGACGTGCGGATCGTGGCGGCAACGCACCAGGACTTGCGCGCGGCGCAGGCGGCAGGTCTGTTTCGCGAGGATCTGTACTACCGACTGCAGACTTTCCGTTTGCGGGTCCCGCCGCTGCGCGAGCGCGGTAACGATGTGTTGAGTCTTTTTGAGCGCTTCGTGCGGGAGTTCGCAGCGCAGCGACAACCCCCGATCGAGGGGGTCGCGTCTGAGGCCCTGCGCGCCTGTTTGCACTACGCTTGGCCGGGAAACGTCCGCGAGTTGCGGTCGGTGGCCGAACGGGTTGCGACTTTGGCGCCAGGTCATCGTGTCGAGTGGACGGATCTACCGGAAGAAATTCGTGTCGCTGCAGTTGATGGCGCGCCGCAATCGGCGGGTGTAGGCGCTTGTCGACTCGGGCCCGCGCAACAGAATCGACCGCTGGCCGAGTCTGGCGAGTCTCAGCATAAGAGCGACCCACCGATTGATGTGCCGTTAGCTGGCAGCAGTAAGCTCAACGAACGGGAAGATCGGCCGTTGGATGTTCCGCGGCTGACCCTCGAAGCGATCGAACGACGCCACGTCGAAGCCGTCCTCGAGGCTACGGCAGGCAACCGAACGCGTGCTGCAGAGTGGCTTGGGATCGGACGCAAGACGCTCTATCGCCGTTTGCGTCGTTGGGGTCTTGATGAATCCTGACGAGGGGCACTCGTGATGACCGTCACCACGGCGCATTGACGATCTGTGGTGAATCGAAGTCCATACGCCCGTATTCACACGTTTGGCGATGGTTGTTCGGCCCGCTGGTCGCTCCGTCTGGCCGACAGAGTGGATGCAAACAGCCGCGCTGCCCGGTCACGTTTTGCTGCCAGCAACCGTCACGTCCGACCTCGACTTGTTTTTTTCGGCACCGACGTTCGGCTGGGCTCGCGTGGCGGTAGTCCAAATCGGTGGCCCATGGGTGAATCGGGAGAACGGGTCGCCGCATTCGCTGACAAGGTACAGCCATCACGGGTGGGTCTGCGTGACGCTCGACTCGGCGTAAAAGAGGGAGCAGACGTCTCGGGCCGCGAGTTGGTGATTTTTAAGTTGGTGTTTTTCAACGGATGCGTGTGGTGGGTCGATTTGACTCGTGTGTCGCCGTGAAAGGGTTTTGGGTCGGTGAGCGAGTCAAAATGACCCGGTCAATTGGTCCCATAGCGCCCTTTTGTGATGGTTTAGGTGCACGGTGGGTCGGGAGGAGATCGCGTCCGAGACCGAGATCGAGTTGATTCAAGCGTCCGAAAGTTTGAATGGTTTTAATCAAAAGTTGTTGATAATGAATTCTTTTTTAGTATTGATGTGAGCTTTTTCGTGCGATTGTCGGGGTCTTTGGCCCGGTTTGGCACAGTGTCTGCTCCGACCTCCATGCTTTTTAACCGCATGCCTACTGCATGCTGACTGGAGGAGCATTTATGAAACATCTTCGCACTCGTACGATAGCCATCTCTGCCGCTACTCTTCTGGCCCTTGGCCTGATGAGCGGTGCTGCTTATGCGCAAACGGCGGCGCCCGAGGGTGCAACCGGAATGGATGCGCCAGCCGCGCAGGTTGCGTTGACCGAACAAACGATCGATACCTTCGTCGACGCCTTCGTCGAAGTGACCAAGGTACGTGAGACTTACACGGAGCGCATGGCGGATGCGGCCGACGAGGAAGCGGCTTTTGAGCTTCAAAATGAGGCACAAGAGGCCATGATCGAAGCCGTCGAAGGCGCTGGCATGAGTGTTCAGGAGTACAACGAAGTCGCGATGGCGCTTCAGAACGACCCGCAGCAAATGGAGGTTGTGCAGAGCCGTGTGGAGCAGCGTATGTAAGGCACTTCGGCCTGCGCAAGGGGCGTCAACCGATCCGGTAGGGTCGGCTTTCGCCCGATCTTTCAAGCCAAAGCTTTTTTGGTGAGTCTCCTGAGGCCTGGACTGATCGCGACTCCGATGAGACGCGTTGAGTCTGGTCCTTTGGTCGTCCGGCAGAGCGCATCGCAACGCTTTGCGAGGCTTCGAGAGCCGGCCCACGTGGGGCCACTCGAGTCTTTATCTTACCGATTCCCGGACTTCGGTCGCGAACTTGTGCTCGGAGTCCGAGTCGTCCGTCCCCTCACTGCTTTCGTCTGATCGTCCGCGCGCGTGGCGGGATACGAACGGCGCTCTTTGACGATCGTCGTCGCTTCTGGACGAGTGGTCTCAATCGTTCATCAGCATGACGGCCGACCCCTTGAGTCGGCTGTCGCTTTCACTCGCGGACTCATGATCGAGGCGAGTGATGAGCATATCCTTTTTGGCGCCCGAGCTTATATATCGGGTCGACGCATCCTTTGATGGTCATCCGGTCCGAGATGACGGTCCAGATCAGCGCGAAGGGTTGCAATAGACGGTGTGCTCGTATACATTCTCGCGCTTCGTTCGAGTCCTAGTGGAAGTCGACCCATGACCACAACCGTAAGTGCAAAACCTCATGAAGTCGAACGCGATTGGTTCGTCGTGAACGCCGAGGGCAAGACGCTTGGCCGTCTCGCGTCAGACATCGCTTTTCGCCTGCGTGGTAAGCACAAGCCGATTTTCACGCCGCACGTCGATACCGGCGATTACATCGTCGTGATCAACGCGGAGAAGGTCCGCGTCACTGGCAACAAAGCGAACGCCAAAATGTATTATCGGCACTCTGGCTTTCCGGGCGGCCTGAAAGAGGCCAGTTTTCGTCAGATGATCGCGCGCAGTCCGGAGCGGGTCATCGAGTTGGCCGTCAAGGGCATGTTGCCGAAAAACTCTCTGGGCCGTGCGATGTTCAAAAAACTCAAAGTTTACGCGGGCGAGCAGCATCGTCATGGCGCTCAACAGCCGCAGCCGCTTGAGTTGGGGCGCTGATTGCTGCGGTTTTCGACTGTGTCGCGGCAATTGACGCGACAAACGCTGCAGTGACGCGCATCATTGGCGCTACGAGCGGTAATTTCTGTTCGATGACGTCTCCGAAGCGCCTCCGCGCTTCAAAACCGTTCAAAAATTTTTCGCCAGGACTGACACCTGATGAGTGCAAACCAAAATTACGGCACCGGCCGTCGAAAAACTGCTTCAGCGCGGGTTTTCCTGCGCCCAGGAACAGGCCGCGTCGTCGTCAACCACCAGCCACTCGACGAATACTTCGGTCGTGAAACGTCCCGCATGGTCGTTCGTCAGCCGCTGGAAACGGTGGCGATGAACGATAGCTTCGACGTCTTTGCGACCGTCAAAGGCGGTGGTGCAAACGGCCAAGCGGGTGCGATTCGGCTCGGGATCGCGCGGGCACTGGTCGAGTACAACGAAGAGCTGCGTTCTGGCTTGCGTCGCGCGGGTTACTTGACGCGTGATGCTCGCGAAGTTGAGCGCAAGAAAGTCGGCTTGCGCAAGGCTCGCCGCGCGACTCAGTACTCAAAACGTTAATCGTTTTCGGCCACAGATATTCTCGGTTCGTCTAAGGGCGGTTCTTTAGCGTGAGAGCCCAGCTCTTTCGAAGTCGTCTCTTACGAATCAGGTTTGATCGAAAGCTTTGTGACGTGGCAGATCAACGATTGCCACTGGCTGACCCGAGTTGTACTGACTCGTGTGTATACGTCCTCGCGTGGGCGTATCCAGCGGGCCTTCGGTCGAGAACCTCGGTCGCACGCGGTTTAGGACGCTTTTTCGTTGGTGCGAGCATCTCGGCGTGAGCAGCGAATTCTGAGGTTCGGCGCTTCTGTGTCCACCTCACTTGGGGGATCGTCTAGCGGTAGGACTACGGACTCTGACTCCGTCAACCCAGGTTCGAATCCTGGTCCCCCAGCCATTACCCAAAGCCCCGGTGATCAGCGAACACTCGCTTGGTCCCCCCGGGGTTTTTTTAATGGGCCTTGCCGCTAGAAAGGTCCTTCCTTGATCGAGCTGAACGCTCGATCAATCCGGCTTCCAAGGCGAGAGGGCTGGCGGTAGAGGCGTTTGAGATCAATGTATTCGAGATCGGGGCGTTGTCGGCCGATGCGGCACACAACCTGATGGCGAATGGCGCGAGCGTTCTGTCCCTTGATCTCGTTTTCGTCCTCTGGCGATCTTCCTTCGGAATCCTCTTGGCGGTGTGCCCGTTTGTCCGCTCAGATGCCCGAGGAGTCCTGTCGGGGATCACCGACGGCTGGTGCGCCTTCATGCGATCCGCAGGGCGAAGCGCTAGCCTGCATCGGGCATCGGGCATCGGGCATCGGGCATCGGGCATCGGGCATCGGGCTCGTCACGGCACAGGCGTTGCGGCTTGACTTCAGCCCGTAGTCTTCCCACTGCGCGCCTTCGACTGCAACCGGCCGTTTAATTCCGGGTCTCAGTTTGACCACGACCGCGGATTTGAGGGGCCTTGGCGCTTCGCGACGGTGATTCGACACTGGTCTTGTGAGCGATATCGAGTTGTGCTGCGGGTCGACGGCTTTCGCGGTCCGTTCATTGCGCCGGTCACGCAGTCGCATGCGAAGTGCGCAAGTCGTCGAAGGGCAGTCATAAGGACGTACTCATGAGCGAAAGCCGTATTCGAGAGATCCCTTACAACTACACGTCGTTCTCCGACCGCGAGATCGTCGTGCGTTTTCTGGGACGCGAAACCTGGGATCTACTCGAGGAGCTGCGCAGTGAGCGGCAGACGGGCGTCTCGGCGCGCATGCTGTTCGAAGTTTTGGGTGATCTTTGGGTGGTCGATCGCAATCCTTATCTTCAGGACGACCTGCTGGCCAACCCCAAGCGTCGCAAAATGTTGGTGACCGCGATGTTTCATCGCTTGGCCCAAATCCGCGAGCGCGCGCAGAGCAATGAAAAAGCCTTGAGGCTGGCGCGACGGGCCGAGGCGGCTGTTGAGCGCTTTGCCGAGAGTTTTCGTGAGACTGAATCGCTGCGGAGGGCGCTGACTTCGAGGGCGTCGAAGGCGGTTCGCGGTGACGCGATCCGGTTCGACGGGTTTGCTCGGGTGTCGCATGTGACGGATGCGACCGATTGGCGTGTCGAGCTCCCTTTTGCGGTCATCATGCCGGATAGCGAGGAAGAACTCGTCGCTTTGGTGAAGGCGTGCAAAGAGCTCGGTTTCACGATCATCCCGCGCGGAGGTGGCACGGGCTACACCGGGTCAGCGGTTCCATTAACGGCGCGCTCTGTGGTCATCAACACGGAAAAGCTCGAGCAACTGTCGGACGTCATGTTCGAACGCGTCGAGGGCGTTGCCGAACCGATCCCGGTCGTGCGCGCGGGCGCAGGCGTCGTGACCAAGCGGGTCTCAGAGCTTGCGGCGCGTGAGGGGCTGGTATTCGCCGTCGATCCAACTTCGCAGGATGCCTCGACGATCGGCGGAAACGTGGCGATGAATGCCGGCGGTAAGAAGGCTGTGTTGTGGGGCACGACGATCGACAATCTGCTCTCATGGCGCATGGTGACGCCGCACGCGACGTGGATCGAGGTTGAACGGATTGGTCACAACCTAGGCAAAATCCACGATGCGGCGGAGGTGATCTTTCGTGTCTCCGAATACGCTGCCGATGGTGTAACGCCACTCGGTACACCGAAGGAGATCCGTCAGCCCGGTGCCGCTTTTCGTAAGGCGGGTCTCGGCAAGGATGTGACCGACAAGGCGCTGCTGGGTATCCCCGGAGTGCAGAAGGAGGGGTGCGACGGACTCATCGCATCCGCGCGTTTTGTGCTGCATCGAATGCCGGCCCACGTGCGGACTGTGGCACTGGAATTCTACGGCACCGATCTGCACGAGGCGGTACCCGCGATCGTTGAGATCAAGAACGCGATTGATGCCGATCCGGATGTTCGATTGGCGGGGCTCGAGCATCTTGATGAGCGGTATATCCGTGCCGTGAAGTACACGCCGAAAGGCGCGCGCGGGGCCCTGCCCAAAATGGTGTTGATTGCCGACATTGTCTCTGACAATGAAGCCGCCCTCGGTCGAGCGGCGGCGTTTATGGTGCGTGCAGCCAATGCGCGTAACGGCGAGGGCTTTGTTGCGGTGAGTCCTGAGGCTCGCAAACGCTTTTGGGCCGATCGCGCACGGACCGCGGCGATCGCGGCTCACACCAACGCGTTCAAGATCAACGAGGACGTCGTCATTCCGCTCGAGCGGCTTGCGGAATATACCGAGGGCGTCGAAACGCTGAACGTGCGGGAGTCGATCCACAACAAGCGCGAGGTTCTTGCCGGATTGCGCGATGCTTTGGCGCAATGTGATCCCCGCCGGGTTCTTCGTGTGGTCGATGCAGAAGCTCTTGAGGCGTTTGCCGCCAAGCGCGCGCGTGCCGAGGCCTTGCTCGATGCGGTCGACTCACGCTGGTCGTTTTACCTCGAGCATTTCGACGCACCGATCGGTGAATGCGCTGCCGTCGTGGATCCCTGTCTCGATGGGCCGGCGCGTGCCGCGTGTCGTCCGCATGATCGGTTGATCGATCTGTTGCTGCGGCGCACGTTGCGGGTGTCAATCAAGCGGGAGTTGACCGGCCCGCTGGAAGAAATCTTCAGTGGCCAGGATCTGGCGCCGGTACGCGATCGTCTGCGCACGATTCACCGCCAGCGTCTGTCGAGTCGTTTGTTTGTCGCGCTGCATATGCACGCGGGTGATGGCAATGTTCACACCAACATTCCTGTCAACTCGAACGATTACGACATGATGCAGCGCGCCGAGCGCCTTGTCGACGAGATCATGGCGCTCGCGAAGCGGCTCGATGGCGTGATTTCAGGCGAACACGGCATCGGTATCACGAAGATGCAGTATCTCGAGCCGGAGCGGATCGAGGCCTTCGTTCAGTACAAGAAACGCGCCGATCCTGATGGTGTGTTCAACGCCGGGAAACTACTGCCAGGATCGGGCCTGACCGGTGCCTATACGCCGTCGCTGCGGCTGGTCGAGCAAGAGGCGTTGATCCTTGAGCAAAGCGAGCTCGGTGCGTTGAATGACTCGATCAAAAACTGTTTGCGCTGCGGCAAGTGCAAGCCGGTGTGCAACACGCATGTGCCGCGAGCGAATCTCTTGTACTCACCGCGCAACAAGATTCTCGCGACGGGATTGATCATCGAGGCATTTCTATACGAAGAGCAGACGCGTCGGGGCGTGTCGGTGGCGCATTTCGACGAGGCCAATGACGTCGCCGACCATTGCACGATTTGTCACAAGTGCTTGACGCCATGTCCGGTCGATATCGACTTCGGCGATGTGACGATGCACTTGCGCTCGATCCTAAAAAAGAAGGGTCAGCGCCGCAGCTCGGCCCTGACGGCGGCTTCGATGGCGTTTCTCAATGTCAAGGATCCGAATACGATCAAGGTCATGCGCGCCGGTTTGATCCAAGGTGGGTATGCGGCCCAGCGCCTCGCCCACACGGTGGCCAAGAAGTTCAATGGAGCAAACGGTGCGATTCCTGCGGCGACGACCGGCAAGATGAGTCTGCCGGCACAGGTTGTGCACTTCGTGAAAAAGCCGATGCCAGCTGGGCTGCCAGCACAGACGACACGCGCAATGCTCGGGCTCGAGGATGCGCGCCAGGTGCCGATTCTGCGTGATCCGGCGAAGACGTCGATCGACTCTGAAGCGGTGTTTTACTTTCCTGGGTGTGGTTCGGAACGTTTGTTTTCGCAGGTTGGTCTGGCGACCTTGGCGATGCTGTACGAGCAAGGCGTGCAGACGGTGTTGCCGCCCGGATATCTGTGCTGTGGCTATCCGCAAAAAGGTGGCGGCGATTTCGCCAAGGCGACACAGATCACGACCGAGAACCGGGTGTTGTTTCATCGCGTGGCCAACACGCTGAATTATCTCGATATCAAGACCGTCATCGTGTCGTGCGGCACGTGTATGGATCAGCTGTTGCAGTACGAATTCGGACGCATTTTCCCAGGCTGTCGGCTGCTCGACATTCACGAGTTTCTGCTCGAAAAGGGCGTGAAGCTCGAAGGTGTCGAGGGCGTGCGTTACGTTTATCACGATCCTTGCCACAGCCCAATGAAGACGTATAAGCCTGTCGACGTGGTGTCGCAGCTGACGGGCATGGACGTTCCCAACTCGGATCGTTGCTGCGGTGAAGCGGGCACCTTTGCCGTGAGTCGGCCCGACATCGCGACGCAGGTGCGATTTCGCAAGCTCGAGGAGCTAAAGAGCAATGTGCGCGAACTCACCGGTGCGGAGCGCGCGGTCGAGGGCAGTGTGAAACTGCTGACCGCCTGTCCGGCTTGTCAGCAGGGTCTGTCGCGTTATCGCGACGACACGGGTCTCGAGACCGACTACATCGTCGTCGAAATGGCCAACCGGCTATTGGGTGAGGGCTGGCAGACATCTTTTGTCGATCGTGCCCGTCAAGGTGGGATCGAGAAAGTTCTCTTGTGATCGCCGCGATGTCGGCAGCGGTCATCCGCGGGGGTTGTGGCCGGCGGCCATGGTGAGCCGCCACACGCTTCGCGCGAGGCAAGGTCAAGAGATGGCGAGTCGGGTCGATATGACGGGTTCGAGAGGCTGGCGCGTGTCAGTTCTGTCTCGTTGGTGTCTGTTGCGGGTCGACGATTCGCTGAAGCAAACGCTGCACAGAGCTCGATCGTCACGATCGGCGACGGCCACGGGCTTCCCTGTGTTCGAATGAACCAACTGCGTGTCTTTTTTTGATTCTCGATCGAGTGAAGTCGCGTGGTTTTCCGTTGCGGTCGGGCGTTCGCGTGGGTTTCGGTGGGTCGTGGTCTCGGTCGGCGCGTGTCGCGTGGCACTGTCCAACCCCGATCCGTGTTAGCGCTCGGCGTCGTTGAGCGCTTCAGCTGTTTTCGTTCGACGTCCGCGGGATGGGTGATATGCGACTGCCGAGGATTCTCGACGCTCTCGCTCCCGTGACGGCTGGTAGATTGCCGGGGCAACCGGCTTCGCTGGTGGCTGCGAGCCAGGCGAAGGTAGCGGCCTCCACTGCCAATGGGTCGAGCCCCAAATTGGCTGTCGACTCGACCGGTGTCCCTAGGTGATGGCTGAGACGTCGCATCAGATCCGCGTTAAATACGCCTCCGCCGCACACGAGCACTCGATCGGGTCGCGATAGACCCGAGGCGTGAGCCGTGAGTGAGTGAACAATCGCGCTTTTTATGGTAACCGCGGTGAGCTCGGCGAGTGTTGCTTGCAAATCCGCGGGTGTCGGAGCGTTCTTGGCCTGTGAGGCGCGGCGCTCAAGCGCAGCGTCGAGCCAGCTCGCGGAAAAGTATTCGATTCCGGTCGATTTGGGTGAGGGTTGATCGAAATATGAATCCTCGAGCATGATGGCGAGCAGACTGTTGTCGATTTGGCCTGCGGCGGCAAGTTGCCCAGCGTCGTCGAATGCTTGACCGAGTACTCGCTGCGCATTGAGGTCCAACAGCGTGTTGGCGGGGCCGGTGTCGAACCCGATCACGGCTTGACCTGGCGCGAGCACGGTGATGTTGGCGATACCGCCGAGGTTGATGACGATTCGCGTTTCGTTGTTGTCACGCAGCCAGATGTCGTGCAGGCCACAGGCGAGTGGCGCGCCTTCGCCACCGGCGGCGATGTCGGCGCGACGAAAATCATGCCAGACCGGTACCGCTAGGGTCTCGCTGATGTAGAAGGGGTCCCCTGCTTGCCAAGTGTAGTGCGGTCTCTGCGGTGTCGCGGCGCGTGAGCCCGCGCCGTGATGCAGGGTTTGCCCGTGGTGCCCGACACCGCCGAGTGCCCGGGCGGGTAACCCTGCCTGTCGCAGGAGTTCGGCCGCAGTGGAGGCAAAGTGTTGCCCGATTCGTGCATCGAGAATGGCGATATCGGCCAGCGACACGGCGTCGGCGCTGAGAAGTTCGTCGAGATGGGCTCGCAGGTCAGCGGGATAGGGGACTGAGTGGCGTCGGTGCACGCGGACAGGTCTTGGCGTGGCAGGGGCCTCTCCGCGCCCTTCTAGTGTGGTTTCAAGGATGCAGGCCTCGACGGCATCGCGGCTGGTCCCGGAGATCAGTCCGAGCCACAAATTGTTTTTGGGCGCAGTCGCAGCGGTCATCTGGCATCCTTGTAAAGAAGCTGGCGAGGGCGGGGTGGCCTTTTTCGCCGATGATTTTTCGGGTTGACAGGCATGATGAGTGGTTGATGGGCAGTCGACCCATCGCTGTGGGCGCTGGAGTCGATCGTTATCGCCAACGATGAGGCCCGGTTGCCAAGAGTGGCAAGAAACGGCTAAGGGCCGCAAAACGCTTGTCTGTTTTCGAAGTGAAAAGATTTCAGAAGGACTGAGCATGAAGCAAAAGACGGCCGTTGCGGATCGAGACAGTGGTGCGCCTGCTGCGATGCCTGTCGAGGGGCGAGAGGCTCGCGAGGTCTCTGCGGCAGCAACATCGGCGAAAACGCTTGAGGCGTTGACCGTATTTCGTCGCGGTGCTGACGAAATCATTCAGGAAGCCGAACTGCTACAGCGGCTCGACGAGGGACGACCGCTGCGCATCAAAGCGGGTTTCGATCCGACGGCGCCGGATTTGCACCTCGGTCATACCGTCTTGTTGACCAAGCTGCGAGCGCTCCAGGATCTGGGGCATTCGGTGTTGTTCCTGATTGGTGACTTCACCGGTCGGATTGGTGATCCCACGGGTAAATCGGCGACTCGACCGCCGCTGACCGAGGAGCAGGTCCAAAACAACGCGCAGACGTATCAGGATCAGGTGTTCCGTGTGCTTGATCCAGAACGAACAGAGGTGGTTTTCAATTCGACATGGATGAAGCCCTTGGGTGCCGAGGGCATGTTGCGGCTCGCGAGCCGCTACACCGTCGCGCGGATGCTCGAGCGCGATGATTTTGAAAAACGTTATCGCAGCGGACAGCCGATCGCGGTGCATGAGTTCTTGTACCCGCTGATCCAAGGCTATGACTCTGTTGCGTTGCGTGCTGATGTTGAGCTGGGTGGCACGGATCAGAAGTTCAATCTGTTGATGGGGCGCGAGTTGCAGCGTCAGGAAGGGCAGGCGCCGCAGGTGGTGTTGACAATGCCGTTGCTCGAGGGGCTCGACGGTGTCCAGAAGATGTCGAAGTCGCTTGGCAATTACATCGGGATCAGTGAGCCACCGGATGAAATGTTTGGCAAGCTGATGTCGATTTCAGATGATTTGATGTGGCGTTATTTTTTGTTGTTGAGTCAACGGACACAGGACGAAATCGAGGCCTTGCGCGTCGATGCAACGCAGGGACGGCGTAACCCGCGGGACGTGAAGTTCATGCTCGGCGAGGAATTGGTCGATCGCTACCACGGGCGCGGCGAGGGCACTTTAGCGCGAGAGCGTTTTGTGGCGCGCTTCCAGAGGAGTGAGATTCCGGAGGATCTGCCCGAGGTTGGCTTGAGCGCTGGCGTCGATGGCTTGGCGATTGCCAACGCATTGAGAGACGCGGGTTTGGTCGCTTCGACTAGCGAGGCTCGCAAACTCGTCGCGCAAGGTGGTGTCCGTCTCGATGGCGAGCGCGTGACCGACCCGTTGCTGATGTTGACGCCGGGGAGCGCAGGGTTGATTCAGGTCGGCAAGCGGCGCATGTGTCGCTTTCGGATCGCTTCGGCGGCGTAGGTCGGTGGGTAAGGCTCCCGCCCACCTGCGTTGTCGATTCGTTGGGTGCGACTACGACGCGTCGCTTACGGTCGTTCTGAGTTGCGATGGCTTCTGTCGCCTGGTTTGCATCCGTCGCGAGACGACTTGCGTAAGACACATGTCTGCTTGATCAGGAGTGCGGCATGCATGGGTTGTGGTCGTTGGGGAGCACAGACGCGACGCTCGAGGGTTGCAGCGATGTGGGAGTGGCCTCGTCGGGTCCTCGTTTGCATCCATTTGATTGGTTGCGTACGTGGTCGAGCCGACTCACTGCCGATGGGGCGCCTCGTGAGCCAGAAGTTTCGGGCGTACCGCTAGGCGTGGCGAAGGGTCCGCTCGGAGAGTCGAGCGGACGGTACGGAGCGGCCTCCGCAGAGGTTGCCATGGTCGATCTCGCGCAGGGCGATGGTGCGACTGCGTTCGCGGCGACGTCGTCGAGTGCTCGTGCGCCCGAGCCTTCGATGGCCAAAACGCTGACGGCCGAGACGTTGGTGGTCGAGACGTCGGGCGCTAAGGCGTTGATGGCTGACTCATCGCGATCTACGCTATCGACGTCTGCCGACTGTCCCGGTGCTGATGATCAGGCCGCGGTATGGGTGGCCGCGATGGTCGCCGGTGATGACGCAGCATTTCGCTGCCTTTACGACGCCATGTATGCGCGCGTCTGGACTGTGGTGCTGCGTGTCTTGGGTGAACCATCTGCGGCAGAGGAGATCGTCGCTGATGTGTTTTACGAAATCTGGACACAGGCGTCGAGCTTTGACCCGACACGAGGTCGTGTGGCGAGTTGGATTCTGGTGCGCGCTCGTTCACGTGCGATCGACCATCTGCGACGAGAGCGACGATGGCGTGAAATGACTCGCACTTCGCTTGATGACCCTGCGATAGCGGCGTTGGCCACCCGGGATCAGGTCGCCGATTCAGATCCGGATCTCGAAACCTCTCCCGATGGACTTCTTCATGCAGCGGGCTGGGGGCAGGGCGAGCGGCGGCCCGATGCTGAGCTTGAGCGCTCGGAGTGCGTGACGCGGCTCGATCGGGCCTTGGCAACCCTCGACACGACGACGCGGTCATTGATCGAGAAGGCGTTCTACGAGGGCTGGACCCATGCCGAGTTGCAAGATTGGTCGGGTCTGCCGTTGGGGACGCTCAAATCGAAGATTCGCCGCGGTCTGGCGCGTCTGCGTCAAACGTCCGAATACGATCTCGAGTACGGAATACAAACGGGAAACGGGGCCGGAACTGGGGCTGGGCGTGATTGCGATCGCTCATTGCGGGCTGACTCGAGAACGCCAGTCGGCGTTGGCACGGCAGGACCTGGGGTCACGACGACCGTCTTGCGCACCAGTGGAGGTGCGAAATGAATGCTCACCAATATGACTCGCTTGCCGTCGAGCCACGCTCGGTTATGAATCGCGCTTCAGACGAACGTGATTCCCCTGATTCTGCCGTCTTGAGTCTTGCGTCCCGGGTGGCTGGTGAATCTCGCGCGGGCGATGACGATCAGGCGGTGCTGGACTATGCGGATTGTGAGTGGTTACTCGATCTTGCGTCCAAGGCGGCTGACGACAATTGTGCGATGGATGGCGAATCGACTCGCGGGCAGCTCTTGCGAGGTACGCCGGTCCCGTTACCGGGCGACCGTCATGGCACCACAGCGGATTCGATCTGGAAGCGCATCGAGGCGCGGCGTAACAGCGAGCGAGTGAAGAGCGATCAAATCGGCCGCGCAGCTTCGCCGGCAACCGGCAAGGCCGTTGTCGCTGAGCGCGAAAGTGACCGAATGCGGAATGTCACGACCAAGGATGTCTCGGATAACGCTGCGGCGGCCGGACTCGTCGGCGCTGGTGGGGCTGCACAACCGCCGGGGCGATCAACGTCGCGCGATGAGGAGACAGATGGTCGATCTGCTGAAGCGGGGCCGTCACGGCGCCGGATTTCCACAGTTTCGATGACCCGACGTGCTCACGAGGGTCAATGGTGGAGCGTGCGAGACGGAATTCGGATTAAGTCCTTGCACGTCGATAAGCGTTCCGGTTCGCGGTCTTTTCTGATGTCGATTGCCGCCGGTGCGACTTACCCAGCGCACCCGCATCAGCACGATGAGGAGTGCATTGTTCTCGAGGGTGACGTGCGGATCGGTGATGAGCGTCTGGTCGCTGGCGATTATCATCTGGCGCCCGCAGGCAGCGTTCATACTGAGTTGTCCTCGGAGCACGGGGCATTGCTTTTTTTGCGCGCTGGGCTTGAAGACACGACCCCTGCCCGAGGTGAACAACTCGGTATCGTCTGGCGCACTTTACGCGATCGTTTTCGAGCCCGTTGATTGGACGGATTGTACAGATCGGCTCTGGCTCAACTCGCGCTCGGGCCGGATCGTTGCCCGCGAGCGATTTCCGAGGGTAATGCCTCAGGGCAAATTTCGGGGGCAATTCGCTTGGGCGATTCTCCTGCGGCATGCATTCGGACAATGCGCTCGCACGATCCACTGACCGGCGGCCAAAAATTGCTTGAGGGGGCGCGTGAGAGTGCAGAAACGACTGGCGGCGCGCGGTCCAGAGCCATCGTTGGCTCGGTTGTGCAAGCGGGCACACCGTCCGTTGCATTCGAGCGCATGGACGCTAACGCGATAGCGTAGTCTTGCGGCGGTGTTGACGGTCGGCACGAGTTGATCGCCGCGGCTGCGACGGCAGTGTGGCGATCGCAGTGCAACCGAGCAGTCCGAGACCGTGCAAGACGCTGAAGCCGCCGGCCGGGATCGCCACCAAGGTGTCACCGGGTCGGTTTTTCAGTCGCTCGCGCGAGCGGTGCGACGAATGCTGTTCGCGGAAGGATTGACCAAAGCTTCACGGCTTGCGGTCGTGTCTCGGCTATACTGCGGCACCCCCAACGATTGGAAGTCTTCATGCAGGTCGCGAACCTCCGCAATATCGCCATCATTGCTCACGTCGATCACGGCAAGACCACGCTGGTCGATCAGCTGCTTCAGCAGTCCGGTACTCTAGATGCTCGCACCGATTTTGGTGAGCGGGTCATGGACTCGAACGCGATCGAAAAAGAACGTGGCATCACCATTCTGGCCAAGAACACTTCGATCCGCTGGACGGATCCCGCGGGTGAGGTGTACCGCATCAATATCGTTGATACGCCCGGGCACGCGGATTTCGGCGGTGAGGTCGAGCGCGTTTTGTCGATGGTTGACTCGGTGTTGTTGCTGGTCGATGCAGTCGATGGACCGATGCCGCAGACGCGATTCGTGACTTCGAAGGCGTTCGCGATGGGTTTCAAGCCGATCGTGGTCGTCAACAAGATTGATCGTCCCGGTGCCCGTCCGGACTGGGTGGTCGACCAGGTGTTCGATTTGTTCGATCGCCTAGGCGCCACCGACGAGCAGCTCGATTTCCCGGTCGTCTACGCGTCCGCGTTGAATGGCTACGCCGGTCTGAATTCGGATGTGCGTTCGGGGGACATGAGTTGCCTGTTCCAGACGATCGTTGATCGTGTGTCGCCGCCCGACGTCGACCGCGAAGGTCCGTTCCAGATGCAGATTTCTTCGCTCGACTACAACAACTTTCAGGGTTTGATCGGGATCGGCCGTATCAAACGTGGGCGTATCAAGACGAATAGCCCAGTGAAAGTGATCAGTCGCGAAGGTGTCGTACGCAATGGGCGAGTACTGCAGATCATGGGTTTCCATGGTCTCGAGCGCGTCGAGGTGCCGGAGGCCGAAGCGGGCGACATCATTACGTTCACGGGGATGGACACGCTGTTTATCTCCGACACCGTCTGCGATCCTGCGGCGGTGGAGATCATGCCTCCGCTGACGGTCGACGAGCCAACGGTCAGCATGACCTTTCAGGTCAACACCTCGCCTTTCGCGGGGCGCGAGGGCAAGTACGTCACGTCGCGTGTCATCCGTGAACGCTTGTTCGAGGAGCTGAAAACGAACGTTGCGTTGCGCGTCGAAGAGACCGAGGACGCCGATAAGTTCAGGGTTTCCGGACGGGGCGAGCTTCACCTGGGGATCCTGATCGAGAATATGCGGCGTGAAGGATACGAGGTGGGTGTGTCACGGCCCGAGGTCGTGATTCGCGAGGTCGATGGCGAAAAGCAGGAGCCGTACGAGACCGTCACGATCGATATTGAGGAAGTCCACCAGGGCGCGATCATGGAGCGAATGGGGCAACGCCGTGGTGAGCTCAAGGACATGGTCCCGGATGGCAAGGGTCGAGTGCGACTTGACTACATCGTGCCATCGCGCGGGTTGATTGGCTTTCAAACCGAGTTCCTGACGGCCACGTCGGGTACGGGGATTCTGAATCACGTGTTCGATCACTACGGCGCATACAAGCCCGGTGCCGTTGGGCAGCGCATCAATGGCGTTCTGATCGCGAACGGTGCCGGCAAGGCACTCGGTTATGCCCTTTTCAACCTTCAGGATCGCGGCCGGTTGTTCATCGGCCCTGGCGAGGAGGTGTATGAGGGGATGGTAATCGGTATCCACTCGCGCGAAAACGATTTGGTCGTCAATCCGCTCAAAGCCAAGCAGCTGACCAACATACGTGCGGCGGGTACCGATGAGAACATATTGCTGACACCACCGATCCGGATGTCGTTGGAGCAAGCTATCGAATTCATTGATGACGATGAGCTTGTCGAGGTCACACCGGAGTCGATCCGGGTGCGCAAGAAGTTTTTGCTCGAACATGAGCGCAAGCGCGCATCGCGTTCGGCCGATTGAGGAACGGCTTGGCGCTTTCGGATCAGTAGTCGGATTGCCGTTTGCTGGAAGGCGGGTCAAAGGGTGCGCGAAATCGGTCGGGTGTGTGGGCCGCAAGGATGCGCACCGTTCGCCCCGGTGAGATTTGCAGCGGTCAATCGGTTGTCGCGATCACAGTCGCGCGCCCAACCCTCGCTAGTGACGGGATTCTGCAGCACTCAGCGGCGGCGTGGCCGGTATCGGGTTGGCCGAGTTGGGTCTCGATGCAAAGATCGTGGGCGCGTGACTTTTAGCGCTCTGGCCAAGTTTTTCGGCTGATACAATCCCGACATCGATACGCCGAACGCGATGCGGCCGCTCGAACTCGGTTCCTGCGTCGCGCCGAGTCCTGCGTGCGGCCTTGGTACGGCTTGAGCGGAAGCATCGTCATGCCCCGATTGCTGTTGCGATCCATGGCGTCAGCGATGATCAGTGACTTGACTCAAGCCCCGGTGATTGAAGGCCAGGTTAGAGGGCCAGAATAAATCAGGATCACGGCGGTTCGAGTTGGCTTGGCACGGGTACTGTACTGGTCTGATCGCCAAAAGCCTGCAGCTAGCTCTGCGGGCTTTTGGCGTTTTGTCAATTGACCGAGAGTGCAATTCGAGCCGACGAAAAAGACCTGCATGAAACGCCGAAGAGAACGGCGTGCCGGGTGCAGCGATAGGCTCGCGCAGTCCTTATGCAGCGTCTAATGGGTTTCGCTCGACACTTTGCGCATTCGGATGGTCGTTTGGCAGCAGGTGATCTCGTGAAGTGACGCTGAAATCGATGTTCATGCATGAGAACACGCTTACTATCTTTTTTGCACTGAATTGCCGGGTGCGGTCCAATGCGAGGCTGTGTTGTTTTTCTGCGTTGCGGTCGTCAGCGACGGAGCATTTTTGATGCAGGGGGCGGTGGCTGACGTGATCGCGCTCGACGCCCGAGGCGTGGACTGAACCAAAACAGTGAATGCATGCGTGCATTGGTGCGTTGTGCTGGTATATTAGAAAAGACTAATAAATAGCGATGAGGGTCATCGGCGCGTTGATCGTGAACGTGCGCTCCTCATCGCATGACCGAGGGAATCGACGTATGCAAGCTGATCGTCATGAGCCGGGGTCGTTGCGCAGTGCAGCGGCCGCAATCGCATCTGTTGAGTCGATGAGGGCACGCGCGGCAGCCGAGCGCTCGGTTTATCCGCGTGCGGCAGCGATCGTGGGAGGGCTGATGTTGGTGTTTGCGTCGTCCGCTTGGGCCGACCTCCCGTTTGCGACCCAGACCATCGAGCGGGTTTCGATCGCGGGTGAGCGGATGCTCGACGGGCGAGTGGCGGCAGTACAGCGTTCGACGGTCTCGGCACAGACCTCGGGGCGGATTACCGAGGTGTCTTTCGACGTTGACGATTTTGTCGAGCAGGGCCAGCTTGTGGTCCGCATCTCGAGCAGTGAACAGACGGCGCGCGTATCGCAGGCCGAAGGGAATCTGGCAGATGCGCGATCGCGACTCGCTGAGGCGCGCTCTGAATTCGAGCGTATCGAAGCGGTGTTTGCGCAAAATGTGGTGTCGCGGGCCGAGTTTGATCGTGCCCAAGCGGCGCTGAATTCCGCCCGTGCTCGTTTTCAGTCGGCGCAGGCCGCACTCGAGGAGGCGCGTCAGCAACTTGATTACACCGAGGTACGTGCGCCTTACTCGGGCATTGTGACCGAGCGGCATATCGAGGTTGGCGAGTCGGTCTCGCCAGGATCGCCGTTGTTGTCAGGCCTGAGTCTCGACGCTTTGAGGGTCGAGCTCGATGTGCCGAGTCGCCTGGTCGCGCGTGTACGTGAGCAAGGCTCGGCGCGGGTGATTACTGATTCCGGCGTGTCGCTGGAGTCGAATGATGTGACCGTCTTCCCGTACGCCGATGAGCGCTCGAATACTTTTCGTGTGCGCGTCGAACTGCCCGAAGGAGCAACCGAGGCTGCATTGTTCCCCGGAATGTTCGTCAAGGTGGCGCTGAAGGTCGATGAGCGGGATCGCTTGATCGTACCCGCCGATGCGGTGGCATTTCGCTCGGAAGTGGCTGCAGTCTACGTCGTCGACGACAACGACCATGTGCGCATGCGTCAGTTGCGCCTTGGAAGCGAGGTGGAGGGTGGTTTCGAAGTTCTGGCAGGCCTGCATCAGGGTGAGCGGATCGCGCTCGACCCGGTGCGTGCGGCTATTCATCTGAAGGAGCAGAGCGCACGATGAATGCACCGGAATCGAGTCACAACGCCGAAGGCGATCGCGCAGCTAGCGAGCGTATGGGCATTTCAGGACGTATTGCGAAGGCGTTTTTGACGACCCAAATCACGCCGTTGTTGGCGGTGTTGGGTCTGTTGCTCGGCGCGTTCGCGATTCTGATCACGCCGCGCGAGGAAGAGCCCCAGATCAATGTCACGTTGGCCGATGTGTTTATCCCGTTTCCGGGTGCGACGGCACAGGAAGTCTCGCAACTGGTGACGACTCCGGCGGAACAGGTGTTGTCAGAGATCGAGGGAATCGATGACATCTATTCGGTTTCTCGGCCCGGTTTATCGCACCTGACGGTGCAGTTCAAGGTCGGCGAGAACCGCACCGATGCGCTGGTGCGGCTGTATAACCAGATTTTCTCGAATCAGGATTTCTTGCCGCCAGGTTTGGGTGTGGGCGAGCCGCTGGTTCGGCCGATGGGCATCGATGACGTTCCGATTGTGACCGTGACTCTGTGGACGGATGATCCAGAGCGGTCGGATCATGATTTGTTGCAGGTCGCGCATGCTATCGAGGCCGAGCTCAAACGCGTCCCCGGAACTCGAGATATTTACACCGTCGGCGGTGTCGAGCAGGTCGTGCACGTGCGCTTTAGTCCGGAGCGCATGGCGGGTTATGCCATGGATTTCAATGATCTCCGCAACGCTTTGGTGGCGTCGAATTTCGCCCGTGAGGCGGGGTTCGTTTTCGAGGACGGGCAGGAGCGCGAGATTCGCGCGGGCCAATTCGTGACCTCCGCCGAGGCCTTTCGTGACCTCGTCGTCGGGATGCATGAGGGGCGGCCGGTTCATCTCGGCGATGTGGCCGAAGTCGTGCGTGGGCCAGCGCATCGCAGCCAACAGGTCACGTTCACTCAAGGCCCGGGGAGCGGCACGGCTGTTGATGGCTTGCAGCATCCGGCTGTCACGGTCGCGATTGCCAAGCAGCCTGGCACCAATGCGGTCGATATCGCGAATGCCTTAATCGAGCGGCTCGAGCAGCTGCGCGGGACGTATATCCCCGACGGGGTCAATACGACGATCACACGTGACTACGGGGCGACCGCCGGTGACAAGGCAAAAACCCTGATCACCAAGCTGATCTTTGCGACGGCGTCGGTCGTGATTCTGGTCTGGATTGCGCTGGGCTGGCGCGAGGCGTTCATCGTCGGGGTCGCAGTGGTGATCACTCTGGCAATTACGCTGTTCGCGTCTTGGGCGTGGGGCTTTACGCTGAATCGTGTGTCGTTGTTCGCGCTGATCTTTTCGATCGGGATTCTGGTTGACGATGCGATCGTGGTCGTCGAGAACGTTCACCGCCATATGAGTATGGCGCATAAGTCGTTCAAAGAAGCGATTCCCTTGGCGGTCGATGAGGTCGGTGGGCCGACGATTCTGGCGACCTTTACCGTGATCGCGGCATTGTTACCGATGGCGTTCGTAACGGGTCTGATGGGGCCGTACATGAGCCCGATTCCGATCAATGCCTCGCTCGGAATGCTGATTTCGTTGGCGGTCGCCTATGTGGTGACCCCGTGGCTTATTTACAAGGTTTTGTTCCGGCAGGCGGAACGCCATG
Source organism: Thioalkalivibrionaceae bacterium (assembly GCA_046299415.1). Lineage (GTDB taxonomy): Bacteria > Pseudomonadota > Gammaproteobacteria > Ectothiorhodospirales > Ectothiorhodospiraceae > JBKBII01. The sequence goes on along the minus strand of JBKBII010000005.1, from coordinate 27,042 downwards.
CAAAACATGCGTTCGCCGATGATCATGGCGCTAATCACGAAGTCGGTAATGATCGTTTGATGCGTCTGTTCAATGCGGTGTTGGGGCCGTTTGTGCGGGCGCGTCGCGCAGGGCTTCATCGCGTCATGCTGTGGGTCGGAACCTTGATTCTGATTGGTGCTTCGGTGTCGTTGGCGTATTTCCAGGTGGTCGTCCTGAAAATGCTGCCCTTCGATGACAAGTCGGAGTTTCAAGTGGTGCTGGACATGCCCGAAGGCACACCGCTGGAGACGACCGCGGCCGTATTGGTGGAAATGGGTGATTACCTTCGCAGCGTTCCCGAGGTTCGCGATTTGCAGCTGTATTCGGGTACTGCGGCGCCGATGAATTTCAATGGTCTGGTGCGTCAGTACTATTTGCGCGAAGGCTCGCACCTGGGTGACATCCAGGTGAATTTGGTCGATAAGTCCGAGCGAGATCGCAAGAGCCACGACGTGGCTTTGGGTGTGCGCGCAGAGATCAACGAAATCGCTGCCCAGTGGGGTGGGGACGTCAAGGTGGTCGAGGTGCCGCCGGGTCCGCCGGTGCTGTCGCCAATCGTTGCGGAAATTTACGGTCTTGACTACGAAGGGCAGATCGCGATTGCACGTGAGGTGCGGGCGCTTTTTGAGGCGACCGAGCATCTGACCGATATCGATGATTCAACCATAGCCCCGGGGCCGAAGTCGATCCTACGCGTCGATCGCGAGCGAGCCGCGCGTCTAGGCGTCGCGCAGCAGGACATCGTGACTGCGGTGCAGACGGCCTTGTCGGGAGAAGACGTCACCTATTTGTTCGGCGCAAACGTCAAATACGCGGTGCCGGTACGGCTCGAATTGTCCGAAGCCAATAAATCGGGTCTCGATGCGGTGCTGGGTCTGAAGGTGCGGTCACGTGATGGTGGGCTGGTGCCGCTTGGTGAGCTGGTCGAGGTCGTCGATACGACACGCGAGCAGGCTATTTTTCACAAGAATCTGCTGCCGGTGGTGTATGTGTTCGGCGACATGGCCGGTGGGCTTGATTCTCCGCTGTATGGCATGTTCGACCTGTTTTTCCAGCTTCGCGAAATGCCATTGGCTTTTGGAGAGCCGCTGCGTCAGGCTTTCATCAGCCAGCCCGACGATCCCTACAACTTCAGCCTGAAATGGGATGGTGAGTGGCAGGTGACGTATGAGACGTTCCGCGACATGGGGATCGCATACGCTGTCGGCTTGGTGTTGATCTATCTGCTGATCGTCGCTCAGTTCCGCTCGTACATGGTGCCGTTGATCATCATGGCGCCAATTCCACTGACGGTCATCGGGGTCATGCCGGGCCATGCGTTGATGGATACGTTCTTTATGGACGCAAAGTTCACCGCGACGTCGATGATCGGAATGATCGCCCTGGCTGGCATCATCGTGCGCAATTCGATCCTGTTGGTGGATTTCATCAATGAGGAGATCCGACGGGGTGTCGAGGTAGCCGATGCGGTCATTCATGCGGGTGCTGTGCGCGCCAAGCCGATCGTGTTGACAGGCGCGGCGGCAATGGTTGGTGCGGGTTTCATCCTTGATGATCCAATTTTCTCGGGCCTGGCCATTTCGCTGATCTTCGGGATTCTGGTGTCGACCCTGCTGACTTTGGTCGTGATCCCGGTGCTCTACTTCTTGTATGCGAGGTCGCGCGTGGCGCTGATCAGGGCCGATGTCTGACACTAGGGCCCTGATACCGTCGATAAGACAGCTGTCAAGAAGGACGAGGCTGCACGTTTAACGCCGTGCCACTGTATGTGATGGCCTCGTCAGCGGTCGCGATGCTTGCCGGCTTGATGCATGCCCCAGTGTCTGGAGCAGTTGAAGGACTGCATCGCAGGGTTGAGCGTTGTCAGGCATGGCGCTTCAGGGTTGAACATTGGAATCTGGGGCTAGTGGTTGCCGACCAAACCCTCGATATCAAGCGGTTGGTGTCGGTTGGCTCTGTTTTTCCGTGTGAGCCGTATGCGGGCGGTTGCGCGCTTGGCTCTGCGATCAGGAGTGGTCTCTGTCGATAGTCCGTCGAAGCGGTCGTCCATCGAGACGTCCGCCCCGGCGGATTTTTGCTGATAACTCTGCGAGAACGGAGCGGCAAGCGGTGCGAGGTTGTCGATATCGTGGAGCTTGTTTGCTGCGACCTACCGGAGAACGTTGCGCGAGAGCCGCGAGATGGAAACTGCAGACGGGCTGATAACGGTCTGTGGCTGGCTGGGTTGAATCGATACGGGAGAAAGCATGATGGATGTCGAAATGGGCGAGGACGGACTTAATGTCACCGCGATTTCTCGCGATCAGTGCGCCTTGCTGGCCAGCGCCCTGAAATCTGCGAGCGATCAGCGTTTTATGGACGACGCCGAGTGTCGCAAACTGTTCAAGTTACTCGCCGTGTTGCAGAGCGAGGTGTACGACGACATGACAGCAGGGCGGTACGACTTTTCGAAGCATCGGCCGCAATGATCCGAGTCTGAGGGCGCGACACGTCGCGATACCGGGCGGTGGAACGAGGCGGCGGCGATGCGGCGGGATTCCCTAGGCGTCTTGAGTGCGTCCGAGCGTGTGTGTGAGCGTCAGGCCACGGGCGGGGGGGTGTCCGAGGGTTCGAGATCAATGAGGCCGTCGTCGATTACGTTTTTATCATTGAAACTAGGCGCGATCGACACGAGTTTGGGCAGATTGTCAAGGGCCAGCAGCCGCAGTGGTTCGAGCCCGTGGCGCCTTCGCGCTCGGTTACATTGATCGGATGGAGTTACGCCTGAAGGTAACCACACCGGGTCCAATTCGCGACACGGACTGGGACGCTGGCCGTAAATGCTGCAACTGACTTGTTGCCCGATTTGACCCGTGAGTGCAACGCAGCGCGGCGTTCCAGGACTCTGGATCGTTCGCATGGCGACGCGATGGAAGTCGATGCGTTCAGTGAGTTCGGCTGGCGTCGAGCCTCCGAGAAAGGCTTCGGTCTCCGCCCAGTGGAAAGCGACTCGGTAGCTTGCACAGCACGCTCCGCAGGTCATGCAAGTGCTCGGCTCGGTACCGGGCTGATCCGTGTCAGGCTGGATTTCAGTGTCGGTCGTGTCGCCGGGAGCAGCGTTTGATGTCGGCCTTCCGGCAAGAAAAGTGGCGCCGGGTCTACCGTCGCGTTCTCGGCCGGGGTCGGCCAGCATGTGGATCGGGTCGAGTTCTGTGGCGGTCATGCATGAGTCGCCGAGTGCATCGCTGGCTTCTCGTGAAATATTCGAGCTCGGAATGGTCCATCCGCCTGAGTCCGAATCGTTGAGTCGCGCTTTGTGTTCCAAAGGTGTCGGCCGTGTTGCGGGGTGGTTAGGGTCAGGGTTCATGTTTTTGGAGCTGAGTCGCCTTGGTCGGGGCGCCCGTGAGTCGATCGAGAGTCTGACCCTGTGTCTGAGGAGTCACGTTGCAGCAGGGATTCGTCGATACAGCGCGAACGCCGAAGACGGCGGGAGAAAGAAGGTTGGATTGACGCTGACGTGGTCGCGGGCCGTCGCAGGTTACGGCCAGCGTCGTTCTTGATGATAGGACCCATGAAGTATCGACCGATGGCGATCGGTGCTGTTTGGGAACGTCGACGTCTGGTAAGGATCGAGGAGCGGGCTCATGAATCGTTTTCTATTGGGCAATGTGGTGCTGTTCCTGGCGTTGGTTCTTTTGTTGTTTATGGAGCGCGCATGGCTTGCGATAGGATTTTTCGCGGTTTTGGCATGGATGGCGATGGCGGCCCTCGGAGTTTGGTTGATCGTTTCAGATCGCGACGAGCGAGGACCTCCGGGCCCACCTCATTGATGAGTGATGCGCGGCGGATATGGATGATCCTCAGCGCCGATTGATCTGATGGTGGCGCTTTTGATCGGTAACGTTTCACGGCGGTTCGGTGCTCGATCGGTTTCCAGGGCGGTCAATTTGTCCACCTGCGCTCAGTCGCGAGTTCTTCAACCCGGGGCGGCTCCATGGGGAATGTCGAACAAAGCGCTAAGAGGAGTGTTGAGTCAGACGCCTGAAACGCAACGATGTGCACCTGCCGCCGTGTATTGAGCGTTCCCTTGGCGTGCAGGGTTCAGTGGTTTGGAGCGAAGTCGGTCCGTAATTTCGTTGTCAATGCGCGTAGAGGGATTGAGATTTTCGTTTTACCAATTTTTCGGTGCGAGTGCGATTCGGATCAAGAGGTAGGATCCGTGTGTTTCCAGCGCTCAAGGACGGGCTCGGACCCGTGTGGGTAAAGTCTTGGGTTCGAATTGTGATTCCGAAGCCCCATAAAAAGAAAGGGTGCAGCCGAGCGTGTTCGGATCAAAGCGAGGAGCCGTGTCTGATCGCGATCCGTCGGCCGGCCGGGTTGAGGGTTGTGCCGCTTGTCACGGTTCAATGACTCCCGTTGGGTTGCCAAGGGGTGCGCATTTCGGAGCGATGATAGGGACACGGTTGTGGCGCCGGATCACGTCAGTGCGCGGTTGACTCTAGTTAATAACGCGCTGCAGCGAGTCGAAGGTACGCAACCACGCGCCATCATTGCGAACGGAGGCCGGTAGTCGAGCGAGAGCTTGCTCGGCTTCGGCTCGGCTCGCAAACGAGCCGGCGATTGCGACGACGAAGCGTTGTCCGTCGCGCTGTGTGTTCGCGTAGCGGATCCCGCTCAAATTGTGGCTTTGAGCGTAGCTCTGAGCGCTGGCGAGGTCGCGAGCGGCAATCAGTTGAATCGTGTAGCGGCTCGCGGCTTGGCTTCGAATCCAGGTTTGATCATCGGCAAGGTTGACAGTGGGGCGCGGGTCGGTTGCCTGCGTCCTCGAGTTTGCCGGTGGTTCGGCTCGGAGTGCGGGCGGCGATTCGGGTTGTGGCGCAGGGCGCCTTTCGGCCTGAGGCGGAGGAGACGGTTCTGCGCGAGTCGGGGCGGAGGGCGGCGCCGTAACTGCGTCGGGCGCTTCGATGTCGCCCGGGGGGGGTGCTGGTTCCGCTGTATCCGATGGCATCGGTGCGGCGGCGCGGGGCCCGGGTTCGATTTTCGTTATCGATCGATCACTGTCTGCCGGTGCGGTTGTTGTCGGGCGATCAATGATGTTGTCGTTTGGGCGTTCGGTAGCGGGTGGAGCCGTGAGATCGGATTCGAAGTCGAAAGCGTCGTCGGCGTGTTCAGATGCGAATTGATCGTTGGGTAAGACCTCTGGGTTGGCTTGTGTGGATTCGGGTAACGGCCGCATTGCGACGAAGTCGGGCAGAGTGACTTCGCGGGTGATGTCGTCGTTGGATTCGGGTCCGAGAACGGATAGAGACAGCGGTACAAGGACGCCAAGGGCGATGGTTGCGGCGATCGCAGGAACGAACCATGGGCGCGTGTAAAACGGGCCGTCGAGCATTTCGTCTTCCTCGTCATCTTGAAGCGAGCGTTCGCCGGCGTAGCGTGATCGAGCGGATGTGTCGTCAGGATCATCCGGCTGTGCGCGAAGGTTCACGACAGTGTCGACGTCGAGCGATGGATCTGAATGCTCTCGGCCGTCTTGAGCATGGTTTCGACGCGGTGAGTGCTGCTGCTCATTGGCGAGCAGTGACTCGAATTCGCTCGTACTCAGTTTGTTCGTGGCTGGCTGGACCGAGTGCCCTTGTCCAAGTCGGTCTGGATCGACCGAGCTGTCGGTCTCGTATGTCGGATAACGGGGGTCAGCGGTCGTGTGAGGGTCGTTGTTCGCCTCGTCGATCGATGGCCCTACTAAACTTTGATCGGAATCCAGTCGCTGAGTTTTTTCGTGTGGCTGCGCAGCAGCCGTTGCTGCGAATCCACCCGCGCCCATTCCTGCCGCGGCGCTCGCTCGTTGTGCAATACGCGTCAGCGCCGCTTGGTCGGCCCGTTGCTGAAGCAGCCGATTGGCAAGGCCATTGAGGATGCCCGGGCGCCCTTCGGCTTGGCGATGAAGGACTGCTGCGTCGTCTGCACTGATTAACCCATCAGGATTGGCAGCACCGCTGGCCTGTAGTCGGTGCCGAAGATACGCGCGTGTCTGGTCTTCGTTAAATGGCGACAAACGGGTCCGTTCGATATTGGGGCCGGCGAAATTTTCGGTTCGAGCCAGGAGCGCTGGCTGGCCAACGAGAACGATTCGAGGAGCGGTGCCGATACGGCTGATGAGTTTGTCGCGAATGCGAAAGAGTCCGGCGAGGGTATCGTTGTCGAGCAGATCAGCGTCGTCTATCGCGAGGACTAATCCGCCGCCAGATTCGTCTGTGCTGACATCGCCCACGCTCGAGGAGGCTCGGGACTCAAGACGTTCAGCGAGAAGTTCGATCAGCGCCCGATCGTCTCCGATCGTGCCGCGCTCGGCCATCTGCGATCGCAAGGTGCGGTCGATTAGATCGAATCCGATCCCTGCACGAGCGCGAAAGCCGTACTCCTCAAGGTCGAGATTGGCCAAAAGCCACACCAACATCAAGCTCCGGCCAGATTGTGGCTCGCCGACGATTAGCGTGATGCTGCTGGGCTGCGTGGCGCGTTGGAGCGCGCGTTCTCGTTGGGCTTCGAGCAGTGGGTCGCTGTAGAAGGTGTCGCCTTCGACGTCGTCTCGAAAGGGTTCGCGGGCGAGGCCAAGTGAGTTGAGCGCTGCTGCACTGAGGGCCATGCGATCCATCCGTTGCGTGGACTGAAAGTGAGGGTTCACCTTAAGGTACCGACGTTACCAGCGACATGCGAGATTGCGGTATCGAAGTATGTTGCGCGCGGAGCGCTTTCGTCGTTTGTCGCAGCGTTCGGTCCGACGGATGGCCTCACCGATCGACCAGACAGAGCGTTGTATCGGCCCAAACCGGACTCCAGCTGTCTGGCTGCCCTTCGCGGGCGTTTTGCTCGGACGGTGTGTCCGGACGTCGGTTCTGGGCGTTCAAGGAAACGCGGAGTGGGCCGCTGTGAAGGGACTCGCTCTCGCGCCCAACGGCTTATTGGCTCCGCGTCTCGCGCCGCGCGCACCCTATGCCGCATCCCGCCGCGGCTTTCGTCGGCAGGTCCTTAGTGGTTGCGTTCGACGATGCGGGTTGCGAGATCTCTGAGCACCTGACCGCGAGCCTCAAACAGTTCGATCGCCGAGCAAGCTTCAGCGTGAAGCGCAGCGAGTCGAAATTGTGAGGCTTCGATGCCAATCAGCGATGGGAAGGTGGCCTTGCCAAGAGCGACATCGGCGCCCGCGCGTTTACCGAGTTGCTCGGCGTTGCCCTCAACATCGAGCAGATCGTCGCGAATCTGAAAGGCGAGTCCGATGGCCTCGGCGTAGCGCGTCAGAGCCGCGAGTTCCCGCGCCCGTCGTGTCTCCAACGCGTGATCCGAGCGACGCGCCAGAGCGGGCATCCTGACCGCAGCGCGAATGAGTGCGCCTGTTTTCATGCGGTGTAGCGTCTCGAGCGTTTCGAGGTCGATGAGTCGACCTTCGGATTCGAGGTCGATCATTTGACCGCCTGCCATGCCACGCACGCCCGCGGCTTCGGCGAGTTCTTGGACGATTGGCAGAAAGTCACTGACTGCGGCGCTCGCGAAGGCTTTGGCGAGTAGTTCGAATGCCACGGCTTGGAGAGCGTCACCCGCAAGGATCGCTGTGGCGTCATCAAAAGCCCGGTGACAGGTCGGTTTGCCGCGCCGAAGGTCGTCATCGTCCATAGCGGGTAGATCATCGTGAATCAGGGAATACACGTGAATCAGTTCAACCGCGGCGGCGCAGGCGCTCCACAACGCGCAGTCTGGCGCGTCATCACCGAGTGCGATCACAGCCGCTCGAGTGAGCATCGGCCGAAGACGCTTGCCGCCCCCGAGGGTTGCATACCTCATGGCGTCGATGAGTCGGTGTGCCGGGCGAGGAACATGTGATGGCGCCAAAGCCTGATCGAGCAGGGTCTCGATTCGACTACGCGCTTCAAGCTCGCCTTCGTCGGCGGCGTTGTGCGGACCCCGCAGGGCGTACAGCGTTGTAGTGTGGGCTGTGACCGTTGCCCGCAGTGGTGCCATCGTTGTGGGCTCGGGAATGGTAGGGCGCGACGACGAACTTTGGTCGTTGGGGACTTCAGCCATGGGAATCTGCCAGCGGTTTAGTGTGGCTATTGTTGAGTTCGACAAAGATGCCCGTGACAACACGCGCGGCGCCCGGACTTGACACGACTGACATTAAAACGGGACGTCATCTTCAAACGATGTTTGTGACGATCGATCGGCCGTGTCAGCTCTCGTCAGGTGGGCGGCTCGATTCCTTACGGTTTGACTCTGCCAGTCGTCGTCTGCTGCTGTGGTGTCGTCAGCTGTGCCGGACATTTCAGTCAGGCGAGCGTCGGCGGCGTCGAGCGCCCGCTGGCACAACTTGACTCGCTGGACGCCGCGTTCGTATTCCGCCAGCGTTTCGTCGAGACTCAATCCACCCGACTCAAGGCGCTCGACGATGGCTTCGAGTTCGCTGAATGCGATCTCGAAATTTGCGATGGGCGAAGCTGCGGCGCTATTCGACCCGTCGTCGGTCGGAACCCGTTTTGTCGTCTGGCGATTCGCGTTTTCATCAATACTGGTCGACGCTTCTGCGGGCGGCGTTGCCAATGCGTCAAGCTGCGGTTCGGTTGAGGATGAGTGGGTTTTCCGCATGCGTTGAATCCGTCAGTTTTCGGGTGAGACCTGTCATGCAGGGCTTGATTGATGCTCGTTTCGCGGTCGCACGATTGGGCATTACGCCAGCGAACCGAGAGCTGAATGTTGCCGGGTGACGTTTCTGATGTGTGGAACGGCACCGCAGCGGATCGTAACTGGAGCGGTTTGGGCCTCAAAAATGCCCATTCAGCATACTCTGATCGAACAGGCGCGGGGCTTTCGGACTCGCACGACGATCGTGTTTTCAGCGGATGTGCAGACGACGCGAAACGGTCAGCACTTTTGGCGATGGAACCGTTTTGAGTTTTGACGGCCTCAAGGTCTCGACTGAATCTGTGAAGCTCGCCGTGCATCGACTCTGTGGTAGCGCGTGCTGCTTGGCACCGACCAACGACGGACTGCAACACACGATACTCGGTGACTCAGTAGGACCTTCAGGACTTCCGGCTGGGATTCTTGACAGCCTGCATCCGGTTGACTAGCTTCGAGCACGATTTAGATATCGTCTAAATCAAGACTGGGCGACTCGGGGTCAGCCGTTTGAAACGGCCGCCGTAAGTCGGATCGAACGCCCCTTGTCGCTGCAGTAGCCGGCAGCGGTTCGCTACGGTGGCGATTCCAACGTCGAAGCTACGACAACAGAACGGAAATAACCAAGCGCCAATCCGACGCATTGACGAGGAGTGCAGCATGGATCTGAAAGGCAGCAAGACCGAAGAGAATCTAAAAGCAGCTTTCGCGGGCGAGAGCCAGGCCAATCGTCGCTACCTGTACTTCGCATCGAAGGCGGATGTCGAAGGCTACAACGACGTGGCGTCAGTCTTTCGTTCGACGGCTGAAGGTGAAACGGGCCACGCGCACGGCCATCTCGAGTACCTCGAGACCTGCGGTGACCCTGCAACGGGAATGCCCTTTGGTGACACTGCAGCCAACCTGAAGACGGCTGTAGCCGGCGAAACGCACGAGTACACCGACATGTACCCCGGGATGGCCAAGACGGCTCGCGATGAGGGTTTCGACGAGATCGCCGACTGGTTTGAGACGCTTGCGAAGGCAGAGCGTTCACATGCTAATCGCTTTCAGAAAGCACTGGATCAGATGGAAGGTTGATGCCTCCCTCGTGGGCTTGGCTCGTCGAGCCAGCCCACTCTCATTTCGTCAGGTGAGTTGAGACAGACCGAGTATTCAATCGCTCATCTGGCATAAGCGTGACGGACCGGGTGTAGCCGACACTCCCACATGGAGCGGTCCGCTATCCAACTGTGACCGTGGTCGATTCGTGGAGAGATTCGTATGTCCGCACCGAGCGATTACAAACGGGAAGGTAGTCTAGAAGCGCCTACCCGGCATCCGTTAGATTGGAAAGACCCATCGTTTTACGACCGTGACTGCCTACTCGGCGAGATGGAACGCGTTTTCGATATCTGCCACGGTTGCCGCCGTTGTGTGAGCCTCTGTCAATCTTTCCCGACGTTGTTCGACCTGATCGATGAGTCGGATACGATGGAAGTTGATGGCGTTGAAAAGTCCGAATACTGGAAGGTCGTCGACCACTGCTACTTGTGTGATCTTTGCTACCTCACGAAATGCCCTTACGTGCCACCGCACGAATGGAACATCGACTTCCCTCATTTGATGCTTCGCGCAAAGGCGCAGCGGTTCAAGGAAGAGGGCGCAAAAACCGCTCACAAGCTCATGGCGTCGACCGATCTGGTTGGGCGACTTGCGGGTATTCCAGTCGTCGCGCAGGCCGTCAACGCGGCTAACCGCCTGAATCCCGTGCGCAAACTCCTCGACAAGACCCTCGGTGTACACCCCGAAGCCACATTGCCGCAATATCATTCTGTTAAGGGAAGGACGCGGGCCAAGAAAGTGGCTCGCGGCGTCGCTGGTCGTCCGTCCGGATCCACGAGTGGCCGGGTCGCTTTGTTCGCGACCTGTTACGGCCAATATAACGAGCCACACATTGCGGAAGATTTGGTCCGAGTTTTTGAGCACAACCAGATAGAGGTGGTCGTCGTCCCAAAAGAACAATGTTGTGGCATGCCAAAACTCGAGCTGGGTGATCTCGATGCAGTCGAGAAGGCTAAAGACGCCAATATCTTCGTGCTCAAGAGCATGGTCGATGAGGGCTTTGACATCGTGGCTCCAGTGCCATCCTGCGTTCTGATGTTCAAACAGGAATTGCCGTTAATGTTTCCGGATGATCACGCTGTTCAGGCCGTCAAATCACGCATCTTCGATCCTTTTGAATATCTCATGGCACGGGAAAAGGACGGCTTGCTGAACACGGACTTCAAAAATCCGTTGGGCAAAATTGCGTATCACGCTGCCTGCCATCTTCGAGTTCAGAACATGGGGCTGAAAACTCGGGATCTGCTCGCCAAGGTTCCGGATACAACGATTGATGTCATCGAGCGCTGCTCCGGGCATGACGGCACTTACGCGGTCAAGTCCGAGTTCTTCGATGCGGCCACGAAGATCTGCCGGCCGGTTGTGTCTCGGGTTCAAAAGGCCGAAGCGGATCACTTCTCGAGCGACTGTCCGATGGCCGGTCACATGATCGAAAATGGTCTCGACGGTGATCGCGCACCTGAGCATCCGCTGACGCTCCTTCGCAAGGCTTACGGACTTTAACGAATAGGTCTGAGGTCTGGTCGCAAAACAGCTGAGGGCAACGGGTGAACTGTTTCTCAGGATCAATCGCTTGACGCTCATGAAGGGAAGCGCGTGGAGTGATGAGTAATTCGCGTTCCCTTTGGACAGTTGCTTGATTCAGGCTGAGTGACCTGATCACAGCTTTGATGAAACCTCGATGTGGATTTCAGAATTCACCGGGTTTTTCCTGACGAGTCATTATTGACGCAACAGTCTGCGCTCTGTAGGTCGGCGCCAAGGCGGAAAACACCGAGATTGGCGCCTATTGAACTATGCGATGTACCCCCACGACAACACGTGTCATGAGCGTGTAACGCACGCGTCGACAGACGTTCGGTCGCCTTGGGTGACTTCGCACCGTCGTGAAGGCGGAGTTAATTATTTCGTGGAGCAAAAACAGCAAGCTAATTTAAGGTCACGTTCGAAACGCTGCATTTGGCGAGAAGCGACTCGGTGTCGTTTTGGAGCGCGGTACCAGCTGCGCGTTGATTTGACCGCGCCGTTTGATTGCGGACCACCCGTGGTCGCGGCCACATTCAGGGGAGTATCAATGGCTATGGCAAGCGATTCCTATCATGAGCCGGTTGAGGAATTGGGTACCGAAACCCGTGAAATGCATCGTGCGATCGTATCGCTGATGGAGGAGCTCGAGGCTGTCGATTGGTATCAACAGAGGATCGATGGCTGTAGGGATCCGGAACTCAAGGCAATCCTCGCGCACAATCGTGACGAAGAAATCGAACACGCAGCGATGGTCCTGGAGTGGATTCGTCGCCATAACGACGTGTTTGATCGAGAGCTCAAGGAGAATCTTTGGTCGGACAAGGATTACACCAAAACCAGCCATCATCACGATTAGGCCTGGCGCTATGCCTTTCAACGACACGCGGGCCGCTTTGCAGATTGTTTAGTCGACGGCGAGAGGAGCATCGTTGGTGCCCCTTACGCTGTCTGCTGTCTGTGCTCCGGGTTTTGGTGTCGTTTCCGAAGCTTGATCGTCGTTTTCAACAGCGAGGTACAACATGAAAAAGCTAACGCGCGACGACCTGTATTCGTTGGAAAAATATGCCGAGATTCGTCCTGAGTTTCGTAAATCGATCATGGCTCATAAAAAAAACCGGGTCGTTCACGTGGGCCCAAATCTGACGCTGCACTTCGAAGATCAGAAGACCATGTCGTATCAGGTTCAGGAAATGCTGCGCGCCGAGAAAATCTTTGAAGCCGAAGGGATCGAAGAAGAGCTCGCAGCTTACAATCCGTTGATCCCGGATGGCAGTAATTGGAAAGCGACTATGATGGTCGAGTTTTCCGATGCCGATGAGCGTCGGGATCGACTTTCACGTCTGATTGGATTGGAAGAAAAAGTCTACGTCCAGGTTGCTGGATTCGATCCGGTCACTCCGATCGCCAACGAAGATTTGGATCGTACAACGAGCGAAAAAACGTCGTCGGTTCACTTCCTTCGGTTCGAGTTGACACCCGCGATGATCGACGCTCTCAAAAACGGTGCCGCTATCAGTGTCGGTGTCGATCATCCGGAATATCGTCACCGAGTCGACGCTGTCCCTGACGCGGTCCGTCAATCGTTGGCCGGTGATTTGGAAGCCGCGTAGCCACTCGCCGCCAACGCTGCGTTTCGGTTGTTGACAGTCCGCTCGGCTGGTTGGACAGTCTAGGCAAACAAGCGCGTCGCGTGAGGCAGGGGTCGTATTGATGGGGATCGCCTTTGCCGCTTTGGCGGTTCTTCCGCGCGTTGAAATGTTCTCATCGCGGTTCGACGATGGCAGGTCGATTGCATTCTGGCTTGGTTGGTAGGCGTGTAGGGGCTCGAGAATTCACTCTGTGCCGCGTGCGGCAAGAGGCATCATGGCTTACTCAGAGCTCACGCCGACAAGATTGGCTTTTTCAAGCCGAAAAACGCAAGCGAACGTTGTGTGCGAGATGCCGCGCGGGACGCTCCAGGCACACCAAAAAGCATGGCGACCGAGGTCAGGCGCAAGTATGGAGCATCGTTTACCACATGACGTTGTGAGGCGCGCGCAACGGTCCATCGGGTGTCCTTTTGGCGCATAGCCGGGCCCACTCGGCCGCAACGAGCACGTGTCAGCCGCGCCTCAAAACGATGTCGTGAGGTCGGGCGTCATTGACGCGTTTGCTCGGCTGGCGAGCCAAATCGCTGTGCTCGGGTGACTCACTCAATGCTCCGTCATTCCGATCGTGGTTTTGATGTCTCATCGAACCCGGGACATCGTACCGCCCGCTCCGGTGGCGCTTCGGCTGAACTCGCGTGTCCCTGGATGTTCGATCGCCTTGGGATTGATCCGGCCGATCCGCTTGAAACCGCTTTTCCGAGAGTGGCTTCGATCGTTGCGCGTGCGACTCTGAGGTCGGCTCGTCAGGGAGAGTTTTGCGGGGGCGATTTCCCCAGGTCCCCTTCACTTGAACCAGGCGACCAGCCTTTAGATTCAGACGCGGTAACAGTGTTTTGCGTGCATGCTGCGCAATCGATCACGGCGCTATGGCGACGAGATGGTGTGCGCGACGTGTGGTCTGCTTGAGGCTAGCGGTGAAGTCCGTTCATCACAGACGCTTCACGTGACGCGATTTACATCATGGATCAACAAGCAAGCCTGGGCTTATTTCGATCGATAAACAATGCGGCCCTTGGTCAGATCGTATGGTGTCATCTGTACCGTGACCTTGTCGCCTCGTAGAATGCGAATGTAATGCTTTCGCATTTTTCCGGAAATATGCGCCGTTATGACATGTTTGTTCTCGAGTTCGACTCGGAACATCGTGTTCGGAAGCGTTTCGACGACGACGCCTTCGAGTTCAATTTCGTCTTCTTTGGCCATTCTGGTTCCGTTTTTGGATCAGTATCCTAGTCTATCTCCGACGGCGGCGAAACTCTAGTTAACCGGGTTCATGATCCGCGCTGCGTTTGACCAATGAGGGCGCCGGTGATTCGAATTCGAGTCGGTATGGGGCTCAGTCGATGTCGGTCATTGCAGAAGCTTCTTTTGGGTGAGTTTTGGGTCCGCTCGCAGATGATATTTTTTAAGGCGGAGGATCTGGACCGCCGAGAAGCTCAGCATCTGTGATACGGGCTATGACTCAAGGACTCGGCCGTCTGCCCGTTGATCCCCGTTGCCAAGCCTTGATGCAGCGCGCCGGCACGAGCGTTTTTGAGTCGAGTGCGGTCGGCGGTCTCGGCGGTCTCGGCGGCCGAGGCTGGACCCATTTCGTTGGTGGAATTCGAACACACTTGGCTACAAAGGGCCTCGGGGAAAACGCCAACACCCGTCGAACCGGCAAATCGTGACCGAGACTTTGCGACTACACCGTGTCGGTCTGCGAGCAGTGAGTTCGCTTTCGCGCGGTGTCGAGTCCAGAGCGGGGTGCGGCTTGCCGCGGTTGCCTCACCTTACATACACTCCGCGTCGATTGTGGACGCGGTAGCCGAGCGTCGTCCCGCCCGCGACCAATGCGTGATGCCGATACTCGCGCTCGAGGGCGCGGCCGTAGGGCTGCACCTGCGGTCGCCATCCGGTAGCGCCGTTCGTCGATGTTTTGCCTCGATTGAGGCGATCGCCATCGCGGATTCGACGCTCCTTGCCGCCTTTGGTTGACGGGTTGCGGGTCGATGCCAAATGACAAATTGTTTTCGGCTGGCCGACACCTGCTCGACGATCGTCGATGTTCGGGACTTGGTTCTGTGCCTTTTGCCCGGACCGGTCGCGCTGTGTAGACACGTGGTTCATTGTCTGGCGGTGACGTGGTGTGCCGGCGGCCGTTGTTGAGACAAAATTCGTCCGGCGCGTAGAGTTTGACTCGATGGCGAATCGATTTCGGGGAAACTCTGACAAAAGCGGAGAGCGAGATGCGGGACACGGGTCGCGTGGTGCGAGCTGGGAGACACAACACGTAATCAATCGATGGAGCGCGCTTTGCGCGACACAGCGATACGCACGCCGATTGATGCAGCGTGGGGCGTGCCGCTACTGCGGGTTCTACGCGGGTGAAACGGTCCGCCTTTGAGAACGATGTCGAAGAAATGGAGTTTTGATGAGCGAGCATGATGTGGGGCAGCCGGTGGGCGCTGCGGAGCCGATTAAGGCGTCGTGGATCGCGGTATTTCCGGGGCAGGGTTCCCAATCGGTTGGGATGTTGCGGGCGCTGGGCGATGTCGATGCGACGGTTCGCGATACATTTCAGGAGGCCTCCGATATCGTTCGTCAGGATCTGTGGTCGATAGTCCAGAATGGCCCGGCAGATCAATTGGATCGGACGACGACGACGCAGCCGGCAATGCTTGCAGCAGGCGTCGCTTGTTGGCGTTTGTTGGAGCGCGAGGGTGTTCCGGATCCGGCATTCGTCGCTGGGCATTCGCTGGGCGAGGTGACAGCGTTGGTGGCAGCAGGTGTTTTGTCTTTCGCCAATGCGGTCAGTTTGGTCAAAGTTCGTGCGCATGCAATGCAGGCGGCGGTCCCTGAGGGTCTTGGTGGCATGGCGGCCGTGCTGGGTCTTGATGATGATGCGGTTCGAGCCCTGTGTGACGCCGAGCGGGGTGTTCAGGTGTTGGAAGCGGTAAACTTCAATGCACCGGGACAGGTGGTCATCGCGGGGCACGCTGATGCTGTCGAGCGAGCGGTCGGCGCGGCTAAGGCAGCTGGTGCCAAGCGTGCGCTCAGGCTACCGGTTTCAGTGCCGTCGCATTGCGCGTTGATGAAAGATGCCGCCGAGGTCATGCGTCTACGCCTGCAGCAGGTGACGCTGAGTCCGGCGCGGTTTGACGTGATTCAAAACGTGGCAGCGGAGCCGTCTCGCGATCCGGCCGTTTTGGCGACACGACTGGTGGAGCAACTCTACTCCCCGGTGCGCTGGGTCGATTCGATTCGATTAGCGGTTGACCGTGGCGCGGTCTTGCAGGTCGAGTGTGGTCCGGGCAAGGTGCTGACAGGCTTGGCGAAGCGGATCGACAGTGATTTGAAAACGATGGAAATCTCGTCACCGGAAACTCTCGATGGCGCGCGCGCGGCGTTGTCTCAAGCGACCTTCCATGGGTAAGCTGGCTTTTCTGAACGAGATCGGTTGAGCATGAGCGACGGAGATCGTTTGGCTCGACAATCTGTTTGACTCATCGCGACGACACGCAATAACTGAACTGGACGGGCGTAAATGACCGAAAACTCGACCCTAAACACTCGTGGCCCCGTGGCCTTGGTGACCGGCGCCAGTCGTGGTATCGGCGCGGCAATCGCAACCAAGCTGATCGATCGAGGCTTCTTCGTTGTCGGCACAGCAACGTCGAGTGCAGGCGCGCAGGAGATTACGCAGCGTCTGGGCGAGCATGGCCTAGGCATCGAGATGGATGTTACGGTCGAGGCGTCAGTTGATGGGGCACTTGAGCGAATTCAGAACTCGATCGGTCAAATCGAAGCTCTGGTCAATAACGCTGGCATCACCCGTGATGGCTTGTTCATGCGAATGAAGCCAAGCGACTGGAAGGCGGTGATTGATACCAATCTGACGTCTGCAGCGATGCTGACGCAAAAGGTCGTGAAGCCGATGATGAAGGCTCGTCGGGGTCGCATTGTTCTGGTCGGTTCGGTGGTCGGTGCGACCGGGAATGCGGGTCAGACGAACTACGCCGCGGCTAAGGCCGGTTTGGCGGGCTTCGCTCGCGCGTTGGCGCGCGAGGTGGGTAGCCGGGGGGTGACGGTCAATACTGTGGCGCCCGGGTTTATCGATACCGACATGACCCGCGGGTTGCCTGATTCGGTCCGTGATGCGCTGTTGACGTCGATACCGCTCGGTCGTTTGGGTCGCCCGGAGGAGGTTGCCGCCTGTGTCGCTTTTCTGGCATCTGACGCCGGCTCTTACATCACTGGAGAAACGTTGCACGTGAACGGTGGCATGTTCATGCACTGACGACACGACTTCGGAGCGGGCTCTGAGTGGGGTGCGGGCCTCGAGTCGATCTTCGATGTCTTCGCGAAAACCTGATGTGGCGCGAAAGCCACTGATCTGTTACAAGCCGGTTATCGCATTCCGTTATGAATACCGATCGCGAGCTCTATGTGACTTCGGAGTGTTCTGATCCTGAGCAGTCGCTCTCGACTGGAACGCGCAAGCGCTTTTTTCTAGAATGGCCCACACCGTGTGAGGCTGTTTATTTCCGGGCCTGATTGAAGGTCTGTTCCTTTGGGGGATTTCAAACGTCATGAGCAGTATCGAAGAACGCGTTAAGAAAATCGTCGTCGAACAGCTTGGTGTCAAAGAGGAAGATGTCACCGAAAACGCCTCGTTCGTCGATGATCTGGGGGCGGACTCCCTCGATACCGTCGAGCTTGTTATGGCGCTTGAAGAGGAATTCGAGACTGAAATTCCTGACGAGCAGGCCGAATCGATCACGACGGTCAAGCAGGCGATTGATTTCATCAACGCCAACCTGAAAAGCTGATCACGCTTTGGGTCGAGGCCCGTCAAGAAACTGACGGGCTTCTTTCTGTTGCAGGCTTCCTGACGACTCGACTGTCGGTTAACGTCGAACGGGCGGATACGACGGTCACTCTCCGGCGCCTGATCGCTGCATCACGAAGCGGCTGAGACTCATATGGATTGCGGAGTGGTTCTCGATCGTGAGACCGACCGGCAACCTGACTTTTTTTCTTTAGTTCTTGCCGTTCGATAGGCGTGAAGGCCCTGTCGATCGCGTTCTGCGTCCGGCCTCTTCCGTCGGGCAAAGAGGGCCATGCAAGGGTCGATCGATTGCGCACCGCTGATGCGCGATTCAAGTGTTGTGTGGCTGGAGGATGATCTCCGAGCGCAGTCCGGCGAAAAAAACTTGATCGTGCCGTCGCATCGTTCCGGTGTGTGCTCGTGGATTCAGCGCTTCCATCTGGTTTTGATCCGACTGACCCGCAGAGCCGCTCTGTTCTGTGCGGGTTTGGTTGTGTTGGGTCGAGAGTGCGTCGAGAGATCAATTCAGAGGATCGAGTTGAATCGTCACGCTCAACGCGCACTGAGCCCCAGAAAGACGTTCTCGGGCGACGTCACGGCTTGCCGCTCTAAACTCGAATGTGCCGACTGAAGCTGAACGATGGTCCTTAAGGCGAGCCGAATGTGTTGGAGCGTGTGTTCCTGATCGAGAGCGTTACACGGCGGTGGCTGTGGTCGAGGGTTCTTCGCGATCGTGCTTTTTGGTGTGCGACCCGGTGAGGCGTCTGTGGTCACAGAAGATCGACAAGAAGAAGCGAGCGCCCGGCGTTTCTGCGTCGAAGCTGTCGACGGGTTAGAGGTCGCTTCAGTGGCGTGGTGGTCGCTTTTGCGACTTCTGGAACGAGAGGGTTGCGGCCCTTGGCTGCTGGAGTCGGCACTACAGGGGCAGGGTGACGGTCGCTGGTCGATTCTGGCGCTGATGAGAGGCGAGACGCGCTTCGGCGCCGACGCCGTGATGGGAGAACTTCGCTGGCAGTCTTCGCGCATCGACTCTGAGCGACGGGATCGACTAGAGACTGCGAGGGGCGTCGGCTACGACGGGCCCTTCCATGGTGGCTGGATGTTTTACCTACCTTATGAGCTCGCGTGGCGTTTCGAGCCGAGTCTTGGTGAGGCTCCGCGCGCGAGTTGCGCGGCCGATGCTTTTGCCGTCGACGTTCCGGCGGCTTTGGTCGTCGATCATGCGCGTGTACAGACGTGGCTCGTGGCCCGCGATGAGCATGCCTTGGGTGTCGCGCGTGTGCACTTGGCGCGGGCTTTATCGGCAGGTGCGCAGCTCGACACGTCAGACGACAGCGGGACGCAGGTGGAGGGCAGTCAAGAGTCTTGGACGCGCGCGCGCTTAGTCGAGGCGCCGGAAGAGGCTTATCTCGAGGCCGTTCGACGAGCTCGCCGGTTGATCATCGATGGCGAAGTCTTTCAGCTCAATCTTTCGCGCGCATGGCGGCTGGATTATCTCGATTCTCGACCGGTCGAGCCCTTTGAGAATGGCGATCAATTGCACGGGCTTTTTTCCGATGTTGAGCGTCTGGGCAGCGATGAGACCGCGCGGATCGCGATCGTGCCTGCGACCGTGTCGGCGCTGTATCAACGCTTGCGCGAGGCCAATGCGGCGCCGTTCGCGGCGTGGTTTCGGTTGCCTGATGCGGTTGTGATTTCGTCGTCACCGGAGCGTTTGGTGCGCATCGCTGAGGGTCGGATCGAGACATGTCCGATCGCGGGGACGCGCCCGCGCGGCTCGACGGCTGAGACTGACGCCGCTTTGCGGGACGACCTGTCGCGTCACCCCAAGGAGATCGCCGAGCATGTGATGCTTGTTGATCTTGAGCGCAACGATCTTGGCCGCGTCGCGGCGCCGGGGACCGTCACTGTGCCCTCATTATTGCGCGTCGAAAGCTACAAGCGCGTTCATCATTTGGTTTCGACGATCGTCGCTACCCTGGCCGACGGTGTTGATGTGGCCGACGCTCTGCACGCCACGTTCCCGGGCGGGACGATCACCGGTTGCCCGAAGGTTCACGCAATCCGTCGCATTCACGAGTTGGAGGCTGTCGCTGATCGTAAGCCGCCTCCGCAGGCGGCGCGCGGTGCATACACGGGGTCGCTCGGCTACTTGTCAGATGGCGGTGCGCTGGATAGCAATATTTTGATACGCACGCTGATCGTTCAGACGCGAACCGCGCGCGCGTTGGATCGGTGGACCGAGCGCTTCGAAAACGAGTCGACCCGTCGCGTTGAATACGATGTGCAAGGCGCGACCTCAAAGCATGCCGACGATTGGGCAGGTCGGTTCGCTGGGTGTGAATCGGCGGAATTGATCGAACGCATTGAATTCCGAACCGGAGCCGGGATTGTGTTCGACTCCGATCCTGATGCAGAGCTCGCCGAAACTCGGCACAAGGCGAAAGCAATGCTCGAGGCACTCGGCGTCGCCGTGCCGAATCCGTGAGCTCGTGACGGCGAGCGCTCAGGGCGATCGATGGTCGTTGTCGGCCACGCGCCCGGCTCGGGGTGCTCTGGATTTCTGCGGTACGGGACCGCGACGCCAAGCGGAGTGATGGCTTTCCGATTGAGACAAGTCGCAGTTTGCTGTAGCTGATCCAAGCGCATCGCATGCGGTTGCATTGACCGAGCCATCTTCGGATTGGCTGAGCGAAGTCTCGAGAAATAGTGGCGAGTATCGTCGCCTGTGTGGTGAGGAAGCGCTGAGCAGAGCCGCGACCGGGCGGCGCAAGGCGTTCGGAGAGCGCTGCGGCCGAGACGCAGCACGCGGTTCTCCATTCAGTTTAGGTCTTAGTTTGAGCTCGAGTACTGTCAGGGTGTCGGGGGTAGGTCGAATGACGGGCAAAAACGCAGACGACCTAGCCGATGGTGTCGGCCTTGATCGCGGTTTGCAGTTCGGAGATGGACTTTTCGAGACGGTTTGGCTCGATCGAGGGCAGCCACTGGGCTGGGATTGGCACTGGGTACGATTCGCTGCGGGTTGTGGGGCATTGGCGTTGCCGCTGGCTGATCCCGAACGCATTCGCAGTGCTTTGATCGACGCGTGGATTGCGGCTGATCGGCCGATTGACGCCTTGGCGAAGTGGGTGTGGACGGCTGGTAACAGCGCGAGTGGTTACGTGCGGCCGGCAATCCAACGACCGAATCTGTTCGTTCAATGTCGCGCCGCGACGGCTGATCCCTTGGGGGCTGGATCTGAGGATGTCGATAGCAGCGCGCTGGGTTTGCATGGGTCGCGTTCTATTGGCGACGCGACGGATAAGTCGTCGCTTGCGAAGGGGGCGAGCGTAGTCAGCGATGCTTCGTTACCGCTACGAGTGATCACGCTGTCGTCGGTATGTGCGTCGATTCAGCCGGGATTGGCTGGATTCAAGCATCTTAATCGCCTCGATCAGGTGCTGGCGCGCAGCCGCCTTGACCAGATGATCGGTTCACAACGGACCGAGGCTACAAGCGTCGAGCAGTCTATCGAATGCCCCGTCGTTCACGACGCACTTCTGTGTGATGCCGATGCGCGTCTGGTTTGCGCGACCGCCGCCAATATCGCACTCAGGATCGACGGTAAGTGGTTGACGCCTGAGCATCGAGGGGCGGGCGTCGCGGGTACGCGGCGCGCTGCTTGGTTGGCCGTTGCAGAGTCTGATAGTTCCGCGACGTCGGGGGGGGCTCGGAACTCGGACGAGGTCATGCCGCAGTTGCACGTCGCAGTCCTCGATGAGGCGGTGCTCGAGAGTGCCGAGGCGATGGTTGTGATGGGGACCGGAGTCGGCTTGCAATGGGTCGACGAATTGCGTGGGCGCGACGGCGCGACGATTCAGCATTGGTCACGAAATGATGCGGATTTTGCCCGTTTGCCGGTGTGGCGGCGGGCCTTGCGAGCGCGATTGAACACCGGGCGGCGACTGAGCGATTTCTCACTCAATTAGTTGCCAGGTCGCTGTAGATCGCACTGGACCCGACAGAAGCGCCCACCGACTCGCGACTCGGTGGACCCACTCGCCGATCAACTTTAAGGGCGATTTGATGCGTCGCCTGACGTGGACGAATCGGCTTGGGGTGAGATGCCGCGTTCGTGAGTTTTGGGTTGCGTTAAGGCGCCGACAGCCGACGGTGTTACGGCGTATCGTTCGTGGTCAGCGCTGGCGTCGCATGAGACTGCGGATGGTCGAATGGTCAATCGGTTGGCTCGAAGCGTTCTGGGTGTCGCACGAGGCCACATGCACCCGCGCCGATTGACGTCGCTCTCTCGTCGGAGTTCGGGAGGTCGATGGGTCGCAGCGTACAATGTCAAGCGTGATGGATGACTTGATCTCGGCGTTCGGTTTGCGGTTTCAAAGCGACGGCGCTGCGACGTATCGAAACTTGTAAGTCATGCGGTTGGCCATGGCTGAGAAGAAGTTGGTATCGGCGGCGGTGTCGGGCGGATTGATCGGAGGCGGTTCAGGTCGTGCGAAAAGTTCAGATGGTCCGGCCAGGAAACATGCGCGGTGCGTGGTTGCGCGCCGTACTGGGGGTCGTGCTCAGTGCTGCGCTGATGGTCGCAGCGCTGGGCGCCTTGGGTTTGATCGCGTATCAACGAATTTTGCTGACCCCATTCGGTCATGCTGTTCTCGAAGCCGATCCGAGAACGATCGGGCGCGCGACGGAGGCGGACTCTCTGGAGTGGGATTCGGCGCCTGCGTCAGAGGCAACGATGCACGATGAGCCGCCGGCTTTCATCGTCGAGCCCGGCGAGGGCGTGCGCGCAATTGCCCGGGCGATGGCGGACGCAGGCTTGGTGACGCATCCATGGCCAGTCGAGATTTACGCTCGCCTATCCGGTATCGCGGGGCGACTGCAAGCGGGGGAATATGCACTGACGCCTGATTTGACAGCGGCGGCGTTGGTGCAGCGTATGCACGCCGGTCAGGTGGTGACACGCTCGTTGACCATTCCGGAGGGGTGGACTTTTGCGCAGATGTTGGCGCGTGTCGAGGCGCAGCGGCATCTGACCGGTGAGTACGATGTGTCGCCTAATCGTATGTGGGCTTTGGCTCAGATTGATAAGGATTGGTTGGCGCGTGCCGAACATCCAGAGCTGGATGATGGCGCGTGGGTCGAGGGCTTGTTCATGCCGGACACGTATCGCTATCGGCGCGGTGAATCATCGCAGGCTTTGCTCGATCGCGGCGTGCGAGCGATGGGGGCTGCGTTGGCCGAGGCCTTCGCTCAGCGTTCAGATAATCATCCTGCCCAGAACCCTTGGGAGTTGCTGATTTTGGCTTCACTGGTCGAGAAGGAGGCCGCTCGAGCCGATGAGCGCGAAATGATCGCTGGCGTGTTCGTCAACCGCCTACGTTCCGGAATGCGTCTGCAGACGGATCCATCGCTGCTCTACGGTCAGACGGTTGGCACACGTTTGACGCGGGCCGAGCTGCGTCGCGATCACGCGCACAACACCTACACCCGCGAGGGTTTGCCTCCGACTCCGATCGCGCTACCGGGACGGGCCAGCCTGCAGGCGGCAGCTCGACCAATCGATACCGATGCGCTGTTCTTCGTTGCGCGTGGTGATGGCTCGCATGTATTCAGTGCGACGTACACTGAGCATCGTCGTGCCGTTATCGAACACCAGCTGGGTGGTGACGCGTCACGCTATGGGCGAGGACGCTGATGACCGACATGAGACTGAGCGGGCCGTTCACGAATAGGTCGCGCGGACGGATGATCGTTCTGGAGGGGTTGGAGGGTGCCGGCAAAACAACTCAGATGGCGGCCATCGCCGGCTATTTGCGCAGTGCCGGAATTGACGTCTTGGAGACGCGCGAGCCGGGCGGGACGACGTTAGGCGAGCGTATTCGTGATCTGTTGCTGGCGACGCCCCGGCCATTGAATCCGTCTCGATCGAGTGATTGGCGGGATGAACGTGATCCCGAGACGATGGCGGCGATGCACGCCGATACAGAGCTGTTGCTCATGTTTGCTGCGCGTGCCGAGCACTGGCATCGCGTCATTGCGCCAGCTCTCGATCGCGGGTCGTGGGTGGTGTCGGATCGCTTTGTGGATGCCAGTTATGCCTACCAAGGTGGTGGCCGTGAGCTGGGTGCTGAACGAGTCGCGGCACTCGAGACGTGGTTGCTTGGCGAAATGAGACCGGATCTGGTGCTGTGGTTTGATGTGCCTCCTGAGGTTGGCTTGGCTCGGGTTCGGCAGCGTGCAATCACTGCAATCGATGGAAATGCCAGCCCTGATCGATTTGAACGTGAGGCCGTGGCCTTTTTTGAACGCGCGCGAGCGGCGTATGCGCGGCGCGCTGCAGCGGCGCCTGAGCGGTATCGACGCATTGATGCGGCGGCGTCCATCGATGACATGCGAGCCGCCGTTCAGGCCGTGATCGCGCGTGAGATCGAGCCGATGATCGAGTCTGGGAATGAATACGAGATCAAGCTCAAAATCGAGGATCGACAAAGTCCGGATGACTCGCCGAGATGCGCTTGACTCACCGGCTACTGAACTCGATTAAACATTGGAGGAAGCGGCGCGTAGGACGCGGCATGAGGCGTCTGAAACGAGCGATGAGGACACTGCAGACCGTTTGGTGAAGGAGTGAGCGCTGCGCCACGCAGTGACGCGCCCTAGCGGCTAAATTGTAGCGTTAACCTTAATCGAGGACTGGCGCGATGAGCAGGATGTTGTTGTGACTCGCACGATGAAAGCCGCTGAGCCTTCGCCTGAAGCTGAGGCGCTGGCGTGTTTCTGGGCGGCATTTCGGCCGCAGACCCGAGTTGAGCCTGCAACCATTGAATCCGGGGGGAGTGGCGTCGCGGATGATCGATCGCCGCTTTCGGGGTCTGCAACTTCGTTTTGGCGCGATGATGAAGCAGGACCTTTGCCGTGGCAGCGTAAAGCTTGGCGCCGCCTGATGCCGCTGCTGAACGAGGCACGCAACACCGCGGTCTTGCTGACAGGCCCCGCGGGCCTTGGCAAGGCGAGTCTTGCACGGGCGGCAGTGGCCTCGTTGTCATGCTTGGCCGTTCAACGAGCGTATGACGGCGGTCTGCAGGGCTCGGTTTGGCGCGAAAATGACTCGACGCGGTCGCGAGGGGCTGACCTGGATACGCGTCTTTCGCGCGAACCGATGTGGCCTTGTGGCCAATGTGACCGTTGCGAGAGCCTGCAGGCTGTTCGATGTCAGGATGTATTGACCTTGCTGCCGTCGGGGCGCACGCGTGAGCATAGTGTCGAGGCGATACGCGAAATAAGTCGGTTTTTATCTTTGACTTCAAAGGCGGGTCGCACGGTGCTGCTGGTCGACGCGGAACGCATGAATCGCAACGCGGCGAACGCACTGCTCAAGACGCTTGAGGAGCCACCGGCCGGGGCTCGTCTGCTACTGACGAGTTCTGAGGCGATGCGCTTGCCAGCGACAATCCGATCGCGCTGTGTGCGAGTCGAGCTGGCGCCACCCAATGCTACAAGTCTTGCCGCGTTGCGTGGTCAGTCAATTGACGACCCGGACTTTCTTGCGGCGTGGTTTATCGGGCTGGGAGCGCCGAAGGTTCTTCTATCCGATCGATGGCACGAAGACGAAACCAGCGACGGACCGCCTCACGTGAAGGCGCGGTCAGACGATCGACGACGGCGCCGAGACGAACGAGCCGGTGGGCAACTATCGGGTGGCGCGGCGAAGCGGGTCGGCGATCCACTCGCCGAAGAACCAGTGGCCAAGGAGCGTCTTGCGCTGCAACTGTTGATTGACGCGGCGCTGAGCGGAGGTGCGGCGCTGGGCGCGGCTGCCAGAGCTCTTGCCGGGGGTGACACGCAGCGACAATTGCAGCGCGTGCGCACCCTATTGTATGCAGTGGCGTTTGTGTTGTTGACGCGGCCAACGGCGAATCAGGCATGGCACCGAGCTTCGGATCGGGTGGTGGATGAGCCCTCGAGTGAGGCGACGCAATCATCGTCTGAACGCGGTGATCCGGAAAGCCATGGCAACCTGATCAACGCAGACCTCCGTGTTGCGTCCGATTCTGCCCACGCCATCTGGGTCATGTCGTTCCGTCACGCTTTGGGCGCTGAACGGCTGGCGGCGTTCACTGAGGCCCTGGCGGCGTCAGAAGTTTTGATGCTGATCGACGAATCGACCCAGTGGTTGCGCGATGCCGATGCTCCGTTGGTCAATGAGCTTCGCTGGGATGCGATCGTCAACGCGTTCCACAGTGCCGTTCGTAGCAGCCGCACGCAGACGTAGGCGCCGCGGTCAAGGTAGCCGATGCGATTGGAGCGGAGACCCTAGGTTCTGCCTGGCCAATTTCGCGAGGCAATGGCCCTTTGAGGTAGACGCTGAATAACGCGCTGTGCGGGCGCGCGCCGATTGGCGCGGCGCTCGCATCTTCGTTTGGTGGCTCGTTCTGTCTTAGTCGTCGCACCACTGGCGACTAGCGTTGCACGCTCAAGCTGACCGGATCGGTACCGGATGAGCTCGAACGAGTGCGGCCTGCACAATGGCCGGGTGCGGCCATGATTTTGAGGCGCCTGAGACCGGACTCGAAATCGAATCGATCAACGCACTTCTGACCGCCCCGGTAGTGTGGGGAGATGCCAGAGGTCGTCGTTATATTCGCGAATCGTTCGGTCAGACGAGAAACGCCCGGAGGATGCGGTGTTTCGAATGCTGGAGCGCGTCCACCGATCGCGATCACACCAGGCCTGCGCGGCGTCTCGCTGCGCGCGCAGGTAGTCGGCGAAGTCAGCGGCGACCATCCATGGGTCGTGTGGATCGCGAATGGCGTTTACCAGGGGACGGAAGCGACCGGGTTCGCGACCCGAAAACAGGTCGGACTCGATCAGTCGCAAGACCTCGTCGAGGTCTGGATCGTCGGCGATCAGCTGATTGGGATCGTAGTGCGGCCTGAGTGCTTCGATTTGTTCGGCCCTGAGACCGAACAGGAAAAAGTGCTCGGCGCCGACGGCCTCGAGGATTTCGATGTTGGCACCGTCGTAGGTGCCGATCGTCAGCGCCCCATTCATCATGAATTTCATGTTTCCGGTCCCCGAGGCTTCTTTGCCGGCGGTCGAGATTTGCTCGGAGAGATCGGTGCCGGCACAGATGCGCAGCATTTTGGAGACGTTGTAATTGGGTAGAAACACCATGCGCAGCTGATCGCGTGCACGTGGATCGCGGCGAATGACATCGGCGATATGGACCGCGAGTGCGATGATTTCTTTCGCACGGTGGTAGCCCGGCGCGGCCTTGCCGCC